>JAYRGX010000001.1:0-344521 GCA_041907545.1 Bacteroides sp.
TAAAAATAAGATTTTCTTGATCATTTTTTACTGAATTAGATTTATAACTATGCGAAAGCTCTAGTATCGCCTTTTATCTGCATACTAGAAAAGAACAAAGGTTATTACATATTTACATCATAGGCCTCTATTTCTATAGTATTAAATTAATTATAACAAAACGGTTAATCCGCCAACAAAAATAAAAAACAACGCCAACACAGAAGAGAAGAATACAGCCAATAGATACAACAATATGAGCAAGAACCTTCTGTCCTTAAAAACAAGAAGACTTTAGCTCATTCCTTCCATTTTTTGAATCGGAACTACTATTTTGAAAAATAAAGAGATTATACTTCAACAACATAAAAGACAGGTCACAATCTGCTTCCTGCCTTTTCAGAATCATTATAAATGATTATAGCTCCTTAATTTTAATATTCTTGAACCAAACTTCATTGCCATGGTCTTGCAAAAGGATATTTCCTTCAATAAGGTTTCCAAAGTCAGGCCAGTTTTTATACTTACTATAAGCAACCAATGCATTCCACATCTGATTATTACGAGTATATTCGATAAGCTTTACTCCATTCAGCCAATGTTCCACATGATTGCCCCTGACTACAATAGTGGCAGTATTAAATTCTTTGATATTAAAAGGTTTAACTTCAGGGGCAGGAATAAGGTCATATAATGAGCCTAATTTTCTATTCCCTTTTACACCTAATTTTGCATCGGGATGTCTTTCGTCATCCAATATCTGAAATTCGCAGCCGATAGCAGAACCCTCTCCCTTATTCATATCAGGACTCACAAAATACTTGACACCGCTATTAGCGCCTTCAGTAATCTTAAAATCAACGGAAAGAATAAAGTCTTTATATTTACGAGTAGTCACAATATCACCCCCATTGGCAGATTCAGCGCCTCCGCTCTTCATTACTTTCAATATCCCATTCTCCATTACCCAACCTTTTGCAGGGAAAGTTGAAAGTCTGGCACCTCTCCAACCCGTACTTGTTTTGCCATCCCAAAGTAAAGCCCAACCAGCTTTTTTTTCACGGGGAGAAAGCGTGTTAGCAATCAGATTAGCTTCAGGTGCTTCATTTGTTTCCGAAGTTAAGTAACGATCAACATCTTCTGTACAAATTCGGATATTTTTCCAACTAATACTCTTGCTCTGATCTGAAACTTTATCAATGGCATGTACTTGTAAAGCTATAAACCCGACAGGAGTTGCATCATCCCAAATATTAGCACATGGGACACCATTAATCCAGGTACGCATCGAATGTCCAAAAGCTTCAATACGTGCCTTATTCCATTCATTATGTTTAAAAGCTGTTTTTGCAGCCGGATTCAGTGTCAAAGGATATATCCAGTTACGACGTGCTTCATCGTAAATGCCCCCTGACCATGCACGAGACGATGGATCTATCTCAAATTGGTAGCCGTGTACACGTCCCTTTTGATAATCTTTAATGCTCTCGCTACGAAATTGCACTCCGGAATTTATGCCATCGTCCACTTTAAAATCAAATTCAAGAATAAAATCTCCATAGTTTTTTGTTGTCGCTAAAAAAGTATTCGGAGTATTCATTTTAGGAGTACCTACAATGGCACCATCTACAACTTTATAATCCGCTTTCCCATTCAGCTTACTCCAGCCCTTTAAATTCTTTCCATTAAAAAGAGGCTCCCAGTTTTGTGCCGATAACGAAATCGCACCTAGTAAAAGCGCAAGTAATAAAAAATTCTTTTTCATATCTATTTATTTCCAGTTATACATAATATCATTTATCTAAAAGAGCCGCAACGCACCAAAGATAAGGTGTCTGTCCATGGTAATCACCAGCATGACGTGGGCGATCATAATAATACTGTTTATCGTTCTTTTTATTAGTACCCACGCAAACCTCGGTTACTTCGTCCTTGTCGTTAATATATGAAACTAATCCAATCCAAGCTTTACGTGCTACAGGAGCATATTCTTTTGCATCTAACCAGCCATTTTTCACTCCTTTGATAAGAGCAAAAGTAAACATCGCTGATCCCGAAGTCTCAGCCCAACAATCCGATTCATTAATCAATTGATTCCATAATCCGTTTGATGTCTGATAATCTTTCAAACTTTTCATCATCGCTTGATAACCTCTAAGGATCCGGGGACGATCTTTATGATCTTTAGGCAAACTACTAAGTAATTCGGTCATACCGGCAGCCACCCAGCCATTTCCACGAGCCCAATAAAAAGGCACATCAGGTGCATGATAGAAAAGTCCATTAGGCCGTTGCAACTCATCCAAATAGAGTACCATTTCTTTTGCTGCCCTATCAATATATTTTCTATCTTTGGTTATTCTGTAAGCTTGTGTTTGAACTATAGTGATCATGTACATGTCATCAATCCACAAGCGAGTTTGCCAGGAATAACCTTTTTCAGCCCATTTCTTCTGCTCTTGATTTGCATTTTCGGGAACTTCCCATTGGGTATTAGCATAAGGAATACCCAAATCCAAGTATCGTTTTTCTTTTGTTATTCTATACAATTCAAGAGGTAGACTTCCGAACATATTCAAGTCAACGTGATTCATTATCGGCAAGAAAGCTTTTTCTGTTGTAAACAATGGTTCAAACTTATCTTGCAAAAGTTGGATAAGCTTCTTGTCTTTCGTTATCGCCCCAAATTTCAAAGCTCCACTCCAATTAAATGTTTCCGGATAGCTAATCCATTTCCCGGCATGAAGCATGTGCTTACCATCTACAAAATGATATGCTAAACGTTTTCCAACTTCTTCCGGACTACACCCTTTTGGGAAATTGGACAAAAGATTGCTCTGAGCTAACAAAAGTTGAAAAGGAAGGCTTAATAATAATACAAATAGTGTTTTACGCATAATTATATCGTTTTGAAATTCAAACAAAATTATAATTTATAAAATTCCTCCCAACCTTTACGAGGAGGTATTCCTGCTAACATTGCATTGGCAAATTCATTGTTAGTGATTTGTTTGGTCCGACTATCGAAAAATAATTGAGTATTGAGTCGCTGAGCCATTACACCAAGAGAAAAGACCTGACTCAACACTCCATTGATTTCAAATGGAGAACGTGTTTTTTCAAGTCCATTACATGCCAACAAGAAATTTTCAAAATGATTAGAAGGGCTTTTGGGAACCTCAGGCAACTTACTCACCATTTCTTTGGCTTTTTCTTCGGGTATGATAGATAAGGTACTGCCATGAGTTCCTCCTTTAAAAATCAAATCTTTTGAATAGATAATTTTCCCCGGATTCAGTTGAGCAGCAGGAGCATCCCCCTGATTTGTCTTAGGTATATTAGGATCTAATCCTGACACGCCATATCCGGCAGGAATAGGTGGCAGATTATCAAGCCCGTCATACCACGTAATATCTACAGGAGGCATCCCTTTCCGCTGTGGGAACCGGAATAGAATAGTCGATGAATACGGATAGAAATAATCATTATGTCCTTTCTCATATAACATTGATACTTCGTATGGCAATCCAAGCTCTAGGAATTCGTGTACTGTGTCAAGAATATGTGCCCCCCAGTCGCCTAGAGCACCCATACCAAAATCATACCAGCAACGCCAATCGCCTAGATGATATTTTTCATTGTATTCATGATATGGAGCAGCCCCAAGCCAAGTGTTCCAATCCATATCTGCTGGGATCTGCTGACCTGCGGGCAATTTATAAATATTAGAATCCCATTTATGCCAGCGGCGAACATTGTTCATATGTGCCGTTACAGCCGTAACATCCTTAATAATCCCAGCATCCATCCAAGCCTTAAATTGGAAGTAGTTTGCTTCAGAGTGACCTTGGTTCCCTACTTGAGTCGCCAACTGTGGATGACGGCGCGCTGCTTGCATCAACAACTCCGCTTCATAGAACGTGCGCGCCAACGGCTTTTCAACATAAACATGCTTACCAGATGCCAAAGCCAACATAGTAATGGGAAAATGTGAATGATCGGGCGTAGCTATAGCCACTGCATCAAACTCATTACCTATCTTATCAAACATTTGTCGGAAGTCACGGAACTGCTTTGCTTTGGGATACATTCCCATAACTTTCTGCGTGTGCTTTGCCCCCATATCCACGTCACAAAGAGCTACAACTTCAACCATTCCAGTACGAGCAAATTCACCTATAATCTGTTCACCCCTATTACCAATGCCAATATAAGCAATTTTAACTTTGGATTTAGATTTTGGTTTTTGGTCATTGCTTAGTGAAGAGGCTTTTAAAAGCCCGTTTGAGCCAACGGCCAAGCTGGCAGAGGCCATTGTCATCGTTTTAAGAAAATCTCTTCTAGATACCATTGTTTTTCATTAATTAGTTAACATATTGTTTATCTTATTTTAATTCAAAGCATCAGAACTCTCATATCCATAAATAACTTTCTCTGTCGGAAGGAACTGAATCCAGCGAGGTGAAAACGTTTTTCGTAGGATATCTTGCTTTTTTACTCCGATCGCAAACAAAGCAGTCGAAAGAATTTCGCCTTCTTCTCCATTATCTGTAATTACAGCAACCAGTCTATTACCTTTTATCAACTGACCTGTAAAAGGATCTATAATATGCTTACGCCCTTCCGAATCATTGCCAGAAGTCGTTAAGCACTCATTAAACAGCCAAATATCATTTTCAGCATTACACAAATCTACGCTATTTCCAAAAGCAACTTTCCATCCTTCACCGTATGGATGATTTCCCATTGCCAAAACAGAGCTATTGCCCATATTAACTAAGGCATTTCTTTGCCCGACTTTATTCAAAAGTCCTCTTATCTTCTCTATTGCATAGCCTTTTAGATATCCGGAAAGATTGATTTTCACCCCTGGTATTCCAAAGCTTATTGCCTGATCCTTTGAAGATAAATTTATCGAATGAATTGTTTCAGTGCTGTAGCCGTCAGAATGAACTACAATATCAAAATAGCCCAAAGTACGCTCATGAGCCAACAAGCAGAAAGATATCATATCAAATAACTCTTGACTTATTTTAACTGGTCCCCGGAAGGCTTTTCTATTGACTTGAAAGAGCTCGCTATCATTGTAAAAATTAGCCAATTGTTCTAATCGATGCAGTTCCTCATATATCAAACGAACAATATTGAGTTGCTTTTCTTCACACCCACCATACAATAATATATCAACGCGGGTATGCATAGCTGAAAACCATGCATAGAGCAAGCAACCATCGTTCATGGGCTTTGATAAATGTTGTATCGGAAGATTGTTCATATCAGGTATACTTCATTTTCTTTTCTTCAAAAGCAATATTTGCAATTCATATAGAAACAGTCTCAGTAAAGACCAAAAGATATAGAGTGCAACAGCGAAGGCTATTACATAAAGAAGTGAGGTGATCAACTCCGAAAATTGGGTATGGTAAACAATAATTGAATAAAGATTGGCCAGATTAGCCAAAATAAAGCAGATTAATAATGTGATCAATTCTTGCTTCTTTCTCTTTGCAGTAATAAGAGTGTCTTTCATATTCCAATTGATGCCTGATTATGATGATTTAAATAATCAATCTTGTATTCGTTAGGGAAAGTAAGGACTCGCCCTTCTTCAATAGCTTGATGCCCCAATAAGCAGAGTACACTTGCATAATAACCTTCTTCAGCAATTCGAGCAGGTTGTCGACGGGCAATAACAGCCTCTACAAAACCTTCCAACAAAAGAGATGTGCCATCACTCTGTGGACGTTCGCCTAGTATATATTCACCCTTATTTTCATTGGCTGTCTCTGGAGCCCAACTTGTACCGGCAAAAGGTAGCGAACCGAAAAGTCTATTTTCGAACTCATTTACCATTTGTAAGAATCCCGGCGCAGGTGGAGTATTCTCAAAATAATATTTGCCATGCTCGGGCTCCACTGTCCCAAGATTTCCCATTATTTGTTCTTCCAGCCCATAAAATTTATTAGAGATGACCGAATCAAATGTCATTTTCACTCCATTATCAAAAACATAAATACAACTGATATTGTCATAAACGTCTCTTCCATCTTTCCAGAAAGTGATAGCTCCATGCCCCATTACTTTTTCGGGAAGTTTATGCAAAGCCCAACTACCAATTTGCAACTGGTGGCATGCAAGTTCAGTCATTAAACCTTTTGAGGATGCTCGATATAAGCGCCAATTAATCAAATGCTCCAACTCAGGTGAAGGAACCGGGCGCCGCCAATCTCCATTTCTGTTCCAGAAAGTACGAATTGCATTGATTTCACCGAACATACCACGATGCACCAACTCCATTGCCTTAATATAACGCGGGTCAAAAAGACGCTGCTGCCCTGTAAAAAAGATTAGCCCGGTCTCTTTATGACGCTTATACATATTATAGCACTCTTCAATAGTATAACCGATACATTTTTCACATAACACGTGCTTTCCTGCATCAAATGCATCCATTACAATCTTATAGTGAGTATTCAATGGGGTCGCCACAAGCACCGCATCAATATCTTTATTATCCAATAACTTCCGATAATCACCGTACAATTTAGCTTTAGGGACGATTTTATGAGCTTCTTCTATTGAGGGAGGATAGATATCACATAGCGCAACAACCTCAACTTTTGGATTTTTACTCAAAAACCCAAGATGGAATTGTCCGCGCGATCCAACTCCAATAACACCTAAGCGGCACTTTTCCTTACCAGTCAATGTTACTTCTGAAAATGTAGATAACCATGGGCTTGCAGCTAGCACAGCACTAGCTCCCACAATCCCTATATTTTTCAAAAAATCTCGCCTACTAATAAAATCTTGCTTCATCTTTCAAAATATAAAATAACCGCCATAAAGAAACTCTATCATCATTCGCACATCTTCATCGGTCTATCCAATAGTTTTTTCTAATTCCCAGTTATATTCATTGGAAATATAGTATTAATTTATCAAAAGCAAAAGTAAACTAACAAGAGAAATATAAATGCAATTATATATTCAATCTTTGCAATTATATATTCAAAGAACCTCCCTAAACACATCTAGAGAGGCTCTTCTTATTTACAGTAATGGAATCTGTCGAATTCGCCTTTCTACTTAAACACCGGCCTTTTTGACTCCAGCGAAGGAGAGCTGCTTTCTACAAGAGGCCAATTGCTTTTCCATTTCACTTGATCCAGCATTAAGACACGTCCTTCGGGATTCGCTGTACTCACAGCATGGTAGAAGATCCAATCATTTCCAGCATCGTCTGTTACTATTTCTGAGTTATGACCAGTACCAACAAATGATTCATTTTTATGAATCAACACTTCATAATGATTATCTAACATGCGGTTCCCTTTTTTATCAAGATAAGGGCCAAACAAATTATTAGAACGTCCAACGACAGTTCTATAAGTACTTTTAAGACCTTGACAACAGCTACCAACTGAAGCAAAAAGATAGTAATAGTTCCCCCTCTTATGAATATATGTTCCTTCAAATGCACCTCCTGCTATTTTTTGGGGAACAGCCCCACTTTTCAGAGAAAGACCGTCTTCCGATAGCTCTATTCCATAAATACCTCGAAAACTGCCCCAAAAAAGGTATTTATTGCCTTTGTCTTCAATATAAAAAGGGTCTATAGAATTCTGCACATTGATTTCGCTACTAATAAACAGCTTCCCAAGATCCCTAAACGGACCGGCTGGCTTATCAGCTACAGCACAGCCTATGCCACAGGTCCATTCTCCTCCCCAAACGGACATTGAATAATACATTACATAATGGTCTCCTATTTTATTTATATCAGGCGCCCATATTCCTGCCTTTTTTACAAAGTTGGGGCGTGTTTCCTTTGAAAAAGCGGTACCTACGAATTCCCAATTAACTAAGTCTTTCGATCGATGAATAGGTAAATTACGAATATCTTCCGTCGCATATAGATAATAATAACCGTCTTCCCCTTTAATAACCGATGGATCGGGAAGGCTATAATTAACTACCGGATTTCGATATAGACTATCTTTTTTTTGCTTTGAAAATACACAAACACTATTAAAGATAGTCAGTCCAAAGACCAACAATAAAAAATTTTTTTTCATAACACAAATTGTAACATTATTATAAATTTCCTTTTAGTAAAATACCAATTGATCACCTTTTGCTTCATTTCAGCACATAAGTCCAGATATTTATCTGCCTATTTACAGCTCGATTTGGGTCTTTCTGTATGCTATATAACTCTAAAAATGCTTCGTCTAAGCAACCATGGATATACTTAATGCTTGAAATAACATACCGGATATCAGAGATTTATTCATAAAATTAATATTACGCAAATCACAAAAAGCATATTAACAAGAACCTCAAAGTGAGATCCGGCATCCTTTAGAGATTCAAAAAGGATACCATCATTGAACTAATTTTGGAGAGATATAATCATTGCTTATTTTCATTTTATCTACACCACCACTTTTTTCAAAGGTTACATATCCGATATACATTGCACGAGGATGAATGTTATTTTTGTCTTTATGAGCATGATAAACAATACGGAGCCGTCCTTCTTTATCAGTGAACATCGCGTTATGCCCGACTCCTACCAAATCTCCCGGACTTTGAAGCAACGGATTGTTATCATATTTAGTCCATGTCCCCATAATATTGCTTGCCGTTGCACATCCTACCCCATAAAGTGGACTTTCATAACTATTAGCAGAGTAACTCATATAATATAAGCCCTTATGCTTAATGACAAAGGGACCTTCATTCACTCTCGGCCAGACCTTTTCCCATTCTTGCGAAACATGAATGCAAGGGTGAATTGTCTCTTTCTTAATCGTAGCCAAATCGCTTTCAAGCTCTGCCACCCAAACATTATTACCATCATTAAAACGAACGAAGAATAGATATGGCTTACCATTATCATCTATAAATAAAGAGTTATCAATACACTTTTCATCTGCAATCATAGGCTTTTGCTCTGCTTGTTTAAAAGGACCTAAAGGAGAATCGGAGGTCGCAACACAGATATGTTCATCTGCAGAATAATACATATAAAACTTACCATTAACCTTATATACCTCCGGTGCCCAAAACCTACGATCAGCCCACACATCATCCTTATTTAAAGCCAAACCATGTAATTTCCATTTTTTCAAATTTATCGAGGTATAAACTTCGATCCCACCACTAGCATGGGTTCCATAAGCGTAATAAGTACCATTATCCAATAAGATAAACGGATCTCCCAGAAGAACAGGAGATTTCTCTTTTGTATTTGTTTTGTCAACATCTGCGTCATCCGCTTTACAAGGCTGACAAAAGCTTGAAATACCCAAAAACACAAAACAAACGTAAACTAATAACTTTTTCATATAATTTTATTATTTCATTCCATCTTCCATAAAATGATAATTATTAGGGTTCCGCTTGAAATGATAGCGAGTTCTTGGCAACGGCAACGGATCTTGAAGCCGCAATTCCCAAGATAATAGCTTCACTAATAATGAATTTTGTTCATTGACAAACTTGTTTTGTCCAAATAGGTTATTCAGCTCAAATGGATCCTTCTTCAAGTTATATAACTCTCCCTTGCCATTGCTATCCATTATGAGCTTCCAATCTCCCATGCGAACCATGCGGGATGTCCCGCTTTGAGTCCAAGTATTCAACTCATCAAAACCGGCTATTTTATTACGAGCCAAAGCTCCCTCCTGTTCAAAGGTCAAATTATCGTCTTTATGAAAATCTTCGCCACCAAATCCCTCTTGAACGATGATACTTGAAAATTCACTCTTTGGGTATTTATCTCCCGTCAACATAGGCCATAAACTTCTCCCCTGCACCCCCATTGGGATAGAATCTGTTATAGCCGAGCATAGTGTCGGGAAAATGTCTGCTATTGAAACGAATGCATCCATTGCCTTAGCCTGCTTTTTAATTTTATAGCCGGCCCATACCATTGGAATTCTAGTTAAACTTTCTGAGAGTCCTGCACCTTTACGTATCAACCCATATTCTCCACAATAATCTCCATGATCTGACAAAATAATAAAAATTGTTTTATCAAATAAACCTTGTTTCTTTAAATTCTCAACCAAGCGCTGTATCTGATCGTCAATAAGACGGATCATTCCCATATAATTACCTCTGATCCTTGGTAAATCGTCCTTTAAATTAGGGCAAGAAGCATCTTCTAAGGAAGCTAATATCTGATATTTTTCTCCTTTTAAAGGAAGATCCTTCCGTGACGTTTTAGGTGAGGGTATCTTATCTGGTGAAAACATTGAATAATAGGGCTCACAAACTTGATAAGGGTTATGAGGTTCAGGAAATGAAACCATAACAAAAAAAGGATTGCTCTTTTGACTATCTATCCACTTTAATGCCTCATCCACAATTTTTGTAGGTTGTTGATTTTCCAAAGCTACAAGAGAAGAGTCCAAATACTGCCCAACAGCATCCTTAAAGAAAAGGGAACTGGCACGTTCTTCTTCTGTCTTCGGTGCATTTTTTCCCCAATGAGAGTATTCAGACCAGGAATCCATATCCTTAGGTTTCAAAAAGGTATGATTCTTACCTACTAAAGCAGTTGCATAATTATTATCCTTCAAGACATCAATCAGATTCTTATCATAATATATATCCTGGATATTGTGATTTGTCCGAACATGAGTTGCATTAGGAAAACGTCCTGTAAATAGCGAGCAACGTGCTGGCGCACTAGCTGGCATAACAGTATATGCTTTATCAAACCAAGCGTTCTGATGGGCTAACTCATCAACAAAAGGAGTAATGTTTAGAGGAAAGCCCTCACGCCCACATAAATCCGCACGTTGTTGATCTGCTATAATTACTACAATGTTAGGTTTAGTGGTCTGAGCAAATAATGATAAACCAATTCCTTGGAAAAGCACTCCTGAAAAAAAACATTTTTTAAAATCCATAATTATCAGATTTAAATTAACATCTACATAAAAATGAAGTTTCCAGTCATTTTTTATAGAATTAAATAAAACAAAAAGAACGCATATTCTTCATGAAATAGAGAATATATGGAAATCAGCTTTACAGGACGCATTAAAGAACTCAAAAGCTTTGATGCGAAGATAGTTCTCTCTTTTAAAAACAAATACAAAAATAGACTCAATCTATACAACTATAACATCACAAAAAATGCCTTCATACATATTAGAAAGGCTTTTTCAGCTTTTCCATTTAATCTTGCATAAAAATATAGAAGGATACTTCATCCTTGCCTGCTTTCAATAAACTACTTTTGTCCCGGATAAGGTTCGACCATACAACGCTTTGCCCATTTTTCATAAGCATTTACTAATTCTGAAACTTTAGCTGGATACAACTCAGCAACATTATGTTTCTCACTACGATCGGTATTTAAATTATAAAGCTCCCATTTTGCTTTATTTCCGCCAGGACATACTATTTTCCAACCATCATTACCCAGGAATGCCCGTTCGTTGAAATGCTCGAAACCAAGATAAGCATGCCCAATACGATGTCCGGTTTTAAAGACAGGAGATAAGCTGAGACCTTCCATAGGTACTATTGAATGTCCCTTGTACTTATCAGGGTAAGTTGCTCCGGAAATATCAACGCAGGTCGCCATTATATCCATTACATGCCCAATTTCAGGTGTCACTCCACCAATATTGTTCTTTATACCTTTTGGCCAATGCGCAATCATAGGGGTACATATACCACCCTCATATGATTTTGCCTTCCAATAACGGAATGGAGTGTTTGCAACATTCGCCCACTCCGGACCAAGAGAAGCATAAGTGGTTTCAGGACCGGGAAGCACTTCTTTATTATGTGGATAAACAATAGCCCGACCATCTCGAGTCATATCCGGACGATCGTTCTCACCGGGAGAATAATTTTGGCAGACTTCACTACTGCAACCATTGTCCGAAAGAAATAAGATTAAAGTATTATCAAGTTGACCATTGCGAGATAATGCATTAATGACTTCTCCAATACCCTGATCCATTCTATCGACCATTGCTGCGTGTACGGCCATAGCTCTGGCATCCCATTCTGCATGCGTATTTTCTTCCCATTTGTCTTTAAACTGACGCTCAGAGAGAAAATCAGCTGCACCTGAGAAAAGCCCCATCTTTTTTTGACGTTCATAGCGAGCATCTCGTATTGCTTCCCATCCAGCCTTGTAAGTATCCTTATATTTAGCAATATCTTCGGGAAGAGCTTGAAGAGGCCAATGGGGACAAGTATAGGCTAAGTACATAAAAAAAGGTTTATCTTGCTTGGAGTATTTATCAACTTCTTCAACAGCGCGGTCTGATAGTGCTTGAGTTATGTAATAATCCTTAGGAACATTTTTGACGGGTACTTCACCCTCTACAAGACTGAAGGGATCAAAATAGTCTACAACTCCATAAATCACCCCATAATGTGTATCAAAGCCACGATTGACTGGATAATTAGACAAATCCGAAAAGGTTTCGTGGTACACTTGATGATTTAGCCAAGCCCTCTGATCGTCTCGCAAAGGAGTTTCTGCAACATGCCACTTTCCTAGCATACAAGTCCCATACCCTGCCTGCTTTAACACTTCTGCTATAGTAACAGCATCTCTTGAAAGCGTTCCACGGTATCCTGGCAAATGATCGTCGAAAGTCATACGGCCAATGCCAGCTTGATGTTGATAAAGACCGGTCAACAAAGAAGCTCTCGTTGGGCAGCTTCTACTTGTATTATAGAAATGGCTGAAACGAACTCCCTCTTTAGCCAATTTATCCAAATTAGGAGTATGAATCTCTCCACCATAGCAACCTAAATCAGAATACCCCAAGTCATCCGCCAAAATAACCAAAATGTTTGGTCGTTTATCAGAGTTTTTTTGCTTTAGTTTAGTTCCAGCATGAACATTTAATGTCGCTAACAAAGAAGCGGGCAAAAATAATAACTTTAAATTCATAGTACTTTTATTCTAGAATGTATTATACTTACTTTTTTCTATAGTTCTTTCTATTGATTTTTCAAGGAATTCAAAGTAATAATAATAATATCCAAAAGAATAAAAATATATACTCAATTAATAGCAATAATTACCATTTTAGACAATAGTACGAATAAAAGTCTTAAATAGAAACATATAAAAGCACAACCACCTAGTGTTATCTATAAAGAATTGATAACAACCTTATTCTAAATGAAATAACAACAGATGTAAAAGCGCATAATAATACTTGATTATATTAGCCCCTTGCGTATTGCTTCCATGACATTGGCTGGTGGGCGTTGAGCCATCAATTCTTTCTTCATATAATCCATATACGGGGCAACATGTTTAAAAAAGCCATAATACCCTTGGCAAAGATAATTCAGTCCATTCTCTCCGGATGCTGATTGTATAAATCGGTTTTTAGGGCATTCTCCATTGCAGGCAAATAAGAAGTCGCACTCTTTACATTGAGTTGGAAGCATTTTTTGTTTTATTTTTCCAAATTCAGACTGCTTTTCTCCATATAGCATTTCAACTAAAGAGCTTGTTCTTATATTTCCAAGTTTGTATTCCGGAAAAACAAAATGGTCACAAGAATAGACATCTCCATTAAATTCCATAGCAGCAGCATGCCCGCATGATTTTCCCAAGGTGCAAATTCCAGGCTCTACTCCCATCCAATTAGCCAATGTCGAATCGAACAGCTGAATATAATAGTCGCCAACATCATTACGCACCCATTCATCAAAAATTGTACAAATAAAATTTCCCCACTGCTTAGGAGTTACAGAGAATTCTGCAAGTTGACAATCTGTTCCATCTTCCAAATTTGCCAGATGGCGCCCATCCAAATGTCCCTTCACACGCTCCACAATAGGAGTAAATTGAATATAATGACAATCTATTTGCTTGAAAAAACGATAAAACTCTAATGGGTAGTCTGCGTTATAATCATTTACCACAGCCATTGCATTCCACTGTACTCCATGCTTGTTAAGCAAATCAATACCTTTCATAACTTTGACAAATGAAGGCATTCCCTGCTTATTCTTGCGATATTCATCATGAAATTCCTGCGGTCCATCAATCGAGACTCCAACCAACCAATTATTTTCCTTAAAAAATTGGCACCACTCGTCATTCAATAAAGTCCCATTTGTCTGAATAGCATTATCAGTAGTACGCCCCTGAGCATATTTCTTTTGATATTCCATCGCTTTTTTATAAAACGAAAGCGGTCGCATCAGTGTTTCCCCTCCGTGCCACGTAAATAAGACCTGCGGCATTGTTTGTGATTGGATATACTCACGCGTAAAAGATTCAAGCATTTCTTCACTCATTACGTGCTTAGGTATATTATCGTACAATTTTGCTTTCTCAAGATAGTAACAATAATCACATGCCAAATTACAATGGGCGCCTATTGGCTTCAGCATAACATATAATGGACGTGCAAATGGGGCAAATGTATTCATAAATATGATTAAATCAATAATGCACAATCAGCCTCTAAAATCTTTCGGCAAAACACCAAATTGTTTTAAAAAGCATTTAGTAAAGTAAGAAGGCGTGTTAAAACCCACCATATAGCAAATTTCATTAATCTTACACTCCCCTTCCTTCAACAATTGAGCCGACTTTTTAAGGCGCTCCAACCGAATATAATCATTGGGCGTCATATCCAATATTCCTTTTATTTTGCGATTAAGACTGGAACGGCTCATATTTAACAAATCAGCCATATCATCTAAAGAGAAATCAGGGTTCTGCATATTCTCAACTATTATTTCTTTCAAATTTCTTAAAAAGCTTTCATCAGCTTTTGTCATTGCTATAGTGTTAGTTTGCACAAAAGGAGAATGAACAAAAGACATACGAAGCTTTTCCCTATTATTGAGTAGATTGGACACACAAACTTTCAAATATTCTACCGAAAAAGGCTTTTCAATATATGCATCAGCTCCGGATCTAAGTCCTTCTATTTTCGATTGAAGAGTTGTTTTCGCTGTTAATAATATGATTGGAATATGACTATAGTCTAATTCAGACTTCAGATAGTCACAAAGTTGTAACCCATCCATTTCAGGCATGACAATATCAGAAATAACTAAATTTATAGTTTGTTCTTTCAACACTTGTAATGCCTCTATCCCATTAGAGGCAGTAAACAAGGTGTAATCAAGTGCGAGTTGTTTTGCCACAAAAGAAAGCATTTCCGGGTTATCTTCCACAATTAAAAGTGTGTACCGCGACTGACCGATAGATTCATAATGCCCTTCCATAGTCGCTTTTTCAAAATTATTGTTGGATTCCAGCCTGACAAACTTATTATCATTTTCTAAAATATCAATAGTATGTTCATGTGTAGTTGGTAACGTCAGAATAAAGCCATTATATTCCATTGACGAATCCATTGACAGGATTCCCTCATGAAGTTCTGCAAGCGAACGTGCCAAGGCCAATCCAATACCAGTCCCGGAAACAGAGCGTTCGGTTCCGCGTTTATATTGGACAAAAGGCTTAAAGACTTCTTCACGCATATCAAGCGGAATAATCTCACCATCATTACATATTGAAAATTTTAGTAAGTGATCGTCCTGAGTAAAATCAACCTTAACATAAGTCTCTGCATACTTCACTGCATTAGTCAACAAATTACTGATAATCTTTGTAAAACCCTCTTTGTCTACTGATGCCTTTATATCATCAGGGCAGTTTAAAGTGATATCCAAGCCTCTTTGCTTCATCAATGGAGTAAAACGCACGTATGTTTTACGCAATATATCTGAGACATTACATTCGACGAAATTGAGCTGGAAACCCTCCGTCTCTGTTTTCCTAAAATCTAATAACTGATTGACTAAATCGAGAAGCCGATTCGTATTCAAATCCATTATTTCCAAATCATCTTTTATATCTTTGTTCACGTATCCAGAAGACAGCACATTCTCAAGCGGGCTCTTTATTAACGTGAGAGGAGTGCGTATTTCGTGGGCTACATTCGTAAAGAAATCAATTTTGGCTGTATATAGCTCTCTTTCTTTTTCATGTTCAAATGTTTCCATTGCCTGTTTATGTCTTCGTATAGCCTTCCGCCGGAAGTAAGAAATTAGGCTAACAATAGAGAAAATGATGATGAGTACATAGACTACATAAGCAAATGGTGATAAATAAAACGGTGGACGTATATGTATCTTTAAGATTCGCTCGGAGGTATTCCATTTTCCGTCACTATTTGAACCTTTTAGATGAAATTTATAAGTTCCATACGGTAGGTTGGAGTAGCTTATTAATGCACTCTTATCCACACTATACCATTCTTTATCAAAACCTTCTAATTTATAGACTAATCTATTCATTTCAGGTGCCTGGTAGCTAAGGGCTGCTACATGAAATGAAAAAGAATTCTGATCGGATGCAAGTTCTATTTCATCAGAATAGGTAATACTCTTTTGCAAAGGAGACTTTTTTGAGCCGATAGAAAGCCTTTTATTGAAAAGATAAAAATCTGTTATTACAACTGGAGGAACAAAAGTATTTTCAGCAAAATTATCCGGATTAAAGACTATAAAACCATTAATGCTCCCAAAATAAAGATGCCCTTTTTTATCACGATATCCGGATTGATAATTAAACTGATTGCTCAATAAACCATTTGCCGTAGTGTATATATGTTTTTCTCCAGTCTCCGGGCTAAAACTAACCAAGCCATTACTTGTAGTGAGCCACAGCTTACCTCGATTGTCCTCCACCATTTTATAAACGATATTACTTGGAAAGCCTTTCGACATATCATAACGTATGAACTTTTGATTCTTAGGCTCAAAGCGGCAGAATCCTGCACCTTGTGTCATAAACCACAAGCGTTTGTGACTATCTTCAAAAATACTGATAACTTTATTATAGGGGAGAGACTCAGGATCATCCTTCTGCAAAGTAAAATTCTTCCATTGCTTAGTTTTTACATCATACCGAAAAACACCATTTGAATAAGTAGCTAACCATATATTACCATTAAAGTCTTCCAGTATCTTATAAACAAATATACTATTCAATCGTGGAATACGAGTGAAATCATCCGTAGTGCGATTATAGCGTAAAAGTCCGGAAGTGGTGCCTATAAATAAATCGCCTGTAGTTGTTTTGCAAATCGAAAAAGCATCATTTGCATTTATTGTATTAGCCGCTTCTCCTTTTTCATAATGCTTTACCTGCTTTGTTTTCAGATTGACACGATTCAACCCTCCCGAGAAAGTCCCTACCCACAAATTATCTCCATCAAGACAAAGGCCATGGATATTTTTATAAATACTGGGATGCTCAAAAGGCTCTATCTTTCCAGAAAACGGATCAAAATGAAACAATCCTCTATCTTCCGTACCAATCCAAACGGTGCCATCATTACTCTCACAGAACTCACGCACTCTACGTCCCAAATTTTCAATATCATCCCTGGGATAATATTTTTCAAAATAAGTCCACTGTTTTGGATAATAATTAATTCCACCAAAATAGGAACCAATCCACATACCGTCTTCTTTATCTCGACATAAAGAATAAATAGCATTATCCGACAAGGAATAAGCATTGTCTTGATTTGGAGCAGATAAGTGGGTTATTCTGTCTTTCACCAAATCATAAACATAAAGCCCAGACTCCGTTCCGGCCCATAGTTCTCCATCGGATTTAAATTGTAAAGTACGTACATAAGCATTGAGTATTCGGCGAGTCTTACGGGTTGTCAGATTCACTTCTGTCAATCCACTGGATGAACCAACATAAATGCAATTATGAGGACCTTTCACTTGAGTGTTAATAATATCACCTTTAAAGGCCTCTCTACCGTCCGAATCAACAAACGGATGCAAAGTCGAGTTGAGAGTTTTATTGGTATAATATAGATTATCAGCATATAATGCCACCCAGGAAATATTATTTTCAAACCAAAAACGAGTCACATTTGCTGTCCCCGTTCTGTGCAAATAACTAAATAGCTTTGCACTTTTAGTATCATAACAGAAAAGCCCATCATAGTCTGAAGAGATCCAAATATTTCCCTTTTCATCAGGAGCAATCAATGTAACAGCACGCTTAATAGAGCACCCCGTATTACTAATTTTATCAAAAGCCGTAAACTGTTCTGAAACCTGATTGAAAATATAAACACCAGCATCGGTACCAACCCATATATTACCATCTTTATCTTCAAAGAGTGCAGTAATTATGTTATTGCCCAATTTTGTATCCTCTCGCTTAAATACACGGAAAGATAAACCATCAAAGCGATTTAAACCATCTTTCGTCCCAAACCACATAAATCCTTTTCTATCTTGTAGAATTGTATTCACTGTATTTTGAGATAAACCGTTCCGAATATCCAAGGTCCTAAAGTAGTAATGAAGAACATCCTGTGCCTTTATCGGCATAACAAGAATGCATAGAACAAATAAGATTTTAAATGAAATTCGTGTCATGATATTAATCATCTAAGGTTTTAAGGCATAAAAGTAAGCATTCAAATCTTATAAATAAAAAAAAGATTGCACCAGAACAATAAATATGTATTCTGATGCAATCTCTTAGAAATATTTCAAAGGATAACGCTATTGATTCAAGGCATTACAAACACGTGTATTTGCTTCGTTCACTCTCTTTTCATCAAGCTTTATCACTTTACGGTCGTATGTCATCAATCCATTCACTTCAACTTCCACATCAGTGGTCTGAGTATAAACTGCAGCGGAAAAGCCTTTATTGATTAATTTATAAAGTATATCAGCATATTTCACATACTCATCGGTAGCTTCTTTTGAAGTAGAAAATTGCACATAACCCCAATTGCGGTTAGGTTCCCAAAGATGATCTTTTAAAGGCATGCCAATACCTCCGAATTCCCCTAAAACGGTAGCTCTCTGCGCATCGAACAAAAACATGTTAGGTTGCGGATAATGGTGAAGGTCTAATATGTCTCCACAAGTGTAATGGTTACCACCACTTGCGGGATTAACAAGGCGAGTCGGATCATATTGCTTCGTCCATTCCACGATCTCAGCTGTCTTAAATTGACCCCAAGATTCATTAAACGGTACCCAAGTACCTATACATGGATAAGAATACAAGTAATCCATAATCTCTTTCCATTCTTTGCGATAACAAGCTTCAGAAGCCTCGGAACGTTTAATTTCTGTTCCATTAAAATAATTTCTAGGTTGCCATTCCGGTCCACGATCGCCACTAGGCATGTCTTGCCATACAATAACCCCGAGTTTGTCACAATAAGTATACCAGCGGGCAGGCTCAACTTTTACATGTTTACGGATCATGTTAAATCCAAAATCTTTCGTTTTCTGAATATCGTAGCGTAATGCTTCGTCAGTCGGAGCAGTGTATAATCCATCAGGCCACCATCCTTGGTCAAGTGGACCAAATTGGAACAGCGCTTTATTGTTAAGTTCCAGGCGGACTATGCCATTCGCATCTCTTTTGGTGGAGTATTTTCTCATGGCTGCATAACTGGCAACTTGATCGACTTGCTTATTCCCACTTCTTAAAGTCACTTTCAAGGAATATAAGAACGGAGAATTGGGAGTCCAAAGTTTAACGTCCTTGGGCATAGCTATCTCAACAGATTGTCCATTTATACTTTTACCGGTAGTTATCAAATGATTTCCATCATAAACATCAACTGTAACAAGATCTGAGGAAGAGGTATTATTCAGTTCTGCTTTTACAGTCAGAAGATTATTATCAATATCAGGAGTAATGCGAAGATTTTGAATATATTTTTCAGCTACAGGCTCCAACCAAACCGTTTGCCAAATGCCTGTAACAGGAGTATACCATATACCTTCAGGCTTACTAACTTGTTTGCCTCTAGGCTGATAACCTTTATCCGCCGGATCCCAGACTTTAACAACAAGCTTATTTTGTCCTTTATTTAAAGCCGCCGTTATATCAAATGAAAAGGGAGTATATCCTCCTGTATGAGTTCCTACTTTTACGCCATTGACCCATACATCCGCCTTCCAGTCAACCGCACCAAAATGCAAAAGAACTTTTTGGGACTTCCAATTAGAAGGTACTTCAAAGTTGCGGGTGTAAACAAGCTCATGCATCTCATCAACTCTGTTCTGTACACCAGAAAGAGAAGATTCAATGGCAAAAGGAACCAAAATCTTTCCTTCGAATTTTGCAGGAACAGCACTACCCTTCTCAATAATAGCATAGTCCCATAAACCGTTTAGATTCTTCCAGTCAGACCGTTCCATAATAGGGCGTGGATATTCAGGTAACACATTATCAGGCTTGACATCCGCGCTCCATTGTGTTTTTATTCGATCTCCGGCAGGCTGCCATTGGGCAAAACCATTTGAAACAAAAAATGCAAAGAAAAATGATATAAGAAAAAGTTTTCTCATGACAGTTAAATATTTAAATTTTAGAATAAGGACAAAAATATAAATATAAAAAAAAGAGGGATAGAACTATAAGTTCAAACTTTGTAATTAATTGACCAAATAACAGATAAACAGTTTGTAAGATTCATTTCATTCACTTTTCTCTTTTATTTTCCATTTGACAACCTTATGATGTCGCATTTATAAGTTAAACTCAAGTTAAATATAGTTTTTACATCGTTTATACCCTCATGCCCTCATAAATTACCTGTATCTGCCTATTCATAGGAGATACAGACATGTGAGTAGTGATGGGGGTAACTATGAGGGTAAGTATCTACCCTCATAGTCCGCTTATAATCATTTCCATGTATAGTCAGTTACGCAAACAATTCTAATACTTTTAGGCTGTTTCCTATATAGGGAACGAAAGTTTCTCTATATAGAAATGAGGATAACTCTATATGGGAATTGTCGTTTCCGACTTATGGAATTGTTATGCCAGACAATAGGCAAGAAACATGCAGTTGCTTATCCGATGGTAAGAACGCCCAAAGAAAAAGGAGAATGCCGGTTATTTATTCCGGTCACTCTCCTTACAGTAAAGTTATCGTAAAGCTTTATTTTCTCTATTTATAAGCTTCGTTCTGTTCGTCGGCTAATGCCGGATTGGCATTGATCTCGCTTTGAGAGATTGGAAGGACAATCTTACTAAACGTACGATCTACCGTTTTCTCACGTTTGCTGACAGGTACACCCTGAAAATCATCGTTGAATTCGATAGTTTTATTCTTACGTATCATATCAAAGAAACGTTGCCCTTCTCCAAAGAGCTCCTTGCTGCGCTCATCTAGAATCATGTCATCTGTAACGGTGCTAGCATCAGCGGGAGTCAGCTGTGGCGCACGCTTTCGCACCTCATTTAAATAACTTGCAGCGAGAGCTGCATCAGGTGTCTTGGCATGCAGAGCAGCTTCGGCGGCTATAAGATATATCTCCGAAAGACGTATTACCTTAACATTAACGGCTGTATAAGTTTCCTTTCCATCGCCATAGAGTGAAGTTTTCCCGAGATATTTATAACAAGCACCCTTACGAGTTTCTTTAGTCTCAACCCAATATTCATCATTATCCATAATTCCCCAACGAACATCAGAAGCGTCCTGCCCCAACCTTGCAAGGAAATAATCGCTGGCAAGAAACCAACCTTGCGCACCGCTCACTTGTCCGTAGCGCATCAAATAAAAACCTAAGGAAGAAGTTCCCAAATCGGATTCTTTATCAATGCCTATTTCAAATATAGATTCCGAACCATATTGTTTGCTCCATGAGGAAACCCATTCTGAAGGCTGATAGAGCTTATAGCTGCTCTTTTCAATGATCTCCCGGGCAGCAGTAAGTGCTCCATCATAATCTTCCATATAGAGCTTGACGCGTGCCTGAATTGCAATATTGGCATAGTACCCGATATAACCGTTTTGGGGTGATTTATTTCCTGCCAATAAAGGCATAGCTGTTGCAAGATCGGCCAGTATTTGCTTATAATTCTCTTCCACAGTAGCGCGAACCGGTTGTGCATCAGCTTCCAATGTCTTTGTGATATTAGGAACCCCATAAGAGGACTTGTCATAATTATAAGGAAGGCCATATAACCGAACCATATCAAAATAAATTAGAGCCCGTAAAGTTAAAGCCTGTCCCTTATAGAAAGAAAAGCCCGTTCCACCGGCAGATTCAAGACGATCAATGTTTTCCAATAGGTTATTGAGCTGCATAATGCAATAATACCCGGTTTCCCAAAAGCCTGAATAACTGTTGCTAGTGGGTGTATGGTTAAACGAATAAAAGGCGTCAAGACCGCGTCCTGCAGAATAGATAGTCAGATCACCTCCTTTAGCATCACCATACATGATAAAATTGCGTCCATAATAATTAGACGAGCTCATTGATCGCATAATACCATTAATAACCACTTTTGCATCAGCAGGAGTGGCTATTGCCGTTTCAGCATTTCCAGAATTGCTCGGTTGCATATTAAGAAAACCATCACATGATGAAAATCCCAAAAGACCAAGAGCTGCAAACAAGATTAAATATTTAAAATGTTTCATTGTCAATGTCCTCCTTCATTAAAATTTCAAATCAATACCAAATACAAATGTTTTTCCAATAGGGGTTTCCCAACCACGGGTTCCATATTGATTCACTTCCGGATCAGCTTCCTTATATTTGGAGAAAGTCAACAGGTTGGACGCATTGAAAAACACTCTTGCATTATTAATCATTACTTTGCTAGTCCATGTTCTGGGTAAGCTATAACCTAACGACAAGGATTTTAAGCGAAGAAAACTAGCATCGTGCATTTGCCGGGTACTGTATTGCATGGCATCAGTTAAATCCAAGCCCGAAAGCGCTGGCTGGCTGCCATTTGTATTGGTCGGTGTCCACATGTTCTCATAATAGCTTTTAGCTCGTATACGTTCCCAGTAATATCCATCATCGGCCACATCTTTATAAGCGCCATCATAAAGCTTCCCACCAATCTTATAAATGAAACTTAAACCTAAATCAATTCCTTTGTAAGCTACATTTGTAGTGAATCCACCGCTGACTTTCGGCATGGCATCACCAATCACTTTATAGTTGGCTTTGCTGTAATCATACGTTGCGCCTTTCCCATTATATTCAAAATCACCAGCTTTAACATTAGTCGGATCATTTACATAATACACGCTTTTACCGTTTGTTTTGTCCACACCGGCCCACTCATAGCCATAAAAAGCGAGAGTAGACTCACCTTCGCGGTAAATGAATTGTGCGCGATCATCACCTCCCGTCGGATCATACCAGATAATGTCAGCCCCTTTATATAATTTCGTCACCTTTGATTTAATAAAAGACGCATTTAACGAAGCATTCCACAACCAGCCGCCACTGCGAAGGATTTCACCACTAAGTTCTATCTCGATACCCTTATTATTGATTTTCCCGATATTCTGAAGAGTTGATGAGAAACCTGTAACCGTAGAAATCGGTACATCCTGTAAAAGATCTTTTGAATCACGATTAAAATACTCTACCGTTCCACGCAAACGCTGATTAAATAACCCGAATTCAACGCCAATATTGGAGGTATAGCTTGTCTCCCATGACAGATTTTTATTTGCGACAGTAGTAATAGTTCCTCCCGGATTTCCCAAATATTTACTGGTATACGACATTAAGTTAATATAGCCGTAATTGCTAGTGGGTAATGTACCATTAACCCCATAAGAAGCACGTACGCGCAAATCACTAATAACGGGGTGATCTTTCAGGAATTCTTCACTGGAAATTCTCCATGCACCGGCAACAGACCAGAAGTTTCCCCAACGAGTATCCGGACTTAAACGAGAAGAGCCATCTCTTCGGAATGAAGCGGAAGCATAATAACGCTGATCATAATTATAGTCGAGCTTTGACAGTACGGAAACCATCGCATTTCCCCAATCATAACCTGCAGAAGAGAGTGTACCAGCTGTAGATACAGTATGCAAAGTACTTGTAGGAAGCCCTTCACCAGTAGCCCGAACAAAATCCGTTTTATTCTTTTCAGCTTCAAATCCAACCAATGCACCAACGGTATGGGCTCCGAACGTAGCATTATAAGCAGCTGTAGTAGATGAAACCAACTTTTCATAAGTTGTACGCATTTCAGTGACACTGCCATTGGTGGAAGAACCTTTATAGTGATTAGCGCTATAATAGATATGATCTTTTACCGCAGTATTGTCATAAGAAAAAATGGAGCGAACATCCAAGCCTGGAAACAAATGCAAGGTTACGGTTTCTGCAGCAGAAAGACGTGTATTAATCGACTCATTCTCCCATTCCTTGTCATAATACACACCATTCTGGGCATAGCTTCCGTAACGGGTAGTCCATGGATCTCCTGTTTTGTAATCTGTCGGCCAATAAAAGCCCCAAAGCAGATTGCGTGTTTGCAGAAAGTAATTATCTCCTGTACTACGCGTATCATTATAACCACTTTTTGTGGTACGTGAAATATTAACGTTTGTACCCAGTTCAAAGAGTTTTCCTACTTTCTGAGTAAGATTGACACGACCGGAAAAACGATCGAAGCTATTCACTTTTAGTCTTCCTTCATCTTTAGTGTACGAAAATGAAGTATAATAATTTGTGACAGGAGTTGCACCACTGACAGCCAAGTCATATGTCTGATAGACAGCAGTCCGAAAATAAGCATCTTCCCAATCGAAGTATTTGCCGCTCCTCCCCGAATTATCGTAATCGGAAATAGCCACATTCTCATAAGCTCCCGTACTAGAAGTGCTAAAGGAATAGCCGTGTTTATTGAATTTTTTATTCAACTGTGATAGCGCATAAGTATTAGCCTGGGCATCGGAATCTCCATTGCCGGAAGTACGGTAATCATGAAAAACAGTATAAAGCATATTCACTTGTTCCTGAATTCCTGCAGGTTCATAATTGTCTGTCGCCCAAGAAGGTGTAAATCCCATTGATGCTTTCAAACTAACAACCGGCTTCCCTTCTTTTCCTTTCTTGGTAGTAATTAAAATAACACCATTAGCTGCACGCGAACCATATAACGAAGAAGCCGCGGCATCTTTTAATACAGAAATAGATTCTATATCTTCGGGATTGAGCGAATTCATAATATTATTAGTTGAGTATGTATAGTCACTCATCTGCCCGGCATCTCCCGAAACTACAGGGACACCATCAACTACATAAAGAGGTTCACTTGATGCATTCATAGAACCGTTTCCTCTGATACGTATACTTGGTGTAGAGCCTGCTTGTCCGGAAGAATTAGTTATTTGCAAACCAGCAACTTTTCCATTCAACGCATTTTCAAAACTAGTATTCGGCAGGTCTTTAATTGCATCTGATTTTACTAATGAAGCAGAACCGGCGTAGCTACTTTTCTTAGCCGTACCATAAGCAACGACCATTACTTCATCCAAGACTTTTGAGTCAGCTTCGAGGATAATCTTATTATCCGATTTAATCGGAACTTCTACCGTTTTCATCCCAATAAAAGATACACGTAACTGCTTTGCCGCAGCAGGTACATTCACGATCGTAAATTTTCCATCAATATCAGTTACCGCACCAAGTGTAGTACCTTTCACCAAAACCGAAGCCCCCACTACAGGCTCTTTGTCGCTGGCATCATACACAATCCCCGAAATCTTCGATGTTTGAGCCATAAGCCCCACTCCAATCAAAAGATAGAGGAAGCTCAAATAAATTCTTTTCTTCATAAGCAATCTCTTAAAATTAACTAATACATACACATTTTAATAGTTGTGTGGGCAAAGATATTAATATTTCACACATTGAAAACACAAACAGGCTTTTTTATTTCTATTTGATAATATATAATGATATAAATTATCTTTTTGATATATTTATTCATTTTATATCCAATTTATGACAATAAAGAATATTTTATTGCACTCCATCATAATTCTCGCAAAAAACTGAACTCAGACAAAAAAGCGGAAGAAAAAGAAATGATAAAAACAGATCTTATCAAAGTCGCAAAACGAAGCATTCATCGGAATAAAATAGCTTTTTGTATAAAAGAAAAAGGTCTCATCCCAATAATATAAAAAGAGCTATTCGCCCCCAAGAAAATAATTTATGAAAAAGCAACATTGTTTTTTAGTAACTTTGTAGCGTTTTAAAAGCATTGAATAAATGGAATTTAGATATGACGTTATTGTAATAGGTGGAGGTCACGCCGGCTGCGAAGCAGCTGCGGCTGCAGCCAATTTAGGTTCTAAAACGTGCCTAATAACAATGGATATGAATAAAGTTGCACAAATGAGTTGCAACCCTGCTATAGGAGGAATTGCCAAAGGTCAAATCGTTCGTGAAATAGATGCATTAGGAGGCTATATGGGATTAGTCACAGACGAAACGGCCATACAATTCAGAATACTGAACCGCTCGAAAGGTCCAGCAATGTGGAGTCCACGTGCCCAATGTGACCGGAACAAATTTATATGGGCTTGGAGAGAAATTTTAGATAGCACACCCAATCTGGATATTTGGCAAGACACCGTACGGGAGCTCATCGTTGAGAATGAAGAAGTAGTAGGACTGAAAACACTCCTTGATGTTACATTCAAAGCTAAATGCATAGTGATTACAGCCGGAACGTTCCTGAACGGACTTATGCATATTGGAAGAACGAAACTTCCCGGAGGAAGAATGGCGGAGCCTGCTTCTTACTTTTTGACTGAATCCATCGTGAAGCATGGGGTTAATGTAGGGAGAATGAAAACCGGAACTCCTGTAAGAATAGACAAGAAGAGTGTACATTTTGAGGACATGGATATACAAGATGGAGAGAATGATTTTCATAAGTTCTCTTTCATGAAGACAGATGTGCACCATCTCAAGCAATTGCCATGTTGGACTTGCTACACAAATGAGGACGTTCATGACATCCTACGCAAAGGATTACCAGATTCTCCCCTATTCAACGGGCAAATACAAAGTATAGGGCCTCGTTATTGCCCAAGTATAGAAACAAAGATCGTAACTTTTGCAGATAAAAATCAGCATCAATTGTTTTTAGAGCCAGAAGGTGAAACAACCCATGAGTTATATTTAAATGGATTTTCATCATCATTACCTCTGGATATACAAATTGCTGCGCTAAAAAAGATACCGGCATTCAGAGATATCATAATATACCGCCCGGGGTATGCCATTGAATACGATTATTTTGATCCGACACAATTAAAACACACGTTGGAATCGAAAATTATAAAGAACCTGTTCTTCGCAGGTCAGGTAAATGGGACAACAGGTTATGAGGAAGCAGGAGGACAAGGAATCATAGCAGGAATCAATGCACATATAAACTGCCACGGTGGAAACGAATTTATTTTAGCTAGAGATGAAGCATATATCGGCGTATTAATCGATGATCTCGTAACCAAAGGAGTTGATGAACCTTATAGAATGTTCACCTCTCGCGCAGAATACCGCATACTCCTTAGAATGGATGATGCAGACATGCGGCTTACAAAAAAGTCATGGGAGCTCGGACTTGCGAAAAAAGAGCGATATGACTTATTAATAGAGAAAAAAGAGGAGATAGACCGAATTATAGATTTTACCCGAAATTACTCGATAAAATCGGATATAATAAATCCTGCACTCGAACGAATCGGAAGTACTCCCCTACGCCATGGATGCAAATTAATCGATTTAATAAATCGCCCTCAAATTTCGATGGAAGACATGGCAAAGGAAATTCCTGATTTCAGCAGTGAATTAGAGAAGATCAACGATAGAAAGGATGAAATTAAAGAAGCTGCAGAAATACTCATAAAGTATGAGGGATACATTAAACGAGAACGTATGATTGCAGACAAACTGTCCAGACTAGAGAACATTAAAATTAAAGGAAAATTTGACTATAACACAATACAGTCTTTATCGACAGAAGCAAGGCAAAAGTTAGCAAAAATAGATCCTGAAACAATAGCACAAGCTAGCCGAATACCGGGCATATCTCCTAGCGACATCAACGTCCTATTGATACTTTCAGGGCGCTAACACGCGAGCGTTCCACGTGAAACTAAAGTTTTATCAAAAACGATTTTAAATACTGATTATGAGCAAAGAAAGACTAATAGAAAGCATCAGAAAAATACCGGATTTTCCGATAGAAGGGATTCTTTTCTACGATGTAACCACATTATTTAAAGATCCACAGACACTCCAAGAATTGTCAGACGAGCTGTACGAAATGTATAAAGATAAAGGCATCACAAAAGTTGTGGGAATCGAGTCCCGGGGATTTATTATGGGGCCAATATTGGCAACAAGATTAGGTGCAGGATTCGTCCCTATCAGAAAGCCGGGAAAACTACCGGCAGAAACTTACGAAGAGAGTTATGATAAAGAATATGGAAAAGATATTATCCAAATACATAAAGACGCTCTTGATGAAAATGATGTCGTGCTTATACACGATGATTTACTAGCCACAGGAGGAACAATGGAAGCCGCTTGCAATCTAGTCAAAAGACTTTCGCCTCGGAAGATATATGTTAATTTCATACTGGAATTAAAAGACCTCCATGGAATTGATTCTTTTGAAAAAGACACGGAAGTCCAATCTGTGCTATCATTATAACCATAATGGAAGGATATTTATCGTAGATATTAGGAATATCCTTCCAACTTTGTATACTTCAACTATAAAATAGCTATATTCAACCCTGATAAGCTATAGCTAACAATCTATAACAGCTATTCCGATTTGAAATGGAGAACTCCGAATTAAAAATAAGTGAATACTTAAAAGGGATTGTCCTCAACCTCCCCGAAAATCCAGGCATTTATCAATATCTAAATACTGAGGGGAACATCATCTATGTAGGAAAAGCAAAAAATCTCAAAAGAAGAGTATCTTCTTATTTTAATAAGGAACATGAGCCTGGCAAAACAAGAGTGCTGGTAAGTAAGATAGCTGATATTCGATATATCGTTGTTAATACAGAAGAAGATGCTTTATTACTGGAAAATAATCTAATAAAGAAATACAAACCACGATATAACGTACTTCTAAAAGACGATAAAACCTATCCTTCAATATGCGTTCAGAATGAATATTTTCCACGCGTTTTTAAAACTCGCAGAATAATACGGAATGGTTCTTCATATTATGGACCATACAGCCACATTCCCTCAATGAATGGGCTACTTGATCTGATAAAGCACCTCTATCCTCTTCGCACGTGCAATTTAAATCTATCTCTTGAGAATATTCGCTCAGGAAAATATAATGTATGCCTGGAATATCATATAAAAAATTGCGCCGGACCATGTGTAGGGAAGCAATCACTCGAAGAATATAATAAAAACATCGCTGAAATTAAAGAGATTTTAAAGGGAAACACCCAAGATATTCAAAAAGCACTGTACCAGAAAATGCAAGAGTTCTCTTCAGAAATGAAGTTTGAGGAGGCACAAAGCATTAAAGAGAAATTTTTGCTAATTGAAAATTACAGGGCTAAATCAGAGGTCGTAAGCAATATACTACATAATATCGATGTATTTTCAATTGAAGAAGATTCTGATGGAAAATCGGCATTTATCAATTACCTCCATATTACAAACGGAGCAATTAACCAAGCATTCACCTTTGAATATAAGAAGCGTTTAAATGAATCTAAAGAAGAGCTGCTTTCACTCGGTATAGTTGAAATGCGTGAGAGGTATAAGAGCCTTTCACACGAGATAATTGTCCCCTTTAACCTTGACATGGAACTAAAAGAAGTAACCTTTACCATTCCACAGCGAGGCGATAAGAAGAAGCTACTCGATCTCTCAATTCTCAACGTAAAGCAATACAAAGCAGACCGATTAAAGCAAGCTGAAAAGCTGAATCCGGAGCAACAGAGTGTAAGACTCATGAAAGAGATTCAAACCGAGCTACATCTCGACCGTTTACCTATACAAATAGAATGCTTTGACAACTCCAATATACAAGGTTCAGATGCTGTTGCAGCATGTATTGTATTTAAGAAAGCCAAACCTTATAAAAAAGACTATAGAAAATATAATATAAAGACCGTAGAGGGGCCGGATGATTATGCCTCAATGAAAGAGGTCGTAAAACGCCGCTACGGACGCGCGATAGAAGAAAGTTCCGCCCTTCCCGACCTCATCATTACCGACGGAGGGAAAGGACAAATGAGCGCCGTAAAAGAGGTTTTAGACGAACTTGGGTTAAACATTGCCATAGCAGGCCTCGCAAAAGATGGAAAGCACAGAACTTCTGAATTAATCTATGGCTTCCCGCCGCAAATTATCGGCTTAAAACAAAATACGCCTTTATTCCAATTAATGACCCAGATACAAGATGAAGTACACCGATTTGCTATAAACTTTCATCGGGATAAAAGGAGTAAACGCCAGGTAAAATCAGCGTTAGACGAAGTAAAAGGCATTGGAGAGAAAACCAAAACGGCTTTACTAAAACAATTTAAAAGCGTAAAACGAATAAAAGAGACACCCCTAGAAGAGTTATCTGCCATAATAGGAGAAGCCAAAGCAAAAATTATTTGGGAATATCTAAACAATGTCTAACAAAAGCACATTCAAACAGGCTCATTTTTGGTGATTTACAATGAATATACAATTCATTTATTGGCAAATAAACAAAGCATATTACAAGCAAACTATACCGCATTCCAACTATTCAATGTTTATAGAACCAGCCTGCCAAATACTCATCTTCGAAAATCCGGACAATTTAGAAGAGTTTAAAGAGTAAGAACACAAAAGGATCCCTACATTGCTAGTAGTCCTAAATCCAACTGACTAACAAAGAACAATCTGGAATAATAAGGAAAAGCCAGACTGCCACACAAAGAGAAAGTCAAAGTAGACTTTATTCATTTATAAGCACATTAAAAGAATAATTTTATTCTTAACTTTGCAAATAACAATTATCGTTACAGACATATGAGGGTAGTTATACAGCGAACCGCACACGCTTCAGTCACTATAAATGGGAAATGTAAATCGGCTATAGGAAAGGGGTTGCTTATACTTGTAGGTATTGAAGAGGCCGATCAAGAAGAAGATATAGAATGGCTATGCAAAAAGATAGTAAATCTTCGTGTTTTTGACGACGAAAAGGGCGTTATGAACAAATCCGTACAAGACATAAGCGGAGAAATAATGGTAATTAGCCAATTTACACTCCATGCATCAACCAAAAAGGGTAATAGGCCCTCATATATCAAAGCCGCAAAACATGAGATATCTATCCCATTATATGAAAAATTTTGTAGTGAATTGAGCACAACTTTTGGAAAAGGAGTTGCCACTGGAGAATTTGGTGCCGACATGAAAGTTGAGTTACTAAATGATGGACCTGTTACGATATGTATGGATACTAAAAATAAAGAATAATGACATTAGCTGAAGCTCAAAAATCAGTAGATAATTGGATAAAGAAATATGGAGTACGCTACTTCAGCGAGCTAACCAATATGACAATTCTTACCGAAGAGGTCGGAGAATTAGCTAGAGTTATGGCTCGGAAATATGGTGATCAATCATTCAAAGAAGGAGAAGAAGACAATATGGATGAAGAATTAGCCGACATTCTCTGGGTACTCCTTTGTATTGCTAACCAAACCGGAATAGATCTTTCTGAAGCTTTTGCCAAGAATATAGAAAAGAAAACAAAACGGGATAATACCCGACATCTAAATAACCCCAAATTATAGGATTATGGAACAGAATGAATCAACTAAAACCAAGTATGAATTAGCGCTAGCTAAGTATAATACCAATCTGAACGATGCAGATATAGCAAATAAAGTTGCAAAACTTATTGCAGAAAAAACCCCTGAAAACAATACGGAAGAAATAAAAAAATTATTATTCCACTGCATTGATTTGACGACTCTAAATACAACGGATAGCGACGAAAGCGTGATGGATTTCACGAAAAAAGTCAATCTCTTTGACGAACAATTCCCTGATTTAGATAATGTAGCTGCTATCTGCGTTTATCCAAATTTTGCCGAAATTGTAAGAAGTACACTTGAAATAGAAAATGTAAATATAGCCTGTGTATCAGGAGGATTCCCTTCATCACAAACCTTTACCGAAGTGAAAATTGCCGAAACGGCAATGGCATTAATGGAAGGTGCCGACGAAATAGATATCGTTATTTCTGTGGGCAAATTTCTAAGTGGTGATTATGAGAACATGTGCGACGAAATACAAGAGCTTAAGGATACTTGTAAAAACCATCACCTCAAAGTAATCTTAGAGACCGGAGCTCTAAAAACAGCATCAAATATAATGAAAGCATCCCTCCTATCAATGTATTCAGGCGCTGATTTCATCAAAACTTCAACAGGAAAACAACAGCCGGCTGCCACTCCGGAAGCGGCGTATGTGATGTGTACAGCTATCAAAGCCTATTACGAAGAAACAGGAAATAAGATAGGATTTAAACCAGCTGGAGGAATCAATACTGTCGAAGACGCTATAGCCTATTATACGATTGTGAAAGAAGTTCTTGGCGAAGAATGGCTAAATAACAGCCTATTCCGTATTGGTACAAGTCGCTTAGCAAACCTCCTTTTGTCTGAAATAAAAGGAGAATCAATAAGCTTCTTTTAATTGAATAAATTAAAAAAGGGAAATGAAGTCTTCATTTCCCTTTTTTAATATTTTATATTTACATGTCACGTTCCACAACATAATCTAAATACTTACTCAAGGAGAACTTTATATCAGATTCGGGCATCTTTGCCAAAAGTATCTGAGCGCTTTCTTTAAAATCTTTCATCCTATCTATAGCATGTTCTATACCTCCCCTATCCTTAGCAAACTGAATCAAAGTCAAGATCTCTGCCGAAGAAGCCTCACCCTGTTTTACTTTTATAGCTAGGTCCGCTGCCCACTGCTCTTTAGAAGTGTTGAGAGCATATATTATTGGTAAAGTTAACTTACCTTCAAGCATGTCATTTCCTGTTGGTTTACCAATATCTTTGCTATCAAAATAGTCAAAAATATCATCTTTAATCTGGAAACAAAGACCAATATATTCACCAAGTAATCGGGCTTCCTCAACCTTTGCGCTATCTACACCAACAGAAAGAGCTGCAGACTTTGTACAAGCTGCAAACAAGGCTGCGGTTTTTTTGCGTATAACATTAAAATAAACCTCTTCAGAAAAGCTCAAATTACTCACATTAGAAAGCTGCAAAAGTTCACCCTCAGAAAGGTCCTGACCTAACCTAGAAACAACATCAATAATGGCATGATTACGGGTTTTTGAAACCTGCACAAGCGAAGTTGCAAGCAAATAATCACCGACTAAAACAGCTACTTTATTATTAAAAATAGCATTTACAGATAATTGCCCTCTACGTTCAGTACTCTCATCAACTACATCATCATGTACAAGGCTGGCGGTATGAAGAAGTTCTAGAGATACAGCGGCATAAAGAGTTTCCGGGTATACCTTATCATATAACTTAGCAATAAGAAGAAGCAATATTGGACGCATCATCTTTCCATTTCTCTTCCGGATATGAGCTATTGCATTGTCCAACAAAGAATTTGAACTGGAAAGAGTACTATCGAATAAACTTCTGAACTCTTCCAATTCTATACCAATTGGAGATTTTATTAACGATAAATAGTCCATACATGCTATTTTCTTACAAAAATAGTAATAAAACGATTAATACCGTATTTTTTTGTATTTTTACCATTAAAAAATAGATAAATAAATGAATTCAACCGATAAACTTTTCCTATTAGATGCCTACGCCTTAATATATCGAGCCTATTATGCTTTCATTAAAACCCCAAGAATCAATTCAAAAGGATTTAATACATCAGCAATTCTTGGCTTTGTAAACACACTTGAAGAAGTCCTAAAAAAAGAAAATCCTACACATATTGGAGTTGCATTCGATCCTTCAGGTCCCACTTTTCGTCACGAAGCATTCGACCAGTATAAAGCTCAGAGAGAGGAGACTCCGGAAGCAATAAGGCTTTCCGTACCAATAATAAAAGATATAATCAAAGCATATCGAATACCCATTCTTGAAGTTGCAGGCTATGAAGCAGATGATGTGATCGGTACTCTAGCTACAAAAGCAGGAGAACAAGGTATCACTACATACATGATGACCCCGGACAAAGATTACGGGCAACTCGTTTCTGAAAACGTTTTCATGTACCGACCTAAACATGACAGAGGTTTCGAGGTGATGGGGATAGAGGAAATTAAAAATAAATTTGATATTGAATCTCCATCGCAAGTCATTGATATGCTTGGATTGATGGGTGACTCATCTGACAATATTCCCGGATGTCCCGGAGTAGGAGAAAAAACTGCACAGAAATTAATTAAAGAGTTTGGCAGCATAGAAAATTTGTTAGAGCATACCGATGCATTAAAGGGAGCACTCAAAAGTAAAGTGGAAACCAATCGTGAAATGATTGTGTTTTCAAAATTCTTAGCGACTATTAAAATAGATGTTCCCATACCATTAAAGATGGAAGAACTCATCCGGGAAAAAATAGATGAAGAAGCTTTAAGAGATATTTTTGAAGAACTGGAATTTCGCACTCTCATAGAACGGGTACTCAAAAAGGAAAATTCAATCTCCTCACCTACTTCGCAAAAGAAATTATCAGTCGGCCCACTCTTTGATAATAATGAAGATATTTCTGCAGGACCATTATTTTCGGGAAAAGAAGTACCAGCACAAGGCAGTCTCTTTCCGGAAATGCCGGGTGATTTATCAGGTGGTTCTAAAAAAACGAACCTAGAGTGTTTAAATATACTAAATCAAGACTATCAACTCATTGATAATAAAGAGAAAAGAGCAAATTTAATTCAATTTTTAATTACATCTGAAATTCTCTCAATAGATACAGAAACCACTTCAACGGAAGCAATGGAAGCTGAACTAGTCGGAATAAGCTTCAGCAGTAAAGAAAATCAAGGATACTATGTTCCTATACCACAAGAGAGAAAAGAAGCACTAAAAATAGTTAATGAGTTTCGCGTACTCTACGAAAATGAGAAATCAATCAAGATCGGTCAAAATATAAAATACGATATTATCGTTTTGCAAAACTACGGAATAGAAGTGAAAGGCAAACTATTCGACACAATGATTGCCCATTATTTACTTCAACCGGAACTTCGGCACAACATGGACTACCTAGCAGAAATTTACTTAAATTATAAAACGATTCATATAGACGAACTGATTGGAGCAAAAGGAAAGAATCAAAAAAGTATGCGTGATCTTCCACCGGAAGATGTCTATCAATATGCATGCGAAGATTCGGACATTACATTAAAATTAAAAAATATATTTGAGAAAGAACTGAAAGAACAAGATATAGAGAAATTATTCTATGAAGTCGAAATGCCATTAGTTAAAGTACTTGCTTACATGGAATGCAATGGAGTACGAATTGACACGGAAGCCCTAAAACAGTCCTCCGCAGATTTTACTGCAAGACTTCAAGAGATAGAAAAGGATATCTACGGTTTAGCCAACGAAACATTCAACATTTCATCCCCAAAACAAGTCGGCGAAATTCTATTTGATAAGCTGAAAATTATAGACAAAGCGAAAAAGACAAAAACGGGACAATACGTCACTTCAGAAGAAACACTGGAAAGTTTAAGAGGAAAGCATCCTATTATTGCAAAAATATTAGAGTACAGAGGTTTGAAAAAACTACTAAGCACCTATATTGATTCTCTTCCTCAGCTAATCAATCAACGTACAGGACGTATACATACTTCGTTCAACCAAGCAGTAACAGCTACGGGACGTTTAAGCTCAAGTAACCCTAATTTACAGAATATTCCTATACGCGACGAAGACGGAAAAGAGATACGAAAAGCATTTATTCCTGATGATAATTGTTCGTTTTTTTCCGCAGATTATTCGCAAATAGAGCTTCGCATTATGGCTCATCTTAGCCAAGATAAAAACATGATAGACGCTTTCTTAAGCGGTTATGATATTCATGCAGCAACTGCTGCAAAGATATTTAAAGTTGACATTAAAGATGTTACTTCCGATATGCGGCGCAAAGCGAAGACTGCAAATTTCGGTATTATATATGGCATTTCCACATTTGGATTAGCCGAACGGATGAATGTTGATCGCAAAGAAGCAAAAGAACTTATTGAGGGATATTTTAAAACTTACCCTCAAGTTCAAGCCTATATGGATAAAAGCATTGAAATTGCCCGTGAAAAGGGATATGTTGAAACCATCTTCCACCGGAAGCGCTATTTAGTAGATATAAACTCAAGAAATGCAACGGTAAGGGGCTATGCAGAGCGAAATGCAATCAATGCACCAATACAAGGAAGTGCCGCTGACATCATAAAAGTGGCAATGATCCAGATATATGAGCAGTTTAAAGCTTACAATTTGAAAGCAAAGATGATATTACAGGTCCATGATGAGCTAAATTTTAGCGTTCCAGAGGCAGAAAAAGAGATTGTGCAAAAAATTGTAATTGAAGAAATGGAAAAGGCATATCGCATGCACGTGCCTCTCAAAGCAGATTTTGGCTGGGGTAAAAACTGGTTGGAAGCACACTAAACGCTCATATAACTTTATTTAACTTACAATCAGAAAGCAAGAGATAAAAAGAGGTATATATACACTTTGTTTATAAGAATATCCGGCAAACGTACTGCCGGATATTTTTTTATCAATAATTCCACCAAAAAGAAAGAACTATGCAATGAGCATCATTTACATTTTGATATTTTTTATTTCAATATTTGATTTTATGTCAATAGTATAAGTATATTTGCAGAGTATTAAAGACAATATAATATCTTATTAATAGTTTTATCTAAAACAATAATAGCCATGAAAACAAAAGTATTTTTAAAATCAGTTGTATTATCTGCTATAATTCTTTTGGGTGCTGCAATAGCTAAAGCAGACAATAAAAATAATCTCATTTACAATTCGGAAGAAAGAGATGGGATGATGGTAGGACAAACAGTCTATAAAATGGACGGTAACAATTTGGCAAATTATATGAAATACTCATATCAGTATGACGATCAAAAACGGATGACTGAAAGTGAATCCATGAAGTGGAATACTGATAAGAATACATGGGAAAATGATTTGCGCATTAAATACTCCTATCAAGGTAAGAGTGTAACCACGACTTACTACAAATGGGATACTAAAAAGCAAACTTACATCCTTGTTCCTGAAATGACGGTAACGATGGATGATCCCAACTCATAACATAAAAAAGCTCTCTTAAAAATCTAACACATAACTGGATATACCAAACCTTTATAAAGTTTTGTAACCAAAAGAGATCCGGAATACGCGATGTATTCCGGTTTTTTTATACTCCACAATAGCGAAAAAAGGAAATATTAAATTCGTATCGCACACACTTAAAAGCCCTCAAATAAATAGATAAATCCCCATCAAGCGAAAACGAAGAAGAGCAATCAGAGGTGACATACTCATACTATACCCGACCTCATTATAGTACAGAACATAGAGTACTCATCCCTAAAATTTACATATATCAGGAAAATATTTAATGATCTTTCCCATTAAAACCTCAATATATAAGGGAGAGTAAAGAGTTTAAAAAACGGAAAATGCCACAAACTATCGCAGGGTAACAGAAGAATATATATCTTTGCATACTGATAAATAAGTAAATAAGAAATAAAGAATGGCTTTACAATGTGGTATTGTAGGTTTGCCTAATGTAGGTAAATCAACACTTTTCAATTGTTTGTCGAATGCAAAAGCACAGGCGGCAAACTTTCCTTTCTGTACAATAGAACCGAATGTAGGGGTAATTACCGTCCCAGACGAACGCTTGACAAAGCTTGCTGAATTGGTACATCCGGGACGCATCATACCAACCACCGTAGAAATTGTCGATATAGCGGGATTGGTAAAAGGAGCCAGCAAAGGTGAAGGATTAGGAAATAAATTTTTAGCTAACATACGCGAAACAGATGCCATCATCCACGTGCTTCGTTGCTTTGATGATGATAATGTTACGCATGTAGACGGCAGTATAGACCCCGTTCGTGATAAGGAAATTATTGATACGGAATTGCAACTCAAAGATTTGGAAACCATTGAAAGCCGTATTCAGAAAGTACAAAAGCAAGCACAGACGGGTGGTGATAAAGTAGCCAAACAAACGTATGACGTATTAGTTTGTTTCAAAGAAGCATTGGAACAAGGTAAATCGGCTCGCACTGTAAACTTTGATACAAAAGACGAACAAAAGATAGCAAAAGACCTCTTCCTCCTTACTTCCAAACCTGTAATGTACGTATGTAACGTAGATGAGACAAGTGCGGTAAATGGAAATAAATATGTGGAAATGGTACGAGAAGCTGTAAAGGAAGAAAATGCCGAAATACTTATAGTTGCTGCAAAAACAGAAGCCGATATAGCCGAATTAGAGACATACGAAGACCGCCAGATGTTCCTGCAAGAAGTTGGTTTAGAAGAGTCTGGTGTTAGCAGGCTTATTAAATCGGCATATAGAATGCTCAATCTGGAGACATTCATCACCGCAGGAGAAATGGAAGTTAGAGCATGGACTTACCAAAAAGGCTGGAAAGCTCCACAATGCGCCGGTGTAATCCACACAGATTTTGAAAAAGGATTTATCCGCGCAGAGGTCATCAAATATGAAGACTTCATTAAATATGGTAGTGAGACCGCCGTCCGTGAAGCCGGAAAATTAGGTGTTGAAGGAAAAGATTATATAGTCCAGGATGGTGACATTATGCACTTCCGATTCAACGTATAACTGACATAAATACGGGCATTATTATGAGATTATCGTTTATTTTTATTCTATTATTTTTTTGTTCTATCTCCTATGCACAGCAACAGGACTCGGTAGTAATTCGTGGAAGAGTAACAGATTATAATAAACAGCCAATAGATAGTGTATCTATATGTTGGCAGCGCCCTGATTTTTCTATTGCAACCAAAACTCTAACGAACAAAGACGGCTATTATACAGCCCGCATACAGAAAGGTAAATACCCAAGCGTTGTCGCTATATATTGGCCATCTTATCCACGATTTGCATCATCTAATTTATCAAAAGCAGATCAACGCTTAGAGTTTTGGGCATGGGATGTTATCGCTGATCGCGATACCATTTTCAACTTTCAATATAACCGTATGGAGGCCTACGGTCTCCACGCTTTCCGCATACCCGGAGCAAAACCTACATATCAGATATATGTTCGACCAATGAGTTTAACGCGAGCGCAGAACTTAGCTGATAAAAAGTCTCCCATACAGCAACTCGCACCTCATGCAAACAAACTGAAAGTAGTTGTTTGGATTGATAATGAGGAAGTTCCAGTCTTAATGAAGCAAGAAATTAAAGAATATGCTGATACAAATCAGTGCTTCAATGCGTATTTACTCACAGTAAATATGCCTAGAAAAGAGACAAAAAACACTTACCGTATCTTCAAAGTTGAGCTTACTGATTTAGAAAATGGTGACCGCGGTGAAGGATTGTATTACATGGAAAAAGAAAAATATTATAAATAATGAAATATTTGATTGTAGGAACAGGAGGAGTGGGTGGCTGCATAGCCAGCTTCCTTGTACTCTCTGGAAAAGAAGTGACCTGCATAGCCCGTGGAGAACACCTCAACGCAATACAGGCAGATGGATTAAAACTTCATTCTGATCTTAAAGGTGAACATCTTCTAAAAATAAAAGCTTTTTCGGCAGAAGAATTCGAAGAGAAAGCAGACGTCATTTTCGTATGCGTAAAGGGATATTCTCTAGCTTCCATCAATGACCTTATAAAACGGGCTTCTCATAAAAATACGATTGTTATACCGATACTTAATGTCTATGGTACCGGCCCTCGTATACAAAAACAGGTACCCAACGTTATCGTACTGGATGGCTGCATATACATTGTAGGATTCGTTTCCGGAAAAGGGGAAGTCACACAGATGGGTAAGATATTCCGGCTTGTCTTTGGGGCTCATAAGGGGACTTTAGTCCCTGAAGGAGTGATGGAAAGTGTACAACACGATCTACAAGAAAGTGGTATTAAAGCGGAGATATCCGCCGATATCAATCGCGATACATTTGTGAAATGGTCATTTATTTCCGCAATGGCGGTAACCGGAGCGTATTATGACGTTCCAATGGGAGAAGTTCAGAAGGCAGGTGAGATACGTAATACCTTCATCGGGCTTTCACAAGAAAGCGCTGCATTAGGCGCTAAGCTAGGCATAGAGTTCAAAGAAGATCTTGTGGAGTACAACCTAAAGGTCATCGACAAACTTGATCCTAAGAGCACTGCTTCAATGCAAAAAGATATAGCACGCGGACACGAATCAGAAGTACAAGGTTTGTTGTTTGATATGCTTGCTGCTGCAGAAAAAAATGGCATAAAAGCACCTACATACGAGATGGTTGCTCAAAAATTTGCATCAAAACTTAAAAACTAATCATTAAAACAATAGAATATGTTGCCAATCCTTACTATCAACTGGAACCCGAATCCGGAAATATTCAACTTATTCGGACATGTTCCTGTCAGGTACTACGGTCTATTATGGGTCGTAGGCATTGCACTTTCCTACATTGTAGTACGCTACCAATATCGTGACAAGAAAATTGGCGACGATAAGTTCGAACCATTATTTTTCTATTGTTTTTTTGGCATACTCATTGGCGCTCGTTTGGGTCATTGCTTATTCTATGAACCGGAATACTATCTACACCATTTTTGGGAAATGATTCTACCTATACATTTCCTACCCGGAGGTGGTTGGAAATGGACCGGATATGCCGGATTGGCAAGTCATGGCGGCACATTAGGATTGATTATTTCGCTTTGGTTATATTGTCGGAAAACAAAGATGCATTATATGGACGTGTTGGACATGATAGCTGTTGCTACCCCGATTTGTGCTTGCTGCATTCGTCTAGCCAATTTAATGAACTCCGAAATTATAGGTAAGGCTACTGATGTGCCTTGGGCATTTGTTTTCGAACGCGTGGATATGACTCCACGCCACCCGGCACAGCTTTATGAAGCAATTGCTTATTTAGTATTCTTCCTCATCATGCTTTATCTGTACAAAAACTATAGCAAAAAGTTACCTCGTGGCTTTTTCTTTGGCTTATGTCTGACAGAAATATTTATATTCCGCTTCTTTATTGAGTTTCTAAAAGAAAATCAAGTAAGCTTCGAGGATGGAATGAGTCTTAACATGGGCCAATGGCTTAGTATTCCATTTGTTATCATAGGATTATACTTCATATTCTTTTACGATAAGAAGAAAAAATAAATCTATCTAAGCTACATTATCAAGAATGAAACATATAGTAGATATGGAGACTTGGGAGCGGAAAGACAACTTTGAGTTTTTCCGCCATTTCTTAAATCCTCAATTATCCATAACATCCGAAGTGGAATGTGCAGGTGCTAAAATAAGGGCCAAAGCAAGCAGAAAGTCTTTTTTCCTGCATTATTTATACGCTATCCTCCGGGCTGTCAACGAAATACCGGAATTCCGATACCGGATAGACCCCGAGGGTAAAGTGGTTTACTTTGACACCGTAGATATTCTATCTCCTATCAAAGTGAAAGATAACGGTAAATTTTTCACCGCACGCTTTCCTTGGTACGAAGATTTCGATTGTTTCTACGAATCAGCATGTAAAATCATACAGAATATTGATCCGGAAGGAGATCCTTATGAAGCTGAAAAAACAGGGGGAAAAGACTTGTTAGATGTATTTCTGCTAAGTGCAACACCCGATCTTTACTTCACGTCTATCACCTGTACACAAGAGTACCGTCAAGGAAACAATTATCCGCTGATGAATGCAGGTAAAGCAATAGAACGTGAAGGAAAGCTTATTATGCCTATTAGCATGACGCTTCATCATGGTTTTGTCGACGGCCACCATCTTACCTTATTTTACAAAAAAGTAGAGGAATTGCTTAAATAACAAAACAGACCCTCTACTGAAACATATCCTACCCGATAGGAGCATTTGGAATAACTACCTTTACGGTTGTAAAAACCGTAAATCGTAGTGCCACATGAAAAGAGATTCTCTACTCAAAATCACAGTTTTGCTGGCAATTTCATGCTACTGCAATACAATGCAAGCACAACTGAAAACAAATACAGGGATACAATACCTACTAAGTCAATCCAAAGATGTCAGTCAAGAATTTCTTGATCTTAGCAATACCTATTTTTTTGCAGATAGTCTAGTGTCGCTCGACACGAATTCCGGAAAAGGTGTTTTAAAATGGAAGCGAGAACAATTAGTGCCCCGTCAGGCATTTAATGCGAACACCTATCTGCACCAGCCATTAAAATCCCTCGATTTTCCCGGTACGGCTTATGAGAATGATCCACAATTGCCTTTCAGCATTGAGCCGGTGGACGAACGAACTATCCGCATCCGCATACTCACCACACCTGTAATCCCGGCAGAAGTGGAATCACCGATGTTGGTTGGAAAACCGGCAAATGGTTTAAGAGAATGGAAGATTTCGAGCGCATCAAAAAATATTGTATATTCTTCCAAATACGGCAGCCTGACTGTGGAATTTCACCCGTGGCGACTAACCTTAAAAGATGCTGAAGGGAAGGTGCTGACGCAAACCCGCTGTTGGAGTGATAACGATTCCACACAGATTAAAGTTCCTCCATTCAGCTTCATTAAAAGAGGATCGGATAATTCGAGAAGTATCAATCCCGTATTCAGTCTTGCGCCCAATGAGCGTATATACGGCTGCGGAGAGTCATTTTCTTCATTGAATAAAGCCGGGCAAAAAGTCAACTTGTTTGTTACCGACCCGCAAGGTCCCGAGAGCCCGGACATGTACAAGCCCATACCTTTCTTTATGAGTTCCCGAGGATATGGCATGTTCATGCATACTTCGGCACCGGTAACCTGCGACTTCGGATCCAGCTATATCGGAGCTACAAAGCTATTTATGGAAGATGAAGGGCTTGACTTATTCGTCTTCTTCGGCAAACCGAAAGATACACTGAGCGAATATACTGCTTTGGTAGGTCGTCCTCAAATGCCTCCTCTATGGTCTTTTGGAACATGGGTCAGCCGCATTACTTATTTCAGTGAAGCCGAAGGGCGGGAAGTCGCAAAAAAACTACGTGAGAATAAGATCCCAAGCGATGTAATTCATTTTGATACAGGTTGGTTTGGTACGGATTGGCAGTGCGACTATGCCTTTGCTAAAGATCGCTTCGATAATCCGCAAAAAATGTTATCTGATCTCAAAGAAGAAGGCTTTCATGTAAGTTTGTGGCAACTCCCCTACTTCACCCCGAAAAATACATTCTTCAATGAGCTCATAGAAAAGGATCTTTATGTCCACAATGGCAAAGGACAGTTGCCTTATGAGGATGTGGTACTCGACTTTACCAACCCCGAAACAATCAAGTGGTACCAAGCGAAACTTGCCCGTCTCATTGAGATGGGGGTAAGCGCCATTAAAGTTGATTTTGGAGAAGGAGCTCCATTGGATGCCATTTATCACAACGGTCGTTCGGGTTTATACGAGCACAATCTCTATCCATTGCGCTATAATAAGGCTGTGGCGGATATCACCCGGCAGATACATGGCGAAAACATTATTTGGGCACGTTCCGCTTGGGCGGGTTCGCAACGCTATCCACTTCATTGGGGAGGCGATGCCGCAACCACCAATATCGGATTTGAAGGCACTATCCGTGGAGGACTTTCTCTAGGGCTTTCGGGGTTTTGTTTCTGGAGTAACGACATCGGAGGTTTTGTAACGCAAACCCCGGAAGAGCTTTACAGGAGATGGCTTCCTTTCGGCTTTCTAGTATCGCATAGTCGTATTCACGGAGCACCACCCACCGAACCTTGGTTTTATGGAAAAGCATTTACCGATTATTTCCGCCAATGTGCCGAACTTAAATATAAACTCATGCCATATATCTATGCACAAGCAAAAGAGTGTACGGAAAAGGGATGGCCAATGACGAGAGCGTTGTTATTGGAGTATCCCGAAGATCCGGGTGCATGGTTGGTGGAAGATGAGTATATGTTCGGATCAAACCTGCTTATAGCTCCCATGCTCGAAAGTGGTTCAAAAAGAGAAGTGTATTTACCCGGGAAGCAGAAATGGATTGATTATCAAACGGGAAAAATATATTCTCCGGGATGGAATAAAATAGAATGTGGCAGCCTGCCTATCATAATCATGGTGAAAGACGGAAGTGCGATACCTCATATTCCCGTGGCTCAATGCACCCAACAAATGAAATGGGACAAGATTACATGGAAGAAATATTTAGTGGATAAGAAAAGCGCGGAAGGATTGATATGCCTGCCTTCAGATGGCAAACTTCAACATCTTACCATTCCTTAAATATCCCTATATCCCTAATATCATTCACCAGAACCAACCACTAACGCTTCAATTAGAAAAGCCATGAAATACAAATTATTAATCATCGGCATACTATGCATACTCCAGATATATAGCAAAGCACAAGATATATACCTTTTTCGCGACACTACGCTTACGGATGAGGTGCGCATAAATAATCTGATATCACTCTTAACGCTGGATGAAAAGATTAGCTTGCTCTCTACCGACCGTGGTATTCCACGGTTCGGCATTCCTCACTGTGGTCATTTCGAAGGCTTGCACGGACTGGCATTAGGCGGTCCGGCAATGTGGGGAGGGCGAAAAAAAAATGAAGATGGAAGGGTAATCGCGACCAACCATCCGACTACTATTTTTCCGCAAGCATACGGCTTAGGTTCCACGTGGGACATAGACTTGGTTAAAAGGGTATCTCAAGAAACTGCGGAAGAAGCCCGATATTACACACAAAACACTGAAAATAAACAACATGCACTCGTAATGCGCTCTCCCAATGCTGATCTTGCACGCGACCCCAGATGGGGACGAACAGAAGAGAGTTTTGGCGAAGATCCTTTCCTCACTGCCCAACTGACCATTGCCAGTATACAAGGGTTACAGGGCAATCATCCCCGATACTGGAAAACGGCGTCTCTCATGAAGCACTTTCTTGCCAACAGTAACGAAGATGGCGCGACAGCACCTCGTCGGATTTTGACAACCGATTATTCCACGAATATTATGCGTATTCTTTTTATAAAGGCATCACCCAAGGGGGAAGCCGGGCCTTTATGGCGTCCTACAATAGCTGGAATGGAATTCCCATGCCCATCCACCCTTGTCTCAACGGAATCACTCGTGAACAATGGGGGAACAATGGCATTATTTGCACCGATGGCGGGGCACTGAAACTACTCGTCGAATCACACCACTCCTTCCCTACTCTAGCCGAAGGAGCTGCTGCAATAGTCAAAGCCGGAATAGGACAATTTCTTGATTATTACACTCCTTACATCAAAGAAGCTTTAGATAAAGGCATGCTGACCGAAACAGACATAAATAGAGCTATTTATGGAAATCTTTTTGTAGCCCTTAAGTTGGGACTTCTCGATGATAATAACTCTCCCAACCCCTATCTCACCATTGGCAAGGATTCTACTAAAGCAGCACCTTTTCTGATGGAAGGTGCCCAGAGATTGTCCAGAGAAGCAACTTCCAAGTCAGTCGTCCTGCTAAAAAACGGATCGGCTAAAAATCATAGCGGCGGGTTATTACCATTGGAAATAAAAAAGCTACGAAAAATAGCTGTTATTGGCCCATATTCGGATAAAATCGTGCAAGACTGGTATAGTGGTACCCCGCCTTACGAAACAACGATTTTAGAAGCTATACGCAACGCTGCCGGTAAAGACACTGAAATCATACATGTGGAGAGCAATAGCATGGGAGAAGCCGAAAAAGCGGCATCCATGGCAGACGTTGCCATTGTATGTGTAGGCAACCATCCATTCGGAACCCGTGCGGATTGGAAATTTTGCCCTGTACCAAGCGATGGACGAGAAGCGGTTGATCGCAAGTCATTGGTGCTGCCGGATGAAGATTTGGTAAAACAGGTATTCAAAGCCAATTCTAACACCGTACTCCTGTTGGTCAGCAGTTTTCCTTATGCCATTAACTGGAGCCAGGAGCACATCCCGTCAATAATCCACATCACCCATTGCAGTCAGGAACAAGGCAATGGATTGGCAGATGTCCTATTCGGCATTACAAACCCGGCGGGACGTACCGTGCAGACTTGGGTGAAAGATATTACCGACTTGCCCCCGATGATGGATTACAATATTCGTAACGGGCGGACCTATATGTATCACAAAGGCAAAGTGCTTTATCCTTTCGGATTCGGGTTGAGTTATTCCACTTTCAAGTATGAAAAAATAAAAACAATAAAGAAAGACGAGAAAAATGTCTATGTCTCAATTCTAGTAAAGAACACCGGCAAGCGCGACGGTGAAGAAGTGGCTCAACTTTATGTCAGTTATCCCGACTCCAAAGTGGAGCGTCCCATAAAACAACTACGTGCTTTCAAACGCATCTTCATCAAAAGCGAAGAGACCAAGCAAATAGATTTTTCTATCCCTTTAGACGATTTATTTTATTGGAGTGAAGAAAAGCAGGCCTTCTTCACGGAACCCGGAAGAGTCAAGCTGCTGATCGGAGCTTCATCCGAGGATATCCGATTAAAGGGAACTATAAAATTGTAAGATCAACGTGATGTAAACACATATCAAAAGGGAAAACAAAAGTTAAGTGGATGAGCAGATGATACGAACATTTATCTTTTCCACAAAAAACTATTTCTAAATAAGTAGTTCAATCCTATTGGGTAAGAGTTTGTTCAAGGATAGCAATAGAAAGGTATCTTCAATTCACTCATGTTGTAATTTATTTTATACACAAAAATCTTTCAATAGCATAACAAAATCTCATTTTCTTTCACCCCATTCAGAATAGCTTCTGAGAGGGGGGATAATCAGTATACGACTGAATAGGGTTCAAGTAACGAGTGAATGCCATTCAAGTAACGACTGAACCTGGTTCAAGTCAGGACTGAATCTGGTATACTCCAAAAAAACATTTAAACACATCTCTTTGAAAAAGTAATATTGTAAACATAAAACAAAGTATACAGACTTTAAAAGTTCGAATAAGCACACCAATTGAGTACCCTTCCCGGACAATCTCTCATTAGCTTAGAACAAACACTTTCAAAACTTAGAATTGATATCGTTTATTTACCCTTTACAATACGCTTAATGTCACTCAATTTATTCAGGGCCTCAAGAGGTGTAAGATTGTTCACATCAAGATTAAGTATTTCATCACGAATTTGGCATAATATCGGGTCATCAAGCTGGAAGAAACTAAGTTGCATGCCGCTTCGTGTTTCACTGACTTCGGCCAAAGGTTTACCGCTGATGCCTTGCTGACGATTATCCGTTTCCAATTCTTTCAGTATCTCATTCGATCGCTTCACAATGCTCTTAGGCATACCGGCCATTTTTGCCACATGGATACCGAAAGAGTGTTCACTCCCACCCCGTTCCAGTTTCCGAAGAAAGATCACCTTATTATCGACTTCTTTGACGGATACATTGTAGTTCTTAATCCGCTTGAAACTTTTCTCCATCTCATTCAGCTCATGATAATGAGTTGCAAAAAGTGTTCTTGCCTTAGCCTTGGGGTGTTCATGAATATATTCCACGATAGCCCAGGCTATGGAAATTCCATCGTAAGTAGAAGTACCACGTCCCAATTCATCAAACAACACAAGACTTCTTGGCGAAAGATTATTCAAGATATCCGATGCTTCATTCATTTCAACCATGAAGGTAGATTCACCGACAGAAATGTTATCACTCGCTCCCACACGGGTGAATATCTTATCCACCAGTCCGATATGCGCACTTTCGGCAGGAACAAAACTGCCTATTTGTGCCAATAAAGTAATCAAAGCGGTCTGCCTGAGTAAAGCAGACTTACCCGCCATATTCGGACCGGTAATAATGATAATCTGCTGCGTTTTGCTATCAAGCATTACATCATTCGCAATATACTTCTCTCCTATCGGAAGTTGCTTCTCGATAACCGGATGACGACCTTGACGAATATCCAGTACATCGTCGTCTACAATGACAGGACGGATATAATTATTCTCACGCGCCACATTGGCAAAAGAAAGTAAGCAATCCAACCGTGCTATCTGATTCGCATCAATCTGAATGGCAGGAATATATTCGTTCAGAGCTTGAACCAGTTGGGTATATAACTGGGTTTCAAGTGCCAGTATTTTATCTTCCGCTCCAAGTATCTTCTCTTCATATTCTTTCAACTCTTCAGTGATATAACGTTCGGCATTTACCAAAGTCTGTTTGCGAATCCATTCCTGAGGGACTTTATCCTTGTGTATATTACGCACTTCAATGTAATAACCGAAGACGTTGTTATAACCTATTTTCAGACTGGGAATTCCGGTCAACTCACTCTCACGTTGCTGTACCTGCAACAAATAATCTTTTCCGGAGTAAGCAATACGACGGAGATCATCCAATTCGGCATTCACACCCGTCTTTATTACCCCACCTTTATTGACCATCAAGGGAGGATCATTATCTATCTCTTTATCAATCCGGTCACGGATTAACTGGCAGATATTAAGTTGTTCGCCTATGCGATTCAAGCTTGCATTATCAGCATCTGAACATGCATTTTTAATAGGCTCTATTGCCTGCAAGGCTATTTTTAATTGCACCACTTCCCGGGGTGATACACGCCCTACGGCTACTTTGGATATAATACGTTCCAAATCACCGATCAGATGCAATTGTTCCTCTATCAAATCCTTAAAATCGGGATGACGGAAAAAATACTCCACCACATTTAATCGGTCATTAATAGGTTGCACATCCTTCAACGGAAAGACCAGCCAACGCTTCAAGAGACGTGCCCCCATCGGGCTGATTGTCTTATCAATCACATTCAGAAGACTGCTTCCGCCGTCATTCATACTCCCTATTAATTCCAGGCTACGAACGGTAAATTTGTCCAAGCGGACATATTTATCTTCTTCAATACGTGCCAGAGATGTAATATGACCGATTTGAGTATGCTGGGTCATATTGAGGTATTGTAAAATAGCCCCCGAAGCAATAATACCGTTTTTGAGATGCTCCACCCCAAAACCTTTTAAGTTCTTGGTTTCAAAGTGTTTCAGTAACTTCTCACGTGCCGTTGTTTCAGTAAATACCCAATCTTCAAGCTCAAAGGTGAAGAATTTACTACCGAAATTGCCTTCAAACATTCCCCGCTTCCCGCGCTCGAATAAGATTTCCTTCGGCCCGAAGTTATTCAGCAACTTATCTACATAATCAAACGGACCTTCAGCAGTCAAAAACTCTCCGGTAGAAATATCCAAGAAAGCTACTCCTACTGCTCCCTTACCAAAATAAACAGCTGCAAGAAAGTTATTCTCCCGATAATTCAAGATGTTATCGTTAATGGAAACACCTGGAGTCACCAATTCTGTAATACCACGTTTCACGAGTTTCTTTGTCAGTTTGGGATCTTCCAACTGATCACAGATAGCTACTCGCTTCCCCGCACGTATCAATTTTGGCAAATAAGTATCCAATGCATGATGAGGGAATCCCGCCATTTCCACGGTTTTACCTTTTCCGTTTGCACGCTTGGTAAGGGTGATTCCTAATATTTCAGAAGCAATAACAGCATCTGTAGAATAAGTCTCATAGAAATCGCCACAACGAAACAGCATTACAGCATCCGGATGCTTGGCTTTAAGATCCAGAAACTGCTTCATCATAGGGGTAAGTACAATATCTTCGCTCACAATAATTATTTTCTAAGTAAATACAATAAGGCTCATTCAGATTTATCTCATCTCCGAATTTATCTATAACCTTACTTTGCCAATAGAAAAGCAAAGATAATTTTTTTCAAGAATAAATCTAAAGCTAAAGTTTGCAATTATTGCAATACAGACCGTTTATTGTTCCTCCTTAATCGTTTTCCACTGTTTTAGGAAAAAGGGTAATTCATACGAAAGCATACACACCCACCCTATGAAACAAGCAATCACTATTCCCTTCAGTCCAAACCAATATGCCAACGGAAAGGCCGCAATGACACGTCCAACCATCTGAACAAAAGTGGAATTAAGGGTTATTTTCATCTTGCCCATACCCCGGAAAAGGCCTTGTATTATGTTAGTTAACGCAGGCATCCAATAGATGAAAGCCATAATATGCAAATAGTTAATACCTGCTTGTATGGCTTCGCCTTCGCCTTTATCCAAAAAGAGCTCCATAATGGGTCGTGCGCAAGCAAAAATGGCAACACTGACAATGAGGGTATATATTAATTCCATGCGCAATCCTATCAGATAACCTTTCACGATACGCTGGAATTTGCCTCCTCCCCTGTTCTGTGCAATAAATGTAGTGTTGGCATGCCCGATATTTTGTTGTGGAGTCATGACATAATCGTCCATCCTTACCACTGCATTAAAGGCGGCTATCGAAGCTACTCCCAATGTATTAACGGCTCCCTGCACCATCAATTTACCAAGATGAAGAGTAATCTGTTGCATAGCGGTCACAAAACTATAGTTTGCCGTAACCCGTAAAAGGGCATGATCGAATACCCAATCTTTTCGTCGGAAACGTAGAAGAGGAACCTTCAGTTCCACATATACCCAACAGAACAATGCTGATAATGCCTCTGCGGTAATAGTTGCCAACGCAGCACCTTCAACTCCCATGTGCAATTCTAATATGAAGAGGAGATCCATCACTATATTAAGCAATGCTGACACTGCTAAAAAATAGAGAGGGAGTTTGGCGTTTCCCATACTACGTAAAGAAGAAGCATAAATATTATATCCAAAGGTAAAAATCAAACCACCCAATATTATTCGCAAATAAAGTACGGCATCTGCCAAGATAACTTCAGGAGTTGCAAGCAATTTCAAAATAGGCCCTGCAAAAAGAATTCCTAGGCCGGAAAGCAGTAAAGTAAAAATACCCCCTCCTATTATCGAGGTAGTAACCTCATGCCGGAGTTTTACATAATTACCCGCACCAAAAAATTCACTCATCAATATAGACATACCTAAGCAAATGCCTATAATAAAAAATATTGCAATATTCATTATCGGACTGGCGACTCCGACTGCAGCCAATGCATTTGTACCTAAATAGCGACCTACGATAATAGAATCGGTTGCGTTATATGTGAGTTGACAAAAATTTCCTAATACCAGTGGAATTGTAAATTTAACTAACTGTGGCGTTATCCTGCCACTTGTCATGTCTCCATTCATTTCTCTACCCTATCATTTTTTCTCCGCAATAAATACCCCTGTTAATATCAATGCAGAACCTATCAAAGCTATTATAGTTATATTTTCCCCTAATAGTAATACCGAACCGACCAATGCAACCATCGGATTTAGATAAATATAATTGGATGCACATACCGTACCCAGCTTATGCAATACCATGTTCCATACCAAATAGCAAACCAAAGAAGCAATTGTACCTAAAAAGATAAGATTAAACAGAACAACCGGCTTCATCAAAGTTGACAATTCAATATCAAATGGATGAAATATAAAACAGGGGATAATCGTCAAAAGACCATAAAAAAATATTTTCCTTGTAATGAAAATTGCAGAATAATGAGGTAATAGTCTGCGCATTATCAGACTATAAAATGCCCATGACAAAGCGGCAAATAAAGTCAACACATCTCCTATAGGCGAGAGTTTAAGAACAAAACTACCGTTATACACCACTAAAGCAACTCCTATCAAGGCTACAATAGAGCCAATTATCAGCTTCCAATTAGCCTTTTCGTTTTTATACAAAAGGACAGATAGAAATGCTGTAAATAGCGGAGCGGTAGTGATAAGAAAAGCAACATTATTGGCTTGGGTAAATCTTAAGGCGGTATTCTCTGCCAAAAAATATAATGATCCCCCGGTAATTCCTCCTCCGACAAGCCAAAGCTCATCACGCCAGCTTTTAGACATAATCTTTTTAGGAGAAATAAACCATATTCCTATATAGGCAATCAGAAAGCGCAAAAGAAATATATCTTGAGGAGAAAGACCTTCACTCAATAACAATTTAGTGGAAATAAACGTCAATCCCCAAATCGATACAACAACGATAGCAATAATATGGTAAGAGTAAATATTTTTTATAGCCATATATTTTCATCAAACTAACGGCAAAGATAGCCCATTTCCACTGTTTTTTAGGCTGGTACACAACAAATCTGAAAATAAACCCGTAAATTTGCACCTCTTAATAAGTATCTAACTAAGTATCAATCATAAAATTCAAGGAAATCATCATGGAATACAGTTTCAGAGAGATTGAAAAGAAATGGCAGAAAAGATGGGTGGAGAATAAAACCTATCAAGTGACGGAAGATGAAACGAAGCAAAAATACTATGTACTCAATATGTTCCCTTATCCTTCGGGCGCAGGATTACATGTCGGCCATCCGCTAGGATACATTGCTTCAGACATTTATGCCCGTTACAAACGACTGCAAGGTTTCAATGTCCTGAATCCTATGGGTTATGATGCTTACGGATTACCTGCCGAACAATATGCCATTCAGACGGGACAGCATCCTGCTATCACTACGGTTAATAATATCAATCGATACCGTGAACAATTGGATAAAATAGGCTTTTCATTCGATTGGAACCGTGAAATACGCACTTGCGATCCTGAATATTATCATTGGACGCAATGGGCTTTCATCCATATGTTCAACAGCTACTACTGTAATGACGAAAAGCAGGCCCGCCCTATTGAAGAACTGATAGAAGCATTCTCGAAATATGGCAATGAAGGGTTGAATGCTGCATGTAGTGAAGAATTGCATTTCAGTGCTGAAGAATGGAATGCAAAGAGCGAGAAAGAGCAACAGGAGATCCTGATGAACTATCGTATTGCTTACTTGGGTGAAACTATGGTGAATTGGTGTCCTCAATTGGGTACGGTACTTGCCAACGACGAAGTGGTGGATGGAGTATCCGAACGCGGTGGTTATCCGGTTATTCAGAAGAAAATGCGCCAATGGTGTCTTCGCGTATCGGCTTATGCACAACGTTTGTTGGACGGACTGGACACTGTAGAATGGACAGACTCCCTAAAGGAGACTCAAAGAAACTGGATAGGTCGCAGTGAAGGTACGGAAGTTGTCTTCAAAGTAAAAGACAGTGATATTGAATTCACTATCTTCACTACCCGTGCCGATACAATGTTTGGCGTTACTTTCATGGTACTGGCACCTGAAAGTGAACTGGTTGCACAAGTTACTACAAAAGAAAAAAAGAGTGAAGTAGAAACATATCTAGAACGCACAAAGAAACGTACCGAACGCGAAAGAATTGCTGACCGCGGAGTTAGTGGTGTATTTTCAGGAAGCTTTGCTGTAAATCCATTTACCGGTGAAGCCGTTCCTATTTGGATCAGTGATTATGTATTAGCAGGATATGGTACCGGAGCAATTATGGCTGTTCCTGCGCACGATAGTCGTGACTATGCTTTTGCTAAACATTTCGGACTCGAAATACGTCCTCTGGTAGAAGGCTGTGACGTGAGTGAAGAAAGCTTTGATGCCAAAGAAGGTATCGTATGCAATTCACCAAAAGAAGGGTTAACACCCTATTGTAGCCTTTCTTTAAATGGACTTACCATTAAAGAAGCCATTGCTGCTACTAAAAAATATGTACAGGAAAACAACCTCGGTCGTGTAAAAGTGAATTTCCGCCTTCGTGATGCGATATTCTCTCGCCAACGTTATTGGGGAGAACCTTTCCCGGTATATTACAAGGATAATATGCCATATATGATTGACGAAGATTGTCTACCTCTTAAATTACCTGAGGTAGCTAAATTTCTTCCTACTGAAACAGGTGAACCTCCATTGGGACATGCGACCAAATGGGCTTGGGATACTGTAAATAAATGCGTAGTAGAAAACACTAAGATAGATCATCACACCATTTTCCCTCTCGAATTGAATACTATGCCCGGTTTTGCAGGATCTAGTGCTTACTATTTACGATACATGGATCCGCGCAACAACAAAGCACTGGTTGATAAAAATGTAGATGAGTATTGGAAGAATGTTGATTTGTATGTAGGTGGTACCGAGCATGCTACCGGGCATTTAATATACTCCCGTTTCTGGAATAAATTCCTTCATGACCTAAGTGTATCTACCGTGGAAGAACCTTTCCAAAAATTAGTAAATCAAGGAATGATACAGGGTAGAAGTAACTTTGTATATCGTATTAAAGATACCAATACATTTGTTTCGCTAAACTTGAAAGATAAATACGACACTACCCCACTCCATGTAGATGTAAATATCGTATCCAATGATATATTGGACCTTGAAGCCTTCAAGTCATGGCGCCCCGAATACAACAATGCTGAATTCATTCTTGAAGACGGCAAATATATCTGCGGATGGGCGGTTGAAAAAATGAGTAAATCCATGTTCAACGTCGTAAACCCCGATATGATTGTAGAAAAATACGGTGCGGACACTTTACGTATGTACGAAATGTTCCTTGGGCCTGTAGAACAATCCAAACCTTGGGATACGAACGGTATAGACGGAGTACACCGCTTCATTAAGAAGTTCTGGTCATTGTTCTACGACCGTAGCGCTAATTATCAAGTAACAGACGAACCAGCTACCAAAGATGAGCTCAAATCATTGCACAAACTCATTAAAAAGGTCACAAGTGATATTGAACAGTTCTCCTACAATACGTCTGTTAGTGCGTTTATGATCTGTGTCAACGAACTGTATACCTTGAAATGCAGTAAAAAGGAAATACTCAATCAATTGATTATCGTATTAGCTCCTTTTGCTCCTCATGTTTGTGAAGAGTTATGGGAAACATTAGGAAATACAGGATCGGTATGCGACGCTAATTGGCCTACTTATAACGAAGAATATTTAATAGAGGATACAATCAATTATACGATATCATTCAACGGAAAAGCACGTTTTAACATGGAGTTCCCGGCAGATGCTTCTTCAGAATCTATTCAAAATGACGTATTGAATGATGAACGTTCAGCGAAATGGATGGAAGGCAAATCTGTTGTAAAAGTGATTGTAGTACCCAAAAAGATCGTCAATATTGTGATTAAATAACACACATTATGGCAATAAATAAACCAGCTAGAACCGAAGTGATGAGAGAGTTGAGAGACTATGTTTTCATCACATTCGGTCTCATAAGTTATGCATTGGGATGGGCTGCATTTCTCATCCCCTATCAGATAACTACCGGAGGTACAACAGGTATCGGTGCCATTATATATTATGCCACCGGTTTTCCTATTCAATGGTCCTACTTTATTATTAATGCAGTCCTAATGACTTTTGCGATAAAAATACTCGGACCAAAATTCAGTATAAAGACAACCTATGCCATTTTTGGCCTTACTTTCTTATTATGGTTATTCCAATTACTTATAAATGGTTCTGATGGAATACCTCCACAAATATTAGGACCTGGACAAGATTTCATGGCTTGTCTTATAGGGTCTGCTTTATGTGGTATAGGATTAGGCGTTGTTTTTACATCGAACGGAAGCACAGGAGGAACCGATATTATTGCTGCTATTATCAATAAGTATCACGATGTGACTTTAGGACGTATGATAATGGCTTGTGATATCATTATAATTAGTTCCTGTTACTTTGTTTTCAATGATTGGAGAAGGATTATATTTGGATTTGTAGCTCTTTTTGTAATCGGAATTGTGTTGGATTATATAGTCAACGGCGCACGCCAATCTGTTCAGTTCTTTATTTTTTCAAAAGAATATGAGAAAATAGCTGACCGGATAACAAAGGAGACCCACCGCGGAGTAACAGTCGTAGACGGTATAGGATGGTATAGCAAGCATAATGTAAAAGTGCTTATTGTATTAGCCTATAAACGCCAATCAGTTGAAATATTCCGATTGGTTAAAGATATAGATTCGGAAGCTTTTATTTCACAGAGTTCGGTAATTGGAGTATATGGTGAAGGATTTGATAGAATAAAGATAAAGTAAAATACTAAATATGAAACGAAAATTTGTTTTTGCTACTAATAATGCCCACAAACTGAAAGAAGTAAAAGATATTGTAAAAAACAAAATAGAACTTTTAAGTCTGAGCGACATAAACTGTCATGCTGATATACCGGAAACTGCAGATACATTAGAAGGAAATGCATTAATCAAAGCTAAATTCGTTTATGATAATTATAGTATGGATTGCTTTGGTGATGATACAGGACTTGAAGTGGAAGCCTTAAACGGAGAGCCGGGAGTATATTCAGCCCGATATGCAGGAGACGAACACGACTCTGAAGCCAATATAAAAAAACTATTATCTAACCTTGAAGGCATTGAGAATAGAAAAGCACAATTCCGTACAATCTTTACATTAATAATAGATGGAAAAGACCATTATTTTGAAGGTATAATAAAAGGAGAAATAGTAAAAGTAAGAAAAGGAACAGGTGGATTTGGTTATGATTCCATATTTGTTCCTAAAGGATATTCACAGACATTTGCCGAGATGGGCAGTGAATTAAAAAATAAAATCAGCCATCGGGCTATTGCTACTCAAAAGCTCTGCAAGTTTCTGCAAAGTATATAATGTTCTAACTCATATATTATATCATCTTATATTCTTTAAATTTGAGTTATAATATGACACAACAACCTTGTTATATAAAAAAAGATGTCTTAATAAAGACCCAAGAATATATAAAAAGAACTTTCTTACAAGAAGGAACAGGACATGATTATTACCACATAGAGCGTGTTGTAATTAATGCAAAGAAGATTCTAGAAACAGAAGAAGCTGATGAGTTTTTAGTAGAATTAGCTGCATGGCTACATGATGTAGGTGACTATAAACTTCATGACGGAGTAGATAAATCAGAAGAATTAATCACTCTATTTCTCAAATCTTTAGCAATTGATTCATCAGTTATAAACAGAATAATTGAAATTGTGTCCCAAGTATCTTTCAGTAAAGGAAAAATACCATTATCTATTGAGGCGAAAATTGTACAAGATGCAGATAGATTGGATGCAATTGGCGCAATAGGTATTGCACGATGTTTCGCTTATGGAGGTAGTAAAAATAGAACTTTATATAGTCCTGATCCTGTTGAAAAGGAGAATACTACAATCCAACATTTCTATGACAAGCTTTTTAAACTTAAAGATTTAATGAATACCGAAACTGCCAAAAAGATTGCCCAGGATCGTCATTCTTTTATGGAAGAATATATTGCACGCTTCTATAATGAAGTTCAATTGTAGTCTATTAAATTAAACGATACTTATGAATGTTCATCTAATAGACTAATCAATAGTACAAATCATCACAAACCTAATTGAGCGGATATCTCAAGCATTCGCTTAATAGGTTTAACTGCTTTCGCAGAAACAACAGGATCAACCGTTATCTCCGGAGACTCATTCTTTAAACACTCATAGAGCTTCTCTAACGTATTCAATCGCATAAAGCTACACTCATTACAAGCGCAGGTACTATCGTTCGGTGGAGCGGGAATAAATAAGGTTTCCGGGCATTTCTTTTGCATTTCATGTAATATACCTGATTCCGTTGCAACAATGTACTTATTTTGCGGATGACTGACCGCATACTTTAATAATGCAGCTGTTGAACCTATCACATCTGCTATTTTCAATACAGCTCCCTTGCATTCAGGGTGAGCCAATATTATCGCATCAGGATGTTTAAGTTTTAACTCAACTATCTTTTCAACTGAAAATTGTTCATGTACGTGACAAGCTCCATCCCATAACACCATACTTCTATTGGTTATGGAATTTATATAGTTTCCTAAATTACGATCAGGACCAAATATTATTTTCTCATCCTTGGGAAAGCTTTCTACAATCTGTTTTGCATTGGTGGAAGTTACTACAACATCTGTGAGTGCTTTTACAGCTGCAGAAGTATTCACATAAGATATAACCGTATATCCGGGATGTTCGTTTATAAAAGATTCGAATTTATCTGCCGGACAACTGTCGGCAAGTGAACATCCTGCTTCAAGATCGGGAACTAGTACCTTTTTATTTGGACAAAGTATTTTAGCTGTCTCCCCCATAAAGTGAACACCACATACCACTATTATATCAGCATCTGTTTTAGCAGCCCATTGTGCTAAAGCCAGACTGTCGCCTACATAATCGGCTATATCCTGTATTTCTCCTTTCTGGTAGTAATGACCCAAGATGATAGCATTCTTTTCTTTTTTCAGCTGCTTTATAGACTCTATGAGATTATTCATAATTATAATAGTTTATTTCTCTTTTTAAAATAGAAATCTTTTAATGGTTATAATAGCCTGTTAATAGTGTCAATAAATAAATATGATTTTATTTGTATTTAAAGTAATTAGTCTAACAGATAATGTTATTCATTCGCTATAAACAATGAAATAAGTGTTTATTTATTGATTATTAAGCTACTATTATATTATATTAACCACATGTTTATAAGTGCAAAGTTAATAACTTTAGAGCTATAACCGACCTTAAACAGGCTGAAAAATGTGTTTATCTAACCTTTGAAAAAATATCTTAACTTTTTTGGAATGTTCATATTATATGATTACTGCAGCATATTTTGAGTATTCCAAGTGTTTTTTATAAATATCTTTGCAATATGTATTGACAGCTTTTCAACGGTTATTAACAGGTATGTGAACAGAAAGATTTATCTTTGTTTTCCAAATGGATATTTTCAATGTTAATAGTGAAAACATAATATATATTTGAAAATTAATCCATAGATAATTAAATAGAATAGAGAAGGAGATAAATACGATGCGAAAATTAAAAATAACAGAACTTAATAGGATAAGTATTGAAGAATTTAAAGAGGCTGATAAATTACCTTTGGTTGTGCTATTGGATAATGTTCGTAGTTTGCATAATGTGGGTTCAGTATTCCGTACTGCAGATGCTTTTCGGGTAGAATGTATTTATTTATGTGGTATAACAGCGACTCCACCGCATGCAGAGATGCATAAAACAGCTTTAGGGGCTGAATTTACAGTTGATTGGAAATATGTTGATAACACTGTTGATGCTGTTAATAACTTAAAAAAGGAAGGATATATAGTTTATTCCATTGAGCAAGCTGAAGGAAGTGTTATGTTGAATTCACTAGAGCTTGACCCTACTAAAAAATATGCTGTCGTATTTGGTAATGAGGTAAAAGGAGTGCAACAAGAAGTAATTAATCATTCGAATGGATGTATTGAAATACCTCAATATGGAACAAAGCATTCTTTGAATGTTTCTGTTACGGCCGGAATTGTTATTTGGGATTTATTTTGCAAACTTCATCCTTAGAGTTGTCCACTTTCTACCATTAAAACAATACGTTCGGTAAGTTTATCATCTCCTTCAGGATCATATTGCTTTCTTAAACTTGCACCGAATAATGCAGCAAAAGCTTGATAGAACCCTGCCTTTAAAGGGCCCATAAAAGCTTTTACTAATTGATATGATGTTTGGTTATTCTCCCTGTCAACTAGTTTTATAAGTAATTTGCCTTGTGTAAAGGAAAGTTTTTTCATTTTTGCCGTGTATTGTTGTTTCAGTCCTTTTTCTACACGTTTCATGTGGTCTTTCTTTTCTTTTTCATTCGGAAGTGTTTGCATGTACTCATAAGTTTCAATAACAGCTCGATTTATTTCTTTTGCAATAGGAAGGACCTTTTTTACGTTATAAATAAGCCTGTAATACTCTATCCATTCTTTTTTTGATGTAAAATTCAAGGGTTTAAACACATAAATGTTAGGCATTTGTATAGATGGAATAGTGTCTCCATAATAAATACAGATACTAACAGGCCAACCTTCGGCTGTATAACCGATCGGAGTTTCTTGTGCCCGGCATAATGAAACACCGGATAAAAGAATAATGATTGATACTATTATTTTCAACTTTATATTCACAGTGCAAAATTAACTGATTATCTTCATATTTTATTTGAATCTTTTTTCTTTTCCTTGTTCAATTAACTTATTTAAGCTAACTTCGCTATAATTAAACTCTAATATGCTAAATGAAACAATTTAAGGCAGAAGTTTTTATTAGTATGCTGTTCATTGCTCCTGTACTTAAAGCTCAAAATCCTGTCGAATCTTATTTTGATAATAATTTAGAAGAACTTTCCACTGATGAAGAAGAAAAAAATTGGGATAATGAGTTGGACAATTTATCAGATGACTTAAAAGAACCCATCAACATAAACACTGCTACAAAAGAAATATTAGGAAAATATCCTTTTCTCACTGATCTCCAAATTGAAAATATATTAGCATATATCTACATTCATGGACAAATGCAGACTATTTATGAATTGCAATTGGTTGCAGGGATGGATAAACAGACGATTGATTTATTATTGCCTTATATATATGCACTCCCTATCCCCAAAAAAGAATCGTTTCCTTCCTTAAAAACCATATTTAAATATGGTAAGCAAGAAATATTAACTCGCTTGGATATTCCATTATATACCCGTAAAGGTTATGATTCGGATTATTTAGGACCATCTGTTTATCATTCTATAAAATATGATTTTCATTATAAGGATTATCTGCAATTCGGAATAACCGGAGAGAAAGATGAAGGAGAACCTTTTATGGCATTATGCAATAATAAGGGCTACGATTACTATTCTTTTTATTTACTCATTCATTCTTACGGTATTGTTAAGACTCTTATTTTAGGTAACTATCAACTTAGCTTCGGACAGGGATTGGTTATGAATACTAATTTCGGAGTAGGTAAGTCAACCTCAATTTCTACGCTGGGTGGGAGAGGGGTGAATATACGCAAACATGGTTCCACTGATGAATACAATTATTTCAGAGGTATTGCGACAACCATAAACTTTTGTAAGCCATTCACTGCTTCTGCTTTTTATTCTAATCGGACTATGGATGGTAAAATAGTCAATGATGAAATTACTTCTATAGATAAGACTGGTCTACATCGTTCCATAGCGGAAGTTGAAAAAAGAAATACTTTCTCCATGCAGCTCATGGGTAGCAATATAAGCTATGATGGTGGTAGTATGCATATAGGTATGACAGGTGTTTACTACTTTTTCAATCATCCTTATGAACCGGATTTGAAGGAATATTCCAAATATAATATTCATGGCAATTATTTCTATAATGGTGGCATTGATTACAAATGGCGTTTGAAGCATCTTACTTTTTTGGGTGAAGCTGCAGTTGGTAAGGAAGGATTTGCTGTATTAAACCAGCTCAGATATAATATATTAACAGGTTATCAACTGCTGTTAATTCATCGCTATTATGCGCATGATTACTGGAATATGTTTGGGCGATCTTTTAGCGAAGGAAGTACACCGCAAAATGAAAACGGATGGTACTTTGCTGCGGATATGAACCCACTTCGTCATTGGAAATGTTTCGTTTCAATGGATTTCTTTTCTTTTCCTTGGTTGAAATATCGTATTAGCAAACCCTCAAAAGGTGTGGATGGTAGATGTCAAATTACTTATATTCCAAAATACGGCTTATCCATGTCGGCCATTTATCGGTATAAATGTAAGGAAAGGGATAAATCGGGTACCGGTGGGAGTATCACCTTGCCGACTTATCACCATTCGGTAAGGTATAAGCTTGATATTTCATATAAGAATTTGAATTTGAGGACTACAATGGATTATAATTATTTTCATTCAAAAGGAGAGGAGGGAGGTCAGGGCTTTCAATTCAGCCAATCTTGTGCTTATGTCTTTCATTTATTACCTTTAAGTATATCTGCTCAGGCTAGTTACTTTCATACGGATGATTATGACTCAAGGGTCTATTGTTATGAAAAAGGCTTGCTAAATACATTTTATACTCCTTCATTCTATGGGATAGGTTTTCGTTATTCCACAGTTATTCGTTATGATTTGAATAAAACTTATATGTTCTTAGTCAAGTTTGGGCAAACTGTTTATGAAGATCGTAACAGCATAGGCTCAGGTAAAGATTTGATTCAAGGGAATAAAAAGAGTGATTTACAGCTACAATTGCGCTTGAAGTTTTAAAAGTATAGTGAAGATTGTGAAATTTATGTTCGTGTAAGGTACGTAACTTTTAATATTAAAATGAGGGTAAAATCAATTTATTTTTAATCAATATTTGATAAATATTGATTAAAAATAATTAGTTATTATATTGATTATTTGCTATTAATATATATATTACATATTTTTGAAGTATTAAAAAATAGAAGTAAAGTATATGTTATGATACAAAAATGGAGCATATATTCTCTTTTAGTCCGTTCGAGATTAATCATATTTCTAGTTTTTATCCCGGGATTTCTTTCTGCTCAGGAAGATAGTACACATATTATTCGCGAAGGTGTGCGCACTACTTTTGAAAACAACCAATTTCTACTCCCATCATCCGGTTCATCATTTATTGAAGATTTACCTTCGATAACGACTATTACTAAACGTTCTTTGATGCAACCACAGCAAATAAGAATTTCTAATTTCACGCCTTATATTTCGTCTAAAGTGACATTTCGTTTACCCTATCAAACAAATCCTTCTTTACTTTTTCAGGGTGATTATCGTGCGAAGGGGGTGTTGCATGAATTTAATAATGGTATGGTATTGGGTTCTGGTGGACAGACAAGTGTGCCGGGAATAGGGGATTCAACAATGTTTCATTGTTCTATCAGCATACTCTCAATGATAGATTAATCTTGCAAGTGGGCGTGGATGCCATGAAGATCAACATGTCCCATATAACGGGGCAAACGTTGAATGCTTCAGGCAGTTTAATGTATCGTGCTTCCGATCGCCTTGCTTTCAAAGTTTTTGGTTCCTATGATATCGGAAACTCTTATGGAATGAGTAGTAACTCGTACGGAGCTACCATGGCCATTGATGTATCTGACAGTTTTGGAATGGAATTTGGAGTCCGACGATATTATGACATGATGCGTGGCCGTTGGGAGACTATACCTGTTGTGATTCCTTATTTCAATATAGACGATCTCAAATTAGGCTTAGATGTGGGAGGAATACTGTACGAGATTCTTCATAATGCCATGTTTGATAAAAAAGGCTGGAGTGGAAACCCTACGATTGCTCCACCTCGTTTCCTATTGCCGATAAGAGGGCGATAAGAGATTAATCATTATTGTTTTTCTCAATTTATAGAGTATGGCTTTTATTATACTTTCCTTTTTTAAAAGCATAAGTCATTTTACATCTGCTTGTGTATAAGGGAACAATTATTCATGTATCTTTGCATGCTAACTGGTAAATTGTTATATTATTATCAAAATGACTATTATTTATCCGTCTCCAATATTTGGTCCTGTTCATTCCCGCCGCTTGGGAGTTTCTTTGGGAATAAATTTGTTGCCTGCCGATGGCAAAGTGTGTTCTTTTGATTGTATCTATTGCGAATGTGGTTTTAATGCCGACCATCGTTCACATAGCGCACTTCCTACGCGTGAGGAGGTGAGGAGTGCACTGGAAAGTAAGTTGCAGGATATGCAGGCAAACGGGCCTAAACCCGATGTGTTGACTTTTGCCGGTAACGGTGAGCCTACCGCTCATCCGCATTTTCCAGAAATTATAGAAGATACATTGGCTTTGCGCGATAAGTATTTTCCAAATGCCAAAGTAAGTGTCTTGAGTAATTCTACGTTCATTCATCGGCCTGCTGTATTTGAAGCTTTAAATAAAGTCGATAATAATATTCTGAAACTAGATACGGTGAATGAAAATTATATAGGTCTGCTGGACCGCCCTGTAGGAAAATATTCTGTAGGTGGCATCATTGAGAGCATGAAAGCTTTTAAAGGAAAATGCATCATTCAGACTATGTTTCTTAAAGGAAAATATAAGAGTCAAAATATGGATAATACTTCCGACGAATATGTTCTTCCCTGGATAAAGTCGGTTAAGGAGATTAGTCCGCAGCAAGTGATGATTTATACGATAGACCGTGAAACACCCGACCATGATTTGCAAAAAGCAACTCCAGAAGAACTCGATCGTATTGTCGATATACTTAAAGCAGAAGGTATTTCAGCAACGGCTTCCTATTAATCTATAATACAGCCTAAAATCAACTTATAAATGTACTATTTTAGCTAGAATAATCCTTGGCGAAAGTATTTCCTTTACGCATAAGTTAATGATTATGCTTTTACTACTTGCTTGTTTTTATTGTATAGATAAATAATTATATCTATTTTATTTTTTATCTGCGGTAAAAAGTGTTTTTGGTCTATATGCGGGTGATGGTCGATTTAAAATATTAGAATTTATATCGCGTATTTTTGTGTAAATCATAAATAGATTTTCTTTGAATTATAAAATGTATACTGTATGAAACCAATTGCAATTAAAGATCTTTCGGAAAATTTTATTGAAACTATTAGTAAGGAGTGGATGCTTGTTACTGCGGGTACTCCTGATTCGTTTAACACCATGACAGCAAATTGGGGTGGGGTAGGATATCTGTGGAATAAACCTGTGGTGTTTGTTTTTGTCCGCCCCGAACGTTATACTTTTGAATTCACAGAGAAATGCGACTGCTTTACACTCTCATTTTTAGGTAATGAGAATAAGCATATCCATAAAATATGTGGTTCGAAATCGGGAAGAGAAGTAGATAAAGTGAAGGAAACCGGTTTAAAGTCTATTGTTACTGAGTCGGGAAATATCACTTTTGAGCAGTCTCGGTTAACTTTGGAATGTAGAAAGTTATATAGCGGTGTAATGAACGAAGAGTCTTTTATTGATGCCAATTCTTTAAAACAATGGTACAATGAGTCTTATGGTAGTTTGCATCATATTTATGTAGCTGAAATAACCGGGGTATGGACTAAAGAATAATCTAATTCATCTGTGCTTTGTTCCTAGAATCCTATTATAAGATTCTAGGAATCATACTATACCTTTTTATGAATCCTACTATATGATTCCCTAAATAGGGTACAGCTTTACATGAATCATTTCAATGCAAAACGTGGTTGGATCATTCAAAAATAAGATGTCGGTATTTACTTCTTTTCTAAAAGATTTCCGGCTCTTTCGAGGGCTTCATTAATGTTGGGACAAATGTTCTCTTTTCCTAGAAGTTCATAAAATCCTGATTTTTCCAATACACAATGCACTTTCTCATTCACTCCCGAGAGCACGATGGTAATTTTTTCGCGTTGCGACATGCGACACAGGTTGGTTAGATTGTGTATTCCCGTCGAATCGATGAAAGGAACTCTTCGCATTCGGATAATACGTACTTTGGGGCGGTCGCCCATCTCTGCCATGGTTTCTTCGAATTTGGTAGCTATTCCAAAAAAGTAAGGACCGTTGATTTCATACACTTCCACTTTCGAAGGAATAATCAGATGTTCTTCATGAACCGAGATATCCAATTCTGTATTAGGATCTATTTCATCTTTGATCACCGAAATATCGGTGGTCTCCATCACTCGTCTCATGAAGAGAATGCAAGCAATAACCAAACCGGTTTCAATGGCAACGGTAAGGTCGAAAATAACGGTTAAGAAGAATGTTATAAGCAGTACGGTAATATCCGATTTCGGATTCGAAAACAAAGCCTTGAATACACGCCATCCGCTCATGTTATAAGATACCACCACCAAAACACCAGCCAAGCAGGCCATCGGTATGTATTGGGCAAGAGGCATCAGAAACAATAAAATCAACAGTAATACCGCAGCATGAATCATGCCGGCAACTGGCGTTTTTCCTCCGTTATTGATATTTGCCATTGTGCGGGCTATTGCTCCTGTAGCAGGTATGCCACCGAACAGCGGGGTTATGATATTTGCTGCACCTTGGGCTATAAGTTCGGAATTGGAGTCATGTTTATCTCCTATAGCTCCATCGGCAACTGTAGCCGATAATAAAGACTCAATGGCACCGAGTACCGCTATTGTGATAGCTACGGGGAACAGATTTTTGATGGCTTCCCAATTCAATGCCGGAATGGAAGCTTTAGGGAGCTGTGCATTGATGCTGAAGCGGTCGCCTATGGTTGTTATATTTTCAATACCTCCGTATGTTTTCATAAGATAGACGCCCAACGTCACCAATATAATGGCAATAAGTGAACCTGGTATTTTCTTTGAAAACTTGGGAGTAATTGCTATAATAAAGATACTGGTGAGGCTCACAGCTGTATTCCACCAATTAATCGTATCAAAATGGCGGAAGTATATGATCCATTTTCCTATAAAGTCTCCCGGAACTTTTTCTCCGGCAAAGCTAAGGCCGAAAATATCAGCTATCTGCGTAGTAAAAATTGTGACTGTTATACCGCTTGTGAAACCCACGATAATGGGATAGGGGATGAATTTGATGACAGCTCCCAACTTGAATATTCCTAAAAGAATGAGAATAACTCCTGCCATCAGTGTGGCTGCAATTAATCCCGTTTCTCCATATTGCTGGATGACACCGTAAACAATGACGATAAATGCCCCTGTAGGACCACCTATCTGTACTTTACTGCCTCCAAGCATGGAGACGATGAATCCGGCGATTATAGCCGTGATAATTCCTTTCTCCGGAGAAACGCCGGAGGCGATACCAAATGCGATAGCAAGCGGGAGAGCAACGATACCTACGATGATACCTGCCATCAAATCGGCCATGAACAGCTCTTTAGTATAGTTGTGCAGAGTTGTGCATAACCTGGGTTTGAAATGCAACATTTTCATTTTCAGAGTCTACTTTTACGATTTTTTTGTTTTGAGGGTGCAAATGTACGCTATAATTCTCGAACATCCATTCAAAACTGTAAAAAAGGACGATTACGGTATTGATGGCAGACAATGAAGTGGAAGAAAATTATCTTTTTATTATAAACGATTTGTTTTCGGCTTTTATGGTAACGGTTCTCTCACTTGTCGAATCGTTTTTAATGCTGGTAACGTCACCATTCGTTGTAAAGTAGACATAATTTCCCATATCGTAAAAACGATATACTTTGCATCCGTCATGCTCAAAGAGATAACTTACTTCATAAGTTTTATTGTTTGCTGAAGCCCCCGTTTGCAAAGGAATACCCGAGAAACATCCCGTTATTCCAAAACAAAATAAGATAAGGGAAAATAATTTAGTCATCTTTTTCATAGTTGTAATCACTTAGTATGTATAAGTTGCAAACTTAAAAATATTTTTGAGAGTGGCATATAATATTCTTTTTAATCGTTTAATATAAGTAATAATTAGTGAATTATTAGCTGATACTACTTTCTTTTTTTCACGGTTTTGCAAAATGTATTATGATTTTAGGCAAAGAGAGTAAATTACTTTATATATTATTTTGTATCTTAGAACCCGATTAGAATGAAATAGATACAAATATAAACGGATTATTATTTAACTGACTAATTTGGAAAGATCATGAGTAAAAGTATTAAAGGAACACAGACGGAAAAAAATCTGCTGACATCATTTGCCGGTGAATCTCAGGCAAGAATGCGTTACACTTACTTTGCAAGTGTGGCTAAAAAAGAAGGGTACGAACAGATTTCTGCCATTTTTACCGAAACAGCGGAGCAAGAGAAAGAACATGCTAAACGTATGTTTAAGTATTTGGAAGGTGGGATGACCGAGATAACTGCAACTTTTCCTGCCGGTATTATTGGCACTACATTGGAAAACCTTCAAGCTGCGGCTGCAGGTGAGCATGAAGAATGGTCACTCGACTATCCACATTTTGCTGATGTGGCTGAACAGGAAGGCTTTCAATCTATTGCTGCGATGTATCGTAACATTTCAATAGCAGAGAAAGCACACGAAGAAAGATATCTTGCTTTTGTGAAAAACATTGAGACTGCAGCCGTATTTGCCAAAGAAGGTGAAGTAGTATGGCAGTGTCGTAACTGTGGTTTTGTGTATACCGGAAAGGAAGCTCCGAAAGTTTGTCCAGCTTGTTTGCACCCTCAAGCATATTTCGAAGTGAAGAAAGAAAATTACTAATTGACATTATTTATGGGTGCGTAAGATAATGAGTTAGACATTTACTCAATGTCTGATTGCTCTACACGTCACTTAATGTCTATTAACAGAAAGTCGCCAACTTCTCCGGTAACTTACCATTGGAAAAGTCGGTGACTTTCTGTTTTTGTTTCTTTGAGAAGATAAGATGCAGTAATTGTATCTTCGTTCTTTATTTCTTTACGTGTGGATAGTCAATGGTATAATGTAATCCCCGGCTTTCTTTCCGTTCCATAGCTTGTCTTGTTATAAGATAACCCACATTGATCATATTGCGCAATTCACAAATATCTCTTGATGCCTTGCTACGTTTGAACAGATCTTCGGTCTCTTCGTATAAGATATCCAATCGTACCCATGCGCGCTTTAAGCGCAAGTCGCTACGTACAATACCGACATAAGAACCCATTATTTGATTGACCTCTTTCATGCTTTGTGTGATTAGCACCATTTCCTCATTCGTTACCGTGCCTTCAGCATTCCATTCGGGTATCTCCTCATTAAACTCATAACGGTCAAGTACTTTCAATACATGTTTGGCTGCCGCATCGGCATATACCACCGCTTCTATCAAAGAATTGGATGCTAGTCGGTTTCCACCGTGTAAGCCTGTGCACGAACATTCGCCAACCGCATATAACCGGCCGATGGAAGATTCTCCATTTAGGTCAACTTTTATGCCTCCACATAGGTAATGGGCTGCAGGAGCCACCGGTATGTAGTCTTTTGTGATATCAATGCCTAAGCTTAAGCACTTTTCGTATATATTAGGGAAATGTTTCTTGGTCTCTTCGGCATTTTTATGAGTGACATCCAGATAGACGTGGTCGTCTCCACGTTGCTTCATTTCGTTATCAATAGCACGGGCTACAATATCGCGAGGAGCAAGTGAAAGACGTGGATCATATTTTTGCATGAATTCTTCTCCACCCATGTTGCGTAATACGCCACCATATCCACGCATAGCCTCTGTGATAAGGAAGCAGGGGCGATCACCCGGATGATAGAGGGCCGTGGGATGGAACTGAATGAATTCCATATCTTTCACCATTCCTTTGGCACGGTAAACCATGGCAATACCATCTCCTGTGGCAACCAGTGGATTTGTAGTATTCCGATATACTGCTCCTACACCACCTGTCGCCATCAATGTTACTTTCGAAAGAAAAGTATCTACTTCTCCGGTATCCTCGTTCAATACATAGGCTCCATAGCATTTAATGCCCGGAGTGTGGCGGGTTACGATGATGCCCATGTGATGCTGGGTAATAATTTCTACAGCGAAATGGTGGTTGAATATCTCAATATTGGGATTAGTCTTTACCGCTTCAATAAGACTTTTCTGAATTTCTGCTCCGGTGTTGTCTTTATGATGGAGAATGCGGAATTCTGAATGTCCTCCTTCTTTGTGTAAGTCGTATTCTCCACTTTCATTTTTATCGAAGTCAACCCCCCAATTGATAAGTTCTTTTATTTGTCCCGGTGCTTCGCGCACCACCTTTTCCACAGCAGAGCGGTCACTTATCCAATCGCCTGCAATCATGGTGTCCTCAATGTGCTTATCAAAATTATCTACTAAAGTGTTGGTAACCGAAGCAATACCTCCTTGAGCAAAGTAGGTGTTGGCATCTTCGAGCTCCGTTTTGCAGATTAGTGCAACTTTACCTTTGTGAGCTACTTTAAGTGCGAAGCTCATGCCGGCAATGCCGGAACCAATTACTAAAAAGTCGAACTCTCTAATCATAAGTCTTATATTTAACTGCTGCAAAACTACTAAATATGTAGTTTTATTATGCCTTTCGTCGCTATTTATTCGTGAAAACACCTAACTTAGCCTTAAAAAGAAGTGCATGGATAAGGTTTTTCACTCCCGTATTGCAATTGGGCACTACTTAGGTGCGTTATTAATAGTCTTCAATATACTTTTATGCGTAAAGATGAATTATTTGCTTTTAATCATCCTTTCACTGCTGTATTTGGTATTTATTCTTGATAGGTTGTTTTTTACTCGTTATAGAATTACTAGCGATGGTAGGCTTATTATTTCTTACGGTCATTTCTCTAAGTCAAAAGAACTGAGATGTGAAGAGATAATTGGCATCGAACCGGGCACTTCAATGAAGTTTGGTAAATTTGCAGTGATGAGGTTTGTTATTGTTCGATATGGTTTGAGGGGGAAGTTTGTGCTGTTATTACCTCAAGATGAGGCAAAGTTTATAAAGAGTCTTTCTGATGCCTGCCGTAGCTTTAATTGAATATTTTGAAATTCTGCTAGTTCTATACTAATTTCCCTTTCTTTTTCTATGATGACCTTCTCCGACATTTGTGTTAAATAACTTTCGATTAAAGTAAAGTATTGTTAATTCACTCTTTCCTTAAAGCAGTTTTTTGCAATATGCCACGTCTACTCACTAAAAAGTAAATGGATATGGTTTTAAATTGTGCTATCTTACATGCTGACAAACGGGTTATTGAGCAGTTGGAACTATTTATTGAGAAGATGCCTTTTCTTGGTTTGTGTGGAAGGTATAGTAGTCCGGTTGAAGCTTTGAAAGATTATTATGAAAACAAAGTTCAATTGTATTTTGTAGGAATTAGACACGAAGGAGATGACATCATTGACGGAATGGAATTCAGCCGTCTTTTATCATCTCCCACACGCGTGATTTTTATAGCTGACAATGGCGATTATGCTGCGTCTTGTTTTCGTTTGGATGCGTTAGACTATTTAATCTTGGATATAAACTTCCGTGATTTTTTTGAAGCTGTCAACAAAGCTTCACGCTGGTTTGCGTTGCAAGAGAATGATGGAACAACCGTCCTTCAGAAAAGAAAAGAGAAACAAGCACGTCAGGAAGTGGTCTACGTTAAATCGGATTGTAGAATAATCAGGCTCGACTTGCCACAAATATCATATATTGAGGGCTTGGGTGACTATGTGAAAATCTATCAAAAAGATGAGCCAAAGCCTGTGCTATGTCTTTGTAGTATGAAATATATGGAAGAGAAACTGCCTGCAGATGAATTTATACGTGTACATCGTTCGTTTATAATCAGAAAGGATGGAATACGGACTATCGGAAATAATATAGTAACTTTGGAAAAGAAAGATATTCCCGTGGGTGATGTATATCGGAAAAAGCTGAAAACTTACGTTTCCAACTTTCCTGTATTATAATGTTTATTTAAGTTTGAATCGTGATATCCGCTCACCAAAAGTGATATTCAGATTGAAACTCCATCGCGTTTCCTGCATCAGGTCTTTCCGGCTATTCATTTGCTTCCGCCATGTAGCTCCTAATGAAAGATAAGAGTAACGGATGGGAAAGCTGACGCCTGCGCTGACTTCCAAATTACTCATTTTTCCATCATTTATCATAATATACGAGTTGTTATAACCAACACCTCCCATTAATTCGATGGAACGAGGTATGCGCGTATTTACCGTATAGATGGTTCCTAAGTTTATTTTGTGCTGATTTTGGTATTCTTCTAGAGTGGTTGACGGAGAATTCCGGCTCCAGTCAAGCCAATTGTAATCGGCTGTAAGTACCCATCGTGGAGTGGACATGGCAATACCTCCTCCTATACGTTGTGGAAGGTACTGCGGCACCTTACTGAAAGGTACATCCATATCATCGCTAGTCGATGAACTACTGTACGTCAAGTTGTTTGTCTGCTTTAAGACGAAAGGTAGGGCATAGACAAAGCCTAAAGACCAGTTTCGCTTGTTGGGTGTACTGAAATCATAATGCATTCCAAAGTCTGCATAGAAAGCTTTTTTCTGTGATTCGTAGGTGATTGTTGTGCTTTCTTGAGTTTCGGTTTGATTGATGCTACCTGATACAAAACCGATGTTTGCACCTATTGACAAGTGCTTAGTCAATGCATATGCATTGGTTAAATAAAAGCGATACAATCCTCCGTTTCCCTCAAATAAAGAATTTACAGTCGTATTGGCTGTCCCTTCTATTTGCTCTTGTGTCTGGATGACATATCCTACGCTACTGAAAGGCGCAAATCCGATCATGGCGTACCATCGGGGAAGTACCCTGAAACTCATATTTATTCTATTGGGATTTCCTGCATTGTTTGAACTGTGATTACCCAAAAATGAATAGCGGGAGTATGATGAGACCATTCCCACATCAAATGTGAAGCAGGTGGTATCCATACGTGTGATAGCAGCAGGATTTAATGTATTCTGAAATCCCATTTTATTTAATGCAATGCCCATATTTCCGATTCCGGCATAATGACCTCCATCACTCATATTCAATTCGCCTACGCCATAAAATGATGTGGGCAAATTAGTGGTATTTTGTGCTACAGTAAACGTGAATGTTCCGAAAATAAGGAATAACGGTAATATTATATGCTTCATCATTTTTTTGTATATGCTTTATATCTTATGTCCAATTTCACTTGTCTGTCTTTATCTTTGTCATTGGCAAAAATGACCTGCTTGAATGTGCTGGTGAAATCTGCATCTGCTAGATTGAGCAGTAACTTCTTATGATACATTCCGGTCGTACCCAGATTACTCTGAAGAAATGAAGTGATATCAAAAGAATAATATGAATTTCTGTTTTGAACATCGTCCAATGTCAGATTTCCATTCTGTATAGTAGTACCCGAACTGGAATAGACTTGATCTTCCAATACATTATTTTCATCGGCAATATATAGTCTCAATTCGGAAGGTAATTGGTTGGTTTGCCCATAACTGCCTTCAACCGGATATAAATAGAGGGTTGCACTTTCTATTGAGATAATATCTCCCTGTTCCATAAGGTTATTCAAGTGAGGAAATTCTATTTCATTATAAAAACCGGTTAATCCCTGCAGGTAAGCTCTTTGATTGAGTTTTGACGAAGGTACGGCATTGATAATTCCACTTTCTATTTGAGCCAATGGAGTACCGCTCCGGTCATGATCAATGCTTGTAAAGGCATAGCTTGTATTGACATTGAACGTCAATACCTTATCCATCCTTGAGGTATAAATATCCTTATAATAAAGTGTGATGTACATGGAACTGTCGTTAACTTGAAGGCCAGAGATACACTGATCGGACTTTTCGGGAATAAAAGCAAAACCATGAAGGTAAGATTTAAACTTTTCCTGACTGTCAAAAGCTTCCTTCTCTGCAACAATATCATTTAACAATGTCTCTCCAAAATCATCAGGCATACGAAATTCTTTCTTTTTCTTTCTTCCCGGTTCAGGAGTAAGTGTAAAGTTAAATAGAGGATTGTTTGCAAGAGCAACTTTCGAGTGACTATACATTTTTTCGTTGTCCGGTAAGGATATTTCATATTTCAGGGGATAGACGGAGATTCGTTGCTGGGTTAGAGTGTCACCCCAAAAATTACCGGATTGTGTGAAAGATATTGTTATGGAGTCAAAATGATAAGTATGATCAGCTTCCGGTGTAAAACTTGCCAACGAATATTCTGCAAAAAATGAGGAAGTGACCTCACCCCAAATAGAGTCTTTATAGTGACCTATTTGGCAAATACTGTCCCCTAAAGTCTCTACTGAGTCTACATATAATGTACTCATTTGTACGGTACATGTATCGGTAATAACATTTCTGAAAGAACTTTCCATCAGACTGTTGCCTAATGAAGAAGCTTCATCCTGGCAAGAAGAATATATCATGCCTGCTATGATAAGAAGATATATGATTGTCTTTCTCATTCTTTAATTCTGCTTTTTGCCGCAAAGGAAAAATATTGAAATGGATTATATCTCGTAAAATCGCTGATTCGGCTTTTTTTATCGTTTAAGTCGTTTGCCGATAATAATGCCTCTTTGGTCGGTAGTTCTTGCCCAGCCCATTCTAACCTTCTATTTTCGTCGCAAAAATGAAAGAAATATGAGAATAACAAAGCAATTATCGGGATTCCTGTTGCTGTGTATTTGCTTATTCAGTAGCTGTACGGAGGAAGCGGATTACACCAACGGAGTATGGAGTAGAATGTCGGATTTTGATGGAGTGGCGCGTGGCCAGGCTTGTAGCTTCACTATAGGAAATAAAGGTTATGTTTGTTGTGGCTATACCGGAAAGAAGCTTCTAAAGGACCTATGGGAGTATGATATTGATGGTAATTATTGGACTCAGTGTGCCGATATGCCTGATGCGGCTCCTGCCCGTTATGATGCTGAGGCATTTACTGTAGGTGAGAAGGGGTATGTGACTACAGGGTATATCAAAGATTCGCCATATTATTTGGGTGATACTTGGGAGTACGATCCGGCATTGAATACTTGGACGCAAAAAGATGATTTTGCGGGAAGTAAGCGTTATGGTACGGTCGCTTTTTCAATTGGTTCTTATGGATATGTGGGGATGGGATATGATGATAATTATCTAAAAGATGTTTATCGATTCAACCCTAATGGAGCCTCAGGGGCACAATGGGAAATAGTAAACGGATACGGAGGGCAAAAGAGGCGCTATGGCAGTGCTTTTGTTATTGATAATGTAGCTTATGTCTGCTGTGGCGAAAATAATGGGGGTAATGTCTCCGATTTTTGGAAATTTGATGGAACAACATGGACTCGTTTAAGAGATATTGCCGATAATGGTGATGAGAGTGTTTATGATGACGAGACAAATGATGACTATAATATAGTGCGATCGGGCGCTGTATCTTTTGTTATTGACGGTAAGGGCTATATTACTACGGGAAGCACAGCTTCGGGAACATTAAAGACCGACTATTGGATTTATGACCCTTCAAGTGATTTGTGGACTGGTGATAGTGACGACGACTTTACTGCATTTAAAGGAACGTCACGAAAGTTTGCTGTATCTTTTTCCAATGGCACCCGCGGATTTGTTCTCACGGGGACTACCAGTAGTTATTATTTTGATGATGTTTGGGAACTTTTGCCTTATGAAAGACAGGATGTGGATTAGTAAGTCAAAAGGTTTATTATTTATGATTATCGGTGTACTGCTCCTTCTGGCGGCAGTATGCCTTTATTCACGACACAGTGACCATTCTGCCCGTAAACTTGAATGTAAAGCGGTGCAGTTGAAGCAAGGATATGGTTATCTTATTTCTTTGAAGAATGATACTTTAATCTATCAGCCTTATATTCCGGCTATAGGCAAGCGCATCCCATTCTCCAACAGACAAGATGCAATGAAAGTAGGGAATATGGTCTGCCGAAAATTGTTGAACAATCAATTGCCAAGTATAAGTAAAGCCGAAATTGATGCTTTAGGTATATCTTATTCTCATTTTTAATTGTTAGCTTGATTTAGTGCTTATCCTTCTTCTCAGATGTCTTTTTGTTAACGTTAAGAGTCTCATGCCCAATGTTCTCTTCAATTGATATTATTGAGCGGTTGCGCTTAATGATTGATCCTTTTTCTGTAGGCAAAGTTGTTTTTTGATTTTTCTGTTATGCAGTTAAAGCAGGTTTTGTTAACTTGCAGGCGGATCATGAATTAATAATTGATTTTCAGGAAAAGCCATGAGATATCAACTTGCAATTATCGGCGGAGGCCCTGCCGGATATACTGCTGCTGAAGCTGCAGGAAAGGCCGGACTAAATGTTGTCTTATTTGAAAAAGAAGCTTTAGGCGGAGTATGCTTAAATGAGGGGTGTATACCGACTAAGACGTTATTATATTCTGCAAAGACTTATGATGGGGTTAATCAAGCTTCCAAATATGGTGTGAGTATTCAGGATGTCTCTTTCGATTTACCGAAAATTATTGTTCGAAAACAAAAAGTGATACGTAAACTGGTGCTTGGTATCAAAGCAAAACTCAGTAACTATAATATTAACATCATACAGGGTGAAGCTCAAATTCTCGATCAGCATACATTACAATGTGGAAATGACATTTATGAATGCGATAACTTGCTGCTCTGTACAGGATCGCAGACTTTCATCCCTCCTATTAAAGGTCTGAATGATATTTCTTTTTGGACGCATCGGGATGCCTTGAACAATAGAGAGCTACCAAAGTCTTTGATTATAATAGGGGGAGGGGTTATTGGAATTGAGTTTGCTTCATTCTTCAACAGTCTGGGTACTCATGTTACAGTCATTGAGATGATGGATGAGATACTTGGAGGTATGGATAAAGAAATTGCTGGGGCGCTAAGAAGTGAATATGCCAAGAAAGGTGTAAAGTTTTTATTAAACACAAGGGTTGTTGCTGTGAATCCCATTTTATCTGATGAAAATGTGGAACAGGTTTCCGTGAGCTATGAAAATGAGTTCATGCGAGAGATTTTAGTCGGTGAAAAGCTTTTGTTGAGTGTAGGGCGAAAGCCTGTAAAAGAAGGCTTCGGGCTGGAGACTTTGGGACTTGAAATGACTGCTAAGGGTAATATCCTCCTGAATGAGCAGATGCAGACTTCCTTGACCGGAGTATATGTGTGTGGCGATCTGACTGGTTTTTCATTGTTGGCTCATACAGCTAGCCGTGAAGCGGAAGTTGCGGTACACTCCATATTGGGTAAGAAAGATGTTATGAGCTATCGGGCTATTCCGGGAGTTGTGTATACAAATCCGGAAGTTGGTGGAGTTGGTGAGACAGAGGATTCATTACTACAAAAGGACCTTTCTTTTCGGATACTTAAGCTTCCCATGGCATATTCAAGCAGATTTGTGGCAGAGAATGAGGGAGTTAATGGAATCTGTAAAATATTGCTTGCACCGGATAATACTATTCTTGGTGCTCATGTCTTCGGCAATCCTGCCTCTGAGATAATTACTCTTGCCGGGATCGCTATTGAATTGAAATTGACTGTAAGTGAATGGCGAAAAATCATATTTCCGCACCCTACTGTTTGTGAAATATTTAAAGAGGTACTATCAGATGTTTAATTTGGGGGAAATGAGCGTGCGAAAGAACTTCTTTTATTTGGTGTTTATTCTAGTGCTTGTCTCTGCTAACTCTAGGGCGCAGACAGACTCAACAATGCTGGACTCGCTCGCTTCGGGTATAAATGCTTTAATAAAGAATCGATTGCCTGCAGGCTCAAATGTTGGAATAGCCGTTTATGATTTGGAGACTAATGCATCTTTGTATAATTATCAGGCGGATAAACTTTCGCGCCCAGCTTCTACAATGAAGTTACTTACCGCTATAACTTCTCTTGATCAAGCAGGTGGCAGCAAGCCTTTCCATACAGAAGTCCGCTATACCGGGACAATAAATCAAGATACGCTTAAAGGGGATATTTATGTGGTTGGTGGGTACGACCCGGAGTTTAATGATAAAGCTCTAAATGGATTGGTGGATCAAATGTTACACCTCCCTTTTTCTGTCGTTACGGGAAAGATATATGGCGATGTCTCGATGAAAGATTCTTTATATTGGGGGAGTGGTTGGGCCTGGGATGATACCCCCGAGTCTTATCAACCTTATCTTTCTCCATTGATGTTGAATAAAGGTGTGTTGACCGTTTCTGCTTTTCCCCAAGGTAAGGGTGAAACTGCTCAATTGAAATGCGTACCGTCTTCTTCCTATTATACACTAACAAATAATACTTTCTCTTATACTCCTTCGGCGGGTCGCTTTCGAGTTACTCGTGACTGGTTGCATAACCGTAATGAAGTGATCGTTAGCGGGAATATAGAATCTAGTGTTGCAGGTGAAGTGAATCTCTATTCTTCGCAGGACTTTTTTATGCGTACATTACTAGACCGGTTAGAGGAAAAGGGCATTCGTTGCCTTCAAGGATATGATTTCAGAGTATTACCAATTGATAGCCATTCGAAGGTTATGGGCAAAATAGACACTCCAATTCAGAAGGTGCTTAACCAATTGATGAAAGAGAGTGATAATTTGAATGCCCAGGCGCTACTTTGCCGTTTAGGCGCCCAAGTGACAGGTAAAAAACAAATATCTGATCGAGAAGCTCTTGAAGCGATTAAAGCAATGATTTCAAAGCTGGGATATGATCCTGCTCAATATAATTTAGCAGATGGTTGTGGATTATCGAACTACAATTATATATCTCCGGAACTGTTGGTTTGTTTTTTGAAGCATGCCTATTCGCAGACGGATATCTTCAGAAGATTATATAAGGCATTACCCATAGGCGGAGTTGACGGTACATTGAAGAACAGGATGAAACGTGGGAGCTCCTCATATAAAAGAGTACATGCAAAGACAGGTTCTTTTACAGCAATAAACTGCTTGGCCGGATATTTGAAAGCCGATAATGGGCATAAAATAGCTTTTGCTATTATGAACCAAAATGCACTTTCTGCATCTCAAGCCCGTAGTTTTCAAGATGCTGTATGCGATAAAATTATAGATACTCTGAAGTAAGAGACCGTTAAACTGCATAAAAAAAGCCGCTACCTTAAAAAGTAGCGGCCTTTCTATATAATCCTTATTTATATTTTTCCCAATTCACATTTCTCATATCTCCACTTTCAGAAAGTTCTGCGTGCATTCCAAGAGATGCTTGTATTGCATGTGGTGTTTGTGACTTTCCATCAGTTAGGTTGAGATAGTCGCTTAGTATTTCTTTGTAATCAGGATGAACACAATTCTCGATAATAAGTTTGGCACGTTCTTTAGGGCTCTTACCGCGTAAATCGGCTACACCTTGCTCGGTTATGATAACATTAACAGAGTGTTCGTTATGATCAAGGTGGGATACCATTGGAACAATAGAGCTGATCTTGCCATCTTTAGCAACCGAAGGGCAAGTGAATATTGAGATGTATGCGTTGCGGGTAAAGTCTCCTGAACCTCCAATGCCATTCATCATTTTTGTTCCGCCGATATGGGTAGAGTTTACATTTCCATATAAATCAGCTTCGATAGCTGTGTTAATAGAAATGACACCGAGACGACGTACAACTTCAGGGCTGTTTGATATTTCAGACGGACGTAATACCAATTTGTCTTTGAAGAATTCCATGTTATCATAGATATCCTGTAGGCAGTCATTGGTTACTGTTAATGAACAAGCACTACCAAACTTGATTCGACCTTCGCGAATTAAGTCAATAACGGAGTTTTGAATAACTTCCGTATACATTTCGAATGGAGGGATTGTCTTGTCGCGACCTAATGCTCCTAATACGGCATTTGCAATATTTCCTACTCCTGATTGCAATGGGAGGAATGTTGAAGGAATAATGCCGCGTTTCATGTCGGCTGCTAAGAAATCAGCTACATTTTGTCCGATCTTGTCAGTTAGTGGTTCACTCGCTGCGAAAGAACGTGCTTCGTCCGGCCAGTTAGTCTCTACTACTCCTACTATTTTTTTAGGATCTACCTGAATATAAGGTTTTCCTATGCGGTCATTCGGCTTGTATATTGGGATTTCGCGACGACATGGAGGGTCCAATGGTTCGTAAACATCGTGTAAGCCCATTGCTTTTTTGCTATGTGCACTATTTAACTCGATGATAATCTGATCGGCAAGTCTACAAATTGTTGGGGCAATACCTCCGGCTGCAGTCAGATAAACTTTGCCATCAGGAGTTAACTCGCAAGCTTCTATAATTGCTACGTTGACTTTACCCATAAAACCGTAACGGACTTCCTGAGCCATTTGTGATAAATGGATATCGTTGTATGCTATTTGACCGCTATTTACAGCTTTGCGGAAATCTGCGTTAGTTGTATAGGGTGCACGATATCGAATAGCTTTTGCGCGCGAAAGAACTCCGTCGCATGAATCTCCGGTAGATGCTCCCGTAAAAACGCCGACTTGAAATGGATTACCTTTTGCGTGTTCTGCTTCTGCAATTTTAGCTAACTCTGCCGTTACTGCTTTGGCAGTCCCGGCAGGAGTAAACCCACTCAAGCCGATATTATAGCCATGTTTGATTAAACTTGCAGCTTCCGCTGCCGTAATGTAATTAAATGCCATTGTTGTTTATTTAAATGATTGAATTCGCAGTGTTTCTAATATTTACGCCGTAGTATTTCAGACCATATAATTGCTTTTCGTGCTTCTTCAATGGATTGAATACTGAAATCGGATTCTGTCTCTGTTACTTGCGTTGTGTTGTTGGAAAGAGTGGTTGTTGGCGTAGATAATGTGGAAATTGTAGGCTGATATGAAGAACCTGCAAATGGTTTGGTTATATCTCTTTGCAGAGATGCCTTTGCCGGTTTCCTTATTGGATTAACAGTAGGGACATGCTGCTCTTCAACCTTATCTCTATTGGGTATGGTTGGTAGAGTGAGAGTTTTCTTACCGGCTTCTTTGTCTTTTCTCACTTGTCGGGCAATTCCTATTAAAATTATACCGACAATAAACAAGAACTTTAGAACGTCTTCCATATACTTTCTTATTTCGGCACAAAGATAATTAATTAAATTCAAAATCAGGCAAATGAAAAAGGGCAGCTTCACAGCTACCCTTATTTTTTAACCTAAACCTTAACTATGAAAAAATCTAATGTTTCTTTCATTTTACAAAAATGTACAAATCATTGGATTATCCCAATCTATGTCTAGTCTTTTTTGCTGTCGTTAACATTATTTACATAAAAGCTCTTATCTTGTTTGTCAGCACTGTTATTTTTCCCTGTTTCAAGCATTTAATTGCTCTTGAAGCAGTATCTTTGCCGTCGAAAATAAAATTAAGAATATATTTATGGAAAAAGTAACGGGAGCAGACTTTAAATCTGCGACTGCTGATGGTGAAAAAAAACTGTTTATTGAGACTTATGGTTGCCAAATGAATGTGGCTGATAGTGAGGTAATTGCTTCGGTAATGCAAATGGCGGGTTATTCGATTATTGATAATTTGGAGAGCGCAGATGCTGTGTTTATGAATACTTGCTCCATCCGCGATAATGCAGAGCAGAAGATATTCAATCGACTAGAGTTTTTTCATTCATTGCGAAAGAAGAAAAAAAATCTGATTGTTGGGGTGCTAGGTTGTATGGCTGAGCGGGTGAAGGATAATTTAATTACCAATTATCACGTAGATTTAGTTGTCGGTCCTGATGCATATCTCACTTTACCAGATCAGATTGCTTCTGTTGAAGCAGGAGAAAAAGCAATTAATGTGGAATTGTCCACGACTGAAACTTATCGTGATGTTATTCCTTCGCGCATTTGTGGTAACCATATTTCGGGCTTTGTCTCGATTATGCGTGGGTGTAATAATTTCTGCACCTACTGTATCGTTCCTTATACACGGGGAAGAGAACGTAGCCGTGATGTCGACAGTATACTCAATGAAGTGACTGACTTGATTGCAAAAGGTTATAAAGAAATTACGTTGTTAGGGCAAAATGTGAATTCTTACAGATTTGTTAGAGAGAGTGGCGAAGAGGTCACCTTCCCTTCCTTATTAAGAATTGTGGCGGAATCTGCTCCAAAAGTACGTATTAGATTCACCACGTCTCATCCTAAAGATATGAGTGATGAAACATTGGAAGTGATAGCTAGTGTTCCCAATGTATGCAAGCATGTCCATTTGCCAGTACAAAGCGGTAGTTCCAGAATTCTTAAATTAATGAATAGGAAATATACTCGGGAATGGTATTTAGATCGGGTTGCAGCTATTCGTCGTATCGTGCCGGAATGTGGTTTGTCTACGGATATCTTCTGTGGTTTTCACTCTGAAACCGAAGAAGACCATCAACTTTCTCTTTCTTTGATGGAAGAATGTGCTTATGATTCGGCTTTCATGTTTAAATATTCTGAACGTCCAGGCACTTATGCTTCGAAACATTTGACCGACGATATATCTGAGGAAGTAAAGATAAGTCGACTTAACGAAATTATAGCACTCCAAAACCGTTTGTCGGCGGAGTCTAATACGCGTTGTATTGGCAAGACTTACGAAGTGCTGGTCGAAGGCTTTTCCAAGCGATCAAAAGAGCAGCTTGTCGGTCGTACAGAACAAAACCGAGTGGTTGTATTTGATCGAGGTACATATCATATTGGAGATTTTGTAAATGTGAGGATTATCGAGGCTAGTTCGGCTACTCTTAAAGGTGAAATTGCATAATATTAATAGCATATAGAAAATGGTGTGCCAAAAACATTTGGCATACCATTTTTTAAGCATTATTGTTATCGGTTCTTTTTAGAATAATTTTCGTGTTATATTGAGTGGAAACTTTCTTGCGGAAGTTAATAAAATCGGGATAATCTTCTTTTGGGTAGCTGCCATGATAGAATAAAAGTTGGTGTATTATTGATATCGTTTGATCTTTTAATTGAACTATGGCTTTAAATATTCCGTATTTCTCTTTTATTTCTATGTTTTGTGGGAGCCCTTCTACTTCATACCCATTTGGAATTTGTATGTTAATGGTATCTACGTCAAGATAACCATAGTTCATTTCTATTTTTTGTGTTCGCTGTGATTGATTATCAGGTATATGAAACTCTTTATGGAATATATTAGTGGGTATGAATAGTCGTTTCCCCGTTTTATTTCCATATTGTCCGCTTTGAATACTATATAAGCTTTGAATGAGAGGCCTTCTTTCTTTAATCTCTCTTATATCAATATTACTCAGTTGGGCCTGGGGAAGATTTATTGTTTCTCTAAGTATGTCTTTCTGTTTGGAAGGCTCCACGTAGAGTAGAGGAGTGTCACTTTCGTATTGAAATAAGTAAGAAGATCGCTTAATATTTATTTCTGCTTCTCCTTCAGGGTTCAATATTACCATTGCATTATTGACTTGCTTGTTTAATGAGTCTGAATAGGTTGGTAGTTGTTTTATAAATCCCCCATCCGGAGTAATTTGGAGTGCATCATGTCCGGCAATTCCGTAATGAATATAGCCTAATGGCAATTTAGGGTTTGTGCACTCCATCCAAATGGTATCTTTCTGTAATGGGACTTGGAGTATAACATGATTCATCTGATTTGCACTTGCAAAGTCAGATAATAAATGTTTTTTTTCTGTGCTGATTACGGTGTAAAAGGATGGTATGCCCAGTTCTGCAAGCATTGCTTTGGCGTAATTGGATAACCCTTTACAGTCACTAAATCCAGTTTTATAAACATCGAAAGCTTTTGTAGGCTGCAGACCTCCCAATCCTAATTGAATGCTAACATATCGTGTATTGGTACCTAAATATTCATAAACGGCAGCAATCTTTTCATAGGGTGTTTTAAGGTTTGCGGTTCGCTGCTGCAAGTTTTGTTTGAGCTCTTCCGGTAGTAAATCTCTTTCTTGAAGCAGTTGATTTTGCCATTGCCCATATGCTTTCCAACTACTAAGGCAGCCTTGTGTGTTTTCAAATATGAAATTTGTAGGAGCAAAGTAAATACGTGGAATTAACTCGGCAAGTTCGGGGGCAAAAATTTCTTCTTTGATTGGTGGTAGAGGTGGCACATGTACTTCGGTTATCCAGTTGCCATTGTTTGTTTTGTATTGATTTATATTAGTTTGTATGTTCACCTGTTTATATCGACATGGATTATCGCCCAAAGTCTGAATTTTATATGATGCCTGCATAACCTTTTGGTTGTATGCTTTTTGGGGAATGAAGCTGGGAAACCCGATGAGCCCGTCTTTATATTTTGTTTCCCATTCATATACTATTGTTACAGGGTATCTTGCCGGTATATATTCGTAATAATAAAAGTAGGCATCACTAGCTAACTCTTCGGAGTATTCGCTCATTTTAATGTCGCTTTTTTTTATTTTCTTTATTGTATTTCCATTTGCATCACGAATTTCACCGTGAAAACTTTGTAGTGAATTATACTTATCGCAATAACAAGCAAAGTTGGCTTCACTTCTTCCTTTTTCATTTAAAATTGTTATAACACGCTTTTCAATACAAGTCGCATTGTTAGGGCTATTACAAATTATATTTGTTTCGGCATTCTGTATAATGCTGTAAATGTTTTCCGATGAATTGCTTTGTGCATAAAGGTTACTGCCTGTAAATAGCAGCAAATAGATAATGTATTTGTATGCCATTTTATATCTTTTTTAAAACGATCATATTGGTGTTTTTTTCTGCAATAAGTTGCCATACATTTTGTAGTTCCGGATATTCTTCTGGCAGAAAAAGTAATTTACTAAGATTGAACATATAGCGTATAGTAACTCTGTTGTTGTCTTGTATGGCATAATATCTGCAAACAACCTTTTGGTCATTTGTCCGTATGACTTCGGTTTTTGGCATTTCATCTATAACATATCCATTGGGCAGCGTTAGGTTTACATTTAGTGAAAATTGTTCGGGATATGGAAATTCTACCGGTAACTTCCGATCAGATTGTTTAAAAGGAGATTCAGAAACATGCAAGAATATTAGTGGATTAACGTATATGAGGTTCTCATTTTTTGTTGATTGTTTCTCAAAATTGATGATTTCCTGTATTTGGGGAGCAAAATTGTGAGCATATTTTAAATTAACGTCTTTAACCGTGATATGTTCTTCATTTGCCAATTTCGCAATATACTCCGTGCTGTCTTTCGGGGTATATATCTTGCTGCGGAAATTGGAAGCATATTGCCCAGTATATACCGTTTGTCTTGATCCTGTAATTTCTCCATTTTCATTAATAGAAGCATTTACAAGCGATTTTAATTGATTCTTTCCAACGGATTCTAAGTTGACCCAATCTCCATTGCCTTGGGGTCTTATAATTCGGGCTCTGTTAACGAGCAGCGAAGGAGGAAGTATGTTTATGTAGCCTTTATCTATGGATCCATCAAGGTAGACCATTGAGCTGTCTGATTCCGCAATACCAACAATGAATGTGTTTAGCTTTTTTATGCTAGGGTGAGCATAAGGTAAAACACCATTGTTTCTTTGGCTCATTACTATTGGATAGGCTTTTATTCCAGCATCTCTTAACATACTCATCAATACGAAGTTGATATCGGCATTACTTCCTGTCCCTTCTGTTAATATACGCTTAGATCTGTTTCCATATAAATCATATTTACCATTCCAACGAATTTTGCTCTTAAGTAGAGTATATATTGCTGTGACTTTTTCTCCAAATTCAGGCTTGTTTTCAAGGTGAAGTGTTGTCATTTCATTTTTCAAAGGATTACTCATTTTCAATCTTCCCCCAAAATCATTATCATCAAGTAATATTTTGTCTATATCTTCCCATGTTTGTGTAAATGATTTATAAAGACTACCGGGATATTCAATTCCTTGTAATTCCAAATTGACTTGAGTACAATAATCATCCGAACACCAGACATAGCTGTCATCTTTCAAAGAAGGAATTTTCACTCCTTTAAAGCTCAATGTTTTTCCGTTGCATGTGTATTGTTCTCCTTTGATGAAAAATCTTAAAGACTCTAGCTTCTGCTCATTAATTAACTTTTGAGCCCCTCTCATGTCTACATTGAATTTAAAGTATTCAGGGATACTTACATTATATTCTTCATATGCAATTGGAATTCCTAGCTGTCCCTTCCAGCTGTTTATGAGATAATAGAAATCAGAGATGAGTGTATATTCGTATTCTAAAACGGTGCCGACTTTAGCTTGTGGTATTGTAAATTTCAATTGCATATAATCATCATTCAGTCGTTCTTTGAAGACTAGATCTTTACTCATCTTCGTTTTTTCAATTTTTCCATTGAGCATGTTATAAGCATTGGCTTCTAGCTGAGTAATGCTTTCTTTTCTTAGGTGATTATCTTTATTCTCATAATATGGAATAGTAATGTTTGCATAAGAATCACCTGTTGACTTTAATATTTTGATTCTGACTTTATAGGTATAATAAAGCTGGAAGTCTTCCGCTCCCCACCTGTATTCTACATCATTTAATCTACAAAGCACAACTGCATTTGCCGTTGAGTCAGATGCATAATTTTTCATTTGCATTTCTTCCTGGGTTGGCTTTCCGAATTTTAGATTTGGAGTTGTGATTTCTTGATCTGCAAACAGATCTATTCTGCTTATAAATAGCAAAATTAACAATAGCGTATTTTTCATTATATTATTATATATATATTCTTTTCAAGATATGCAAATATATTATTATTTTTACTATTTTCAAATGTTATCCTATTTTCTTTTGTATTAAAACTCCTTAAGGAAAAAGCTATACATCGCATTTTATTTGTTATTTTGCACCAAATTTGGGTATAGTGCGGTCTTTTTGTTTTTGCTGCATTTCATTATTGCAAATATTCGATGAATAAACTTACTATAAAAAACTGCCCATTGTGCAATGGAGCGCAGATAGATCAGGTGATGGCATGTAAGGATTATTATGCTTCGGGTGAGGTATTTGATTTGTGTCGCTGCCGTGATTGTGGTTTTTTATTTACTCAGGATTTCCCTGTAGAAGGAGAAATAGGGCGTTATTATGCAACTCCCGATTATATTTCCCATTCCGATACTAGGAAAGGGCTGGTTAATATGGTATATCACTGGGTACGGAAATATATGCTGGGTTGTAAAACCGGATTGGTTATTCGTGAGTCACATAGAAAGGAAGGATTCCTCCTTGATATTGGAACTGGAACCGGTTATTTCCCCAATGCGATGCAACGTAAAGGATGGCAAGTTTCAGCTGTGGAAAAAAATGAAAACGCGCGCGACTTTGCAAAAAGACAATTTGGACTGGATGTTCTTCCTGATAATCAATTAGGAGAATTTAAATCTGAAAGTTTTGATGTGATCACGCTGTGGCATGTGTTGGAACATTTGGAACATTTAAATGATATTTGGGCGAATCTTAATAGCTTGTTGAAAGAAAAAGGCACTCTTATTATCGCTGTTCCCAATTGTTCGTCGTTTGATGCACGAAAATATGAAAAAGATTGGGCGGCTTATGATGTTCCTCGTCATCTTTGGCATTTTACTCCGGATTCAATCCAACGGTTTGGTGCTAAGCATGGTTTTATTCTTACGGGGCGATATCCTATGCCATTTGATGCATTTTATGTATCCATGCTAAGTGAAAAGAATATTAATCATTCTTTTTATTTTATTCGAGGAATGTTTGCTGGTACATTGGCATGGTTTAGTTCTTTGGTAAAAAAAGAGCGTAGCAGTTCAATGATATATATATTCAGAAAGAAATAAGCAATAGTTATGAAGACAAAGTATAAAAATAATTCTGTATCTTATTTTGATATGCAGTTTATTACTTCAAGCATAAGCACGACTTTGGTTCTGCTATTATTAGGTCTTGTTGTATTCTTTGTTCTTACAGCTCATAACCTTTCTGTTTATGTGAGAGAGAATATTAACTTTTCTGTTATTGTCAGCGATGATATGAAGGAAGGCGATATCTTGAAAATGCAAAAGCAATTGAATTTGGAGCCTTTTGTAAAGGAAACTGAGTATATATCGAAAGAGCGAGCTCTTCAGGAGCAGAGGGAGGCTATGGGAACTAATCCGGAAGAATTTTTGGGTTACAATCCGTTTAAAGCATCCATAGAGATAAAATTACACTCAAATTATACGAATGCCGATAGTATAGCCAAGATAGAACGATTGATAAAAAGGAATACTAACATTCAAGAAATTCTTTATCAGAAAGAGCTCATTGATACGGTGAATGAAAATATAAGGAATATCAGTATGGTGCTCTTAGGACTTGCCATTTTGCTTACTTTTGTCTCTTTTGCTTTGATAAATAATACCATCCGACTAACCATATATTCTAAGCGTTTTCTTATTCACACCATGAAATTAGTTGGTGCAAGCTGGGGCTTTATTAGGCGTCCCTTTATGTGGCGAAATTTTTGGATTGGAGTTTTGGCTGGGCTTATAGCTGACAGCATTTTATGGTGCGCTGCTTATTGGCTGGTTTCTTATGAACCTGATTTAATAAAGCTGGTTACATTCAACGTCATGCTTACTGTATCCGGAGCTGTTCTCGTATTTGGCGTTTGCATCACTTGTTTTTGTGCCTATCTTTCTATTAATAAATATTTAAGAATGAGAGCCGGCGCTTTATATTACATATAATAATATGTCAGATGATTATAATGATCAAATTGTTTAAAGAGTAGTAACTATTAATTGTACTAAGACAAATGGCTGATAAACAAAAATTTGCATTTGATAAAACGAACTTTATCTTGCTTGCTATTGGAATGGGTGTAGTAATTCTTGGCTTTATCCTCATGACTGGTCCGTCTTCAACGGCTACTCATTTTGAATCGGATATTTTTAGTGTTCGCCGCATAAAAGTAGCTCCGCTTGTTTCGCTTGCCGGTTTTTTATTTATGATATATGGTGTTTTACGCAGACCGAAAACAGATAAATAATAGTTATGGGAGGAGATTTAACCGTATTACAGACAATCATAATTGCCATAGTTGAGGGGCTAACGGAATTTTTGCCGGTCTCGTCTACAGGACATATGATTATTGCTCAAAGTATACTTGGAGTTCAAAGCACAGAGTTTGTGAAAGCTTTTACTGTTATTATTCAGTTTGGAGCAATTCTTTCTGTTGTTTGGCTATATTGGAAACGTTTTTTTCGTCTTCAACCCATTAAGATATTTGACCCGGCAGCAATTGATGGCAAAGATTTTACGGCTTCTTGTAGTATACTATTAAAACGATTCTTGAAGAAATATGATTTCTATTGGAAGCTGCTAGTAGCTTTTATTCCTGCTGCATTAATAGGCTTCCTTTTTAGTGATAAGATTGATGAAATGCTTGAGAGTGTCGAAGTTGTAGCTATCATGCTTGTGATTGGGGGAATTTTTATGCTCTTCTGCGATAAGATTTTTAATAAAGGGAACGAAAATCAAAAACTCACGGAGAAGAAAGCTTTTAATATCGGGCTCTTTCAGTGTACTGCCATGATCCCGGGGGTATCTCGTTCAATGGCGACTATTGTTGGTGGAATGGCTCAAAAAATGACGCGTAAGGATGCTGCTGAGTTCTCTTTTTTCCTTGCTGTCCCCACTATGTTTGCGGCTACAGCTTATAAGGTCTTGAAATTGTTTATGCATGGAGGGAGAGAGGTACTTATGGCAAATATGCCTACTCTCATTCTTGGCAATATTGTGGCTTTTATTGTGGCGTTACTTGCAATAAAGTTCTTTATAAGTTTTGTGACTAGATATGGTTTCAAAGCATTTGGTTGGTACCGTATTATAGTTGGAGTAATCATACTCTTATTATTGCTTACGGGACACAATCTCGAAGTTGGATGATTGCTTATTTAATAAAGAATAGGTCGTGAATTTTAAAAATGGTGAAGTTTTATATTTTGATAAGCCACTAGGGTGGACTTCTTTCAAGGTTGTTGGACATATACGTTATCACATTTGTCGTCGGATGAATGTAAAAAAGCTCAAAGTAGGGCATGCGGGGACTCTTGATCCACTTGCTACGGGAGTAATGATCGTATGTACGGGGAAAGCAACCAAACGTATAGAAGAATTTCAGTATCATACAAAAGAATACATTGCTACGATAAGGTTAGGAGCTACGACTCCTTCTTATGATTTGGAACATGAAGTTGATGCTACTTTTCCAACCGAACATATTACACGGGAGATGGTTCAAGGTGCTTTGAAAAACTTTGTCGGTGAAATAAATCAGGTACCTCCATCTTTCTCTGCTTGTAAGGTTGATGGTAAACGAGCTTATGATTTAGCTCGCAAAGGAGAAGATGTTGAACTAAAACCTAAGTTATTGGTTATAGATGAGATAGAGTTATTGGAATGCGATTTACCTGAAATTAAAATAAGAGTAGTTTGTAGCAAGGGTACTTATATCAGAGCATTGGCTCGCGACATAGGTGAGGTATTGCAAAGTGGTGCTCATCTTATTGCACTCCAGCGTACGCGAGTTGGTGATATTAATATATCAGATTGTCTTGATCCACGTGATTTTAAGTCGTGGATAGATCTCCAAGAAATAGAAATAGAAGAATAAATCAAAGAAAAATAGAAATATGAAACTGTCGCAATTTAAGTTTAAACTTCCCGAAGAGAAAATTGCTTTGCATCCGGCAAAGTATAGAGATGAGTCGCGCCTGATGGTTTTGCATAGAAAAACGGGCAAAATAGAACATAGAATGTTTAAAGATATTCTAGAATATTTTGATAATGAAGATGTCTTTATATTCAATGATACTAAGGTCTTTCCTGCACGTTTATATGGCAATAAAGAGAAAACAGGAGCACGAATTGAAGTTTTTTTGTTGCGCGAGTTGAATGAAGAATTACGTTTATGGGATGTGCTGGTTGATCCTGCGCGTAAAATTCGTATAGGAAATAAGTTGTATTTTGGAGACGATGACTCGATGGTCGCTGAAGTTATTGATAACACCACTTCGCGTGGAAGAACCCTTCGTTTTTTATATGATGGTCCTCATGAGGAGTTTAAAAAGGCTCTTTACGCATTGGGAGAAACTCCTCTTCCTCATAGTATTATTAATCGTCCTGTAGAACCGGAGGATTCCGATCGCTTCCAGTCTATATTTGCGCGTAGTGAAGGAGCTGTAACTGCTCCTACTGCTAACTTGCATTTTAGTCGTGAGTTGATGAAACGGATGGAGATTAAGGGAATTGATTTTTCTTTTATTACTCTACATGCCGGGCTTGGTAATTTCCGTGATATTGACGTGGAGGACTTGACTAAGCATAAAACGGACTCTGAACAAATGATTGTCAATGAAGAAGCTGTTCGGGTTGTGAATCGCGCAAAGGACTTACGCAAGCAAGTGTGTGCGGTTGGTACTACCGTAATGCGAGCTATTGAGAGTACTGTGAGTACAGACGGGCATTTAAAGCCTTATGAAGGTTGGACTAATAAGTTTATTTTTCCGCCTTATGAGTTTACGGTCGCTAATGCCATGGTGTCTAATTTTCATATGCCACTTTCCACTCTATTAATGATTGTGGCTGCTTTTGGAGGTTACGATCAAGTAATGGAAGCTTATCATATTGCATTGAAAGAAGATTACCGTTTTGGAACTTATGGTGATGCTATGTTGATTACTGACCGGGACTAAGCTTCAGCTCTCATTATTTTAGGTGTATTGATCATGGCGGATATCTATTTTAGCTTAGGTACTAATCTTGGCGATAAGGAACAGAATCTATGCCAAGCAATTAATCATATTAAAGAGCGGATCGGGAAAATTATTTCCCAATCCGCTTTTTATTCTACACCACCTTGGGGTTTTACTTCTAATAATACTTTTCTGAATGCTGCTATTCTAGTGAATTCCTCTTTTTCTCCTTTTGAGATACTTGAGATATCAAAACGCATTGAATACGAAATGGGACGTACCCAGAAGTCCGAGAATGGCGCTTATTCCGATAGGGTTATAGATGTTGATCTCTTGCTTTATGATGATCTTATTTTAGATACCCCTGTATTAAAGCTACCTCATCCTTTAATGCATCAACGTAAGTTTGTGATGGAGCCGTTGGTTGAGATTGCACCCGAAATAATACATCCTATTCTGAAGAGGACAATGAGCGATATTTATTATTCCGAACTTTTAAATCGGTAGGAACCAGAACCGATTTCATATTCATCGTACTCATTTGTCTCAGTTAATTTGTGAATTCCATATTGCTTCGTTGCATTGCGTATGTTGAATTGTTTTGGAATGCGAACGATAGCCGATGTATTTCCAGGTATAGAAACCTTCCAGTCTAATTTACCGTCTTTCTTGCTCCATGCACTTTCTATTTTTCCATATACCGATTGATAAGAGGCATCTATAGAATCAAGCCCTTGAGGGAAAGCTGGGGCCATCAATAGTTTTTTAAATCCCATGCTCTTGGGCGCACATTTTATGCCTGCTAAGTCTTCATAATACCAAATAATAAGGTCGCCTAATAGCATGACATGATTTGCCGAATTCATAGCTGGATCTGCCGTATCTCCATTCCATAACTCCCATATTGTCGTAGCTCCTTTTTCTATCATATATCCCCAACTGGGGTAACTTTTATTGGTCGCAATTTTGAAGGCTAAATCGATATTTCCATATTCGGTCAGTCCGCGCATTAAATGTTGAATACCCAGCACTCCTGTGCTGACATGCCCACTGAAATCACTCTCCGTCTTCTTGACTATATTATCAAACACCTTTTTTTCATACCCATTGGGTACTAGTCCCAAGCGGAGCGAAAGAATATTTGCAGTGACGGTATTATTGCCATATTGTGCGGTTTCCTTATTAAAAAAACGTTCATTATATGCTTCCTTTATTTTACTCGCAAGTGTTTCATATTCGGCTATGTCTGCTTCTTGATTACATATTCGTGCAAATCCAGTCATTTTTTTTAGCAAATCGTAAAATACCGTAGTACTTAAAATTGCTCCATCTGTCTTTCGGGATGGTTCTTGAGAATGAATAAGCTGTTGTTGTTCGGGAGGCATGCACCAATCTCCATAGGCATCTTTTGTGAGTATATAATCTTTCATGGAAACTTGCTTTATATGCTCTATCCAACGCTTCATTGCAGGGTAGTGGGTGAAGATGGCTTTAGGGTCTCCATAGTGTTTATAAAGCATATCTGCGACATAGAAGAATGCGGCAGGCCAGGTCACGTCATCGGAATAAAGTTGCCAATAAGCCGGAGATACATCCGAAATGCTACCTTCGGGTGTCATGGAGTCTTCAATATCTTGCACCCATTTATTGTACAATTGGGCGTTATTGAAAAGGAAAGCTTCTCCATAGGCTCCCGTAGTACGGTCACCAAGCCATCCGAGCCGCTCATCACGTTGCGGGCAATCAGTAGGCATACCACGATAATTGCCCCTAACACCCCAATATGCATTTTTGTGAATTTGATTAAGTAATTGATCAGAACTTTTAAAAGTACTTGTAGTTGCCATTTTATCATAGAAGACTTCGCCTGTGAAATCGTTCAGTGACGGCTGATAGTCAGTTCCTGAAATTTCGACAAAGCGGAAGCCATGGTAAGCAAAGCTGGGATGCCATTCAAATTCTCCATCTTCAGCTGGCGTATAGACATCCATAACCTTTGCCGATCGAAGGTTGTCTGTATAGAGTGAACCGTCATTTTTAAGAGACTCTGCAAATTTCATGCTGATGGGTTTTCCTTTTACACCTTTTAAATGTACTTTAAGCCATCCCACCATATTTTGCCCCATATCCAGAATGTATTTCCCTTTCGGGCGTGCATTTATGCTTATAGGTTTTAATGTGTCTTGTATTCGGATGTTGGGAGTTTGCTCTGCTTTTAGTTCACCTGCGGGAACTTTCATTAACTCAGCATACTTCCACAGGTTATCATCATAGCCATTCTTGTTCCACCCGTTTATCTCCATACGAGCATCATATTCTTCACCATCAAACTCATTGTTTGCAATAATCGGACCTTTTGATGTGACTTTCCAAGTGTTATCTGTTGATAATATGGTTGTTGAACCATCTTCATATTCAAGTTTTACTTGAGCCAACAAGCTGGGTAATCCAAATGTAACCATACCGGGGTTGCGCATTGAAAAATAACGGCCGTTCCCGATTTCTACTCCAATAGTGTTTTTACCCTTTTGTATAAGTGGTGTTATGTCATAAGTATTGTAATATATACATTTGTCATACATCGAAGGTACCGGGGCAAAGATGTCTTCGCTTACTTTATCTCCATTTAAGTAGGCTTCAAAACTTCCTAAACCTGAAATATAAAGCATTGCTCTGCTGACCTTCTTATCTGTGCTAAATTCTTTTCTAAAATAGCGCGCAGCCAGTCGCGTTCTATTATCATCATCTTTTCCTTTTGCTATTTCTCCTGAATTTGAAAGCACGTTTTCGCCAATCCATTTTGCTTGCCATTCGGAAGAATTTAAAATAGCCATTGACCAACTTTGCACTTTACTCCATTTACTTCTCCCGTGGTTACTATTGATTTTTACACGCCAATAATACGGGCTTTCCGATTGTAATTTTTTTCCAGAATAGGGAATAAGTACGGACTCTTCTGAATTGATTTTTCCAGAATCCCAATATAACTTTTTTCTCTCTTTTAATTCATCGAGAGACGAAGCGACTTGGATTCTGTAAGATGTTTGCTTCAAATTAGTTTTTGGGGAATTAAGCTGCCAAGAGAAGCGAGGCTGAGCTTCGTTTATACCCAAAGGGTTCTCTTTTGATTCCAAGCATAGATTTTCTACCTTAATTTGCTTAGATGGCGTACAGGCTGCCAAGCCTAATAAAAAAACGATGGTGAATGATGAAATAGATCTGTTCATCTTTTTTGATTTAAAGTATTGTTATAGCACGTGGTTTTTATTGTAAATGAAATGATTTTTAGAGGATGATATACTAATCAAAATGATTTTGTTCATTGCGAATTTGATTTCCTGGGATTCCAATGTGATGAATGATAAATTAGTAAATGGTTTTATTATTAGTATACAGGCAAAGTGTGAATTCAATTGGATATAAATTTGAGATAATGAGCCTCAAGTATTATAGTAAATGTTTATGCAAAAATTCCGGAAAGTTGTAGTACTTTCCGGAATTAATTTTGCCAGACTTATTGAAAAACTTGATTAGTAATATCGTTTTTCAGAGGGCATAATTTCTTTTATTAGGGGTTGTAGATTAATAGTCGGTATCGGACCAAGTATTGTTATAAGTGACAACGAAAGTCGAGCTTCTAAGCGAGGTATAGTGCCCCTTAATGTTCGTATTATAATTAGCTTGCAGAGGCACGTTGGTTACGTCGAATGAAGCCTCTGCGATGCCGCTAGTACTCATGGTAAAGGTCAGGTCAGTGACATTGGCGGTCGCTTTACTCGACACTACATAGAGAGTCTTTAGCGTTGCCGGACTGCTCGATGTTGCGGCGATTCCTCCTGTCAGATCTATGGTCTCGTTGCGTGGGCTTAATTCTGAAGCCGTAGCGGTGGATACATCAAACTTGGAGGGCTGCTTGAACTCTACGGCAAGCGAGGAATTCGCTAAAATAGTTCCTGTTTCAAGTAGCGTGATTTTAGATACTGCGCGTTTCAGTGTAGCGCTGAGTGTGGCAGATGTTCCGGCAGCTATTGTAAATGTTCCATGCCATGCTTCGGTGGGAGCCTCGTCCGACTCTAAAGTGACGGCTTTAAGGCTCCTGACGTCGTAAACATCCGAACCTTCTTTATCGGCCCAAATCAGGCAGTAGTACGCCTTTGTGCGGTCAAGAGTCATCGAAAACTCTCCTGCAGCGTTGGTCGTTCGGTTGGTAGCTGTGGCTCCGCTACCGAAAACATTGGCGGCGGTGGCGTAGGTATTGTCTGAGTAGACTTCGATGACGTAGCGGTACACCGGCGTACGTGTCAGTGCACTTTCATCTGTGTTCACTTTTAGCGTGACAGTCTTTGCCGTGCTTATTTCCACCATTTCGTTTTGGTTGCATGAAGCAAATACGCTCAAGAATATTGCATACATTATATATACTGTTCGTTTCATTGTTCTTCTGTTTTTTTATTTGTTTATATTCTCAAGACTAAAAAATAGAGATGGCACGTACATGATAAGTGAGGGTTGCGGGAAATGTATTTCTTATACCCTCAGGATTCGTAAAGAGGAGAGTACACGAAGCGAGAAAAGAATCTGTGGTTGACGACCAATAGTTGAGATTATAATCGAATGGTGCTGCGAAAGGTGCTCCGCTGCTTGCGATGATAGAATTGTTGTGATTACTGTCTGCAGCCCACCAATTAAAAAGAGTAACCATCTCAACTATGGCAGGAAGATACCAGTAGACGCCTTCCGGTGCCGTTGTGTTTTTCGCTACACACCACGCTACTGCCGGAAATGCCGTTGTGACAGGATAACCGCTATTCTGTATATATGTTGTATTGGCCGCACCGTCTGTCTGGCTTCTTGCCCCCCCAATAATTATGCCATTGTTGCTACACCATTGAACATTAGCCTCATCCAGCGATACAATCTTGCCTTTTAAGCCTTTGGGGGTTGTGCCGCCTTCATAAGAAGGATCGGTACTGTCTAGCCAGAATACTACACCAATCGGATTAGTGTCATTAGGATAGAGACTCCCTATAGTCCATTTTGGGGAACTTACATCGTTGTCCGGCGTTTCCCATGCGCTCTCATTAGTTACGGTGAGTGTGGAGCTATACAGATTGGAGTATGCACTCCAAAGAGTTGTACGCCAATTACGTCTGAAGGGTATGTTAGAGCTTTCTTTGGTGGTTATCACTCCGCCCGAAGTCATTTCGGTGCTGATGTTCATCACGGTGCTTGTAGCTGTGGAGGCAATGACATAGTCTGTTCCGAGTACACCGGAGGCTGTATTGCTATAGATAAACGAATGGCTCACCTCTCCGTCGATTTTAGTTGTCTCCATCCCGTCCACATTAAGCGAATAGCTTTCTGGATAGTTTACCACAAGCGTATTGTCATTGGAGACAAGTGCTTCGGTCTGCTTGAATTGAACCTGTGCTACAGCATGTGTTAATGCAACTTGTGTATAGGCTGCTTCGTCATCGGTGCCCACAGTGAACTTGCTGGCTCCTGCATAGGCTTCGAAGTTTGGTTGTTTTCCTTCCACTATGCGGGCTGCTTTGAGGTCAGTCGCATCGTATTCGTTGGAAGCAGAAGGTGTTCCGCCATTCACTGTTGGAGTGCCGTAATCAGCCCAAAAGAGTACAGTGTATGCCTGTTTGTCTTTCAATACCACGTTGGCGAATGTGCCTGTTGCCTGCTCTTTGTGTACCGCAGGGCTGCCTGTTGCTGTTTTACCTTCGTAAATTTCCATCACATAGCGGGACACTTCAGCATGCCCACGGGTTTGTATTTCGTCGCCTACGTTCAACGTAAAGTTCTTCGTTGTGAGCCCTTCATTTTGCATGCCGACTTCATCTTTGTTGCAACTTGCTAGAATAACTGCGAGACTTGCAAGCGTCAGGAAAATCTTACTTTTCATTGTTTTCAAATTGATTTTATTGTTTATTTTTCTGTATAATGATCTTTTGTAGTCCATTAAAAATCGACGTCATAATCGCCACTCCAATTCGTGTCAATAGTCACTCCACTTATTGGATTCGCCGTAAGAAAGTCACCGCTCACGGTGGTGAGTTGTCCGGGGCGGTAGGCTATTTTTACGCCGCTTATTCCACTGACAGTATTTCCTTCGGCATCCTTAAAGAGGATTGTCACTGTGATGGAAGATTGCTCACCACTGATCAATATATAGTCTTTGGCGATATCGGCTTTTGCCGTACTTATATCGGACAGTGTGGAATAGTAGAAGTATCCTTCCTGCGCGTCGGTGAGTTTCGATTCAGCAATGCTGTATGCACTCGGCAGAAACCCTTCATAGCCGATAAATACCCGCAGATCTTTGAGTTCTGGAAGCCCTTTTTGGATTCGCTTAGCTTCGTATTTTGCAATGTCCGTTGCTACAAGACGATACTTTGCCAATGGGCGATACATTTCTATGTTTTGAGGAGTATTGATTCCTTCGGCTACCGTCAATGAAATGCGTTTTGAAAGTCCGTCGCGTGTATCAGTATTAGCCGTATACTTTTCTTTTGGCTGAATGCTGACAATATCTGGGTTTGTCGTGATGTAATGATTATCCGTACTTTCATTAAATGTGTAGTCGCACCATAAATTGACATCATATTCGCCTTTAAATAGTGATAAGCCCATGCTATATATTCCATTTGTGGCGTCAATAGGTGTAAGCATTGCTCTTTTTACAGCAAATAACTCTTTGCTTCCTTTCTTAAAAATAAATGCTGTAGCTCTCAAGTTGGGATTGCCTGCTGCTTTGGTTGATGCAAAGTTCGGTAAATATGGTGAAGGGATCGTAAGTCTTAATTCAACACTTGAATCTTCAATGCCGCTTGATTTTGGCTCGAGTCCAATATAAAATAGCTGAACACCATTCTTTACCATTTTGCGTAGCGTTCCAGTGAGCATATTGGCATAATTTACTTCTTGTTCCCGAATATACTTTGAAAATTCGTTTAAATCGATGCCGGTTACTATTGCACGGGATGAAGGAAGGGCAAAATCAGCTCCCACATTGAGTACGGCAACTATGGTGTAATTACCTTCGGGAATTGTGATACGTGCCCGTGCAAGTTCCTCCATTGAGGAGTAGTAATCTTGCTTACAAAGTTTGTCTGTCTCGCTAAACCAATAAAGGTGCACATCGTTCAAAGGACTATTCTGTATGTGCTCAGTGTTGAGGCTCATTGTTACTACAGCTTCTTCAGCAGGTTTGTCTGTGGGGATTTCATGCAGTTCCTTGTCGCAACTTGTTATTATGGTCAGCAGTGCAAAAAAACAGATTATCTTGTTCTTCATTATATTCAAAGTTTAAAGATTAGTAATAGGCTGCTATTCCATACGTAGCTTGTCTTATGCTCTTCACGGGGAAGAGCATCTATAGCTCCTGTCAGATAGTTGACTCCTGTCATAAAGCGCATCCCTATTTTCGGTGTAATCATATAGCCTGCACCTATGTCGATACCTGTACTGAAATGGAACTTGGATTGATTTTCGAATATTTTAGTATTTGATTGTTTTATACTCGCATTACTGTATACTCCGTATATTGCAGGAGCAACCAATGCCGACCATCTTGAATCCGTATACCAGAGGTGTATAAGATCAATATTAAAATGTGCACCTAAGTTTACGAGGTTAGTTGTTGATGTCAAATCACTATATTTATAGTTTTTTATGCCTGCTACCGGAGCAAAATAACGATTTCCGTCTGCGGCAAGCCAAAGATTTTGGCAACAGTCATAGGACCCTAGGGTCATTTGGTTATAGTTAAGAGACAATTCAGTGGAAATGATTTTATTAATTGCGTAGCCGCCAACTAATCCAACGTTAATGCCCGGATGAGTTTTATCCATGGCAAATGAAGCAAATGTGCTTCGTCCGAATGAAAGGCCTCCTTCCATACCAATATACCAGCGGGAAGGTTTTTCTTGTAACATCAAGTTTATGGCAGGTTGTTTAGCGCTGCTTATTGGACTTGTTTGCGGCTCTTCTGTTTCTGGTTGCTTGGTTGCTTCTATTCGGGGCTCTCCGGAAGATGCTTTATTCTGTTGAATATTTTGTGGAAGCATAAGCCTCAATATTACGACGTTATGCATATTCTTGTTATAGGAATCCTTGGAGTTGGAAGTGACAAAATTTCCCTCTACGGCTATTTTTGCACTGATAAACTTGCTTTTCACCCGGTTACTCATTATCCTTACACGTTCAAGCCGTTCTTCAGGCGTGCCCTTTGCTCCACAATAACCGTTTATGTAAATTGGAATTTGGCCGCTTTCTATTAATTTTCGGTGTGCTTCGATGTAATCACACGCTTCGCGGAAAGCCTTTTCATTGCCTTTTCCAGGAAAGAAAAGCATATCATTTCCGGCATAGAAACGGAATATGAGCTCTTTCTCCGTTGTGCTTTTGCTCGTTTGTTGTGCTTGCATCAAGTTGATGATAGCCACTATTGAAACGAGCAAAGTAAGGGTTTTCTTTTTCATTTCTTTTGAGTTATAGAGTTTTATAATTACTTAATTTTCGTGTTTTATTTTCTTTTATGAAGTTAATAGCTGAAATCATGCAAGGCGGTTCATTATTACATAATTTGATGTTTCATATTAACAATTTCACTAATTTCTCAGCGCTATGCGTGTATCATTATTGCAATTTTGTTTTAAAACTACAATTTGATGATATTTGACCATGTCTTAATCTGTATTCTCTCAATTGTATGTTTAAGCTTTATCTCTTTTGTTTTCTTAATGAAAAATATACACTTAAAGACTATGCCGTTTTGATCGCTATTATTTATTTGATTGCTTTCTATTGAATGTGTATGCTTCGGAATTGTTGAAATGCAGACGTGCCCTTCCTTAGTAGAAGAAGGGTTAGACAAACTTGCTTTTTAAATCTTGTAAATAATCCTTTTAGAACTTTATTCCTTTCTTTCACTTTCGCTTTTATTTTTATTTCATATCTTTGTGCCGAAAATGAAATGTGGAAAGATTTGAGTAGCTTGCGACCACAGAAAAAAATGCTAAAACACATCCTTTTCTGCTTTATGCATAATGTATTCTACTCATTATCTAGTTTCCTCTTCTCATAGATGTCATTAATTTAATTTTAAATTGAAGTATGGGATATTTATTCACATCCGAATCGGTGTCTGAAGGACACCCCGACAAAGTGGCCGATCAAATATCGGACGCTGTGCTTGACAAACTGTTGGCTTACGACCCCAGTTCGAAGGTAGCTTGCGAAACCCTGGTTACTACCGGACAGGTGGTACTGGCAGGAGAGGTGAAAACTAAAGCCTACGTTGATCTTCAGCTTATTGCGCGTGAGGTTATTCAACAGATTGGCTATACTAAAGGTGAATATATGTTTGAGAGTAACTCTTGCGGGGTGCTTTCAGCTATTCATGAGCAGAGTCCTGATATTAATCGCGGAGTTGAAAGATTGGATCCGATGGATCAAGGAGCAGGAGACCAAGGAATGATGTTTGGCTATGCTACGAATGAGACTGAAAATTACATGCCTCTTTCACTTGATCTGGCGCATCGCATTCTTCAGATATTAGCTGATATTCGTCGCGAGGGACAACAAATGACTTATCTTCGTCCTGATGCAAAAAGTCAGGTTACCATAGAATATGATGATAATGGGAATCCTGTACGTATTGATACTATTGTAGTGTCCACGCAGCATGATGACTTTATAAAGCCGAGCAATGATAGCGAAGCAGCACAGCTTAAGGCGGATGAAGAGATGTTATCTATTATTCGCAATGATGTGATTAGTGTTCTGATGCCTCGTGTTATTGCATCTATACGTGCTGAAAAAGTATTGGCTCTGTTTAATGATAACATCATTTATCATGTTAATCCTACGGGTAAATTTGTGATTGGCGGACCTCATGGAGATACAGGCTTGACAGGAAGAAAGATTATTGTTGACACTTACGGCGGTAAAGGAGCTCATGGCGGTGGTGCGTTTTCAGGAAAAGACCCCAGCAAGGTGGACCGTAGTGCAGCTTATGCTGCCCGTCACATTGCTAAGAACTTAGTTGCAGCGGGTGTTTCGGATGAGGCACTGGTTCAAGTTTCTTATGCAATTGGTGTAGCAAAGCCTATTAATATCTATGTAAATACTTACGGCCGTAGCCGGGTAAGCCAAAGTGATGGAGAGATAGCCCGTATTATAGGTGAGTTATTCGATTTACGTCCGAAGGCAATAGAAGATCGTTTAAAACTGCGTAATCCTATTTATCTGGAAACTGCAGCTTATGGTCATATGGGACGTGAACCGCAAATTGTGACTAAACACTATCATTCCCGCTATGAAGGCGATAAAGAGGTAACTGTAGAACTCTTTACTTGGGAAAAATTGGATTATGTAGACAAGATAAAGGCTGCTTTTAATCTATAATCCTTGGCTTTTTATTTGTAATCAGCATAGCTTTACGGCTATTTATATAGAAACTGCCTTTCCTCTTTGAATGGAGGAAATGGCAGTTTTCTTATTTTTTGTTCCGAATGCCGGGCTTAGCCGTTTGACTCCAATAAACCGATCAATTGAACCCGTTGAATGGAGAAGCTTCCGCTGTTATCCTGAACATAGTGGAGCAATTTAAGCCCATCTTGACGAAGTTTTGATTTTTGCAAGAGCTGCGTTGCTTCCATATCGTCCGACAACTTTAGCATGGTCATGCCAGCCAACTCTACTTTGCCCATCTTGTTAGGGTCTCCTTCGTACTTGTCAATTAGTTCCTCTGTACTCATTCCTATAATGTCTTCCGAGGGGAATCCGAGGAGCTGCCTTGTAAGGCAATCATATTCCACCCATTCGCTATAACGATACTTCTTCTTTGTAAGTAGAGCGTTGGCAATTAGAGAGATGATTTCTAAAATCATTCGCACTAAATAATCTTCTTTAATCATTTTGCTTTATATAATATTATTCAATAGGAGTATTCGTCACAAAATTAATGATATTTTTAAGATGTTCTTAAAAATATCTACCTTTGCCGAAACATTTTATATTTATAATCAGATATTCATGAATAAGGTAAAGTCCGTATGTGTGTATAGCGCGTCCAGTACCAAGATTGATCCGGCCTACTTTGAAGCGGCCCGTGAATTGGGAAGTCTTTTGGGAAAACAGCGTATTCGTCTCATTAACGGGGCCGGAGGTATTGGCTTAATGAACGAGACGGCTGATGCTGTATTAGCTGCAGGTGGTGAGGTTACAGGCGTCATTCCTCATTTCATGGTAGAACAAGGGTGGCAACATAGAGGGTTAACCGAGCTGATCGAGGTGGATAGCATGCACGAGCGGAAAAAGAAAATGGCAGACTTGAGTGATGCTGTTATTGCATTACCCGGCGGGTGCGGAACTTTAGAAGAATTGCTCGAAATTATCACTTGGAAGCAATTGGGATTATACCTGAATCCTATCGTTATACTTAATGTTAAAGGCTACTTTGATCCTTTGCTAAGGATGCTTCAGCATGCTATGGATGAGAATTTTATGCGCCCTCAGCATGGAAATATATGGCATGAAGCTCGTACTCCGGAGGAAGCTGTTGAGCTGATTAATACCATTCCGGTTTGGGATAGTTCCATTCGTAAGTTTGCTGCAATATGAGCTTAATTTTGATAGCCATTATGGGCATAAACGGAATTCCTATTCCATATTCTCCGAAAGCGGATGATGGCATCACCATACTCTTACTGTGCTGTTTCTTTTTATCTGCATATGTACTCTCCCGCAGTCGTAAGTTCCTGTTTCAGTTGGTCAAAGACTTCTTGTTTAATCGTGAGCGTACCAGTATCTTTGCAACTTCAACTGCTTCTGATATGCGATATTTGCTGTTGCTAATACTACAAACCTGCGTTTTGCTAGGCATCTGTATCTTCAGATACTCTATTGATCTTTTTCCCGGGGTCACCTCATTTGCTTCGCCTTACATTCTAGTAGGGGCATATATTGGCGTTTGCCTTGTCTACCTTTTTTTGAAGTGGTTGATTTACTCTTTTTTAGGCTGGATTTTTTTTGACGCTTCCCGCGTTTCACAGTGGTTGGAGTCGTATTCCACGCTATTATACTATTTGGGGTTTGCTCTTTTCCCGTATGTCCTGCTTCTTATCTATTTTGATTTAAATGTACAATTAGCTCTAATTATTGGTGTTTTTCTGTTTGGACTAGTTAAAATATCAATGTTTTATAAGTGGATAAAGCTTTTTTGTAACAATTTATATGGTAGTTTTCTTTTAATTTTGTACTTTTGTGCCCTTGAAATGCTGCCTTTTCTGATATTATATCGGGTATTAGAGCAGTTTAATGATTGTTTGACAATAAAAATCTAGGACGTTGAAAATTAAGAAAGTACTAGTGTCGCAGCCGAAACCGGCATCAGAGAAATCTCCTTACTACGACATCGCCCAGAAGTATGGCGTGAAAATTGATTTCCGCCCGTTTATTAAAGTTGAATGTCTATCCGCTAAAGAATTTAGACAGCAGAAAGTCTCAATTTTAGATCATACTGCCGTTATCTTCACTTCACGTCATGCTATTGATCACTTCTTCAACTTATGTACAGAACTTAGGGTTTCGATTCCGGAAACAATGAAATATTTTTGCGTTACTGAAGCAATCGCTTTGTACATACAGAAGTATGTGCAATATCGTAAACGTAAGATATTCTTCGGGAATACCGGAAAGTTTGAAGATTTAATACCTTCCATTCTGAAACACAAGACGGAAAATTATTTAATACCGATGTCTGATGTGCATACTGACGAAATTGGAAATCTTCTTGAGAGGAATAAAATACAGCATAAAGAAGTCGTGATGTATCGTACGGTAAGTAATGATTTTACTCCGGATGAGAAGTTTGATTATGATATGCTCGTTTTCTTTAGCCCGGCAGGAGTTAGTTCATTGAAGAAAAATTTCCCTGAATTTGATCAGAAGGATATTAAAATCGGAACATTCGGTTCTACTACTGCTCAGGCAGTAAAAGATGCCGGTCTTCGTTTAGATCTTGAAGCTCCGAGTGTGCAGGCTCCTTCAATGACAGCGGCGCTCGATCTCTTTATTAAAGAGAATAACAAGGGTAAATAATAAAATTAAAACTGACTACGAATTATCGGTTGCGATTATCGTCAGAGAGATTTTTTCTTGCTTGGTTTACTTTGGCTTTTGCCTTTAGGCTGAACTGTAGGGGAATCTTTTTAATGAAAACCGGCAAAGATAATTCGTAGTTTTTTTGTATATGACAGATACATTGCATAAGAGCGAAAGGCTCAACAAAAAGAAAATAATTGAGAGAATGTTTGCGGGCGGAGCCCATTCCTTCTCAATATTTCCTTTGCGCGTTGTGTATCTTTGTGTGGAAGATCTTGATGCGCCTGTTGCGATATTGATCAGTGTCTCGAAACGCCGATTTAAACGTGCTGTGAAGCGCAACCGGGTGAAGCGCCAACTGCGTGAAGCTTTTCGTAAAAATAAGCATTCTCTTGTGACTCTAATACAGGATAGGAATGAAAAACTGGTTATCGGTTTTATTTATCTTGCCGATCGTTTGTCGGAGTCATCTGAACTTGAAGAAAAGATGCGGATAGCCTTGATGCGAATAGAAGAAAACATCTCATCCGAGAAAGTCTTGCCTGTTTTGGAAAAACCGAGTGATTCTGTTCAAATAAATTAGAATAAAATTAGAGTATGCAGATAATGAAAAAACTCTTTTCATATATACTGTTGCTTCCCATCTATTTTTATCAGAAGTTTATTTCTCCTCTGACACCTCCTTCGTGCAGGTTTACCCCAACATGCTCTCAATATGCCGTTGAAGCGATTAAGAAGCATGGCCCGTTTAAGGGTTTATATTTAGCTATTCGCCGTATCTTGAAATGTCATCCATGGGGTGGCTCCGGTTACGATCCTGTGCCATGAACATCTCCTTTGATATCCATACTCATCGCTATTCCGCACATCCGGGTGAAGCAATTCTTAACTGTTATCCCGATGACTTTCATCCCGATGCCAATGGATGGTATTCTGTTGGCATTCACCCTTGGCTCATCGATCCGAGTTATACGGATAGAGTAGAAGCGCATCCTTTGTCGAAGTCATTTGTAGAGCATGCACAGCATCCTAGAGTACTCGCCATAGGCGAAGCAGGAGTGGACAAATTGGCAAAAGCTGAAATATCTTTGCAAGAAGAGTTTTTTAAGTATCAGGCGCGACTAGCTGACGAACTTAAAAAGCCTTTGATTATTCATGCCGTGCGCAGTACCGATAGCTTGTTGAGATTGAAACGGGAACTAAGTCCTGCAGAAGCTTGGATTATCCACGGCTTTCGTGGGAAGCCCGAGTTGGCAGAAGAATACCTTAAGCATGGCTTTTACCTTTCTTTTGGTGAAAGATACCAAAAGGGGACATTGAATAGCATTCCGCTTGATCGCTTATTTCTTGAAACAGATGAAAGCCCGCTTCCTATAGAACTTCTGTATGAACAGGTGGCTAACGATCGAAATCTTTCGGTGGATATGCTCCGGGAGGCTCTTGCATATAATGTTTCACGAGTCTTTTTTAAGAGTTAAGAGTTGCTTGTTCAGATAAAGTGTCGTACTTTTGCGATCACAAAGTATATCAAGTATTTAAATAAATTATCATTCGATGAATTTTGTAGAAGAATTGAGATGGCGTGGCATGCTCCACGATATGATGCCTGGTACTGAAGAGCTTTTGGAAAAAGAGCAAGTGTCTGCTTACCTCGGCATTGATCCTACTGCGGATTCTTTGCATATTGGACACCTCTGCGGTGTGATGATGTTGCGTCATCTTCAACGCTGTGGCCATAAACCGCTGGCACTTATCGGTGGTGCTACCGGAATGATTGGTGATCCTTCAGGCAAGTCATTGGAGCGCAATTTGCTAGATGAAGAGACCTTACACCATAATCAGGAGGCAATAAAGAGACAGTTGGCTAAATTTTTGGACTTTGAGTCGGATGCTCCCAACCGTGCTGAGTTGGTGAACAATTACGATTGGATGAAAAACTTTACCTTTTTGGATTTTGCCCGTGAAGTTGGTAAACATATTACCGTGAATTATATGATGGCAAAAGACTCGGTAAAGAAACGTTTGAGTGGTGAGACACGTGACGGACTTTCATTTACGGAGTTTACCTATCAGTTGCTTCAAGGTTATGATTTCCTTTATTTGAACCAGACAAAAGGTTGTAAGTTGCAGATGGGTGGTTCCGATCAGTGGGGTAATATCACTACCGGTACGGAACTGATTCGTCGTACGAATGGCGGTGAGGCGTATGCTTTGACTTGTCCGTTAATTACAAAAGCCGATGGCGGTAAGTTTGGAAAGACTGAGTCCGGTAATGTATGGCTTGATGCCCGTTATACTTCCCCCTACAAATTCTATCAATTCTGGCTGAATGTAAGTGATAATGATGCAGCCCGTTATATTAAGATATTCACATCTCTGACTAAGGAAGAGGTTGAAACATTGACGGCAGAGCATGAAGCTGCTCCTCATCTCCGTATCTTGCAAAAGCGCCTTGCAAAAGAGGTTACGATTATGGTTCATTCTGAAGAGGATTATAATGCTGCTGTTGAAGCATCAGGTATCTTGTTTGGCAATGCCACTTCGGAAGCTTTGAGAAAGCTTGATGAAGATACTTTGCTTGCTGTATTCGAAGGTGTTCCTCAATTTGAAGTTTCTAAAGATCTTTTGGAAAGTGGTGCAAAAGCTGTAGATTTGTTTACCGAGAATGCTGCCATATTCCCTTCGAAAGGAGAGATGCGTAAGATGGTTCAAGGAGGAGGTGTTTCATTGAATAAAGAAAAACTGGAAGCTTTTGATCGACTCGTTACAACTTCCGATTTACTCGATGGAAAGTACTTGCTGATTCAGCGTGGAAAGAAAAACTACTATCTGGTAATAGCCAAATAGCATTTTTCAACCCTTGTATTAATCTGTTGGTTATGAATGTGAGAGGTGCCTCCAGCGTGCTAACATAGCAGTGTGAATGAAATTGGAATAAAAAATACTTTTTGAAATATTTGCAAGTTTCGCTTGTTCCACTTATCTTTGCACCGCTTTTAACAGAAAGCATATATGTTTGGACTATGGTGTAATGGTAGCACAACAGGTTTTGGTTCTGTTTGCCCAAGTTCGAATCTTGGTAGTCCAACAACGAAAATCCCCGGTAGCAATGCTTCCGGGGATTTTTGTTATGGCTCCTTTTCTGCCAGGATTATTCTTCTAATAGCTTCTTTGCATCAACAAACTGGGCAATTCCTTTTGCCACCTTTTTGGCATCGCGCATCGCCAAAACCACGGTCTGCGGAGTGTGTACCACATCGCCACCGGCAAATACACCCTTTTTGGTAGTCATACCGTATGGACGCTCCTTGGTGATGACGTATCCTCTCTCGTTGACTTCTATTCCGGTTGTTGTAGATACGATCCGGTTTGCCGGACGCGAACCTATGGCAACAAGTATTTTATCGAATGGTAGCTGACACTCTCCTTCAGGAGTGTTCACTGTAAACGTAGTAAGTTTTCTGCGCTTTCCTGTAAACTTCACACCCGATGTCTGCCAAAGGAATTGTACTCCTTCGGTTACAGCTTCGTTATATTCTGTTTTTAGTGCAGGCATTTCTTCGCACGTTCTGTGGTAGAGAATGCTGACCGACTTGGCTCCCATTCGGAGTGCCGTTCTTGCGGCGTCCATGGCTACATTACCTGCACCGATAACTCCTACTACGTCGCCCTCTTTTATTGGAACCTCTTCATTACCCAAGCTACCTGATTGACAAAGGTTGACCATGCGCAGAAAATAGGATGCCTGTATAATCCCGTTGAGGTCTTTTCCCGGCAGATTAAGCTGGTTGGCAACGGCTGTCCCCGATCCGATAAAAACGGCGTCAAAATCCTGGCTGAACATATCGTCGATGTTGGTTTGTTCCCCTACTATACAGTTGGTGATATAAGTCACTCCCAATCCTTCTATTTTGCGTATCTCGCGACGGACTATCTCTTTTGGAAGACGGTATTCGGGTATGCCGTACATCAGTACGCCTCCCGGTTCATTCTCGCTTTCGAATATGGTGACGTTGAATCCTTCCCGGGCTAAGTCTCCGGCAACGGTCAGTCCGGCAGGGCCCGAACCGATAATGGCAACTTTTCCCCTTGTTTTTAATGCAACCTTTTCTTTGATAAGTCCCATGTCTCCGTCAAAGTCAGCAATAAATCGCTCCAATTTGCCGATATGTATAGGGTTCCCCTTATGGTTTAAGATACAATGTCCTTCACATTGCTTCTCGTGTGGGCATACACGTCCGCAAATGGCAGGTAGATTGCTTTTCTCGTTAATTAAATCCAGAGCAGCTCCCATGTTACCCATGGATAATTGATGGATGAATCCGGGGATATTATTTTCGATCGGGCAACCTTTTATGCACGATGGATTTTTACAGTTTAAGCATCTTTTGGCTTCGACAATCGCTTCTTTTGTGGAATAGCTCTCATCTATTTCTTCAAACTTTAATTCTTTTATTTCACTACTGCAACCAGTCATAATTTCCTTATTTTGCTATTTAGAGTTTGCAAAAGTATGTATTTAATTGCAATGTACATATTGCAAAATGAATTATTTGTTTGTTCTTTGCAGGATTTAAATATTTTGTATTTCCAATGGAGAGGCTATTTGAGTGCTTTTTTACTCAAATTATATTTATTCATTTCTTATACTTTTTATTTCTATGTAGTTTATAATTATCTACTAATCAATTGCTTTCGTGAAGTATAGTTGATTTCCTCTTCCTTCACGCCGGATGATACCCTGATCGACGAATTCTTTTAAGTCTTTTAATGCAACATCTTTCAATCTTCCTGTCAGTTTACTGTAAGTTACCCTATTGATAAATCCATTTTTATCGAGATAATCCAATAGTAACTGCTTACGCTTTTCTTCATCTAAATCTTCGGACTGGGGAAGTCGGATATCTTTATGTCGTTCCAGTCGGCCTATTGTTCCGTTCTTAAACTTTTTCGATGCACTGAATTGCACCCCGTTGAAATGAATGTGTGCTTTTCGTGGATTATTAAGATCTGTGATGGGAGTTGATTTTAGTTTAGCGGAGAATACTCCGAAATCCCCTAATTCCACGCGATACCCTTCACTTACATGTTTACTGACCAGATGAAGCAAATCGCATAAAATACCTTTTGCCTCACCTGTATTGAATGTGGAATATTCGCTTAATTCCCTTAAAAGCTGTTCTGTTGTAATCTTACCCGAGCTGATAAGTTTTGGGTAATAAACTTCTCCTTCGCCCTCTTTGCTTGTTAGTGCAGGGCGTTTCTTTAAATCATAAATTGCCATGTTTTTACCTCTCCTTCATTCATTATAGTTGTTTTAATATGTTATTGGTTCTTTTGTTGCTTGCTATCTCTTTCATGCATAGAGTTATGATGCTTCTCGTGTAGCGTTTTTGTTGTCGTTCTGTAAGACGATCATTGTCGCTTTGCAAAGCGATAAATAGCGTTTTGTATGCCGACAATGATCGGGTTGTAAGGCGACGATGCTTAATAACCTTAAAGATAGTGATTTTTAGCTATATAATAGCTTGTTGTAAGAACTGTTTTATTCATTAAATCCTTGTCTTCATTATCTTATCTATAGCTAATGAAGAAGGTAGCTTGAAGAGCTGGAATATATCGTAATAAAAGCTCATTAATTCGACAAAATACATAATATTTTCTGAAAATAGATGGAATGGAAAGTATTGTTATTATCTTTAGCTTTTATGTTCTGGTTGTTGATAATGAATGAATTATAATCTTGCAGCTGATGCAAGGTAACTTTATTCACGTATATTCAGGCTGATGATTGGATACCATTACTCTTTCTCGTTCTTTTTATAAATAGTGTTAAACCTTTTGCGATATTTCGTGTTTAAGCGATACTAAACGATAAATGAAATGAAAAAGTAAGGAATTGACATTTTCTTTTGCTACATTTGCATCGTGTGCGCAAACGGAGCGTGCTAAAATTATTGATCAATCAACTTATAAACTTTATAAATTATGAAAACGAACTACGAAATACGTTATGCTGCGCATCCCGAAGATGCAAAAAGCTACGATACTAACCGTATCCGTCGCGATTTTCTCATTGAGAAAGTCTTTTCTGCTGATGAAGTGAATATGGTATATTCCATGTACGACCGTATGATAGTAGGTGGCGCAATGCCGGTAGGCGAGGGGCTGAAGCTCGAAGCTATTGACCCGCTTAAGGCTCCATTCTTTCTTACCCGTCGTGAGTTGGGTATCTTTAATGTAGGCGGTGCAGGTGTGGTTAAAGCAGGCGATGCTGTCTTTGAACTTGATTATAAAGAAGCTTTATACTTGGGTTCGGGCGACCGTGAAGTGACATTCGAAAGTAAAGACGAAAAAAATCCTGCAAAGTTCTATTTCAATTCAACGACTGCTCATCGTAACTATCCTGATAAGAAAGTGACAAAAAGTGATGCTGTGGTAGCCGAAATGGGAACTTTGGAAGGCTCAAATCATCGTAATATTAATAAAATGTTGGTGAGTCAGGTATTACCTACCTGCCAACTTCAAATGGGTATGACCGAACTTGCTCCGGGTAGCGTATGGAACACAATGCCCGCACACGTTCATAGTCGTCGTATGGAGGCTTATTTCTATTTTGAAGTACCCGAAGAACATGCAGTATGTCACTTCATGGGTGAGGTGGATGAGACCCGCCATATCTGGATGAAGGGTGATCAGGCGGTATTATCTCCCGAATGGTCTATTCACTCTGCTGCGGCTACGCACAACTATACTTTTATCTGGGGTATGGGTGGTGAAAACCTTGATTATGGCGATCAGGACTTCTCACTAATTACCGACTTGAAGTAATTTCAGGTAGTTCTTTGCGGCTAAAGTGCATGAATAAGTGCTTTTTGTAAGTGTATAAAGATGCTTCATGCCGCATAGGAGAAAATTAAAGATGTAATTTATCAACCTAATTTATAGAAACATGGTAAACTTTTCATTAGAAGGCAAAGTGGCTCTTGTTACAGGAGCTTCTTATGGTATTGGCTTTGCTCTTGCAACAGCTTTTGCTCAAGCTGGTGCAAAAATTGTTTTCAACGATATTAAACAAGAACTGGTAGATAAAGGTTTGGCTGCTTATAAAGCTGAAGGAATTGAGGCTAAAGGTTATGTTTGTGATGTAACCAACGAAGAACAAGTGAATGCAATGGTTGCGCAGATCGAAAAAGAAGTCGGTGTAATCGATATCCTCGTAAATAATGCAGGTATCATTAAGCGCATTCCGATGTGTGAAATGTCTGCTGCCGAATTCCGTCAGGTAATTGATGTAGACTTAAATGCTCCGTTTATTGTATCGAAGGCTGTTATCCCTTCAATGATCAAGAAAGGACATGGCAAGATTATTAATATCTGCTCTATGATGAGTGAGTTGGGACGCGAGACTGTTTCTGCTTATGCTGCAGCTAAAGGTGGCTTGAAGATGTTAACTCGTAATATTGCATCGGAATATGGCGAATACAACATTCAGTGTAATGGTATCGGTCCGGGTTATATTGCAACTCCTCAGACAGCTCCTCTTCGCGAGCCGCAACCGGATGGTTCACGTCACCCGTTTGATGCTTTCATCTTGGCTAAAACTCCTGCTGCACGCTGGGGCGAAGCAGAAGACTTGATGGGCCCTGCCGTATTCCTTGCTTCGGATGCTTCGAACTTCGTAAATGGCCACGTGCTGTACGTTGACGGTGGTATCTTGGCGTATATCGGTAAGCAACCTAAGTAATAAGACAACTATACTAAGGGGATAGCTGTACGGAATGTTCTTCCTAAAGGCTATCCCTTTTTCTTTAAACGTCCAATTTAAAAATTAAAGTATGAAGAGTTTATTTTTTTTATGGGCAACACTTTTCTCTTGCTTTGCGTGTAGCAGTAACAGGCAGTCGCTTAATGTGACCGTCACTAATCCTTTGGCTGTGGCACGGGCGAACGAAATGATTGAAGTTTCGGCAAGTGATGTGTTCAGCAAGTTAAAGTTGGCTGATACTGCTCAGATTATTGTACTTGATGAAAAGGGTGAGCAAATCCCTTATCAGATTACTTATGATGAGAAAGTGATATTCCAAGCGAATGTTGCGGCTAAAGGCACAGCTACTTACACTATTCAGGCGGGCACTCCCAATGATTTTCCTGTAAAGGCTTGCGGAAAGTACTATCCTGAACGTGTGGATGATGTGGCATGGGAAAACGATTTGGTGGCTTTCCGTACCTATGGACCAGCACTTCAAAAGACTGGCGAACGGGCTTTCGGCTATGATATCTGGACTAAGTATAACACAACTGAACCCGTAGTTGAGGATCGTTATGGAAATGAACTGAATGCAGAAACAAAAGCAAAGATAGATGCATTGAAGAAGACTGATGCCAAAGCTGCTGATGCTTTGTATAAATCGGTTTCATACCATGTCGATCACGGTAACGGGTTGGATTGCTATAAAGTAGGACCTACGCTTGGTGGTGGTACAGCGGCATTGATGGTGAACGACTCAATTGTATATCCTTATTGCTATAAGACCCAGGAAATCCTGGACAACGGACCTCTGAGGTTCACTGTTAAACTGGTATATAACCCACTTAAGGTGAAAGACAATGCAAATGTAGTTGAGACTCGCATTCTTAGCTTGGATGCAGGATCTCATTTGAATAAGACCGTTGTTTCCTATACTAGCTTGAAAGAATCGCTCCCTATTGTTGTGGGAATTGTCTTACACGAACCCAACGGAGTGGTGACAGCTAATGCAACCGGTGGATATATTACTTATGTTGATCCGACTGATCCGCTTGATAAGACAGTCAACTATGGCAAAATCTTTGTAGGAGCTGCTTTTCCGGCATCAGTGAAAGAGGCTAAAAGTGTGCTCTTCTCGGAAAAAGAGAAAAAAGAATTGCGCGGTGGAGCTGACGGTCATGTTTTGGCTATCAGTAGCTATGAGCCGGGTGCTGAATTTGTGTATTATTGGGGATCTGCATGGAGTAAAGCCGATATAAAGGCTTCTGAAAGTTGGAATAAGTATATGGCAGACTATGCAAAGAAAGTGCGTAATCCGTTAAAGGTTGTACTGAAGTAATCTGATTCTTGCGTTAATATAAAGAGGCTGTCTTATAACGGACAGCCTCTTTCTTTTTGAGTCTTTTGTGAGATGATACTGTGATTATATCAAGAACATAAATTGAGATATACTTGTTTTAGACGGTATTTGCTTTCAAAATCACCGAGATAATTTGCTTTGGGGCATGTTCTTTAATATCTGTCTGCGGTTTTACTGTGCAACCTTATTGGTATCGGCGAAACTAAATGCTAGGATGAGAGCCTCTCTTACAGTAGCTTAAACTCATATCCCTCTTCTTTCAGAAAATCAATAGCGCGGGGCAAGGCGTATTGGAGATTTCCGTTGTTCCATGATTTTAGGGAGTCATGGAATGTAATGATTGAGCCGTTCCGTGCATAGCGCATCACATTTGCGAGTACTTGAGGCCCACGCAGTTTCTTACTATAGTCACGCGTTACGAGGTCCCACATGACTATCTTATAATACCTGCGAAGCGTCATATACTGCAACCATCTCATGTGACCGTGGGGAGGACGGAATAAGTTTGTTTTTATCAGTCCGTTTGCTTTGTCTGTATTGGCCAAATAATCATCGGATCCAAACTCAAAACCACGTATATGGTTGAAAGTATGATTTCCAATCCGGTGCCCATTATCAATAACCATTTGAAAGACATCGGGGTGTTTGCGTACATTGTCGCCTACCATGAAGAAGGTAGCTTTGATGTTGTGTTTATCAAGCAAATCTAGTACCCATGGGGTTACTTCGGGAATTGGACCGTCATCAAAAGTCAGATAAACGGCTTTGACATTCGGATCCATTCTCCAAATCGCTGCTGGATACAATTTACGGACAAACTCCGGAGGTTGTTCTATAAACATTGTGTTCAGAGTTTTATATTTAAACGATAAAGAGGGTGTGGCAAGAGCTTTTTTATTGCAGATTACTCAGATTATCACAGATCAATTATGTTGGTTATCATAATTTTAAGAATCTCTGTGTGAATCTGAGTAATCTATTGTGCCCTTAGACACAACCTCTTTCATTAAATCGTTTTTACTTTTTCAAGCGTCCAAGATATAAATTGTATGATTGCTCAACTTTAGGTTCGAAGGTCTTGACGAGGGGGGAGTTATATTTCTTCATCAATTTCACTTCCTCGTTGAGTAATGCCCAATGGTATTCAAACTCACGGGTTGAAACGGAGAAGCGGCTATCGTCCAGTTTCAGATACCATGTGATATATTCTACCGCTTTATTAGCCATTGCTTTAATGATTTCGTCACCTTGAGCTTGCTTACCTAACTGATAATATGCTTCCGCCATTTGCGTAGCGCCATTTTGCCAGTCGTAAGGTACGTTATAATCCGGAATCATCTTTTCTGCATAGTTCAGTGCAGCAAGAGCCTTATCTTTTTTGCCTTCCTGTATAAGTTGCGCTACAAGCTGTGCAAAAAGACGACGGTGAGAGTAACACATACGCATTGCATTCTCGTCAATATAAAGTCCCGGTTTATTAATATTTCCGAATTTGAACTTATGCATCACGTTATCGTACATTTTTTCGCTATCCAGTTTCACTCCGGTCTTACTGTTATCAAAAGGAGTGAAGCGATAAGCCAAACCTTCTTGTATGAAGTGGTTATCCATATTCAGGTGGTTTTCGGTTCCCACACTTATAGCCATATAAAGCGGACGTTCCCAGTTTGATTCGGCCAACATTTCGAGCATCATCAATTCACTCTTGTACAGTGCCCGTTTGCCCTTCAATGAGATAGTCATATAGTCAGGAATAGAATCGCCCGGAATCATCATTCCACTGCGGCGTACAGCCTCTTTATCAACCTTCATCACGATACTGTCCGTAGGAATAACTTTCAAGTCTTGACGTTTGCCACGCACCCAATATTTTAAGATGTTCTTCAACTCATAAGGGTTCTCTCCAAACTGTTTCTCAAGATCTACCAATGTCTCTTTGTGTCCGTCGAGAGCTTTTTGTTTTGCTTCGGCATAAAGTCCGTCGATGCTCTTTTTGTAGTCTGCACGGATAGGTACATATTCGTTTGTTCCTTCTACATACTCCATTCTGTTCCAACTGATAGGTAGAGATGGGGAGTTGTATGCCGGACGCTTCATCTGGTCAATATACCAGTCTGTCTGCAGATAACTTAAGTTGCAAGTACGTGTATCCGTACGGAAGCTTTCGGTCTCCTGATTATACCACAACGGGAAAGTATCATTATCTCCATTGGTGAAGATGACAGGATTTCCCTTTTCGGGTAGCGTCATCAAATAGTTCTGTCCGAAGTCGCGGCAGAGATAACGGTTGCTACGGTCGTGGTCGTCCCAAGTCTGGCTTGCCATTTGTATAGGCACTAGCAGACAGGCTACTGAAGCGATAATAGCAGCCGGAAGTTCCTTCGTTTTGGTATATCGTTCCAACAGCTTAACAAGTCCGGCAACTCCCATACCAATCCAAATGGCAAAGGCATAGAATGAGCCGGCATAAGCATAATCTCGTTCACGAGGTTGTGCCGGAGTCTGGTTCAGATAGAGTACGATTGCAATTCCGGTCATGAAGAACAGGAAGAACACCACCCAGAACTGCTGAATGCCTCTTTGTCCACGATATGCCTGCCATAATAGTCCGATGAGGCCTAACAAAAGCGGTAAGCAGTAGAATACATTATGACCTTTATTTGCTTTCAACTCGTGAGGCAACTGACTTTGATCTCCTATGAGCCAACTATCCACAGCAGATATACCTGTGATCCAGTTTCCGTGCTCTATCTCACCGCTTCCCTGCAAGTCATTCTGCCGTCCTGCAAAGTTCCACATGAAGTATCGCCAATACATCCAATTGAGCTGGTATGAGAAGAAGAATTTGATGTTTTCCCATTGGGTAGGCATGTTTACCATTACCGTTTCACCACATTGATCATACGGCACATCATAGCCTTTAATGGTCATCCACTCCTTATACAGTTCGGCATGCTGGCTACTGTACATACGTGGGAAGAGCATATTTTGTGCGTACTCATAGTCTACTCGTCCGGGGATTTCGATGTAGCTGTCTTTTTCATCAGCTTTAGCTTTTTCCTTACGGATAAACTTTGTGTCACTTGTGGCTACTCTAGGCTCGCAATAACCGTCTTTTACATCAAGAGCAACTTTCGATGAGAAAGCAGGTCCATAGAATAAAGGTCTCGTACCATATTGCTCACGGCCCAAATATTCTCCCAATGTGAAGATATCCTCAGGAGAGTTTTGATCCATCGGAGTATTTGCTGTAGAGCGGATGACGATGATGGCATACGAAGAATATCCGATTACAATCATCATGGTACAAAGTAATGAGGTATTTAATGTACGGGCTGAGATACGATATCTCTGTTTTACTTTTTCTTGTACTTTGGGACTAAGGTATAACAGCAGCGCAAGTATGACTATTACACCGATAGCGATTGAGCTACCCCCATGTCCATAGAATGGGATACCCAATAAGGCTACGGTCAGCACAAAAGAAAGGCACATCCGGTTGGGGCTTTTCTCGGTGAAGCTTTCGTATACACCCCAAATAATGGCGGCAGCCAAAACAATGATATATACTATGACCCCACTGTTGAATGACATTCCCAATGTGTTTACAAAAAATAGCTCAAACCAGCCTCCTACTTTCACAATGCCGGGGACGATACCATATAGTACGGCTGCAACGAGTACCATTGAAGCAAGCAATGCTAACAATGAGCCTTTTACGTTGGCGTTCGGAACTTTTTTATAATAGTATACCAAAACGATAGCCGGTAAACAAAGCAAGTTCAGCAAGTGAACACCGATACTCAATCCGGTAAGGTAGGCAATTAATATTAACCAGCGATCGGAGTGAGGTTGGTCTGCCACGTCTTCCCATTTCAGAATAAGCCAGAAAACAACGGCTGTAAACAGCGAGGAGAACGCATACACTTCGCCTTCAACCGCACTAAACCAAAAGGTATCACTGAATGTGTATGCCAAAGCACCTACTAATCCACTACCCATCACAGTGATTAGCTGTCCTTTGGTAATATTATTTTCATCGGTAATAACAAGCTTCCGTACCAAGTGAGTGATACTCCAAAAAAGGAATAGTATACAGGCACCACTCATAAGTGCGCTCATGTAATTCACCATTTTGGCTACTGTGGTTGCATCCGATGCGAACTGAGAAAACAGATTGGCAATCAGCATGAAGAAAGGTGCCCCGGGGGGATGTCCTACTTCCAACTTATAACCGGTGGTAATAAACTCCGGGCAATCCCAAAAACTGGCAGTCGGTTCAATCGTCATGCAGTAAACTGTCGCGGCAATAAGAAATGTAATCCAACCAATCAGGTTGTTTACGGTTTTGTACTGTTTCATTCAGATATAGTTCGTTTTAGTACTTGATTCGATTGTTTTCTGATACGTATGGGCGCAAAGATAATGAATTCACTTTTAAATATATGGAAGTAAGGACTATTTATTAGGATAGCTTAAGGGATGGTGACTTTTTAAAAGCAGATTTATCTTTTTGCGGAGTATTAATGATGATGTTCTCCAAGAATACGATGGGGCAATGATCCGTGTCCCAATAACTCAATGGGGCATTGGAAGTTACGCTCAAGCCATTGGGTTGAGATACCCGTATCAGGATGATAGTCTAATGTTTCGTTGACACATGCTATTGATTTCACTTGCTGTAGCACAGTGCCTATGTCGTGACTGACAAGGATAATGGCGCAATCTTGGTTGATTTCCGCTAACAGTTTGTAGAGGTGAGCTTCGAAGCGTTTGTCAATATAGGTGCTAGGCTCATCCAAAACAAGGACTTCGGGATTGGATATAATGGCACGGCCTAATAAGGCACGTTGTAATTGTCCTCCACTTAATGTTCCTATAGCTCGCTTTTCAAGTCCTTCGAGTCCCATGCGAATGATGACTTGTTTTGCCGTCTCCCTGTCTTGCGGGTTAAAGCGTGCTGTTAATGATTTCTGTGAACTTAGACCTGATAGGACAACTTCCTCCACAGTGATGGGGAATTTCTTATCCAAACTGTTGTACTGTGGCAAATAACCCATGGGGAGTTGACTAACACGTGTAGAGCGCTCTTCGCTTTGACGTGACCGATAGTATATTGAACCTTTTGATGGTTTTAGTAATCCAAGAATACATTTTATCAGGGTGGTTTTCCCTCCCCCGTTTGGGCCGATTATACCCAAGAAATCACGCTCACAAATGGTTAGATTGACGTCGTGTAAGACGGTTCGTCCATCGTATGCTGCACTTAGTCCTTTTATTTCAATTAGTGGATTATCCATTTTGAAAGGGATTAGTGTTTAGTACTATTACCGATATCTTTAAGCTCTTTCCCGATACTCAACATCTCTCTTTCCCAGTCATAAGAAAGCGGATTGATCGGAACAACTTTTGCACCCGTTTGTCGGGCGATAATGTCTGCATTTCTCCTGTCGAATTCAGGCTGGACAAAGATAACGCGTACTTTTTCTTTCTTGCAGACCTGCATGAGTTCTTTGAGGTGAGCCGGTGATGGCTCTTTGCCTCCGGCTTCTATTGGTATCTGGTGTAATCCGTAATCGCGGGCAAAGTATGATAGCGCAGGGTGATAAATCATAAAAGAACGATCGGCACCCGGTGTAGAAAGTATCTGGCACAATACACTATCTGTCTGTTTGATCTGGTCGGATAGTTTTTTATAACGCTCCAGATAATATTCTTCATTATTTTTATCGATGGTGCACAAGGCATTCAATATGTTCACCGCCATGATTTGCGCATTATAAGTAGAGCTCCATATATGTGGTTCCACACCTGAGTGGGTGTGGCTATCAGCATCTGAGTTGCTACTGTGCAAGTGAGGGTGCGAGTTATCATATATAAGTTCCACTCCCTTAGATGTATCGAAGAATTGCAGATGTGGTGCATTATCAGTCAACTTATCCATCCATGTTTGCTCAAACCCTATGTATCCGATACGGAAGAAGGCTTTGCTCTTTGTCAAGTCTATCAATTGCTGGGGAGTCGGGTCGTAAGTCTCAGGGCTTACTCCTTTGGGAACCATACTGACCACTTTGAATTTATTTCCGGCAATAGCCTCGGTGAAGTAGCGTAACGGCTCTATGGTTACTGTTATAATCGGTCTTTTACTAACCTTGTGGTGGGTCGTGTTTTTATTATTGCAGCTTGTCGCAAAAATTGCAATGAAAAGAAGTAAGTATAGTTGTTTCATAAATGCACGGTATTTGCTGATTCTTATTAAGAAAACGAAAAAGAGAGAGTTCTGTTCAAACTTTTGTAGCCCGAAGTATCTCTCTTTTTCCTCCGGGAGGTCCAGGTAAACGTTCTGTCTTGAATCCGATATCTTGCAGCATACGGCGAATCACCCCTTTTGCACAATAAGTAGTCAAGATGCCCTCTCTTTCCATATTTATATAGATGGAGCGTAAAAGCTCCTCATTCCACATTTCCGGTTGCTTCTCCGGCGCAAAAGCATCGAAGTAAACCACGTCAAACTTTGGAGAGAAAGTAGCCGTTGTAGCTCCGAATAGTTGATTAACGTCCGCTTGTGTTTTTTTTAGCAAAAAGTATTTCGTAATGTCCGTTTCTACATTCCATGGTATATCATGTATTTGCTTAAAAAGTGGACTGCTACTATAGTTTAACGGACTGATTTCGTCCCATGCTAGAGGATATAATTCAATGCCTGTATATTTCACTTTTCTACCTTGCCGTTCTGCATACTCCAATGATAAAAGAGCATTCAACCCTGTACCAAAACCAACTTCCAAAACATTGGGGGATGTAGCCCGGGAGGCCTTTAGTCCCATGTTCACAAATATGTGTTCCGATTCGGTGTGAGCTCCTTTTACCGAATGATAATGCTCGTTCAACTCGGGAACAAACAATGTCGGACTGCCGTCTTCTGTTTTTTCTATGATCCTCTTCATAATAAACCCCTTATTGTCAGAATTACAACGGCATACCTTAATGCCTTACCCACGAGCATGCTAATTGATACGATCCAAATATTACTTCGCATAAATCCTAATGCTACAGATAAAACATCTCCGATGAAAGGCAGAAAAGAGAAGAATGCCATAAAAGCACCCTTACCGTTTAAGTAACTTTGCATCTTGTGTATTTTCTCGGGTTTCATGTGGAAATATCGTTCCAGCCAGTCCATCCGTCCCATCCTTCCTACTCCGTAGCAAGTAAGGCTTCCCAATAGATTGCCGGTTGATGCCGCTATCAGGCAGATCCATGGGTTTAATCCCGTAGCAGGAATGACCAATGCCGCTAACACGACTTCCGAGCTGAAAGGTACTAGGCTTCCAGCCAGCAGTGCGGAGATAAATAATCCCAGGTATCCCCAGTGAATTAAGAATTGAACAAAAGCATCCATATATTGAATCCGAATAACCCTGCCAGGCAGGCGATGGCAAATATAAAAAATAAATTTGAAGCCTTACTGTTTGTCAACACAAACAAATGACCTGTAAGAATACTGACTCCGACCAGCAGCAATGGTAAGACTTGAACACCTTGAATGGGTTGTAGGATGATATATATAAAAAAACAGAAATTCAAAAAGATGAGAAAATTAAGATAGACACGTGTTTGTATTTTATCTTCATATCCGGCCATTATGCAATGAATAGAGCTGATGGCATATATCAAGAAAACATAGCCTAAGGTTGAGTAAGCCCATACGGGAACATCTTTTATGTAATCTATGGGATGGAAAGTCGCCAGCTCTTGAAATGGCGCATAAAACAACTGCATGTCGTTGTAAAAATAAGCATGTCCAAACAAGAACCAGTAAGGTAAAGTAAAGCCTATGATTGATGCTAAAAGACTTCTCAATGAAAGCGATTGCAGGTTATAAGCCCCTATCCAAAAAATGGGGATAAAAAATGTAAGTTGTGGGAAAAACAGACTGCCTATCCCTATGCATAAGAATGTATAGAACAACACTCCCGATGAATGGATTTGCTGATAACTTTTGAATAGAAAGTAGAAGGCCACGATTAAAAATGCAGAGGCAATATTTCCCGCATAAAGTTTGTGGATAAACGGACATATTGCTACCAATATGAAATAAACGGATGTCTGTACGGATGCGCGCATTCGGATAAAGCCGAACAGATTATTGAGTGCGATCAGTGAATATCCTGCAACTGCATAAAGCAGCAGACTTAATAAGCTTTCGATCCATTGAGGAAGGTTCCACAGCCCCGAATTATATCCGGTAGGAAATAATGATTGTCCTGCTTTAAGATTGGGGAACATGATACTCCCTGCAATCCAACATCCGATGGATAATAGTATAACGACAGGCAAGGTGATTCTTCCTGTCGTTATTTGGGCTTGTAGTCTTTTATTGCTTCGCATTATTTTCGAGGGACTTAAAGATCAAATCCGATATCGTGACGAAAATACTTCTTTTCAAAATCTATCAATTCCGCTACTTTGTAGCTTTTTGCCAATGCTTCTTCTTTTGTTTCTCCGTAAGAGCAGACGGCAATGACCCTTCCTCCATTGGTTATGATCTCCCCATCTTTTACAGAAGTTCCGGCATGAAACAAGATGCTGTCTGTCTGACCGGCTTTTTCGAAGCCTTCTATCGGATAACCTTTTTCATAGGCTTCGGGATAACCTCCACTGACTAGCATCACACAAGCGGCCGTGCGGCTATCTATCTCTAATAATTTCTTGTCGAGATTTACATCACGGACTCCTTCGAAAAGATCAACGAGGTCGCTCTTTACTCTCAGCATGACGCTTTCTGTTTCCGGGTCACCCATGCGGACATTGTATTCAATGACCATTGGTTCGCCTTTGACCTTGATCAATCCTAAAAAGATAAATCCCTTATAAACGATGTTCTCTTTTTGAAGGCCCTTTATTGTGGGTTCAATAATGCGAACACGTACTTTCTCCATGAAGTCTTCGTTGGCAAAGGGAACGGGGGTAACGCTTCCCATACCACCGGTGTTGAGGCCTTGATCTCCTTCACCGATCCGTTTATAATCTTTTGCAACAGGCAGTACTTTATAGTTTTTGCTGTCGGATAATACGAAAACAGAACACTCTATGCCGCTTAAGAATTCCTCGATAACAACAGTTGCACTTGCTTCACCAAACATTCCGCCAAGCATTTCCTTAAGTTCCTTTTGGGCTTCTTCCAAAGTCGGAAGAATAAGTACACCTTTCCCGGCACAAAGTCCGTCCGCTTTTAATACGTATGGAGCTTCCAAACTTTCCAAGAAGGATAAACCTTCCTCTATGTTTTCCGACGTAACACTCTTATAGCGGGCAGTAGGGATATTATGGCGTTGCATGAATTCTTTGGCGAATTCTTTACTTCCTTCCAATTGAGCTCCTTTGGCACTCGGACCGACAACTGCAATATGACAGGTATCCGGATCGTTAGTGAATCTATCGTATATGCCTTCAACCAATGGATCTTCAGGACCCACAACAATCATATCCACATTGTTTCTCAAAACGAACTCTTTAATAGCGGGGAAATCGGTGGCTTTAATAGCGATGTTCTCACCAATGGAAGCTGTTCCTGCATTACCGGGTGCTATATATAAATGTTCTACTTTCGGACTTTGTGCTATTTTCCATCCTAAAGCGTGTTCACGCCCTCCTGAACCTAATAAAAGAATATTCATGGCTATGTTTGTATTTAGTTGTTTTTAGAGATTGTCTTCGAAATATCTTGTAATCTTTTCGTGAAGGTGAACGCGGTCTTTACCTGCAACGTTATGCTTATGTGTCGGATAAATGAACAAATCCGGATATGTGTGTGCATCAATGCAAGCTTTCATAAACGAAAGAGTGTGTTGAGGTACACAAGTGTCATCCTGATCGTCGTGGATAATGAGTAGATGTCCTTTAAGATTTCCGGCAAGATTCTTTAGATTGCACTCCTTGTAACCTTCCGAATTGCTTTGCGGAGTGTCCATATAACGCTCTCCATACATTACCTCGTAATAGCTCCAGTCTATTACCGGGCCTCCTGCCACACCTACTTTAAAGATTTCGGGATAGCGTAGAACCAATGCGGTAGTCATGTGTCCGCCAAAGCTCCATCCATGCACGCCGATACGATTACCATCAATGTATGGTAAGCTCTTTAAGAATTCTATACCTTTTACCTGATCTTTGCCTTCTTCAATGCCTAGATGACGGAAAGTAACATTTTCAAAGCTAAGGCCTCTGTTCTCACTTCCACGATTGTCGAGTGAAAACATGATGTAACCTTTGTTTGCCATGTAAACATCCCAGCCCCGTGCTTCGTTTTGCCAACCTCCTGTTACGACTTGTGCATGAGGGCCGCCATAAACATAGACAATTACGGGATACTTTTTATTCGGGTCGAAATTCGCCGGCTTGGTGATACGATAATAAAGATCGGTTACTCCGTCCGCTGCTTTTATTGTGCCGGTCTCGAAAGTCGGCATTACGTATCCCTGATATGGGTCTTTGGCTTGTAGTAGAGTCGTTTCTTTTACTTCTCCTTTCGTTGTAGCACAAATGCTAATAACTCGTGGAATGGTGGGTGATGAATACCTGTCAATGAGATATTTGCCACTTCCCGATAAATCAGCCGTATGTGTAGCATCCTTTTTACCGATCAGATGCCGTTTACCTGTCTTTATATCTACTCCGAATATGTTGCTTTGCAAAGGAGTAATTTCGGTACTGCTGATAATGACTTCACGTGAGGAAAGATTAAATCCCAAAACATTTTGCACCAACCAATTACCTGCAGTCAATGCTTTCATAGCCACATGGGTAGTGATCTTCCCACCTTCCGGTGAAAACTTTTCAACTCCTGCGGGAGATAATTGTTCTTTAGTATTTGCGGCAAGATCACATAAGTAAAGATGGTTGTAACCGCTCCATTGACTTTGGTAAATGAATTTGCTTTTATCCCACGGCAAGAAAATAATAGTATGCTGTGGTTCTACATATTTTGGATGCGTCTCTTCAATCAACACTCTCATCTGACTGCCGGTTTCGGCATTGTATTGACAAAGCTTAGCATGATTTTGGTCACGATTCAATTCTATAAGATAAAGGCTTTTGCCATCTGGTGCCCAACTTATATTGGTGAAATAACGATCGGTGGGGTCACCGGCTTGCAAGAAGATAGTCTTTTTAGTTTCCGGGTTATAAATGCCGACAGTCACTTTATGGCTGGTCATTCCTGCCATTGGGTAACGCACATTATTTACTTTTCCTATGCGGGCGGTGATGTCAACCAAAGGATATTGGGCAACCATACTCTCATCCATCCGGTAAAAAGCCAGTAAATTACCATCAGGACTCCAGAACGTTCCCTTTTGGATACCGAATTCATTGCGGTGTACGCTTTGTCCGCAGACAATCCCTTCAGGCTCATTCGTAACTTGAGTTGTTAGCCCATTTCCTGTGACAACGAAAAGATTATTGTTTATTGTATAGGCAAGATTGCGGCTTTTGCTGTTCCAATCTTCATTTGCAGCTTCCTTTGTACGCTCTTGTTTCCAAATGATGCTCTTCTTAGCCCAGTTTATAAGAACTCTGTTTTTGCCTGTATTGACCAACATTAAGGTGGAATATTCAGCCTTAGAAAGAGCTTTACCTGTTTTTTCATCAGAAGAATTTAAGAATGTAGCGCCATAAAGGCTACTTATCTTTCCGAGTTGCTCTTTTCCCAATAAGCTGTTGACTTCTTCCAAAGAGATCACAGAGAAATGCTTTCCATCCATCCATGTACCCTCTACCTTATCTATTCCAAGTTCCAGATATGCAAAGTCTCCGTACCATTGATACCACTTGTTTTCTGCGTATCGATATGTGGCTCCTCCCGGAATTAAATCTTCGAGTGTAGGCTTCTTTAATTCTTGCGCCATAACAGTTGATGTAAAGAGCATGGGTAATGTAAGCAGTGCCGCACCCATACAATTCTTAAATTTTTTCATTGTAGTGAAAGTTAATATCCTTGTTTGTAAAGTTTATCTCTCTCAGAATATTTTAATCTTCCCCGGATTTATCATTGTCGGGTTTATGAAAAGATTGAAAATTTCTTTTCCTTGGTTCTCTATCGCCAAATTTCTTTTCTCTTTGATCGCTTCTATGGTGTTGGTCTCTCTTTTCTCCTCTGCCGGCAAAACCTTCCTTTTTGAACTCTCTGCGTGGAGCTCTACTTCTGTCTCTATTGAATCTTGGTTCGGTTCTCGCCTCTTTGTGATCTTCCGGATCATCCTCTTTGTTTTGCTTGAACTCTTTATATTTTCCTTCAAAGATTTCATACTTACGGAATTCACAGTCCAAGGCTCCATTGAATAATGGAACTTTTTCGGTAGGCTTTAATCCGATCTGATCAAAGCATTCTTCGCGGTAAGAGAGGACCCATGCTGTGTTCCCGGCAAAGGCATGTTTTAACCGTTCGCCAATCATCTGATATAAACCTAAAAGATCATTGGTTGATATACGTTCGCCGTAAGGAGGGTTCGTGATAATAAAAGATTTCTCGGTGGGTTGTTGGAAAGCTTGAAATGGCTGTACTTTGAGTACAATCTCTTTTGATACACCTGCTGCCTTTACATTATGGATGGCAATTTCGTTTGCTTTGGGATTATTGTCGTAGCCATATATGCGGTGATTGAATTCACGCTCCTGACTGTCATCATTATAAATGGTATCAAATAGATCCCGATCGAAATCGTTCCATTTCTCAAAAGCAAATTCTTTTCGAAATACACCAGGCGCAATATTCTTAGCAATGAGAGCCGCCTCAATAGGTATTGTACCCGAGCCACACATCGGATCAATTAAGTCACATTCGCCGTGCCAGCCTGTTAATAAAATCATACCGGCGGCAAGCACTTCATTTAGAGGAGCTTCAACAGCTTCCTGACGATAACCGCGGCGATGGAGAGATTCTCCTGAAGAGTCTAGGGATAGCGTGCACTCAGTCTGTGCAATGTGAATATTCAGCAGGACGTCCGGGTTGTTAATGCGTACAGATGGGCGTTTTCCGGTTTTCTCTCTAAAATAGTCGACAATAGCATCTTTAACCTTGTATGATACAAATTTGGAATGGCGGAATTCTTCACTGAATACAACGGCATCAATAGCTATGGTTTGATCAATCTTTAAGAAGTCTTCCCAGTGGATTGATTTTATTTCATCATAAACTTCGTCGGCATTCTTGGCTGAGAATTTTTTGATTGGCTTTAATATGCGTATAGCTGTTCGCAGACAGAAATTTGCTTTATACATCATTTCCTTATCACCGGTAAAGGCCACCATTCGTCTTCCTATCTGGATGTCGGATGCTCCTAGTGTTGTTAGCTCTTGTGCTAAAACTTCTTCAAGACCTTGAAAGGTCTTTGCTATCATTTCAAACGATTTCATCTATATTATTTAAAATTCCTGTCTGCGGAATTATTCCGCTATAAATATCTTATTATTTTTTTGCTTTAGTCTGTACAATTCTGGCTTTAGCCGGTACATCTTCCGTTACCCAAATATTACCCCCTACTGTGGCATCTTCCCCTATGGTGATTCGTCCCAGTATTGTGGCATTGGAATATATTATGACATTATCTTCGAGTATGGGATGCCTTGCGTTGCCTTTAATCGGCCTGCCGCATTCATCAAGCGGAAAACTTTTTGCACCCAGGGTCACACCTTGATATAGCTTTACATTATTGCCTATAATGCAAGTCTCGCCAATAACAACTCCCGTGCCGTGGTCTATAGTAAAGAAACTACCTATCACTGCTCCCGGATGTATGTCTATTCCGGTTTCACTATGAGCCATCTCAGTAATGATACGAGGTATGAGAGGAACGCCCAGCATAAGTAATTCGTGCGCTATTCTATAATTCGTAATGGCGCGGATAGCCGGATAACAAAATATTACTTCACCGAAGCTCTTTGCTGCGGGGTCACCATTATATGCCGCTTCAACGTCCGTTGCGAGCACCTCTCTCATGTGAGGTAACTTGCTGATAAAATCCGCGGCCAACCTGGCGGCTTCTTCACGTTGGTCTTCAGTGCAATAGCTACATTCGTCATCGGTGCCAAAGCACAAACCTGCCAATATTTGTTCGGTCAGTAAATCAAATAAATGTTCTACGTTTACGCCGATGTGATAAGTAATAGTTCGGCTGTTGACTGTTGAGTTTCCGTAATATCCCGGAAACAGAATTGCTCTCGACAATTCTATAATATCCTGTAATGCTTTGGCCGAAGGTAGCGGATTGCCGTCTACATGCTGATGATATAATCTTTTATACGATTCATCTTCAGATAATTCTTTGATGGCCTTAGTCAGAATGTGAGTAAAGTTCAATGGACTCATTAGTGATCTCCTTTATATATAAGGTGGCTACAAAGGTAATTATTCTTAAGCAAAATTGCGGGCTGGAAACACATTTATATGCATAAAGTGTGCAATAATAATAGATTATCTTCTGAAAAATCACCATTTTATAGTATAAAAATCCCATAAATGTGGTATTTTTCTCCCATATCAGAATATCTATCTTTGCATTATAATAATTCGATTTAAATATTAAAACTCAATATGTTATGGGAAAAGTTGTAAAACGTCTTACTGAATTAGTGGGAAACACTCCTTTGCTGGAAGTCGCTAATTATAATGCGAATAAAGGTTTGAAAGCCACTCTGATTGTTAAACTTGAGTATTTCAACCCGGCAGGCAGCGTTAAAGACCGTATTGCTTTGGCAATGGTTGAAGATGCCGAACAATCCGGAAAACTGAAATCAGGTGCTACTATAATTGAGCCTACCAGCGGAAACACAGGCATAGGGTTAGCTTTTGTTGCTGCTGCTAAAGGATATAAATTGGTATTGACTATGCCCGATACCATGAGCGTGGAACGACGTAACTTATTGAAAGCACTTGGTGCAGAGCTTGTATTGACTCCCGGCTCAGCAGGAATGAAAGGTGCTATAGCCCGTGCAGAAGAGCTGAATGCTTCTACTCCCGGCTCTATAATTTTACAGCAATTTGACAACCCCGCAAATCCGGCTGTCCATGAGAGAACTACCGGAGAAGAAGTTTGGCGTGATACCGACGGGAAAGTCGATATTTTTGTAGCCGGAGTTGGTACAGGCGGGACTGTAAGCGGTGTTGGCGCTGCACTTAAAAAGCATAACCCATCAGTTAAGATCGTGGCTGTTGAACCATCCGATTCTCCCGTCCTCTCAGGTGGAGTTCCGGGTCCCCATAAGATCCAAGGTATTGGAGCAGGCTTCGTGCCAAAGAATTTTAAGATAGAAGTTGTGGATAAAATATTGCAGGTTTCTAATGATGATGCCATCCGGACGAGCCGTGAATTGGCACAGTTGGAAGGTCTGCTCGTTGGTATCTCTTCGGGAGCTGCGTTGAGCGCAGCTACGCAGTTGGCAAGGTTACCCGAAAATGAAGGAAAGACGATTGTCGTTCTTCTACCAGATACCGGTGAACGTTACCTTTCCACTTTGCTATACGCATTTGAAGAATATCCGCTATAAGAAATAATCATTGCCAGGGTTATTGCCTTTAATAAACACTCTCTAGCTCGACAATAATGAAAAGCTAGAGAGGGTTTTATTTGTGCGGTAAGCGTACCGCATTATGAGCTTAAACGATGATTGTAAAATAGAATATATATTTCAAAAAGAATCAGTGCAATCAATAGTATAGCAAATATTACTCTATAATATTTAGGTCTTTTTCTGTAAACAAATCCGAATGTTCCGGTAATAATGATTCCGAATATAGGAAACAAATCAATCCCTTTTGCTATGATTGTTACAAAATATTGTTCGCCACCAGAGTGCTGAGAATCAATGCTAATTGCTATGATAACCAAAAGAATACAATAGAGAATGAACGATAAAAACACTACTAATAAAGGATTCCAATTTTTCATATTCTAGGTTTTTTATCCGAAAAGGATATAATAAAAAGTTGTCATTCGATCCTCCAATATTCTGGAGCATTTATTGTATCAAATACATTAAAATGCCCAACCACTTGACGATATGAAATAGCTATACCAGGAATATTATCTATTCTGTATTTAAAAGTTGTGTCTATAACCTTTCTACCTGCGAATAATTGATTATCCAGTGCTATTACCCTTATTGCAATCTTTATACTGTCCTCATTGTTCTTTTTGCTAAAAGTAGCAACTCTCATTCCCCATACATCATCAATATTTTCTTCAGTCTCTTCTATATAATTTGTAAAATACGGTCCCTTAAACAGCAAGCTGTCGTTTACCCACAGTTTTATATAATCTTTTCCGCTTCTGTCATTAGACCATAAATTTACTCGTATAAAGAATGAGTCTTTTGGGGATTTCAGGTCTGTTCTGGAGCAAAAGGATAAAAGTAGAGCACTTAGCAATAACAATATGAGTTTTTTCATTTTACCAGATATTTCCCAAAGGAGTTGTTTTTTTGTCACAATGATACGTTTTAGTGAAGGTGGCATTGACAGTATGCGTAGTGCGGAGTTTCCTTTTGTCCGCACTATACAGATAAGCAATAGCACTTCCATCACCAAAGGTTACTTTGCTTGGTAAATTTAAAAAGTTATACTGAATCTCTATAATGTTTTTGTTTAAATATTTGGTAGTATTACCGTTGGCGTTATAAGCGTACTCTGTTGTTGTATTCGCACCGTTCTTAAACTCGAAGCCTCCGTTGTAGGAGGAAGCTGTTGCAGCACCATCTAGACAGCTTTGCTGATTCTCAATAAAACTCATTATATTTTAATCTTGAGGAATGAGTAGGGTATTGATATAAAAAGAAAAATCCTGATATAGGTTGATAAATAATCAACCTATATCAGGATAGAATTCATAATCGTTTTTTAATTGTTAATAACGTAGGATTCAGAAGGCCTTTTACTTATAATTACATTTTTAAAAACACATTCTCCTATTTGTATATCCCTTAAATACTGTCTGGTTTTATGAAAAAGATAAGGGCTAGATCCAATAAAATAGGTACTATTGTTAGAAAACCAAAATAGTCTACAAGTATTTACGTTTACGAGCTGACACCCCGACATATAAAGAATTCGTCATCCTATTTTATATCGAGGCATTATTAAGATATCAAAATCAATCAACTATACAGGACGTAAATAAGGAATAAAGAATAAAATCAAAGCCACAGGAGCTATAACTAAAAATGCAAATGCAAGCATGATTATTTTTCTTTTTTTAGAGCAGAAGCTTGTATAGTTTCTTTCTATCTCTTCCATTTTATTCAATCTAAATTTTAAAAAATATATGCTACCCAAAATAGGCATTGCCAGTATATATGAGAGAAATATACTGCTATTCCAATATTTCACAAATAGATCATAAAAGTTGGAATACAGAAACAGTCTAATAAGAGTATCAATAATTATACAAAAATTGGCTGAAATAGCTAATGTTGCAATCCATTTTGCAATCGTTATCCCTTTTGCACGTATAGTGCGAAAGACGATAATATAAATACCACCAATAATCAAATATCTTCATAGTATATAATTTATTAATAATCAAGTATCCCTGTCTGAGGATTATAAACATTTCTAGTAGCAGGAACCCCGTTTAATATATTATCTTGCATTTACTCTACGTTTGGCCGTACAACACAATCATAATATAGAAATGTTGAAGCGTCAGTAGAACCTATTTCCCAATAAAAGAGACTTGCTACCCCAATCCCTATTCCAATTTTATTATTTAAACTTGGGTTTTTAATATTATCGTATAGCTCCAATATTAAACCTATATCTCCAATTGTGTTCCCTGCCTTCTGAAATTTTGGACGAGAAATATGTTTTTTATATTTGAAGTCCAAAAACTATCCTAACATTCAGAATATTTCATCACTTGATGTTAGGATAGTAGTCATAATTCACATAGAAGAACCTATGGAATCTTTTCTGGGGCAATCAGAAATAATAGAGCAATATTTAATAAAATAGAACCTATTGATATCAATACATAAATGAGCCATATGCATTTACGTTTATATGGCGAATATGTGAAATAAGCCTCTTCTTGTTTATTAATAGACGCTTTTTTTACACCATAAAGTATGCAATAGAAATAAAACTCATTAGAATAATGGTGATTATTATTGCGCCACTATACTTTATAAAAAGATGATAATGGAACTTGTGTAAATATTCCTCTATTAGGCTGCCTATCAGGCAAGCTGAGGAAACGGATATTGCTATTGTAGCAACCCATTTTGCATTATCAGTTTCTCTTTTCATGTATAAGCTGCAAAACGATAGTATAAATACCCAAACAAGTCTAATACATTCATAGCTGCAATTTTAATAATCATACATTCCTGTTTGGGGATTATACACATTCCGAGTAGTAGATGTGTTTTCCTCTATGTTATTTTGTATTTGTCGGATATTGGGCATTATTACATTATCTAAATAGGTTACTCAAAAAGCCTACACGCACCACTTAAACTGTGGCTAGTTAATAAGAGATTTTAATTGAATTCTCATTTATTAACACTTTTGTCTCTATTAAAAATACCTCGATATATAGTCGTAAATTTACTTTATATCAAGGTATTATCAGAAATTGAATATTCAATTATGTAGGGCGCAAACAGGGAATATAAAAAATATAAAGTAGCATAGGAACTATTGTCATTATCGCAAATATTAGCATAATCTTTTTCCTCTTTCTATAAGTAAATCCGTTATATTCTTTATCAATCTTTTCTATCTCTCTTTTTCTGAATTTGTAAAAGTATGGGGCACTTATTATGGGTATCAACAAAGCTAATAAAAAGAGCTTGCTATCCCAGTATTTTACGAATAAACTATAGCAGAAAAAGAATGAAAAGACCCTAATAAAAGTATCTACTATTAAAAAAAAGTTTGTGGAGAACGCCAATATAGCAATCCATTTCGCATCGCCTGCATCCCTTTTGCACGTATAGTGCGAAAAACGATAATATAAATACCACCAATAATCAAATATCTTCATAGTATATATTTATTGATAATCAAGCATCCCTGTCTGAGGATTATAAACATTTCTAGTAGGAGGAACCCCGTTTAATATATTGTCTTGTATTTGCTCTACGTTTGGTCGTACAACACAATCATAGTAGAGAGATGTTAAAGTGTTAATAGCGCCAATTTCCCAATAAAAGAGACTTGCTACTCCAACCCCTATTCCAATTTTATTATTTAAACTTGGGTTCATAATATTATTGTATAGGTCCAATATTAAACCTATATTCCCTATTGTATTTCCCACCCTTCTAAGTAGTCTTGTTGCATTCTTTGCCGTATTCATGGCATTTCTGTATCCTTGTACCCCATGGATATACTTTCCGTTAGCTTGCTTATCCAGTATAGACATAGAATAAGTTGTTCCTCCTTGTGTTCTAAAATATCCGGTTCCCCAAGGCCTTTCTGTGTATCTCAAACCTGTTGCCGTCGAAACAGAAGCACCCCCTATATTCAGAGCATTCATGACAAATGATGAAATAGGTTTATTTCCTGTGAATACAACCTCGTTCAATGCTATTACATCTTCCCGAGGATTGAATCTGGCATTCCGCTCCGGGATATCATTTATGCTGATAGTGTCCAAACCCATAACATCTATATAACGTGAAGGATTATTTAAACAATATGAATAACTACTTGTATAATTAGTCTCATTCAGGGGATCTGGAACCTGCCAACGTCCCAATGCCGCATCATAATGTCTTGCTCCGTAATCATACCAGTTCAAACCTTTCTTGTTGTCGAGTTCTTTACCATTATACTTGTAAGGCTGAATATTGCCTGTACTTGCAAATACCCCTCCGAACGGGTAATAATTATTTATTTCTTCAACGTTTCCATTCTGATCAATAACCACGCGGTTATTTCCCTGATGATCTTGTAAATAATAGTGATATTGGTTGTCATTTAAAGAAACATATCCTGCTTTGGTTAACAACAACTTGGCTGTACCATTTTCATAGATCATATTTCCACAATAATCCGTTTTAGTGACAGTGGCATTGATGGTATGGGTAGCGCGGAGTTTCGTTCCGTCCGCACCATACAGATAAGCAATAGTGCTTCCGTCGCCGAACGTAATCTTGCTTGGCAAATTTAAAAAATTATACTGAATATCAGTGATGTTTTTATTTAAATCTTTCGATGGCATAAAAATACCCCGATATAGCATTGGCTCAAATTGCTTAATATGTATCAGGGTAATTATAAAATATAGGATCTATTGAAAGGTTAAATGTGGATTAATAGAGTCTACTATTGTGTGTGAATAACCGTTAATACTTTTCCATCGCTTTTTCTAATTTCTATGTACGCAACTCCTCCATCGTACCCTTCCTCCAATGAACCTTCTATAATCCAGACATCAGCTTCCAAATTAATAGAAAATGGTTTTTCGCTTTCTATATTTTCTTTTCCATACACATTGGTTAATATAGGTTCAGCTATTTGAAAAGCGACTTTAGCAGTAGGCACAACCCCATTTTCAGGAAGATGCCCCTTGACTTCAGAATAACCACTCGATGATAATTTTTTGTTTATCACATAATCTAATGATTGGGTGTTTTCTCTCCCTCTGACATTAGTATTTGTTTTAGTGGTACAACCTGCTATTAAAAAAAATGCTGCAATTATATAGCATTCATATTTAGGCATAATTTAATTGTTAGAATGTTGTCTTAAATTCAGGTTCTTGTATCTCTGTTCTTTTCAATTTAGACCTTTTCTCTTGCTCTAACCTTGTTTGGGATCTTTTCTTTTCCATAGGTATATCTTTTGGTTCAATCTTATTTTTTCTGCCATCGGGTCTACCGCCATAAATCGTCCTAACGCTGCATCATAATGTCTTGCCCCATAGTCATACCAGTTCAAACCTTTTTTGCCGTCGAACTCTTTATCGTTATATTTGTAAGGTTGAATGTTACCTATACTTGCAAACATCCCTCTAAAGGCATAGTAATTGTTCGTCTCTTCCACATTTCCGTTCTGATCGACTACCATACGGTTGTTTCCCTGATGATCTTGCAAATAGTAATGGTACTAGAAATATAGCCGACTTCGCTAGACAATAGCTTGGCTATGCCGCTTTCATAGATCACATTGTCGCAATAATACGTTGTGATAGTGACACTGCCTATTTTATGGGCGGTGCGGAGCTTTGTTCCATTCGCACCATACAGATAGGTAACTGTATTTCCATCACTAAAGGTTATCTGACTAGGCAAATTTAAAAAAAATATACTGAATATCAGTAATGTTTTTGTTTAAATATTTGGTAATATTGCCGTTAATACTATAAGCGTACTCTGCAGATGAACTTCTACCGTTTTGGTATTCGAATAATCTTCTTCGTAATTAAAGTTTTCTCTTTTCAAACAGTTGATTAGAGGATGCCTATTTATATTCCCCACAACACTTATTACCCTAACATACAAGATTCACATGCTTATGTCAGGGTAATAAGTGAAATTTGTCCTACGTAAAAATCCAATCTGTATTTAAATTAGACTAAAGAGTCTTTCTAAAAATAATAATTTGATATACACGATTATATAAAGGCTACAGCTAACTAATATCAGAGAAAAACACGTAAATAATATTTTATTTTCTCTTATCCAAGAAGGATTGAAAAATAGACTTGTAGCAAAGCCTATAATACAAACAAATGGAGTTAAATAAAAAGAGTATAATGCTACTTCGAAAGGTTTCTCTGAAACATCTTCAACAAAATTGAACGCATATACAATTGTTAACATTATCCAACTGCCTAATGTAATAAGAGTTATTTTAATGGGTTTCATATTTATTTAATAAGGTGCTATTTTGGCAAACATACATAAAAATGTGTGATTTATAAACGGGTTTAATAATAACTAAAGTTTTATAGAGGGAATGCAATAAAGACAATACAAGAAAAACATAACCGCAGAACTTGTTTTGGTGGTTATGTTTTCTAAATTTATGCTATTTACACGACGTTTTATCTGCGTATATAACGGAACTGTTTTTGTCCGTTCTGATTAGCAACTTTCCACTAGTAGCATCACCATTTGAATAATTTATTATTTCGTATTCTGTTTCAGGACGTAATTTGAAATCTTGTAAATCAATGCAGGTTCTTGTTGTTTCAATAGAGTAATCTTTGATTAACTTTTTGATATTAAACTTATTGCTTCCTTTTTTCGGGTGTAAAATCGAAAAATATAAATAGTCCTTATTATCTTTACTAATTATATATAGTTTAGTAATTGGATTTTCACATCCGATTATGGCCTGTTGCTCTATATCAAAATAGATTGAATTAGAATGACATGAAATCAATAAACACAGAGCAACACAAAGAGTTATATAAATTATTTCCTTTTTCATGACTACTATCGTCTTATTTATACTTTCCACTTTCTGTTTATCTCTATTTCGGGTTAAACTGATTTTCCATTGAATAATTTTCGTAATAATGCGTTGTGATAATATCTATTTTGGTGATCCAAGAGGTTTCGCTCTGCGTGCATTATAGGAATATACTAGTATTCCTTTATCGCAAAGGATTTTCTTATTTTGTAGATTTAAGTAATTATATTGGATATTAGAAACATTGTCTCTTCATATTACTATTAATGTCTTCGTAATGCCTGTTTTACTTTGTCTCTTGCATTCGTTACGTTTTACGTTGAGAATGAGATTGAAGTTTTTTTTCTAAAAGTGAATAAGTCTGTCCTATCGCTTTGGGTACTAAAGGACTTTGAAATGTTCGCGATACCACAGCCCTTTCGTTTGCGTACCATAGGGCTATGGTTGAGGTAAGTAAATAATATGTTTTTACTTGTAATATAGTTATTCATTTAGGTTCCATCAAAGCTTAGTTCTGTTGATTTCAAATGGCATGACTTTTTGATGCTTTATGTTTACAAATAGAGCTACGTACTTATTTTTATAGGATTATTTTGAAAATAATTTAAAGGCAGTCGTACATGGAATATAAATCAGTCGTTACTTGAATGGCATTCAGTCGTACATTGAATGCCATTCAAGTAACGACTGATTATACACCTCTTATAAGAGTTGTTTGGATGGGGTAGATGCTGAGTCGCAAGTTTCTATAGAGAGCGTATTTTATAATGGGAAATATAATTACATAATGTGAGGTGCATTTATTATATTGCTCAGACTTCACTCGCACGCAGACCAAAAGAGATACAGCTCATTTTATCTACTTTGACTTCCCATATTTTCACGTTGCGCACCGAAGCTTCGGCATATCCGCATTTATTGTCCGTATAGTGCCGCATGAAGATATCCAATACCTGTCGTTTCTCATCTATATCTTCAATGAAGCAGACCTTTCCGCGGCACATCACGCTGCGTGACTTCATGCTGTAACTGCAAGCTATTTGTTTGCTTTGGTAAACGAGCTCGTGCCCTTCACAAAAGGTGATACACACGTTGGGATTTCTTTCAAGCATCGCAATTTTACTTCCTTCGGGGCCCGAATGCAGATAGACAGTGCCTTCATGGTAGGCAAAGTTCATGGGTATGACATACGGATTGCCCTGCAGATCGGTTATACCTACAGAGCAAAAGGTGCATTTGCGAATAATTTCTTCGATTTGAGCCGGGTCGGTTATAGCTAGTTTCTTCATAATTCTTTTTCTTCTCGTCACTCTGGGGTGAACTCATTCTATCAGTGCAAAGTCCAATTGTTTCTTTTCTAAATTAGCGCGGGCTACCTTCACCGTAATGGTGTCTCCCAAACTGTAAACTCTGTTTTTACGTCTTCCTCTGAGGCAATAGTTCTTCTCATCAAATTCGTAATAATCATCATCCAGATCGCGAATAGGTATCATACCTTCACATTTGTTCTCATTGAGCTCTACATACAGTCCCCATTCTGTGACTCCTGAAATGACTCCATCGTATACCTGCCCCAGGCGCTCCGACATAAACTCTACTTGTTTATACTTTATTGAAGCACGTTCGGCATTAGCAGCTATTTGTTCCATTCCGCTCGAATGGTCGCATAGCGCCTCATATTTCTTTTCAGAAACACTCCGGCCGTTTTCATCCAAGTATTTTGTGAGCAACCGATGCACCATCATATCCGGATATCGACGGATGGGGGAAGTGAAATGGGTATAATAATCGAAAGCCAAACCATAATGCCCAATATTATGAGTGGAATATCTTGCTTTTTGCATGGCTCGTATAGATACCGTTTCAATAAGATTCTCTTCCTTCTTACCTTGGATATCATCGAGCAAATGATTGATAGATTTAGACACATCCGTCTTCGTGCCACTGGTGCGCAGTTTGTAACCGAAACGTGCGATAAATTGCGATAAGTTATCTAGCTTCTCAGGGTCGGGAAGATCGTGTATACGGTAGGGGAATACTTTCGCTTTCTTGTTTTTGCCTACTTTGCCTATTCTTTCGGCTACAGTGCGATTGGCAAGCAACATAAACTCCTCTACAAGTTTGTTGGCATCCTTGGAGACTTTGAAATAAACACTGATGGGTTTACCCTTTTCATCGATCTCGAATTTCACTTCGTAGCGGTCGAAATTGATGGCGCCCGATGTAAAGCGTTTCTGGCGTAAGATTTTTGCAAGATTGTCCAGCATCAGGACTTCGTCTTTAAAGTCACCGCTTTTGGTTTCGATGATTTGCTGGGCTTCTTCGTAAGTAAAGCGACGATCCGATTTAATCACCGTATGTGCTATACGGGAGCTTCTCACTTCTCCTTTATCCGTCATATCGAAGATTACCGAATAAGCCAATTTCTCTTCGTTGGGACGAAGCGAACAAATAAAGTTGCAGAGTCTTTCGGGTAGCATTGGAATGGTGCGGTCGACCAGATAAATGGAAGTCGCCCGTTTTTCCGCTTCCCTGTCGATGATGCTATCTTCTTTTACGTAATGAGAGACATCGGCAATATGTACGCCTACCTCCCATAAACCATTATCCAACTGCTTAATAGAGAGTGCGTCATCAAAGTCCTTGGCATCTTTCGGGTCGATGGTGAACGTAACGGTTTTTCTGAAGTCTTCACGTTTGGCAATCTCGCTTTCCGAAATCTCCGCGGGTATTTTGTCGGCGGCACTTTCCACAGCCGAAGGGTAGACATAAGGGAGGCCAAACTCAGCCAGGATGGCGTGCATCTCGGTATTGTTTTCGCCTGCTTTTCCCAGAACGTCAATTACTTGTCCGATCGGGTTCTTTGCTTTATCGGGCCACTCCACAACTTTCACTACTGCTTTATCGCCTGTTTTGCCTCCTTTCAACTTCTCCTTTGGGATGAAGATGTCGTTGGCTAAAGTTCTGTTTTCGGTAACCAGAAAAGCGTATGATTTAGCCACTTCAAGTGTACCTACAAATGTATCGTTGGCGCGTTCCAGAATCTCAATCACCTCTCCTTCGGCTTCACACCCGCGGCGCTTTGCATAAAAGGAAATGCGAACCTTGTCGTTGTTCATGGCATGGGCGGAGTTGCGTTCGGCTATGAAAATAGCATCACCACCTCCATCGGGGAGGAAAGAGTTTTTTCCATTGCTTTTACGTTGGAAGGTTCCGGTCATCTCAACGCCATGGCTGTTTAACTTATAATTGTATTTCTCTGTTTCTGAGATATAGTCATCCAACACCAGCTCGCTTAAAATATCTCTGCATAGCATTTTAAGAGGGTGAGTCGAAAGACGCAGTTGTTCGAAAATATATTTGAGGGAAAGTACTTCGTTCGGGTTTGAATGGAAAAAGTCCAGAATAGCAGCACTGAGTTGCCTTTTATTCATTCGCTTACCGGCTTTCTTCTCTTTCTTTTTTGCCATAATCTTTGTTTTTTTATTTGTATATCGTAAGTACAAAGTAAACAAATATTCGTTTATGCTAGTTCAAATAGCTCTTAAAATCTTTGTTTACCCTCTGAATTGTCGATTAAAAGACTTTAAAACGTATATTTATATCTATATTTGCGAACAAATTATCAGTGTTTCATTGAAAGTGGCAAGGATATAGAAAGAAGGATATCGCCGGTCTGTGTCATTTAAAATTTCGTAAGCGTGGGCAATATATTAATAACAGGAGCTAGTGGATTTATCGGAAGCTTTATTGTGGAAGGAGCTTTGGAGCGCGGCTTCAAAGTGTGGGCGGGTGTTCGTCCGACGAGCAGTCGTAAGTATCTCAAGGATCCGCGAATTCAGTTTATCGAATTGAATGCAGGAAATGCTGAAGAACTAAAAGCCGAGCTGGCACAACATGTAAAGGAATTTGGCAAATTTGATTATGTGGTGCATTGTGCCGGTGCAACTAAATGTGCTCATAAAGATGATTTTGAACGAATAAACTATTCCCATACAAAGAACATTGTAGATAGTCTTATAGCCCTGGAAGTTATTCCCAAACAGTTTGTTTTCATTAGTTCTTTGAGTGTTTTCGGTCCTATTCAGGAGGAGGCTTTTGTGCCGATTAGCGAAGAAGACACTCCCCGCCCTAATACGGCATACGGATGCAGTAAGCTTAAGGCAGAGCGTTATCTGCAAGGACTGGGAAATTTCCCTTATGTCATTTATCGCCCCACCGGTGTATACGGCCCTCGTGAGAAAGATTATTATTTAATGGTGAAGGCCATTCAGAAGCATACAGATTTTGCTGTGGGCTTTAGCAGGCAAGATTTGACTTTTATTTATGTAAAAGATCTTGTTCAAGCTATATTTTTGGGCATTGATAAACAAATATCGCAACGTTGTTATTTTTTAGCGGATGGAAAAGTATACCGGAGCCGTTCTTTTTCCGATTTAATCAGAAAAGAATTGGGGAATCCATTTGTTATTCGTCTGACATGTCCATTAATTATATTGAAAGTTGTATCTTTGCTGGCTGAATTTTTGGCGCTATGCAGGAAGAAGTCCAGTACGCTAAATTCGGATAAATATAAAATAATGAAACAACGTAACTGGCAATGCGATATTATTCCTGCAGTGAAGGATTTAGGATTTTCTCCTGAATATGATTTGGAAAAAGGAGTAAAAGAAACTATTGCTTGGTATAGAAACGAGGGATGGCTTTAAATTTATTTAAAAGGGTAGAGATCCAGAAAGGGTTGTTTGCCGTAGAGAAGATCACACTGATATATACTTTGTTGACTTCTATATTGATTCTGTTTCTTTTTCAGAAAATGGATCATCCTTTGCGAATGCTCTTGGAGCGGGGAATGATTGTCGGGGTGACTTTCTTATTGATGTATCTGTACCGCTTGGCTCCTTGCAAATTCTCCACTTTCATTCGTATTGCCATACAAATGTCTTTATTATCTTACTGGTATCCTGATACTTTTGAATTCAATCGTATATTTCCCAATCTCGATCATCTTTTTGCGTCGGCCGAAGAGTGGCTATTTGGAGGTCAACCGGCTGTATGGTTTTGCTTGCGCTTCCCTCACATGTGGGTGAGCGAACCTTTTAATATGGGATATTTCTTCTACTATCCGATGATCCTTATTGTTGTGGTATTTTATTTCATACGTTGTTTCGATCATTTTGAAGAAATCTCTTTTGTTTTGGTAACTTCATTCTTTATTTATTACCTCGTTTATATATTCGTGCCTGTTGCCGGGCCACAATTCTACTTCCCTGCCATAGGAAGTGAAAATGTAGCTAAAGGCATTTTCCCTGCCATTGGCGATTACTTTAATCACCATCAGGAATTGTTGCCGGGACCAGGTTATGACCACGGCTTTTTCTTTAATCTGGTGGAAGGTTCACAACGAATAGGTGAACGACCTACCGCCGCTTTCCCCAGCTCGCATGTCGGTATTTCTACCATATTAATGCTAATTGCATGGCGTGGCAACAAGAAGTTGTTCTCTTGTCTCATCCCATTTTATCTTTTGCTGTGTGGAGCAACCGTTTATATCCAGGCTCATTATGTAATAGATGCTATAGCCGGTTTCGTTTCCGCCTTTGCCATTTATTTCTCGGTGTCATGGATGTTCAAGCGATGGTTTGCCGTGCCGATGTTTAAATGATTTTCTTTTAGTATTCTTTTTCTTTTTATGTTGAGGTTTTATACCTGTTTTCATCCGAAAATGGGTATGCAATAGTATTGCTTTCTCAATTAATTCTTCTACATTTGCAAAACTGCTTATTGTAAGAAGAACCTTTATCTGTACCCTGATGAGAAAAGAACTTGTTATTATATTTCTGCTAATTGCCGGTTGCCTCAATAGCTCTGCATCTTCCTTGCCTTTGGATAAAATGCTCGCTCAACTGGATGATTTCTTGGAGCATAAAGATCAGTATGTGGAGCAGAAAGAAAAGAAAATAGCCGAATGGCGGCAGCAATTGGGGGAGGTTGTATCCAATGAACGGCGATATGAAGCTTGCATACATCTTTTTAATGAGTATAAATCTTATAAATATGATTCGGCGTACGTCTATGCAAACAAATGCCTCTCTTTGGCACAAAGTCTTGATAACAGGGGTTATGTAGCGGAAGCTAAAGGAGGAATTGTGTTTTGTCTGTTATCATCAGGTCTGTTTAAGGAAGCTTTTGATCTGATCAGCAAGATTGATATTGCGGATGTGCCATTATCGGTTCAGGTCTCATACTATTCGCTTTATAGCAGGCTCTATTACGACATTGCAGATTATAATCATGAAGCGCCTTTCCAAAATGAGTATGTACAAAAAGGGAGTGTCTACACCGATTCACTCTTGACTTTATTGCCTAAGCAATCGCTGAAGTGGTGGTATGCCATAGGGCAGAAGCAAATGAAGGAAAGGCATTATGATGCTTCTATTCATTCGTTTTCAACACTACTGCAAAGAACGGATGTGGATATGCACATGGAGGCTATAATCTCTTCCAGCATGGGGTGGATGTATTATGAGCGAGGTGATATGGATCGTGCCATGACTTTTTTAATACGGGCTGCTATAAGTGATATCCGTTCTGCGACCAAGGAGACTACGGCTCTTCGTGTTTTGGCTGGGCTGCTTTATGAACATGGAGATATTAACCGCGCCAATAATTATATAAGACTGGCGCTTGAAGACGCTAACTTCTATAATGCACGTCATCGTAAGATTGAAGTTGGCTCTATATTACCCATCATTGAGCAGGATCGTTTTAATATTGTGCAGAAGCAAAGAAACGTATTGATCGGTTTTGTCTCTTTAGTCTCTTTATTATTCATTTTGCTCTTGATTGCCACGCTGGTCATCTACAAACAAGTGAAGAAGCTTCGCTCCGCTCGCCGCATCATTGAAGAACGTAACTTACAGCTACAGCAGACCAATGATCTTTTGTCCGAAGCCAATAATATTAAAGATGAGTATATCGGCTATTCCTTTTACCTTAATTCGGAATATATCGACAAGATGGAGAGCGTCTACAAGATGATCGGTCGGAAAATAGCAGCCAGACAGTATGACGATCTACGCATATCTTTCAAAGAAAGTGATTTGAATAAGGAGCGTGATAATATGTATGCTTCTTTCGATGAGACTTTCTTGAAACTATTCCCCGGTTTTATATCTTCTTATAATAAATTGTTTCCTGTGGAGGAGCGTTTCAAAGGCGATCACGAAAGGTCGTTAACTCCCGAAATGCGTATTTTTGCATTGATACGTCTCGGCATTTGCGAGACTGAACGCATCGCGAAGTTCTTAAATTATTCGGTGCATACCATAAACACTTACAAAACGCGGGTGAAAAATAAGTCGCTGGTTTCCAACGAGCAGTTCGAAGCAAAAATAATGGAGATCGCTTCAGTGATGTCAAAATAGCTTGGTTTTATCATTAAAACAGTCAAAGTATCTACTCCAATAATCGAATAACTCTAATATTTCCATTATATTTATTTTTATCTATATACCATTTAATTGTTTGATATTTAGCATGTTAAATGAGTGTATCCTCTTTTTTATATAATACATTTGCTATTTATCTTTCTATCGTGTTGCTTCCGACTTAACTTTGTCATGTTAACCGGAAATAAAGATTTCCGAGTTCATATATTGATATAAAAGTTAACCTTTTTATTTATTAAAAAAACAGTAATCTATGAAAGCATTACAATCTTCATGTGCTTTATTGCTGCTGTCGTTGATCATCTTTACAGGTTTTACTGCATGTAACGATACCGATGATGGTTCTTACGTACCTCCTATTACTTTAGGAGAGAAAATTCAAGGAAAATGGGTTCTGAAATCGCTTAAACAAGTGGATGAAATTGCGGGGCAGGCATTGGACCTTACCGGACAGTTTGAATTCACTTCGTTTACAATCGATCTTAAGGCTGATGCAGCGAATAACCCCACTACTTTCAGCGTTGAGGGAAATGCACCGGCTATTCTCCCGGCAAGTGGTTCGTGGGGAATGGGGTATCCTTTTACCAATTCAGACGGGACTGCAAGTAAAATCATCCTCTATTCGGATGCGGCTCAATCGAAGAAAGTTGCAGAGCTAACTGTGACGGCTCTTCCGGGTTCAAGTAAGGTTTTGGAGTTCAAGCTTACCCGGAAAGTCAAAGGTCAAGCCTTTGTATCGTATGTATATAACTTAGTACCAGTTGTCGTAGAATAAGAAAGGAGAACAATCCATGAAAAAGACTTTATTTATAATTTTTACATTGATCACTGTTTTACTACCTGCCAAATCATGGGCAGATGGATCTGTAGAGCTGGGTGCTCCCGCAAAATGCTGGACCTTTCCTCGAATCTATACGATGGACGAGCCTGTAACCTGGTATTTTGATATGACTGATGCCGGTTTTGATGAAGGTGTGGATCTATATATGTGGACTTGGTCGCCCAGTGAACCGGATGCCGGTAATTGGGAAAACTCTTCTGATTTTGCTAAATTGGAATACGTAGGCGATAATGTGTATAAGACTACTATTGTGCCATTGGATTATTATCGCAGAGCTAACCCTAATCTTACGGTTGCCGACATTGAAGGAAGTGCCGGTTTCTGGATGCGATTGAAAACAAAGAACGGTGCATATCAGAGTGCTGTATTTTCTATGACGTGGAGTGTTGCAGAATTGAAAGACTTTAAAGAGAGCGGTGAGGCTGCCACTGCTTATCCCGCAAAGTTTGCCATGAACGAGCCACTCAGTATTCTGTTTAATATTGAAAACCTCACATTTAATGGAAAGAAAGGCGGCCTGCTTGATGTTAACTTTGAATCATTGCATTTTCATAGTGGATTGGATAACTGGTCAGTGCTGCAAGAAGCCCAAATGTGGTTACCCGAGATTGTGAATAAAACGAAATTAAAGCATATCGGCGGTAACTTTTATAAGATGGATTTAATCCCGGCGGAATATTATGGGGTGGATAATGATTATCAAGCGGATAATCTGGCTTATTTGATTACAACGCATAACCCCGATTGGGCAGGTACTACTCCTGATGCATTGCTTAAAGCAGCGGCGGCAATAGCTTATCCCGATCCGGCGTTCTCTTATTTTCCTCAAAAGGTTTGTGCACTGGATATCCTTACTCTGATACGGCAGTGGAATGAGAAGACGTCCGGTACCTTGAAATACACTATAACCGCAGGCAGTAAGACCATAACAGGCGAGATGGATGGAAACAGAGATAAGCGTCAGGCTTATATCAACTTGCTTAAGGAGTTGGAAGGGCAATCCGGACTAACTAAAATCAGTTTGAAAATAGAAAATAAAGATGGGAATACTGTGGTCTCTACAGATATTCCGCTTATTCCTCTATCGGACGTTGAATAATGAACTAATCTATCCAAAGAAATGAAAAACAGAACTATATATATTATTTGCTCTTTTCTCATGGTGTTCATGATGACAGGGCTGAGCCAAAGTGTAATGGCGCAAAGTATTAAAGTCGTAGGAAAAGTTATTGATAAGAATCAGGAGCCATTGATTGGGGCTACTGTACGTATTGTCGGAACTCAAGGCGGTACGATAACAGGCATTGATGGGGGATTTAATGTTGAATGCCCTAGAAATAGTACGCTCGAAATCTCTTTTATCGGATATATAACCCAAAGAGTTGCTGCTTCTGCAAACATGAAAGTGGAGTTGCAGGAAGATGCCATTGCTTTGCAAGAGACAGTGGTGGTCAGTGTAGGGTATGGCACGATGCGTAAATCAGACTTGACAGGTGCGATTGCCTCTGTCAGTGCAAAAGATATGAAGCAAGGTATTATCACCAGTGCGGAACAGTTGCTACAAGGAAAAGTCGCTGGTCTGTCGGTGGTACAGAGCTCGGGTGCTCCCGAAGCAGGAGCTTCCATTCGTTTGCGTGGAGGTACTTCACTGTCTGCAAGCAATGGCCCTTTGGTTGTGGTGGATGGTATTCCCGGAGTTGACTTTAATTCTGTGCAACCTTCTGAAATAGTATCGATTGACGTCTTGAAAGATGCTTCGGCTGCAGCAATCTATGGTTCTAGAGGTGCCAATGGAGTAATCATTGTCACTACAAACCGTGCATCGGGTTCGGCTGAACAGAAGAGCATCCAGTATAATGGCTATGTGGCTATAGGGCAGGTTGCCAAACACATGGATTTACTTTCTGCCGATCAGTGGAGAGCTTACGTGCGGGATAATAATGTTGCGCAAGCTATAGATTATGGTGCAGATACCGATTGGCAAAAGGAGTTGGAACGTACTGCAATTTCACATTCCCACAATATCGCAATCAGTAACACGAAGAAAGATAATGGTTATCGCGCTTCGGTGACCTATCAAAACACACAGGGGGTTATTGAACGCAACAATATGAATCGCTTGGCGGGTAGTCTTTCTGGCTTTCAAACCGGTTGGAATGGACGCTTGAGAATTGATGTCGGCATCAACGCCAATTTTGATAGCTGGCATCCTATTGATACTCGTATTTTTGAACGTATGACCAATTTGAATCCTACTTTCCCCGTTCGTGACCTAAATGGCAATTTTGCACAGATTGGCGGAACAAATACCGAAAATCCTGTGGAGATCAATACAAACCGTACTGATGATCAGAAGCGTCACCGCTTCCTGGGTTATGGCAAGGTTGAGTTGGAACTGGTAAAGGGGTTGAAAGCCGTAGCTAACGGTTCTTATGAATATCAATCCAGTGAAAGTGGTTTATACAAGCCTACTTATGCTGTAATGGAAGGTAAATCGGAAAAAGGTTGGGGGCAACGTACTCATGCTGAATATACTAATAAGCAAATCGAAACTTATTTGAACTATGATTTGAAGCTGGCCGGCATTCATCAATTCAATGCCATGGCGGGTTATTCTTATTTGGACAATATCTATGAGGGCTTTGGCTCTACCCGCAGTGGGTTTGATACAGATGCTTTCTTATATAATAATTTAGCTGCAGGATCCGATTTCCGTGCAGGGGATGTATATTCATATAAAGGAGAGGCTCGCTTGGTTTCTTTCTTTGGGCGTATCAATTATAATCTTATCGGAAGATATATGTTGACTGCCACTGTAAGGCAAGACGGCTCTTCACGCTTTGGCGACAATCACAAATGGGGTACATTCCCTTCCGTATCTTTAGCATGGCGCATCTCGGATGAGTCCTTTATGCAAAACGCTTCTTCGTGGCTTGATAATTTGAAGTTGCGTGTAGGATATGGCGTAACAGGTAATCAATCGGGTATTGGTGAATATAAGTCTTTAGCTGTACTGAGTGCGGATGGTGCTTCTTATTATGATGCTGCTTCGGGGACTTGGAAGAAATCGTATGTGCAAGCCCAGAATGTGAATCCGGATTTGAAGTGGGAATCAACAGCTCAGTTCAATGTAGGACTTGACTTCAGTATTTTTAAGCGTATAAACGGTACTCTTGAATTCTATCATAAAAAGACTAGTGACTTGCTTTGGACTTATCCGGTTCCTCAACCTCCATATTTGGTCGGAACCATGTTGGCTAATGTCGGCGACTTGGTGAATAAAGGGTTAGAATTGAGTTTAAGTGCCAATATCATCAGACAGAAAGAACTTACACTTGATGCGAACGTGACTGTTGCCTATAATCATCAGGAAATCACCAAACTATCCAATGATGCTTATCAAGCGGTTGGTTTGCAAGCCGGCTCACTTCATGGACTACGGGGTATGTCGGGGATGTATTCCCAGATCATAAAAGAGGGATATCCTGCCGGTGCTTTCTACGGACCAAAATGTCATGGAATTGATGAAAACGGAAATTATATCATCGATCGTGATGAATCCGGTAATCCTGTGAATGAGTATCTGGGAAGTGCACAACCCAAGTTTAATCTCGGTGTGGGGATGAACTTGACTTATAAAGCTTTTGATTTCAGCTTTGCCGGATATGGAATGTTTGGGCAGAAAGTATTGAATGCTACACGTATGGCTATGTTCGATCCTACCCGCCTGCCAGCCCAGAATGTTCCGGATGATTTCCTTAAGAGTGGCATCAAAGCCGACCCGCTTTTTTCAAGTTACTTTATTGAAGATGGTTCTTTCTTCCGGTTACAGTCTGTGACATTGGGTTATACTGTTCCGGGAATAAAGAAAGCCGGACTTGAGAAGATACGTTTTTATCTGACGGGAGAGAACTTGTTCACATTGACCGGATACAGCGGTATTGATCCTGAAGTGAGCATTCCTGATAATGTGTTGGATGGTCCGGGTATCGATCGCTTTAATAGTTATCCGCGTCCGCGTACATTCTCTTTGGGTGTGAACATCTCCTTTTAATTAACTAGAAAAACGATTATCATGAATAAAAAACTTATATCAGCAGCATTACTTGCCTCATCGCTTATCTTTAATGCATGTACCGATTTGAATGAGACGCTATATGATAAGGTTTCCATGGACGACTATGGAAAAACTTCAAATGAAGTTCAAACTATTGTTGCCGGTGCGTACGCCACATTAAGAGGATACGGTTCGGCTACTCCCGAAGGGAATGGGGTTAACTGTTATCCGACTTGTGAATATGTTTTCTTTTTAAATGAATGTGCTTCCGATGAGGCTTGTATTCCTACACGGGGTACCGACTGGTATGATGGCGGTCGTTATCAACAAATACAATATCACACTTGGGATGCTCAGAATCAAATGATATTGAGTGCCTGGAGGTATTCATTTATTGGGATATCTAAGATTAATGCAATCATTTATCAAGTGGATAAGTCGGCATTGACCGAAGCTGCTAAAAATAATGTAAAAGCTGAATTGCGTGGATTGCGTGCATATTATTATTATTTATTGCTCGACCAATTTGGCGCTGTGCCTATCACGACTGATTTTGCCGCATCCGGACTTCCTAAAAAGTCTACACGGCAGGAAGTATTTGCTTTCGTAGAGAAAGAGTTGACTGAGATTATGGATTTGTTGCCATCGGGCGTACAATATGCACGATTTACTCAAAATGTAGCAAATACGCTGTTGGCACGTCTATACTTAAATGCTGAAGTATACACCGGAACACCTCGTTGGCAGGACTGCTTGAATGCTTGTGAAAAGGTGACGGGCTATTCACTCACTACAAATTATTTTGAGAGCTTCAAGATTGAAAATCAGACGTCTCCTGAAATTATCTTTGCTATTCCTTATGATCATAAGCAGGGAACAGTAGGAAACTATTTAGCGTCCATGACTTACCACTATAATCAGAAAAAGGCATTTACAGCTGATGAATCTTATCCTTGGTGTGGTAATGGTATCTGTGCGCAACCCGGGCTCTATTCTTCATTTGAAGCAACAGACGTACGTCGTAATTCGCTATTGATCGGTCAGCAAAAAAGTGCCAAGGATGGCTCGGACGTTTTGATGGACAATGGAGAACCTTTGAATTACACCGAAGAGATAGAAAATTATGTAAAAGCAAAACAGAATGAAGGCGCTCGTCTGAATAAATACGAGTGGAGTCCTACAGACATTTGGGAACGTGATAATGACTGGGTGGTTATGCGTTATGCAGAGGTGTTGATGATGGAGGCGGAAGCCAACTATCGGTTAGGCTTTACAGTTACGGCTCTTCCTTTTGTGAACCAATTGCGTACTCGTGCCGGATTATCCGAACTGGCTAGTGTAACGGAAGATAATCTTGACTTGGAATGGCGTCATGAGTTTGTATTCGAAGGATTACGCCGGACGACTAATATCCGTTTTGGGACATTCTTTAAACCTTGGTGGAACAAGGATGATACGCCAAAATACAGAGGTGTATATCCAGTCCCTCAAGAAGAGTTAGCCAAGAATCCTAGTTTGGAGCAAAACCCTGATTATAATTGAGATAGGAATGTCTGAATTGTTTGGCTGTTCTTAAACGAAATATTGCGAAGAGAATGTAATTGAATTCTATATATGTCTGAGCGTATTAGCCGTTCTTGAACTCTCAGGGTTAAATGGACTTGTGGGGAGGTAAAAAAGAGTGCTACGACGCTTAGATATTCTAAAATAGGATTGGAATAGTTCATAAATAATAAAATATGAAGCGAATACTTTATATCTGTTACTTTTCTGCAGCCCTCCTTGCATGGGGGGCTTGCAGTAGTAAAAATAGTGGAAGCGATGAAGGGAAAGTGCTTCCCGGTGTATTATCACCGGTAGCCGTGACGAAAAGCAATGCAATGAAAGTCTATGCACACTATATGCCTTGGTTTGAAACTCCCGAGAGTTCGGGACAGTGGGGGCAGCATTGGACTATGAGTAACTGTGATCCGAATAAAGTGGATGCCAGTGGAAAGCGCCAAATCGCTTCTCATTATTATCCTCAAATAGGGCCATACGCTTCGAGTGATGCCACGGTATTGAATTACCATGCTCTTCTTATGAAATATTCCGGCATTGACGGAGTTATGATAGACTGGTACGGTACTCAGGACAAGTACGACTATGCCGCCAATAAACGTAATACGGAAGAGTTTGTAAAGGCGATAGAGAGAGTAGGACTTAACTTTGCTATTGTTTATGAAGATGCTACCTTGGATGGATTGAATGATGCCGGAAAAGTGGTGCAGGCAAAGGCGGATATGAAGTATCTGGAAACTAATTTCTTTACCAAAAAGAATTATATAAAAATTGATGGAAAGCCTCTTTTCATGATTTTCGGCCCTCAACAAATCAGCTCTCCCGCATCTTGGACTGATATTTTCAGTACGTTGGCTGTCAAACCGACCTTTATCGTACTGAATGGTTTCTCGAGTAAGGCGAATGATACGAAGGTGAAAAATTCGGAAGGTGAGTTTCTATGGGTGAACCCTAATCCCGATTACACAAGCGCCGCTAGCTTTAGCTGTTACATAGGGGGAGCCATGCCCGGCTTTTTCGACTACTATAAAGAAGGAGGTTGGGGAGATGGTTATCCAACTTATGATGCGGAGAACGGAGCTTTGTTTAGCAGGCAATTGAATGCGGCAAAGACTGCTGCTTTAAAGTATTTACAGATAAGTACGTGGAATGATTTTGGAGAGGGTACCACCATTGAACCGACGTTGGAGTATGGTAATCGCTATTTGAAAATCTTGCAGCAGTTCACTGGTGTCTCTTATCAGGAAAATGTGCTACAAGAGATTTCTCGCTGGTACACCTTGAAGAAGCAGTATGCCAATGATAAAGGAAAGGCTTCGGAGTATCTGACCCAGGCTTTTTATTATTTCGTTTCTCTACAGCCCGATAAGGCAAAAGAATTAATGGATGAGTTAATAGACTAATTTAGATTAAGTACTTATGAAATTGAATAGAATAAAGCTTTTATTCTGCGTATGCTTTAGCCTCTTTCTTGCTTCGTGTGGGGTAGGCGAGCGTATCCATACGGTGAAGTCCCCCGATGGGAAAATCGATTTAATAGCCGGTGTGGATAAAGGCAGGCCTTATTATGAAGTGAAGCGGGGAGAAGAAGCTGTTATTGCTAAATCTCACCTCGGCTTTCAACTGAAAGATGGTGATTTTAGCAATAACTTCAAAATAAAAGCGGTAAGGCAGGCATCACACGACGAAACATGGCAGCAGCCTTGGGGAGAAGAAATAGAAGTACGTAATAACTACAATGAGCTGACATTACAGTTGGAAGAGCAAAGCGGCCTTCGTCGCGAGCTCTCACTCGTCTTCCGGGTTTTTAATGATGGAGTAGGCTTCCGTTATGTTTTTCCGAAACAGAAAAACCTGAAGGACTTCATTATAATGGATGAGAAAACGGAATTCGCTTTGCCATGGGATGCTCAAGCATGGTCTATCCCAACGAACGGTACCAAATATTTTGAAGCGTTGTATAAAGCTTCTCCGGTTAGCCATAAAGATACCGTATCGACTCCAGTCACGATGATGGCGAATGATAGCCTTTATCTCACTTTGCACGAAGCAAATCTTACCGATTATGCCGGATTGAATCTTGCTTTGGAAAAAGGAACGAAGACTACATTACAAGCTGCATTGACTCCTTGGTCGACCGGTGAAAAAGTTTTTGCATCCGCTCCTTTTGCTTCGCCTTGGCGCACTATAATCATTGGGCATAAGCCAGGTGATTTGATGCTTTCACGTTTGATGTTAAACTTGAATGAACCTTCTAAGATAAAAGATACTTCGTGGATAGAGCCCGGACGCTATGTTGGTATTTGGTGGGGGATGCACATGGAGAAATATACCTGGTCGCAAGGATCTAAACATGGAGCCACTACTGCAAATACAATGCGTTATATTGATTTCGCGGTAAAGCATGGCTTTAGTGGCGTGCTCGTAGAAGGTTGGAACTGGGGATGGGATGGCGACTGGACCACACATGGTGATCAATTTAGTTTTACCCGATCTTATCCGGACTTTGATCTAAAACGTGTTTCGGAATATGCTCGCTCGAAAGGAGTCAGATTAATTGGGCATCATGAAACAGGAGGAGCGGCACTCAACTACGAGGCACAACTGGATAGTGCGTATGCACTTTACCGCTCGGTAGGGGTTAATGTCGTTAAGACCGGTTATGTCAACCCTTTATTGGATAATAAGGAGCAACACAACAGCCAATATGGTGTGAGGCATTATCGAAAAGTAATTGAGACTGCAGCACGATATGGCATTATGATTGACAATCATGAGCCATCTATGCCAACCGGTTTGCAAAGGACTTATCCTAACCTGATGACTCAAGAAGGGGTGCGCGGGCAGGAATACGATGCATGGTCTACTGATGGAGGCAATCCGCCCGATCATACTTGCATTATTCCTTTCACCAGAGGACTGGCTGGGCCAATGGACTTCACTCCCGGTACATTTAATTTCGTGAATACAGTTCATCCGGGGACCAGAGTGCAGACTACTCTTGCCAAGCAGTTGGCTCTGAATGTGGTGCTTTTCAGCCCTTTGCAAATGGCTTCGGATATGATAGAGAATTACGAGAATCAACCGGCCTTTTCTTTTATCACTTCTTGCCCTACAACATGGGCTAAGACAGTTGTTCCCGATGCAAAGATAGGTGAATATGTAGTTGTCGCCCGCAAAGACCGTCGTAGTGATAATTGGTTTATTGGATGCATCACTAATGAGAAGGAACGGACTATAATCCTTTCATTGGGTTTCCTTGACGATGACGCTTCTTATAAAGCTACATTATATTGTGATGGAGAAGGGGCTGATTACCTCTCAAATCCTTATCCGGTGAGTATTAGTGAACGCGAAGTCAATGCCAAAACAGTACTCCAGCTGAAATTGAAGAGAGGTGGCGGGGCGGCTATCCGGATTGAAAAAATATAGTGAGACGTCGCTCAATAAATGATTGAAACGGTCTTCTCACTCTTTCATTTGAGGGAGGAGAAACCGGATCTCTTTATCGCTTTGATGTGCGAATACGGTAAAAAGAGGATACATATTCCTTACTCAAAAGAATTGAGATAGTAGTTTTTATACTGGTTTTTTAGGTTATTAGAATAATATATGGTTGTGACAAGGGAGAGGCATTCGGCCTCTCTTTTTTGTTTCAAGAAAGTTGAAAGGGGCTGCTGAATATAGTCGGAAGGAGTAAGCCGGAGAGCCTGCCGTGTTTATAAGAGTTTGTAAATGCCTCCCGCCAGTGCTTTTATTATTCCTTTCATTTCCAACTCAAAAAGGAGCACACTCATTTTATTCACGGGTATGTTAGCTTCAACAACAAGGTTATTGATGTGCATATCACCTTGTGCATTGAGAATATATACAATTCTTTTTTCCTCTTCGGTCAGTTCAGGAAACAATTCGCGCTGTACTTCCGCTTGCTGTGTAGAGGTGCTTTCTTCTTTCCATCCCATGGTATTGACAAAGTCTTCGGCCGATTCGATTAAGGCTGCTTTATTCTCCTTTATCAGCCCATTACAGCCGCTGGAGGAAACATCATGAATTCGTCCCGGAACGGCGAAGCAATCGCGATGATAGCCGTTTGCCAGATCTGCTGTAATCAGTGAGCCTCCTTTTTCTCCCGATTCTACCACAATAGTGGCATCGCTCATCCCTGCTACGATACGGTTCCTACTCACAAAATTATAGCGATCGGGATTTGTTCCGGAAGGAAATTCTGTGAGGAGACCACCTTGTTGTAGCATATCAATTGCTGTTTTGCGGTGTACAGATGGGTAAATGCGATCGAGTCCGTGGGCTAGTACCCCTACTGTGGAAAGGTTGTTAGCCAATGCAGCCCGATGGGAATGGATATCTATTCCATAGGCTAGTCCACTGACAATAAGGATATTGGGGCAAAGAGCCTGTATGTCGTGTAGAAATTCATTACAGAACTGCTTTCCATACTCTGTAGACCGTCGTGTTCCCACCATACAAATCACTTTCATGCGGTTCAAGTCAGCATTGCCTTTAAAAAAGAGTGTGAGGGGCGCATCTTCGCACTCGCGAAGTCGCGAGGGGTACTGACTGTCTTTCAATGTGAGGCAGGTGATCTTGTTCCTTTCGACAAACTCCATCTCACGTTCAGCCTGTGCAATTGCTTCGGGGCAGTCTAATGCTTCTACTATTGAAGGGCTTAGCCCCGGTATAAGGGTTGGTAGTTCTTTTTGGGAGCGGAATATTTCTGTTGCGTTTCCAATAGAATCAATTAAACGTTTGGCTCCTATGTGCCCGATTCCCGGAATCTGAGTCAAAGCAATACTGAATAAACACTCGTCTTCATTCATTTCAGGTTAACTTTATACTTTCATCAAAACTTCTCACTACAAAGTATACGTAGTTTTTTGTATCTTTCGTTACTTGGTGTACAGGTGTGGTGTAAAGCTTCATTATGCTTTTCTCACTTCAGGTCAAACAAGATTAATATTTGTACACTCTAATTGACTTGATCGCCTTAAGGCTTCTCCGAAAGATAAGGTGCAAATATTTTCTGAAAGAGTTTACCATCGGTTAATTTACCATGCTCAAGGCATACCGTGTCAACTGTCGCTTTGATAACAACTTTGTTATCGCTCTTTCTGAAGATATCCTGATAGAATACATATTTAATTCCTTCTTTCTTTAGATAGAGCTTTGATATAAACTCGTCACCACTTTTCAAAGGTGTTTTAAATGCCATGTTAATGCGTGCTACCACAGGATCAATTCCCTGATTGTGTAGTTCGGAGAAGCTGGCACCGGTTGCGGAAAGGAATTCGTGGCGGGTGTGCTCCAAATAGTGCTGGTAGTTGGCATTGTTGACAATACCTTGCAAGTCGCACTCATAGTCGCGGACTTTCATCTCCAACTGATAAATGTATTTTTCTTCTTTCTGTTCCATCATAATAGCCTGTGTAAGGTTCTTTTCGCTTGTTTTCAATATATTGTAAATAGCATTAAAAGAGACTTTGTACTACCTCCTGTTATTTATCTAGGCCCTTGAACTTCTTCAGTTCTTCGGTAGAGACTAATTTGTATAGCTTGTCGCTAGGACGTATTTTATCGCATTTCATCGAGAAATGTACTCCTTTCTTTACGGTTTGTACAGGTTGGAGTTCAACACGGGCTTCATCTAAAGTCATAAAGACTGCTCCCGTGGTGGGACCGGTAATGAGTAGCTTGTCGCCTACATTGATTTCGGCAGCTTCTACCAGAAACTCGGCTACTCCAAGGTTTGAGAAGTATTTTATGCCTTTTCCCACATATATTTTGCGCTCTGTGGCGGCCGAGCCATAGTTCTTAGTCCATTCTCCCAAGCGTTGTCCTAGATAATAGCCATCCCAAAAGCCGCGATTGAAAACTGTTTTTAACCGCGCATCCCATGCCTCAATCTTCTCATCGGTAAAGGAGTCGTTCATGTAAGCCTGAATAGCTTCCTTATAACATTCCACAACCGTGCGTACATATTCGGGACCACGAGCGCGACCTTCTATTTTGAAGACTCTGACTCCCGCATCCAACATCTTATTCATGAAATGGATGGTCTTCAAATCCTTTGGCGACATGATATATTGATTGTCCACTTCCAATTCCACATCCGTCTCTTTATCACGCACGGTATAGGCGCGGCGACAGATTTGCATGCATGCCCCACGATTCGCGGAGTGATTCATTTCGTGTAATGACAGGTAACATTTACCTGATACGGCCATACACAATGCTCCGTGGCAGAACATTTCAATGCGCACTTGTTTGCCCGAAGGTCCGCAAATGTTTTCTTCGCAGATGTGGCGGTATATTTCAGCTACCTGTTCCAAGTTCAACTCGCGAGCCAGCACCACCACGTCGGCGAATTGAGCGTAAAAACGTAATGCCTCTACATTGGAGATGTTCAATTGCGTAGAAAGGTGTACTTCCTGTCCTATTTGACGGGCATAACTCATTACGGCTACATCGGCGGCAATCACGGCGGATATACCGGCCTCTTTCGCTGCATCGACGATGGTGTGCATCAATGCCACATCATTATCATAAATAATGGTGTTTACGGTGAGGTAGCTTTTCATCCCGTGCTCATCACAGGTCTGGGCTATCTCGCGCAGGTCGTCTACCGTAAAGGTATTAGCTGACCGTGCCCGCATATTCAAATTCTCTATACCGAAATAGATGGAGTCGGCTCCTGCCTGTATGGCTGCGGCGAGCGATTCGCGTGAACCGACCGGAGCCATTATTTCAAGTTCTTTTATAGTTGGATTCATTTCTTGTTCCGTAAGAATGGTTGATTTATCTGTCCCATAACGCTTGTTATGCGCTTTTTGTTGAGGCTTTAACTTGTAATGGGGTACAAAGGTACGCTTTTTTCCGTATTTTTGCAGCCAAATCGCCTTTTATTGAGTAAGATATAGATTGTAAGATATGAAAATTGGAAATATAGATTTAGGCAAATATCCTGTGTTTTTGGCACCTATGGAAGATGTGACCGACCCTGCTTTCAGACTGATGTGCAAGCGGTTTGGGGCGGATATGGTATATACGGAATTTGTGTCGAGTGATGCCTTGATCCGCTCTGTGAATAAGACCACTCAAAAGCTGACAATATGTGATGAAGAACGTCCCGTTGCAATACAAATTTATGGGAAAGATGTGGAAACGATGCGTGAAGCTGCCCGCATTGTAGAAGAAGCACAGCCGGATATTCTTGATATAAACTTTGGCTGTCCGGTGAAACGGGTTGCGGGCAAAGGTGCAGGTGCAGGGATGCTTCAAAATATCCCCTTGATGCTTGAAATCACACGTGAAGTGGTAAAAGCGGTCAATATCCCCGTCACGGTGAAGACCCGCTTAGGCTGGGATGCCGACCATAAGATAATTGTGGAGCTGGCCGAACAATTGCAGGATTGCGGCATTGCAGCGCTCACCATACATGGGCGTACCCGTGCCCAGATGTATACGGGGCAAGCTGACTGGACTCTTATAAGGGAAGTAAAGGAAAATCCACGCATGCATATACCCATCATAGGAAATGGTGACATCACTACTGCTGAAGCGGCAAAAGAGGGCTTTAAACATTACGGTGTGGATGCGGTGATGATAGGTCGCGGAAGTATCGGGCGCCCTTGGATATTCCGTGAAGTGAAGCATTATTTGAATACCGGCGAGCTGCTTCTTCCCGAATCTCCCGAATGGTATTTGGATGTATTAAGACAGGAAGTGAAAGAAAGTGTGGAACGGCTTGACGAACGTCGGGGGCTCATTCACGTAAGGCGACATATTGCTGCAACACCACTTTTCAAGGGCATCCCGAATTTTCGTGATACGCGCATCGCCATGCTTCGTACCGAATCGGTGGATGAACTGTTCCGTCTCTTTGATGGCATCAACTTTACCGGAGCTGGCGAGCTCTGATCAGTACGATCCCGGAACTACGTATTTCTGAATTATCAGATCTATATATCCAGCGCCTTGCATCTATATATGCAATGTGCTGGATATATAGATCCCTCGCGTTGGATATATAGATGCAATGTTTAGGATGTACGAGTCAAGAATTTCCTTCTTGCAACGGATAATGACTTTCCGCAATCTTTAGCACTTCTCGCAGGCTGAAAGGTATGATCTGCAATTCTTAGCACTTCTCGCAATGGATAATGACTTTCCGCTCATCAGCGAGGGTGGTTGCAAATAGGTAGATATCTCCTCCGTCCTTCACGTTTAGTTTTTTACTCAATTCGGCTGTTGTACTCGGGAAATTACGAATACTTAAATTCGCTTTTTTTATTCCTCCAAGTAATCCGGAGAGCTCTTTCTTATTCGGCGAAGAAACTCCGTTTATATGAAATTGTCGACCGGGAAATCCGTCAATAAGTTTGTCGGATACGTAAAGATGGCTGTTGGAATGTAATTTTTTGAGTTGGAATGCCATTGCGATGCTTCTAAAAGCTCCGGCTTTGAGAATGGATGCGTTTGGCTCGTACAAATAGCCATCCGGTTTTGCGGTGTACTCGCAGGTGGCGTTTGACTCCTGTTCACGGGTAAAAGAGAAATTCTTGTCAGTATTTGTTGCCTGACTAAAGTCGTCAGCAGGGATGCGGCTGATTATGCTTTTAGCCTTTGTGGTCCGATTCGTGCAATGAAGAGAGGTGTAGCTGGGAGGTTCGGAAACCCTTGTTCTTTTTGTTGACAGATTCACGCAATGTACAACTACTTGTTCTGCCGGGAGTGGGTTATGCCCCAAAATAAGAAGTAGTTCCTTGCATTCGTTGCCCACAGAAATTACATAAGCGGCTTCCACTCCTTCCAACTCGTTTATCGCTTGTGAGAGGTCGAGCATTGGCGAAAGCTTGACCATGACATGTTCAGCTTTTTCAAGCAATAAAGACTCCAACTCTACCACATTAGGCTCACAGTCAGCAATAGCAAATACTTTACCTCCTTGTTTATCGCGTCGCGCCGGATCAATAAATATCCAGTTGACGTGCGGCATTTCTCTTAAATAACGACACCCGTCCTCATGGATGATTTGTATCTTGTCCAGTCCCAGTAAAGGAAAGTTATATGCAGCTATTTCGCAAAGCTCCTGCTGGCGCTCTACGTAAGTTACGCGTTGGAACAATGGTGCGAGAAAAGCACAGTCTATTCCGAATCCACCCGTCAGATCGGTGAGAGATTCATCTCCATTCTCTGATATCATGCTCTCAATAATGCCTGCTTTGAATCTTGCGGTATTCTCCGAAGAACATTGCTCTAAGGAGAGATGGACGGGATATGCAATATCCTCTATCTTACTCCATGATGGGATCTTTTCTACAGCCTTTCTCCATCCTGCTATTTGTGTCAGTGCTACGGGCATGTTCACTCCCTTATATCTTTGCGATTGTAAAGCAAGGCTACGCACATCCTCGTTATAGTGAAAACGGATGAACTGTCTGGTGATTTCGTCAATGATTACCATATTGTCGATTTAGTATCTAAAATCTATTGCTTTCAGTTAAGGTATGATTTTATATCTCCTCTTTGCCTCTTGGCGACTGCACCAGTTGAAATGCCACCATTCGCTATGAAGAGCACGAAATCCCGCCGAACGCATGACGCGTCTCAATAGCAGTCTGTTTTCCCGTTCTTGCTTCGTAATCTTCCCCCTTTGCACTAGACTCCTTTCGTTTGTAATATGCGCTTCTATTCCAAGATGATCAACTTTTGTCCCCATTGGGAGAGGCTTTCCATTCTCATCCAAAATACTGATGTCAACTGCAAGTCCATAATTATGGAGTCCGCCTCCATGGGCAGGGTTTGATACGTATATATCTTTAGACGTACCACGCACTACGTTCCACATTTCCTGTTGTACACTCATGGGTCGTGCTGCATCATACACAATCAATCGGTATCCGGGGTGTAGCCTTTTCAACTCACGTTGTGCTTTTATCAGTCCTCTCATAGCATTTGGATGCAGGTATGCTTCTTTCAGACTTTTATATAGGACGTGACCGGTGAAATTATCGGGGCGTGCATACATTAGTTCCACCCGAATGCTACTATCGGCCGTTTGTATGTTTATCATGCCATCTCTCTCCATATTATAATCTTGAGCTATCAATGGCATGCTATATAGTAATATCCAAATGATATAGAGGATACTTTTCATGATTTTATGAGATAATACTTCGTTGGCAAAGGTAGGCAATTCTGTTGCTTTATACAAAATCCTCTTTTGTGAGTACTACTGCCAATAATGAAGGTAAATGTTTAATGACCAATATATCAACAATATGTTAGATATCTCTTAAAGTGTCTTTGTAATAGATTTCTTTCTAATAATAATATTGATATTTATTAGCAATTAATATTTATATATCAAAAGTGGATTCTATTTATACATAATATTGATAATAATTTATATAAAATATTTAAAATCAAAATATAAAATAATAAATAGATATTATTCTTTTTTGAACAAATAATTTCATTTATATAATAATAAATTAATTTCATTTGTGGTATAAAATGATATTTGGGTACAACCAACAAATGCATGAAAATGGAAGATGGATTTTCTGTAATAATGTCGGTCTGTCGTTATTTATACTTTATGTGGAGAGCGCGGAAGCCAGAAAGTTATGTGATCTATCTTAAGAATGTTATGCTAAAAGATCAGTTTTAATCTTAATGCACAACCAGCCCAAAACAAAAATGGTTATATTAGAATTGAAATACACATATTTAAGATGAATGCTACCAAAATCTTTTTTTTATTCCACCTGTTAGTTTTCGGGTTCCTTTTATTTTCTAACAGATGTGATGCACAATCGACAAATGATAAGTTTAATCTGAATTTTAATACTGCTGATCCACCAAATTTTAAGTGGAAATTAGCAAATATAATTGTACCAAAAAAAGATAGTACGGAAGTTTTCAATTCAAAATATCCCATTCGTTTCGACGGAAATGAAACTTTTTTTCGAGGAAAGTCTCTGAATATAGATCTTTTTCAACAATTTATATTGCCTTCGTCTTTACGAAAATCAGAGATAGAGGTATCAATTCATAACAAAAGTACCGGAATGGACTCTTTGAAATTGAATTTGTCAGGTATAGATAAGTATGGGAATACCACAAAAACAAGTTCAATTGATATCATGAATAATGATAAATGGGAAGTTAAAACGTTAAAGACCGATTTCGATAGTATTGAATATTTTATGATAAATATCACAGGAACAGGTTTTCAACGTCCGGTGAAAGGAAATAAATTGATCCCCCGGGTATATATTGACAGAATGTCCATAACGATAGATGGCAAAGATATAAACGGGATAAGCGGAATAAACAGTTTTACCGATCGGGCGAAAATGGATTTAAATCCGGCGTATATATACCAAATACCTGCTACATCTACTGAAAAAAATATAATAGAAGGGATTCATTTAGATCATAAAAAGATCGTTGCATTGGGAGAGACGGTGCATGGCAGCAAAGAAATAAATGAGAATGGATTCCAGATCATAAAAAATGCAGTTCTTCATAACAATTGCAAATTGATATTGATGGAACTCGAATTGGCAGAATCTTTGAAATATAACTTATTTATACAAAACAAGTTGAATGAAGGAGATTCTTTTAATATCACAGAAGAAGCCTGTACAAACCATCTTTCCGTGTCTGCTTTTAAAGACCTCCTGTACTGGCTGAAAGACTATAACAGTACGGCAAGTCGAAAGGTTGTTTTTTTAGGATTACTCGATGTAACTACATTACCAAAAGTTCCGCTGTTTGATTTTATATACACATTTTATGAAGAAAAAGAAAAAGATCTGTTTTTACCATTATTAGATGCTCTCTATATAGGAACATCAAAAGAAGCGTTAGGCTTGGTTAGTAAAAATACCGAAAGATTAAAAAATATATTAGGGGAGGATAATTTCTTCTTTTTTTATCATACATTAGAAAATTTAGCCGCAATTGAAGTAGGAGAGAAGAAAATTAATAATGATAATTATGACTATCACATGTGGCTGAATGCACAAACCTTCATTGCCGAATATCCTAAAGACAAGGAAACGGTTATGATCTACACTCACTACGTTCATGCAAAAAAGAGAGAAGGGGCACAAGGAAGAGATCCCAACAGTGCAACAATGGGAAGGTATTTGGAAAATTATTTTAAAGAAGATTATTCTGTCGTAGGACTAACAGTCGGAACAGGGAAAATAACAACAAGAAAGGTGAATAAAGAATTCACTGATGCCAGTCTTGAAGAAATGATTCCCGGGAGTATCGAAGACGTATGTATGCAGCAAGAAGGCATTGATTTTTATTATCCTGCCGAAAGACTGCCATACAATATTTATCCTGTTAGAGATATAGCGAATATGGAAGTTTTATACGGAAAGAACTATACGTACAGTCTTTTAAAGGCGGATATTGATGGTCTTATTTTCCTCCGTACCAGTAATCCTTTCTATCAGGATTACCCATGTAATATGAAAGATTATTATTGGGATAAATTGAAGAAAGGATGGAGTTTTCTAGAATCCCATGGGATAAAGTATGATCCAAAAAAGTATAAATAATATAAATCTATTATCATTAACAACTCTCTGCATGATTTTCAGATGGACGCCAAAGATTGTGGTCCGGCCTGTCTGAAAATCATATCTAGATATACTGTTTGGTTTATTCAAAACTAAAAAGAACGCTCCTTTATGTTTTTTGAAAAACAAATATGATTTTCTGTTTTGTTGGAAAAGGTGGTAACGTAAAGATTAATCTATAAACGGCATAGGGGACTAACATGACGTAGATGCATTGAACAAATGTTTTATAAAGCAAAGAAGGTATACAATCATATTTATTATTTCCTTTTAGTTCTATTAGAGAAATTCCAGTTCTTCAACTCGAATCTTATAATATATTCCTATTTTCTTGATAGAATAGATTTTGTTGCGATCTCAAATATATCAATACAACTTAACTATATATCTAATATGGCATGTGCCTTATTGTTAAATAAATGAAAAGTGATAATGAAATAACCAAACAAAATGATATTTTCTCTTTAATATAAAGGCTTTTTATATCTTTACAATTGAGTGTTGTGCCATTTTACTTGAAGTGCTTCCAAAAAATTCAAAATATTCCTATAGACTAGCTTAAAGGGGCCAATATGACTAATATAGTCTAATGTAGAAGCGGACTTCCAATAATATTATACCTAATAATTTAGAAATGAAGAAATTTATTATTGCGACATTTATCACATTACTTAGTATAGCGACTGCCTGGGGACAGAAAATTGTGGTGTGGGATAATCCTACCACAGAGTATGGAACCAACTATGGAGATGGCTTTTTTAATATTGTCTTAGACCTAACTAAGGTTGAAATGAAAGAAACTGAGTCTGTTGTGTATATGACTATTCAACAACGTTCAGACTATCCTAATATTAGATTCAAGTTTGCAGGTGACACTTACCTCTGTATAGGTAACGCACATTATCCAGTGTGTTCTGCTGATGGCATAGAACTCAACAAGTTTACTCAGACGAATAAGGACGGACGACTTGATGTTGTATTTCACTTCAAGCCACTTCCTCAGGGCACCAAGTCTTTTGATTTCATAGAGGGTGATGGACAAGGTGCTTTTCAGATTAAGGGCATTAAGTCTATAGAGAATCGTTGGAATCAACTCTTCCCTTCTTATTGGCGTGATGAAGAGACTGGCAATTGGGAGATTGCTCTTCTTGAGGATTGTGCAATCTACCAGTGCAAGTTTTGGAGTTATAAGCGATGTGAGGTGAAAGATAAGACCGGTGAGGCGGATATAGTGATGTGCAATGGTGATGATGAATTACATATAAAGGTTGGCAAAAATAAGAAAGGTAAGCGAACTATACATATTGGGAAGCAGAAAGTGACGTACTCAATGATTACAAGCCGTTTCATGCCCGACTATCCTGTTAAAGATACTCGCACAGACTTTGTCAACAATGGATATAAGGTTGATACAGTTACTGTTGTGGGATGGATAAAGGATATGCCAGAACATTACAAGAATGAGAAGACTTTTAGCTTCACCTGCGAAAATATTTTCACATGTGAACAATGTACAGTTTCTGCTGACTTGGATGAGAAAGGCCGCTTTACAGCCAAGATTCCAGTTATTAACAGCACAGGGTTCTTCTGTGATTGGTCACGTTGCTTCGTTCGAACCATATTTGAACCTGGGAAGACATACTTTATGCTCTATGACTTCAAGGAGGGACGTCGCTACTTCATGGGTGATGATACACGACTGCAGAACGAACTCTTCAAGTATCCCCTCGAATGGAAGTCTATTCAAATGAAAGATGGTGAAGAGTTTAACAAATACATTGCATCGGTTGATAGTTTGCTCAAAGCACAGTATGCCTACATTGACGAACTGTGTCAGTCACATCCTTTGCTTTCCACCCGTTTCAATAAATATAGAAAAGGTAACACCCTTTGTCAACAAGCTCTGGACTTCGGTCAGGCACGCTTCAGAAGCAAAGATTATCAGCTTTCCGACATTGCCCGCAAGTACGCTTACGATACTTTTTATACAAAGCTTGAAGAACCGCTCACGCTTCATCGCGACATAATAAGTTTCCTTAGAGACTATATTTCCGATGCTATGAGAAACCGTAGTTCTTTTTTCTCATGGAAAATAGCAGAACACCTCGCAGAAATTGCATCTAACGATGAGGAACTTGCAATGCTCACTCGCTGGTCGGCACTAAATGATGAAGTAATAGAGAAAATCAAATCAGCCTCTACAATGGAAGAGAAGGAAAGGATCTCAAATGAGCTAAACACCAACAATGCTGATTTAAACGCGAAGATTGAAGAAATATTAAATGGTCAAAAAGTTAGGAAGCTAATAGGTGGAAAAGCACTCATCTCAGCAATGAATGCTCGTCTTCATCTGCTTGATTCACTAAATTCAGCTCCCATCATCAAGGATATCGAACTCTGTCGAATGATTTATGAGGAAATAAACCGTACGTGCAGTTCACTGAATTCAGAAGTAATTGACACTCTCAAAGCAGTGGTAAGCAATCCTATCGGCATTGAGATGGTTGAGAAGAGAAACAATAACTATATCGCCATTGAGAACCGTAAATTTGACAAATTAGTTCTCAAATCGTACGAAAATCTCAAGGATTTCACAGAGGGCGAAGCTCTGTTAAAGAAAATCCTTGAACCATTCAGGGGAAAGTTCGTACTACTCGATGTATGGGGCACTTGGTGCGGACCTTGCAAGGATGCACTTAGCCACTCATCAGAGCTGTATTCACGTCTCTCAAAGTATGATATGACATACCTTTATCTTGCCAATCGCAGTCCTATGGAGTCATGGGAGAATATTATTAAAGAGTATAACTTGACTGGCAACAACGTTGCTCATTACAACCTTCCTGTCCAACAGCAGTCAGCAATTGAGAGGGAACTCAAAGTGCATTCTTACCCAACGTATAAGCTCTTCGACCGTGAAGGCAATTTACTCGACCTAAAGGTTGATGCCCGTGACATTGATAACCTTGAAGACTTGCTAAAGCGTTTGTCAAATCAGTAATGATAGTATATCATCCAACTGATACGCCACTCTTGGGATGAATACATATTTTGACTTTATCACAGAAACAGAATTTCTTTCGTATGGGACTCTTTATAAAAAGAAGATTTTTTGCTCAAAACAATCTCACAAACGAACCTGTAGTATTATAGGATCTCTATCTATGTAAATACACTATTACGGGTCGCTTCGAGACTCTCAGAAATTCATAACTCCTCTTTAAGAGGTTACATTGCCGAACCGTAGCTCTTCGGTTTTCGTACCGAAGCGCTACGGTTCGCATAGCAAAGCCCTACGGTTTGAAAACCAAAGGGCTGCGGTTCCTCTATACATAAAGAGAAGTATGGAAGCTATAATACGACTTTATATTTAAGCTACGACATGAACCATTCAGCCTAAAAAAGTTAGTTTGTGCATAGTTTACGCAAGTACATAAAAAAAGCAGTCACGAAATTCGTAACTGCCTTATTTTTAGTGTGGACCAGCCTGGGCTTGAACCAGGGACCTCCAGATTATGAGTCTGTTGCTCTAACCAACTGAGCTACAAGTCCGGCGTATCCTTTTTAGGATAGCGGGTGCAAAATTAGCATATTTTGCTGAAATATCCAAGCTTTCGGGCAAATATCATCTTGATTTTATTTCAGAACTTATAGGTGCGCTTTGGATTCTTTGGGAACCATCCTTTTTTTACCCGGTCAACTTGCTCAAAGAGTTCTTTGATCGTCCAAAAAGAAGAGAAAGCAAAGACGCCTAGCAGTGAAGAAATTAAAATATCTTCTATTAGGAATGATGCAATGACTCCAATAACTCCCAATAATAGAAATACCCACCAGAATTTTGTTCCCCAATAATATTCGGCTTTAACCACAACGGGATGAAAAAGACCTATTATCAGAAATGTACATATTCCGATGACTAAACCAGATAGGTGGTATTCGTTTAGGAAGTCCATCATTTACTTGGTTTGTTTTCTGGACAAATGGGAATTTCTTTTTTGATACTTTGTTCTAATGAAATCAAAGTTTCGGTGGCTGTTACGCCCGGGATTTCCTGCATCTTGTTATTAAGCAGATCCATTAAATGCTCATTATCACGAGCATATACTTTGGTTAACATCGTATAAGGACCTGTTGTGAAATGACACTCAACAATCTCAGGTATTTTTTCTAATTCGGCAACCACAGTCTTATACATAGAGCCTTTTTCCAGCTTAATTCCAACGTATGTACAAGTTCTGTATCCAAGAGATTTAGGATTTACATGATAACCCGAGCCGATAATAACTCCAAGGTCAATCAAACGCTGAACCCTTTGGTGAATAGCAGCACGCGATACTCCGCACTCAGCTGCAACATCTTTAAAAGGTATACGGGCGTTCAGAGAAATGATCTCTAGAATTCGCCGATCAAGATTGTCTATCTTTTCCATAATATATAAATGTAAAATCTTGTTGTATCAAAAAGTAAGCAAATATAGGACTTTATTTTAATTCTTCTATATAAAAGGGAGAAAAATTAGTGCAAACGTAAAAAAACGGAAGAAACGGATATATTCAGTATATCCAGTTTCTTCCGTTTAAAACTTTATGATATAGGGAAGTAAAAACTTTCCGCTATATTTTACTTCTCAATGCTTAGTAATTCTATTTCGAAGATAAGAGTAGAGAATGGTTTGATTTGACCACCAGTTTCTCTTGAACCGTATGCCAATTCGTAAGGTACGTAAAGTTCCCACTTAGAACCTACAGGCATCAATTTTAAAGCTTCTGTCCATCCTTTGATTACTTGGTTAACACGGAATGTTGCAGGTTCTTTACGTTTGTAAGAACTGTCAAATTCAGTTCCGTCGATAAGTGTACCTTTATAGTTTACTTTTACTTTGCAAGTATCAGCAGGAATAGCGCCTGTACCCTTAGTGATAACTTTATATTGCAAACCGCTAGGAGTAGTTACGACTCCTGCTTTTGTCTTGTTTTCTGCAAGGAATTTTTCTCCGGCTGTTTTATTAGCTCCGTATTTCTTTTCAACAGATTTATCTCTGATAGTTTCCATGCCGGTGCGCATGTATTCTGTAGCTTGTTCTTTTGTCATAGCACCGCCTTTGCCAAGAACTCCGGCTACGAAACCTGCCAATATATTATCACGACTTAATGTTTGAGTAGAATCTTTGCCGAAAACCTGGCTGTTGAAACCTTTCACCCACTGAGTACTAACCATTTGTCCTATTTGGAGACCAGCTAAATAAGCGGCGTCTTTTTTGCTGGTTTTAGATGCTCCTTCGTTGAAACCTTTCACGAATTCGGCCATGTAAGCTGTATCTACATTAAGTTGTTGAGTAAGATACTGTTTCAAGCCTTCAGTACGTGCCATACCGATAGCGTAAGAAAGTGAATCCACGTCGGTTTTCAGATTTGCTTTAGGGCTTTGTGCAGTACAGGAAGCTAAGCCTGCAGCTACAGCAATAGCCATGAGAAATGTTACTTTTTTCATTTTGCTTTAATTATTTATTAGTTTTTTGAAGATAAGATTTCGATTAGTTCCACTTCGAAAATAAGTGTGCTGTGCGGAGGTATCATTTCACCTGCTCCTTGTGCACCGTATGCCAAATCAGATGGAATATATAGTTTCCATTTTGCTCCTTCAGGCATTAACTGCAAGGCTTCCACCCATCCGGGGATAACTTGATTTACTCCGAATACGGCGGGTTGTCCACGTTTTACAGAGCTATCAAATAGCGTTCCGTCAATTAGCGTTCCTTCATAATGACATCTAACTTGATCGGTAGCTTTTGCGTGTTCGCTATTTTTTCCTTCATTAATGACTTCGTATTGCAATCCACTTGCTAAAGTAATAACTTCCGGACGTTTTTTATTTTCTTCCAAAAAGTTCTTTCCTACTTCTATATTGGCTGCATTCATTTTTTCCTCTAATTCGGAGAAATATTTGTTAACGATTTCGCGTGCTTCAGCGTGTGATATAGCTGTCTGATTTCCTTCCAATACATCTTTAATTGCTTGTGCAAAATCATTCACGACAATGCCATTGGCACCCATACTTAACAAATTTTGCCCGATTCCGAGCCCAATGGCATAACTGAATTTATCCATACTAATTCTTGATTGATACAAAAGTGATTTTTCTCTTAAAATGTAAATTTACAAGTGGCAAAAGTACATGTTTTATTTGAATGATCTTTCTTTTTGGATTTAAAATTTCTTATTTATCTGTTCGGCCGATTATTCTTCTGTATATTTGCTATATAATATATTAATAGAAAGGGGTTTTGATGAAGAACTTGGTCGTTTTATCAGGTGCCGGTATGAGTGCCGAAAGTGGTATCAGTACATTCAGAGGTGGCGGTGGTTTGTGGGATAAATATCCGGTTGAGCAAGTCGCTACGCCGGAGGGCTACGCTAAAGATCCGGAACTTGTTATTAATTTCTATAATGAACGCCGTAAACAGCTGCTTGAGGTCGTCCCTAATGGGGGACATTTGGGGATTGCTGATTTGGAGAAGGATTTCAATGTAACGGTAATTACTCAAAACATCGATAATCTGCATGAGCGGGCCGGGAGTAAGCATGTGATCCATTTGCATGGTGAATTAACCAAGGTTTGCTCAAGTCGTAACCCCAATGATTCTCGGTATATTCAGGAGTTGAAGCCGGAAGAATATCAAGTACGGCTGGGGGATAAAGCTGGCGATGGTTCTCAACTTCGTCCGTTTATCGTCTGGTTTGGAGAATCTGTTCCAATGATTGAAACAGCGATTGAGTATGTGGAATCTGCCGATATATTTGTTATTATAGGTACATCTATGAACGTATATCCCGCTGCGGGACTGCTGAATTATGCTCCTCAAGATACTGAAATTTATTTGATAGATCCGAATCCGGTAGATATACAATCGTATAGAAAAGTCTCTGTTATTCAAAAAGGAGCCTCTGAAGGAGTGGAAGAACTAAAGAACAAGCTACGATAATTAGAGCTTGAATGCTTTTATTGAACTGTTCTGAAGCCGCTGAAAACGATGCAGTTATGTGTTTTGTGTTATTTACCCTTTACTTATTGAATTGTCCTCTTTTTAGTGGACAGTAGACGTATCACAAAACTTAAATGCCTGATTATGGTGCAGGTCCATCCATAATGTATTGTCATTATCTTAAAGCGTTCCAACAAAGACGCTTTATGGTTTTGAGTTGTCATGCCTTCATCAAGATAGTCGATAATAGTCAGATCGGTGTTATGCAGTACTTTTGATTTCTTCATAATGCGGATACACCAATCAAAGTCCGAAGAAAAACGATAGTTTAAGTTATAAGGTTCTGCCAGGCCTCGTTTCGCAAAGAAAGCCTGATGACATACCAGCATTCCCTTCTTGAAACTCTTCCAATTAAGAGATAATGGGGCGGTAAGTCTCCGCGGATGAAGGAAATGTCTTTCTTTGTCTACGATGTGGGTTTGTCCATAAAGAACATCCGGTAATACTTCACCATTCTTTAAAGAGCGTACGATCTCTTGCAGGGTACTGTCCTCATGGAAACAATCCCCGGCATTAAGAAAACATAAATAATCTCCAGTAGCTAAAGCTATTCCCTTGTTCATTGCATCATATAATCCTTTATCCGCCTCACTGATATAACGGCTGATGCGGTCTTCATATTTCTTGATGATGTCTAAAGTGTTGTCTTTAGAAGCTCCGTCAATAATAAGGTATTCCACGTTGTGATACGTTTGAGAGATCACACTCAAGATTGTGTCTTCCAATACAGCTTCAGCATTATAGGTTACTGTTATAATGCTGAACTTGGGATTATAATGTTCATGCATTCCTTCCGGCTATTTTATTGTATACATTGATGTACCTCTTCGCAATGTTATTCTCGGAGTAGCTGCTAACGGCCTTCCGGGTAGCTTCTTCCGAAAGTTCTTTATACCCGGAGTCAGTTAATACCCAATGTATACCGTTCGCCAAGTCTTCAGCGGATTTATATTCAGCTACGTATCCGTTGTGGAGATGATCTATCATTTCCGGTATTCCACCGACATTGAATCCTACACAAGGTGTACCGCATGCCATTGCCTCCATAATTGTATTCGGCAAGTTCTCCTCTAAAGAAGGGGTTACGTATAGATCCACTGCGTTGTAAATATCCACCATTTGATGTTCATTACTTACATAGTCGAGTGGATACACCTTGAGAGGTAATAACTCTTCCAATTCTTCGGAGCGCTTTCCGAAGACCACTACTCCTAACTGAGCTGATAATTCGGGATATTTCTTCACTAAGAGATTACATGCTTCCACAAGGTAATCAATGCCTTTTCTTTTATCCGTGATTTTGACAGAGCCGAAGAGAATTAATTTTGTATTCTGAGGGAGCATACATGCTTCTCTGGCTTCTTTCTTGTCTCTAGGCTTAAACAGGTTGGTGTTGATCGGGTTTGGAATGCTTGTGATTGAGTGACCTGTCAACAATGCACTTTTTGCAGCTTGCCCTTCCAACCATTGGCTACACGTTATAAAGCTTATATGTATTCCTTTATAGATATTTTGCTTCTTGCGGAATATTCTGGTTGAGAGATCTTTTTTGCTTCCTCCTTTGTAGATATACGGGCAATGGTGACAACCCTGTTGATAATGTGTACATTCGCGTGCATGGTGGCAGATACCTGTGCAAGGCCACATATCGTGCATAGTCCAGACTACGGGCTTTCCCGAAGCCAATATTTTTTCAATATTATTTAGCGAAAGCATCCCTTGATTAATCCAGTGCAAATGAATGATGTCAGCTTGTTGAAATTCGGGCATTGAGGTTATGTCGGTGCCGGTGTTTGCAATGTCGACTGCGAACAGGTTATTTTTCTTAAATTGATTTGCTTTCCAAATAATAATCCGTTCCCAAATAAATTTCCAGACCATCATCCAATTTCGGCTTAATGAGACTACACTGATTTGATCGGTTTGCTTGTCACGTACCAAGAGTTTAGCCTTAATCCCATTGTTTTTTAGTGATTCCATCAGTCGGCTCGCTGCGATGGCAGCTCCTCCAACACGTTCGGATGTATTGATCAGTAATACTCTCATTTGTCTAATTGTTTTGGCAAAAGTAAGTCTTTTCTGTTTTTCTATCCATAAAATCGTTAATTTTTTATTTTCTCGGGGTTAAACTTTATTATCTTTGCCGTGAATACTTATCAAACCTGGGACAACGATGGGAGAAAAAGGACTGAAATACTTTGGCTTATTATGGCAGAGCTTTCTGAGTATTGTAAAGATATTACTACAATCAAAGTGGAAAGTGGAATTGCCAAACTCATTTAGCAATCTGGATGAGTTATTGATATTAGCCAACGGCCCCTCGCTAAACCGTACGGTCGAAGATCATATCGAATTTGTCCGCCGGAAGACTTTGCTTGCGGTAAATTTCTGCGTGACTTCGCCGATGTTCGAGCAGTTACGTCCTGAATTATACTTGATAGCCGATCCCCTCTTTTGGATTGTTCCCGAAAAAAGAGTTCAGTTGTTTCAGGCTTTGGCCGAAAAAACGACATGGAATTTATGTCTGTTTGTCCCTGCTCGGGCATTGAAGAATAAAGAGTGGCAGCCGTTAATATCTTCCAATCCGCACATCAAGTTGTGTCTTTACAATACTACTCCTATTGAAGGCTTTCAGCCGTTTTGCAACTGGATATTCAGCAAGGGCTTGGGTGTTCCGCGTCCTCATAACGTATTAATACCTTCCATTACAATGGGATTGAGGTTACCTTTTAAAAAGATATATCTGGCAGGGGCTGACCATTCTTGGTTACCGGAAATAACCGTTACCGATGAGAATGTGGTGTTAATGCATCAGAAGCATTTTTATGATCAGAATAAATCGCAAGCAGCTACAGTCACTCAGGAAAATTTGCATAGCGCACGCCTGTACACTATATTGTACCACATGTACGTAGCCTTCAAATCTTATTTCGTATTGGAGGCATACGCTCAAAAACAGGGGAAGGAAGTTATCAATGTAACTCCAGGTTCCTATATAGATGCTTTTAAACGAATGAAGTTATGAAAGACGGAATAATTATTCAAGCCCGTACCGGTTCAACCCGGTTACATAATAAGATACTATTGCCTTTCTATAAAGACCAGCGTATCATAGATATTCTAATCGGCAATATAAAGAAGGCATGTCCCGATAAAATTATAGTTTTAGCTACGACGAATCGTCCGCAAGATGATGTGCTGGCAGATATTGCCCGCCAAGCCGGAATCTTGTGTTTCCGTGGGGATGAAGACAATGTTCTTAGCCGTTTTATACGTGCGGCGGAAGTGTTTGGTATTGACCGGTTCATCCGGGTTTGCTCAGACAATCCGTTCTTACAGGCAGACTCGTTCAATTTCTTTTTTACTGAGCATGATATTTGTCCGGCTGACTATATTGCCTACGGGTTTGCAGATGGTCGACCCACTATTAAATCGCATTTGGGACTGTTTGCGGAACTCACGACAATGAATGCACTTCGTCGGGTGGCTTGCTCCACGCAGGAAAAGCTTTACATAGAGCATGTTACGATATATCTCTATACCCATCCCGAAAAGTTTAGCATCCGTTTGTTGCCTTTGCCAAACGAGCTTGAAGGTCGTTATGATCTTCGTTTTACACTTGATACCATTGAAGATTTCACCTTGTTGCAAGCACTTTATGCCACCTATCGCGAGAAGACGGATGGCAGCATTGAAGTGCTGTTGAAACTGGTTGAGTCTAATCCGGAATATCGCGTGAAGATGCTTGAAAACATTGCTCATAACGAGAAGTAAACCATTTAGAATAAATCATTAACGTATGAGTACATATATAATTGGAGAGATAGGACAGAATCATAACGGTTCGGTTGACATAGCCAAATTGATCGTAGAATTGGTCTCTCGTCCTGTTCGTGAAGAAGTTTTCGGTATTGAGCTTCGTCCGATGGATGCTGTAAAGATGACTAAGCGCGACTTGAATGAAGAGCTTACTGACTCCCAAATGAACAGGCTGTATGACTCACCGCATTCTTTCGGACGTACATACGGCGAACATCGTGCTTTCCTCGAATTAAACGATGAGGAACACTTTGAAGTCTATAAATATGCCAAGTCGCTTGGCTTGGACTTTGTCGAAACTCTTTGTTCGTTGGGTTGCTTATCACTTTTGTCGTTGTTTACTCCCGACCGTTTGAAAGTGGCAAGTCGTGACCTTACGAATCTTCCATTGCTGGAAGCCATGGCGGAGACAAAGATTCCTATTATTCTTTCCACTGGTATGGCCGGTAAAAAAGAATTGGATGATGCATTGGAAGTCATCACGCGTCATCATGACAATATTTCCATTTTACATTGCGTTTCCCAATATCCCACCCAGCCTGATAATCTTAATTTAAAAACGATTTCTTATCTTAAGGAGCATTACGGGCAATACACTATTGGTTTTTCCGATCATACCATTGGTATTGCGGCACCTGTTGTGGCAGTGGGTATGGGGGCTGAAATCATAGAGAAACATGTGACTATAGATCGCCGGATGAAAGGAACAGACCAACAAGGTTCTCTCGGACCGGATGGTGTTAACCGCATGATTCGGGATATCCGTATTGCCGAACGGTGGTTGGGCAAAGAAGAATTGTATGTTGATCCTGCGGTAGCTTCCGCCAAGGTAAAGTTGGAACGTTCCATCGCTACCAAACGATTGCTGCATGTGGGTGACGTGATAACGGAGGAAGATTTGCATCTGCTTAGTCCGGGTGATGGATTTAAATGGGCTGAGCGTTCAAAAGTCATCGGTCATAAAGTGCTCAAAGAGATACCTCGGAATGAAATCGTTTATCAATCTTTTATTGAGTGATGAGAATAACAGCGGTTGTCGTTTTGTATAATCCCGGTAATGATCTGGCTCAGAATATCGGAACTTATATCCATCATGTGGATGAGCTGGTCTTATGGGATAATACTCCGCAGGGAAGTCGCGAAAAGCTGGCTTTGTCCGGTGTTGCCGACTCTCATAAAATCTCTTATCTCGGATCGGGGAGTAATGAAGGAATAGGCTCGGCACTTAATGCGGCTATCTCTGTAGCTTCTGCTAATGGCTCCACCCATTTACTGACGATGGATCAAGACAGTTCTTTCAGTGGGGATGACTTTGAATCATACTTGAAAGCAATACTTGATTTTGGAGCCGACAATGAAGTGATTTTCTCGACCAATTACTTTATAAAGTCCCAGCAGTCTACCTTATATCCGGTGGAAGATTCTGTCGATCGGGTATCTTCCTGTATGACTTCGGGTTCAATATACCCCTTGACTGTATTCGAGAAACTGGGTCGATTCAGAGAAGATTTGTTTGTATGGGGGATTGATTGTGAATTTTCGTGGCGTGCTTCGCGCAGAGGTATTCCTACGGTATGTTTTAAGAATGTTCTTCTTCAACATGATTTGGGGTATCAGAAAAAGAAGCACAGATTATTAGGAAAAGAGGTTTTTCCTAATGAGTATTCACCCGATCGCTCATACTATAATGTTCGTAACGGAATGGTTTTGCATGCATTGTATCCGGAGAATATAAATATAAAGGCTCACCTACGCTACCATTTTTATAAGCGCATCGTATTTATACTACTTTATGAGAACCAGAAGTTTGCCAAGTGGAAGGCTTTATGGGACGGCTATAAAGATGGTTTTGCAGGGATACTTGGTAAGAGGAGGTAGATGCTCCTCATAATAATCTTGTATGCTTGATGTTGTGTTCGGGGTGCTTACCGATAATTAGAGAATATATAAAGTAGAATAGCAGTAACAGATAAAAGAAAAGCTTATGTTACCGAAATTGGTTATAACAGATATTGATGGAGTTTGGACAGATGGTGGTATGTATTATACAGCCGAGGGTGATGTGATGAAGCGTTTTTCAGTGAAAGATGGATGGGGGGTAATATTTCTCAGGGAGCTGGGGATACCCGTGGCTATTATGACCGGTGAAAATTCCGCTTTAGTCCAGAAGCGTGCCGATAAACTGAAAATAAACCGTTGCTATCTACACGTCGCCGATAAACTGGCTAAAGCTCAGGAGATCTGTGTCGAGATGGGTATAACTTTGGCTGATGTTGCTTTTATAGGCGATGATCTTAATGATATTCGTTTGCTTCGTGAAGTCGGGTTCAGTGGATCTCCATGTAATACGCCGGACTATGTACAGCGTGAAGTCGATTATGTGACCACTGCTCATGGCGGCTTTGGTGCATTTCGCGAATTTGTAGAAAAGATACTTTTGGATAACGGTATGCTTGAGCGTGTACTTCAAAAGTTTATGTAAAAGCTGCGGTCTGATAAACAGAGTCTTAGAATCAATTTATTCATTTAGAGCTAGTCCTTTCTTTGTGTCTTTAGCCAAAGATGTTATTCTGAATAATCTCCATGAAAGGCTTTTATTGGATCTATATATCCAGCAGGTTCGATCTATATATGCAACGGGTTGCATATTAACTTCCAATGTTTTCGAACTATATATTCCTCATGCGGGTTATTAATCTCACTTATTTAGATTATAAGGGAATCGTAATCTTCAGTTCAATCTTACCAATATGTCCCGTTGAGAGATCTTTTTGTCTGAAGTCGGGAATAAGAAAGAAAGCCTGTTTCTTTCTGCTCCGTGAGTAAGAGGCAGGGGAGAGAGGTTTTATTCTTTAATTCGGGGTAAAGGAATAAATAAGGATACGGCTGCACGTGCTTTTTTTGCCGCTGCCATCATGCGTTGTTGTAGCGTTGATTTTGATGGAATTTCTTTCTGTTTTAGCTCCTCATCATTCCATTCGGGTCTGTATTTCAACAAACGCTCTTCAGTACGTTTCACATTATCTTCGTTTCTGGGTATTTCTTTGTAATACCTGATCAGGTTCAAACAAATTTGGCTATGGGAAGTTCGCAGCGCATCGTAAACATCATTGCGCTTGGTCTTGAAGTAAGCCATAAGCAGCTCCCGTACCGTTAATGAGATGTCCAGCTTTTTATCGGTCCCGGCTTCGCTCCAAATAGCTCTCCCATGCTGGCGATAGACAGCCATTGGACGATTGATGTAGTGTATGTCGCCATACTGCGCATTCAGTAAATGCAAGGCATAGTCGTAAGTACTGACCTTGGTGAACCAATCGGGGAAATCACCGAACAATCCTCTACGGAATACCGCCGAAACATTCGAAATATAGTTGCTTCGCGCCAAATCCATAATGTCTGTATCAATCTTCTGCTTGCCGTTGCTGAGGCTTTTGGTTCCGTTATCCTGGAAATAATTGATAACCCGATGAAAGCAGGTGGAATAGGTTGAATGCGCATCAAGAAAGTCGACTTGCGTTTGCAATTTGCATTTATCCGTCCAAAAGTCATCACCTTCGCAGATTGCAACATATTCTCCTTGGCAATGGGCGTAGGTCTGCAGGAAGTTTTGTATCAATCCCAGGTTTTGCTCCCTGTTTAGTAATACTATTTGCTCGGGGTAGTTGTCATACCATGCCCTGCATATCGCTCCCGTCTCATCAGTGCTGGCGTCATTGCCAATGACAAGTTCGAACTTAAAGTCCGTCTTTTGAAGCATGACACTGCGTATTGCCTCATGAATATATTGTTCTTGATTGTAAGTCAGCATCAGTACGCTGACTTTCACTTTTTCCTCTAGACCTGCGTTTTTATTGTTCATCATTGTCATACTCCTTATAAAAGCAGAGAAACTCTCTTTTGCTTTTCGAGTATAAAGGTACTGATTTTACGCTTTCATTGAAATCATTCGCAGGATTTCTTCTTTCTCAGGCGTATTGAATGAACAAGGATAACTGGGCATCCCTTTGATGATGTTCAATCCTTTCTGATTATATCTTTTGTCGGCTAGTCTGTTTAGCCAAAAAAGATATTTGTTGCGACGGAAGAATTCCTTGATTTTGCGTTTGCGAGTGATCGTAGAAGTCTCTTTGGGCATTGTACTAATGGAGCGAATGAAAGCGATCTCGTCGTCTGTTGAAAATGTCGGGTCCGTATGTCCGGAAGGGTCTGATTGTTGGAGTTCTTTTGGGTATTGCGCCAACGGAACCGATGAAGGCGATTCCATTGCCTGTTGAGGCTGTTGAATCTGTGTGCCCGAAAAGCTCTGGCCTTCTTGCTCTTTAAGTAGCTCTGCCAGAGAATAAAGAAAGCCTTCGTATTCGCCCTTATATTCCGGTGCGGACTTTACGATATAGACTGGTGTAGTGGTGCTCGTGGCTGATCCTTCGATGAACTCACGTGCACTGTAAAAGTAGGGCAGAGTGATATACTTACCCAATATCAGTGCTGCATGATTAAAATATTCTTCCGCAAGGAAAAGGTTTTGGAACCTGAGTTCACCTTTGTCATCGAAGCACTTTTCGTACATTTTTTTGAAAGCATCGGCACGTATCACGGCATAGAGAAGAGAAGCATACATATCTTTTTCTTGTAGCAATCTCTCTCGCGGCGTGTCGGCTGTCACCTGCTTATCGAAATAGCGGATATACCGTGGATAAAATACTACCTTCTTTTTTTGCGGAGTGAAAGTCAGGTAATGCCCTTGAGCGCTACAATAATCGGGATGGTTATCCAAGAAGTCGGTCATACGTGCTATGGCTTCGGGTATTGTAAAGTCATCGTCGGCACAATAAAGCACATAAGGTGTATTGATCAGCGGAAGTATTTCCTTTATCTTGAGTAGGAAGTGTTGCTTCGGTTGGTGACGATATACAATGTCGGGATACTCTGCAAGGTCGGCAAACGGGAGATCCGATGAATCGGGCACAAGAATCCGTATATTAGTCCGACTGTAATAAGCCAACAATCTGCGTAAACGGTCGGGACGGTTGTGCGCAGGAATGATAACGGTCACATGCTCTAAGGTCATCGTTTATGTGTATCTTTTAATGGTTTCACTTACAGTATGCGTTTCTTCTTAAAAAGATATTGGATACTTTCTCTAAACACTGCTGACTTTAACTTCCACATGACAAGTATATAGAGAGAGGCTGCCAATGAAATTTTCAAGATCAATGAGAGATAAATGTTTGTCACATATCCCGCTACAGTATTGGCCACAAACATGATTGCCAACGAAAGAATGAGATAAGGAGCAATATCTTTCAGAGTAGCGAACCATGAAATGCCGATATGCTTATGAGCAAAATAATGCCATATAACCAGCCAAAGGATGTTGGCTAGCGTGTAAACAATAAGCATGATATGTAAACCGTAAGGATAACTGAAATAGACACATAATAGTTGGAAAACACCCAGCCCAATTGTGTTCCACATAAAAATATGCGGGCGTCCGATGCTGTTGGTCAGATTGGAATAAAGAGTGGAAATTGGCATGAATGCCCCCCACACACATAAAATCTGCATCACAGGGACACAAGGTAGCCATTTGTCTGTGATGGTGATCACAATCATTTCACGGGCTACTATTGCTAATCCGAACATGGCCGGAAAACTGACGAAAGCAGTAAAGCGCATCAATTTGCGGAAGATATTCTGGAGGCGCTGTATATCGTCGGTTGCTTCTCTGAATACGGGTTGCCCTACGCTGTTGATCATTCCGAAGATGGTGGAATATCCCATTGTCGTCCATTTACTACCCTGAGTATAGTAACCGACTTGGGGAATGGTATAGAATCGACCTAGTAGTACAGAGAAAATATTGTTATTGATATGCGTGAACATGGAAGTGAAGAGCAGCTTAGTGCTGAATGGAAGCAGTTCGCGCAAAGGCTGTAGGCTGAACGAGAATGTAGGTCGCCAAGGGGATATGACCCACAGTAATAATGTGTTCACACTGACATATAAGATGGTTTGTAAGGCGATACCCCAATACCCCCAACCGTTGTATGCGCAAATCACGCTTATAATGCCCGAAATCAAAATTGCTACGATCTGTATCTGGCTCCGTTCCTTTACCATTAAGTTGCGGAAGAAGTAAGCCGTAGGAGCAGTGCCAAAGCTACCGATCAGGAAGCTTAGAAACTGGAACCTCGCCAGTGGCGTCAGCTCCGGCTTATGATAAAACTCGGCGATATACGGTGCACAAGCAAAGAGTATCAGATAGAGTCCCGCACCGATACTTATATTAAACCAAAAGACCGAATTATAATCTTCATGCTTGATCTCTTTCTTATTGACAATGGCAAGGATAAATCCACTTTCAACGAAAATACCGGCCATGGCGGAAAAGATGGTCAGTACACCCACCATACCATAATCCGAAGCATCCAACAGTCTACCGAGGAATATTCCGATAACAAGATTCAAAAGTTGGAAAGCTGTATTTCCAACTCCTCCCCAGAATAGCCCTTTGGCCGCTTTTTCTTTTAATGATGATTCACCCATTGCTTACTTTATGATTAAAATATCATTTAATGGCTCTTAAATATTAAGAAGTATATGTTTTATTATTAGCTTGTTATGCTGTTTACCTCGGATAAATCTCGGATAAATCTCGGATAAATCTCGGATAAATCTATAGTTCATTTAGTCTCCAATTTGATATACTTCCTTGTCTTTGATTAATAATTCTGTTGACTGACCGCAACTTGGCTAAAAGGTTTTTAACCTTAATGAGCTTTTGGCTTTCGCTTAATATATCAGGTAACTTCACCCAAAGCAATCTGGTAATTTCCTCTCTTGTAAGTACTTTATGTTCCGCCAATGCTTTCAGTATTAAGTCACAATAATAATCGTCTTCAAAACCTTTATTATTTGAATAATCAATTTTTTTATCCAGCTGTTGTGCTACGGATTTAGAAATAAACAGATTTGGTTTTCTTCCTTCAATGAGTCTTTTCTTTCTGAGCAAAGAGACTTCTTCGTCCGAAACCGGTCGACCTAACTGTATACGGTTAAGTGCCTCTACCTCCACTAATGTCAAATCCTGCTTCTTTGCTAATATATTGGCATATTCTATATTCAGTATCTTTCCAATGATGATAACTTGTATTCTGTTTGTTTCAATAATATAATCGGGTAATGGAAACAGGCGTTGCCGTTGAAAATTAAACATTTTTCGTATCCCGCTTCCTATTGTATCTACCATTTGGAGTTCCACCATTGCCCGAGCTAGAAAAGGATTTCGGTATACTTCCTCCGGTGCATTATTTTTAAGGACGTTACTGATAGACTGAGGTATAAATTCTCCCTTATTGGTAAAAACAAGTTTATCTTCATACTCTACTACGTTGATTTGTCCTCCTAATGTATAATCTTGGTGAGCTACTGCATTGTTTATAGCCTCGCGAATGACATACGGTTCATACGTATCCACTTCTTCGGGAAATAGCGTGCGGAACTCTGGATTGATATATCGGTATTTCAGGTTACGTATCTTTTGGTAGACTTCTTCTATGGAGAGAATGAACGGGCAGCTTTTAATCATATAATCCCGCTCTATACCTTGTGAATCTTTGAGGATCCAGCGTATCTTGGCTACTGCCGGTGAAATGAACACTTCGCTTTCTTCTTTCCCTAAAAGGATAATAGCGGTATTCGTGATTTTCCCTTTAATAGTAAGCTTTGCCTTGTTCAAGAAAGTAATGGTATCCCATTCTGCTATTTCTATTGCATTCTTCTTGTTTTTGGCGATGTAGAGAGAGCGTGCTGTTGCAATAGCTCTCATGTCCAGATCATCAATGGTTGCATTGGGAACAACTTGTGCACTCCAATCGGTCTGTACGCTTTCGTTGCGGATAATTTCAAGCTCATGTAGACTTAGTGCAACCAATGACTCGCCATCGCGACCATAGAAATGTCCTTTATAAGAAGTCGGTATCCCCTTAGGGGCGGCCGGGATCTGAAACGTGATGACTCGTTTTCCTTTATATATGACCTCATATATCTCTGTGAAGGTGATGCCGCAGTTCGTACCTTCAGCTATCTCTCTTTTTAAAGCATCAAGCGAAGGACGTGTCGGTTTATAAGAACTGCCTAATACGGCATGGGTTCTATCATCGATACCGAATATCAACCAAGCATACTCTTCTTGCCCAAGGTTAGCTTCATTACTGAGAGCGGAAAAATATTCTCCTATTTTTTGTGTCTCAAATCCGTTTTTGGCTTTCTTGAATTCTACGATTTCATTCTCGCCCGGCAATTTGATAAACGTCTCCAGTAATAATATGAGCTCCTGAGTTGTCATCCGGTATCTTGCTAAATCATTCTTACTTCACTTCACTGCCCGGTTTTACCTCTTTCATTGTGGTAACAACAGACAACGATCCGTCAAAGTTTTCAGCAGAAAGAATCATGCCTTCGCTCACAATACCCTTTAACTTACGTGGGGCAAGGTTGGCAATAAAGCAAACCTGCTTCCCGACCAATTCTTCGGGGCTGTAATGTTGGGCAATGCCGCTCACAATGGTGCGGTTCTCCAGTCCGTCGGCAATCTTAAATTGCAATAATTTATCCGCTTTGGGAACCTTTTGGCACTCCAATACTGTACCTACACGAATATCCAGTTTCATGAAGTCGTCAAACTCAATATTCGGACGGATGGGATTTGCTTTATAATTGGCTTCTTCGTTAGCTTTCTTGGTATCCAACAACTTTTGTACCTGAGCTTCAATAACGTTGTCTTCTATCTTTTCGAAGAGTAATTCAGGCTCAGCCAACTGGTGTCCGGCAGGTAATAAGTCGGTATGCCCGAGGTTTGCCCAATCGAAGCTATCCATATTCAGCATTTTCCGAAGTCTCTCACTGCTAAAAGGCAGGAATGGATCGAAAGCAATCGCCAGATTGGCAACCAATTGCAAAGATATGTTCAGGATAGTGCCCACACGAGGCATATCTGTTTTAGCCAGTTTCCATGGTTCGGTATCAGCCAGATATTTATTTCCGATACGGGCCAGGTTCATCGCTTCCTTCTGTGCATCGCGGAACTTGAATACATCAAGTAATTTTTCCACTTCCAGTTTTACATCGGAGAACTCTTTCAAGGTTTCTCGGTCATAATCTGTTAGTTCTCCCGCAGCGGGCACAACGCAATCGAAATATTTCTTAGTCAGTTGCAAGGCACGATTCACGAAGTTACCGTATACAGCAACCAACTCATTGTTATTACGAGCCTGAAAATCTTTCCAGGTAAAGTCATTATCTTTAGTCTCGGGAGCATTAGCAGTCAACACATAACGCAATACGTCCTGCTTGCCCGGGAAGTCTGCCAAATATTCGTGCAACCATACCGCCCAGTTGCGTGAAGTGGAGATCTTATCCCCCTCAAGATTCAAAAATTCATTAGCCGGTACATTGTCCGGCAGAATAAAGCTACCTTCCGCTTTCAGCATGGCAGGGAATACGATGCAATGGAATACAATATTGTCTTTTCCGATGAAGTGAACCAAACGCGTTTCAGGGTCTTTCCACCACTTTTCCCAGCTGTCGGGCAGTAACTCTTTTGTGTTGCTGATATAGCCAATGGGAGCATCGAACCATACATAGAGTACTTTACCTTCTGCATCTTTCACCGGCACAGGAATACCCCAATCGAGGTCACGGCTTACCGCACGCGGTTGCAATCCCATGTCGAGCCAGCTTTTGCATTGTCCATATACGTTAGGACGCCATTCCTTGTGATCTTCCAATATCCATTGGCGTAACCAAGCTTCATGCTTGTCGAGGGGGAGATACCAGTGTGTTGTCTCACGCATCACCGGTTTGCTTCCACTGATAGCACTCTTGGGGTTGATCAGTTCGGTGGGGCTGAGCGAAGTTCCACATTTTTCACATTGGTCGCCATAAGCACCTTCCGAATGACAATGCGGACATTCACCTGTGATATAACGGTCGGCAAGGAAAGTCTTTGCTTCCTCGTCGTAATATTGCATGGAGGTCTTTTCTATAAACTCTCCTTTATCATAAAGTGTTTTGAAAAAATCCGAAGCGGTCTTATGGTGAACCTTCGATGTAGTACGGCTGTACACATCAAACGAGATACCGAATTCTTCGAATGATTGTTTGATGAGAGAATGGTAACGGTCTACGATATCTTGGGGAGTAACACCCTCTTTACGTGCACGGATAGTGATGGGCACACCATGCTCATCCGATCCTCCGATAAAGATAACATCTTCTTTTTTCAACCTCAAATAGCGGACGTAAATGTCAGCCGGAACATAAACCCCAGCCAGATGTCCGATGTGCACAGGACCGTTGGCATAAGGAAGTGCTGACGTAACGGTAGTACGTTTGAATTTCTTTTCCATCATCTCTATATGTATGTCTTTTGTTATGAACGCATTTTGAATGCGCAAAGATAGTGGTTTTCGCACAGAATGTGTTAAATGTCTGTGAGAAATTGTATGGACATCTAGATCACCAATCGATGTAAATCCGTATAATCTCATGGCGAGAGAAAGGTTTGCTTACATACTGGCGAGCCGATCTAATATCTCTTTCAGAAAACGATTGTTGGTGGCAATGTACTTTTCACCGTCGAGTATTTGCGCTGTGGTTTGCACGTATTCGCTTCTTGTAGCGAGATCACTTGCGCAGTTAGCAAGCATCCCCCTCATCGAAGCTGCGGTAGTTTCCAGATGGAATTGAAATGCAATAGTCGTATCGTTAAAGATGAAAGCCTGATTTCGGCATGCAAAGCTTGATGCCATTCTTACCGCACCTTGGGGAATGTCGAACATATCCTGATGCCAATGGAATACGGTAGAGGGGAAGCCGGTGATGGTCATGAAAGCCTTTGCAGTTTTGGCCTCTTCGGTAAATAAAACGGGATGCCAGCCTATCTCCTTTTGCTCTCCGCAATTGACTTTGGCTCCCAACACATGTGCAATCAGCTGTCCGCCCAAACAAAATCCCAGTACCACCTTTCCACTGTCAATAGCTTGTTTGATAAACCTTTTTTCTGCCGGCAGCCATGGATATTCTCCATCCTGATAGATGTCCATCGGACCTCCCATCACGATAAGCCAGTCTATATCCTCTATTCGGGGAAGGCATTCCCCATCATAAAATCGTGTGCCCGATAGTTGATGCCCATTACTGTTGCCCCATTCCTCCATATAGCCTATTCCCTCGAAAGGTACATGCTGGAAATAATGAATTCTTAATTGCTTCATAGGTCTTTTTATATAAGAATGCTAAAACAAACTTATATAAAAATATGCGATTTATAAACGAGTTCAATATAAAAATCATTATTTATAAATGCGTAGGGTAAAAAAACGGACTAATTTTATAGAGGAAACATAGCAGGAGAGTCTAATATCATACTTAAAGTCTTCTATCCTGTTTTCTTATATTATTAAGTGATATTTTTTAATAGTTGAACGTTCAACTATATGGGAATAATTGCTACCTTTGCAGCCTAAATTTAGAAAGGTTATGCAAGAGTTCTTTACATCTCTCAATCAGGTTTACTTTTCTTATCGCCAGAACATTTGCCGTATTCTGCGCTCTCTAAACCTAGGCTTATCAATGGAAATGTTACAAATAGTGAAGCAACTTGTAATACAAGACAACCTCAATCAGCAGGAGTTGGCTGAGTTGGTGTTCAAAGATAAATCGAGTTTATCTTATTTGTTGACGAATATGGAACGGAAAGGGTTGGTGGAAAGATTTGATGATCCGAACGATAAGCGTTATAGACGAATTAAGTTGACATTAAAAGGAAGAACACTGTATACGGAGTTCAAATCGGCATTGGATAATTTCTATCAGCAAACGGGTGATGGGATTCTCTTATCGGAACTGGAAGTCTGTTTAAAAGTAATCGGTGAGGTAAACAATGCACTTAAAAATGAGTAAGACGATTGGATTTTTATTTCTTTTGTTCGCTTTCCCGTTCATTTGTTTCTCACAGACATTTCCTTTGTCAATGGAGGAATTATTTAAGAAAGGAGTAGAGAAAAGTCTGTCCATTCAATCAGCCCAATTGGAACTGTACATGTCAGGAGACAAGGTATCTATCGCCAAAGATAAATATTTGCCTGATATTCAGTTGAACGGACAATTCGGATTTGTAGGACAGCCTACGGTGTTGAACAAAGATTTATCCTATATGTCTCATCCGGTCACTCCCGATTGGCAACAGAGTTATCAGGTATCGGCAATCCAGCCTATTTACGAGGGAGGACGCATCAGAAATACAGTGGAAAAAACGGAGTTAGAGCACAAAGCTGAGGGATTGGGTTTGCTGAAGAGTAAGTCGGCTGTCAAACTTAAACTGGCGGGAATCTATCTATCCTTGTGCAACCTTTATCAACAGCAGGATATTTACCACCATTACATAGAGGAAGCAAAAGTCAGGGTAAAGAATATTCGCAAGATGCATGAAGAGGGAACCGTAACTTCGAATGATGTATTGAGAAGTGAGATTCAGCAATCGGATTACGAATTGGCCTACAAAGAAATAGCCAACAACATTTCCATTGCTTCACAGCAGCTTGCCATTGCTATGGGTATGGATGAGACGCTGTTGTTTGTGCCCGATACAACGGTCTTGAACCAATCTCCGCTGGTAAGTAATATGGAAGATTATATAAGCCGTGCCTATACAAGCAATCTTGATTTGGAACTGTCAAAAGTACGTACCGACATTGCCAAAAAAGAGTTGAATATTACAAAGGGAGGTTTTCTTCCTTCCTTATCATTTGTAGCTACAAATTCATTACAACGGCCTATCCCTTATATAGCGCCTACTCAGGATTACTTCTTGAATACTTGGGTGATGGCGTTGAAACTGTCATATACTCCTTCGAGCCTGTTCAGTAGGAAAAGGGTGTTGTCTGAAGCGCACTATAAAATTAGTAGTCAGCAGCTAGCCGAAGAGCTACAGAAACAAAGTATTCGTATGGAGGTAAAGGTTTTCTATACTCATTATATCGAAGCGTTAGACAGATTGCATGCATTGGAACACACTTCTCTACAGTCGCAGGATAATTATCGGATAGTAGATAAAAAGTACTTTAATCAATTAGCGATACTAACAGACCTGTTGGATGCAAATCTGGTCAGGTTGAATACGACACTGGAACTTACTAAAGCGAAAGTGAATGCGGCTTATGCCTATTATCAGTTGCTCGATTTGTGTGGAGAATTATAAAATAGAAAATAAAGAAAAGGGTATATAGTTAGAAAATGATTAAGATGAAACTTACCAGAAGACAGCGGAATTTAATATTAAACGCAGTGTCCACTTTACTAGCTATTGTTGCTATTGTGTGGGTTATTCGTCTATTTATACGATTCGATAAATATCAAATCACTGACGATGCAACAGTGGAACAATATATTTCTCCTGTTAACGCACGTATTTCAGGATATGTAAAGCGGGTTTTCTTTACAGACCATCAATATGTGCATGAAGGGGATACTTTGTTGGTCATCGATGATAGAGAATTCCGCATAAAGCTTTTAGATGCTTCAGCTGCATTGAAAGATGCACAAGCAACATTGTCTGTTCACGGTAAATCAGTAAACACTTCCAGCATTAATATAGCTGTATCGCAGGCTAATATAGCTGAAGCCCAAGCTAGGCTATGGAAAGCAGGAGAAGATTACAAACGTTTTAAGAATCTTTATGAGGCAGATGCGGTTTCACGTCAACAGTTTGATCAAATTAAGAGTGAGTATTATGCGACACAAGCACGATATGAATCCCTCCTTCATCAACAACAGGCCCTTAAATCTTCTCTAGCTGAAAATGAGAGTAGAGAGAATAATATTGATGCGTCTATTGACAGGATGAGAGCTGCTCTTGAATTAGCTCAGTTAAACTTATCATACACGGTTATTTGCGCTCCATTTTCCGGCTATGTAGGGAGGAGAACATTGGAAAGTGGGCAGCTCATACAAGCCGGACAAACGATCACCAATATGGTGAGGAATGATGGCAAATGGGTGATTGCCAATTATCGAGAGAAGCAGATTGCCGACATTTTTGTTGGGCAGGCGGTGAACATCAAAGTTGATGCTTTCAGAGGGCGTACATTTAAAGGGAGGGTGACTGCTATTTCGGAAGCTACCGGATCTAAGTTTTCATTATTGCCTACAGATAACTCCGCCGGTAATTTTGTAAAAGTACAGCAGCGTATTCCTGTGCGTATTGACTTTACCGATATCAGGAAAGAAGAGATGGAAAAGTTGCGTGCAGGCATGATGGTCGAAACAGAAGCCGTATTATCTAAAGCACAGTGACAGCAATAACCCTACAAGCACAATGGCAATGGTAATCTTACAGCAGCAGCCTCTAAGTACCCCTTTCCGCCCCTGGGTTTCCCAAGGGTTAAGGGTTGTCGTGGCGCTTCTCATCATGATTCCGGTTATGATGATCAACGGTGGATATACGGGTAGTACGCTGAATATATCGAGTGCATTGGGTGTGTTGCAGGAAGACGTCATGATGGCCTATTACGCCACTCCTGCGGGGATGGCCGTAGCCTATTGCTTCGTTCCTTATGTCAGGGGCAAGGCACCTGTAAAGTTCATCTTGCTGATGTCGTTGACCGGACAAATCATCCTGTCACTCATTACCTCCTTTACCCCCTTTATTGAGTTGATTGTATTCAACAGCTTCCTTATCGGTTTTCTGAAAGGTTTTTCCCTCATTGAAACTATCATCATGATAAACCCCGTCTTTGCTCCCGGTGGTACACGCAATGAATTCTACTCTAAGTTCTATCCTATTACCCTCAGTCTGGGTCAAGGTTCGCTGGTGATAGCTTCGGAATTTGCCCACTTCTTCGAGTGGCAGCACATGTATTATTTCATGTCCATATTGCTTCTGTTCGCCCTTACCGCCGTGTTGATTACAATGGACTTCCAGAAACAGAAAATAGAGTTATCCGCCAAAGACCTCGACTTGATCAGCACATTCCAACTCTCCACATTTCTGCTCTCACTCATCTATGTGCTGTTGTATGGCAAAACCCTGTCATGGTTCAGCTCCGAAAATATAAGATATGGCACAGTGATTGCCATTGTCACAGGTCTGCTTTTTATCCATCGGCAACTCACCATTGAGGGACGCCCTTTTGTGGACTTTACATTGTTGAAAAACAAATATAGCCTGCTTGCCCACCTGTTCTCCATATTCATGATGTTCTTTGTCTCGATGGGAATATTGACGTCCGGCTATGTTAACTCCGTGCTTCGGATAGGGACCACCAGATACAATGAATTGTACTTGCGGATGATTCCCGGAATCATAATGGGTGGGATTATCAGTTACATTTTGTATCGCAGGCAGGTGCGTATGGCCTGGCAGATTTTCCTCGGCTTCTTCTGTTTTGGAGTATGTCTTAGTCTTTCTTATTTCACGATGGCTTCTTATGGTACGTACGAAGACCTTCTTCTTCCACTGTTTTTTCGTGGAGTCGGGATGTGTCTGTTGTTTGTTGCGTTCAGTGTTTATTCGGTGAAGAATCTGGAACGGGCGCAATATATTCGAAATGCTTTTTATATTGTGTCCGTGCGTTCCACTATAGCTCCGGTCATTGGCTATAGCATATTGAGCAACTGGCTCTATTATGCCCAAATTAAACATACCAATATATTAAGTGCAAGTGTAGATACACAAAATCCGCTGGCAATGAGTCTATATACGTCATCGCTTCATCGTTATCTTGCCGACGGGTTGAGCATTGAAGAAGCGAAGTCGATGGCTAATTATGCTTTATATTCACGTGTGCAGATCCAGGCGCTTACGGTGAGTGTAAAAGAAATCCTCGGATATATGTTGATATTCTGCATCCTGATACTTATCGTAATCCTGTTGTACTTCTTCAGATTCGCACCGGTACGCTACATAGAGACGGGAAAGGATATGACAGAATAAAGATTTATAGCCTTATTATGAAATAGAAAACATGTGCAAAAAACGCATTTTTTGCACATGAAGAGAAGAACGTGAGCAAAAAAGACTATTTTTGCTCATAAGTCGGTCACAGATTCTATGATGTCATTTGGCGATAAATCAGTATGCTCTTTATTATTTGTAAGCAAGGATATCAGCGCATTATTAAGAAAATAATAGCTTTTCCCTTTTTTTGCTTTTTCCAATAATCCCTTTTGGGTTATCTTATCGAGGATTCTTGAAGCCGTGAATCGGCTGACCTCCAGTTCTTTTTCTATAAATTCGATTTTTGTATAAGGATGGCGAAACAGGTTGTTCAGCAACTCATGTCTGTAGCTTTTGCCTAATAATTCCTTGAGCTGTACTTTGTAGGTTTTCATTAGAGTCGAAATTTCATTAACCAATCGGATGGTGTCCGTTGCCGTTTCTTCAACGCCTTTCAAAATGAACAATATCCACGGTTCCCAATCTCCTGCATCTCTTACAGCTTGTATTTGCCTATAATACTCTGCTTTATTATCAATAATATAACGGCTTAAATAAAGAATAGGCAAATCTAATAATTCTTTTACAACCAAAAACAAGATGTTGATAATCCGGCCCGTCCTTCCGTTGCCATCATAGAAAGGATGAATACTCTCGAATTGATGATGGATGATTGCCATTTTTACTAAAGGATCCAAGTCGCTCATGGTATCATCATTCAAGAATAACTCCAGGTTACCCATTAGTTTTTCTATAGTTTGCTTGTCTTGGGGTGGTTCATACACTATTTCTCCGCGCTGGTTCTTCAATGATGTACCCGGCACTGCTCTAAAGCCGGCATTATTTTGTTCCAGTTGTGCCTGAATTTCCTTTATCATGGCAAGAGTCAACATTTTGTTCTTGCGTACTAATGAAAAACCATTTTTCAATGCTGCACTATAGTGAAGTACTTCCTTCGTTTGAAGACTGATTATTAGCTGACCTGCATCTATATCGGCCTGATAGAGCTCGTCGTGAGTTGTTACAATATTCTCTACTTCCGAACTTTCTTTAGCTTCTTGCAAAACTAACGTATCAATCAAAATATTCTCATTAGGGATAGTCAGCGCTACACCTTTAAGTTCTGCCAGCTTGCGATTCGCCCGGTTCAACTGCTTCAGAATAGCAACCGTATCAAGGTTCTGCTCTAAGGGGAGGCTTGGTATTTTATACATTATATTTATTGTTTTTGGCCTTATTATGAAATAGAGAACATGTGCAAAAATAGCGTTTTTTGCACATGAAAAGAAGAACATGTGCAAAAATAGCATTTTTTGCACATGTTCTTCAACTGATTTGAATCTTATTTGATGTTCACGTAGATGTAACCGGAATATGGATTGCTGTTTACTTTATCTGTCGTTTTTTTTACATTCGCTGCCTCTCTTCTTCCGATGCTGAGCTTCCTTTATACTTACTTCTCGAAGCATTGAATTTATATCTTACAGATAGCTGAACTGAACGGGTGTCCAGATCCTTGTTGATAAATGAAGTGACGGGATATACATCCATCCGGTATTTATCTCGATAGGAACCGGTAAGATCCGTTCCTCTCAAATTTAGTATGAGTCTGCCGTCCATGAATGTTTTGGTTATCCGCATATCCATTCTGAAGTTGCCATACATATAATTCAACGTAGAATGTCCCTTTGAATTTCCCTGAAAGTCGATCATTAGATTAAATCCATCCGGCAGGTGAAAAGTATTTTGCAAGCTGTAATCCAAATAGGGCTTTTTGTAGTTTTGTTTTTCAACTCTTTCATAGCTGAGATAATCTTTTGATACTCCTATGCCCGCTACCGGTTCCCATAGTCCGATACGCGGAGAGTAATAGATGAATGTTGATAAATTACTTGCATTCTTCAGGTTTTCGGGGCGGAACATGATAATGTCTTTATCCTTATATTGCGCCGGCAGGAATAATATCAGATTATCGTAATGCTTATATGATGCCATTAACTTTATCTTACCCCACAGCAATGAATAAGTGAGATCGTCTGTTCTTGTGGGTTTTAAGTAGGGATTCCCAGCCTCATAAGTATATGGATTATCATATTGAACGCTGTTTCTGAGTTGATAATAACCGGGGCGTTGAATTGTGGAGCGATATCCCAACATCATTTGTAGTTTTTCATTGCGATAGCTCACGGAAGCATTGGGAAAGAAGTCCTTGTAGGTACGGCTTTGTTCCTCCATTTTCTTTCCGTCTTCAAAGTAATCGAACCCTGTATCTTCAAAGCGTACGCCTGCTCCCAATGTCCACTTGCCAATACTCTTGGAGTAATTTGCATAAGCAGCAAACATCCGCTGCTTAGACAGGTTTGTATTTGATGTCAGGTCTTCGGCACCTTCGTTATTTACCACAATATAGTTTTGTTCATTGTTCGTACGACTAAGTTCCGTTCCGTATTTAAGCTCGCCTTTCCACAATGGAGTGATGAGTGTGAGTTTACCGGCATAAAGATGATAATTCTGTAAGGATCGAGTATCGACCTTTTCATCGGTTTGTCTTCCAGACCATGAATTCTGACCAGTCTTATCGCTTCCCTTGGCATAGTCAAAGTCGAGCTGGGCTTTAAGCCAGCTAGCTATATCACCCACGTAATAGGTATTTAGCAAATGAGAACTTCTATCAATATCCACCAAGGCTGTTGTTGGGAAATCTTCTGAAAGCACATTGTCCGCAAATATTTTACTTTGCATATTCATGTCTACTTTTGCATAAGGAGTGTTGTCATAAGTGTATTTTGCTCCTGCGGAGTGGTGCTCATTGAACTCATAATTAAATCCGGTCTCAATATAATGCTCTCTACGATGACTCTTTTCAGTATCTGTACTCTCCATTGTGGTAGTCTGTCGGCTACTTTTTAGACTCTGTTCTAAGTTCATTTTTGTTTTCCGCTGATCTTCGGTATATCCGTAATAAGCAAATACATCGAGCTTATTTTTGCGATAGTTTAGGTCGATGCTTCCATCTTCGGACAATCGTCTGGCAACTTTTATCCTTCCGTAGGCTTCTCCACCTATCCCTTCGCCCGGAGGACGGATGGCTTCGATGCGAATTACAGCACTGACTGTAGCATCATATTCTGGCCCCGGATTGGTAATTACAGTTATCTTTTTAATATTTCCCGACGATAGCCTGTCCAGCTCACTATCATTTCTGACTAGACGATTATTAATATAGATGAGCGGTTTACCCTTCCCGAGCACGGTAAAAGCGTCCCCTTCTTTCACCACAAAAGGCAATTTCTCTAGTACTTCACTAGCCGTGCCTATATTTTTCAACGGGCTGTTTGCTACGTCGGCTGATATTCCTCCATTCTCCATCTTGAAGCGATTCCTTGTTCCTTTTACAACGACAGCCTCCAACATTTGATCTGCTTCCGACATCACAATGGTTCCCGCATCGTTGGATGTTATCTTCTTAAAACTATTACTGTAACCCAGATAGGATGTCTTAAGAATAAGCGGAGTGGAGTATGGTTTACTCAATTTAACAGAGAATCTTCCGGTTTCATCCGATGTTACTCCACTTACAAATGTAGAGTCGGTCTCTGTCAGTAGTACCACATTTACAAACTCTAGCGGGCTTCCGTTGGCTTCCTGGACTTTTCCCGTTACATTCGTGATCTGTGAAAATGCTTCAAGCATTGTTGTAGCTAGTACAATGATTAGTGCTATTCGTTTCATTATCATATCTTGTTTATATCACTTTTAGTCTCCTCTATACATATAGTTATCTGTCCACTTCTGGTTCTCTTTTTTTCTTTTTCCACCTTTTATATTGAATTTGTAGAAATTGTTCTATCCCATTTTCTTTGTAGAGACAACAAAAATTGTAATTTCCTCCATAGTATTTGTTCCTTACTCTTTGCCACGCACACCCTCCATCACAAATAGGTAGGAAAAAGCAAGATTTACACTCGCTGTCAGATGTCCACCTTCCATCAATCATGTATTGATTAAAGAGTTCTGCATTTGTTAACTTTTTGTTGTGAATGTATCCTACTATCATATTTTTCTCTCCCATATCATTCCAACATTTATACATTTCACCTGATGGACCAATAACATATGATGTAGAAATAGTAGCGACACAACCTTTGCTTTTGCAAATACTTGGGTAATATCTGATCTTTGCAATGTTATCTTTCTTCATTTTTTCGTAAAAATCAATTATATCTTTTTGCTCCATCGATCCACACGATAGGCTTGTTTTGTTCTCGTTGTTGATTCTTATAAATCCGGGATAAATGCTAAAATTACCTTTAAACTTGTCAGTCAATTCCTTGTATAAGATTGAGTAGCCTTCTTGATTATCTTTGCCTATATTTACTCTAATAGATAGATGAGTTTGAGGTAGTCGTTCAAGTATATTTTCTATGTTAGACAATATTTTTTTGTAAGTTCCTTTTCCATTAGATAATATTCTTGTTTTATTATGTAGATATTCCGGGCCATCAATAGTTATTTGGATTCTTGATAATTTCTTTTCCTGAAAGAAATCAATAACATCATTGTTAAAGTTGTATCCATTAGTGACTATTTCTTGGGCGATGAGCTTGGCTGAGCACTCTTTATTTATTTTTTCAATAATTTTTTTAATCGTATTGAAAGCAACTAAGGGTTCACCCCCATACCATGTGATACCGATGGTTTTAATATGTTTATGTTCGTTTATAAAAGTAATTAGATTATCTATTGTTTCATCACTCATAACTTTATTAGGTTTGTTGCGCTCATAACAATATGGACATCTGAAATTGCATGCGGAGGTTGGGGCAAGTGATAATGACAAATGGCTTGATGAGAAACTTTCAAAGTGTGTTTTCATTTCAAAGTCTTTTATGAAAGATTCGTCTTCATTTGGGGGAACCAATACTTTTGAATCTGTTAGTACTTTTATATCTATGTCGGATATTAATTCTGTTTTTAAAACAGGATTTTCTTTACTTTGTATGAGTATATCGTATAAATATCTGCTTATTCTGAGGAAAGCATTTGATCTAGAGTTATATATTAAATGCTCTATATTCTCTATGTTTTTTGTTTTAAATAGATAAGTATATTTGGAAAGAGTTAAATTCTCCATTATTTATTAAGTTTATAAATGATTATAAAACAGAATTCGCCTGTAGCCATATGTGGTGGCTACAGGCGAAAATAGCTACAATTAAATTACGGTTCAAGCATATCGAGTTTTTCTTCTGATTTGCCTTTATTATGGCATGATAATTGTATGCCACAACACCCTACAGAGATATCCTCTGCTGCTGTTCCACCCTTAACTTGCTCTAGAGTTTCATCATCAAATGGCTCAGACTCTTTAACTACGTCAATTTGACTTTCATTTTTTTTGTCTACATCTTTCGGCTTCATAACTTAATAATTTAATTAATAATTAGTTTAATAATCACGGGGGTGAAATTATTGATTGCCAGTCCATTTTTTCAGGATTCATGTATTTTTTTATTTATATATTTCTTGTTATCTTATGAATAGAAAGCCTACATGATACTCCCTTCAATATCCCAAATCGTTTTTTATTTTCGGTGCAAAGCAACAACGCGGATCCGGATAGTCCCATTGTTTATCCCCATAAGCTTTTATAATATTGCTCCAACACCTGTTGCGGGCACCGTAGCATTGAGTAAAGAGGGTACATCTTTTACAATTGCTTTTCTCTTGAATATCTTGTTGACGGAGATTACTTAAATATAAGGATTGGGGCGAATTCCATACTTCAATGAGAGATTCGTGAGTAACGTCACCTATAATAAACCGAGGATTCCAATAGAGTTGCTCGCAAATAGTGACTTTACCGTCCGGTAAAATAAACATGTGAGTGTTTAGTGCTGAACATAGAGCTCCTCTGAAGTGTGCACTTCCTCCTTCGTCGGTATAAAAGTTGTTTTCTATAACTTCCCTGCCTAATAGGATAGGAAATTTGGAGGTAGGCAGAATAAATTCTTCCATGTAGTTGAACACCTCTTCTACTATACTTTTTGGGGCTTTTTGCCTGATGAAATCTTTCGGTTCTGCATTTACGGGGGTATTTACCGGCACTATCCGCCAATTATTTAGATGTTCAAGACTGCAAAAGAATTGATATAAATCACTCCAGTTCTTCTGGTCGCTGTTGGTTGCTGTTAATACGGAGGATACCTGATAAGGCAAACCGCTTTGGTCGAGGATTTTCAGGCCTTTTAATATTTCATGAGTATAGGTTCCTTTTACACCCAGCATCTTTTGTAGAATATTGCTGTCACATGTGTCCAGTGATACTTGGATCAAATTTTTGTACCCGGTATTTTTTAGTTTAATTAGAAGCTCGTTGGTAAAAGGCACTTTGGTTGAAATGTATTCTGGAGCAATATCTACTCTTACAAGTTCCTTTAAAATAATTTCCCAGTCGGGATGAAGAAAAATTTCTCCACCGATCAAGTTGACTTGTTGTACTTGCAAGTTGGCGGCTTCTTGTATTAATTCCATAATACGCGGGGTGGAGAGCGGATATCTTACTGCTGTTTTAGTATCTGCATAGCAATATGTACAATGCGTTGCACATTTGTTATTCAGCATAAATGTCAGGAGTAAGGGGCCGGAATATAGTCGTTTAGATGTTAAATCTATCTCCCGGCAAGAGAATAAATCCGTAGCCAGATTGCTGAAATTATATTTCTCTTTTATACTATCCATATCAATAAGTATATTTTTAGGGAAATAGATTTTTTGTTCTCTCCAAATGGTATAAACAGGCTTGTTATTTCCAATGTAGGAATTGATAACTTTTTCTATGTAAGTAGTGTCCCTGCTGAAGTAATCAGCTAATAATTGAAGATTATTTGCCAGTTTTCGGTTGTAAGTAAAAAAACTGAGCATCACTGCTTGAAGTGGATGAATGAAAGTAGCCCAGTCAATTGAGCTACCCTCATTCCCACCTGATTTAGAAAACAATGCTATGCGATGAACGTCGTTTCTCAAGTGATATGACGGATTAAGTACATAGACTTTATTTGTTTTTATTCCCGTCATTAGATTGTCCTTGCTGTTGGAAGGTTGAACCACTGAAGCAGCCTAACCCACATGCTACACTTTTATCGTCGTCGTCTACTCCTCCTTGTACATCCAATAAGTTATCTAAATCCAACAACTCGTCCTGATTGATATCATTCTGCCCGGAAGCTTTATCCCGTGTTTCCGGCCTCTCTGATTTGAGCTTTCTTTTTTTCATTTTCTTGTCGATTAAAGTTAATACTTAGGGAATTATTCTTTCTTATTGAACAATTGATATATAGGGTCAAATATTCTGTTCAACACACTTCTGCTCGACGTAATAATTTCTGCTTTACCGAAAAGTCCGATCTCATATTTTATCTCTTTTCGAGTGCTTGTTATCATATCGTCGGAAAATTTTATTTCCACAGCGTAACTTTTGTTGTAAGGTACGTAGGATATTGAAGAGATTTCCCCTAGCAGATATCCATACGTATGAGCCGGATATTTAGTGAGTTCTATATTAACTTTGTCTCCGTTTGCTACTCCGGCTACTTCGTCTTGAGATAATTTCATGTGACCTATAGGTTGTCCTTTGTGCTGGCTCACAACAGTGCATATCGTATCTCCTTCCTTCACTAAGTTACCCATGCCCCAACTCTTTCCCCAAATCACAGTACCGTTGCTGCTACTTTTTATAAGATAGTTTGCATCCCATGCCTTTAAGCTGTTCACCATGTTTTCATAAGCTAACTCTAACAGTCTTTTGTTTTTACTGAGTTCCATTTTATGGTCTATTTCCAGTTCAAAAAGTTCTCGTTTTGCTTTTAAAACAGCTATTTCATCAGCTTGCTTATTTTTTTTCAGAATACTCAATTCTTTTTGCAAGAACTTCTCTTTTTGCGGAAAGACATCAAACTCCTGATACATCAAATTTGTACGCACTGCTTGCGTAAATTGCTCGTAAGCATCTGTCATATCTCCCATAATAAGGTCGAAAGGATACTCTTTCAAATATTTAATGTCATCTGTTCTATAATATTCTTCCACATGAGATAATACACGACAAAATCTTTGAACGTCTGTAATTGAAGCCGCATTTTTAAGTATTCCTAAAGTATCATCCCGGTTTACTCGCGACTCGTTTTCCACAAAAAATCGATCTATCTTTCCTGATTTGTTAGCTGTAATCCATTCAACATTAGCCATGTCATCAATATTAACACCTGCTTTTATAACATCTGGGTATTTAAAAATTGCAGTGCCTAGAAGAAGTAATGTTATAATGCCGTACACAATGTAGCTACCTGTGTGGATCAACCAGTTGGGCATATCACCTAAGATGTCGTTGTTTTCCCGATTATAAATCTCTATTTTATTGATATCGGTATTGTCTGGTTTAAATATTTCTTCCATTTGGCTTTCAATATTATGCGTTCAACTCTAGCTGATTTTTTACCAGACTGAAATAGTCTCCTTTCTGGGCTATCAGCTCGTCATGTGTTCCGCTTTCCATGATGACTCCATCTCTCAACACCACAATGTTATCTGCATTTCTTACAGTACTTAGGCGGTGGGCAACAATTACAACGGTTTTTCCTGTAAAGAATCTATCAAGGTTGTTTTGTATTACCTTCTCATTGTCAGTATCCAAGGCATTTGTTGCCTCATCAAAGAACAGGTAATCAGGGTTGCGGTAAATGGCACGGGCTATGAGGATGCGTTGCTTTTGTCCTTGACTCAAGCCTTGTCCGGTACTTCCTATCCGGGTGTTGTATTTTAAGGGGAGCGACTCTACGAAACTTCTGATGTTAGCCATTTCAACGGCATATAGCAAGCGCTCCTTATCTATGACATCACTGTCCGGGGCTATGTTATTAGCTATAGTATCACTGAAAATAAACCCTTCTTGCATTACTACACCGCAGTGTCTACGCCATTCTTTGAAGCTGATTTTTTGTAATGATTGCTCGCCAATGTTTACAGCTCCTTCAGTCGGAGGATAAAACCCAAGCATTAGTTTGATGAGGGTCGTTTTACCACTTCCACTCAACCCGACAATGGCTGTTGTTTTGCCGGCCGGAATTTCCAGTGTAACTCCTTTTATGATTTTCTTTGTTTTTTCTGATCCATAAGTAAAAAAAACATCTTTCAAAAGGATGGAATCTTTGCCGGATACTTGACTGGTATATTCTATACCTTCAGTTTCTTCATCGGCTTTGCCGTGTATTTCTCCTAAACGTTCCAAGCTCAGTTTAGCGTCTTGTGCTTGTTGCATGAAACTCACGAACTGCTCGATGGGACCTTGCATTTGTCCGATAATATATTGTATGGATAGCATTATGCCTAGCGTAATGTCTCCGCTTAGTACGGCTGTAGCTGATAAAACGGTAATGAGTATATTTTTTATTTCATTGATCAATACGGCACCGATTTGTTGCCATTGCCCCAAATTGAGTGAACTTATACTGATGTGAAAAAGTGAAGCCTGTGTATTTTCCCATTCCCAACGTTTTTGCTGCTCACACCCCAATAGCTTGATGTCTTGCATCCCATAAATCATTTGCATCAGGTTGTTTTGGTTGATGGACATTTGCTCAAAGTTCTTCCGATTAAGGTCTGCCCGCTTTCGCATGAACAATTTGATCCAGCCGATATACATGAAGCTAAATAGCAGAAAAATTAAGAAGATTTCCCAATTATATACGGCTAGTACACTTCCGAAAATGACAATGGTTATTATTGCAAAAATGATACTTAAAACTGATTGGGTTAAAAAAGTCTCAATGCGTTGATGATCTTCTATGCGTCGGATTAAGTCGCCTGCTAGTTTACTGTCGAAAAAACGCATGGGTAAGCGCATCAATTTAGCAAGGAAGTCGGAGATGAGTGATACATTGACCCTTGCACTAATGTGTAAAAGGATTGTCCGGCGGATGATTTCAATAAGTGTTCGGCTGAAAACCAACATCAACTGGGCAATAAGGATAAGTTGAATGAAGTTCAGATTACGATGTCCTATTCCTTGATCCACAATGGTCTGGGTCAAGAAAGGGAATATTAGTTGTAGTATGCTGCCACCCAATAATCCAAGGACCAGTTGTAAAATAGCTCTTTTATAGGGACGCACATATTTCAGGAGATACCATAAAGATAAGCGCTCATATTTTATTGGCTCGGTTTCATAGAATTGAGGAGTTACATCAATGAGCATTGCTATGCCTTTATCTACTCCTCCCTGTGAGGTGCTGATCCAACATTTTTTAAGTTCGGATTCTTCATATTTAAGTAGGCCATAAGCCGGATCCGCGATATAATAGAATGTTTTATCCTTTTTTCTTTCTACTTTATATAGTACGACAAAATGCTCTTGATTCCAATATAGAATACAGGGTAGTTTGGAGTGTTGTCTAAGTCTATCAATAGATGTACGTATGCCTGTTCCTCGTAATCCGATGCTTGCTGCTGCCTCACTAATGCCGAGCATGCTAACACCTGTGCGTTGGATGAATGATTGATCTCGGAGTTGCTGGACAGAAAATTTTTTCCCGTAATGTTTTGCAATCATCCGCAGACATGTAGGGCCACAATCCATTCCGTCCAATTGTTTGTAAAAAGGGAAGTTCATACTATTCTGCTATACAATTAGTTCCTGTTGAAGGCAGTGTTTTTCTTTGCATATTGCACATCGCATATCGCCTAGTAAAACGCAAAGGTCTTTTCCGTCATAATAGTAAGTTTCACTGTAGTTGTTATATAGTATATCCAACATGAGTTCATTCCGCATATATGCTAAGTATTCAAAAAAGGCTGATCGGGATACCTCGAGCTTCCGCGCAAACTGTTCAGGGCTCCCTGTACATTTGTGTTGTATAAGGGAATCCATATATAGAATCTTTTGTAAGTCTATGTATTTCATTTCTGAGGAATTTATTGTTATAGAATAGGTGGTCTGCTATAGTGAAAAATATCCGTATAGTAATTTGTTTTCGTAGCTTAATTCAAGCATATATTCTCCGCTTTCCAAATTTTTTAATAAGAAAGAATAGGGTTTATTATAAGATATACTGATGACATTTGAGTAAACAGTATTACCGAATAAATCTTTTACGGTAATTTGTAAATTGGCTAGTAGGTAGTCGGCATAATAGATGCTTATGGTGTTACCGTCATGAGTTGCGGTGGGCATAATAGATAAAGAACGAGTTTCTGGGTTTTTTATATCTTTGTGAAGTTCTATATTTACCCCTTCTCCGAAAGTATTGATACAAACTAATGCGAATAAGCACCCGAGCAGTAACTGTTTCATAATCATACTTGTTTTTAGCTTTTGTTATGAGTACAAACTTAGGATACTTATTTGGTTTATTCGGTATGTTTTTGTACGGTTTTTGTGCGGAAATGAGATTATTTGTTTAGTTTTTGTGCGGTTAACATTAAAATGAGGTAATAAAAGCGTCCCAATCTTCCGGTTTACCCTTAGTTCCATTTATTTTCTCATACATAGATTTGCGTGCGGAAGTAATGGCAGATTTTGAGTGCATGGTTAGGTTGGCAACGGAGGTGATTGAAAATCCGGCTTTAAGTAATAGACATATCTTCATCTCTATAGGGCTGAAATGACGAAGTGCATAGAGGCGCGAAGTAAAATTGTTGTAATTTTCGTCTATCGTTGAGGTTAACTCTCTCCAATCTTCTTCTGTCATTTTACTCTCTTCGATATTTGCTTTTTGGCAAATACGTATATAGATGTTGGAATGATGGAAAAGTTTCTCCGTAACTTTTTGTGCTTTCTGGTCTATTTTTGCTCGGGTAATGTTCTGTTCATGTAATTCTTTTTGAAGTTGTAGTAATTGTAATTGGGAACTGCCTCCTTTCTTCTCTTTCTCCAGTTGTGCTTCGAGTACTTCTATCCATCTTTTATTTTCTTCGATAAATAGAATACTTTTCTTATGTTGTTCTTCTTTTATCTGCTCCAGTTTCTGTAATTGTGCCTGCAACTTGTCTTTTCTACGTTTGCTATATAGCATGTAGATTGTTATCAGGGCTATAAAGACAATAAATGCCAGCAAGGTGTATGCAATGAAAAGTTTTTGTTCTGCATTCTCTGTTTTCAACTTGTTGTTTTCTTTTTCACGAAGCTGGTAATTGTAGAGTGACTGCATCTTACGAATGCTTTCGGTATTGGTTATTTTCCGTATGGAGTCAGTACATGCAGTATAATGTTGTATTTGCTCTATTGCAGCTTGGCAATCGCCTTTCTTCTCCGCAATCTGTGCCAAAATCCAATGAGCCGTTTGCTGTGCATAGATAACTCCACCTCCTTTAATAATACGATTTGCATAATATGAGGCAGAGTCTAGGGCGCCGACTTGGTAATAGAATCTAGATGATGTCGCGAAAATAGCATTTTGGTCTACATCCTCTACCTGACTAAGAGAAGCAAGTAATGCCTTCTTAGAGTCGTCATATCTTTTCAGTTGGATGTAAAGGTCTGCTAATGACCCTTGTACAATGCTCATTTGTCGCTCATTGTTGAGTTTTTTGGCCAATGCATAAGCGGCTCTATAATAATGTAAAGAACTGTCTGCTTTGTTAAGCCCAGTATAGTTCCAAGCTATATCCTTTAAATTGAAAACAAGTCCTGCACTGTCTTTTGCCAAAACATTATACTGATAGGCTTTTCGGTATGCAGTGAGTGCATTGTCATAAATGTCCTGAAGCAATGACAGTTCCCCTATCTGGCTGTATATCCGGCTGATTACTCTGTAGTCCGTGCTACCTTTGGAGGCATCAGCGGCTTTTTGGAAATAAGCCAATGCTTGTGGAGCATCGCTAAGGTCGCTGTATACCCGTCCGGCATAGTAGTAGGCTTCCATCAGGTGGTCTTTGCTGTTTTTTTCTTCGTAATACTTTACGATGGGAAGTATGAGGCTGTCCGAGGTATGGGTGATGTAGGCTTTATCGTTCGCTTTTATTTGAAGAAGACGATAGTACATTTGTGTAGCTTCCGGTTCATTACTCATCTGCTTTTTCAAATTCTTGAGTAAAGTTATGGCACTATCCGGTTTGACATAAGTAAGACTGTCTACTGTCGATAGAATACGTGGGTAAGGTCGATCTTTACAGGCGCAAAGGCTGAACAGAAAGAGGAACAATGCGATATTGACAAGTTGTTTCATACCATATTGAATTAGTATTGTCACGACAAATATACTTATATTTTAATATAAACGATGCTTTTATCTTTTTTGTGTATAAAAAAATATTTTCTATTTATGTATATTTTGATAAATGAATTTATTATTGTGAAGATGTACTTTTGATATATTGATATGACACTACGGCTGTAGTATAATTTGAGAGTATCCTTTTCTTAAATGAACGGTAGTCTATTTCAAAGTTGTTCCTATAAGCGGTTATAAGCATTCCCATTAGGGGGTACGATCGTTCCCATTAGGAGAAACGAATGTTTCCTATATAGAAAACGGTCTAAAAGTCTTAGAGTTGTTCGCGTAACTGAATAATTGGGATATTAAACGAAATAAAGGTGGAAAAAATGGAAAAAGAATCAGTATGTGGGGGAAAAAGAGGCTGTTTTTTAGATAAAAATAATGCCATGAATTTTTACTTGCACTCTGTTTCTGTGGCTATATCTCTTTGTCAGTCAATATGCAAACCGCATTGTTTGCTATTAAACAGCAGGGTGCAAGTAAATTTAATTGCACCTTGCTGTTTTACTTAATTGCACCCTTGTATTTCACTATATATCAGTCTTTTAAGTCGATTAATGCAATTGGTGCAATTAAAATACGCAAAAAAACTCCGGGAGAGTTTCTGATTTTATGAGTAATAGCTAAATTAGTTGTTTAGAATCAGCCTTTTATCATAGTGAGCAGCATCTTGAACGAATGCACAGCATGCAAAGCATGGGTGATGTTAGCCGGCATGATAATACTTTCGCCGGCTTTTACCATGTTGTCTTTACCACCTATTGTGATGCGGGCTTCTCCTTCAAGTACCTGAACCATAGCATCAAATGGTGCGGTATGTTCGCTAAGCCCCTGTCCTTCATCGAATGAGAACAGGGTGATGTTGCCGGATTGATTCTTGAGTACCTGTTTGCTAATAACACCTCCGGATGAATATTCTATCATCTCTTTCAAATTAAGGGCTGTCCCTTTACCAAATGTTTCTTGCATAATATTGGGTTGTTTTAAGTGAGTACTTTTATACTAGAACGTTATGTAGGCAAAACATGTTTACGCTTGGTCAATTAATCTCTCAATATTCGTCACTCAGCGAAACGACTTTCAGTTGTTTCTCCAAGTTGCCCTGTGGGAGTGAGGTCTGGATTTTTACCTTTACCGAACTGCCGGGCAGAATGTCGAAATAATTATCACTGAAAGTACAGTTAGCATCTCCTGTAGCAATAAAAACGGCACGTGCAAAATAGTCGCTGCTGAGAGTGAGTTCGTAGCCTCCTTCCGCGGGTTGTATTTTTTTGCTGATAGTTGCCTTAGGATAGTTCACATCTTTCTGCTTGACGAGAAAGTAATTGTTAGCGTATGTTGACTTTCCTTTGTCTGCCGTGAATTCGGCATGAACGAAGACATCATTCTCCGAGATACCTTTTAAGGATTCTGCCAGATTGATGTTCAGGTATTTTCCACTGACATTTGGAGTGACTTTTATATTCTTGTGGAAAGAGGCGATTGTATTGCCGTTTAGTTGGCTGATAGTCACTTCGAGCATGCCGTTGCATGAGGTAAGACGATCGGATATAATATATATACCTAATTGGCCGTTATCTCCTTTAATTGGCGATACTAGTAGGTCGCGATAGGCCTGGCGGGCAAAGTAATGTTGTGCTTTCCAACGTCCGTAATAATCGCGACTTGCCCATGATGCTACCGGCCAGCAATCGTTGTGTTGCCAAAAGAGGGTTCCCATGCAATAAGGTTTATCGCGGCGGTGTGACTCGATGGCTGTCTTGATAGCGTCACCCTGTAGTACGTGATTCATATAGAGGAATGCTTCGAAGTTCTTAGGTTTACGGTATTCATTCAGCAAATAAGTTTCAATGAGACCGTTGGCATGCATACCACCGCGCTGGTGAGCCATCATAACCTCCGAATAGATGTCCCAATCTCCCGGATTAGGTGCATAGCGTTTCACCGACTCGAATTCGGGGAACGATTGGAAGCCATATTCGCTGAAGAAACGGCTACGCTCTTTATTATAATCGGCAATGGGTACCTTACCATGCCATACACTCCAATAATGGCGGTCACCATTGCGATCGTCGCTACCTTTATCCGCACTGGCAAATGGAGAAGAAGGCCAGTAGAAACTTTCGGGATCATATTGCTTAATGACCTCGGGGAGAGTGACGTAGTATTGGTCGGTATACTGCTTCCATATCTTTTTTGCGTATTCGGGATTCTGTGCTTCATATTTCTTTTTCCATCCCCAGCCGAACCAGCCATCATTACATTCGTTATTGCCGCACCATAAGGCGATACAGGGATGATTGCGGAGACGTTTTACATTGTCGATTGCTTCCTGCCGGATGTTCTCGAGGAATTCGCCTTCGGCGGGATACAAGCTGCATGCAAACATAAAGTCTTGCCAGACAAGTATGCCGTAACGGTCGCAAAGGTCATAAAACAAATCATTCTCGTAGATACCACCTCCCCAAACACGCAACATGTTCATATTGGCATTTGCGGCATCGAGGATTGTTTTTTCATATTGTGCGGGTGTGACACGCGGCAGGAAATTATTTTGCGGTATGTAGTTGGCTCCTTTGGCAAATACAGGTACACCGTTTAACTCAACGTAGAAGGTGTGTCCATCTTGATCGGGCTTGTGAATGATTTTTAATGATCTTAACCCGGCTTTGGTTGCTTCACTGTCGACCGTTTCGTTGTTGAGCACCAATTCGGTGCGGAAGGTGTAAAGGTGAGCTTCTCCCAATCCGTTGCTCCACCAAAGTTTTGGATTTTTGATGCTGAATGGTACGGATACGGTGTTTACCCCTTTCTTTAGTGTAACAACCGTATAGCCCAATTGCTTTCCGGTGCTCTCGTCGGCGACAGATACTTTAGCTTGATTAATATCTTTGTCGGCGTAGACTTCCACATTATTCGTAATGACAGCTTGTTTCTTGTCTACTTTCTGCTGATGAATGAATACGTTCGAAATGCGCGCATCATCCCATGCTTCGATGTAGACGGGGCGCCAAATGCCGGAAGTAACAAGACGTGGTCCCCAATCCCATCCGTAATGATAGCCTGCTTTACGTGCAAAGATGCTGACTTTTTTATCAAATACTCCACCATTCTCCGATTGATCATTCCCCGCTTCATACTGATAAGGCAATGCATCCCATTTGGGAATATCCATTTTGATGGGAGAATGAAAATAAACTTTGAGTAAGTTATCTCCTTCTTTCAATTCCGATTTGATAGCTATCCTCCATTCGCGAAACATATTGTTCGCAGTCAATATCTTCTTATCGTTAAGGTAGACATCCGCGTATGTATCAAGTCCTTTGAAGATAAGGTCGATATTGCCTTTTTTCTGCATGGTTGGGGTCAGGCTAAAGCTCATTTCATACACCCAGTCTTCTTTATCCACCCATTGAACTCCACGTTCGTTGAGGCGGAAGAATGGATCTTCGATGATTTTATTCGCCATCAAATCGGTGTGTACAACTCCCGGTACGGTAGCCGGATACCAATTACTAAGGCGTGCTTGCCTGAACTTCCATCCTTCGTGAAGCTCTTTTCGGAGTGGGGTTGCCATAAGTGTAATGCAACTTAAGAGTAATGAGATGAATACAAAAGTTAGTCTCGGATTTGGTAATGATTTTCTCATAATATGAAGATTTCAATTTAGCTCTTTGGTATACAAGAATATGATTTATGTAAAAAACGCAATTTGATGATAAAAGTAAGGAAAAGTTTTGAGTTGAATTGGTGTTATTTTGTTCATTATCGATATTTTTATGAATTTTCATCTGTGTATGTGAACTTATGATTTACATTTGTGTATATTATCTGAATATCTAAACAAAAAAGGTCTAAATTATGATAACGAGTCAACTACTCCATCCTGCCAGTATCGTCATTGTAGGTGCATCGAATAATATCCATAAACCCGGCGGAGCTATTCTCCGTAATCTGATAGTCGGAGGATATACCGGAGAACTTTGCGCAGTCAATCCCAAGGAGGATATCGTTCAGGGTGTGAAAGCTTATCCGGATGTGACAGCTATTCCTGACACCGATTTGGCAATTCTTGCTATTCCCGCTTCACTTTGTCCTGATGTGGTGGAAGTGTTAGCAAACCGAAAGCAGGTAAAAGCTTTTATCATACTTTCTGCGGGATTTGGAGAAGAAACTCACGAAGGGGCATTGCTTGAAGATCGTATATTAGAGACTGTGAACCGTCACGGGGCTGCTTTGATTGGTCCCAATTGTATCGGTCTAATGAATACCTGGCATCACAGTGTATTTAGCCAGCCCATACCGGAGCTAAATAGTAAAGGAGTGGATCTGATATCCAGTTCGGGAGCTACTGCGGTATTCATTCTGGAGAGTGCTGTAACGAAAGGACTTCAATTCAATTCGGTATGGTCGGTGGGGAATGCCAAGCAAATCGGTGTGGAAGATGTGTTGGAATATATGGACAACAACTTTCACATGGATAAAGACTCTAGAATAAAGCTGCTTTATATTGAGAATATAGCCGATCCCGACCGCCTATTGTTTCATGCTTCGTCGCTGATAAGGAAAGGTTGCCGGATAGCAGCCATTAAAGCGGGGAGTAGTGAGAGCGGTAGTCGTGCAGCGTCTTCGCATACCGGTGCTATTGCTACTTCCGATTCTGCCGTAGAGGCTTTGTTCCGTAAAGCGGGTATTGTGCGTTGTTATTCGCGGGAAGAGCTGACTACAGCAGGTTGTATCTTTACACTGCCTGAATTGAAAGGAAAGAATTTTGCGATAGTCACTCATGCCGGAGGACCGGGGGTGATGCTGACCGATGCTCTTTGTAAAGGAGGACTGAACGTCCCGAAACTTGAGGGAGCGGTAGCTGAGGAATTGAAAAGTAGACTTTTCCCCGGTGCATCTGTGGGCAATCCAATTGATATATTAGCTACCGGTACACCGGATCATCTTCGTCTTTGTCTGGATTATTGTGAGGAGAAGCTTGAGAATATTGATGCGGTGATGGCGATTTTTGGTACGCCGGGGTTGGTGACGATGTTCGAGATGTATGATGTGCTTCACGAGAAAATGCAGAGTTGCCGCAAACCGATATTTCCGGTTTTGCCTTCCATTAACACAGCTGGTGCCGAGGTGGCGGCTTTCTTGGCCAAAGGGCATGTGAACTTTGCTGATGAAGTGACATTGGGCACAATGTTAGCCCGTATTGTGAATACGCCTAAACCTGCTGCAAATGAAATAGAATTATATGGTGTGGATGTGCCGCGTATCCGCCGTATTATCGATTCAATTCCCGAAAGCGGTTATATTGAACCTCATTATGTACAAGCTTTACTTCGTTCCGCAGGTATTCCGGTAGTAGAGGAATTTGTTTCCGGCAATAAGGAAGAAGTGCTCTCCTTTGCCCGGCGAACTGGTTTCCCGGTTGTGGCAAAGGTGGTCGGACCGGTTCATAAATCGGATGTTGGCGGTGTGGCGCTCAATATAAAGAGTGCCCAGCATTTGGCATTGGAATTTGATCGGATGATACAGATCCCCGATGTGACGGGAATATTGGTTCAGCCGATGCTGAAAGGTACGGAACTGTTTATAGGTGCCAAATATGAAGAAAAATTCGGTCATGTGGTACTTTGTGGGCTGGGGGGCATCTTTGTAGAAGTACTGAAAGATGTTTCTTCTGGTTTGGCACCGCTGTCTTATGAAGAAGCTTACTCCATGATTCATTCATTGCGGGCTTATAAAATCATTAAGGGCACTCGTGGGCAGGAGGGGGTAAATGAAGATCGGTTTGCCGAGATCATTGTCCGTCTTTCCACTCTACTTCGCTTTGCCACAGAAATAAAAGAGATGGATATTAATCCGCTTTTGGCGACAAAAACTCATCTTATAGCAGTCGACGCACGTGTTAGAATTGAAAAAAGATAGTTTATTGTAAAAAAAGCCGAATTGCTGCAGTAGTTTTTATATTTTTGCATTTGTCAATTATAAATATAAGTGATTAATGATAAATACTTAATATAGAAACAATACTATGGTTATTACGAAAAAAAGTAGAAGCCGATTATTGCAGCTCTGCAACTGCTTATTGTCAGGAGTTCTGGTGTTATTAGGATTTTCTTCTTGTACACGAGAAGGTTCTGAAGAATATGGGATGCCTTATGCCAAATATGAAATTAAGGGTAAGGTTACAAACGAACAAAAAGAGACGATATCAAAGGCTCAGGTCATTGTGAAACAATTGGATTCGAGTGGGAAGTCTTTTTATCGGGCAGATACTTTGAATGTAAATGGTTCTGGTGAGTACCAATATCTTACTGAGGGTTTTACAGAAAGCTACCGTGTGATTGCCGAAGAGCCATCGGGAGTGTATAAGGCAGATTCTACAGATGTAAAGATGGAGCCTAAAGGTGGTAGCGGATGGTATGTCGGGAGTGATAGTAAAGAAGTGGATTTTGAATTGAAGAAGAAATAGTTTCTAATACACTAGGTCTTTTGGTCTCGTGTTTATTCGAGTTGTTTGAAGCATATATATGGTGTTTGATGCATATATAATAATTTCGTTCAGTGTAGCAACATGAGTGAGCTCTCAATAAGAAAACGTCTCGCATTGGAAATAGCGAGAAAAATACGGAATAACCGTAAAGAGTTACACCCGATTAAACAATTGTTTTGGGAGTCTACCTTGCGGTGTAATCTCCACTGTAAGCATTGCGGTAGCGACTGTAGACAAACATCTGATGTGAAAGACATGTCGGTGCCGGATTTTTTACGAGTGATTGATACAATTACCCCTCATGTTAATCCGCATGAAGTTAATATTATTATTACAGGTGGAGAACCCTTAGTTCGGCAAGATCTTGAAGAAGTGGGCCTGGCTTTGTATCGACGTGGATATTCTTGGGGGATTGTGTCAAATGGATTGCTGCTGACTGAACAGCGTTTACAAAGTCTTATGAGAGCGGGGCTGCATGCTATAACCATTAGCCTTGATGGTTTTCAAGATGAACATAACTGGCTGCGTGGAGATTCTCGAAGTTATGATTGTGCATTTGGAGCGATAAAAATGCTTGTGAATGAACCGGAGTTGGTCTGGGATGTAGTTACCTGTGTTAATCAGCGTAACTATAGGCATTTACAAGAGTTTAAAGATAATCTCTATAATAATGGCGTCAGAGATTGGCGCTTGTTTACTATCTTCCCGGTTGGTCGTGCAGCTCTACTTCCTGATTTACAATTAAAGGATGAAGAGTTTATCGGCCTTATGGAATTTATAAAGCATGTTCGTAAGGAAGGAAAAATACATGTAAATTATGGTTGTGAAGGATTTTTAGGAAAGTATGAAGGAGAGGTTCGTGACTACTTTTTCGGTTGTAATGCCGGGATTAGTGTCGCTTCCATACTTGCTGACGGGTCTATTTCTGCTTGTCCTAGTATTCGGAGTCATTTTTATCAAGGTAATATTTATCAAGATGATTTTATGGAAGTGTGGAATAAAGGCTTCCAACTTTATAGAGATCGCAAATGGATGAAAAAGGGGCTTTGCAGTGAATGTGGTTTCTTTCGCTACTGTGAGGGGAATGGTATGCATTTACGTGACGACAATGGCGATTTGCTTTTCTGTCATTTACACAGATTGCACGAACAGTAATATTACCCGTACAATTAGTTTTTGATTTAGGACTTGCTTTATGTCGGTAGGTAAGTGCATAGGCTTGTTGATGCCTGTTTTGAGCCTTTATCCTGCCCAGTCCTCACGGTCTAAATTGCGATAACCTATTGCTTCGGCTAAATGAGCCGGTTGTATTTGTTCGGAGCCGTCAAGATCGGCTATTGTACGTGATACTTTCAGAATACGGTCATAAGCGCGTGCAGAAAGGTTGAGGCGTTGCATTGCATTTTTTAGTAGCATTAACCCAGCTTCGTTTGGGTGCCCGTATAATCCCAATAGTTTACTGTTCATTTGGGCGTTACAGTATATACCTGAATATTCAGAGTAACGCTTCTCTTGTATTTGACGTGCGAAAATGACCCGCTGCCGTATTTCTGAACTAGGTTCGCTTGCGTGGTTGTCCGACATCTTTTCAAAAGGAACCGGAATGACTTCTATTTGGAGGTCTATTCGATCAAGTAAAGGTCCCGAAATTCGGTTGAGATATTTCTGTACCTGTCCGGGGCTGCATACACATGCCTTTGTCGGGTGATTGTAATAGCCGCAAGGACAAGGATTCATAGAAGCTACAAGCATAAAGCTTGCAGGGTATTCCACATTTCCTTTAATACGGGAGATTGTAATTTTTCGATCCTCCAGAGGTTGGCGGAGCACTTCGAGGACGTTACGGTTGAATTCCGGCAGTTCATCGAGAAAAAGAACTCCGTTATGAGCCAAACTGATTTCGCCGGGTTGTGGATAACTACCACCTCCGGTCATCGCTACATTCGAAATGGTGTGGTGTGGGTCACGGAAAGGCCGTTTATTTATTAACCCGCTCCCTTCTTGTAGTTTACCCGCTACGGAGTGTATTTTGGTGGTTTCAAGACTTTCACCCAGAGATAGAGGAGGAAGAATGGAAGGAAGTCGTTTTGCTAGCATCGATTTGCCACTGCCTGGTGCTCCGATAAGCAAAATATTATGTCCTCCGGCAGCAGCTACCTCCAATGCGCGTTTTACATTCTCCTGTCCTTTTACATCTGCAAAATCGAGATCAAAATGACTCTGCTCTGCATAGAATTCTTCACGGGTGTCAATGTGGGTTGGTTGAAGTTCTTTAGATTGATTGAAGAATTCCACGACTTCTTTAATGTTACTTACTCCATACACTGTGAGCTTATTGACTACAGCAGCTTCACGTGCATTTTGCTTCGGAACAATTAAACCTTTAAATCCAAGCTCACGTGCCTTTATTGCAATGGGAAGAGCTCCTTTTATTGGTTGTAAACTACCATCCAAACCGAGTTCCCCCATCATTAGATAGTTTTGCAATTCCGTGGAATGGATAACCTCACCGGCGGCCAGCATACCGATTGCCAATGGTAGATCGTACGATGATCCTTCCTTACGGATGTCTGCGGGAGCCATGTTTATGACTATGTTGCTGGTAGGCATTCGGTAGCCATTTACTTGCAACGCGGATATAATCCGTTGATGACTCTCTTTAACTGCTGAGTCGGGTAGACCCACCATGTAGAACATGCAGCCTCTCGAGCTGTTTACTTCGATAGTGATTAGAGTAGCATCAATTCCTTGTACAGCCGCTCCGAAAACTTTTATCAACACTGCTATTTAGTTTGAAGTTTGAAAAATGCAGCAGCTTGTGTTTGCGCAAGGGGCTGTTTGGATTTTAATGTTTGATATTCGCGGATGATTTGTCCGTTGCTTGACTTAGACCTTTTATTGGTCCTGCTATTTTGCGTTGGATCGTATTTATATCTAAGTTCCGGCCTTCAATTCTCCCGGATGGTCCGATAAGAATATTATATGGTATGTTTCCGATATTCAGTTGCTTTACAGTTTCACTATTCCAACCTGCTAAATCACATACTTGTTCCCATTTCAAAGTATCAGCTTTTGCGGCATCTCTCCATTCTTTTTTATCAGCATCAAGAGAAATACCCAATAAAGCAAAGTTTTTATTGTTCTGTTCTTTCTTGTAGATATTTCGATAGATACTGTTTGCCTTTCTGCTATTGGGATCCCATGAAGCCCAGAAGTGGATGAGGACGTATTGATGATTGAATTTGGATATGCTGATTTCCTTTCCTTCAAGGTTACGAAGGTGGAAGTAAGGTAGATTGTTTTCTGTTGGACTTGCCTCAAGGCTTTGTATCTCATTCAAGAGGTTTTCCATATAGGGACGATCTTTTAGATCTCCAGTCATCTCTGCTGTTAAACTCTTTATTTTTCCAAGATCAGGTTGAGTGACCTGTATAAAATAGTGGTTGAGTAAATATGCGCTAACCAGAGAGTTTGAATGATCTTTTATGAATGACGCAGCTCTCTCTTGAATAACTTTCAAAGAAGGTTTCTTATCCTTAATATCTTCATAAAATTCAGTCAACTCTTCGTTAGAGTTGTTCCCGGTGATATTTAAGGAGGAAAGCGCATCACTCGAACCTTTAATCTTAATTTTATCTCCTTTGTTGAGATAGACCGGATACTCAGTGCCATCTCTGAAGAGAAGTAATGTTTCGACTAACGTATCAACAGATAACTTTGCAGAAAACTTCCCTTTTTTGACAATGATGGTATCTGTATGATCATAAAGTCTATCTGCTCCATACAAATAGAGGGTATCATTGCCTAATCCTTTGATTTCACCTTCTAAAATCGTGCTTCCTGAATTTTGGTTTCCACAAGCAGCAAGGATAAGTAGCAAAAAATATAATGGAAAACAATTTTTCATTTTTCAATACTTTGTGCGAAAGTACTTCTTTTGTTGGGAATATAAAAAGAAATGCCTGACATTTTAGTGTCAGGCATTTTTCTATAAGATTTCTATAATATCACTTTCTTAGTGAAGGATACCCATAAAATCAGCATTAGTGAAATACTTGGCAAATTCCAAATCGGAAGCTGCTTTCTTTGCTAATGAAGAATCTTTAGCAATTGCATTTTTCAAGCTGCTTACAACCATTGAAGAGTTGTTTGTTCTAGCACCTAATACTGCCATCAAATAATCTGTGTATGCATCAGGCTTCTGTACATTAGCTAATGTGCCTTTTGCTTTGTTATAATCTTTAGCTAAGATTTGAGCTAATGCAGCACTGTTTGTCTTTGTATCGCCAAAAGCATTTACAGCTTTTTCATATTGGCCTTGTGCCACATAAAGGTTACCAAGTGCTTCATTCAATTCTTTAGTACCGGATGCTTTGCTCAAATAAGATTCTGCACCAGCTTTGTTACCTTTAGCTAAAGAAACCAAACCTAAATTCATGTTTGCTTCAGGAGAATCTTTTACAGAAAGAGACTTTTTCAAATAGCTTTCAGCTTTATCCAAATTACCAGCTTGGAAAGCAAGTTTGCCTAGGTTGTTGTATGCACGGTAATCGTTAGGATAGTTTTGAGTAGCTTTTGTGTAGATATCTTCTTTTTTAGCTGCATCATTTGTTAATGTAGCTGCATAAAGCAATTCTTCGATGTTCAATTGTTGAGCATCAGAAGCAGCTAATTTAGAAATTTCTTCATCTGATTTACCAATAACGTCATAGTTCAAAGTCAAACGAGAACGACGCAATTGAGGTAAGATGTCTTCTGCAAGATTCTTGTATACAGAAGAGATGTTTTTGATTTCAGTTTCTCTTCTTTCAGGATCAGCATACATAGACAATACGCGTAGGATTAACTCTTTGTCCTGGATATTTGATTTTGAAACCAATTCTTGGAATCCATCCCAGTCTTGAGCTGTGTATTTTGTGTCAACAGCAGCATCAACCTTAGATTTTTTCAAGTTTTTACCAATAAGTTTAGCTGTATTGTTTTCACGATTCTCAGCTAATTTAGTGTTCAATTTAACACCACCGTCAGGAGAAGCGTATGCGGAAATTTCCACGTTACTGATCTTTTTGTTGGCAGCATCGCTAACAGCTTTTGCTTCTTGGTTGAAAGCAGTTGCTTTTTTTAATTCAGTTGCGCGGATATTTGCTTGTTGGATTAAGAACATGATGTCAGAATCATGCTTTTCTTTAATAATGCGTTGGAAAGCATCATCTCCATTAGCAGTATTTGCACTTCCTAATGTCTGTCCAATAAGTTCAGACGTAGAAATAACACCATCTGCAACTTTAACAGAAGGAATTGTGATCGTCTTGTTTCCGATAGTTGCTTTGAATTCTAAATACAATTCAGATTTAGCCATTTCAGGAACATAATCAAAAGAAGTTCTCAAAGTGTAGTTACCACCCATTTTGTAGGAGATAGCTTGATTGTTTCCTTCTACTTTCTCGCCTTGGAATACAGCGGGCTGTCCTTTAGCTTCACCGCCATTCCATTTAAGAACCGGAGTAACTTCTACTACTGCTTTCTTGTTGAAATACTTTTCAGGGAATTTTCCGTTAATTGTAGCAGGTACTTTACCACCTACAGCTTCCAATACTTGGGGAGTCACCGTAAAATAGTCCGATGACAACTGTCCCATTTTGCTGCTACAAGATGAAAGAGCAACAATTAATGCCATTAATAGAGGCAAATACAGTTTCTTAGTCATTTTAGGTATAAATTAGATGTTTGTAATATAAAATTGTCTATTCTTTTTGTTCTTTATTCCTTTAAAACAGATGAAAACATCACAAAGTTATCAAAACTACTCTCAAAACCGTGGCCTTAATGCTAATTTTATCATAATTTAATGAAATACTCTATTTTCTCTATATTTGATATTTCGTGGATGATGTTCTATGATTTCACTCCGTAATAAATTGCGATCGATATGTGTATAGATCTCTGTGGTTGCAATCGACTCATGCCCAAGCATGCATTGAATGGCTCTTAAATTAGCACCTCCTTCCAATAGATGCGTGGCAAACGAGTGGCGAAATGTGTGTGGGCTTATACTTTTTGTAATTCCTGCTTTTTGGGCAAGTTCCTTGATAAGGTGAAAAACCATTATTCTTGAAATATTATTTCCCCACCGTGCTAAAAAAACATAATCTTCAAAGCCTTTTTTTATTTTGCCTAAGTTTCGATCCGGCATCCAATTTCTAATCTCTTTAATAGCACGAGGGGATATAGGAACTAATCGTTGTTTACTCCCTTTTCCTTCTACTTTAATAAATCCTTCATCAAAATAGAGGTCAGAGAGCTTTAAATTGCAAAGCTCTGAAACGCGTAGTCCGCAGCTATATAACGTCTCTAATATGGCGCGGTTTCGTTGACCTTCTTTTTTGCTCATGTCTACGGATGCAATGATGGAATCAATTTCATTAATAGTAAGGACTTCTGGAATCTTAAATCCGACTTTCGGAGCATCAAGAAGTTCGCTAGGATCGTCTTCTCTGTAATCTGCAAGTACCATAAAATGAAAAAAAGACTTTATGCCTGAAATAATTCGGGCTTGAGAACGAGGGTGGATACCTATGTCATGTAGTCCCGCTGCAAACTGTTGCAGATGATCTAATCGCGCTTCGGATGAATTTATGTTTTCTGATTCGAGGAAGTGCATAAGCTTACTTAAATCAGTCAAATATGCATCTAACGTATTAATTGAAAATCCTTTTTCAAGCTTGAGATATTGCTGGTATTTTCGGATAATCAATGCTTCTTTCTCCTTATTTTTGGTTTCTTCGTTTAATTTCATTTCTTTTTCCTACCTTTGCTCCTTGAAAATGATCATTGAGAGGCAAAGGTATAATTTTTTATGTTATGAGGATACAAATTATTAATGGCCCGAATATAAATCTGCTGGGTAAGCGCGAACCTTCTATTTACGGGAGTGTTATTTTTGAAGAGTTTCTCTCTGATTTACGAAATGAATATACTGATTTGCAGATAGATTACTTTCAATCTAATGTAGAGGGTGAGTTGATAAATGTAATCCAGGACACAGGTTTTGATGTTGATGGAATTATCTTAAATGCTGCCGCCTACACTCATACGTCTATTGCAATACTGGACGCAATTCGATCTGTGACAGCTCCGGTAATAGAAGTGCATATATCAAATGTACATGCGCGAGAATCTTTCCGACATGTTTCTATGATAGCTGCCGCTTGTAAAGGGGTAATTTGTGGCTTTGGATTGGATTCATATAGATTGGCTTTGGAGGCTTTGTTGAAAATTAAATCTGTTTAAAATATAATCAAGACTGAAAATTATGTTGTTGAAACAAACAAAAATAGTTGCAACGATTTCTGATAGACGTTGTGATGTTGATTTCATTAAACAATTGTTTGAGAATGGAATGAATGTTGTTCGTATGAACACAGCTCATGCTACTCAAGAAGGGTTTGAAATTCTTATCGGAAACGTCCGTACAGTATCTAATCAGATCGGTATCTTAATGGATACCAAAGGTCCCGAAGTGAGAACGACGACTTGTAAAGAGCCCATTTCCTTTAAGATGGGCGACCGTGTAACTCTTGTTGGAAATCCTGAGCAAGAAACGACTCGTGAATGTATTTGTGTGTCATATTCTCATTTTGTAGCAGATGTAAGTCTTGGCGTTCACATCCTTTTTGATGATGGTGATTTGGAAATGATTGTTGCAGAGAAGACTGATGACTCATTGGTTTGTATCATTCAGAATGATGCTACTTTAGGAAGCCGGAAGAGCGTAAATGTGCCTGGAGTTCGTATAAATTTGCCGTCCTTAACAGAAAAAGACCGTAACAATATTCTCTATGCGATAAAAAAAGATATTGACTTTATAGCTCACTCTTTCGTACGCAATAAACAAGATATCTTGGATATTAAAGAAATATTGGACGCTCATAATAGTGATATTCAGATTATAGCGAAAATTGAAAATCAGGAGGGCGTTGATAATATTGATGAGATTCTTGAAGTAGCTGATGGTATTATGGTGGCTAGAGGTGATTTGGGCATAGAAGTTCCCCAAGAACGTATTCCAGGTATTCAACGTTTGTTGATTCGTAAATCTATCCTTGCTAAAAAACCTGTAATTGTAGCAACGCAAATGCTTCACACAATGATCACTAATCCACGTCCGACTAGAGCCGAGGTTACTGACATTGCGAATGCAATTTATTATAGGACCGATGCTTTGATGCTTAGTGGTGAAACAGCTTACGGAAAGTATCCGGTAGAAGCGGTGAAGACAATGACAAAGATTGCATCTCAGGCTGAAAAAGATAAGATGGGTGAAGAAGATATCAGAATCCCATTGGATGAAAATAGTAATGATGTTACTGCATTCTTAGCAAAGCAAGCTGTTAAAGCAACTTCTAAACTTAAAATCAGAGCAATTATTACAGATAGCTTTAGTGGCCGTACAGCACGTAATTTGGCTGCATTCCGTGGTAAATACCCTGTATTAGCTATTTGCTATAAGGAGAAAACTATGCGACATTTAGCTTTGTCATACGGAGTAGAGTCTATTTACATGCCTGAATTGGCCAATGGACAAGAGTATTACTTTGCAGCTCTTCGTCGCCTTCTTAAAGAAGGTCGTTTGAGCCCGACTGATATGGTTGGTTATTTAAGTAGCGGTAAGGCTGGAACTCAGACATCATTCCTTGAAATTAATGTTGTAGAAGATGCACTTAAGTATTCTGAAGACAGTGTACTTCCTAACAAGAATCGTTATCTTTAATTGAAGATGCCGGACGATAAGATGGGTCTTGAAGAGTATATTCTACATCATATTGATGGTGAAGGTGAATATTTGAATGAATTATATAGGGATACCCATCTTAAACTTCTATATCCTCGTATGGCTTCCGGGCATCTTCAAGGCCGTATCTTGAAGATGCTTGTAAGAATGATAGCCCCGAAAAGGATTCTTGAAATAGGCACATATAGTGGATATTCTGCTTTGTGTATGGCTGAAGGTCTTCCTGAAGGTGGCTCTATCTATACGTTCGAGATAAATGATGAGCAAGAAGAATTTACACGTCCCTGGTTTCAAAGATCAGCTTATGCCGATAGAATAAAATTCTATATTGGTGACGCTTTAGAGATCGTTCCTACACTTAATGTGAAGTTTGATTTGGCCTTTATTGATGGTGATAAACGACATTACATCGAATATTACGATATGGTTTTATCTCATCTTGTCGAAGGAGGTTTTATACTGGTCGATAATACATTGTGGGATGGACATGTCTTGGAGGAGGCAGTTCGTCCAAAAGATGTGCAAACTTCCAGTATTAAAGCTTTTAATGATTATTTGAGTCGGGATTCTCGGGTTGAAAAAGTAATTCTTCCTCTACGTGACGGCTTAACGTTGGTATATAAGAAGAAAAAAGAAAGAGACTTTGTTTAATGTTTCTTGATAATTAAAAATAGATTACACATGGAAACTACCAGACAAAATAAAATAGCACGCTTACTTCAAAAGGAGTTAAGTGATATTTTTCTACTTCAAGCCAAATCAATGCCTGGTGTATTGGTTTCGGTTAGCGCGGTTCGTATTAGTCCTGATTTGAGTGTGGCTCGTGCTTATCTGAGTGTCTTCCCTTCGGATAAAGGAGACGAATTAATAAAGAATATTAATGCTGGTATGAAGTCCATTCGATACGAACTCGGAACTAGGGTACGCCATCAATTGCGTATAATCCCAGAATTGAAATTTTTTATTGATGATTCGCTGGATTACCTTGAAAAAATTGATGCTTTGTTGAAGTGAACTTTCCTTTTTACATAGCGCGGAGATATCTTTTCTCTCCTAAAAAACATAATGCGATTAATGTCATATCAGCGGTGTCGGTATGCGGAGTTGCTTTAGCTACAATGGCATTGGTTTGTACTTTGTCTGTCTTTAATGGCTTTCAAGAAATGATTGCGGGTTTCTTTACTTCATTCGATCCGGAATTGAAAATCGTGGTTCGTGAGGGAAAAGTCTTTGATCCGAATGAATCACGTATTCAACAAGTGCATAATCTAAAGGAAATTGCAGTATGGACTGCAACTCTCGAAGATAATGCTATGGTTCAATATAAAGATAGACAAGCTATGGCTGTAATTAAAGGGGTTGATGACAGCTTTGAAAAACTTACATCTATAGATAGTTTACTGTATGGTACTGGTAAATTTGTTCTTAAGGACTCCATTGTTGATTACGGTTTTATGGGTGTAGAGCTAGTCTCTCAGTTGGGAACAGGCATACAATTTATAGATCCATTGTTGGTTTATGCACCTAAAAGAAATGTTCGGGTTAATATTGCCAATCCTTCAACATCTTTTAATCAGGAGTTTTTATATTCTCCAGGTGCGGTGTTCATTGTAAAACAGCAAAAATATGATTCCCGTTATATATTGACTTCTCTTAGTTTTGCACGTCGCTTATTTAATTATGATACGGAGGTTTCTGCAATTGAGTTAAAACTCAAAAAGACTGCTGATATTGCTGCTGTTCAAAAGAAGATCTCGAGAATATTAGGTGATCGTTTTGTCGTTCAGAACCGTTATGAGCAACAGGCTGATGTCTTTCGTATTATGGAAATAGAAAAATTAATATCCTATTTATTTCTGACATTTATACTTGCTATAGCTTGCTTTAATGTAATAGGCTCCTTGTCTATGCTAATTTTGGATAAACGTGAAGACGTAGATACTTTACGGAACTTAGGAGCTGATGATCGCCTGATTGGTCGTGTCTTTTTATTCGAAGGTCGTCTGATTTCTGTTGCAGGTGCTATTCTTGGAATTGCTTTGGGCTTATTACTTTGTTTTTTGCAGCAATATTACGGCATTATTTCTTTAGGAGGAGGAAACGGTGATTTTGTGGTTAATGCTTATCCAGTAAGTGTCCATATAACCGATATACTTTTAATATTTGTGACAGTATTGATAGTTGGATTCTTATCAGTATGGTATCCAGTACGCTATTTTACCCGTCGGTTATTGAGAAAAAATGAATAAAGTACTTAATTGCTTTTAGCTTTAAGTAGAAAAAGATATATTTGCTCCGTGTAACTAAAACGAACCGTTATGATAGTAGGGCTTCTGATCAGTGTGTTGCTATTGGCTGTTATGCTGTTTGGATATATATCAGAACAGAAAAATAGAAAGAAGTTATTGCATCGGATAATGGTTGTGGAAAATGCTTCGAAAAATTCAGAAAAGATCTTCAATGCCATATTACAGAATATACATGCTTTTGTCTTATATATTGATAAAGATTTCCAAGTTGTTTTCACAAATTACTATGCTATTACGGGAGATTCTCAAACAGACAAAGCTATTCGTGTTCGTGTAGGAGATTTGCTTAAATGTAGCAATGCTTCATTCTTTTCTAATGAATGTGGCGCTAGTGAGTTTTGCAAAAAGTGCACTATTAGAAATAAAATAAAAGAAGCATTTGATACAAAACAAAATTTCACTGATTTGGAAACTTCTTTGATCGTAAAAGACGCAAATGGGAATCTTTCTGAATCTTATGTGTATATATCCGGTGAATATCTGCAAAATGATGGGCAGGACTTCATGGTTATGACTGTTCATGATATAACTCGCTTGAAGGTTATAGAAAATGAACTGCAAAAAGCTCGTGAAAAAGCTGAGAATGCAGATCGTTTCAAATCGGAGTTTCTTGCCAACATGAGCCATGAAATTCGCACCCCACTGAATGCCATTGTTGGGTTTTCAGAACTGTTGGCTGTCACAGAACAAGATGAAGATAGGGGTGAATACCTTGAAATAATTCGCTTAAACAATGATTTATTGCAGCAATTGGTCGCTGATATTTTGGATATTTCAAAAATAGAAGCGGGAACTTTGGAATTCACTTATTCTGAAGTTGATGTGAATCAGATAATTCTTGACTTAGGACAATATTTTCAGATGAAATCTGAGGAAAAGAACACTCAAATTAATGTTCTAATAGAAGCTCCGGAAATACATAGCACTTTATATACAGATAGGAACCGTTTGATGCAGGTTCTCTCTAATTTTATGACGAATGCTTTAAAATTTACTGAAAAGGGTAATGTAACTATTGGATATAAGAATTGCGATAAAAATCTTTATTTCTATGTAAAAGACACAGGGAAAGGAATTGCGTCTAATAAATTAGAATTAATATTTAAACGTTTTGTAAGATTGAATACCCAGAAAACTGGTGCTGGTTTGGGACTTGCAATTTGTGAAATGATTGTCCATCGCTTGGGTGGGGAGATAGGTGTCGACTCAATAGAAGGAAAGGGCTCTACTTTCTGGTTTACAATCCCTGTAGATCAGAAAGAGTCATTATAGAATGGTGATATTTAAAAGATAGATTGTATTATATGGATAAACAAAACATGGATTATTATCGTGTTGGTCTTACGGACAATGAAGTGATAGATAGAAGGAATAGTTATGGCTGGAATCTACTAACTCCTCCCAAACGACCTTCGCTGTGGAAATTATATTTCGAAAAATTTCAAGACCCGGTAGTTCGGGTATTACTTGTTGCAGCTCTTTTTTCCCTAGGTATTTCTATCATAGAAAACGAATATGCTGAAACCATCGGTATAATAGCGGCCATACTATTGGCAACTGGAATAGGGTTCTTTTTCGAATATGATGCAAATAAGAAATTTGATTTGCTGAACGCAGTAAATGAAGAAACTTCAGTGAAAGTGATACGTAATGGAAGAGTCCAAGAAATACCTCGTAAAGAAGTTGTTGTGGATGATATCATCATATTGGAGACTGGGGAGGAGATTCCTGCTGATGGGGAGCTTATTGAAGCTGTTTCTCTACAAATAAATGAGTCTAACTTAACAGGAGAGCCAATCGTTAATAAGACCATTCGAAAAGAGGACTTTGATGATGAAGCTACTTATGCCTCTAATCAGGTAATGCGCGGGACTACAGTTGTTGATGGTCATGGCACCATGCGGGTTACCAGCATTGGCGATTCCACGGAAATAGGTAAAGTTGCGAAGCAAAGTACAGAACAAAGTGGAGAACCAACTCCTCTGAATATACAATTGACAAAATTGGCCAATATTATTGGCAAGGTTGGCTTCTCTGTCGCTGGAATAGCTTTTGTCGTATTCTTCATAAAGGATGTTTTATTGGTCTATAACTTTGCCTCTTTTTCGACTTTTTCCGATTGGCTTCCTGCTTTAGAGGATACTTTACAATATTTTATGATGGCGGTAACACTTATAGTGGTTGCCGTGCCTGAAGGTCTTCCTATGAGTGTTACGTTGAGCCTCGCCTTGAATATGAGAAGAATGTTGGCAACTAATAATCTCGTGAGAAAAATGCATGCTTGCGAGACAATGGGTGCTATCACTGTTATCTGTACAGATAAAACCGGTACATTGACTCAAAACTTAATGCAAGTATATGAACCTAAATTTTATGGGCTTCCTAATGGTTCGAGTCTAGGCGAAGATCAATTGAGTATACTTATCCAAGAGGGAATAAGTGTAAACTCTACTGCATTTTTGGAACAGGCAGAAGCAAATGAGAAGCCTAAAGGTGTTGGTAATCCCACCGAAGTTGCTCTATTGCTTTGGCTTGATCGACAGGGCAAAAACTACCTATGGTTGAGAGAACAGTCTCAGGTTATTGATCAGCTTACTTTTTCTACTGAAAGAAAATTTATGGCTACGCTAGTACAGTCTCCCTTAATTGGTAAAAGGGTCTTGTATGTAAAAGGAGCTCCTGAAATTGTGCTTGGTAAATGTAAAGAAGTCGTTATAGGTGATAAGAATGTTGATTCGTCCGAGTATAAACCTGAGGTTGAGAAACAGTTATTTGCTTATCAGAATATGGCAATGCGGACCTTGGGATTTGCTTATAAAATAGTTGATGAGAAGGATGGTAATGATTGTGCTGATTTAGTTGCAAAAGGAGATTTGTTCTTTTTAGGAATTGTAGCGATAAGTGACCCTGTACGTACAGATGTACCGGCTGCTGTTGCCAAATGTGAATCTGCAGGTATTAATATTAAGATTGTTACTGGTGATACTCCTGGCACTGCTACTGAAATTGCTCGTCAAATAGGCCTTTGGAAATCTGAAGATACAGATCGTAACAGGATTACGGGGACTGCATTTGCTGCATTAACTGATGAAGAAGCTTTGGATAGAGTGATGGATTTAAAAATTATGTCGCGAGCAAGACCTACAGACAAACAAAGGTTGGTGCAGCTTCTCCAACAAAGAGGCGCTGTTGTAGCTGTAACGGGCGATGGGACAAACGATGCGCCGGCATTGAATCATGCCCAGGTTGGTCTTTCTATGGGTACGGGGACTTCTGTTGCTAAAGAAGCAAGTGACATCACTTTATTGGACGACTCTTTTAACAGCATTGGCACGGCGGTAATGTGGGGACGTTCATTGTATAAGAATATACAACGCTTTATTGTATTTCAGCTGACGATTAATTTCGTTGCTCTCTTTATTGTCTTAATAGGTTCTTTTATTGGAACCGAGTTACCTTTAACTGTTACCCAAATGTTATGGGTAAATTTAATTATGGATACTTTTGCTGCTTTAGCTTTAGCCTCTATTCCGCCTAGTGAATCTGTAATGAATGAGAAACCTCGAAAGAGCGATGACTTTATTATAACCAAAGGAATGCAGAGGAATATTTATGGAGTGGGCCTCGTATTTCTATTTGTTTTGATGGGAATGCTTCTCTATTTTGATCATACATTGAATGGAATGACCGTTCAGCGCCTTACAATTTTCTTTACCACTTTTGTTATGCTGCAGTTTTGGAATCTTTTTAATGCTCGGGTGTTTGGAACCAATGCTTCAGCTTTTCAAGGAATTACAAAATCTTATGGAATGGAAATAATAGCGTTGGCTATATTGGTAGGCCAATTCTTGATTGTCCAGTTTGGAGGAGCTGTTTTTCGTACTGAACCTTTAGATTTCTCTACTTGGATTATAATTTTAGCATCGACTTCTCTAGTATTATGGGTAGGTGAGGGAATACGCTTAATTCGTCGTATTGCAAGAAAATAACTTATGAATAAAATAAAAAATCTAATAATTGACTTTGGGGGGGTATTAATTGATTTAGACCGCCAAAAATGCATTGACAATTTTTCCAAACTCGGTTTATATGAAGTAAAGGCAATGCTTGACGTCTATCATCAGCATGGGTTCTTTCTTCAGCATGAAAAAGGATTAATTACCGGTGCAGAGTTCCGGAATGAAATAAGAAAAAGCGCCGACTTAGATATATCTGACGAACAGATCGATGCTGCTTGGAATAGCTTCTTGATTGGTATTCCTATTAATAAGTTGAAGTTGTTATTGGAATTGCGTAATAATTACAATCTCTATCTATTGAGTAATACAAATGCGATACATTGGAAATGGTCGTGTGAGAATGCGTTTATATATGATGGTTATCGTGTGGAGGATTTCTTTGATAAAATATATCTATCTTTTGAATTGAAAATGGCAAAACCTGATTTAGACATATTTCAATACGTCTTGGATGATATAAAGATAGATCCTTCTGAGACACTCTTTATTGATGATTCTGCTGACAATTGCCGTGTAGCAAATACACTCGGAATATCGACTTATGCTCCTTTAGCTTGTGAAGATTGGAGTCATTTATTTGATAATGGATTTTTGAAAGATAAGCTAAATGCAAGTACTTCGATTTGAACATGATGAGCTTCCTCTGCCGTGTGTAGCAACCATTGGTTTCTTTGATGGGATACATCTTGGACATCGTTATCTTATAAGGCAAGTTTGTGAAGTTGCTGACCAGTGGGGTTATAAAGCAGCAGTCGTAACTTTTCCCGTGCATCCTCGCCAAATAGTTCGATATAAGCCGGACTTTAAGTTGCTAACGACTTGGGAAGAAAAGTTATCCATATTATCTGATTCAGGCTTGGATTATTGCATAGCCTTAGACTTTACAGAAAAACTGGCAGCCTTATCTGCAAAAGATTTTATGTTATTTCTCAAAAATGATTTCAATGTAAAAGTCTTATTGGTAGGATATGATCATCGATTTGGGCATAATAGAAGTGAAGGTTTCGCGGATTATGTGAAATATGGCGAAGAGTTGGGCGTTAAGGTTCTGCAGAATGAAGTTTATACAACAGCTGAAAATGAAGTGATAAGTTCTTCTCTTATTCGTAATTCTTTGCTTTTAGGAGAGGTTTCGGATGCCGCAAAATTACTTGGATATAATTATTACTTGGAGGGCGTTGTTGTAAGCGGACGGCAATTGGGAAGACAAATTGGGTACCCTACTGCAAATTTGAAAGTGAATAGTCCCGATAAGGTTATTCCTGCAGATGGAGTATATGCTGTTCGGGTTGCGATAGATGGGAAAAATTACGGTGGAATGCTTAGCATAGGAGTTCGTCCTACTGTCAACAATGGGGCAGATCGTACCATTGAAACTCATATATTTAATTTTGATTCAGATATTTACGACAAGACAATTTGTATCTCTTTTGTGAGCTATATCCGTCCTGAGGAGAAGTTTGCGACACTTGATGAATTAATCGCTCAACTTCACAAGGATGCCGAAGTGACTACACGCATATTAGCACTGACGACATAAAGTAGATATACAAAAGATTCTTTTTTTGAAGCATGTCGTGATTGAAGAATATTATCCTGTATATTTGCGCCTATATTATTGATGAAAATATGACAATAGCAATTAAAAAGGTCTCTACAAAGAGAGACTTAAAAAAATTTATTCGTTTCAACTATCGTCTGTATAAGGACTGTATTTATTCTGTTCCAGATCTTTATGATGATATGCTTAATACTTTCAATAAAGAAAAAAATGCAGCATTTGAATTCTGTGAAGCTGAGTATTTCTTAGCTTATGAAGGAACAGAAATAGTTGGTCGGGTTGCTGCAATTATCAATCATAAAGCAAACCAGACTTGGAATAAGAAGGAAGTACGTTTTGGCTGGATTGATTTTATAGATGATTTTGAGGTTTCTGCAGCTTTGGTTCATGCTGTTGAGGAGTGGGGAAAAGAACGAGGAATGAGTCATATTTTGGGACCTTTGGGCTTTACCGATTTTGATGCAGAGGGTATGCTTGTGGAGGGATTTGATCAACTCAGTACTATGGCAACTATATATAATTTTCCTTATTATCCTATTCACTTTGAGCGTATGGGATTTGTGAAGGATGCTGATTGGTTGGAATTTAAAATTTACATACCCGAAGCTATTCCTGAAAAACATCAGCGTATTGCTGATTTGGTTCAAAGAAAATATAATTTGAAAATTAAAAAATATTCGTCTTCAAGAAAAATATCGAAAGACTATGGACAAGCTATTTTTGAGCTTATGAATGAGGCATATAGTCCTTTGTACGGATATTCGGCACTTTCTCAACGGCAGATTGATCAATATGTTAAGATGTACTTACCCATTGTAGATTTACGTATGGTTACGTTGATTACAGATGCTGAGGATAAATTGGTTGGGGTAGGCATTTCAATGCCTTCATTGTCGGTCGCTTTGCAAAAAGCGCATGGTCGGTTGCTACCTTTGGGTTGGTATTATTTGCTTAAGGCTCTTTTTATGAAAAGACGATCCAAGGTGCTTGATCTATTGCTTGTAGCCGTGAAACCTGAATATCAGAATAAAGGTGTTAATGCTTTGTTATTTTCTGATTTGATACCTGTTTATCAAAAATTAGGATTTATATTTGCGGAAAGTAATCCGGAATTAGAACAGAATGGCAAGGTTCAAGCTCAATGGGAATATTTTAAAACTGAGCAACATAAACGCCGGAGAGCTTTTGTGAGAGAAATCCAATGATTTAGAGTTTATTGGAATTTATCTATATTATTATTTCTTGAAGATAAAATTTCTTAGGATGGAAGATATCAATGAATTTATACCCGAAAGTAGTGTAGAATATACCGAAGATAATATCCGTCACTTAGATGACATGGAGCACATTCGTGTTCGTTCTGGTATGTATATTGGACGTCTTGGTGATGGTGCACAGGGGGATGATGGTATCTATGTGCTTTTGAAAGAGGTAATGGACAATAGCATAGATGAATTCAAAATGGGCGCCGGAAAACGAATTGAGATTAGCATCGAAGATAATCTTCGGGTAGCCGTTCGTGACTATGGTAGAGGAATACCTCAAGGTAAGCTGGTGGATGCTGTCAGTAAGTTGAACACTGGTGGAAAATATGACAGTAAAGCCTTTAAGAAAAGCGTTGGATTGAATGGAGTGGGTATCAAGGCTGTTAATGCACTTAGTTGTTTATTTGAAGTGAGAAGCTTTCGTGACGGAAAAGTCCGTACCGTCATTTTTGAAAAAGGAATATTGAAGAGTGATACAACTGAGGAATCCGATGAAGAAACCGGAACCTATATCTTTTTTGAGCCTGATAATTCATTATTTCTCAACTATTCATTTCAAAATGGTTTTGTCGAAAACCTATTACGAAATTATACCTATCTGAATACAGGACTCTCTATTATATATAATGGTCAGCGTATAATTTCCAGACATGGTTTAGAGGATCTTTTAAATGACAATATGACCGCCCAAGGTCTATATGATATTATTCATTTAAAAGGGGAAGATATTGAAATAGCTTTTACTCATACCAATCAATACGGAGAAGAGTATTATTCGTTTGTCAATGGTCAGCATACCACTCAAGGCGGAACTCATCAGAGTGCTTTAAAAGAACATTTAGCCCGTACTATAAAAGAGTTTTATAATAAGAATCAAGACTATGCAGATATTCGTAACGGAGTTGTTGCTGCTATAGCAATTAATGTTGAAGAGCCACAATTTGAAGGTCAGACTAAAACGAAGCTGGGATCTCCTTCAATGTCTCCCGGTGGGCTTAGTGTGAATAAATACGTTGGTGATTTTATCAAGACAGAGGTGGATAACTATTTGCACAAGAACCCTCTTGTAGCAGATGTGATGCTCCAGAAAATACAAGATTCTGAGAAAGAACGAAAAGCGATTGCCGGTGTAACTAAATTGGCTCGTGAACGGGCTAAGAAAGCTAATCTACATAATAGAAAACTGCGGGATTGCCGTTTTCATTTAAGTGATGCAAAAGGCAAAGATCAGGAAACTGACTCATGCATTTTTATAACTGAGGGTGATTCTGCTAGCGGTTCTATAACCAAAAGTCGAGATGTAAATACTCAAGCAGTGTTTAGTTTGCGTGGTAAACCGTTAAATTCTTTCGGCTTGACAAAGAAAATAGTCTATGAAAATGAAGAGTTTAATCTGCTACAAGCTGCGTTAAATATTGAAGAAGGCATTGAAGGACTTCGCTACAATAAGGTGATAGTAGCTACTGATGCAGATGTTGATGGTATGCATATCCGTCTGTTGCTTATCACTTTTTTCCTTCAGTTTTTTCCTGATTTAATAAAAAAAGGACATGTTTATATTCTTCAGACTCCTCTATTCCGAGTTCGGAATAAGAAAAAGACGAGCTATTGTTATACGGAGGAAGAGAGAATTAAAGCTATAGATGAACTTGGACCGAATCCAGAAATCACCCGATTTAAAGGGTTGGGAGAAATTTCTCCGGACGAGTTTAAACATTTTATAGGAAAGGATATGCGGTTGGAGCAGGTTTCATTGCGTAAAACGGATTTAGTTAAGGAACTACTGGAGTTTTATATGGGGAAAAACACAATGGAGCGCCAGACCTTTATTATTAATAATTTGGTAATTGAAGAGGATATTGCGTCATGAGAAGAGCGATTTTTCCCGGAACATTTGATCCATTCACTATAGGACATTATTCTATTGTGACTCGGGCTTTGGGTTTTATGGATGAAATTGTAATTGGTATAGGAGTTAATGAAAATAAGAATACATATTTCCCTATTGATAAACGGGTACAGATGGTTCGCGACTTCTACCAAAATGATCAACGGGTTAGCGTTGCCTCTTATGATTGCCTTACAATAGACTTTGCGCGTAAGGTTGATGCAGAATTTATAATTCGAGGCATACGTACGGTGAAGGATTTTGAATATGAAGAGACAATCGCAGATATTAATCGTAAACTTGCCGGAGTTGAAACAATCTTATTATTTACCGAGCCAGAGCTGACATGTATCAGTTCGACTATTGTACGTGAGTTGCTACAATATGGTAAAGATATTAGCCGATTCTTGCCAGAAGGGATGAAAATCTAAAACACAATTAACATTTCTTGTTTGTGAAATAATTAAAGAGCCTAAAAAAATAGTTTGATGAAAAAGCTTGTTGTACTTATTCTTTGCTTTTGTACTTTCAGCCACTTATTGGAAGCCCAAAATATTAATAATTTGCCTGCGCGTAAACTTCAAATGGCGGAATTTGCAATCACAAATCTCTATGTGGATACAGTGAATGAGAACCAATTAGTGGAAGCTGCCATAATTAAAATGTTATCGCAGTTGGATCCCCATTCTACATATAGTGATGCTGAAGAGGTGAAAAAAATGAATGAGCCTTTGCAAGGTAATTTTGAGGGCATTGGAGTACAGTTCCAAATGATGGAAGATACCCTGTTAGTTGTTCAGCCAGTTTCGAATGGACCGTCTGAAAAAGTCGGTATACTTGCTGGTGATAGGATTGTTGCAGTGAATGACACGGCGATAGCAGGGGTCAAACTATCCACAGAAGATATAATGAGTCGTTTGCGTGGTCCAAAGGGGTCTGAAGTAAAGTTGACTGTTGTCCGCAGAGGAGTACATGATGTCTTACTTTTTACAGTAAAGCGTGATAAAATACCTATATTTAGCTTAGATGCATCTTATATCATTCAGCCGAAGACCGGGTATATTCGGATTAATAGGTTTGCCGCTACTACCGGAGAAGAATTTGTGAAAGCACTAAAGGATTTGCAAAAAAAAGGTATGAAAGACTTGATTTTTGATTTGCAAGGTAATGGCGGAGGATATCTAAATGCAGCTATTGACTTGGCAGATGAGTTCCTTGGGCAAAAAGAGCTCATTGTTTACACTCAGGGAAGGGCTTCTCAGCGCAGCAATTTCTACGCCAAAGGAGTCGGTAATTTTAAATCAGGCAGACTTATTGTGCTAGTCGATGAATATTCAGCTTCTGCAAGTGAAATTGTTACGGGAGCTATTCAAGATTGGGATAGAGGTCTTGTTATTGGTCGCCGTACATTTGGAAAAGGATTGGTACAACGTCCTATTGATCTTCCTGATGGATCAATGATAAGATTGACTATTGCCCGTTATTATACACCTTCTGGGCGCTGTATTCAAAAACCTTATGATAGCACGGCTGATATGTCTTTAGCGAAGAAAGTGGGTGTCAAGAATGATGAAGACGGAAATAATAAAGCTAAGTATAATCAAGATTTGATTGATCGCTTCAATCGAGGTGAGATGATGCATGCGGATAGTATTCATTTTGCAGACTCTTTAAAGTGTTATACAAAAAAACTTAATCGTGTTGTTTATGGTGGTGGAGGTATAATGCCTGATTGTTTCGTACCTATTGACACGACACAATATTCTGATTATCATAGAAATTTAGTGGCTAGGGGTATTATCATTAAAACCACAATGAAGTATATTGAGCAGCATCGCAAGGAGTTGCAACAAACATTTCCTAAATTTGATCTGTTCAACTCTAAATTTGAAATAGGAGATGATATTTTGAGTGATATGAGAAATGCTGCCGACAAGGAAAATATTGTTTTTGATAAGAAGCAATATGAACTTTCTTTACCTTTAATAAAGGTGCAATTGAAAGCCTTGGTAGCCCGTGATTTGTGGAATATGGATGAGTATTTCCAAATAATGAATCAAGCAAATAATAGCGTTGTCAAAGCTCTCGAAGTCTTAAATTCCGGTCGATACCAAAAACTCTTGAAATAATCGATATTATAAAAGACTAAATTTATGCATATTTTACTCTCAATATTGCTGGCTTTAATTCTTATTTATATAAGCTATAAAATTTGGCATGATTTTGTCCATGATCGGAAGATTAATTTTTGGAGAGCAGTTTGGCTTGTAGGCATTGTGGCTTATCTTGTTATTTCCAATCTTAAACGCTGAACTTGTTATTTTGCTTTCCTTTTTAAATAGATAGAAAAGCTAGTTCACACCAAATAGTATTTTATTGAGCCAACGATTGATGTATACGTTTGCTACAGCGCATCCTACTCCGATTCCTGCACCTGCTATTACATCGCTTGGATAATGAACACCTTCGTTCATCCGCGATATCCCTACTGAGCATGCCCATAGAGTTGAGGGAGCAATGATATACCATTTGGGATACTTTATAGAGATAGAGGCTGCCAATGCGAAAGCTGTAGCTGTATGTGTAGAGGGAAAGGATGGAGAATGTTCTTTGCTGTATGGGTGAATTTTTTCTGGATAGCGCTCGTACGGTCGTTCACGATTTATTAAATATTTTAGTCCATACGTGATAGCTAAAGTGCCTGCAACGCTTGTCCCAATATATACGGCATCTTTCATCAATTTCTGATCATTATTTAGATATGCTATTGTAGCTATTGAAAGCGGAATCCCAAAAGCAATATAAGGCTCTGTTTGAGAAATCGTCTTGTTATAATTACGAATGAATTTGCTATCCCAACTGTTTATTTGATGTAATGTATTAATATCCCAATTTTGAGAATGCATATTCAATACAACTAATGATGTAAATATTACAAGTCCTATTCTCCGTCCCATGATTTTCTATGCTTTGACCTTTCACAAAGATAATTTAAATTCTTTGAGTGTACGAGAAAAAAAATATCTTTGTTCTCTGATTAATTTAGTTTATTACATTATTTAAAGCAAAAATATGCAATGTGGCCGACGAATAGATTGTACTTCTTGCTCTCAAAAGAATGAAGGCATTTGGGATTACCATCAGTATCCTAAAGGTCGTCATTTTGCTGCAGAGAAGAACACTCAGAATTGCATTATCTTTTTGCTGAAAGGTGAGCTACTCGTTAACAGTGAAGAGTATCCGGGTACAACTCTGTTTGAAAAGCAGTTTATATTGCAAGCTATTGGATCTAAAGTCGAATTGTTGGCTCTTACCGACGTGGAATATATCCAATTTTGGTTTACTGAACTTCCCTTAATCTGTGAACAGGGATATAAAGAAATCCTAGAAAACTCAGAGATGCCTTTGGTATATACTCCATTAACTCTTATCTCTAAACTAGGGAATATATTATCCGATGTAATTAGTCACTTAAAGGAGCAATCTACGGCTTGTGATAAATATCTGCATCTAAAAGCCGAAGAAATGGCATATATTCTCACTTGCTATTATCCGCTACCACAAATAAGCCGTTTTTTCTATCCGATAAGTACATATACTGAAAGTTTCCATTACTTTGTGATGCAGAATTATGATAAAGTGAAAAACGTCGAAGATTTCGCCCATCTTGGAGGATATACAACTACTACCTTCCGTCGTTTATTTAAAAATCTCTATGGAGTACCAGTCTACGAGTGGATGTTGGACAAGAAACGTGAAGGTGTCTTGAATGATCTGCAGTTTACGAATATGCGTATATCTGCCATAAGCTCCAGGTACGGATTTGATTCTCTATCCCACTTTGCTCATTTTTGTAAAGATTCATTCGGTGATACACCACGTGCTCTAAGGAAGAGAGCAGCAAGTGGGGAGAAGCTATCTGTCATAAAAAATATATTGGGGGATAAGACCAAGAATGGTGAAGGCTCTGATCATGTTGGCGAATAATTATCTCTTATTGTAAAAACAGCATAGTTTTTCATTACGGAATTATTTCTTTAATTCCTTGCTAAATCAAGCTATTTCTTCTATTTTTGCCGGATAATAATGCTGTGAACACTCCGTACGTAATTTTTGTAACTATTAAATAATTAAAATTCAATCATTTATGTGGTTAAGTAATTCATCTGTAGGAAGGAAAGTGGTGATGAGTATTACCGGTGTCGCCCTTGTCCTATTTCTAACGTTTCACATGGCGATGAATCTTGTTGCACTGGTATCAGAAGAAGGGTACAACTTGGTTTGTGAGTTTTTGGGAGCGAATTGGTATGCATTGGTAGCAACAGCTGGTTTGGCTGCTCTATTTGTGATCCATATTGTATATGCTTTTTGGTTGACTATGCAGAATCGTAAGGCACGCGGAACTGAACGCTATGCAGTTGTTGAAAAACCTAAAACAGTAGAGTGGGCTTCGCAAAACATGCTCGTTTTAGGCATCATCGTTTTTGTAGGTTTGGGCTTGCATCTTGTAAACTTTTGGGCTAAAATGCAATTACCTGAAATTATGTATAAATTAGGTGATACTACCGCAAATACGACTTATGCAGCAGATGGTGTTTATCATATTAAGAACACATTCTCTAATCCTGTATTTGTTGTTTTGTATCTTGTTTGGCTTGCAGCTCTGTGGTTTCATTTGACTCACGGTTTCTGGAGTGCAATGCAGACTATTGGTTGGAATAATAAAGTTTGGATTAACCGTTGGAAATGTATCTCTAATATTTATTCTACAATTATTGTTGTATGTTTTGCATTGGTTGTTATTGCCTTTTTTATTAAATCACTATTGTGTAGCGGTGCTTGCTAATACATAATAGTAAGGAATATAACCTGTTTGCTATACAAATTTTGTTGATTACAATAATCACCAATAAAATTAAAAATAAATTATTATGACTAATATAGATTCAAAAATTCCGGAAGGACCGGTGGCAGAGAAATGGACTAACTATAAAGCTCATCAAAAATTAGTTAACCCTGCCAACAAGCGTCGTTTGGATATTATCGTAGTTGGTACTGGTTTAGCCGGTGCTTCTGCAGCTGCTTCTCTTGGAGAAATGGGTTTTAGAGTGCTCAATTTCTGCATTCAAGACTCACCTCGTCGTGCACACTCTATTGCTGCGCAAGGTGGTATTAATGCGGCTAAGAATTACCAAAATGACGGTGACTCAGTTTATCGTCTTTTTTATGATACAGTAAAAGGTGGTGATTATCGCGCACGTGAAGCCAATGTTTATCGTCTTGCTGAGGTCTCCAATAGTATTATTGACCAATGTGTAGCTCAAGGTGTTCCTTTTGCTCGCGAATATGGTGGCACTTTAGATAACAGATCTTTTGGTGGTGCACAGGTTTCACGTACTTTCTATGCAAAGGGGCAAACCGGTCAACAATTACTTTTAGGAGCATATTCAGCATTAAGCCGTCAGGTTAATGCAGGGACAGTTAAGCTTTACACTCGTTATGAGATGGAAGATGTTGTTATTATCGACGGACGTGCTCGCGGTATTATCGCTAAGGATTTGGTAACTGGTAAATTGGAACGCTTTGCTGCTCATGCTGTTGTTATTGCTACAGGTGGTTATGGTAATGCTTATTTCTTGTCTACCAATGCAATGGCATGTAATTGTTCTGCAGCAATGGCATGTTATCGTAAGGGTGCATGGTTCGCGAATCCGGCATATGTGCAGATCCACCCAACTTGTATTCCTGTTCACGGTGATAAGCAATCTAAATTGACGTTAATGTCCGAGTCACTTCGTAACGACGGTCGTATTTGGGTACCTAAGAAATTAGAAGACGCAAAGAAATTACAAGCTGGTCAATTACAAGGGAAAGATATTCCTGAAGAAGATCGCGATTATTACTTGGAACGTCGCTACCCTGCATTTGGTAACCTTGTTCCTCGTGACGTTGCCAGCCGTGCTGCAAAAGAACGTTGTGATAAAGGCTTTGGAGTAAACAATACAGGTCTTGCTGTATTCCTCGATTTCAGCGAAGCAATCAACCGCTTGGGTAAAGATGTCGTTGCACAACGTTATGGAAACTTATTCGACATGTATGAAGAAATCACAGATGTAAGTCCATATGTTAATCCGATGATGATTTATCCCGCTATTCACTATACGATGGGTGGTATTTGGGTTGATTATGAATTGATGACTTCGATCAACGGTCTGTTTGCAATAGGTGAATGTAACTTCTCCGATCATGGAGCTAACCGTCTTGGTGCTTCTGCTTTAATGCAGGGTTTGGCTGACGGTTATTTTGTACTTCCTTACACTATTCAAAACTATTTAGCTGATCAAATTACAGTTCCTCGTTTCTCTACCGATCTTCCTGAGTTTGTGGAAGCAGAAAATGCTATCCAAAGCAAGATAGATAAGCTGATGAATATTAAGGGTAAGGAATCAGTTGATTCTATCCATAAGAAACTCGGTCACGTGATGTGGGAATATGTCGGAATGGGACGTACTGAAACAGGCTTGAAAGAGGGTTTGGCTAAGATGAAGGAGATTCGTAAAGAGTTTGAAACAAATCTATTTATACCGGGCGATAAAGAAGGTATGAATGTAGAATTAGATAAAGCCATTCGTCTATACGATTTTATAATTATGGGTGAGTTAATCGCTTATGATGCTTTGAACCGTAATGAAAGTTGTGGTGGTCACTTCCGTGAGGAATATCAGACAGAAGAAGGTGAAGCTAAACGTGATGACGAAAACTTCTTCTATGTAGCTTGTTGGGAATATCAAGGAGCTGATGAAAAAGCTCCGGTATTGCTGAAAGAGCCACTGGTTTATGAAGCTATTAAGGTACAGACACGTAACTATAAGAGCTAATCGGGAAGTTAAACATTAAAAGAATTAAAAGACAATGGATAAAAATATAAGTTTCTCGCTTAAAGTATGGCGTCAGAAAGGCCCGAAAGCTAAAGGCGCTTTTGAAACATACCAAATGAAAGATATTCCTGGCGATACTTCATTCCTTGAGATGCTGGATATTCTTAATGAGCAATTAATCAGCGAAGGTAAAGAACCTGTCGTTTTTGATCATGACTGTCGTGAAGGTATTTGTGGAATGTGCTCTCTTTATATTAACGGGCACCCTCATGGTCCTGCTACCGGAGCTACTACATGCCAGATTTATATGCGTCGCTTCCAAGATGGAGATACCATTACCGTAGAACCGTGGCGTTCTGCTGGTTTCCCTGTTATAAAGGACTTGATGGTTGATCGTACTGCATTTGATAAGATTATGCAATCTGGTGGTTATGTGAGCGTTCGTACAGGTGCTCCTCAGGATGCCAATGCTATTCTTATTCCAAAACAAATTGCTGATGAAGCGATGGATGCTGCATCTTGCATCGGTTGTGGTGCTTGTGTTGCTGCATGTAAGAATGGTTCGGCCATGTTATTTCTTTCAGCTAAAGTTAGTCAGTTAAATCTGTTACCGCAAGGTAAACCTGAGGCTCTGCGTCGTGCTAAAGCCATGTTGAGTAAGATGGATGAGCTTGGTTTTGGTAACTGTACCAACACCCGTGCTTGTGAAGCTGAATGTCCTAAGAATATTTCTATTAGCAATATTGCACGCTTAAACCGCGATTTCATTGTAGCTAAATTGAAAGACTAATCAGTCATTTGTTTTTTTTGATTAATATTATGATGGGGCTATTCCAATGTTAGGAATAGCCCCATCTTTTTTATGACTTTTTGCGTTGTAATATCTCTTATTTGCTACCAAAAAGATATATGTGTGCGGGAACGATAAAAATATGTGAAATAAAAATAATTTAAATGTAATCTAAAGGCTTTTCTTTGGTATATTTAATAAGACCTTTATATTTGCATTGTGATTTTTTTCATAGTATTAGATTTAAGGTTAACAAAGGTTGGAGTACAGCGGTACTCCTTTTTTTATTTATACACTTTAAATGATTTTGCTGATTGAATCACTTTACACTACTCAATTATCCCCTAAAAAATCACTAACTTCAGACTTTGTCGATAAAATAGTTTCTTTTGTAGATTTCTTTTGCTTAACCTATTTGTTCTTTATACTTTTGTTGTGAAAAACAAACCACTATGTATATTCTAAAAACAAGATATTTGCTGTTGATCTGCACGCTTTTATATTTAGCTGTTGTGCATGCGCAGAATCCCGAAAAGAAACAGCTACCTCGTGAAGTACCTTCTCCCGAAAGAGTTGCGACTAAGATGACGGATGAAATGAAAAGAGACTTACAACTTTCAGAGAAGCAATACGATAAGATCTATGATTTAAATTTGAAAGAGCAGAAGATTGTTTTTGAAAATGTATTGAGCCATCCGGCATTAGGTAATGAAGAGCGTCCTCAAATGGGAGAACATCCAAATTTCGGGGGAGAACATCAGCATTCACGGGAAAATGATGGTGGAGAAATGGGTCATGGCATGAGACGGAATCATTTTAATTCAAGTGAGGACTTTGGTCATCATTCCATGAGTCAGGAAAGTGCCGAAAGATTAAAAAAAGTAGTAGAATCTAATGAGAAGAAGTTCAAAAAGATTTTGACGAAAGAGCAATATGCAAAGTGGGAAGAAATAAAGAAGACTAAACATCCCGCTAACCCTGAGCCGGTTATTGTAAATCCGAATAATAATTTATGATAGTTATACACACTAGAGACTCTCTCTAAATAGCGTTTTTTCATGTATTATTGACTGTTGCCGTTCCACCCCCGTGAGGGGAGGGAGCGGCTTTTTTAATACGATAGCTCTCACTTATTGTTTGTCTTCATACCTAAAAGGGAATAATAATATCACGAAAATGGGTGGTTATCGTTTTATTGTAGCCTTTTCTTTCTTAGTATTTCTTTACTAACAAAGAACTTTTATCTTTGTAACATCTAATTGTATGAAAGGCCCTATGAAACGATATTTTTTGTTCTTCTATTTTCTATTGGTGACGGCAATATCGACTGTAGCCCGCCCTGTGGTAGATTCTTTATTGGCACAATTGGATAACACAATTGCGAGCCGCTCCATATATGAGGCAGCCAAGATAAAACGAATAAATATAATAAAGGATAAACTTCATAAGCCTCACCTTTCTATTGAGCAGCGCTATCAAATTAATGATCTCTTGTTTCATGAATACGAATCGTATGTTTGTGATTCTGCCCGACGTTATGTGGATGCAAATATTAAGATTGCTTCCAATTTAGGACGGCGGGAATGGCTTACTGAAGCCATACTCAAGAAGGCTCATATATTGGCCACATCGGGGCTATATGTTGAAACAATGAAACTTTTGGAGTCTATAAATAAAAACCATTTGCAGAAAGAGGCACTGGTTGACTATTATATTGCATTTGAAAATCTTTACCTATATCAGGCTGAGTATGCTAAGGGAGATGAATATATGCAGACTTATCTTAAGACAATGAATCTGTATCGTGACTCTGTTCTGTCTGTTGTTCCTGACAAATCATACCAGTACATTATTACAAAAGTTCCGGCGTTGGTTGAGCAGCAAAAACTAAATGAAGCGGAACATCTCCTGCTATCTTATTTACCTCAGGTATCTACCGATACCCGTAATTATGCCGTGCTGACCTCAATCCTTGCCTTTGTTTATGAGTGCAGTGGGCGTACAGAGGCCAGGAAGGAATACTTGATAAAGAGTGCTATCTCGGACGTTAAGGCTGTGGTGAAAGAGAATAATTCACTCAGAGCGTTATCTGAGCTTTTATATCAAGAAGGGCAGATAGAACGTGCTGATCATTATGTAAAGGTAAGTATGGAAGATGCCAATGTATATAATGCCAGACTTCGTAATGTGCAGGCTTCGAAGATGCTGCCTATAATCGATAAGGTATACCAATCCGAGAAAGAACACCAGCAACAAGTACTGCGCTGGATGTTAGGCATTATAAGCATATTATCTTTTTTCCTTTTATTGGCTATTATATATGTCATTATGCAAATGAAGAAGCTGGCACGTGCTAATGAAAAGCAGCGGCAGACTAATCATTCGTTGACAGAGGCAAATTGTATAAAGGAGGAATATATCGGGCGCTTTTTGAGTCTTTGTTCTGCATATATTGATAAATTGGAAGTGTATCGGCGTATGTTGAATAAGAAAGCTTCTTCAGGTAAAACAGAGGAACTTTTCCGAACATTGAAATCAACGCAGTTTGTAGATGATGAATTGAAAGAGTTTTATCATAGCTTTGACACCTCGTTTCTTAATATCTTCCCTGACTTTGTAGAGAGTTTCAATACCTTATTGCCCGAGAAAGAGCAAATCCATCCTAAGCAAGGAGAGAAACTGACTACGGAACTCCGTATATTCGCTCTTATTCGTTTGGGTATTACCGATAGTTCTAAGATTGCAGATTTTCTCCGTTACTCAATAACCACAATTTATACCTATCGCTCCAAGCTTCGTAATAAATCTCTTTATAAGGATAGCTTTGAAGAAAGAGTGATGAAAATAGCTTCTTTTGATAATGTTGGTTCGGGTCATCAAATCAATTAATTCACTCTTAGTTTTACCTTCACGGATTACAGGGAGTTCTACCTTAATAGTGTTTGATAATTAAAAAATGAGCTTTTGAATAGAATATACACTCTATCTCATTTAGTTTTTTGATTTTTCATGTTTATCTATAATATTTAAAATCAATGCTTTGCGTATATTGGCGTTTAGATTTTATCTAGTTGCTATCTTTTTTTGAAAGTCTTTCACTGATATTTGCAAATGCGCTTCAGTGTGAGAAGCGATAAAACGAAAGTTAACGTAAAAATCTGAAATTATGAAAGTCTCAAAAAAGAAGCAACGTTTCTACAAACAATTCCTTTTGTTGATAGGGCTATTCTTCTCCATTTGTGTGTCTGCACAAGTATCTACTATTCATGGAAAGGTAGTAGATTCTTCCGGGGAGCCTGTTATCGGTGCAAATATTCTTCTAAAAGGAACTTCAAACGGCACAATCACAGATATGAACGGCATATTTAGATTGTCGGGAGTATCTCGCGGCGATGTGTTGGTCGTTACATTTATGGGTTATAAAACTGTGGAGACCCCTTGTGCCGGAAAAACCAATTTTAATATTGTCATGCAGGATGATACGCAGACGTTGAGTGAGGTTGTCGTAATAGGCTATGGGCAAGTACGTAAAAGTGACGCTACCGGATCTTTAACTTCTGTAAAAGCAGATCCTTCTGTCAGAGGGTTGGCTCCTAATGCACAGGATATGCTCATTGGTAAGATAGCCGGTGTTAATATTACAACAGGAGGTGGATCTCCATCCTCCGGTGCAACGATTCGTATTCGTGGAGGTTCTTCTCTTTCTGCCAGCAATGACCCTTTACTGATTGTCGATGGTGTTCCGTTGGATAATACAGGTATAGGGGGAGTTGGAAATTTACTTAGCACGGTGAATCCTACAGATATTGAAACTTTCACTGTATTGAAGGATGCTTCCGCTACAGCTATATATGGATCTCGCGCTTCCAATGGTGTCATCATGATTACTACCAAAAAAGGGGCTAAGGGCAAACCCCATGTTACTTATGACGGCAATGTATCAGTCGGGATGAGGGTAAATCAAGTAGATGTACTTAGTGGAGATGAGTTTCGTAATTTTGTGACGGAAACATTTAAGGGATTAACCAATGAAGCTGAGGTCGTAGGGAAGCTAGGTAAAGAGAATACCGACTGGCAAGATGCGATTTTTAAAACGGCTGTCAGCACTGAGCATAATGTCAGTGTTTATGGAGCCATAAAGGATGTTGTTCCTTTCCGTGCTTCTGCAGGTTATATTAATCTGAACGGTATCTTGAAGACTTCAAATATGGAGCGTTACACGGGGAGTCTTTCTCTAACTCCTTCTTTGTTCGACGATCACCTTAAACTGAATTTGAATGGCAAGGGTATGTATATTAAAAATCGCTTTGCCAATCAATCGGCTATAGGTTCTGCCATAGCAATGGATCCTACTCAACCGGTCTATGATCCTAATAGTATATTCGGAGGATATTATACTTGGACGGGAGCCGACGGCAATATTCTGAATGTGGCAACTAAAAACCCTCTTTCATTACTCGAAATGACGAATGATCATTCCGATGTCTTTAATTTCGTAGGGAGCGCACAGATGGATTATAAAGTTCATTTTTTACCCGATCTGCGTCTGACATTAAATCTTGGCTTGGACTATTCTAAAAGTACCGGTCATAAGTATATTTCGGAGTTCGCACCTTCCGATTACTTGAATGGGGGATATGATGGGAATTGGGATCAGAAAAGACGTAACAGTCTACTCGACTTTTATGCGCAATATTCTAAAGACTTCTCTTTCCTCAAAAGTCATTTTGATGTAATGGGTGGTTATTCCTGGCAACATTATTGGAGAGATGGAAGCAACCATGATTATAGAATTTCCAAGTTGGATGCAAATGGAAATCCTGAGGTAGTGAGCATTAGCAGTTATGAGACAGAGAATTATCTTGTTTCTTTCTTCGGTCGTTTAAATTATAGCGTTCTCGATAAATATCTTCTGACTTTTACTATACGTGATGACGGTTCTTCACGTTTCCATAAAGATAATCGTTGGGGAATATTCCCCTCGGTGGCTCTGGCATGGCGGGTTATAAATGAAGGATTCCTTAAAGATCAGGATGTTTTAAGTGATTTAAAGCTTCGCTTAGGCTGGGGTATGACAGGTCAGCAAGATATTAATCAGGGTGATTATCCTTATATGGGCCGTTATGAACAAGCTGTTGGAACTCAAGCCAATTATATCGGTGGATATGTTAACGGTACTCCGACATGGATTCCTGTCATTCGTCCGACGTCATTCAATCCCGATCTGAAGTGGGAATCGACGACTACCTATAATGTCGGCATGGATTATGGTTTCTTAAAGAATCGCATAAATGGTTCATTCGACTTCTATTATCGTAAGACCAAAGACCTTATTAATGCCGAAACGAAGGTTGCAGCTGGAACTAACTTTAGTGAATATGTCGTTGCCAATATCGGCTCTTTGAAGAATGTCGGTACAGAATTCTCTATTAATACCATTCCATTCACAAACAAAGATTGGCAATGGGAGTTGGGGGCCAATGTCGCTTACAACAAAAATGAAATTACCGAGTTAAGCTATGGTGATAATAAGAGTGCAATCCGACGCTATGGCACTACTGGCGGTGACGGAGGATTTCAGTTGCTCGCCCATACAGTCGGTAACCCTGCCGGAATGTACTATGTGTACGAACAGATCTATGACACCAACGGAAAACCTATAGAAGGGATGTATAAAGACCGCAACAGTGACGGACAGATCAACGAGAAAGATCTTTATCTATATCATAAACCTGCTCCCGACTGGACGTTCGGCTTGAATACAAAATTGACATGGCGTGCGTGGGATCTTTCTGTTGCAGGACATGGCAGTATTGGCAACTACAACTACAATGCCATAGCAGCAAATAATGCAGAGCTTGCTCCTGCCCGTGTATATGCCAACGAGTTCTTGTCTAACCGTGTACAAAGTGCTTTTGATACTAATTTTCAGACAAAGAAAGTTCTTTCCGATTACTATGTGCAAAATGCATCTTTCTTCCGTATCGATAATATTACGCTAGGATGGTCTTTCGATCGCATTGCCCGTAGCCATATTAAGGGAAGAATTTACGGAACCGTTCAAAATCCTGTTGTCTTTACCGCATACAAGGGACTTGATCCGGAAGTAGCGGGTGGTGTGGATAATGACTTTTATCCAAGACCCTTGACGCTGATGCTTGGTATAAACTTAAACTTCTAATTCTAAATAAAGATAGCATGAAAAATATATATAAAACTTTTTATACTCTGGTATGTGGAGTATTACTGGTCTCTTCTTGCATAAACGACCTTGATACAGTGCCTCTTGCTGATAATGTGCTATTACCGGAAGCTGCATGGAGTGATACTCAGACCTACTCCAGCTTCTTAGCCAAGATTTATGCGGGCTTTTCAATCAGTGGTAATGAAGGACCTTCGGGTATGCCCGATATTGTGGGAAGCGATCAGGGTGAAGCAACATTCTTGCGTGCGTATTGGAACTTGCAGGAGCTTCCTACGGATGAGGCTGCCATTGCATGGAGTGATGATGGATTGAATGGCTTACAGTTTGATCAATGGACTTCAAGCAATCGTTTTTGTGAACTGAACTATAACCGTATGCTACTCAATGTTGCATATTGTAATGAATATCTTCGTCAGACTGCTCCTGAAAAATTGGCTTCACGTGGAGTGGACGATGCATTAAAGACCCAAGTGGAGACTTATCGGTATGAGGTGCGTGCTTTGCGTGCATTAAACTACTATTTCTTGCTGGATCTTTATGCAAACGTACCTTATATCACGGAGGGTGATGGTGTAGGCTCCTATCTCCCGGAACAAAAGGGCAGGGATTTCCTCTTCCCATGGATTGAGAGTGAACTAAAAGCCTGTGAGGGACATTTGCCTGCAAAGTCAATGGCTAATTACGGCAGGGTGAATGATCCTACGGTATGGATGATTCTATCGAAGCTTTATCTTAATTCAGAAGTTTACATCAATGAAAAGCATTATACAGAAGCGCTGACTTACCTGAATAAAGTGTTGGGGGCGGGCTATGTACTCGATCCGACTTATAAGAACATGTTTGGTGCTGATAACCATTTGTCGACCGAAATCATCTTCCCTATTGTATTTGATGGAAAGTCGGCTACATCTTATGGTGGCACGACTTATCTGATGGCTGCTGCCTACGGTTCGGATATGGACCCGGGTAAAAACTTCGGTTTGGCACAATCATGGTCGGGTGTCCGTTCAACGCAAGCTCTTACCACTTTGTTTGGCGACAATGACAAACGTGCGCTTTTCTGGAAAGAGAAACGGACTCAGGATGTCACTCAATGGAGTGATTATAATACCGGTTGGGCTGTTGTCAAATATACAAATATGAAGAGTGACGGCACTCCCGGATCGGACAATGTATTTCCTGACACAGACTTCCCGATGTATCGTTTGGCTGATGCTTACTTAATGTATGCTGAGGCTGTGCTAAGAGGAGGAACTGGTGGCGACAAGACTCTTGCGCTGGGATACGTCAACGACTTGCGCAGACGTGCCGGAGTTAGTGTGATAGGTGATTCTGATCTGACATTGGATTTCTTACTCAATGAACGGGCTCGTGAACTTTATTGGGAAGGTCATCGTCGGACTGATTTGATCCGCTTCGGTAAGTTTACCAAAAACTATGCGTGGCCATGGAAGAACGGAGTATATGCAGGCACAGCCAATATTGATGATAAGTATAAACTCTATCCGATACCGGCGGCTGAACTGGTAGCTAATCCTAATATTAAGCAAAATACGGGATTTTGATTCTGGAGATCATCCAAGGGATAATTTAATGATTATCCCGACTTATTAATTATGAACTTTTTTAATCGTTTATATATGAAAAAGTACTTATTCCTTAGTGTTATTCTTGTCCTTCTCTTTGGTTCTTGTGCCGAAAGAGATAAGGAACCTATTCTGACCAAAGTCAATCCCAGTACTCTGAATAGCTTACCGTTTGAGTCGGCTTCTCTTAGCCAACCGGCTGAAGGCGCCAGTCCGTTGTTATGTACGGTAACCTGGAGTGCAACTCAGTTCTTTCTTGACGGTCAGGAAGAATCATCGTCTGTCGGTCCGATATCATATACTCTTGAATTGGCAAAGGCGGGGACGGATTTCAGTAATCCTCAATCACTTGCAGTAACCTCGTCTCTGCATGCCGATATACTGACAAAAACTATCAACGATTTACTGACTAAGACATTGAATGTCCAGCCTGGTGAAACGTTTGATGCGGAGTTGAGACTGACTGCGACTTACGGAGAGGGATTGCCTAAAACCGTAGCGTCGTCCAATCTTCTAAAGTTGACCCTTACGCCTTATGAAGAGGTGGTTGAAAACCAGTTGAAAGCTGTCTATATATGTGGTGATATGAATGGATGGAATAATTCGAATACGGACTTTATCATGTTTCGTGATGATAGCGATCCGTCCAATCCGGTATATACTTATACGGGACGTATAGCTGCCAACTGTTACTTTAAGTTCTGCCCGGAGGAAGCACTTGGCACTTATAAGATGTATTGCGATAAGGGTGACGGGCAGATGTCTTACGAGGAAAATGCAGGCGGCGCTTTCTACAATGCGACGGAAGGTTATAAGACCATAACCATCAATGCCAAGGATATGACCTATACCATCACTGATTTCGACATGACTAATGCCAAGACATGGGATATGGTGAACTTTGTAGGTGATTTCTGTGGATGGGGGGCGAATAATGCTGATCCTGCAATGACTCCAAGTAGTTATGACCCACATATCTGGAGCCTGACGGTTAATGTTGACAATCCGGGTTATGGAGTGAAGTTCCGCGTAGATCATAGCTGGGATAACAGATGGTGCCCGAAAGTTCCTTCAAACATACCTTATGGAGTAGCCGAATATAATCCTACAAGTCAGGATAATAATATCAGCATACAGGATTCGGGTGAATATAATGTGAAGTTTAACGACCTTACAGGTCATTATGTAGTAATGTTGAAGAAATGAAGTGCAAATTAATTGCTTTGTTGGCGGGAATTGCTTTGATTGGTTGCGGGGGACATTCCGGTGCTGCCGGACCTGATGAACCTCTACCGGTAGTCCCTACAGAATTGGTTAGTCCTAATAATAGAGTGATATATGAAGTGAATGTCCGCAGCTATTCGGCTGCGGGCACATTCGCCGCCGTTAAAAACGACTTGCCCCGGTTGAAAGAGCTGGGTGTTGATATTCTGTGGCTAATGCCTATTCATCCGGTAGGGCAGCAGAATCATAACGGAACTTTGGGAAGTCCATATTCCGTCAGAGATTATAAGGCGGTGAATCCTGCTTATGGTACATTGACCGATTTGAAGGAACTTGTGCAGGCTGCTCATGACAAGAAGATGGAGGTTTGGCTAGACTGGGTGGGTAATCACACTTCGTGGGATAATGCATGGGTTACCGAACATCCCGATTATTATGCCGAAAAAGATGGAGTGCGCCCATACTCGCCTGAAGGGTGGAATGACGTAATACAGCTCGATTATAATAACGCCAATATGCGTGCCGCCATGATCGACGCGATGAGCTTTTGGGTTAAAGAAGCTAATATTGACGGATTTCGCTGTGATGCGGCTAGTTATATTCCTCTTTCTTTTTGGCGTGAAGCGCGTGCGGCAATTAATCCGGTTAAGAATATTACTTGGCTTGCCGAAGGCGATAAGCCCGAGTATATGGATGTCTTTGACTACGATTATGCATGGGATTTCAACAATCGTCTGAATACTTTCGGCACGGATCGCAATGTGCAGGCTTTGTCGGATGCGTGTAAGTCACTCTTCAACAATACCGGCTATTCGACTAAAGGGCGCATGGTGTTTCTTACAAACCATGATTTGAATGCATATAGCGGTACGGAGTTTGCTCGCTACGGTACGGCTACTCTTCCGTTGACCGTATTGGAATTCACCATATATGATATGCCACTGATTTATAACGGACAAGAGATTGGAATGAATAAATCGATAGGCTTATTTGATAATGATAAAGTGGCTTGGACGCCTGTGAACCAAACTATGAATACCCTAATAAAAAAGATGATTGCATTGAAGCGCTCTTCTCCGGCTCTTGAGAGTGGTAGTGGTAGGGGGACATTGAGTGTACTTGGAGTAAACAATTCTAATGTACTGGCATATTCACGAAAGAAAGGAGACAGTGAGGTGGTTGTGTTGTTGAATTTTGGTTCTTCTCCTCTTGCGGTGCGACTCAGTGGTAATTTGCCAACCGGAGAATTTACCGATTATTTAAAGGGTGGAAAGCTGACTTTCTCGGCCGATGCAATGATATCATTGCCTGCTAATGGCTATGCCGTATATACGAAATAGTTTTCGGGCAGTTGTGCATTAGCGGTTGTTTTCAATAGAGAAAAAAAATAAGATTATTCTTATGTTTATATTGTGATGATTCGGAGTATAAGTGTATTTCATCTCCTGCCAGAGCCTATTTCTTCCTAGGACTGATTGTACCATCAATGCCATTGATGGTAGTTATCATCGGCATTGATGGTGGACATCATTGGCATTGATGATATGAATCATTTATCTTGATTCTATATTCAACAATGGGATGAATAGGGTACGGTCTATGCCTCTTCTGGTATAGACATCCGATCATTGCATAATATTATGGGGGTAATCACTAAAAAAGAAAGAGTAAAAGAATAAAGATGAATAAAGTAAGAGTTAAGAAGAGTGTGATTTGGCTCTGTTTGCTGCTGTTTGTTTCCTTGAAACTTGCTGCACAGCAACAGGGCTTGCAAACCTCTAAAGAATTGTTTTCACCAGATAAGGTGTTGAATTTAAGCGTACAACTGAATGATGGTTCGCTTTATTATAGTTTGAAGTATAAGGGTAAGATTGTTATAGGGCTTAGTGGGTTGGGCTTAAAGGCGGATGAGGCTTCATTGACCGGGAACTTTGAGGTGGCAGATATGCAGTGTAGCTCGCACGATGATACTTGGCACCCGGTATGGGGCGAGTATGCCACAGTTCGCGATCATTATAATGAATTGCTGGTTGCTTTGCGCCAGTCGGGCAGCGGTCATTCCCTCAATATTCGTTTCCGATTGTATAATGACGGACTTGGATTCCGCTATGAATTGCCTGTGCAGAACTCGTTGAACTATCTGACGATAAATGATGAGTTGACTGAATTTGCCCTTACGGGTGACCATAAAGCGTTCTGTATACCGGGAGATTACGATACAAATGAATTTGCATATACCACGGCACCACTTTCCATGATTGCCTCGGATATGGAGAAAAAGATAAGCAAGAAGCCTTATGAGACTAAAGCCGAAGGGGGATTGACCGTACAAACCCCATTGATGATGAAAACCTCAGATGGCATTTACTTGAATATTCATGAAGCAGCTTTGGTTAATTTTGGTGCTATGCTGCTGAATGTGGACGATCGGAAGTTCATGCTTTCGGCACATCTGACTCCCGATAAGCTCGGTAAGAAAGGATATTTGCAATTGCCTTTTAATTCACCTTGGCGTACGATCATTGTAAGCGATGATGCAAGGAATATCCTGGCTTCACAGCTCATTTTAAACTTGAATGATCCGTGTACTTACACCGATACATCATGGATTAAGCCGATGAAATTTGTCGGAGTATGGTGGGAGATGTTTACCGGAGGAGGGAAAACCTGGGCATATAGTGATAACTATAAGGCGAAACCCGGATTGACCGATTATACACAACTGAAACCGAACGGTCGCCATGCCGCCAATACCGCTCATGTAAAAGAGTATATTGATTTTGCAGCCGAGAATGGCATACAAGGTGTGCTGGTTGAGGGTTGGAATGAAGGCTGGGAAGATTGGGCTTCTTATCGCAAAGATCGGCAGTTTCTTTTTAATAAACCTTATCCTGATTTTGATGTAGAGGAGCTTCAACGTTATGCTGCGTCCAAAGGCGTACAAATCATTATGCATCATGAGACGTCTGCTAATGCCGCTGATTATGAAAGACAGTTGGACGAAGCCTTCTCATATATGCAAGATCATGGTTATCATGCCGTCAAGACGGGCTATGTAGGGTATATCATACCTCGAAGCGAATATCATTCCTCTCAATGGATGGTGAATCATTATATCCATGTGGCTCGTCGTGCCGCTGATTTTAAAATTATGGTCGACAGCCATGAAGCTGTCCGTCCCACAGGTTTATGCCGTACTTATCCCAACTGGTTGGCACAAGAGTCGGCAAGGGGTGGAGAGTTTGAGTCGATGGGAGGAAATGATCCCGATCATACCTGTATTCTGCCATTTACCCGCCTGAAGGGTGGACCAATGGACTATACACCGGGCATTTTCCAGACTCGTCTGGATTATTATAAAGGGGATAAGCCGAATGAAAGGGTTCATACTACATTGGTCAAGCAATTGGCTCTGTATGTGACGATGCCTTCTCCCATTCAAATGGCAGCTGATCTTCCAGCTAACTATAAACGTTTTCCCGATGCCTTTCAGTTTATCAAGGATGTGGCAGTAGACTGGGCAGACAGTTGGTACTTAGAGGCCGAGCCGGGTGATTATATCACGGTAGCCCGTCAGGCAAAAGGAAAACAAGAATGGTTTATCGGTGGGATAACCGATGAGAATTCGCGTACGGCTATTATACCTCTATCTTTCTTACCCCCTTCCGGTAAATATGTGGCAACCATTTACGCCGATGGAAAAGATGCTGATTGGGATACTCATCCTCAGAGTTATACCGTAAAAAGAATGATTGTCACTTCAAAAAATATATTGAAACCTTATCTGGCTCCCGGTGGGGGAGTTGCTATTAGCCTGCGCGAAGCTACCGAGCAGGACTTGAGGGATCTAAAGAGACTTAAATGAGGCGATGTAATAATCGGGTAAGTGGAACTTGTTTCCTGCATTTAAGAATTAAAGTTAACAAAAGGAAGGCACGGACCGTGAGGTTCGTGCCTTTATCATACTAGATGTTGAACTTGTCTTTTTAGTATTCTATAGCGGCTTATTGAGCCGATTTGCGTCTTTTCTTTTGCTCGGCATAGATAATGCCGGCTATTCCCAAGATGATAAGAATCTGCCCTGCATAAGCAATGCCTTCAGTAATATGTATGCTCTTCGGATCAAAACTCATGTCAATGGTGTGCTTTCCTGCAGGAACATACATTGCCCGGAGAATATAGTTTGCACGAGCTATGTCTGCCGGTTTGCCGTCAATTGTAGCCGTCCATCCGTATGGATAGTAGATTTCCGAGAATACTGCAACGCCGTCTTTAGCGTTATTTGTCTCATAAGTCAGATGATTCGGCTGATAGCTTTTCAGACTAATGCTGGAAAGTGTGTCTTTGAATGCCGTTGTTGCATTGTTTAAGCTAGCTTTGAACTTTTGATCTACCACGGCGGTTTTCGTCGGCATAATCTCTTTCAGTGCATCAATCTCTTTATTCGCATTGTCTACATACTCCACATCATTCACGAACCAGGCATTGCCATAGGCATAAGGGTTCATGATAGGAGCAGTCTGTCCTTGTGCTCCTGTAGGGAATATAAAGTATTTGGTATTGAGCATGTTGATTATGCGGAACTTTGAAGCATCCACGCTATCCATTCTGCCGTTTACCGCGGCAATAGACTGATAAGCCGTTTGCATTTCCGGTGCGATGTGATGTTCAATCATCTCTTGATAACGGCGTAATTTAGCAGCGTGGTAGCCTCCCACACTTTTATGCCAGTAAGAGGTATTGTTCTCGTTAAAGGTGTTCGATGCAAAGTTCAATACACGATAGTCCTGACTCTTATCCTGAAGAATCAAATCATCGGCCTGACTCTTTTTAAAAGTATCTACTTGTGCAGAAGGCGATACAAACTGTCCGTCATTAAGGTAGCGTTTGTTCACACCCCACATATCTACAATACAAAGGATTGCTATTCCACCAAGAGTAAGTGATTTAGCCAGTTTTCCGCGTGTATATAGTAAGAGAAAGGCACAACCGATGCCAATAATGAAGAAACTGCGTAATGCATCGGATGCTACCAAAGAAGAACGTACTTCCTTTAAATTGCCCAGTATTCCCGATAGCTCGCTAGCCGGTATCATTTGCTGGTTGACGGCATTTTGCAACATTTGCACTTCTTGAGCGGGGACATAGGTAATTCCTATACTATCGGGGAATATGGCTACAAGTAATGCCACACCTGCAGTCAGTGCCACGCTCAGGCCAATAGGCTTCTTCTCTGTTTTCAGTATTCCCGGTTCGTCGAGTAGTCGCTTCAATGCAAAAATGGCAAGTAGCGGAATGGTGAATTCGGCTATCACCAATATGGATGATACTGCTCTGAACTTATTGTACATGGGGATGTAATCAATAAAGAAGTCCGTTAACGGCATAAAGTTTTTACCCCACGCCAATACAATGGAGAAGAATGTCGCACCGAAGAGAGCCCATTTTAAAGGCCCCTTTACTATAAAACAACCTAGAATGAAAAGGAACAGTACGAAAGCTCCGACATATACAGGGCCGGATGTCATAGGTTGATCACCAAAATATTGGGGAAGTTGCTGGTAAAGAGTCGCGTAATTCGGATCAGCCTTGTCCATGGCTGTCTTATTTTGGGCAATGGGCACCGTCGCTCCTCCTTTAAAATTAGGTATCAACAACGTGAGCGTTTCGTCTACACCGTAGCTCCATTGAGTGATGTAATCACGATCCAATCCACTGCTGGTCTGCTTGGCTGCATCCCCTGTCTGTACAAGTTCGCTTTTGCCTCGCATTGTCTCTTTGCTGTATTGATAAGTATGATAGAGATTGGAGAGATTTATTGCCACTCCGACAAGTCCCGCGACGAGCAATACGCCGGTAGCTTTAACGAAATGTGGCATGCGTTTGTTTCTCCAAGCATCTTCCAGATATGCACCTACCACAAATAAGATAACAAACAAGAAGTAGTAACTCATCTGTACGTGGTTGGACAATATCTGTAAAGCGACAAAGATGGCTGTAACAATACCTCCGATGAGGTATTTACCTTTATAGGCGAGTACAATACCCGCAATTGTCGGCGGAATATAGGCGAGGGTAATGAACTTCCAAATATGCCCTGCCGAGATCAGTATAAAGAAATAAGATGAAAAAGCCCACATTACACCTCCCAGACCGGATAGCCATGGTGATACTCCGAAAGCTCGGAGTAAGATGTAGAATCCCAGCATGAATATGAAAGTCAGATTAATATATCCAGGTAGGAATAATTGATAAGCTTTCTGTATCCATCTTAGTGGGGTGGTAGATTCATAACTTGGAGATATCTGGTATGTCGGCATACCTCCGAATAAAGAGTTTGTCCAGCGGGTATAATTACCTGTTTCTTCATGATATTTTGCCGCTTCTTGTCCCGCTCCGGCACCTGCTGCAGTGTCATGCTGGAAAAGAATTCTATTCTCAATGTCGGCCGGAAAGAAATAGGCAAAAGAAAGCACTGCAAAAGTCAGAATGACTAATAAATCGGGGAGAAGCTTTTTCATAAAATAAGATTTTATGAATTGAAAGTTGAAAATGGACAATTCTCAACTTTCAATTTATGATTAATAACGATAATGTTCAGCTTTATAGGGACCATCTACACTAACACCAATGTATGCTGCTTGCGCAGGAGTCAACTGAGTCAATTTCACGCCAATCTTTTCGAGGTGCAGACGAGCGACTTCTTCGTCAAGATGTTTAGGCAGGCGGTAAACGTCTGTTGCATATTTCTTGTTGAAAAGCTCAATCTGTGCCAATGTCTGGTTGGTGAATGAGTTACTCATCACGAAAGACGGGTGTCCGGTAGCACAACCCAGGTTCACTAAGCGTCCGTCGGCTAATAAGATGATGCTATGTCCATCCGGGAAATAATAACGGTCCACCTGAGGTTTGATGTTTACACACTTGATACCATTGTAATGTTTGAGTGCATCCACCTGAATCTCATTATCGAAATGACCGATGTTACATACAATAGCCTGGTCTTTCATTTTCTCCATGTGGTCAATGCGGATAATATCGATATTTCCGGTAGTCGTCACGAATATGTTACCTTGGCTGCAAGCATCCTCCATAGTGACCACTTCAAAGCCTTCCATAGCTGCTTGTAAAGCACAAATCGGATCGACTTCAGTAACTAATACGCGCGCACCATAAGAACGCATTGAGTGCGAGCAACCTTTACCTACGTCGCCATAGCCACAGACTACAACAACTTTTCCGGCGATCATTACGTCGGTGGCACGCTTAATACCATCGGCAAGTGATTCGCGGCAACCGTAGAGGTTATCAAATTTTGATTTGGTTACGGAGTCGTTTACATTGAATGCAGGGAATAGCAACTTACCTTCTTCTTGCATCTGGTAAAGACGGTGAACGCCGGTGGTGGTTTCTTCGGAAACACCGCGAACTTCTGGAGCAACACGATGCCAGCGATTATTGTCTTCCGCCAAGATTTTCTTCAAGATGGCATTCAACTCTATTTCATCTTCGGCATGTACTTCCTTGTCCAATATTTCGGGTTTGCTCTCGGCTTCATAACCAATGTGGATCATCATAGTAGCGTCACCTCCGTCATCAACAATTACTGTGGGGCCTTTACCTCCGGCAAAGCTTAAAGCCTGGAGTGTACACCACCAATATTCAGCAAGAGTTTCGCCTTTCCATGCAAAGACTGGTACACCACTTGCTGCTATTGCAGCGGCTGCATGATCTTGAGTGGAATATATATTGCAAGAGCACCAACGGACTTCAGCACCCAACGCAACGAGGGTTTCTATAAGTACCGCTGTCTGTATGGTCATGTGAAGTGAACCCATAATGCGGGCACCTTTTAAAGGTTTTGTTTCTCCATACTTTTCGCGAAGAGCCATAAGGCCGGGCATTTCTTGTTCTGCCAGATCGATTTCCTTGCGACCAAAGTCGGCAAGAGTAATGTCTGCCACTTTATAGGGCAGTGTAGAGAATAATTCTTCAGACATATCTATCAATGATTTATAGTAAAGTAGCGCAAAGATAAAACATTCTGATTAGTAGGACAAAAGCTGAAGCTTTTTTTAAGGCTTTCCGGGCCTCTCTCCCACAACTCCTCATCTGTAGATGGAAAGCAAGGAAAAAGCTTTTGATCAAGAGATGTTTTGCTCTGCATAACTGTTTTATTAACACAGTCACATTCTTTTTTCTTCCTTTTGCGGGGGAGGTATATGAAAGAGGCTTTTATATGACTTCTATGCCTTGCTCTTCGCAAAGCTTCAATCCCAACTCTTTCAACTTGAATTTCTGTATCTTACCGCTTCCTGTCATAGGGAATTCTTTCACGAAAAAGATGTATTTAGGTACTTTATAACGTGCTATCTGACCGTTGCAGAAGTCGCTTACATCCGATTCGTGCATCTTTGCTCCTTCTTTGAGTATGATGAATGCACCTACAGATTCGCCATATTTATCCGAAGGAATCCCGGCTACTTGTACGTCTTTAATGCCTTCCATCTTATAAAGGAATTCTTCGATCTCACGCGGGTAGATGTTTTCACCTCCACGTATGATCATGTCCTTGATGCGCCCGGTGATTCGATAGTTCCCATTTTCATCTTTTATACCGAGGTCACCCGAGTGGAGATATCCGTTGGCATCAATAGCTTCGGCTGTAGCCTCGGGGTTCTTGTAATATCCCTTCATGTTGTTATAGCCTTTATTGCACATTTCTCCCTGAACACCTACAGGGCATTCCTGTCCGGTTTCGGGATCAATAACTTTCACCTCGGTGAATTCGAAATCACGCCCCACGGTATTGCAACGAACGTCAAAAGAATCGTCAATACGAGTGGCTGTCATTCCGGGTGAAGTTTCCGTCAGCCCGTACACGCTGGTTACTTTCATAAACATCTTCTCCTGTACTTGCTTCATAAGCTCTACCGGACAGAGTGAACCTGCCATGATGCCGGTACGTAGGCTCGACATATCGAACATGTCGAACATGGGATGGTGTAACTCGGCTATGAACATGGTGGGAACTCCATATACAGCTGTACAACGCTCTTTATGTATGGATGCCAATACGACCAATGGGTTGAAGCGTTCCACCATAACCTGGGTACATCCATGTGTCAGGCAGTTCATGGTGGCAAGTACCACGCCAAAGCAGTGGAACAAAGGTACACAACAACATAATTTGTCTTCTGCTGTAAAACCCATGTGTTCTCCGGTGAGGTAACCGTTATTGGCAATGTTGTGGTGTGTCAGCATCACACCTTTAGGAAACCCGGTTGTACCCGAAGTATATTGCATATTCACCACGTCGTGGCAATTAGTTTGGCTTTTCAACTTCTCCAGTCGCTTATCATCCACATTATTTCCCAATAACATGATTTCGGGGGTACTGTACATTCCGCGATGTTTTTCCTGACCGATATAAATCACGTTTCTCATGTGTGGGAAACGTTTGCTGTGTAAATGTCCGCGTTCGCATGTTTTCAGTTCGGGCAGCATGTTATAGGTCATCTGTACGAAATCACTGTCTTTTTCACCGTTTATGATACACAGTGTGTGCATGTCCGAATTCTCACACAAATATTCTACTTCGGCTTGTTTATAATTGGTGTTAACTGTGACATAGATCGCTCCAATCTTGGCACACGCATATAAAAATGTCAGCCAGTCGGGGACATTTGTCGCCCAGATACCTACGTGAGTACCTTTGCCTACACCGATGGCGATCAATCCCTTGGCTGCCTCGTCCACCCTCCGGTTAAACTGACTCCATGTAAATCGCAAATTGCGGTCGGCATATACAATATATTCTTTATCGGGCGTAGTCTCGGCCCAATGTTCAAGCCATTGCCCAAGTGTTCTGTCGTATAGTTGCATGTTTATTGTGGTGCGTTTAGTGGTGAGTAATAAGAAACCGGGATCAATGATGAACGGTTAGTATTTAGTAATAAGATCTTAAAGTAGAACAAAGACGAGTTAACGGACTCTGATTACTAGATTGGCGTATAGATTACAGCCAGTATTTTGGCAGCTTGTCCTTCGTATGCATGTACATGATGGGGGACAATTGAATCGTAGTAGATACTGTCGCCCTCTTCAAGTAGGTATGTGTATTTGCCATAGCTAATCTCCATGGTACCTTCCATCACCATAATAAACTCTTCTCCTTCATGTGAAGATAATACGAAGTCACTGTCACCGGTAGGAGCTACGTCAATAATGAAAGGCTCCATGTGGCGGTCGGACTTCGATTTGCACAAGGAGTGGTAAGCCATGTGCTTGCGGGATTGTATGGCATTATTTGAAAAACTGATGGTGTCTGTTGCCTCCATTTTGCGACAGATTACCGGACCGTTTTCATCCTGATCGTCGAGAAATGTTCCAAGGCGTACGCCCAGGACACGTGCTATTTTAATGAGTGGTGCCAATGATGGCAAATCAATATTATTTTCAATGCGTTCTATCTGTTCAACAGCTAAACCCGAGCGCTCGGATAATTGCTCAATGCTAATTGACTGGCCTTCACGGAGTGATTTTATTTTTTCACCTACAATCTTGTTTGTATCCATAGTTGTTATTTTTCGATCGACAAAAGTAAGAATTTATATTGTCAAGTGGCAAAAATAAGAAAATCTTTAAGTAGAGGCAATGAATATGGATGAAAAAGTTGTTATGTATGAATATTTTCTTATCTCTTCTTCTTTTGAATAGTAGGGGGTGGAAGATAGTTTCAAATGAAGACTCTTGAATGGCTTTTTAATTGATAACTCTCTGTAAATGGGGCTCTGATATATGCACACTTTTAGGTATCCACGAAGTAAACCGGCTATAGCTCTACGAGATCTTTGAAATAGTAAGATGTGCCTCTAAGAAACTTCCTTCGAGGCGTGTGGTTAGCAATAAATACTCTATCTCATTACTTTATTTTGCCGTCGGCTTATAAGCCGATCATTGTCGCTATGGATTCCGCCAATCATCGCTCTGCAAGGCTCTATTAGTCGCGTTGCAAAGCGATGATGCTAAGTCCACCGGAGGAGTGGCATACCACTAGAGCTAAATGTTCTTTTAGCATAAGATTGTAGAGATGTGATATCCTTCTTCTCCACAGGGCATATCCAGCTTTATAATCTTTGTAAATCCTCTTCAGAAACATGGGTCCCTTTATAGCTTTTAGTTGAACCATTGATGCGATAACTTATTTTCAATGAGATCTTTCGAGAGTCAGGGCGATTCCACTTTGTGTAGGTTAGCTTTTCACCAAAGAGCATGAAAGAGTTTCTACGTGTATTCCACAAGTCGGAGCAATCAATATTGACGGATAGCCGTTTGTTGAGAAAAGATTTACGTAAACCGAGGTCCATGCCCCAACAAGATAACTGTAGTGAGGTTTCGGCATTGCCTTCGTTTTGATAATCGGCATTGATTGATAATATAACCTCTCGGGGAAGTTGGAACGTATTATTCCAAGTAATATACAAATAACCTCTGTTCATATCCTTTGTCCCGCTGAGGCTATTTACCTTAAAGAAAGGTTGAGTAAAATAGACATCGAGCTCGGGTTTCCAACTGCCTATGGCCGGAGACAGAGTTAATGAAGCATTTAATCTTTCTGACTTACGGAAGTTACCGAAAGTAAATACTGCTACATCCGGATTGCCCTCATAGCCCTTTGCCATAAATTCGATAGCATTTCTAGTATATTGGTAGCTGAGGGAGAGTTGAATCCAACGGTAAAGAGTGGAGAGTTGCAGGTCGTGATTGGTCTCGGGCGTCAGTAGCGGATTGCCGGCTTCGTAAATAAAGCGGTTGTTATAGCTGACACTACTGCGGAGTAACTGGAAAGACGGGCGATTGGTTTTGACGGTATAGCTAAGAGATGCTTTTGCATTTCCAATGGGAAAGTCGACGGATAGGTTGGGGCACCAGTTGTTGTATGTCCGACTTTGCTCCGGGGCATAGGTTCCCTTTTCCCAATAAGGGGAAGAGGTGTGCTCGAAACGCAATCCGGCTTTGGTACTTATTTTACCGAAGCTATGGACATACTCTGCAAAGCTTGCAAATTTCTTTTCATCAATGCGACTGTCCGTAATGGGGAGTATCTCCTGCGGGTTATCGAATTTATCTTTACGACGAATAAAGGAGTAATCGGCTCCACTTTTTAGTGTACCTTTCCATAGCGGATAAGTGAGGATTAACTTGGCTGCATAAAGATCATTGTATGCGCGGGTGAAAGTGTTTATTCTGCGTACTCCTTCTGTTTGACTGGTTTCTTCTGCATCCTGTCGGTCGTGGCTATCACCTTTCACTACATCTGCCGTGAAGTCGAGGTGAAGCTCTCCGATGCTTCCTTGATAATAGAAATTGAGGCGATGATCATTACTTTGCTGTAAGTCTTTTGAGAGATAATCTGTCCGGTCATTTGGAATATTGTTTGCCTTTACCGTGTAGTTGGTCAGGCAATTATAATGAAATTCCGGAGTGCGGAAGTACTCATAAGATAATCCGATGCTTTGCTTTGGGTTAAAGTCGTAAGCCGCACTGAAGTTTCCTCCAAAAAGTTGCCCGTTGCCGGAGAAACGACTGTTACTATTAATTAGCCATAATGTAGAGGATGAAGGAACTTCATATTGTGTGTTCTGGCTGTGTTTACTCGCGTTATGATTATAATATAACATGCCTGAGAGTAGGAGTCCACCTTTATTATAATTCACATTGATCTGTTCATAATGAGTTGTCCGCCTTCCCTCGATAATCCCGGCGCTTAGGTTGGTGCTTACTCCTTCATCTTTGCGGAGGGTATAAATACGGATAACTGCTTTTACGTTTGCGTCATACTCCGCTCCCGGATTGTTGATCAGTTCGATCTTCTTAATATTATCTGCCGATAGACGGTCAAGTTCTGATAAATCCTGCAAACGGCGATTGTTGACATAGATGACTGGGGTGCCTTTACCGAAAACTGTGTAGCCGTCCTCCGTAAGCCGGATGCCCGGAATTTGCTTCAGTACTTCACCGGCATTGCTCAGTGTAGAAAGCAGGCTCTGACTGACATTCGTTTCCAATATTCCATTTTGTAGCTTATACACCGGCCGTCGGGCCGTAATCGTTGCTTCATTCAATACTATAGATTCCGGCGTGAGCACTTGTCGTATTGTCGTTTTCGGGTCGCATGAGATGCAGGCGGTGTGATACCCTACATAAGACATCTGAAGTAGATATTTGCAGGGGGTGACGTTATCGAATAAAAATGTACCGTCCGCTTTAGTGCATTTTCCCTCTAAAAAAGTAGAATCTGTCTTGAGAAGGGCTACATTGGCGAATTCGATAGGTTCACCCTTTTCATTAAGTACTATGCCACGGATAGATATTTTCCCTTCTTGCGAGTAGGTTGGTGCTTTGCTATGTAAAAAGCCACTACTTATTTCTTGCGCCATACCTGTTTCCAATTGCCCGCAAAAGAGAATCGTAAGATAAATTATAAACTTTTTCATTGATCATTTTGATTTTAAGTCGCGAAGCTAGTGTCTCCTTATATTAATAATGGAAACTTTTTGCTAACAACTTCCTGACATTTGCCTGACATTGTAGTTCGCGGCGCTTTATGTTACTGTATAGATTGTTTTGTCGATCTATTGATGCTTTTGGAGATTGAGTTTTGGAGAGACTTTGGTACTATATCACATTACAGACCCAAAAGTAATAGGACTAAAGCATTAAGATCTACGTTAGTGTTTAATTCTCTGCAAATTATAATGCAGTAAAACTATTGTTTTTGCGTTTCAATAAATGAACACATATATTCTAATTAATTATGAAAATGCAGAATCTCTCAGGAAGTTTGTTACTAATTTTACTCACGGTGGTCTTTAACGCGTGCAGCGACAATGAAAGAGAACCTTACTATTTAAGCCTTAGTGTGGATAAATGCGAGGCTCCTATTGGCCGAAATTCGTATATTCCCATTCTTAGTGGAAATGGAGATTATGCAATAAAAGTAGCTAACAATGAAATAGTTGAAGCACAAGCTGACTTTTCAACATATCCAAATATGGCTTTCGGGGTGATCCGTATACAATCTAAACAGAAAGGAGAGACTATAATAACGGTGACGGACAATGTAACACAGGATGTAAAGACGTTGAAAGTGAAAGTCACTGATGATTTTGTTGGCTTTAGAATGACAGAAAGCGACCACATAGCTTTGTCTAAAGAACGTTGGGTTTATCTCATCAATAATGAACGGAAAGATGCCTATTTCTTTGAGAAAGAAAATAATGGTGTTCGGAGTCTTTTGGCACATGGAAGTTATCAGTTTACTGTGGAAAGCAGTATTCCTTATCTGACTCTTTATTACTCAGAAAGCAACGGACAATTTACCGATGCTACAATAGCACCTGTCGCACATAAGTTTGATATCAAAGATAATCAGAAAGTAACTTTTGACTTATTAAGTTATATGTTGCATTTCGATTGGGGGACAATAGAAACCTTTGCTAAGATGCAATATACGCGAACGTCTGTAGTAGTGCCTGTTTATATGCGAATGAAAGCGGAAGATACAGATAAAGTAATCACGGCTGTTTACGATTATCACAATATTCCCGAGGGAATATTACAAGAATAATGTATTTCAACTTAAGCCAATTCCAAAATATAAGCTCTTCCTCGTTCTGTGTTGATTCTTAGATTGGCATGTTCCTCAATAATGGGTTTTAACCGTCTTATCAGGGTGTAAAGCGTTTCATCTGCGTTGTCTTTGCCCGGCCAAAGTGATTGGCAGATTTCAGATTTCAAGAGAACATGTGAAGGTGAGAGGTAAAACATCTCCATCAATGTATATTGCATAGGAGTTAGTTTGAGCCTTTCTTTATTTTGATTGTAAAAACAGCTTTCTTGAAGGGCGAGTGACAGATTTCCGAAATGGATTGTCTGATTTTTCTTCCTGTTATTGCTTATAGCTCTCTTTTTCTTACGTAAATAGAAGAGTGAAAATCCTCCCCAAAGCAGTGTTGCTAATAGCAATGATGCGGGGATGGATTGCTCTGATAGGCTGAAAATCACTCCTGCGGAACAGCGGGCATAAGCCCTGAAAGATACTCCCACTGCAGAGCCTTCGGCGTTTGTTGAGGCCCACACCAATGTGTCGCTTGCCAAATATCCACTAGGAATATCACTTGATAAGGTGGTTGGGGCATTCTTCTTAAGAATATGTAATGAAAGACCGGCTACTCTTCTCAATTCCGTGATTGATAAGGCCTCTTTGAAATCTTTGCTGGGGCTACTTACGGCTATGGCTCCTCCCATGGCGTTCTGTAATTCTGCGTAAGCACGTATTGTATCGGTATCCAACCACAGATCTTTGTTTTTTAGCACTGTTTGTCGCAACGCTCGGTTTAAATCTGATACAATATGCTGTTTTGTCTCCGAATAATTGTGATATCCGAAGCCAAATGATAACATCAGCAAAATGAAGGTGAATGTTATAGATAGATTTGATGCGATTGTAAAATGTCTCACACTGCAAAAATATAAAAAGTCCCTTGATTAGCAATCTCTTTAATGTAGAATTAGATAGGGTTAAATGGACCTTATTGCATGATCAAGATCAGGGATGAATAGCCTTTCTTTTTGGATGAGGGATATTAGTTGCAAAAAGACTGGTTGTGCAATATGGATCTCCACAGTCGTGTCATAAACTTAATACAAAAAGGGAAGTTTCATTAGAAACTTCCCTTTTTAATGTCTTTGCTGCAAGTAACGGATTACTTACGAAGACCAAGTTCTTTAATGATGGCACGATATCTTGTGATGTCGCGATCCTTCAAGTAGTTGAGTAAACGACGACGTTTACCTACTAACATCGTTAAAGATCTTTCTGTAGTATAATCTTTTCTGTTGAGCTTCATGTGCTCAGTCAGGTGGGCAATACGGTATGAAAACAAAGCTATCTGAGATTCAGCTGATCCAGTATCAGTGTTAGACTTTCCGTGTTTACCGAAGATTTCTTGCTTTTTAGCAGCGTCTAAATACATAACTCTAAATAATTAATATGATATTTTACGAGGGTGCAAAGATAGATATAATCTTTCTATATAACAATGATTTCTAATGTTTTTTCCTCTGTGTTCTAATATATAATCCAAAATTCGTACCTTTGCACCCAAATAATAGGTATTGTATGCAAAATATTAGAAACATTGCAATTATAGCACACGTTGACCATGGTAAAACGACTTTGGTTGATAAGATGCTTTTGGCTGGGAATTTATTCCGCAGTAACCAAAGTACCGGCGAATTAATGCTGGACAATAACGATTTGGAACGTGAGCGAGGAATAACAATCCTTTCAAAAAACGTTTCTATTAATTATAAAGAAATTAAGATCAATATAATTGATACTCCGGGCCACAGCGACTTTGGTGGTGAAGTGGAACGTGTATTGAACATGGCAGATGGCTGTCTGTTGTTGGTGGATGCTTTTGAAGGCCCTATGCCTCAAACGCGTTTCGTTTTGCAGAAAGCTCTTCAAATCGGATTGAAACCGGTGGTGGTAGTGAATAAGGTAGACAAACCGAACTGTCGTCCCGAAGAGGTTTATGAAATGGTGTTCGACTTGATGTTCAGCCTCGATGCAACCGAAGATCAGCTTGATTTCCCGGTAATCTATGGTTCGGCTAAAAATGGCTGGATGAGTACCGACTGGCAACAACCTACCGATAGTATAATCCCATTGTTGGATTGCATTGTAGAAAATATACCTGCTCCTCAGCAACTTGATGGTACGCCACAGATGCTGGTTACCTCTTTAGATTATTCTTCATATACCGGTCGTATTGCCGTAGGACGTGTACATCGTGGTACTTTGAAAGAAGGAATGAATGTATCGTTGGTAAAACGCAACGGTGATGTAATTAAGAGTAAGATAAAAGAACTTCATACTTTTGAGGGATTGGGTAGAGCAAAGGCACAGGAAGTGTCTTCTGGTGACATTTGCGCATTGGTTGGAATTGATGGTTTCGAAATTGGTGATACCGTTTGCGACTATGAGACTCCGGAAGCATTGCCGCCTATCGCCATTGATGAGCCTACCATGAGTATGTTGTTTGCTATCAATGACTCACCTTTCTTCGGTCGTGATGGTAAATTTGTGACTTCTCGTCATATTCACGATCGTCTGACAAAAGAATTAGATAAGAACTTGGCACTTCGCGTCCGTAAGAGTGAAGAAGATGGCAAATGGATTGTTTCCGGTCGTGGTGTACTCCATCTTTCCGTTTTAATTGAAACAATGCGTCGTGAGGGTTATGAACTGCAAGTAGGTCAGCCACAAGTAATCTTTAAAGAGATTAATGGCGTGAAATGTGAGCCTATTGAAGAACTGACCGTTAATGTTCCTGAAGTATATGCCAGTAAGATCATTGATATGGTGACAAAGCGTAAAGGCGAGATGACCAAAATGGAAACAGCCGGCGAACGTGTCAATGTTGAATTTGATATGCCTTCACGGGGTATTATCGGTTTGCGTACCAATGTCTTGACAGCATCTGCCGGTGAGGCGATTATGGCACATCGTTATAAAGAATACCAGCCTTATAAAGGTGAAATCGAGCGCCGTACCAATGGTTCTATGATTGCTATGGAAACGGGAACAGCTTTCGCTTACGCCATTGATAAGTTGCAGGATAGAGGTCGTTTCTTTATCTTCCCACAGGATGATGTATATGCAGGACAAGTTGTAGGTGAGCATTCACACGATAATGATTTGGTGATTAACGTTACTAAATCGAAGAAACTGACAAATATGCGTGCTTCCGGATCGGATGATAAGGTTCGCTTGATTCCTCCCGTTCAGTTCTCTTTGGAAGAAGCTTTGGAATATATTAAAGAGGACGAATACGTTGAGGTTACTCCCAAGGCGATGCGTATGCGTAAGGTGATTTTGGATGAAAACGAGCGTAAACGTGCGAACAAGAATTAAGGTTTTTCTTTGATTTCAAATAAAATAAAGAAAGCTTTAAGATATTATTAAGGAATAGCCCTCGTTACTACATTGTAGCGAGGGCTATTCTTTAGGTATATCTTCTCTGTTCCTATATATTGGCAAGAAGATCTCTACTTCCTTCTTCTAAATAAGATTTGCGGGAATATGTGCATAAAAAAAGGTGATCTATAAAGACCACCTTTTATATATAATCTAAAAAGATTAGAGTTTAGGACCGGCAACAACCAATGCTTTACCAGCTTCTTTACCTTCGAACTTAGCAAAGTTCTTGATGAAGCGTGCAGCCAAATCTTTTGCTTTTTCTTCCCATTTGCAAGCGCATTCGTAAGTATCGCGAGGGTCAAGGATCTTAGAATCTACACCTGGCAATTCTGTAGGAACTACGAAATCGAAGAAAGGAATAACCTTTGTAGGAGCCTTGTCGATAGAACCGTCAAGGATAGCGTCAATGATACCACGAGTATCTTTGATAGAGATACGTTTGCCGCTACCATTCCAACCTGTGTTAACCAAGTATGCTTTAGCACCTGATTTTTCCATCTTCTTAACCAATTCTTCTCCGTATTTAGTTGGGTGTAAGCTCAAGAAAGCAGCACCGAAGCAAGCAGAGAATGTAGGAGTTGGTTCAGTGATACCACGCTCTGTTCCTGCTAATTTTGCAGTGAAGCCAGATAAGAAGTAGTACTGAGTTTGTTGCGGATTCAAGATAGAAACCGGAGGCAATACACCGAATGCGTCAGCAGACAAGAAGATTACTTGTTTTGCAACAGGACCTTTAGATACAGGCTTAACGATGTTTTCAATGTGATAAATAGGATAAGAAACACGAGTGTTTTCTGTTACGCTCTTATCAGTGAAATCTATCTTACCATTTGCATCTACAGTCACGTTTTCTAAAAGAGCGTCACGTTTGATAGCATTGAAGATGTCCGGTTCGCTTTCTTTGTCAAGGTTGATAACCTTAGCATAGCAACCACCTTCGAAGTTGAATACGCCTTCGTCGTCCCATCCGTGTTCGTCATCACCGATCAATAAACGTTTCGGGTCTGTAGACAATGTAGTCTTACCTGTACCTGACAAACCGAAGAAGATAGCTGTGCTCTTGCCTTCTTTGTCTGTGTTGGCAGAACAGTGCATAGAAGCCATACCTTTCAAAGGTAATAAGTAGTTCATGTAAGAGAACATACCTTTCTTCATTTCACCACCATACCAAGTATTCAGGATAACTTGAATCTTTTCAGTCAAGTTGAATACAACAGCAGTTTCAGAGTTCAAGCCAAGTTCTTTATAGTTCTCAACTTTTGCTTTAGAAGCGTTCATGATTACGAAATCAGGTTCACCGAAGCTAGCTAATTCCTCAGCTGTAGGACGGATAAACATGTTTGTAACAAAGTGTGCTTGCCATGCAACTTCCATGATAAAACGAAGTTTCAAGCGAGTGCTAGGATTGGCACCACAGAATGCATCAACAACATACAATCTTTTGTTAGAAAGTTCTTTAGTAGCTAAATCTTTAACTACGCTCCAACATTTTGCATCAACAGGTTTGTTATCGTTTTTGTATTCTTCAGAAGTCCACCATACTGTATCTTTGCTGGTTTCATCCATCACAAAGAACTTATCTTTAGGTGAACGGCCTGTGTATACACCAGTCATTACATTTACAGCACCTAATTCTGTTACCTGACCTTTTTCGTAACCTACCAAACCCGGTTTGGTTTCTTCTGCAAAAAGTACGTCGTAAGACGGATTGTGTAAAATCTCAGTTACACCCGTAATACCATACTTGCTTAAATCTAAATTTGCCATTTCTCTTAATGATTTAAAAATTGGTTTATAAAGTCTCTATGATTCTCTTTTTACCTATTAATCAAAATAGTTATGAAGGGCGATGCAAGGAATATCTGTTTTATAGACCCGATTCTTCCTTGTTTTTCGCATACAAAAGTAATACTTTCTTTGAAAACAAATGCTTAATTAGAGAAATTTTTCTTTAATGGATATTCTTTTATAACTAGATAACAATATCTGTAATCTGAATGTTGCAGGTTGGCTGGAAAATAGCTTATCTTTGCAGACAAAAAGAAAATAGCGCTATGAAGATTATTAATTTTGCGGAATCTAATTCTGTTCTAAATCAATATGTTGCTGAAATCCGCAATGTTGAAATACAGAAAGATCGACTTCGCTTTCGTAGAAACATTGAACGTATTGGGGAGGTAATGGCTTATGAGCTAAGCAAAAAATTGGTTTACTCTCCGAAAAATATTCAGACTCCGTTGGGTATTGCTTCTGTGCAAACGCCTGACAATCCTCTAGTCATCAGTACTATTTTACGTGCGGGACTTCCTTTTCATCAAGGTTTCTTGAACTATTTCGATTATGCGGAAAATGCATTTGTTTCAGCATATCGTAAATATAAAGATACTTTGAAGTTCGATATTCATATTGAATATATTGCTTCGCCACGCATCGATGATAAGACATTGATTATTACGGATCCGATGCTGGCCACAGGTGGTAGTATGGAACTTAGCTATCAAGCTATGCTGACCAAAGGCCATCCGGCGGAAATACATGTAGCTTCGATTATTGCTAGTAGACAAGCGGTTGAGCATATTGCAAATGTTTTCCCAGAGGATAAAACAACGGTATGGTGTGCTGCTATTGATCCGGAAATAAATGAGCACTCTTATATTGTTCCCGGATTGGGTGATGCAGGTGACTTGTCTTTTGGCGAGAAAGAATAATCTTTCTGATAGAATTTGACTGGATATCATAAAAAAGATGCTGCTTTTAATTAGAGGCAGCATCTTTTTTGTTGTTATAGGTTGAATGACTTATTCTACTACCCAAGTATCATTGGTCATTAAAAGTTCGTGGAAATTGTGGTATTTCTTTATAGCAGAAACTTCTTCTAACTGTTCTGCAACAGCCTTTTCATAGGTAGGTGCTTCTACGTCGCGTATGACGCCTAGAGCAATAGGGAAGTCCGGACCATCCATTAAAGCTAATTTTAATTGGAGGGTATTGTCTATTGCATGTGCGTCGTGGACAAGAATATCTTTTTCGGTAATACCATTCTCGCCAAGTTTGACTACCTTTAAACCAAAGCCTTCCTGCACCAACCCGAATTCATTGTTTTCGCCAAATAACATAGGTTTTCCTTGTTCAAGGTATATTGCATTCTTGCTGCGGCTTTCTTTATTATATACTGCACTATGTGTCTTGTCATTGAAGATAACACAATCCTGAAGTATCTCGCAGACGGTTGTACCTTTATGCTTAGATGCGGCTCTCACAACATCAAGTATTCCGGTGCTGTCTGTTGCAACAGCACGGGCAAAGAAATGTCCTCTTGCCCCAAAGCAAAGTTCCGCCGGATGAAAAGGATCTTCCACTGTTCCGTATGGGGAGGACTTACTCACAAATCCACGTGGAGATGTCGGAGAATATTGCCCTTTGGTCAAACCGTAGATGCGATTATTGAGAAGGATTATGTTAATGTCAATATTGCGGCGGATGGCATGGATAAAGTGGTTCCCACCAATTGCCAGACCATCTCCGTCGCCGGAGATCTGCCAAATGGATAGATTGGGGTTCGCTACTTTACAACCTGTTGCAATAGCGGCTGCCCGCCCGTGTATAGTTTGCATTGCATAGGTATTCATGTAATAAGGTAAACGGCTTGAACATCCGATTCCTGAGATTACAGCAGTATCCCATGGTGATACGCCTATTTCTGCCAATGCTTTGTGTAGTGAAGCCAAGAAGAAATGGTCACCACAACCGGGACACCATCTTGGTTGCCCTTTTTTGAAATCTTTTGCTGTATATTCGCTCATTGCTTTCTTTTTTAAAGGGTTATTATTTGTTTAGTATTTCAGTGAAAGCTGTGACAAGTTCACTGACAAGGAATGGTTGCCCCTTGACCTCATTATATTGGTATGGAACAAAATTATCGATTTTCATGCGCAGATATCCTGCGAATTGTCCAAAGTTCTGTTCAGCTACGACAACCTTTTTATATTGCTTCAATACCTCCATTGTATTTTTAGGTAATGGGTTGATATATGAGAAGTGTGCTAATGCGACTTTCTTTCCACTTTTATTTAGTTCTTCCATAGCGGAGTAAAGATGTCCATAAGTGCCGCCGAAGCCTACAATTAGAAGATCCGCATCTTCTTTATTACCTTCTACAACGACATCGGGCACCTGTATCTTCGCAATTTTTTCAGCGCGTAAGTGACACATTATATTGTGGTTTTCTGGATCAGTGGAAATTGCTCCGGTTGTGCAGTCTTTCTCTAATCCGCCTAATATATGGCTATACCCTTCTTGCCCCGGTATTGCCCAATATCTAACTTGATTTTCCGGATTGCGCTTGTAGGGTGAATAGTTGTCTTTCATCTCGGGAGTGACATACTGAGGCTTGATGTCGGGGTAGCTCTCTAAATTAGGGAGTTTCCATGCTCCTGATCCGTTAGCAACAAATCCGTCTGTTAATAGAATTATCGGGGTCATGTGCTCAAGTGCTATTTTACATGCCGCATAAGCGGAGTCAAAGCAATTGGTTGGAGAAGTTGCTGCAATTACAGGCATTGGACTCTCTCCATTTCTTCCGAATAATGCTTGAAGTAAGTCTGTTTGCTCCGATTTGGTTGGCAATCCCGTAGAAGGGCCTCCCCGTTGTACATCCAGCACAACAAGAGGTAACTCTGTAATTACCGCTAAATTCATTGCTTCCGATTTGAGGCATAAACCTGGACCGGAAGTTGAAGTTACGGCTAATGCTCCTGCAAAAGAAGCTCCGATTGAAGTGGCACAGCCAGATATTTCATCCTCACATTGTACTGTGGTGACTCCAAGTGACTTATGCTTGGATAACTCATGAAGGACATCGGTTGCGGGTGTGATGGGGTAAGATCCAAGAAACAGGCGTAGACCAGCCTTTTCTGCTGCGGCTATAAAACCGTAAGCAGTTGCTTTATTGCCTGTAATATCCATGTAAACTCCGGGAACTTTTGACTTACTTTCTATTTTATATGTGTGGGCTACAGATGCGTGAGTGTTGTGACCATAATCATATCCTGCGTGAATTACTTTGATGTTTGCTTCAGCAATTTCGGGCTTTTTGCCAAATTTTTCTTTTATGAAGTCTTCGGCTATCTTTATATCACGATTGAATAACCAGCAAACTAGACCAACGGCAAACATATTACGGCATTTCAGCATTGCTTTGTTATCCATACCTGCATCTACTAAACAGTCTTTGACCATTTGTGAGATAGGTGCAGCTATTACATCCTGTTTAATTCCCATTTCTTCAATGGGATTATCCGTCATAAAGGCTGCTTTTTGTAGATCGGAAGATTGAAAACAGTCAGTATCTATAATAATACATGCAGTTGATTTTGCAAATTTATACTGAGTTCTTAATGCGGCTGCATTCATGGCGACTAATACATCGCATTTATCGCCCGGTGTAAAAACTTTATTTGCTCCGATGTGTACTTGAAAACCGGATACACCTGTAAGAGAACCTTGTGGAGCACGAATATCCGCAGGAAAATCGGGAAATGTACTGATGTCATTACCTACCGTAGCCGATACTGTTGAAAAGATGTTGCCAGCAAGCTGCATTCCATCTCCGGAGTCTCCGGAAAAGCGAACTACTACCTGCTCCAATTCTTTGACCGTCATGTCGTTTGCCATAATTTAGTATGATTAAATTCGGGATTATTACGCGTTTAGAGTGTTCGTTGGCAAATTTCGCAAAGTTAATCGGATTAGCAAAGCTTTTTTTTCGGAAAATGAGGATAATACATTATCTTTGCACCCTCTATTTGAGGATGGCCTTGTAGTTCAACGGATAGAATAGAAGTTTCCTAAACTTTAGATAGGGGTTCGATTCCCCTCGAGGCTACTCCCTACTCCCAACCCCTCATACTCTCCCTTACATTTTTTATAACAAAACTTTTTGCAGCGATTGGTTATCCTGCTCGAATTTATATGCTTGTATTAAAAACAAAAAAGGAGACTTTCTTTTTCAAGAAAATCTCCTTTCGGTATTTATAGCAATTATTACGCTTCGGCTTCTATTGTCACAGGAGCTGCTGCTGTTTTGCTCTTTTTATGTGGCTCGTGTTTCAATGTTATGAATGCAACTGGAGCTGCAACAAACAATGAAGATAATGTACCGATAACCACACCAAGGATCATTGCAAATGTGAAGCTTCTGATTGATTCACCTCCCAGGATAAATATACATAACAATACGATTAATGTACATAGAGATGTATTGATCGTACGAGCTAATGTCGTATTTAGAGAGTCGTCAAATAGCTGCATCTTATTCCTGTTAGGATATAGTCGAAGGAATTCTCGCACACGGTCGAAGATTACCACCTTGTCATTAACGGAGTAACCTATAGCGGTAAGCACGGCTCCGATAAATGTCTGGTCAATTTCCATTGAGAACGGCACAATCCCCCATAGGAGTGAATATGCCCCCAATATCATGATTGTATCACCCACAAGTGCGACGACTGTTCCAACACTATACGCTATATTTCTTGAACGCAGCAATATGTACAATCCAATTGCTATTACGGCAAAGATCACAGACCATGTTGCCGAGACTTTAATGTCATCAGCCACACTTGGACCTACCTTCTGCGAACTTATGATATTTCCACCTTTATGGTTCTCACGATCGATGAACGACTGTAGAGTTGCATCTTTAGAAAGTAGCGGTTTTAATGTTTCGAACAAGAATTCTTCAATTTCGTAATCAACATTACTTGCATTTTCGTGAATGCGGTAGTTTGTGCTGATACGCAATGTTTTATGATCTGTTCCGATAGCGATGACACTAACATTGGCATCTCCGAATTTGTGTGAGATAATATCTCTTACTTCTTCCGGCTCAACAGGCTTTTCGAATTGTATTTTGTAGTTTCGTCCACCGGTGAAGTCAATACTCTGACTTAATCCGCGAACAAACAATGATGCAATACATGCTACAACTATTACTCCTGTTATTGATAACCATTTCTTATTGCCTTCCATGAACTTGAAGTTCACGTTTGCTAATAAGTTTTTAGCTAGCTTAGAGGTGAAAGTTAAGTTTAGAAGCTTGTCTTTGCTCATGTAGTGATCGTAGAAAAGACGAGTCATGAACACAGAAGTAAAGAAAGACATCAAAATACCTACAACCAATGTCGTTGCGAAACCTCTGATAGGGCCGGTACCGAAATTAAATAAGATCAAACCGGTAATGATTGATGCAAAGTGCGAGTCGAAGATTGCAGGGAACGCATGTTTATAACCGTCGGAGAGTGCCTGGCGGGTACCCTTTCCTGCAACTGTTTCTTCTTTAGCTCGTTCATAGATCAATACGTTGGCATCCACCGCTATACCTAGAGATAGCACCATACCCGCAATTCCTGACATCGTTAAAGCGGCCTGGAAGGACGATAATATTCCGAGGGTGAAGAAGAAGTTCAATATTAATGCACCGTTGGCAACCATACCACAAGTGAATCCATATACTACACACATGAAAGTCATTAGCATTACTAATGCCACGACAAACGAGAAGATACCGGCATTGATAGATGCTTGACCAAGAGAAGGTCCTACAATATCTTCCTGAACGATACGTGCAGGAGCTGGCATTTTTCCTGATTTCAATACATTAGCTAAGTCTTTTGCTTGTTCAGGAGTGAAGTGACCGCTAATTTGTGAATTACCACCGGTAATTTCACCGTTTACATTCGGAGCTGAATAAACATATCCATCCAATACAATGGCAATGCTCTTACCTATGTTCTGCTTAGTCAACTGAGCCCAGCGACGAGCACCATCGGCATTCATTGACATGCTTACGTCAGGCTTGTTATATTGGTCGAAACCATCTTTTGCATCGGTAATAACGTCACCTTCAAGAGGAGCACGTCCATTACGTTCCGTTGCTCTAATGGCATAAAGTTCGAATGTTTGTCCCTTGGCATCCCCTTCAAATGCAGAAACGCCCCATTTTAGACGTAAATCTTTAGGCAAGACGTCTTGTATTTCTTTCATTGAAAGGTATCTGTTGATTGCAGCTGTGTCTCTGTGGTTGGCATATCCGACAACAGGGCTTTGTCCATTAGGAGATAACTGCATTATAGAAAGCAAAGGATGATCCTTCTTCTGCACTTCCGTATTTGCTGTTTGCTGTTTTTTCTCGCCTTTCAATAAAGCTGCAATGCTATCGGTAGTAGTCGCTTGGGCAACCGCGTTTTTAGCAACGCTGTCAACAGCTGTGCTATCGGTTGTTGTAACTCCTGCCAAGACATTCTTTAACCTGGAATCTGCTGATTGGAGGAATGGTACGATATCTTTTGCCGTATATGTTTCCCAAAACTCAAGATTGGCAGAACCTTGCAACAATTTTCTTACACGTTCGGGTTCTTTAATACCAGGTAACTCAACCATGATGCGTCCCATCTTGTCTTGAAGACTTTGGATGTTAGGCTGTACTACACCAAAACGGTCAATACGTGTACGCAACACGTTGTATGAGTTGTCTACTGCAGATTTAACCTCTTCACGTAACGCTTTTTCAACTTCAGAGTCAGAAGATTTTTGGTTTACCTTGTCTTTCAACTGTTGCGTGGCGAAAATTTCAGCAAGGTGATTACCCGGAGCGGTTTTGTGATATTCCCTTATAAATAAGGTTATAACGTCTTCCTGACTGGTAACGGCTTGTTTTGCAGCCGCTTCAAGCGCTTTGTTGAATGCTACGTCCTGGCTATTACCGGATAATGCTTTGATAACATCCGGAACGGAAACCTCGAGAATAACGTTCATACCGCCTTTTAGATCCAGACCAAGGCTAATCTCCATTTCGCGACAGTTTTTCAGCGTATAGTTCCACAACCAGACTTTCTCATTCGACATGGAGTCCAGGTATTCCTGCTCTAGCTTTGAGTCTCCTTTTGCATAATCTTTCGCCTTGTTCATGTAATGGCGAGTCACAAAAGAAAATGAAAGATAGAACACGCATACCAATGTGAGCAATACCGCAAAAACTTTTACAAATCCTTTGTTTTGCATGTTACTTCTAAATTATTTATGATTGTTTTTTAATTTTGATTTTAGTTATACAAGGCTGCAAATATAGTTTTTTTTTCACATTCAGAAGTAAAAGGTACTCAAATATTTGTAGCTTATAGAGATTTGGGTTATAGAGTGCCTTGCATTTTCTCTTTTTCTGTATTCTTGTTTTAATTTGAATTCAATTTATTCTTTTTTCAAATAGCACCAGATAGGATAATGATCTGATTCTTTTATAGAATGGTCGACTGTACATTTATAAGATTTAAAGTTTTTGCTGGCCAATATATTATCTATTCGGAAATAAAACCGATTTTGATTATAAGAAATGCCCAGTCCTAAACCGGAATCAGTATATGTATCGTTTAGGGATTCTGAAACGATGCGGTGTGTATAAGAAATGGGAGTGTCGTTGAAATCACCGCAGACCAAAATGTAAGCGTGTTTGTTCTGTTTGATATATTTTGCAATGCTATCTGCTTGAGGAGCACGGATTGCGGAGGCTTCTGCAAGCTTCTTGATTAGTACCCGGGCTCCGCTTTTTAATTTGTCTGTTTCAGGTGATTTTATCATATTCTCATATATCACCTTATCTTCCTTTGTTAACTTGTTTGATTCGAAGTGATTATTTATTAATGTCACAGTGTCTTCCCCTATTTTAAGTTCGTATATTACTGAGCCATTATATTCACTTTTGTATGGTATGGGACGGGAAGATAGAATTGGATATTTCGAATAACAGGCTATGCAATTGGTATGCCCTTTATTATTGCCTACAGTTTGAATACTTTTGTAAGGATAGGCGCTTAAAGCGTCTTCCACATCGCTTTGAGATAGATGATGCCTAGCTTTAATTGTAACATACTCTTGAAGGCATAAGATGTCTGCCTTACTTTCTTTTAGATAATTCAGAATAGGGTTACCGTCTTTTTCTTTTATGGTATTATCAAATCCCATTATGTTGTAGGATAATAATTTGAAAGAATTTTGAGGTGGCTTTTTCGTACTGAAATTAAGAGGTAGGTAGGTACGTATTTGAGAATAGCAAAGTAGGAGAGCCAATAGAGACAATAGGGCATATTTATAACGCTGAACGATAAGCCAAAAACATAGGAAAAGTCCATTGATTAAAGCAAAAATAGGAAAAACAAGTCCGAAACATGATGCTACGGGGTGTGTAGTCGGCTGCAAGTAAGGACTATACGCGCTTAGAAGTAGCAGGGTAGCAAACAAGACATTGATGAGGATGATGATGGAAGCTACAAAATTCCTAAGATGGTTTACCTTTTTGTTGTTATCTTTTGCTTGCATCGAATAGGCTTTTCTTTTCTTCAGTTGTTAGACTTTCGTATCCTGATTTTTTTAATTTATCCAATATACGGTCTATTTCCTCCGATTGATGCTTTTTGTTTGCATTATACTGATAATCTTTTTCCTTGTCCGAACCGTAATGTATTTTCATCTTAGCCTTGCGAGGCTTCCTGTTAAAAATAGATAAGATGAAGTCTAAGGGCTTATTTATCCACACAGTGATATCCCAGCCTTTACTCAGGCTGGCAGCAAACCATAGTCCTGACAATGCACCACCAATATGGGCAATGTGCCCTCCGGCATTTTCGGATGTGATAAAAAGTAGATCTGTCAGGATGGCAATTATTGCTAAATACTTTAATCTGATAGTCCCTACAATAAATAATCTTATCGGGTAATTAGGCTCACGGTAAGCGGCGGCTGCAACAATCGCGAGTACGGATGCCGATGCTCCCAGCATGAAAGAGTAGCTGATAATGGGAGCAAAGTAAGGGAAAATATTGTATGACGCTATAAATAAGACTCCCCCGAATATGCCTCCTAAAATATACACACCTCTTAAATGCTTCGCTGAGAAAAACTGTAAGAAAAGTGCTCCGAACCAGTACAGCCAAAGCATGTTAAAGAGTAGGTGCATTATTCCGGCATGCATAAACATGTAGGTGATAATAGACCATGGCTGTGAAATAAAGCGATCTATCGAAGCAGGTAGCTCCCCCCATTGGAACAGGTTTTCATTCGCACGGTTAAATAGCTGTAAAAGCACCTTTATTAAGGTGGTAATGATGAAGCATCCTGCATTGATATAAATCAGCCGAATGTGGATATTACCCCTTTGGAACGTGTTTTTAAAATCAGTTATAATAGTACCCATTATTGCCTTTGTTTTTTCTCCTCCAATACAAGATTAATATGAGCCCGAAAATCATACCTCCTAAGTGCGCAAAATGTGCAACATTATCTCCCGGGTTATTAGCCAGGCCTGAATATAGCTCTATCAAAGCATATCCGATAACGAAATATTTGGCTTTTATAGGGATAGGGAGCGGGAAGATGAAAAGCTGTTGGTTGGGAAACAGCATGCCGAAACCTAACAAAATGCCGTATACGGATCCGGATGCTCCTACAGTAGTCATCATGTTGAGATAATCTTGCATAGACACAATAGCCGACCCTGTATTCACATTGTCATAAGCAGCAAGCACTGTTTCGTATTGAATAAACTGAACGGCCTCTTGTATAAATCCGGCGCCAATGCCGCATACCAAATAGTAGAATAAAAACTTCTTAGGCCCCCACACTTGCTCGAGTATCCGGCCGAACATCCATACGGCAAACATATTGAAGAATAGGTGGGTGAAGCCTCCATGCATGAACATGTATGTGACTAATTGAGCAACATTAAAATCACTTGCAAGAAAAAAGTGTAAGCCTAAATAACGTTCCAAGTCAATTCCGTATGTTTGTGCGACAAGCGTTGCCAGAAAGGCTAGTACATTTATGATTAGCAGGTTTTTAGTAACAGTTGGTATGGCATTCATAATTTTATTGTTCTCAATGTGTTGCAAAAGTACGAATAAATTCTGTTTTAAAACAGAATTGAGTCTGGCTATTCTGCGTTTTTTTGAAGTTAAAAGTCTTTTTTTTAAGTTTTTATTTGAAAATTAGAAATATTACTCTACATTTGTGGGTGTTCGAATTTATTGTTTGATCATGATCTTTTGTGTAACATATTAATTAATTAAAGTATTATGAATAAATCAGAACTTATTGATGCAATTGCAGAAGAAGCCGGTTTAAGAAAATCGGACTCTAAGAAAGCATTGGATGCATTTATTGCGTCGGTTACAAAAGCTTTACAATCAGGCGAAAAAGTTTCATTGGTGGGCTTTGGCACATTTTCCGTTGCTATTAAAGCAGAACGTAATGGAATTAATCCTTCAACTAAACAATCTATTACAATTCCAGAAAAAAAAGTTGCTAAATTTAAACCTGGTTCGGAGTTGGCTGATGCGATAAAATAATAAGAAATCGATATAAAAAAAAGGAGACGTTTTGCGCCTCCTTTTTTTTATGCATTTATTTGTCGAAATATTGTATCTTTGCAGTCTGAAAATACTTTTAAGTCATGAATATAGAAGAGAAACTAGAGAAATCCATTATTGCGGGGTTGTCGACATTGTACGGGCAGGAAGTGCTTGCTTCACAAGTACAATTGCAGAAAACAAAAAAAGAATTTCAAGGTCATTTAACGTTGGTGGTATTTCCCTTCCTTCGTGCATCAAAAAAAGGTCCTGAACAGACTGCACAGGAGATTGGTGAATATCTGAAGGAAAACGAACCGTTGATAGCTTCTTTCAATGTGATAAAAGGCTTTCTCAATTTAACGATTGCTTCTACTGCTTGGGTTGAATTACTCAATATTATTCATGCTGACGAGAATTATGGTATTATTTCTGTGACGGAGAACTCTCCTTTGGTTATGATAGAATACTCCTCGCCAAATACCAATAAGCCTCTTCATCTGGGACATGTTCGAAATAATCTATTGGGGCATGCTTTGGCGTGCATCATGAAAGCTAACGGCAATAAAGTCGTTAAAACGAACATCGTAAATGATCGCGGTATACATATCTGTAAGTCAATGTTGGCTTGGGTGAAATATGGTGACGGTGAGACTCCGGAGACATCGGGTAAAAAGGGAGATCATCTGGTAGGCGATTATTATGTTGCTTTTGATAAACATTATAAGGCTGAGCTTTCTGACCTGATGGCAAAAGGAATGAGCAAGGAGGATGCTGAAGCCAATTCTGCGCTAATGAATGAAGCCCGGGAAATGCTTGTGAAATGGGAAGCGGGTGACCCCGAAGTTCGTGCTCTTTGGGCTAAAATGAACGGATGGGTATATTCTGGCTTTGATGAGACTTATCGTAAGATGGGTGTCAGCTTTGATAAAATATATTATGAGTCAAATACATACCTTGAAGGTAAAGAGAAGGTTTTGGAAGGTCTGGAAAAAGGATTTTTCTATAAAAAGGATGATGGTTCCGTTTGGGCTGATTTAACGAATGAAGGACTTGATCACAAGTTGTTGTTGCGTGCCGATGGAACTTCCGTATATATGACTCAGGATATAGGTACTGCAAAATTGCGTTTTGATGATTATCCTATAGATAAAATGATATATGTTGTAGGTAATGAACAGAATTATCATTTTCAAGTTCTTTCTATTTTGCTTGATAAACTCGGTTTTGAGTGGGGTAAAAGCTTAGTTCACTTTTCTTACGGGATGGTTGAATTACCGGAAGGTAAGATGAAGAGTCGCGAAGGTACTGTTGTCGATGCCGATGACCTGATAGAGGAAATGGTTGGTACGGCAAAGGAAACGTCTAATGAATTAGGTAAATTAGACGGATTGACGGCTGAGGAAGCTGATAATATTGCTCGCGTCGTGGGCTTGGGTGCTCTGAAATATTTCATTCTTAAGGTTGATGCTCGTAAAAATATGACTTTTAATCCTAAAGAATCCATCGATTTTAATGGGAATACCGGTCCGTTTATACAATATACTTACGCTCGTATACGTTCGGTTTTGCGCAAAGCAACTGAGGCTGGAATACAAATGGTATCTTCCATTTCGGGTTTAGCTGTTGATTTGACTGAAAAAGAAGAGGGGTTGATTCAGCTTTTAGCTGATTTCCCGGCAGTGGTAAAACAGGCTGGAGAGGATTATAGTCCTTCTATTATAGCAAACTACGCGTATGACCTTGTAAAAGAGTATAATCAGTTCTATCATGATTTTAGCATTCTGCGCGAGGAAAATGAAGATTTGAAACTCTTCCGCCTTACTCTTTCTGATTCTGTCGCGAAGGTTGTGCGCTTGAGTATGGGGTTATTAGGAATTGAGGTTCCGGAAAGAATGTAATATCTATTCGGGAGCTAAATAATAATGAGATGGGGATATGCCGGTTTTGGCATATCCCCATCTTTTTTTAAAGGCGGACATGGCATCTTCAAGCAGCCTACGGTTGATGTCCGTAAATCGGCGAAGCCTGTCTAGAAGTACCTTCTGCCTGCAGTTCCTTTGGGTATGAAACGGACGTAAAGGGGATGTTGATTACTGGTTTGACGAACATTCCGTTTCTCGAAGAGGTCGTAATTTGTACTCATTTGTATTTTATTTATCGATATCTCGCAAAATGTGTGTGAAGCGTTGTGTTTAAGTTCCAATCTTGTTGTTTTTATCTCTTTTCCTTGCATCGGTTAAGGAACATAGCAGTAGTAATTTATTCTTTCCACCGTGGAGAAAGTTTCTTTCCACCGTGGAAGTTTTTTTGTTCCATCATGGTGGAACGAAAAGTATTCCGTGATGGAAAGAATAAATCTTAGTATATAAATGCACTAATCCTGCCTAGGAAAAAGAATAGAAGTACCCTGTAAAATGGAAGAAGAGTGTGAAGTCAAAACAGGTATAGAGGATAAGAGGAATAGGAACTATGAACGGGTTGGAATATAAGACAAAGGGGATATGTCGGTTTTGACATATCCCCTTGATGTATCTTATTCCAGAAATATCGATTAAGCGTCTTTCTTAGTACGTCGTGCCGGACGCTTTGCTTTAGGTTTTCCTCCTTCTTTTTCATTTTGGAGTTTTACTATTTCCAAGCAGCTCTCCAAGCTCAGATCTTCTGGCACAATGTCTTTGGGTATTTTGTAATTAACGCTCTTATAGCTGATATATGGGCCATATCGACCATTCATAATCTGCAAATCGGGTTCTTCTTCGAACTTTTTGATATGCTTTTTGGCATCCGCCTCTGCTTTTGCTTTAATGAGTTCAATAGCTTCTTCTAACTCTATCTCCATTGGATCGGCAGTTTTTGGCAAAGAAGTATAAGAGCTATTATGGTATATATAAGGTCCGAAACGTCCAATATTGACACTAACAGTTTTTCCTTCATACTCTCCAAGAGTACGGGGAAGTTTGAACATTTCCATTGCCTCTTCCAATGTTATGGTCTCGATAGACATCCCTTTTTTCAGTGGAGCAAATCGTGGCTTTTCTTCTTCATCAGCAGTGCCTATTTGTACTACTGGTCCAAAGCGACCTATTTTTACAGAAACTTGCTTTCCGCTTGCAGGGTCATTTCCTAAGATGCGTTCCCCTGTTTTATGTGCATTCTTTGCAGCGAGGGTAGTCTCAACTAAAGGATGGAATTTTTTATAGAAAGTTTTAAGTATTGCCGTCCAAAGCGCTTCACCTTCTGCTATTTCGTCAAATTGCTTTTCAACTTTTGCTGTGAAATTGTAGTCCATAATACTAGGGAAATACTCACTGAGAAAGTCAGTGACTACCGTTCCTGTATCGGTTGGTAATAATTTCCCTTTTTCTACTCCGGTCTTTTCAGAAAGTGTGGCATCCGTTAATTTGTTTTCTTTGAGTGTAAGCACATTATATAAGCGCTCTGCCCCTTCTTTATCTCCTTTCTCAACATACTCTCGTTGCTGAATCGTAGAGATTGTTGGTGCATAAGTAGATGGACGCCCGATACCTAATTCTTCAAGTTTCCGTACCAAGCTTGCTTCTGTATAACGTGACGGATGTTGTGTGAATCGTTCTGTTGCAGTGATTGCCTGATATTGTAGTTTTTCTCCTTTCTTTAACGGGGGAAGTAAATCTCCCTCATCTTCCGGTTCCGTGTCATCATCATAAGATTCACGATACACACGTAAGAAACCGTCGAACTTGATGACTTCTCCGGTAGCCGTAAACGTTTCTTCTGTATTGCTGATGCTGATAGACACAGTCGTCTTTTCAAGCTCGGCATCTGCCATTTGCGAAGCAATTGTACGCTTCCAAATTAGGTCGTATAATTTCTTTTCCTGTGCACTTCCGTCTATTTTGGGATTCTCCATATATGTAGGACGGATAGCTTCATGGGCTTCTTGTGCTCCTTTAGTCTTAGTGTTGAAATGCCTTGGATGAACATATTTATCACCCATCATTTGCGTAATAGCCTCTTTTGTACCATTAATTGCATACTCAGACAGATTCACAGAGTCGGTACGCATATAGGTTATGCGACCGGATTCGTATAATTTCTGGGCAATCATCATGGTTTGCGCTACGGTGAAGCCTAATTTACGTGCGGCTTCCTGTTGCAACGTGGAAGTGGTGAAAGGTGCGGCCGGGCTTTTCTTTACAGGGCGGGTAGTAATGTCCTCTATTGTAAATACGGCTGATTGGCACTTGCTAAGTAAATCCTCGGCTTCTCTTTTTGATTTTAACCGGTGCGCAAGCTCAGCTTTCATTTCTACTGTTTTGCCATCCGATCCCGAAACAATAAATGCTGCGGTTACTCTATAAGAGGCTTCAGACTTGAAGGCATGAATTTCCCGCTCCCGTTCCACTATCAGGCGAACGGCGACAGACTGCACACGACCGGCAGACAAGGCCGGTTTTACTTTCTTCCATAATACCGGAGATAATTCAAAACCTACTATACGGTCTAAAATACGTCGGGCCTGTTGAGCATTTACGAGATTTACATCTATCTCCCGTGGTTGTTCAATAGCCTTTAATATGGCCGTTTTAGTGATTTCATGAAAAACAATACGCTTGGTCTGTTGCGGATGAAGATTTAATACTTCGTATAGATGCCATGCAATAGCTTCTCCTTCGCGGTCCTCATCGGATGCTAGCCATACCGTGTCTGCTTTTGCAGCTTCCGTCTTCAAAGTTTGTACAAGCTTCGCTTTATCAGAAGGAATCTCGTAATCGGGTTCAAAATTCTTTTCGACGTTAATACTGAATTCCCTCTTTTTTAAATCACGTATGTGACCATAGCTGGAAAGGACTTTAAAATCATCTCCCAGGAATTTTTCAATTGTTTTCGCTTTTGCAGGTGACTCAACTATGACAAGGTTTTTAGGCATAATTTTCTGTGTTTTAGTAGCTCTTGCTACTTATTTTGCCCGCAAAAGTAGAAAAAAACAATTATTTCCACCTTATATTATATCTAGAATATGCTTTTTTTAGTAAAAAGAAAAATTTCGTTAGGCTTCGGAAGTGCCTATTTGTCTTTTTCAAAGTCAAGAAATAAGCTAATTCCTTTCTTGATGGAACCTAATCCAAATTCTTCTACATGGATGTCGTCCAGTGGTATAAATTGTAAATCGGCTGCATCATCCATCGCTTTGAAATGTATATCGTCTGCTACGTTGCACCGAAAAAACATATCAAGTGTATGGACTGTGAATCCTGAATAGACATATAAGTTAGGGAGAGAAAAAAGATATTGGGTTGCAATAACTTCCATTCCGGTCTCTTCAAAAACTTCTCTTTTCACTCCTTCTTCTCCCGTTTCATTCATGTCTATAAAACCTCCGGGCAGATCTAAAGTGCCTTTCGCCGGTTCTTTGGCTCTGCGGCAAACTAAGAGTTCATTTCGGGCGTTAAGGATGAATGCAACGGTTGAAGACGATGGATTGAAATAGTAGACAAATCCACAATCTTTACATCGTTTAGACTTTTCGTTATTGATATAAAATTGGTTAGAGCCACATTCCGGGCAATATTTAAACTTTTCGAGAGGATGTTCCATTTGTCTTTTCTTCTTTGATATAAAGCAAAGATAATAAAAAATGATTTTTGCAAGTTGTTTTGCTTCCTTCTATATTTTTATTTGTATTTTTGACGTATTAATATTGAACAATTTAGAGGTTATTAGTCCTTCTTTGATGATATAAAATGGAAGATTTTGCAGCGATAGATTTTGAAACGGCCAATGAGCAACGTTCGAGTATATGTAGTGTCGGTGTGGTGATTGTCCGATGTGGCGAAGTGCTGGATACATTTTATAGTTTGATTCGTCCGGAGCCGGAATATTATTCCCATTGGAATACCAAAGTGCATGGGTTAACATTTGAAGATACGGCCAAGTCACCGATATTTCCTACTGTTTGGAGTGAGATCATTCCTCGAATAGGGGAATTGCCATTGGTTGCTCATAATAAGGGTTTTGACGAAAGCTGTTTGAAAGCCGTTTTCCGGACTTATAATCTCGATTATCCGGACTATCATTTTTATTGCACTTTGCAGTCTGCAAGAAGAAAATTAAAAGGATTACCCAACTATCAGTTACATACGGTGGCTGCTTCTTGTGGTTATCATCTTGAGAATCATCATCATGCCCTTGCTGATGCTGAGGCATGCGCATGGATTGCAAAGGCTATTATATAATTAGAATATGGAGAATATTAAAGATTTGGAGGCCCTCACTAATGAGGTTCGTCATATAGCAGTTAATGCCGGGCAGTATTTAAAAGAAGAAAGGAAGTCTTTCCATCGTGAAAGTGTGATGGAAAAACATGCACACGATTATGTGTCTTATGTGGACAAAGAGTCAGAGCGAAGAATAGTCGAGGCTCTATCAGGCTTATTGCCTGATGCCGGATTTATCACAGAAGAGGGATCTGCCGGTTATGATGACGAATCTTATTGCTGGGTGATTGATCCACTTGATGGAACCACAAACTATATTCATGATAATGCCCCTTATTGTGTGAGTATTGCTTTAAGGACTAAAGCTGAACTGCTGATTGGGGTAGTTTACGATCCCTGTCGTAATGAGTGCTTTTATGCATGGAAAGGGGGAGGGGCTTATGTTGATGGCTTAAAGATGTCTGTATCTGATGTGTGCAAAGCTGAAGATGCATTTGTGGTTGCAGAGTTGCCTTATAATAGTCGCCAATATGCAAAGACCGGTGAATATATCATAGACCAGTTGTATGGTAAAGTCAGTGGCATTCGCATGACCGGTTCTGCCGCTTTGGCTATTTGCTATGTTGCTGCCGGTCGATTTGATATTTGGGCGGAAGCTTTTATAGGAAAATGGGACTATGCTGCTGCAACTTTAATGGTACTTGAAGCCGGTGGTCGTGTTACGAATTTCTATGGCAATGACCATTTTCTTGACGGGCACCATATAATTGCTTCAAACGGTCATTTGCACTTTTTGTTTCAAGATTTAATAGCTAAAGTACCTCCATTAGATATGTAATATAACCTTTTATGGAAAACACACTGAAAATTTGGTTTTATTCTTTTGTTCACTTATTCTTTCCACGTTGCTGTGTGGTTTGTGGTACCTTACTCGTCGAAGGTGAAGAATCATTGTGCACCCGGTGTAATATTGATATGCCTCGCACGGGCTATCACTTACTCGAAAACAACCCGGTGGAAAGAATGTTCTTCGGGAAGATTCCTTTAGTACGAGCAACATCCTACTTTTTTTATCGGAAAGGTAGTGATTTTCGTAGAATTCTTCATGAATTGAAATACGGGGGAAAAAAACATCTCGGCACGGTTATGGGTAGACTTATGGCGACTGAGTTAGCAAGTTCCACTTTTTTGGAGAATATTGATGTCATTGTTCCAGTTCCTTTACATCCTCGTAAACTGAGAGCGCGGGGCTATAACCAGACGGAATATATTGCCCGGGGAGTATCCGGGATATCAGGCATTCCTTTAGATACATCTTCTGTTATTCGTATTAAGTTTACTGAAACCCAGACACGCAAATCTATTTTTGAACGCTCCGAAAATGTAGATGGTGTGTTTAGGGTTACTTCTCCGGAATATTTTAGAGGAAAGCATATCTTAATAATAGATGATGTACTGACAACAGGTGCTACTACTACTGCTTGTGCAGATGCTTTCTATGGAATTCCGGGAGTTCGAATAAGTGTATTGACTTTGGCTGTGGCAGAATAATATTTAAGACTAAAGATACTAATTAGACGTTTTTTGACCTGGACATGACATACTGAGTGAATTTTACAAAGAGGGAAGTTCATGCCTAAATAACCTGAAGAAATCTCTCAAATCATTCGCAAATAGTTCTGGTGCCTCCATAGCGGTAAAGTGGCCTCCATGCGAAAGTCTTGTCCAGTGGATAATGTTAAAATGCTCTTTAGTCCAATCCTCCGGAGGGATTAATATGTCTTTAGGAAAAGTGGCGATTCCGGTAGGTACATTTGTTTTTTCCATGTCAGGTAAGCCATGGGTATTTTCATAATAATATTGAATGGATGAACTCAGCGTGTTCGTTAGCCAGTAAATCATGACTTGTGTTATGATTTCATCTTTACTATACAGATTTTCTATCGCTCCATTGCAATCACTCCATGAATATAATTTCTCGATAATCCAAGAAGCCACTGCAACAGGTGAGTCTGATAGACCAAAAGACAAAGTATGGGGTTTTGTTGATTGAATTGACATATATGCACCTTCTTGGGCAATCCATTCTTTAGCATTCCTGGCATATAGCTCCTCTACATTGGAGCGGTTGTTGCCTGTTGGAGACAATAGCTCCCGAATAATTCCGATATCAGTAAGATACATCCCTATGAGCTTATCGGGATATTTTGATGCGATATATCTTGTGACTCCCGAGCCTATATCTCCCCCAGCTGCCGCAAATTTTGAATAACCTAATTCCTCAACCATCAGTTTTACCCATAAATCTGCCACATAGGCGTTACTGACTCCTTCTTTATCTGGCGCAGAAGAAAAACCGAATCCGGGCAGTGACGGAATAATAATATCAAATGCATCTTCAATTGTCCCTCCGTATTTTTGTGGGTCACTTAAAAATGGAATAATCTTGGTATACCGTAGAAAGCTATCTGGCCATCCATGGGTTAGAATAAGCGGAATAGCATTAGGGTTTGCAGATTTTATGTAGAAGAAATGAATGTTAATGCCTTCAATGGTGGAAGTATATTGAGGGTACTGATTTAAAACAGCTTCATGCTTTCGCCATTCATAACGTTCTTTCCAATAGTCAGTCAGAGATTTTAAGTAGTCAATGGGGACACCACGATCCCAATCGGTATTTATTATTTGTTGTGGCCATCTAGTATTATTCAATCTGACTCTTAAGTCTTCCAACATTTCATTGGAAATACTTATTTGGAATTTCTTTATAGCCATATAATTTCATGTGATGATTATGAATACAAATATAAGGAAATTAAGAATAGCTTGACTTCGGAGTACCTTTGATTGTAGGGGATAAAATAAAAAAAGTCAGCAATTGCTGACTTTTGCTCTTCCTCTTGGACTTGAACCAAGGACCCTCTGATTAACAGTCAGATGCTCTAACCGACTGAGCTAAGGAAGAATATACATTTGATTCTCTTTGCTCTTCCTCTTGGACTTGAACCAAGGACCCTCTGATTAACAGTCAGATGCTCTAACCGACTGAGCTAAGGAAGAGTGTTGTTTTTTCTCAAATGCGCTGCAAAAGTAATAGGATATTTTGAAATATGCAATATCTTTGCAAAAAAATAATGTAATGGATAAGATAATAGGACTAGGAAATGCCCTTGTAGACGTGCTTGCGACACTTGATGATGATAGAATTTTGGTGGAAATGGACTTACCAAAAGGCAGCATGACCCTTATTGATGAGAATAAATTAGAAAAAATAAATAGTTGTTTTAGCCAAATGGAGACTCATTTGGCAACCGGGGGATCTGCAGGGAATGCCATTCGAGGAATGGCTTGCCTTGGTGCAGGAACTGGATTTATAGGGAAAGTCAGCAATGATTCTTATGGTGATTTCTATCGAAAGAGCCTTTTGGAACGGGGGACTCAAGCAAATCTTCTTGTATCATTAGATAAACCTTCAGGAGTTGCTTCCACTTTTATATCTCCTGACGGTGAACGGACTTTCGGAACTTACTTGGGAGCTGCTGCTACCTTAAAGGCGGCTGATCTAACTCTTGATATGTTTAAGGGGTATACTTATTTATTTATTGAAGGTTATTTGGTGCAAGATCATGAAATGATTCTTCGTGCCATTCAATTGGCTAAAGAGGCGGGTTTACAAGTCTGCCTTGATTTAGCTAGCTATAATATTGTGGAACAGGATCTTGAATTCTTCTCATTGTTAATAAGTAAATATGTAGATGTCGTTTTTGCGAACGAAGAAGAAGCTAAGGCTTTCACTGGGCAAGATCCGGAAAATGCTTTAGACACCATCTCTGATATGTGCAGTATTGCCATAGTGAAGATTGGTGCAAAAGGCTCTCTGATTTGCAAAGGCACGGAGAAGGTTAAAGTGAATGCCGTTCCGGTGGATAAAGTATTGGACACTACCGGAGCTGGAGATTATTTTGCTGCTGGATTTCTTTACGGATTGACATGCGGCTATTCATTAGAGAAATGTGGAAAGATCGGTTCTATTTTGTCCGGTAACATTGTGCAGGTAGTCGGTGCAGAATTGCCTGAGGTACAATGGGACGATGTAAAGCTGAAGATAAATGACTTATAATTTTATCGGGTATGAAAAGATTTCTTAATTTGCGTTGGGGTGCTGCATTGGTAGTTTTGACCGTTGCTGTTATCTTTTTGAGTTTTAAGATCGGTGATAGCCGCAGTTTTCAAATTGCCAAAAATCTGGATATATTCAATTCTATCGTCAAAGAATTGGATATGTTTTATGTGGATACAATCGATCCGAACAAAGCGGTTCGTGAGGGCATAGATGCTATGTTGTATTCACTTGATCCTTATACACAGTATTTCCCGGAAGAAGACCAAAGTGAGTTGGAGCAAATGTTAAAGGGATCTTATGGAGGAATAGGTTCTGTTATTACTTACAACACTAAGTCGAAACGTTCGATAATAGGAGAGCCTTATGAAAATATGCCTGCAGCTGAAGCAGGGTTGAAAGCCGGGGATATTCTGCTGGAATTGGATGGTAAAGATCTTACCGGTAAATCGAATGAAGAAGTGAGTGAAATGCTTCGCGGTCAGGCCGGGACTAGTTTTAAACTGAAAGTAGAGCGCCCTGGTACTCCTAAACCGCTCGAATTTAATCTTGTACGCCGATCAATACAACTTCCATTTATACCATATTATGGAATGTTGGATAATCATATTGGATATATAAATCTGAGTACTTTCTCTGGAAATCCGTCAAAAGACTTTAGACAGGACTTCCTCGACTTAAAGAAGAAGGGGATTACCTCATTGGTTATAGATTTGCGTAATAATACAGGAGGCTTGCTTGATGAAGCTGTGGAAATAGCGAACTATTTTTTACCTAAGGGCAAAACTATTGTAACCACAAAGGGTAGGCTTAAACAAGCTAGTAATGTGTATAAAACATTGCGTGAACCTTTGGATACAAATATTCCTCTTGTGGTCTTGGTGAATAGCAGTACGGCATCTGCTTCCGAGATCTTAGCGGGTGCGCTTCAAGACTTAGATCGTGCGGTGATAATTGGAACACGCACTTTCGGAAAGGGCTTGGTACAGGTTCCACGTTCTTTACCTTATGGGGGGACTATGAAAATAACAACATCTAAATATTATATACCTAGCGGACGCTGTGTACAGGCCATTGATTATAAGCACCGTAATGAAGATGGGAGCGTAGGGCGTATTCCTGATAGCCTGACGACTGTATTCCACACGGCTATAGGGCGTGAAGTCCGTGATGGTGGCGGTGTGATGCCGGATATTGCTGTTGAACATCCGAAACTCCCTAATATACTGTATTATCTGATCAATGATAATTTGATATTTGATTATGCAACCCAGTATTGTCTTAAGCACTCACGAATCGCTGCACCTGAAGATTTTAAGGTGTCGGATGCGGATTATGCCGATTTCAAGGCTCTTGTGAAGAAATCGAACTTTAAATATGATCAGCAGAGTGAGAAAATATTTAAGACACTGAAAGAAGCTGCAGAATTTGAAGGTTATATGCAAGATGCTTCGGATGAGTTTAAAGCTCTTGAAAAGAAGTTGACGCATAACTTAGATCGCGATTTGAACTATTTCTCAAAAGATATAAAGAATATGATTGCTTTGGAAATAGTGAAACGTTACTATTATCAACGTGGCGGTATTATTGAGCAGTTGAAAGATGATGATGATCTGAATGAAGCGTTTAAGATTTTGGGTAATCATGCCAAATATAAAACGATGTTGAGTGCTCCATTGCAGAAAAATGCATCTGATAAGAAGATTTCAAAGGCTGGTGGTATAGGAACACCCATTTGTTCGAGAGGTTCTCTAACAGGTGGTCAGTCGTCTGTTCAATCATTCATTTTATGCTAGTGTAATCTAATTATGGTGAAGAAAGCTCTTTTAAAACGCTAAAAGCTATGGGAGCAAATGTGTTTTATAAAGAGTTTGTCGGCTGTAATCATGAGAGCTGGAATCCTGCATTTAATGAACCTGATTTCATGAGTTGGCTTTTTAGTCAGAAAAAGAAATAAGGATATACATTATATAAAAGACAGCCCGGAATGAAATTTTCATTCCGGGCTGTCTTTTATATAATGTGGACTACCGATGAATATTACTCTTCTTCAATGTAATCACCGTTCTCTTTTATTAATTCAATCAGCCGCTTTACAGCTTCTTCTTCAGGTATATTCTTCTCTATACAGACTTTCTTCTTGTACAGGCTGATTTTACCACGACCAGCGCCCACATATCCATAGTCTGCATCCGCCATCTCGCCGGGACCATTCACTATACATCCCATAATTCCAATCTTTAATCCTTTTAGATGAGATGTGGCAGCTTTGATGCGGGCAATGGTTTGTTCCAAATTATAAAGTGTACGTCCGCATCCGGGGCAAGATATATATTCGGTTTTGCTGGTTCTTATTCGTCCCGCTTGTAAAATGGAGAAGGCCGTACTATCAACAATCGCATGGCTCAATAGGCCTTGATTGAAAATGAAAATCCCATCACATAGACCATCAAAGATTAATGCGCCCATGTCTGCTGCAGCTTTTATCTGTAAGTCTTCTGCTTCGTCTTCTCCATAATGCTGGAAGAATATAACCGGATTCTTCAGATCTTCGCTCATTAGCTGGTGTACTAATGCCCGATGTTCTCCTAAGCGGTTTGGATGATTGCTTTGGGATATGATTACCACTTCCGGATGATATTTCAGGCACGCAATAACTTCATCGGTCTGTGCCATATATGTCATAAACAGGAATTTTAAATCGGCAGGGCAACTACCTAATAGAGGGAGTTGCTCGTAGTTGAAAGCAGGGTATGTACCTTCTTCTCCTTCCCATACATCTGCATCGAGAATATACTCAACTCCAGCCTCCTTTATTTCAGGTATACTCCTTCCAGCGTAAATATAGTCCGGAGTAAACTGCGGGTTGGTCTCTGTATTCCCGTCCATGCGTTCGGCAACGACGACAGGCAGATTATCGCCGCCTATATTGTGAATAGCATTTGTTTGACGTCGGGATGGTGACAAATAGTTAAAGCCTGGACCCTCAACTCCGGGTATATACGGGTGATCCTGATGAAGCATAATGTATTCCACCAATTTCCGGGCTACAGGTATTTCCGCTTCAGGGGCTTCGCTTAAAGAAACGCGAATTGTATCTCCTAGGCCGTCAGACAATAGAGCTCCTATTCCAAGAGCCGATTTTATACGTCCATCCTCACCATCACCGGCTTCGGTCACACCAAGATGAAGAGGGAAGCTCATGCCTTCCTTTTCCATAATGGAAGCAAGTAAACGTACAGTCCTTACCATGACTACGGTATTGGATGCTTTTATGGAGATGACAACATCACTGAAATTCTCACTGACACAAATGCGGAGGAATTCCATACACGACTCTACCATCCCTTCGGGCGTGTCGCCATAGCGGGACATAATACGATCTGATAATGAGCCGTGATTTACTCCGATGCGTATAGCCGTATGATTCTCTTTACATATATTGAGAAATGGAATAAAGCGATCACGTATTTTTTGAAGTTCTTGCTTATATTCCTCTTCGGTATATTCCAAATGTTTGAATGTTCGCGGGGCATCAACATAGTTACCCGGGTTAATGCGTACTTTTTCGGCATATTGAGCTGCAATGTCTGCTACTTTTGCAGTGAAATGAACATCTGCGACTAATGGGACCATATATCCGTCCGTTCTTAGAGAAATGTTGATTTCTTTGAGATTTTCCGCTTCTTTTATGCCTTGAGTAGTTAAGCGTACATAATTAGCACCTGCATCTACGATGCGTTTGATTTGAGCGACACTATTTTCAGTATTCAATGTAGACGTATTAGTCATGCTTTGTATACGAATTGGGTTTGAGGCACCCAATGGAATAGCTCCTATATTGACTTCTGATGTTTCCCGACGGGAATAATTGAATAGATCCACTTATTTTAATGATTAATGGTTAGTGATTAGTGTATTTCGAGCTGCGTCGAAAATGCTCTGGACAGAGCTTATTGTCTATCACTAACCACTAATCATTGTATTTAGTTCGTTTTATACTCGTATTTAACTTCTTTGAGCTCTTCATTAGCCTTTACGATTTTCTTCTTTAGTCCTTCTTTGTATGCGGCAAAGGTCTCGGCTAAATTTTCGTCGCTTAGTGCTAATATCTGTACTGCAAGAATGGCAGCATTCATTGCGCCATTAATTGCTACGGTTGCAACGGGAATACCCGGAGGCATTTGAATGATTGAGTAAAGAGCATCGACTCCGTCCAGTACCGAACTTTTTACGGGTACCCCGATTACCGGCAATGTAGTATTGGCTGCAATTACACCGGGAAGTGCCGCAGCCATTCCTGCAGCTGCTATAATGACTTTAACTCCTCTCTTATTTGCATTCTTGGCAAAAGATTCAACAGCTTCCGGAGTACGGTGGGCTGACAGCGCATTCATTTCAAAAGGAACATGCAAATCGTTTAGCAGTTGCGCGGCCTTCTCTAGAACCGGAAGATCCGACGTGCTGCCCATAATAATACTTACTAATGGGGTCATTTTAATATTATAATTAATTCATAATTCATAAAGGCAACATTCTCAATTATTTTGGAAATGCTGCCTTTACCATTTTACATTGTCTGCTTTAGCCGTTGATGAGAGCTTTATAAGCATTTGCATCAAGCAATGAAGCAAAATCAGCTCCAGAATCCGGTTTTATTTTAATAAGCCAGCCTTCTCCATAAGGATCTTTATTTACTAATTCCGGTTGATCAGCAAGTGCTTCGTTCTCTTCCAAGATTTCACCACCTACAGGAAGAAACAAATCGGATATTGTTTTTACGACCTCTATGGTTCCGAATACCTCACCTGTGGAAAGAGTCTCTCCCACTGTTGGAATGTCAACAAAGACAATGTCTCCCAGTTGTTCTTGAGCATAATCAGTTATTCCAATATAAGCTACTTCACCTTCCAAGCGAATCCACTCATGCTCGCTTGTGTACTTTACATTCTCCGGACAATTCATAAACGTTAGTTTTTAGGGTTATACGAATATTATCTTATCTTATTAAAAAAGAAAAATGCGAAAAAGGATATTACTCAATGGGTGTAGTACCATTAACGAACAAATTAAGCCTACCAAGAAACCTGTTGAGACTTCTCCTAATGTATGGTGTTGCAAAATAATCCGGGCAGTACCCAATACTCCTGCTATGAGGATAAATAAGCAGAGCCACGCCACCGGATTATATCCAAAGAGTGCGCTAAATGAGATTAATCCACCTACAATTGCTCCCATTCCGGCCATGTGCTCACTAAGTTTCCATTTCAAGTTTACTATTACACATATAACCATCATTAAAAGTGCAGCAAGTATAATTCCGGTCATATACCATGGTATGTTGAGCCTATGCATCATGAATAAGCAAAGGATATATGACACTATCGTCAAAAAGAAAGGAATAAATCTCCTCTTCCGCTCTGCCAAATCAGTAGGAGAAAATCCATTTACCTTGCGAAAGACAAAGATGGTTATGGTGGGCATTAATATTGTAAAGCAATAAACTACTCCTAGCACAATCAGCTTGTATGCTAAAGGCATTATATGCAAATACGAGAACAAAAACAGAATAAGGAAAGCCAAAAAAGGAATAGAAAACGGGGTGAATATTGCAGAAATAATCTGAGCAACCCTTATTAATGTTCTGTCTGCTATGATATGTTGATCTGGCGCCATTTTGTTTTTATTATTTTCTTAACCGGGCTACCGGTATATTCATTTGTTGTCGATATTTAGCTACGGTACGCCTGGCTATGGGATATCCCTTTTCTTTTAAGATATCCGTGAGCTCGTCATCCGTATATGGTTTCTTTTTACTCTCACTCTCAATACATTCTTTCAAGACTTTCTTTATTTCGCGTACAGACATTTCTTCTCCATCTTCAGTAGTGTATCCATCGCCGAAGAAGAACTTTAGCGGATAGATACCGTAATTGGTTTGAGCATATTTACTGTTGCTAACACGGGAGATAGTGGAAATGTCAAGCCCGGTACGCTCTGCGATGTCTTTAAGTATCATCGGGCGTAATAATAATTCGTCTCCTTCGATGAAAAAAGGACGTTGTATATCTATAATTGCCTTCATGGTAGTCATGAGGGTATTCTGCCTTTGTTTGACCGCATCAATGAAGCCTTGGGCCGAGTCCATCTTTTGCTTGAGAAACATCATTGCTTCTTTGGCTTCTTTCGATTGGTTTGCTTTGTTCTTAGTATGTTCTTCTACTAATTCGGTGAAATCCCTACTCATGCGGAGCTCCGGGACATTTCGATTGTTTAGTGCAACATTAATTGTACCGTCATCATAGGTTTCTACAATGAAATCGGGGACTATCTGCTGGAAATTCCGTCCGATAGCTTCTCCCAATGATGCTCCCGGACGAGGATTTAGCTTTGTTATCTCGGTGATGACTTGTTGAAAATCATCATCATCCAATCCTAGTCTTTGCATGATTTTATCCCAATGCTTCCGGGTAAACTCATCATAATAGTCCTTAATGATTCGTTCTTCCATTTTAAGAAGAGGGGTATTCTCATTTTCCTGTTCAGATTTTCTGTGAATCTGATTCAATAAGCATTCTTGTAGACTTCGTGCTCCCAGCCCCGGTGGATCAAAATCCTGAATGATATTCAAGGCTTCTTCTAATTCTTCAACACTGGCTTCAATACCTGCATATATGGCGAGTTCATCACTGAGATTCTCCAGTGATTTCCGTAAAAGTCCATCGTCATCTAAAGAGCCAATTAAATATTCAGCGAGTTCACGTTGATGATCGGTTATATTACGTTCGCTGAGCTGTTCCTTTAATGTCTCGTAAAAAGACGTTGCTTCGGAAAATGGGATTTCCTCGGGGTGATCACCTTTACTACGATTATTCTCTTGCAGTTTATAATCCGGGATGTCATCCTCAGTAAGGTAATCGCCAAGTGAATCATATTCGTTATCTTCACTTTCAGAGGTGGGGTTGTCAGCTTCCGGACTGTCAGAATATTCTTCGTTTTCCGTATCATCGTGACCCTCTTCCAGGGCGGGATTTTCGAGTAGTTCGGCACGTATGCGATCTTCCAGCTCAACTGCGGGCAGTTCTAGCAATTTCACTACCAGAATCTGTTGAGGTGATAGTGTTTGTATCTGTTGCTGAGCTTGAGTCTGTACTTGTCTGGAGCCTTGTGCCATAGTTTGTTTTCTCTACTTTTACTCGCTACAAAAATAGTGAATAGTTCCTGAACGAGAAAAGTTCTATTATTATATTTAACAGGAAAGCAGAGGAATGGTTGGCAATTTGTTTTTATATTTGCGAATATCAATATAAAAGTGAAATATCATGTTTAGCAAGGAAACGTATATGCAGCGTAGAGCTGTACTGAAGGAGAAGGTGGGTTCCGGAATATTATTGTTTATAGGCAACGATGAGGCCGGACTTAATTATGAAGATAATGTGTTTCGTTTTCGACAAGATTCTTCATTCCTTTATTATTTTGGGTTATCTTTTGCCGGGCTGTCGGCTATAATAGATATTGATGAAGATAAGGAAATCATCTTTGGTGATGAATTGAGCATCGATCATATTGTATGGATGGGTACCCAGCCTACATTAAAAGAAAAAAGTGAGAGAGTAGGTATTGTGGAGATACGCCCTTATGCGGAGATAATTTCATATTTGCAGAAGGCATTGGATAGTAAGCGTAATATTCATTATCTTCCGCCATACCGTGCCGAACATAAACTGAAGCTTATGGACTGGCTTGGCATAGAGCCTCGCCGGCAAGAAGGTTCAGTTCCCTTTATTCGCGCTGTTGTGTCTCAGCGTAGTTATAAGACAGCAGAAGAAATAGTCGAAATAGAGAAAGCTTGTGACGTTACTGCGGATATGCATATCATGGCTACGAAAGTCCTTCGTCCGGGGATGCGTGAATGTGAAGCTGTTGCAGCTATGGAAAGCGTCGCTACTGCAGCAGGTTATGAATTATCTTTTGCCACTATAGCAACCATAAACGGACAAACATTACACAATCATTATCATGGTAATCTAGTCAAACCTGGTGATCTCTTTCTGATAGATGCGGGTGCAGAGACGGAGATGGGATATGCGGGGGATATGTCTTCAACTATACCTGCTGATAAAAGATTTTCTTCAAAGCAGCGCGCCGTATATGAAATACAAAATGCAATGCATCTGGAGTCAGTGAAAGCACTTCGCCCCGGTATTCCTTATATGGAAGTTTATGATCTATCCGCTAAGGTTATGGTCGAAGGAATGAAGGGTCTCGGCTTAATGAAAGGGAATGCTGATGACGCTGTACGTGAAGGTGCGCATGCCTTGTTCTATCCTCATGGACTTGGACACATGATGGGATTGGATGTGCATGATATGGAAAACCTGGGTGAGACTTGGGTAGGCTATAACGGACAACCTAAAAGTACCCAATTCGGGCGTAAATCGCAACGATTGGCTATTCCTTTGGAGCCAGGGTTTGTACATACCGTTGAACCGGGTATTTATTTCATACCCGAGCTGATTGACCTTTGGAAGAGTGAAAAGAAATTTACCGATTTTATTAATTACGATAAAGTTGAAGAATATCGCCACTTTGGTGGCATCCGTAATGAGGAAGATTATCTGATTACTGAAAGCGGTTCACGCCGGTTAGGGAAGAAAATTCCTTTAACGCCTGATGAAGTGGAAGCGTTAAGATAAATAGGGCTTCTCAAACTTATATACTTATGCTTTTAATATAGTAATCCTCGTAATTCTATTATGAAATTGCGAGGATTACTTTTAAGTCATGTTATATGTCCTTTTATTTATATATTTTATTCATTAATATCTCTCCGAGTATAGGTCTGTAATGTGTTTTTTCGTAGTAATTGTGTATGTCATTGGTATATTCATTTACGCCTGTAAAGTCAAACACATTATCTGCTCCAAAGATATTATTTAATATTTTTATATCTTTCTTATTTATACTGACTTGGTTGTAGTCAGGACTTATAATAATTTTTATAGAAGAATTGTTTTTTACTAATATATCTTTGATTTTTGTTAATATATTGATTTGGTTTTCATATAGTACCGGAAAATCTTCTTTATATTTCCCGTCTCTGTAGTTCTTATCTCTTTTTTTCTGAAATTCATGTTCTCGATCTTTCCAATATTTTTCGCCTTCTTCTTCTATCATTCTCTCTCTAGGGTTTATGGCGTCATTATTATCTGATTCTCTTATCCTGCCATAAGGATTTATAACTCCATTCATATAAGGGCGATATTTATGGGTTATCTTATAATCTAAATATGGGATTAGAAAGCAGGGATAAAAGAAGGATTGACAAAACATTTCCTGAAATTTGAATTTGCTTATTCCAGATACAGTATAGGGTAAAATACCTGTATGGCTTAATGAAAGCTGGCAATTCTCTAATGAGGTCTTGTCTATTATCATTAATATGTTGTTTATAGGAGCCCCGAGTTTGTCTAGTGCTGCTAATTTTTTATATATGGACATGATTGACTCTGCGCATCCGGGAAGTCTTATAGCTTTTCCTGCTTTCAGATGTTTTTCCCATTCATGACATTGAAAAGCCATGGTGCATGAATTTCCCATAATAAAGGAATTAAATGCTATCTTGTTGCGGTTGTTTACAAATATTTGCCATCCAACATAGTCTTCGTCTAGAACTACTGTAGAATCATACTCCTTGTATTGTTTGAGTACCATAAAAGGGTCATCATGTAAGTATATGCCCAATATGATAATGAATGGTATAAAGAGTACTGCAAGTTTTAGAGCAAATCGTGAAGTAATACTTCTTTCATTTCTCTTTTTCATAGCTTTTCATTTAGAATTGTAGATAGATAAAATTGTCCGAAGAGAACTGACCCAAAGCAAAGAGTATTATGATTAATAGGTAGTAAACTCCCCAGCGGACATATATAGGCTGCCTTCCTAATAACTCGAAAAGATTTTGCTTGTCCATGAAATATTCGTAAACAAGAATCATTGCCAAAGCAGAGCCTGCTACTATGCAATTGTGATCAGGCATACCTATATTTATTTCTTTCCAAGTCGAGTTCACATGAAATGAGATATGTCTAATATAGTAGATAGCTTCGGACACAGACTCCAATCGAAAGAATATTAATGATATTGCAAATATCAAATAGGTTCTGATGATTGACAATGAGGTAAATAGAGGGTCTCCGAGTTTATCTTTGATCCATTTATGAAGCTTTGGAGTTTTCATTTCATAGCAGATGACAAACCCTTGAATAGCTCCATAAATAACATAATTCCATCCAGTTCCATGCCACATGCCTAGCGCGACGAATGTAATGATAAGGCTTAAGAAGATGCCTTTTTCTTCCCATTTACGTAAGGCAGCAGCTAAAGGCATATACAGATAATCTCTGATCCAAAATGATAATGACATGTGCCACCTTCTCCAAAAATCTGCAGTTGTCTGTGCAATAAAAGGTCGATTGAAGTTATTGCTAAGTTTGAACCCCAGCATATAAGATCCTCCTAGCGCAATATCCGTATATCCTGAAAAGTCACCGTAAAGTTCAATTGGATAAAGTAAGCATGCCATTAATAGCTGCACCCCTGAAGCTGTATGTATAGAGTTAAAAATTCCATCAATGTATGGGGCGATATAACCTGCAAGTATCAATTTCTTGATAAGCCCAATTGCTATCAATAGACTGCCTTGTACTAAAAAATGATATTCCACAACCTTTTTTGACTTTATCTGCGTCAGCATATCTTTTGAACGCTCAATTGGCCCTGAAAGAAACTTCATGAAGAAGAGCATATATAACATAAAATCTGGTAGCTCTTTCTCTGATCGCTCTTCTCTCCAATATACTTCCGTGAGGTAAGATAGTGCTTGAAAAGTGTAAAATGAAATACCTAGCGGAAAGAAGATGGGTGATGGTTGATCGCTCAAAGTCTTCGTTTTCACAAATAGCATATGAATAAAAGACATGATATAATTATCATATTTGAAAGCCAGCCAACATAGAATAAGAGTAGCGATTCCAATAACAAATCTTTTTTTACGGCATTTTTCATTAGCCGACAAGTCAATCCATTTCCCTAAATAAAATGAGCTCAGTGAAATGAGGGTAGCTGTTATTAAGAAACCTATATGATAAAAACCAATAAAAGTAGCGCTTGCCGCAAGTAATATATAAGTTTTATATCGAATATTCACCGTGTGAAATAAGATGAATGTACATGAGAATAGTAGTACAAACTCTATTGATATGAAAGACATACTTCTTACTTCATTTTATTTTGGATGGCATTGCAAATGTCACCTACGTTTTTCAGATGTACAATATCTCTAAATGTAAAACGTACAGCAAATACCTTCTCCATTTCGTGAACTAATATCATATTCGTTAGCGAATCCCACTCATCTATATCTTGAGCGGTTGTTTCACTATCAAGTTCAATATCTTCTTTCTTGAGCACTCTCCGAAAAATAGAGTTAAGTCCATCTAAAATTTCTTTTGTTTCCATGTTATTTATATTCAAATTAATTCATGTATTTTCCTTCTGTCTATTTTATTACTGGTATTTAGTGGGAAGTTTGCTATACCGTGTATATATTTAGGGACCATATATATGGGTAATTTGCTGCAAATATATTCATGCAAGGCTTTTTTGTTGAATTCAGTATCTTCAATAACCAGATGTAGCTCGCAGCCTCTGCCTTCGGGATATTTGGGAATCACAACTGCATTATGTTGATCATTGAAATACTTTTTTACTACATACTCAATCTCGCTAAGCTCAATACGGAACCCTTGAACTTTTACCTGGTAGTCTTTACGTCCGCAATATATAATATCTCCTTCTTCATCTATCCGGCATAGATCCCCTGTTTTATAATATATATTTCCATCCAAGCCTTTTACTAAAGCGATTTCTGATTTTTCAGGCGCTTTCCAATACCCTTTCATCACTTGTTTTCCGCTTACCCATAATTCTCCAGCTTGTTCTGCATTAAATGGTACCGGTTCTCCTTCTTCATTCATCAGACATACCTTTATTCCGTAAAATGGTTTTCCAATGGCAATCATGCCATTATGATGCTTACATCCAGTCGGGGGAATAGTGTAAGCCGTGCAATAGATAGTACTTTCTGTGGGACCGTATAAATTAATAAATGTTGCATTCGGAGCACATCTTCTGAAGTCTGATAGAAGTTTCGCATTTGAAGCCTCCGCTGTTACTATCAGGTATTTAAGATTGGGAAGATAGATTTCAGAGAAGTAAGGTAGCAACAATTGCAGCAGTGAAGGAGATATAGCTGCAAATGTCAGCTTATACCTTTCCATTATTTCTATTATATTTAAATACTTGATGCCTTCATGAGATACGGTATAAACGCATGCACCGAGGGTTAGTGGATATAAAAAAGATACAATAGATACGTCGAAAGTTAGTTCAAACATTTGTAGCATTCTATCTGTCTCATCGATTTTCCATCCCAAATGATTATATGCTGTATAAAAAGCATTTAGATTTTGTCGCGAAATAGGTACTCCTTTGGGTTCTCCTGTGCTTCCCGAAGTAAAAACAATATATGCATAGTCATTCTCATTTACTTCTGTTATATTATGAATATATTCTTTTTGCAGATCATTAGTACATATAGAGTCAATGCATGAGGTGGTTTCGGGAAAAATTCTGTCTGAACACTGCAAAATTCTTTTTATTCCTGATTGTCGGGTAATACTTTCATTTCTCTCTTTCGGATAATTAGGATGTAGAATGACATAAGTCTTTCCGCACAAAAGTACTGCTAGTATGGAAGCATAAGTCTCTATTCTATTTTCAGCAACAACACCTATTATTTTATCCTGATACCCGCTAATTAAAGAAGCTATGCCATATACTTTTAAACTTAACTGTCTGTAAGTATAATATTTCCCTTCAATAAAAAAAGCGTTATGTTCTGAATGTACTTCAAAGGCATTCCATATATATTCAAGCATGCCTTTGGTCGTCTGTTTTGTCATTTTCGTTTGCTCCTTTTGTTTTGGAATATTCTAGTTTCTAAGTAAAGATAGCACAAAGCAATCATCATGCTATTTTTGAAATAGAACTCATGTTTTTATTGATATTACATAAATGCGTCAAATTTTGAAATACTGCATTCAGGATTCAAGATATTTGCATGTTTTTTTGTGGGGGAAGAGGAGTTACTAAAAGTCGTTTGGTCTTCAGTACTTACAGAGTACAGATATTTGGAATGCTTCACATGAATTGACGAAGCAGACTTATCTCAGAAGATATTGCTGAGGGGAGAGTGAATAGGCGTTTTTGTGAATGAAAATGTTGATTGTCCTTTTTAGCAAGAGCAATTAACAAACCATTGTATAACCTTTTCGCTATATGTCTTGGAAATAGGAATATCTGGTACCTTATCCACTCCCAACTCCATATAAATACCATCTTTGCGGCGTTGTATAACCTTTACCTGATCAAAGTTAACCATGTAAGAACGGTGGCAGCGTTGTACGTTTGTATCGGTCAGGCTCTCTTCAATAGCCTTCAACGAATTACGTAGCATGAATTTTGTTACAACTCCTTTATTCAGATACCAAATGAGTACATAATTATCTGCCGACTCGATGTACAAAAGGTTTTCGCGTTTAACAGATAAGCGAAGCTCGTTCTTTTCATCATAAAACGAATACACATTTTGCTGTGCAGCAGTTTCTGCACGATCTTCGGCTAATAACCTCAGCTGACGTTCTTTTTCACGATAGGAGAAATAAAGATGCAAGGCAGCGTAAGGTAGAAGAAGTACCAGGCTTGTATTTATTACAGACTCTTTGAATGCAGCTAGATATTCCCGCTTTGGATTTAGTATGACTGTGTAAATGGTATAGAACATAGCCATAAAGAAAATCTCCAATAGTATCCAAATGGCGTATGATGTGTAGGGGATGCGGTGCTTCTTGCCATAGTAATACATAATGATGCGACTGATGACTACGACCAGTACACCAGTCAAAATAATAAGGCTGGAAAATAGAAAAAACTTGAACTCGGAGACATTATACCAACTTTCAGAGCTGAACGGCTTGTATAAGTTGATGAAAACCAGTGCAAAAGCAGCAGTCAGCAATATCAATCGTATGATATTGTCCTTTGTATAAATATATGCCGGTATGTTGTTTGATCGCGTTTCCATAAACATCTTATTTCCGCTGGCAAAAGTAGGGAAAATCCCGTTTATTTCTGCCCCTAATAACAGTTTTCTGCCCCATATTAAGGCTTTTTGTCCCTGTTTAGACTCCATAAACCCATTTTTTTGCAAGGCATCGCTAAGTGTTGTTTGTTTGCATCATAAAACAAAAGAAGATGGAAGTATCAACTCGTACACACTACTTGAACCAGTTATTCTCTTATGAACGAAAAATGGAAATAGCTGATAGTAAATTGGAAATTATCCCATTCCGCTTTACTCAAACAATTGGAGCGGGTGAAATAGAGAGTTTTCAAAGGGAATTATCTGAAGCTGATTTTTGCCCCGTGCCGGATAATTACATTGCAGAAAACAAGTCTTTCACCTATACTGTCTTCAATCCACAAGGCAGGGCGAAGTCAAGTCAGGCAATCATACTTTTGCATGGATTAAATGAACGCACATGGGAAAAATATCTCACTTGGGCCGAATATTTAGTCTCGGTCACCGGGAAGCCTGTTATCCTCTTCCCAATAGCCTTTCACATGAATCGTACTCCACGTTCATGGAGTGATCCGAGGGCGGCTTCATCTTGGGTGGTTCAGAGAAAGCAGGAAGTGACCGATTTATGTAATTCCACTTTTGCCAATGTGGCTTTGAGTTGTCGCATCTCGAAGAATCCGCTAAGGTTTTATGCTTCAGGAAGGGAATCTGCGTATAATCTTTGGCAATTGGTACAAGATATTAAAAGTGGCACGCATCCTTTATTTAAAGAAGATACGGAGATCAATTTATTTGCTTATTCTATCGGGGCATTCTTATCTCAGGTGCTATTGTTGGCAAATCCCGGTAATTTATTTTCCGACTCACGTCTTTTTATGTTTTGTGGGGGATCCATATTCAGTGAGATGGATGGGAGAGCACGTGACATCATGGATAAAGAAGCTTTTGACCGGATGGAGCATTATTTTACCCATAGCTTTATTGAACGGGTATCTGTACCGGCTACATTTAAAAATGATTTTTTGGAGCATGCATTTAAGGCGATGATTCGTCCGGATGTTCTAAAGGATTTCCGGGAAGGATTCTTTGAAAAAGCATCTGATCGTATCAGGGCAGTGTCATTGAAAAAAGACACAGTTATTCCTACAACGGGAATTTCCTCGGCATTGGGTGGGTCAGCTTGTAAAATACTAAAAGAGGTGGACTTCCCTTTTGCTTATTCTCATCAAGTTCCGTTTCCCATACGCGGTAAGGTTAATCCGGTAGAAGTAAATCAAGCCTTTGTTTCGGTCTTCAATCAAGCAGCCTCTTTTCTATAAAATCAATGGAAAGAGAGTTTTGTACAAGGGGACGGCTTTATTTATGCATGTAATTCAAGAATAAAACGGCTTCCTCTTTTATAGCTGCTGTCCACAGTTAGTGAACCATTTAGCCTTGTAGCGATTAATGCACAAATAGGTAATCCCAAACCATCTCCTTTGGTGAGGTCCCGTACTTCGGCAAATGGTTTGAATAGATTTTGCTGGGCTTCCGCCGGTATCCCACAGCCAGTATCTGTCACGACTATCTGGTGAGTGTGTGCACCACGTTTTTTGAAATCAAGCCATATCTTACCACCTTCAGGGGTGTATTCTGCTGCATTATTCAGTAAATAAAGAAGGATACGTTCCAATTGTTCGGGGTTAGTTTTTACGCTGAGTTTGGGTGCATTAATTATAGGGGTAACATCTGCTTTTAGTCTATCTTTTACTTTCTCCATTACCTTCTCGCAAAAACTGCTGATGTTGATTTCCTTCATCTCGTAAATATCAGATAGAGAATTTTCTAAAGAAGAAAGCTCCTGTATGTTTTCGGCGAATTTATGGAGAGCTTTTACCGCAGGTTGTGTCGAATCCAACAAGTCGAGGGTTGGTTCCATTTGTGCAGATATGTTCTGGATGAACTTGGTCTTCAGTTCACTATGCTCATTGGCAATGCTTATAGTCTTGTTTTGCTTCCGCGTGAGTAGAATATATCGGAATAAAATAGCTCCTCCTATGACCAATGCAGCAATTAGAATCGCTATCACAACGCATAATCCGATTATAGAATATTTCCTGAGAGCAAGAGAATGTTCCTTTTCGGTTATTGTTTGTTGGCTTTCATCAAACTTCTTCTTGAGTACACTCAGCTCATCTTTAGCGGTTAGTGCTTTAGCTGAATCGGTCCACTTAATATATTCTTCATAAGTGCGGGCAACAAGTCCGGCATTGTTTGCTTTTCGAGCTATGGTGATTAAATGCTTATAGCATTGGCTTACTTTGTCGTAGTTCTTCTGCTCTTTATATTTTCCGATGAGCTTTTTAAAGCTTGCATCCCCTTGCTCGTACATCCCGAAAGTGTAGTAATAGTTTGCTTGGGTGTATAATAAGTCTTCGCTGACAGAATTATTTTGAGCAGAGGCAGCCAGTACTTCAAGTTTGTTTAAATAATCTTTGGCCTGGGCACCGCGCTTCAGTGCAATATACATCTCCATTCGTTCTTTATTGATGTAGTAATGGAGAGCAGGTAAGGGGTTACCCGATTTTTGCTCCACTGTACCTACAAACTCTTCCATGCCACGGCAGAGATCAAAAGCTTCCTTGTATAGGCTTTCTTTATGATATAATGCTGCTGCTTGTGTTCCGCAATCTATTGCTTTACTATAATTCCCTTGTCCGGAAAAGATACTGTAAGCTTGAATAAAAAGATAGCGGGCTTTGCTATAATCTCTTTGGTTCAGACTCGTCTGAGCTTGATGTAGTAAGTCCTCTGCACTATTTGCATTCTGTGCATTGAGGGGCATGAAAAAATATATAAACAGAGTAAGAACGAGAACAAATTGCTTCATAGAATAATGATTTATGAATCTTAGTACAAAAGTAAAAATAATCTTTTAGTATTTGAAGCTGCTTCCTCCTAAAAATTCCCGTAATAGCGAAGTAAAAGGTATTTCCTTATCTTGCACCGGAGTGAAATACTTGATGAATTTCAGAAGGCGATAAGCTTCAGCATACTCGGGACAATTTCGTGGTACGCTATTCAGAATGGGTTCTGCGTGTGACCTTAAAACGGCGAATTCAAATAATAGTGCTGAATTGAACATGACATCGGCATTTTCTTGAAATGGGAATATCCATTTATCTTCACCTGTGCGTACGCTGTTCCACCTTGATATCGTTTCTTGTGCCGAGTATCCTCTATAATTGTAATCGCGAATAATGCGGCGCAACAGACGGTTGTCGGTGGTTGGTATCCAGTTATGGTCATCCAAAGAGATGGTGGTCAGAGCCGAGACGTAAATCTTATATTTACTGTCGTCCGGTATTTGCGGCGTTAATTCCGGGTTCAGACCGTGAATGCCCTCCATAATCAAAACCATGTGATCATCAATTCGCACTTTGTCTCCGCTATATTCTTTTTTCCCTGTAGTGAAGTTAAAACGGGGCAGCTCAACTTCCTCACCCCGGAGTAGGGCTCTCAAATGGCTGTTGAATAGCTCGAGGTCGAGTGCGTGGAGCGACTCATAATCATAATTCCCATTTTCATCTTTCGGAGTTTGCTCTCTTTCTACAAAATAATTGTCTAATGATATGGGATAAGGGTGTAATCCATTTGTCATTAACTGTACGGAAAGCCGTTTGCTAAATGTCGTTTTGCCGGATGATGAAGGCCCCGATATTAGTACAAGTTTAACCCGGTTGCCATTCTTCCCTCTATTGTAAATGTCATCTGCAATCTGTGCAATCTTTTTTTCTTGTAGGGCTTCCGCAATATTAATGAGGTCGGTGGCATGACCTTTTTGGCATGCAAGATTAAAGTCGCCCACATTGCTCAATCCCATGATATAGTTCCACCGCAAATGTTCTTTAAATACATCCAGCATCTTCTCTTGTTTTACTACATCTTCCAGTTCGTTGGGATTTCCTTTGCTCGGAATGCGCAACAGTAAGCCATCGTAGTATTTCACAATATCAAAGAGTTTGATGAACCCTGTGCTGGGGAGTAAACTGCCGTAGTAATAATCAACAGTGTCTCCCAGCGTATAATAATAGGTATAAATGGAGTCGGACGTTTCCAGTAATTTCACTTTGTCACCCATTCCTTTCTCCTTGAATATCTTTACTGCGTCTGTCGTATGACATTCGGTACGGCGGAAAAATATATTTTCGTCGATAATCTCCTGCATTCTAGTCTTTATGGCAGCGACATCATCCAAGGTTAAGGGGCGTCCAATCTCCAGGTTACAGAAATATCCTTTTGAAACGGGGTGCTCTACGTAAAGCTTGCCTTGAGGAAAAAGCTCGCTTGTCGCTTTATACAGCACAAAGCAAAGACTACGAACATAGGTCCGCATTCCTGAGGAATCACGGACATCGAGAAATTCTATATCTTTATTATTGTACACACGAAAATTTAATCCTTCCGAGCGATTGTTGACCTTGGCACTGACTACTTGATATGGAAAATCGAGTTTGAAACCACGAAATATTTCAAGAATAGAACTTCCTATAGGGAATTCACGGTAAGTGTTGTTGTTCTTACATAAAACCTGAATCATACCTCTCATAATGTCTTTATTTAAGTGTTTAGCACCTTAAATATAAGACTTCATTACGTATATGGCAAAAGAAGAACAGAATTATTTTACATTTATCATTCAACCTATCTATTTTTTTTGTTTTGGCATAAACATGCTTTGTATAAGCGGTTTCGTATTTGTTTTGAGAATAGTATATATTGAAAAACGAATTAATTTTATTGTTTTACGATAAATATAATCCTTTTTTCTTTGTTTATATGCAAAAACTCTCTTTATTTGCATATCGAAAAACGATATATATTTATTGAATTACAAAAGTAAAGGTTGAAGATTATGAAAAAAGCATTTATGAGTATTAGTCTTTTAGTCATCTCTATTTCGGTGTTGATGACAATAATTTGCGGCACTGTGATTGCTGCATAAGATTGTAAGCTGGAAAAATTGTATCTTTGTGTAATATTTCACTCAAGTTTATGAAAACAGCCATTAAATTAGCACTTATATATTTTGGAATGCAGATTTTGGCAATGGTTGCCGTTCTGCCTTTCGCTTATATCTACTCATATATCGAATATGGAAATGTAAGTCAGGGAGCAACTCTTTCGTTAGCTCCTTCCATGTTGGTTGGATTTCTGTTTATGGGGATTTATCTGTGGAGGAAAGACTATTTGAATAATTACAAGCAGTTGTTCTCTGTCTTTTCCATCTCTTTCTTGCTTTACAGTATTCTGGCCGGTATATCTTCTATCTTTGTTATAGAATGTATAATGTCTTTTCTCTCTTTCTTACCGGATTTAATGAAGGATACCTTTAACTTGTTGCAATCCGGTTGGTTGGGAATTCTCTGTATCGCTGTATTGGGCCCTATTTTGGAAGAACTATTATTCAGAGGAGCGATTACAAAAGTTTTATTGCAAAAATATAGTCCGCTAAAGGCCATTTTATTATCAGGATTGATCTTTGGCGTTTTTCACTTGAATCCCGTACAGGTTGTTGGTGGTGTTCTTTCCGGCTTTCTGTTTGCATGGATTTACTATAAATCGGGTAGTTTGATTCCTACTATATTGATTCACATTATCAATAATAGCCTTTCTGTATATATGACCCTGCATTATCCGAAGGTAGATCATGCTTCTCAGATTATTGGGGAGCCGGCATATTTAATTTGCGTGATTGTTTCGGTCGTGCTACTTTTATTCTCTTTGAAAATGATTAACTCATATAAGAATGAACTAACCTCTCAATTATGAAAAAGAAACTGAATATACTCTGTTTTATTGTGATGCTTGTTTTGAGTTACTCTGTGCTTGAAGCAGCATACTATATGGGGATAGGATTCAAATCAGGTGTTGAACTTGGATTGAGTGCCAAGATGAATGTACAGAAGAAGCAAGAGCTCATGCATTTGGAGAATATTAATTTGTTGCCTCGTGATTTATCAAGAAACTTCCTGACTGACTCTGTTTATAATGCTAAAACAGGAAAGTATATCCCTGCATCTTTCGGACAAATGACAGTTAGTGTAGATACTCAGCCTTCCATTGTGTTGAAGGTTCTTTCCGTTTTGGCTACTATGACAGACTTTATAACGACCTTGTGGGCTATTATTCTGTTTATTCGTATTGTGGTGTCTATTAATAAATCGGAAATATTCAGTTGGAAAAATGTTCGTAGAATACGTCGCTTGGGCGTATTGCTTATCGTTAGTTTTGCTTGTACATTCCTGACGGCCTTTTTGACGGTTTACAATGTTGAGAAGGTGTTTTCTTCTATGCATTACACACTGTGTCTGACCGATATGGTGAAAATAACTTCGTTGGTTTTAGGGCTGACAGCCCTGATTGTTGCAGAGATATTTGCCATCGGATTAAAGATGAAAGAAGAACAAGAGTTAACGATATAATCGGGTTTTTTGAATGAATGAATTATGATTATAGTAAACCTTGATATAATGATGGCCCGGAGAAAGATATCTCTCGGGGAATTGGCTGAAAAAGTAGATATTACGCCTGCTAACCTGTCTATTCTAAAGACCGGAAAAGCAAAAGCGATTCGTTTTTCTACCCTCGAGGCTATTTGCAAGGTGTTGGACTGCCAGCCCGGGGATATTTTAGAGTATAAGGATGACGAAGAATGAGATATCCTTTTGTAAGTAAAGCAGGTGAAACTTTATTTACTGAATATGATTTATGCTTACATGAAATCGATTTGAATGGAAATGCATGTTTCACTGAATTAAAGTTACGCGTATATTCAATGTCGATCAGTCGTATAGTGATCATGGATCACTCCTATACTTATCATGGATCACTTGTATTCTGAAGTTACCCTTTGTTGTAAGCGACTCTGAAAGATCTTCTATTGAAGAGAATTATTCGAGTAAATGTTTGAAATCTTTGCCGGAAAATAGCGTACGCTCAAGTCGTCTTCTCTACGGTTTGTTTCGCACTTTTTACATTGTTGTAGATGTTTCAAACAAGAGTTCCTTTGAAGAGCAATTGCCAATTAGTAAAGAGTGCAAATAGTTCGCTTGGGCTATTTTATAATGATAGAATTGGAGATGAGTAAAAATTATAACAGTAATATCCTGAAGAGCAGGGTATTACTGTTTTATGTAAAATGATGGGTGCGAAATAGAAATTATTGGGCGCTTTTGCTTTTAAAAGCCAATGCATACATCCTTATTTGCTTCACCATGGATAATAGTCCATTGCTACGCGTAGGAGAAAGATGCTCTTTCAATCCGATTTTATCAATAAAATACAAGTCTGCGTTAAGAATTTCGTCGGGTGTATGTCCCGATAATACTTTTATCAAAAGAGCGATGATACCTTTTACAATTAAAGCATCACTCTCTGCCTGAAAAACAATATTCCCATTCTCTTCATCTGCTTGCAGCCAAACACGGCTTTGGCAACCCTCAATCAGATTTTGTTCAGTCTTATATTTCTCATCAAGTGTTTCCTGTTCGTTCCCAAGATCAATGAGTAATTGATACCTGTCCATCCAATCATCAAAATCATTGAACTCGGCAATTACTTCGTCTTGTGCTTCGTTAATGCTCATTATCTTATATTTATTGTTCGTTATATATTACTTGTAGTAAGGTTTGACCTACAGCTCCTAATGTTGCTCTGTCAATACTTTGCATATCATCCTTTATCGTATGCCAATTCTTGTAAAATTCGCCGTTTGCTTCGGTATGTATAATGTCGATGGTCGGTATATGGGCAAAATCATTAATAAATGTATGGTCATCTGTCACTCTTCCCCCTTCTTCTTTAATGAAATAACGTCCATAATCAAGACTTGCAGCGGCATTCCATACTTTCTGATTAATGCTGGGAGCTTTTTCTTGTGAATATCCTTCATAGCGGAAAGTCGCATTTTTTGCTCCTACCATGTCCAGCAGAATACCAAATCGTGCGGTATAGCCTTCCACATGTGGATTTCGTGCCCAATATTGCGCACCTAATCCCCATGACTCATCAGTTCCGGGATCGCCATAATCCTCGGCATCAAGGAATATCAGGTCGATACCAAGCTCCGGTTGTTGTTGCTGTATCTGACGCGCTATTTCTAACATGACGCCTACACCACTGGCACCGTCGTTTGCTCCCAAGATCGGTTTCTGATGATTTTTTTTATTAGGATCAGCATCGGCCCATGGACGACTGTCCCAATGAGAAAAGATCACAATTCGCTTTTTATTCTCCGGGTTGTATGATCCTATGATGTTTCTAGCTTTTAGGAGTGTTCCGTTAAATGCCGATAAATTGGTATATTGGTTAGTGACCGTTGCGCCAAACTGAGCCAACATTGCTGCCAGGTAGTTACCACATCCCACATGTGCTGTGGTGTTGGGTACACGAGGCCCGAAGTCGACTTGTGCCTTGACATATTGATAGGCACTGTCTGCATTGAACCTTGGGACATTTACGGTGGCTTTTGTACTGCTCTCTGTATTTTCGGCGGATGTTTTTGCCTTGTTGCTACATGACACAATTGCAAGCAACAGCGATGTCAACAAGAAAAGAGTGTATTTCCGTTTCATTCTTTATCTGGATTAAAATTAAGTTTTACATTTCGGTTTTCTACCTCCAAACTGACTTCAGCACCTTCTATAAGGGGTAGGTTCATGGTCACATGTCCTACGGGAAAATTGAAGCAAATGGGGTAATCATATTCTTTCACTAGGTCGGCAAGTGCTCCGTACAAATTTTTACCAAGTGATTTATCTTCTTCATATTCGGTAAATTGACCTATGATAAGTCCCGATAGCTTATCCAACACTCCTCCTAGTTTGAGATTGTATACCATGCGCTCTACTGCGTGTGGTCGTTCGCCGACATCTTCAATGAAGAGAATGGTGCCCTCGGCAGGAATATCGTAAGGAGTTCCTCTCAATCCGTAAAATACGGAAAGGTTTCCTCCTCGTAAAATGCCTGTACCTGTGCCTTTGTGGTTCAGCTTATGCGATGGGCAGCTGTAGCCAAACCCGTCTTTTCCTACCTTCAGCGCTTCAGCTGTGTCCGCCCTATTATGTCCTAAAAGAATGTCTTTCAGCGCTAATGAACTGAAATCGTTTTCCGGTTCTACCGTCAAGTGGCGTGCCATTGGAGCATGTAGTGAAGCGAAACCATTTTGTTGGATGATATTGTGAAGTGCGGTGATATCACTGAAGCCGATTAACCATTTGGGCGATTTGCTAAAGCGGGTAAAGTCCAACTTTCCCACTAAATGGACAGCCCCGTATCCTCCGCGGCTACACAAGATGGCTCTTACGTTCTCATCATCCAATGCCTTTTGCAAGTCTTCCAATCTTTGCGTTGTACTACCTGCATAAGTGCCATGTGAGCTACCGGCGTGTTTACTGACTTCAACTTTTAATCCCCATGACTCAAGGCGTTTTTTAGCACCTTTAATAAATGATTTATCAATCTTACTTGATGGAGAGAGAATTACCACACGATCTCCTTTTTGCAAGTATGGTGGAATAATCAAACTATTCATATTCATTAATCATTTTAAATAGTGAAGTCATCTCAAAATGAAGAGAACATTGACTTTTATATATCTAACAGCAATATAAGCAAAAGATTATTGTCTTAATATGTCTGCAAATGTAGCAAAAATAATAGGTATTGCATGTTATGAACTGACAAAAGACAATCTAAAATGTTAAACATATAGAGACGACTCGATGCAGATGTCATTGAAAAATGCAATTTTGACATTATGATATTTTATAATCTATTTTATGAGGATATAAAGGGTGTATTATGAATAAAAATTTAGATATTTGTGGAAAACATAACATTATGGAGCCTATTCGGAGTTTTGAACAGTTAACTTCCCATCTGCGGTCATTAAGCAAAAAGCCGCGTATCGCAGTAGTGTGTGCAAAAGATGCTAATACGGAATATGCTATTTCCCGTGCATTAGCCGAAGGTTTAGCGGAGTTTGTTATGTTGGGAGACACTGCTGATCTGGAAAACTTCTCTTCACTACGGAAATATCCGCATGCTGTTCAGATTCAGCATATTGATGTTCCGGATGAGGCTGCCCGGGAGGCAGTAAGGATGGTAAGGGATGGAGAAGCCGATATATTGATGAAAGGCATTATTAATACGGATAATTTGCTTCATGCCATTCTTGATAAAGAGACGGGTTTGTTGCCTAAAGGTAAAGTATTGACTCATTTGGCGGTAATGCAAATTCCCACTTACAATAAGCTTTTGTTTTTCTCGGATGCTGCAGTTATTCCCCGGCCTACATTGCAGCAACGCATTGAAATGATATGGTATGCCATTCGTGTATGCCGTCAATTTGGCATAAATCAGCCTCGCATTGCTTTAATTCACTGTACGGAGAAAGTCAGCGCAAAGTTTCCCCATTCTTTAGATTATGTCAACATTGTAGAGCTTGCAGAAGCAGGGGAGTTCGGGGATGTCATTATAGATGGGCCCTTGGATGTGCGTACTGCTTGCGAACAGGCGAGTGGTGAGATAAAAGGAATTGTTTCTCCTATCGATGGACAAGCGGATGTGCTCATTTTCCCTAATATAGAGACGGGGAATGCATTTTATAAGTCTGTCTCTCTCTTTGCCGGAGCCGAGATGGCGGGTTTGCTGCAAGGACCTACTAATCCTGTTGTATTACCGTCGAGAAGTGACTCAGGTCTATCTAAGTATTATAGTATTGCAATGGCGTGCTTAACTTGTAATGAATGTCTATGAGAATATTAGTCATTAATCCCGGTTCTACTTCGACTAAGATAGCCGTTTATGTAGATGAACTAGCTTATTTGGTTAAGAATATACGTCACTCTGTGGAAGAACTTGCCAATTTCCCTGAGGTGATGGATCAGTTTGAATTCCGTAAGCAGTTGGTTGTGGAAGAGCTTGAAAGGCAAGGAATCCCATTTAACTTCGACGTGGTGATTGGTCGTGGTGGTCTCTTAAAACCTCTTCCGGGAGGCGTATACGAAGTTAATGAAGTTATGATTCATGACACTCGATACGCAATACGTTCTCACGCATGCAATTTGGGGTGTCTCATTGCTGCCGACTTGGCGTCTTCTTTACCCGGTTGCCGTGCATTTATTGCCGATCCGGGGGTTGTAGATGAACTGGATGATGTTGCTCGCATTACAGGATCGCCGTTAATGCCCCGAATAACGATTTGGCATGCATTGAATCAGCGTGCTGTTGCCCGACATTATGCCACGGAACAATCAATCGCTCATCCCAAGCATCCGGTCCGGTATGAGGATCTGAATCTTATTATTTGCCATTTAGGTGGAGGAATATCCGTTGGTGCCCATTGCCATGGCCGTGCAATTGATGTGAACAATGCATTGGATGGAGAAGGGCCTTTTTCTCCTGAGCGTGCCGGTACACTACCTGCCGGTCAACTTATCGACCTTTGCTATTCGGGAAAATACAGCAGGGATGAACTCAAAAAAAGAATATCGGGGCATGCTGGTCTGGCAGCCCACTTGGGGACTACCGATGTACCTAAAGTGGTAGAAGCAATAAATAAAGGGGATGAAAAAGCAAAGTTGGTGCTTGATGCCATGATTTATCAGGTGGCGAAAAGTGTTGGTGCGGCGGCAGTTGTGCTTTATGGTAAGGTTGATGCAATCCTACTGACAGGAGGTATTGCTTATTCCGATTATGTGATATCTCGCCTTAAAGAGCGTATTTCTTTCCTTGCCCCCATACACGTCTATCCAGGGGAAGATGAAATGGAAGCTTTAGCAATGAATGCTCTTGGGGTACTGCGTGGTGAGATTACATTGCAGATTTATGGGTAGAGTAGCTCTTTGGCTGAATACTTAAAATTCAATAAACTAATATCCCCTTCCCAAGATAGACTCGGGAAGGGGATATACATAAAATGACTTTTGAGAGTGATTGAATTAGAATTTGTTCAGTCCTGTATCCCACCATAAGCGTGTTCCGCCATCATCATTTCCACCTAATAGTTGTTTCAAAGAACCCATTGTGGTGGCATCAAGATCTGTGGGGAATGTGACGCGGCGTATCATAACATCTGTATCAATTGTACCTCCGCTTAAATTGACAGCTACCTTAAACAGCTTCGGATAACCGGTACGGCGTTGTTCTGCCCAAGCCTCGCATCCATCCGGATAAAGCGCCAGCCATTTTTGGGTGATGATGCGCTCTAATTTTTGCTCTTTAGTCGCATTATCAATCCACTTCGGTGTAATAGCCGTCATAGCTGCTGCATTGAATTTTGTGTCGAAAGCGTCTTTGTAGTCCGAAGGAACAGCATTGCTGGTCAAATAAGTTGCCACATCTCCGGCTCCCCATTGAGTAAAGGAAGTGGTGACTCCTTTCTCGTAATACTCACCTTCTTTGCCGGAATCAACATAACCCTTTAAAGCAGCTTCAGCACGTAGGAACCAGACTTCAGCAGCAGTCATGACGATGATGCTACTAGATGTGGTGATGGTAGTGCGTGAATGATTAATGTAACGGTTATCTTTATCCAATGCTGTGCCTTGGCGAATACCTTTATAGGTTTTAGCAATAGGGAAAAGCTCGGTAACTTCTCCGTCTGCTCCCGAATTACCGGTTGCTGTGGCAAAGAACTTCTCTTCACGCGGGTCGTTGTAGCCATTTAAGAAAGACTCCATGCTTGCATTCATATAAACTTCCTGCCATCCACTAACTCCTCCGAGTGGATTGCGGACGCCGTATTCGCCAACAGTCTCCCCGGCAGTCTCCAATACCCCTCCATTTTCAGGATCCAGGGCAGCTTGAGCTTGGGCCTTAGCTAGTTCGCTGTCGATATTAGATACCCGCATAGCTAGGCGTAAACGTAGGGAATTTGCAAATTTCAACCATTGTGCATACGTCCGTTTTCCTTCAGGCATCATAATGTCAGCTTTTTGGAATGTTTCAGGACCGTTGCTTGCGATATATGTTTTCAATACTTGAATGGCATCAGTCAGATCATTAAAGAAATCTGTATAGATATCTTTTTGAGATTCAGGTGTAGGAGTGGTAGCTCCAAAATTCTTGTAAATGATGGGGCCATAATAATCGCTTACCCGGTGCATCATTGCTACTTTCATAATTTTAGTAAGAGCGTAGAATGCAGGATAATCCTCCTTCTTACACAACTCCTCCGCATTAGCGATGGAAGGCATTCCTTGAGCATAAGTGTAACTCCATTGAGCCCCTACCCATCCTGAGTTTAGTTTGTAGGATGAGTTTTGTGAATTGAAGCCACCATTCATATCATGAAAATAACCTCCGAACATATCAGCAGCCAAGTTTTGCATAATCTGGTATTGCCAATCGGTTCCGTCTACTCCAGTCTGATATACAATGGCTGTCTGTATTGTCTTGAACGGGATTAGTTGTTTCTGAAAATCATACTCCTGCAAATCGTCAGTATAGGCCCCTGCCGTACTGTTATATCTATCGAAGCTATCTGTGCAAGATGAGAATGCTAGCAGTCCGCTGAGCAATGTAGTGGCTATATAATTATATTTTTTCATATCTAGTCGAGTTTAGAAGGTGAATTTTACATTGAATCCTATATTTCTTGTTGTCGGCATACCAAATATGTCAACACCTTGATTGCTATTACCTACAGATAGGATAGCATCAGGATCAAACGGTGCGTCCTTGTAGAGGAAGAATAAGTTGCGTGCAACCAAAGATATGTCTATTCCTTTGAATATGTTACCCTTTTGCAGTAAGGATTGAGGAACGGAATATCCCAATGATAGTTCACGTAGGCGAATGTTGGTACGGTCATAACGGTAATAGTTCGTGCATCCGTCACCGCGATTGGCGACTGCAGTGTAGAAGCCTTCCACGTCTGTAAATTTCTGTCCTTCTACTTCCACATATCCACGATCTCTGGCTTCGCCGCTAGCTTTGCTTACTCCTCTTAAATCGAGAGCACTTTGTGTCAATGAGATAACATCACCACCCATCGCTGCATCAACCAGGAAGTATAGACTGAACCCTTTGTATGTAAATGTATTACTCCATCCGAGCATACAGTCGGGATTGGCATTCCCAATCAATGAATTATTACCTGTATCTACTTTTGGAGCACCCTTGTCAGTAATGATTATTTTACCATTCTCATCTCTACTGAAGTCATTACCATAGATATCGCCTAATGATCCACCTTCTTTAACTCGCATTCTATAAGGCATGCTTACTCCTGTTCCATAGTCAAAGGCAGGGTGATCACCCAAGGAAATGACTTTGTTCTTATTAGTAGAGAAGTTTACATTCGTTTTCCATCGAAAATCCTTTGTTAAAACGGGAGTTACGCCCACAGTTAGTTCCACTCCGTAATTACGTATTTTACCAGCGTTGATATATCTATAAGGATGTTTTCCTGTAGGAGTATTGATGTAGAGTAACTGGTTTTTTGTATCGGTGCGATAGTATGTGAAATCGAGGTCTGCACGGTTATTAAAGAACTTCCATTCTGTTCCTGCTTCCCATGATGTACTTATTTCCGGCTTTAAATCATCATCAAAGTCATATTGTACAGGCCTTACTATTCCTCCTGCAGTTATTATAGGAGAGGGGGAGGTTATACCGATGGGTAAATCATTTCCCACTTGTGCCCATGAAGCACGAACTTTACCAAAATTAATCCAGGAAGGTAGTCTCAGATTATGATTAAGTATCCATGAAAGACCTACTGACGGATAAAAGAAGCCGGTATTCTCACTCTTGGTATTTGCCAATGTAGACGACCAATCATTTCGAGCTGTCAGGTCTAGATATACACTTTCTTTCCAACCCAATTGTGCTGTTGCGAACACCGATTGCACGTTTCTTCTAGCATCACGTGTTTCATCAATGTAAGCGGTCTGTTGATTAAGAATCATATTGGCTACGGTGAATACATTGGCATAGTATAGTCCGGCTTTTCCGGAATCTAATTTAAGCATATTGGTCTTCGTCATATTATTACTTGCACCCACTGCAGCGTTCAGACTCCATTTATCCCAGGTTTTATTGAACATAGCCATAATGTCTCCATACATCATAAATTCCTGATCGTTCATGTCGACATAACGTCCATTTTCATGACAAAGATTCAATGCACTGCCTGCATAAAATTTCTGTTGATATTTATCGTTGATAAAGTCCACATTGCCGCGTGCTTGAATACTGAACCAATCATTGATTTTAAAGTTGGCACTTAGTGACGCTATACCACGGTAACGTTTGTCTTTACTGGTAATTCTATTCACAATCCAATATGGATTTTGTTCAAAGTCGAGAGTTGAAGTATACCAATTCTGTAATGGCATGTTACGTGAATTGTCAAATACTTCATAATTTGTGCGATATTCACTCATGTCTTTTCCACGCGGGAATGTATATAGTCCTACAAGTGGGTTCATGTAGTACCCTCCGGAAGTAGGACGATCGTTAATTGTCTGGGATATTAAGTTGATGTTACCGTCTAATGTCAGTTTATCATTGAATAAACTAGCAGTCTCACGTAAAGTAAGATTGTGCTTATATAGCTTGTTTGCACTGATAATACCTTTGGCAGTGGTATTGGAGTAAGAGAAATAAGTTTGTGTCTTCTCTTTTCCAACTTGTACAGTTAAACTGTTAATAGCGGTCACCCCGTTACTGAAGAAATCATCCAAATTATTGTATGCTTTCATATTTGTCTGCTTATCTCCCCAGCTGGTAGTACCATTTACTCCATACGTGTTTTGAAATTCGGGTAAGGATATGGCATGATCGGTGGTGAGGTTAGAAGAGAAAGTGATGCGCTGCATTCCCGCTTTTCCTTTTTTAGTGGTGATAAGAATGACTCCATTCGCAGCTTGAGAACCGTATAATGCAGCGGCAGAAGCACCTTTTAATATATTCATACTCTCTATATCGTCGGGATTCAAATTGGATATTCCATCACCGGAGTCGCGGTTACCGGCATCATTATCACCGCCCATTACATTGAGAGCCTGTTCGGTAGTGTTGTTCAGCATAGGGACTCCGTCAATTACGTAAAGAGGCTGGTTGTTTCCGCCTTCATTGGCCGAACGTATACCACGTATTGAAACTTTGGCCGATCCGCCTAGACCGGAAGAATTTCTTGTAATTGATACACCGGCTGTTTTACCTGCTAGCGCATTAATCATGTTAGGATCTTTGGCTCGCGTAAGTTCATCGCCCTCAACTTGCTGAGTGGAATAAGTTAATGAAGCGGCTTTCTTCTTGATACCCATTGCCGTGACAACTACGGTCTCTAGTGTTTGAGCTTCTTCTTGCATTTGGACTTTGATGGTTTTCTGTCCGTTGACTTGTACACTCATCTTTTCATACCCAACATATGTGATGATCAGTGTGGCATTGGGAGAAACATTCAAGGAAAATTCTCCATCTATGTTCGTTATTATGCCATTATTTGTCCCTTTTTCGACAACATTGGCACCGATAATGGGATCTCCGGTTTTGTCAGTAACTGTACCTTTTACTGTTATATTCTTGTCTTGTTCAGGTGCTTTTTCGTTATGTTTGGTTAAAACAATATTCTTGCCTTCCATTACATAGCCAATGTTTGTGCCTTCAAAGACTTCATTAAGAATATCGGACACTGCCTGGCTTTTTGCATTAATATTTACCGTCCGATGTACGTCTACATTATTCTTGTTATAGACGAATAGATAATCCGTTTGAGACTCGATTTCAGCTAGGATGTCGCTGACTTTCAGCATAGAATGGGGAATGCTGACTTTGGCGCTTTGTGAATAGCTTGTGTGACTATACGCCTGGAAGGTTACAAACAGGAGAAGGAAAATAGAGAGCTTCATAGTTCGTAATATTTGTTTAAACAATAAACTTTTTGGGTAAAATTGCCCCATCAAAGAGTTTTTTCTCATATCTTTGTAATGTGTTAAGTTAATAAATTGATTAAGGTCGATTTTTGACTGTTTCGGATCGGGAAGTATGGGGGTACTTTCCGATCTTTTTTATTGTTAACGTTTCGTCTTTTTTCATAGGCTCTTCTTTTCTAGTAATTTGATTAATAAATTGTTATGGAGTCTTTTTCTACGTTTGTCTTTAAGTGGAACGGATGTTCCTTAGCTATTGTATGTAGAATATGTTCTATGCCGTCTTGTTCCCTAAACTTTCCGGTGCATCCATTGTAATGTAGTAGCTGTGGGTTATTGACAGTGATTTTCACATTATAATACTTTTCCAACTTCGACATAATATTACTGAAAGGCACGTCATCGAAACAGTATAGTCCTTCTTTCCAACGCAAATATTCATGGGAAGGCGTATTCATCTTACCATACTTCCCATTGTTATTAGAAAAGAAATCGTCTTTTTGTAAACGGGTGATTTTATTGTTGCCATCCGCTGAATAAACGTCAACGATTCCTTCAACCAAAGTTGCTTCAAACTCTTTACTACCTTTGTAAGCACAAATATTGAAGCGGGTTCCTACTACTTTTACCGTATTTAGTTCGGTGTGTACGTAGAAAGGTATCTTTTTGTTCTTAGCAACTTCAAAATAAGCCTCTCCATCCAATTGGACATTTCGCTCATTGCGGCCGAAATTTGCGGCATAACTCATTGTTGACTGTGAGTTGAGCCAGACTTTTGTCCCATCTGCAAGGGTGATTTGAGCCCGTTGTCCCGGAGGAACAGTGACCGTTTGCATTTGTGCAACTCTGCTATATTGGTAGTCTTTTAGGCTGAAATAGCTTAGAAGAGCCAAAATAAAAATTGCAGCAATGCGCATTCCCCATTTGAATATTTGGCTGGAAAAAAGAGTGCTTCTCTTCTTTGCCGGCTTGCTTGAAAATAGAGCTATATCGAACAGCATTCTCTCTTTGAGAAAAAGAGCCCGATTCTCATCAGATTCTTCGACCCAGTTAAGAATGTGCTTTTCCTCTTCTGTTGAGGCTATTCCTTGAAAATATTTGTATAGTAATTTTTTATTCATATAAATCTTTAGTATGTAAAGAGGCAATGATGTTTTAATATTTCCGCTTAACCCTCTCTATATATATTACAAGCCAGCACGTAGGAACCCTAGTGTAAAAAGATACTTTTTTTAGTATTTCTTAAAAATAATATGAGTTGACTTTTTACTTCGCTAGGCAAAAGCACGTCTTATGCCCATATCAAGGTATTTCATCTGTGGGTAAATGTTGATAAAGGAAATGGAGAGATATTTTTATCTTAGACTAATATCGACATTAGGTAATCTTTGAGTTCCAAACGAAGGATGCGGAGAGCTTTGGTGATATGGAACTCCACTGTTTTGAGTGAAATATTTAATTGTTCTGCAATTTTTTTGTTCGGGAGATTATTGTAACGACTTAGAATGAAGACTTCACGACTTTGCTCAGGCATCTTTTTTAGCGCTTTATGCACGATATGTTGTATTTCCGTGCTGAAGATCTTATCAGGTTCACAGTCTTTTAGCGTCGCTATACGAAAATTTAATTCTCTTTCTTGGTGGGCGTTTAAATCTTCTTCAATACGCATTCGCGTTTGCACATGCTCAAGATAATTGAGGGCTTTGTTCTTGATGATTGTAAGTAATAGTGCATGTAGACTTTTTTCTTCATTCCACTGTTTACGATATTCCCATAAAGAAATCATAGATTCCATTAGAATGTCTTCTGCTTCATCCCAATCTCTAATATAAGAGTAGGCGAAAGCGAGAAACTTTTCTTGGTTCTCTTCGAAGAATAGAGAGAATTGATTAAGGGTACGGGCTTCGGTATGCTCAAGCATTCTGAATTCTCTTTTTAAGAATTGTTTATTACAAAATAATGTAGTATTTTTCTAATAAGCAAAAAAAAGGTAGTAAAAATCTTATTTATGATTGTTCTGCTTACAAAAAGAGATTTTGCCGCATTCAAGAGGCTCAACTTTACAATTGTTTTGATATTCTGTTTTTTGAGGAGTTTTGGCTATACTATTCTGCTTACTTTGTGTTTTAGGAGATTCTCGTGGTAGTTAGATAAAAAAAAATCCCGGTAAGAAGAATTGTTCCACCGGGATTGTAATGTATAAAATAATCGATACTAATTTTTTTCAGGTTTTGGAAGCAGAACTTTGCGAGAAAGTTTGAACTTACCGGTCTTAGGATCAACGTCAAGCAATTTAACTTCAATCTCATCACCTTCTTTGATTCCGGCTTCTTCTACATTTTCTAAGCGTTTCCAATCAATTTCCGAGATGTGAAGTAAACCGTCTTTGCCTGGCAAGAATTCTACAAATGCACCGTAAGGCATGATAGAACGCACTTTACCTTTGTATACTTCACCTACTTCAGGAACAGCTACGATGCCTTTGATTATGCGGAGAGCATCATCAATGGATTTTTTGTTCGTTCCTGCGATCTCAATTCTACCGGCATTGTCCACTTCTTCAATGGTAATTGTAGCGCCAGTCTCTTCTTGCATTCCTTGGATAATCTTTCCACCAGGGCCAATTATAGCACCAATAAACTCTTTCGGAATGGTAATTGTCTCAATGCGAGGAGCATGTGGTTTCAAGTCTTCGCGAGGCTCTTGGATGGTTTCCAATATTTTGCCTAATATATGTAAGCGTCCTTCTTTTGCCTGTTCCAGAGCACGCTCCAGAATTTCAAATGAAAGTCCGTCTACTTTAATATCCATTTGAGTGGCAGTGATACCATTTTGAGTACCGGTTACTTTAAAGTCCATATCTCCTAAATGGTCTTCATCACCCAGGATGTCCGATAACACGGCATATTTGTCTTCTCCCGAGTTTTTGATTAGCCCCATTGCAATACCGGAGACCGGTTTCTTAATCTTCACACCAGCATCCATTAATGCTAAAGTGCCGGCACATACAGTAGCCATTGAAGAAGAACCATTTGATTCAAGAATATCAGAAACTACACGTACTACATAAGGATAGTTTGTAGGTATCATACGTTTCAAAGCTCTCCACGCCAAGTGTCCGTGTCCAACTTCACGACGACCTACTCCGCGCTGAGCTTTTGCTTCACCTGTAGAGAACGGAGGGAAGTTGTAGTGCAATAAGAAACGTTCTTTGCCGTGTACCAATACATCATCAATCATTTTTTCATCTAGCTTGGTACCAAGTGTAACGCTTGAAAGAGATTGTGTTTCACCACGAGTGAATACTGCAGAACCGTGAGGTCCGGGCAGATAACCAACTTCACTCCAGATAGGGCGAATCTCGTTTGTTTTACGTCCATCCAAGCGCTTACCTTCATCGAGAATACAGCGACGCATCGCTTCTTTTTCAACATCATGGTAATAGCGATCGATCAATGATGCTTTTTCATTCAACTCTTCTTCACTCAGTTGAGCTTTGAATTCTTCACGAATAGCCTTGAATGCATCTTCGCGCTCATGTTTGTTTCTATTGCCTGAAGCAGCGATGGCGTAAGCCTTTTCATAGCAAGCACTGTGCACGGCCTTACGGAGTTCGTCATCGTTAACCTCGTGGCAATATTCGCGCTTGACTGTAGAACCAACAGCTTCAGCAAGTTCCATCTGAGCCTTACATTGTATTTTGATAGCTTCATGAGCAGCTTTCATTGCATTAAGCAAATCCAACTCAGAAACTTCATCCATTTCACCTTCAACCATCATGATATTTTCATAGGTAGCACCTACCATGATGTCCATATCGGCTTTGTCAAGTTGTTCAAAAGTCGGGTTGATAACGAACTGCCCATCGACGCGTGCTACACGTACTTCGGAAATAGGTCCGTTGAAAGGAATGTCAGAAACGGCAAGGGCTGCTGAAGCTGCAAGTCCGGCTAATGAATCGGGCATGTCAACGCCATCAGCAGAGAATAATATAATATTTACATAAACTTCCGCATGATAGTTGTCTGGGAAAAGAGGGCGAAGAGCCCGGTCTACCAATCGGCAAGTAAGAATTTCGTAGTCAGAAGCGCGTCCTTCGCGTTTTGTAAAACCGCCGGGAAATCTACCAAAAGCGGAAAATTTCTCTTTATACTCTACCTGTAAAGGCATGAAATCAGTACCGGGAACTGCATCTTTGGCGGCACAAACAGTAGCTAATAGCATGGTATTACCCATACGTAGCATTACAGAACCGTCTGCCTGTTTTGCCAGCTTTCCCGTCTCGAGCGTGATGGTTCTGCCATCAGGAAGCTCGATCGTCTTAACAATTGGGTTAATCATAAAAATTGTTTTATCTATATTTTCTATCAAAATTGCGGCAAAGATACATAAAATATTCATCTAATATTGTGGAAATGAGATAAAAAGTTTGTATCTCTTACTCTTTTGACAACTAAAGATTTAAGAAGAGTTCAAAAATGCTTTGACTATATCTGAAAAGAGCTATATTTGCACGTTCTATATTCTAGATAAAATAATATGAAAAAGATTTGTTATGTTGCGTTGGCTGCGTTGGCTTTAAGCGCTTGTAATTCCGAACCGAAATTCAAGGTGGAGGGCCAGATCTCTGGTGCTGATGGAAAGATGTTGTATTTGGAAGCTTCTGCTTTAGAGGGTGTTGTCCCTTTGGATTCCGTTAAGTTAAAGAAAGACGGGTCTTTCAGTTTCAAGCAATTGCGTCCGGAATCTCCAGAGTTTTATCGTTTGCGTGTGGGTGATAAGGTTATAAATTTTTCTGTAGATTCCACTGAAACGGTCGAAGTGAAAGCACCTTATAACAATTTTGTAACTGATTATACCATAACAGGGTCTCCCAATTGCACAAAAATCAAAGAACTTTCTTTGAAACAGTTACAGTTGCAAGATCGGGTAAGCGCTTTAGATAAAGCGATGCAAGCCCAACGAATAGGCATGGATATTTTTGAAGATAGCTTGACCTCACTTTTGAAAAAATATAAAGATGATGTAAAGATGCATTATATTTTTTCTGCACCGAATACTTCTGCTGCATACTTTGCATTGTTTCAAAAGCTAAATGGATATTTAATATTCGATCCGCTCAATAGTAAGGACGACATTAAATGCTTTGCGGCAGTGGCAACAAGCCTTAACAATCTTTATCCGCATGCCGATCGGTCTAAAAATCTTTATAATATTGTAATACGGGGAATGAAGAATACACGTACCCCTCAACAGAAAGTGATACAGCTCCCTCAAAAGGCTGTTACTGAGACTGGAATTATAGACATCAGCCTTCGCGATATGAAAGGCAATGTACGTAAGCTGAGTGATTTGAAAGGAAAGGTAGTGTTGCTTGATTTTATCATTTATCAAAGTGCAGTATCCAGTTCGCACAACTTTAAGTTACGTGATTTGTATAAGAAATATGCAGCTCAAGGGCTCGAAATTTATCAGGTGTCTCTTGATGCTGATGAGCATTTTTGGAAGACATCTACGGACAACTTGCCTTGGATATGTGTTCGTGATGCAAGTGGGGTTGATTCGTCTATTGCCGCTACTTATAATGTAAAAAGTGTTCCTTCGGTATTCTTAATTAATAGAAATAGCGAACTGAGTGCCCGTACCGAAACAATTAAAGACCTGGAAGTTTCGGTTAAAGCTCTGTTATAAGTGGTTATATGGAAGTTTTTTATTTAAATATGTTACAAAGCAGCTATTTTAACTTGACACGAATAGACTAAAAGATTATCTTTGCAAAAGAAATACGGAAGGGTTCCAGCATGCTGACCATGTTGGAATTCTTTTTTGTTATAGTATAATAAAATTAGGAGGAAAAGAGTATGGCTTATATGTCAGAAGAAGGCTATAAAAAACTATTAGCCGAACTGAAAGAGTTGGAGACGGTTGAACGTCCCAAAATTTCGGCTGCCATTGCCGAAGCGCGTGATAAGGGTGATTTATCAGAAAATGCTGAGTATGATGCAGCAAAAGAAGCTCAAGGTATGCTTGAGATGAAAATTAACAAGCTTAAAGTCATCATTTCGGATGCTAAGATTATTGATGAGTCCAAGCTAAAAACCGATTCTGTTCAGATTCTTAATAAAGTGGAGTTGAAGAACATTAAGAATGGGATGAAGATGTCTTATACCATTGTATCGGAGAGTGAAGCCAGTCTGAAAGATGGCAAAATATCAGTTACAACTCCTATTGCTCAAGGTCTGCTAGGTAAGAAGGTTGGCGATATAGCCGAAATCAAAGTACCGCAAGGCGTTATTAATTTGGAAGTATTGAGTATATCGATTTAAAACAGAGGCAAGCCCGTAACACACGGACTTGCCTCTATTTATATATAGAGTTATGGCAACAATATTTAGTAGAATTATCGCAGGTGAAATACCCTGTTACAAAGTAGCTGAAAGCGATAATTTTTTCGCTTTTCTGGATATTAATCCTTTGGTTAAAGGACATACTCTTGTTGTTCCCAAGCAGGAAGTTGATTACATATATGATTTAAGTGACGACGATTTAGCTGCAATGCACGTCTTTGCTAAGAGTGTGGCTCTTGCCATAGAAAAAGCTTTCCCGTGTAAGAAAGTAGGAGAGGCTGTAATTGGTTTGGAGGTACCTCATGCGCATATTCATCTTATTCCTATTCAAAAAGAGTCGGATATGTTGTTTTCCAATCCTAAGCTTAAACTCTCTGATGACGAATTTAAAGCTATAGCTTCTGCCATACATCGTAATTGGCTTGCAAAATAGTTTGCGAGAATTATATCCTCCACATTACATAAAAAGCGGGAACACGACTAGGTCGGTTCCCGCTTTATTATTTCATGAATTTTATTGTTAATCTAGATATAATCTTCGCCCATCTTTATTTGTGCATCATTTACATATTTTCGAATGGAGTGTTCTTCGTCTTTTTTGCAAATGAGCAAGACATTATCTGATTCGGCAATGAGATAGCCATCAAGACCTTCAATGACAGCAAGTTTGTTTTCCGGAAGAGCTACAATGTTATTGTTGCTGTTGTACAATAAAGATTTGCATTTTAGTGATACATTACCCTCTTCGTCTTTAGCAGAGAGATCGTAAAGTGATCCCCATGTTCCTAGGTCGGACCAGCCAAAATCACCCAATGAGACAAATACATTATCAGCCTTTTCCATTATCCCGAAGTCTATAGACACATTAGGACATGCAGGGAAGTTCTCATCAATGAAAGCTTTCTCGTTTGGTGTACCGTATGCTGCTTTGCCTTGCTCTAATTTCGCAGAGAGTTCCGGCAATAATGTCGTGACAGATTTTATAATGGTATTTACATTCCACATGAAAAGACCTGAGTTCCAGTAAAACTCACCACTTTCTACAAAAACTTTAGCTAATTCGAGTTCCGGTTTTTCAGTGAACGTCTTCACTTTATAGAAATTATCTCCCGCAGGCTCATCTATTTGGATATATCCATACCCTGTTTCCGGACGATTGGGCTTGATACCTAAGGTAAGTAGTTTTTCCGATTGAGATACATACTGCAAGCCTTTTTCTATAGCACTCAAGAATTCACCTTCCTTTAAAATGAGATGATCTGAAGGTGCAACAACTATATTTGCATTTGGATTCAGGGCTCGGATATGATATGCTGCCCAAGCAATGCAGGGTGCTGTATTTCTCCTCATTGGCTCTAATAGAATTTGGCCCGGAGCTAATTCGGGTAGTTGCTCTTTTACAAGATCTGCATATAAATCGTTTGTAACGACAAGAATATTCTCAGCTGGAATGAGTTTGTTGAAGCGATCGAACGTTTGCTGTAGAAGAGAACGTCCTGTTCCAAAGAAATCCAAGAACTGCTTGGGAAGTGTTTTTCGGCTAAAAGGCCAAAAGCGACTACCAATTCCCCCTCCCATGATGACGCAGAAATTGTCCTTATTTGTTCCCATATTATTTTCGTTGAAGTTTTCTGCTAAGGTACTGCATATTTTATTAATAACAGAGTCCTTCTGAAAGCTTTTCTTTATCTGTTCCTTTTTTTGTGTAAAATCCTTGTAGATTTGAAAAAAAGACGTATCTTTGCACCGCATTTGAGATAAACAAACGCCCAGATGGCGGAATCGGTAGACGCGCTGGTCTCAAACACCAGTGGATTCACTTCCATCCCGGTTCGACCCCGGGTCTGGGTACAAAGAAAGCCTAATTGAAGATTCAATTAGGCTTTCTCTTTTATATTCCGTTTGAAATGCAAATGACAGATTAATTAAATTGCTCTCTGAATTCCATTGGGCTTTGGTTGGTCTTGTTCTTAAAAAGTTTGCTGAATGATTGCGGATGCTCAAAGCCGAGTCCATAAGCTATTTCGCTAACAGAGAGATCAGTCGTAGAAAGCCTCTCTTTTGCTTTTTCAATTAGCTTCTCATGAATATGCTGTTGTGCACTTTGCCCGGTGAGAACTTTCAGTAATGTAGTAAGATACTTGGGAGAAGTGTTCAATGTCTCTGCCAATTGTTGTACAGAGGGCAATCCTGCATCAATTAAATCGCTTCTTCTGAAATATTCATCTAAAACATTCTCAAAGCGGTCCAGAGATTCATGACTACTAATTTTCCGTGTAATGAATTGGCGTTGATAAAATCTTTCAGAGTAATTGAGCAATGTTTCTATCTGCGAAATAATAATGTTTTGGCTAAACTTGTCAATGTTGGTTTGACACTCTTGCCCGATATTCCGAACAATATTATTGATAATGTCTTCTTCTTTCTCTGATAAGAATAGCGCCTCATTTACAGAATAGTCGAAAAACTCGTATTTACTGATATTTTTAGCTAAAGATGTGTTCCAAATGAAATCCGGATGAATAAGCAGGAGCCATCCGGAGCGCTCTTGGGATACTGCTGCTTCTTCGCTCAAGACCCTCAATACCTGGTTTGGAGCTAAAAAGAATAATATACCATTATCGAAGTCATATTGTTGCTGCCCGTATAACATCTTGCTTACTCCTCTTTTTAAAGAGATTGTATAATAATCAAATACGAAACTACCCGGTGCAGGCTCCAACTTACCATAATCCACCACACTGATTAGAGGATGTTCTGGCTGCGGTAACCCCCGCAGCCTATGGAACTCACTTATCGATTTAATTCTGACAGGCTTAGTATACGTCATAATTTATCCAACTCATATAAAAGTGTAATATTATAATGACTGTCCCCCTGATACCTCAATACGTTGACCGTTTATCCAGCCGGCATCATCAGAGCAGAGAAAAGCCACGACTTTGCCAATGTCATCAGGTAGGCCAACCCGTCCTAATGCAGTGCGACTTGCTACCATGTCATTGTAGTCTTTGTTGTCTCTCACTCTTCCACCTCCGAAGTCAGTTTCTATAGCACCTGGTGCAAGAGCATTTACTCTGATTTTTCTTTCTCCTAATTCATTCGCTAAATAGCGGGAATATATTTCTATGGCTCCTTTTATAGAACCATAAACTGATGATCCGGGTAGAGTCATGCGTGTGAGGCCTGATGATATATTTACAATGCCTCCTCCGTTATTGATATAAGGCAGAAGCTTCTGCGTGAGGAAAAATACACCCTTATAATGGATGTTGAAAATCTGATCCACTTGTTCTTCGGTGGTTTCGGCTGCTAACGCATATAAGGCTGTTCCCGCATTGTTCACCAGAAAATCAATGTTCGTATTTCCGTTTGCTTCTTTTAAATGGAAGGTTACTTCGCTTACAAAAGCATCAAATTCTTTCGTATTGCTGGTATCGAGTTGGAAAGCGATTGCTTTTTGTCCTAATGAGTGAATTTGATCAACTACTTCGTTCGCAGCTTCTTTGTTGGAATTGTAGGTCAATATGACATCAATACCTCTTTGAGCTAGTGCTAGCGACATGTTTTTGCCCAGTCCACGGCTACCGCCGGTAACTAATGCTATTTTTCTTTTTGTATTCATTTATTCTTTTTATTTTGATTATACTTTATACAGTAAAAATTATTGTTGGTGAAATGAGGCGGAAAACTCTTTGGCAAAATCTACTAATTTTACATTTCCCAATATTGGGCGGTTTTTGTAATAATCCTTATATAACAAACCATTCCCCTGACTTGTTTGCATTTCTACAAATCCGTTCGCTATCTGAGAGTTAAAGCCCGCTTTCAGCAGATTCTTTAATAGTTGCTCATTCGATATAATGATCCATTTCAAATCAGGTATACCTATTTCACTCCCTAGAGCCTTTGCTATTTCATTTGGAGATACCTCATCGCTGGCGACGTAACGAATTCTGCGCCCTTCGAATGGTTTATCTATTTCTTCGGCGATAGCGGAGGCAATATCCAGGGGAGAGACCCAAGGTTCCTTTTGATCTCCACCATAATTATAGAAAATAGCTCCTTGGGTTTTGATCATGTTGATAAGAGGGAATAAGTTACTGTAGAAACCTACAGGGCGGATAAACTTGATAGAAATATCATCCGATAGCTGCCTTAGTACGGTTTCCGCTACATGGTGAAAACGCAGAAAACCATTGTCTTTTTCCATGTCAGCGCCAATGCTGCTTAAGTGCACAACTTTTTTTATACCGGTTTCTTCTATAGCCTTTTTGTAGTTTAGTACAATCCTCTCTACGGCGGCAATGAAATCGACTTCTTGGTCAAAAAAGCTTCCTGCTGCATCCAGTGTTTCCATTAGGTAGACAATATCTGCCCCTTTGAACGTTTCCGACAAGAAATTCAAGTCAAACATGCTGCCAATTGCAGCTTTGGCACCCAATGATTGAATTTCGTTTACTCTTTCCGACTTGCTGCTAATGACAGTTACATTATGATTCCTTTCTATTAGCTTTTTTACAAGTGGTTTTCCGATTTGGCTTATTGAGCCGGTTAATACAATATTCATAGTCTCGAAAATTTTAATGCAAAAGTATGCATCACGAAAGATCGGGACGTAGCCAAATGTTTGTAGTTTGTAGTCGAAAAGGATAAAAGTATTATTCTTATATTTAGCTCTTCTTATCTAAGACTAGTTCATAGTCTATAACATCCAGCCATTTGCCGAATTTTTGTCCGACTTCTTCGAACCGGGAAACCTGTTTAAAGCCAAGCTTTAAATGTAAATGGTCGCTGGCTGTATTACCTTCGGTTACACATGCAATTAATGCGTGTATTCCCTGCTTGCGACATTCTTCAATGAGTTCATTCATTAATAAGGTTCCGTAGCCTTTTCCTTTATATTTATCCGAGAGGTAAATCGTAGTTTCGAATGTATTTTTATAAGCGGCTTTTTCTTTCCAAGCATGTGCATAGCAATAGCCTGCTATTTCTCCATTCTCTTCATAGACAAAATAGGGACCTTTTGATGCGAATATTTGTATACGTGAAAGCATTTCTTCTGCCTGCAATGGCTCCGTTTCAAAAGTTATAGTACTATCAAGAATATACTTGTTGTAAATCTCTGTTATTCCTTTTGCGTCAATTAGTTCTACTTTCCTAATCATAATAAGCTTATTCCGTCGATTTGTCTGTGGTTTCAATTATAGATGAGTCTCAATTACTTGTGAAAACATCCTTCAATGCAATAGACTGTTAGTTGTTCTACAGTACCTTCTCTCTCGCACGCTTTTTGCATGTTGCAGTGGTTGCATAGCTCTTTTACATCGGTTACATCCAATGTGTTCTGTTTCTCATGCAATGAATAGAGATATTTTAGATATTTACCTTCTGCAATTCGGTGATGGGAGTCTTTAGCCTTAAGCCCTCTCCATTCGTACAATCGTTTTCCTCCTTTTGAAGAGTTACAACTTTTACAGACCATTACCACATTATCCGCAATATCTTCGCCACCACAGCTACGAGGTAATATATGCTCCACTGTCAGATCTCCTTTTTTACCGCAGTAAATACATTCATCTGGCTTTTCTTTTTCTTTCAGCCATTCTCTTGCTGCCGATGACCAATGAATTTCTCCAGAACACAATTGCTTGCATTTATTCATAATTACCGCGTAATTATTCTTTCCAGTGCCAGATGCTTCAGATATAATCTTGGCATATTGGTAGAATATAATTTGCCGCACAGTCTTAATAGCTTTAGGAGGCATATTGAATGGTGTTATTCAAGTGGATGATCTGTTTTTATATCTCTAGTGTTCAAAGGACAAATATAATAAATATTATCGCTGGCGTTTACTTCTTTGGGCTTTTCGTTTTATAGAACTAAAGGATTTATAAAAACTTGGAATATATGGCTAAAATATGAGTCTGCAATGGAAATATACTTATTGATCTTTAATTATTCTCCTTTATAATCGAAATAGTAAAAATCCGCATAGGCTCTTGATTCTTTAGAGCTCGTTGTGGTATATAGACCGAGTACTATTCCAGTGAATCCTCCGGCTGTTTCCGAGCTTAAGTATTTTGTATCCATTCTTCCCAATTCACGAAAACTGTTTCCATCGGTTGAATAACCGAATGAGTAAAAGTTATTATTGCCTTTTACTTGGAGAATAATATTACCTCTAACTACACTGACTTCTTTTTCCACATGGGTGAGTTCTCCCAAGCGATAACGTAGAACAACTGTTTGATGGTCATTCTTATCACCTTTTATAGAAAGGTCATAGTGTGAGTGAGGATCCATGTAGACTGTAATCCCTGCTTCATCTTGTGTTTTTGCGTTCTGTAGAAGTATTTTGCTAGAAGCGGAAAAATTTATATGTTCCTGTCTACGTGCGATGAAAGAGGGACTTCCCATATCGTTCAATGTTATGGGGGTACCTTTCATTCGCAAAGAATTGCCGGTAAAAGAATAATTCTCTTTATTTGGATTTTGTAGATATATCCATTCAGGCCCAAGTTTGGTATTGCTGAAATCAGTGCGTTCTGCTTTCGGTGCAAACGTTTTTTGTGGGAGTGTAGGAACATTCATTTTAAGAGAAAGCGTTCCGTTACCATTTACTACAGGCCAGGCATTCTCATCCCATCTTACCGGTGCTAAATAGGTCTCGCGACCTAGTAGGTGGTGACTACCAGTTTGGGGGCGAAAAGCAAGGCAAACCAGCCACCACGACCCATCTGCTGCTTCCACTAAGTCGGCATGACCTGTTCCTTGAATGGGATTGTTTTGTGCATTACTATTGGCATGGGTTAAAATGGGATTAGCAGGATTTCCCATATATGGACCCTCAATAAATCGGCTGCGAGCTATTGTGACTTTATGTCCATATTCGGTTCCTCCCTCCGAAATGAGCAGATAATACCAACCGTCTTTTTTATAAAGATGCGGGCCTTCGGGGTAGCGTCCGCCTGTTCCATCCCAAATGCGTTTTGATTCTCCTTTTTGCTCACCCGTCATTGGATTAATTTGGCATAGATATATGCCGTTGTCCGGGTTGCTGACGAGATAGCATTTCCCGTCTTCAAAATAGAGTGATGGATCAATCCCGGCTTGACTTATCCATACCGGGTCCGACCATTCTCCTCGCGGATCAGTCGTGTGGACTATGAAATTTCCCTTGTCGGAGACGTTTGTTGTTATCATGTAAAACATTCCATCATTATAGCGAATGGTAGGAGCATAAATTCCGCTCCATGATGCGGCGTTTTTTAGGTTGACTTGTGAAGCCCGTGTTAAGCAATTGCCAATTTGCTCCCAATTAACGAGATCCTTACTGTAGAAAACGGGAACTCCCGGGAAGTAATTAAAACTACTGTTAACTAAATAATAATCGCTTCCTGCACGACATACGCTGGGGTCGGGATGAAATCCAGGGATAACGGGGTTATTGTAACCAGCCTGTTGTGCACTTAAGTAAGTCAAAGAAAATGTAAGTCCGATGTATAGAAGGATTTTTTTCATAACGATTACGGATTTCGGGTTATTATTGCACTGATACGAATTTATCTTGTCACAAATATAAAATTTAATAGCCAATAAACAATAGTGAAAAGTTTGCTTTTATAAGTACTTTTTATTTCATTTGCGACGGAATAACCACTTAAGTCTCTTATCAAATGAAAAGACTATTATTGCTGTTTTTATTCTTTCCCATAACTTGCTTGTCTATTTCTGCTCAGGAATACATGTTTAAGCATCTCGAAGTAAGAGATGGTCTACCCAATAATCAGATTAATGCCATATTTAAAGACTCGGAAGGTTTTATGTGGTTTGGTACAGCTTCCGGGCTGGCACGTTATGATGGATACCGGTTTAAGGTCTTTCGTAACAATGATGCAGATAAGACTTCCCTTCCGGATAATTATATTGAAAGAATAACAGAGGATGCGGAAGGACGCATGTGGATTAGAACGGGTGGAAAAGGGTATACTATCTATAATCGCAATACGGAAAGTTTTGTACAAGATATTCGTTCCTGGATGCGTAATATTGGAATTGAGGCCAGTCCGAGATTGGTATTGTCGGATAAACGAAAAGTACTTTGGTTTGTTGTGGACGGCAAAGGGTGTTTTAGATATCGTTCCGGTGATAAAAAAGCAGGGGCTTTACTTTTCAGAAATAAAGGGCTCCCGACAGTAAACGTGAGTGATATAATAGAATGTAGTGACGGTATTTTGTTGGTTTATGCTACAGGGCTTGTTGTTTGTATTGATCGGGACAATCTTCGTGTGAAATGGAAACTCTCCGATATTGAAAAGCAGCGGGCTATTAACGAAACCTTCTCTCTTTTTGTGGATAGAGATAATAATCTATGGGTATATGGCTCTCCGGGTATGTGGGTTTATGATTTGTCCACCCGTAAACTCGATACGCGATGGTATGGTGAGATTGATATACGATCTTATAATATCTTACATGCTATTGCACAAGATAAGTCGGGACATATTTGGTTTGGTAAGGATCATGGTGGAATAGATATTTTGGATAAGAAAACTAAAAAGAAAACATCTCTGTCCTATCGCCCGGGAGATGAGCGCGGTTTGCCTAACAATACCATAAACGCCTTATATGAAGATACTAGCGGAGTGATGTGGATTGGTACCTATAAAAAAGGAATTGCTTACTATGATCAGAGTATCTTTAAGTTTGGTATTAATCATATTGGTGATGTAAACTGTATTGATGAGAATAATGATGGCAGTATATGGGTGGGTACAAATGATGCCGGACTAATTCGTTGGGAACCTAAAACGAACAAGAAAACATTTTATAGTATTCATGAAGGAAAAACCACTGGCTCATCTAATGTTATTGTTTCCTTGCTAAAGGCTAGGGACGGTAAACTTTGGGTTGGAACTTTTTGGGAGGGTTTAAATTGTTTTGACGGTCATAAGTTTATCTATTATAAGAATCGTCCGGGGGATATGAATTCTTTGGCTAATAATAATGTATGGTCTTTAGCGGAAGATCGGGATGGGAATATATGGATTGGGACTTTAGGAGGAGGCTTGCAATGCCTTAACCCGAAAACCGGAAGTTTTATCACTTATAATTTAGGGAACTCCGGTATTATTTCAAATCATATTGTTTCTATCTGCATGACCCATGATGAACGCTTGGTTATTGGTACGGCTTCTTCTGGTATATCTATCTTTGATCTGAAAACACGAAAGTTTACCAATTTAGCCGGGAATATGGCAGGAACGGTACGTTTCTCTAATCAGAGTATGAATCAGGTGTACGAAGACAGTAGAGGGTTGATTTGGATTGGGACTCGTGACGGGTTAAATGTATACAGCCCAAAAGATGATAAATTGCAGATTGTGTCTTCTGCCCAAGATAATTTAAAGCAATTTATAGCAGGAATAACTGAAGATAATAACAAGAACATGTGGGTTACAACATCTAACGGAATAATGAATATTGTTCCTGTTGTTGATACCAAGTCTGGTTCCTATGCATTCCGCGTTTATACTTATGATGACAAAGATGGTTTACAAAGCTGTGAGTTTAACCAACGTTCCATCAAACATTTGTCGACAGGTGAAATTATGATAGGAGGATTGTACGGAATAAACACTTTTTATCCTGATCATATCAAATATAATCGTGCTTTGCCAAAAGTCTTGTTTACCGGTTTTCAGTTGTTTAATGAGGATATTGTTATAGGGAAGGAATATGGCGGGAGAGTCTTATTGGATGAAGCGTTGAATAAAGTCCGCGAGATCAAGCTTAATTACAGGCAAAATGTATTTACAATATTTTTTGCTTCCGATAATTATATCCTTCCTGATAAGACACAGTACATGTATAAACTCGAAGGATTCAATGAGAATTGGATGTTTGGTACTGCTGATATGCATCGTGTCACTTATACGAACTTGTCTCCCGGTACTTATATTTTGAAAGTTAAGGCCATTAATAGTGATGGCTATCAAGGGAAGGCTGAAGCAAACTTGAAGATTATTATCATGCCTCCTTTCTGGTTGACTACATGGGCCTTTATATTATATATCTGTATTCTAATAGGTATATTGTTTTGGGCGAGGAATGTTGTGTTGCGGAGGGAACGTAATAAATTCAAAATACAACAAATAGAAAGAGAAGCGGAGAGGAATGAGGAACTGAATCAAATGAAGTTCCGTTTTTTCACTAACGTCAGTCATGAGTTGAGAACCCCGTTGACTCTCATTATATCTCCACTGGAAAGCATGATGAAAGATGCGAAAGATGCCGTTCTCTTGGATCAATTAAGAATGATGCACCGAAATGCTGTTAAGCTGTTGAATTTGGTGAATCAATTATTGGACTTTCGGAAAAATGAGGTGGCCGGTTTGCATCTTGACCTCTCCGAAGGTGAAATAATATCGTATGCCCGGAATATATGTAATTCTTTTCTTGAGTTGTCCGAAAAGCGTAATGTAAATTTGACCTTCTATTCTGCTGTTGAGACTTTAAATATGTCATTTGATGAAGATAAAGTAGCTAAGATTATAATGAATCTTTTATCCAATGCCTTTAAATTTACTCCTGATGGAGGGCGGGTAGATGTCTCTTTGGAGGTGATAAAAGACAGTCCGGAAACATTGGAAATAAAAGTGTCTGATACGGGGATTGGTATAAGTGATGAAGAAAAGGAACATATCTTCGAACGATTTTATCAGGCTGAAAGAAAAGGAGTTTTTAATACCTCAACAGGCAGTGGCATTGGGTTGAGTTTGGTACGTGATTATGTTACATTGCATGGGGGAGTTGTGCGAGTATTCGATAACGCCGGATGCGGTAGTGTTTTTGTCGTCCATATTCCGGTGAAGCATTCAGCTGTCATCGTAGCGACACCCCTCTCCGAGGAAGCAGCGAAAGAGGACGTGGTTGCCCTGTCGACGAAGTCTATTGATAATCAAGATACTATGACTTGTTTGGATGAAGATGTATCCAAAGGTGATAACGATAGGAAAGATCTCTCCAAGAGTGCTCAGCGTGCCGAAAGTCTCAATAAGCCATTGGCTTTGATTGTAGATGATAATACTGATTTCGTTGCTTTTATGCGCCACGCTCTTAGTTTGTATTTCCGGGTACATTCGGCGTCCAATGGGCGTGAAGCCTGGCGAATTATTCCAGAATTGATGCCTGATATTATTATTAGCGACGTCATGATGCCCGAGATGGATGGCAATGAGCTCTGTCGTTGGGTAAAATCGGATAAGCGTACAAGTGGCATTCCATTGGTTTTGCTTACCGCAAAACAATCGGTCGAAAATAAGGTGGAGGGCCTGACTATTGGAGCGGATGATTATGTGACAAAGCCCTTTAATATGGAAGTTCTGATTCTGCGTTTGCGTAAGTTGATTGATTTGAGCGCTAAGAATAAGTTGAGAGGGCGTATTGACCCCGAGCCGAGTGAGATTGTAATTACTTCGCTAGACGAGAAGCTCATTGAAAATGCCATTAAATATGTGGAAGTAAACATTTCCCGTCCGGAGTTGTCTGTTGAGGAGTTGAGCCATGAGTTGGGAATGAGCCGGGTACATTTATATAAGAAACTTTTACAGATAACAGGGAAGACTCCAATTGAGTTTATTCGAATCATTCGCCTAAAAAGAGCAGCGCAACTCTTACGCGAAAGTCAGCGTAATGTCTCTGAAATCGCGTATGAAGTGGGCTTCAATAATCCCAAATATTTCAGTAAATATTTTAAGGAGGAATTTGGGCTCTTGCCTTCGATTTATCAGGAGCAAGAGGGTAAATAACAAAAAATACCCTATACAGAAACATTCGGTGTGGTTATTTCATCAAATAGCCCCATTCTGATCAACATGGAGAATTTAGACTCTCCATGTTTTTTTTTACTTTTACTTCCGTGAAAATACTTAAAATATTACCATAATGAGATTGAAAAGCACTTTAGTATTCGTCCTTGCCGGGTCGATGGCAATAGGATGTTCCGGACATAATTATGAGAAAACAGCCAAGGGGGTTATTATTACTCTTAAACAGCAAAACCCGACTGATGTCCGCAAGGTACGACTCGAAGTAATGGGTGAAAAACTTATACATGTATCGGCAACTCCGGAGTCCGGATTTTCAATTAATTCCAGTTTAATCGTTGTTCCTCAAAGTGCGCCTACCACTTTCTCTGTCGAAGAAAAGGGAGATACTGTTGTTTTGAAAACAACAAAGTTACAGGCTAAAGTCTCTACGGTTACAGGAGAGGTTGTTTTTGCTGATTCTGCAGGTCGTCTGATCTTGTCCGAAGATAAAGGGGGAAGGAGTTTCCAGCCCATAGCGGTGGACAATACCAAAGGTTACTCCGTGAGGCAAATATTCCAATCTCCAAATGATGAGGCTTTCTATGGGCTGGGACAACATCAAGCCGACGAGTTTAACTACAAAGGAAAGAATGAAGAGCTTTTTCAATATAATACTAAGGTATCTGTACCTTTTATTGTCTCCAATAAGAACTATGGTATTTTATGGGATAGCTATTCTTTATGCCGGTTCGGCGATCAACGGGGTTATTCCCAATTACAGCATGTTTTCAAACTCTATGATAAAGAGGGAAAGGCTGGCGGATTGACCGGTACTTATATTCCCGGTGATAAATCAAACAGAGTGATTGTCCGCAATGAAGACTCATTGTATTTTGAGGATTTGAATACAATAAAAAACTTACCTGCTGGTTTTAGACTTGGGGGATCGAAGGTTACTTATGAAGGAGAGATAGAACCATCTGAAACCGGAAATTTCAAACTGATTCTTTATTATGCCGGTTATACTAAAGTGTATATTGATAACCAATTGATTGTCCCCGAGCGTTGGCGTACGGCATGGAATCCCAATAGCTACAAGTTTTCACTGAATCTAAAAGCCGGTAAGCGCGTTCCGTTAAAAGTGGAATGGTTACCGGACGGGGATGCCTCTTATTGTGGCTTACGGGTATTGTCTCCTGTTCCGCAGGAAGAGCAAAATAAGCAAGCTTGGTGGAGCGAGATGAACGACGAATTGAATTACTACTTTGTATATGGTAATGATATGGATGATGTCATTCGGGGATACCGTACGCTGACCGGTAAATCACAGATTATGCCTAAATGGGCGATGGGATTTTGGCAAAGTCGTGAACGTTATAAAACGCAGGATGAGTTGCTGGCTACCTTAAAAGAGTTTCGTAAACGCCATATTCCTATTGATAACATTATACTCGACTGGCGCTACTGGACCGATGATTCTTGGGGAACCCATGAATTCGATAAATCACGCTTTCCCAATCCGAAAGCCATGCTCGACTCTATTCACGCCATGAATGCAAAAATGATGATATCCGTTTGGCCGAAATTCTATTATACCACGGAGCATTATAAAGAATTCGATCGAAAAGGATGGATGTATCGCCAAGCGGTGAAAGACAGTATTCGTGATTGGGTGGGCAAAGGTTATATAGGCTCTTTCTATGATGCTTACTCGGCGGATGCGCGTAAGTTGTTTTGGAAGCAGATCAATGAAAAATTATATAGTCTGGGCATTGATGCTTGGTGGATGGATGCCAGTGAACCTGATATTCAAAGCTGTTCGGACATCAATTATCGTAAAAAACTTTGTGGCCCTACCGCACTAGGCTCTTCAACCCAGTATTTCAATGCTTATGCCTTGATGAATGCCGATGCCATATACAATGGACAGCGCGGGGTGGATAATAATAAGCGGGTATTTCTACTTACCCGTTCGGGATATGCCGGATTGCAACGTTATTCCACCGCAACTTGGAGCGGAGATATTGGAACCCGTTGGGAAGATATGAAATCACAGATCTCTGCGGGCCTCAATTTTGCTGTTAGTGGCATACCTTACTGGACAATGGATATTGGAGGTTTTTGTGTGGAGAAGCGTTACGAAAAAGGACAATTCGAATTCGATAGAACAGGGCGCGAAAATGCCGATTATAAAGAGTGGAGAGAGTTGAATACCCGTTGGTATCAGTTCGGTGCGTTTTGTCCCTTATTCCGCTCACATGGGCAGTTCCCATATCGTGAGGTTTGGAACATAGCTCCCGAAGGACATCCGGCCTACAATACCATTTTATATTATACAAAATTGCGCTATAACTTGATGCCTTATATCTATTCCTTGGCTGGTATGACCTATTTCAATGATTATACCATCATGAGACCATTGGTAATGGATTTCACGACGGATACGCGTGTCAACAATATTGGTGATGAATATATGTTTGGTCCGGCATTACTTGTCGCACCTGTCTACGAATATGGTGCACGTCAGCGGCAAGTCTATTTCCCCGCCGGATCGGGTTGGTACGATTTCTACACCGGCAACTATCTTTCAGGAGGTCAGAAACTGATGGTGGCTGCTCCTTACGAACATATTCCGTTGTTTATACGTGAGGGAGCCATAATACCTTATGGACCTGATATGGAATATAGCAATCAGAAACAACCTTCGGAAATCACCTTGTATGTCTATGCCGGAAAAGATGGCAAGTTTACGTTATACGAAGATGAAGGCGTGAATTATAATTATGAAAAAGGGAAGTATGCACAGATATCGTTCAGTTATGATAATAAGAAACGTCAGCTGACAATAGGCAACCGTAACGGCGATTTTCAGGGTATGCTGAAAGAACGTACGTTTAATATTGTATTTGCTACTAAGGATAAACCGCAACCTTTTGATTTGAAAGCTAAAGGGATATTGGTGAAATACGACGGTAAACAACAAACCGTGAAATTATGAGGTCTTACCTGATTCTGCTGCAACTCGGTCTGTTGTTGGGTTTCCTAGGAAGCTCTTCTGCCAAAGCCGACACACCCCGTCGGGCAGACTTTAACTCGGGTTGGCTCTTTTGTTTAGGTGACGACCCGTCCGCCGCACGTTATGATTATGACGATACGGGTTGGAGAAGGCTGAATCTTCCACACGATTGGGCTATTGAGGGAGAGTTCAGTAAAGATAATCCTTCTGGCACGGGTGGAGGCGCTTTACCCGGCGGCATAGCATGGTACCGTAAATCATTTGTCGTGAAAGAGAGTGATAAAGGAAAACGGTTGAATATTGATTTTGATGGAGTTTATATGAACTCTTCCGTCTATATCAACGGGCATCTGCTAGGCACCCGTCCTTATGGATATATTTCTTTCGGCTATGATCTCACTCCTTATGTGAAATGGGGCAAGAAGAACGTGATTGCCGTAAGGGTTGATAACGCGGAACAACCCAATTCACGTTGGTATTCAGGTTGTGGAATCTATCGGAATGTTTGGTTGACAAAGCTCAATCCCGTACATATAGCACGCTGGGGTACTTATGTTACAGCCAATGAGGTAACAAAAAATAGTGCCAGCCTGAATATCCGTACAAAGATTCAGAATGAGAGTGAGGTGAATGCCCCTGTGAAATTAACTTCCGAATTGATCAATGCCGATGGGGAGGTGATAGCCAGTCACTCCACTTCGCAACATATAACTAAAGGGAAAGAAGTGGAAGTCAGTCAACAATTTGTGGTCAAGAATCCTCAGTTGTGGAGCGTAGATCATCCTTATTTATACACCATTCGCACAAAAGTCATAAAGGGAGGAGTTGTCATCGATAACTATGATACGCCTACCGGTATTCGTTCCTTCCGCTTTGATGCCCGTAAAGGTTTTATTCTGAATGAGGAATCCCTCAAAATAAATGGCGTATGCATGCATCACGATCTTGGCTGTCTGGGGGCTGCCGTCAACACCCGTGCTATAGAGCGCCAACTACAACTACTTAAGGAGATGGGTTGCAACGGTATTCGTTGTTCACACAATCCCCCTGCACCCGAACTGCTTGATCTTTGCGACCGCATGGGATTTATAGTGATGGATGAAGCTTTCGATATGTGGCGTAAAAAGAAGACTTTCCATGATTATTCCCGTTATTTCGACCACTGGTATGAACGTGATTTGACAGATCTGATTGTGCGAGATCGTAATCATCCCAGCATCTTTATGTGGAGCATTGGAAATGAGGTGTTAGAGCAGTGGACGGATGTTCGTGCGGATACCTTGAGCTTGGAGGAGGCTAACCTGATTTTAAATTTTGGGCATAGTGCCGACAAGTTGGCAAAGGAAGGGGAAATGAGTGTGAATTCGTTATTGTGCAGTAAACTGGCAGATATGGTGAAAAGCCTTGACCCCGGTCGTCCCGTGACCGCTGGTTGCAACGAGCCCAACCCCGATAACCATTTGTTCCGTTCGGGAGCATTGGATATAATCGGTTTTAATTACCATGATGCCTGGTTTGCGGGTGTTCCCGATAAATTTCCGGGAAAACCTTTTCTGATTACCGAAAGTGTCTCTGCATTGATGACCCGCGGTTACTACCGTATGCCGAGCGATTCCATGTATATTTGGCCCGAACGCTGGGATAAGCCTTTTTATGAGAGTAGCTTCTCCTGCTCTTCGTATGATAACTGTCATGTACCATGGGGAAGCACTCATGAGCAGTCGCTTCGTCAGGTGAAGAATAATGATTTCATAAGCGGGCAATATATTTGGACAGGGTTCGACTATCTGGGTGAACCGACACCTTATGGATGGCCGGCACGCAGTTCTTATTTCGGAATCGTTGATTTGGCAGGTTTCCCTAAAGATATTTATTACCTCTATCAATCGGAATGGACAAATAAGGATGTCCTACATCTTTTCCCCCATTGGAATTGGACTCCGGGGCAGGAAATTGATATGTGGGCTTATTACAATCATGCGGATGAAGTGGAACTGTCCATCAATGGGAAATCCCAAGGGGTGCGCCGGAAAGGAAAAGATGATTTCCACGTGATGTGGCGTGTAAAGTTTGAACCGGGAGTTGTAAGCGTGGTGTCACGTAAAGCGGGTAAAACTGTGCTTGAACGTGAAATTCACACGGCCGGTACACCTGCCCGTATTCGGCTGACGGCAGATCGGCAGTCTATTTTAGCAGACGACAAAGATCTTTCGTTTGTGACCGTTGAAGTATTGGATAAAGACGGCTATCTTTGTCCCGAAGCTGAAAATTTGATTTCTTTTGATATAGAGGGCGGCGGATTTATAGCTGGAGTGGATAACGGTAATCCGGTTTCTTTGGAAAAGTTTAAAGCAAATCATCGTAAAGCTTTTCACGGTAAGTGTCTGGTCGTGATACAGAATACCGGAAAACCGGGAAATATCAAGCTCTCGGCCCGATCGGAGGGATTGAAATCGGTCGCTGTTACTGTCAGTGGTCGATAGTTGTGAAGGTAGGAGGCGTTTGTGTCCTTGTCTCCTTATGAATGAAATTGAAGAGAGCAAAATAAACTTTTCCTCTTTATTGACTATAACAACTTAAATTGAAATATAATGAAGAAACATTTGCTAGCTTGTCTACTTGGAATGTGCACTGCTGGAATGCTGATGGCACAGACCCCTGTTTACTTAGACGATAACCAGCCTGTTGAGGCACGTGTGAAAGACGCTTTGGGGCGTATGACTTTGGAAGAAAAGGTGGCACTCTGCCATGCCCAAAGTAAATTCAGTAGTCCTGGAGTACCACGCTTGGGCATTCCCGAACTTTGGATGAGTGACGGCCCTCATGGGGTGCGTGCTGAAATTAACTGGAATGACTGGGGCTATGCCGGATGGACGAACGACAGTGTTACTGCATTTCCTGCACTGACCTGTCTGGCAGCTACCTGGAATCCCGATATGTCCGCTGCTTATGGTAAGGCGATTGGTGAGGAGGCCCGTTACCGGGGAAAAGATGTGCTTTTAGGTCCCGGGGTGAATATCTACCGTACCCCACTCAATGGGCGTAACTTTGAATACATGGGTGAAGACCCTTATTTGGCCGGCATAATGTGTGTGCCTTATATTCGCGAAGTCCAAAAGAACGGAGTGGCGACTTGTGTGAAACACTATGCCTTGAATAACCAGGAATTATGGCGGGGACATATTGATGTAGAATTGAGCGACCGTGCCTTGCACGAAATCTATCTTCCGGCTTTTAAAGCTGCCGTGCAAAAAGGAGGATCATGGACTATAATGGGGTCATACAACAAAATACGCGGACAACATGCTTGCCATAACGAGCTTACCCTGAATAAGATTCTGAAAGGAGACTGGGGCTTCGATGGAGTGGTGATTACCGACTGGGGTGGCTGTCATGATACTTATGAAGCTGCAATGAACGGCCTTGATATTGAAATGGGTTCCTATACCAATGGGCTGACTTCCGAAAGTAAATTCACTTACGATGATTATTATCTTGCGAAGCCTTATCTGGCAATGCTGAAGTCGGGGAAGGTTCCGATGAGTACGGTTGATGATAAAGCATCCCGCATTCTACGACTTATTTTCCGTACATCGATGAACCGGCATAAACCGTTCGGCACATTGACTACCGACGATCATTATCAAGCTGCACGTACTATTGGAGATGAGGGAATTGTTCTATTGAAGAATGCCTCTGCTACCAAAAAAAGTGCGCCTCTTCTCCCCATTGCCGGCGATAAGTACAAAAACATTCTTGTAGTGGGTGATAATGCTATCCGTATGCTGAATGAAGGTGGAGGATCATCCGACTTGAAGGTTAAGGATATGATATCTCCTTTGGAGGGCTTGCGCGAAGTTTATGGTGATAAAATATCATATACCCGTGGATATGCTGCAGGGCGCCCCATGTACGGTTGGGCTGAAGAGGTACCTCAGAGTGTAAGCGACTCTCTTCGTATTGCTGCAGTGAAGATGGCTAAAGATGCAGATCTTATTATATTGGTAGGTGGCTTGAATAAAAATAATTTTCAGGACTGTGAAGGTGTTGACCGTTTAAGTTATGCTTTGCCTTTCGGTCAAAACGAACTGATTGAGTCTTTGCTGGGAGTGAATAAGAACCTGGTTTTGGTTCTGCTTACCGGTAATGCGGTAGAAATGCCTTGGGTTAAACAAGTCCCTGCCATTGTACAAGGTTGGTATCTTGGTTCGATGGGAGGAAAGTCATTAGCGGATATTCTGAGTGGGAAGGTCAATCCAAGTGGTAAATTACCTTTTTCTTTCCCGGTGAAACTGACCGATTGTGGTGCGCATTCCTTTGATAAACTCTGCTATCCGGGCGACAGCATTAAAGAAGTGTATAAAGACGATATCTTAGTCGGCTATCGGTGGTACGATACGAAGAAGATACCTACACTATTTTCCTTTGGACATGGACTGAGTTATACAACCTTTGCTTACGGCAAACCACAACTGTCGAGTAAGGTGATTACTGAGGATGGGAAACTTACAGTCTCCATCCCGGTAAAGAATACGGGGCGTGTTTCGGGCAAGGAAGTCGTACAACTTTATCTCGGTGATGAGAAATGCAGTGTACTTCGTCCGCTTAAAGAGTTGAAAGCATTCCAAAAACTGGAATTAGCTCCGGGTGAAGAGAAGCTGGTGCCCTTTACTATTTCGGTTGACGACTTAAAGTTCTATGATGAAGCGAAACAAGATTGGAAAGCCGAACCTGGCAAATTTAAAGTCTATATAGGTTCTTCATCTACAGACATTCGTCAGACGACTGAATTTGAGTTGCAATAGATGGCGGGCAATCAGATGACAACATAATGGTGTTAGTCTATTGTTGATATACACTCTTAAATCAAAGGAATGGTGGGGGTGTGTCAAAATCTCCTATTTCATAAAAACGCCCTTGTTACAGCATGTTGTAGCAGGGGCGTTCTGTTGTTTTTTGCCTTTTGCCACACCTTCACTATCATTTTATCGGGCATTTCTATTGCTTTTCCTAGGCAGGATTAGTACATTTGTATACTAACATTTATTCTTTCCATCACGGGGTACTTTTCGTTCCACCATGATAGAACAAAAAGTACCCCACGGTAGAATAAAACTTTCTTCACGGTGGAACGAATAAATTGTTGCTGTGCTGTTTCTTAATCATTGCAAGGAAAATAGATAAAAACAGTAAGAATAGAACTTAAATCCGACACTTCACAGATATTCTGCGCGGTATCCGTAAAAACATAGATTATGAGTGCTTATTATGATCTTTTTGAAAAGCCTGATGTCCGTAAAACCGGTGAAAAACAACCCCTTTACGCCCGTTTTATACCCAAGGGTACTCTTGGGCAGGAAGAATTTCTGGATCGCGTCCACCTCTTTACTGGAATCAGCCGCAGTCTGCTGAAGGGTGCCATGTCTGCCTTTATGGATGAGTTGCGCGACAGTCTGGCTGACGGGTGGTCGGTGGAGTTGGGTGAGCTCGGCTACTTTACCCCTTCACTAAGTTGCGAGCATGAAGTCATGGAGAAGAAAGACCTTCGTTCCCCTTCAGTAAAGCTTCGCGGACTGAACTTCCGTATAAGTAAAGAATACTACAAGCAACTGGACAAGAAGATAACATTGGAGCGCCATCCGCAATCGTCCTCCAGAAGCGACTCCGGCGTTTCGACCCTGTCCGTGGAGCAACGTTATCGTTTGCTCGAAGAATATTTGCAGCAGTATCCCTGTATCAACCGTGCACAGTACATCCGTCTGACAGGGCGCAGTGCTAAACAGGCGGTCACCGACCTGAATCTGTTCATTGAAGACGGACTGCTGATGAAATATGGTGCAGGGAGGAATGTAGTGTATATGACGGAGAAAGGGAAGTAGAGAAGAAAATCTCCCTCTCTATTGTTTGTTTTAACAGGACAGATACGTTTATCCCTTTTGGGATTAGGCATATATCCTGTATTCACGCTGCATAGATACAATATTTATTTGAAAGTTAATGCACTATTCGTGGGGCTAAAAGAATTTTATCTTGTATAGTGTTCACGGCTTTTTCATTTAAGCTTTGATTTAGGGGTATAATCCCCTACCCATGCCAGTGCGGCATGGGTGGAAAAACCGTAGTTGTTAATCAATGTGTCACGAATATATCAAATCTAGATTTTTCTTATT
>JAYRGX010000002.1:0-249161 GCA_041907545.1 Bacteroides sp.
GAAAGAACATTTGCATGGTTTGACAATTATAGAAGGCTTTGCCGAAACTATGAATTCACATTCGATTCGGCAGAGGAAATGGTAAAACTGGCATCCATTAGGATGCTATTGAATAAAATTTAAACAGTCTCTAAGCTTTATAAAATAAGGAGATAAAAAATAAGCAGTAAAAAGTAGACCTTTTTACTGCTTATTTTATTAATGCAATCCCCTTTTTTAGGGGACATCATCAAATATGGATTTATTTCTTTTTGGATACACCAGGAGAATATCTGGCGTTCAATCCTTCTATAATATCATTCGTTATATTATATGCACTATCTGCATACAAAAGATTATCGAAACCGGTGTTGCTTAAAATCAAGCTATAGCCTTTTGTTTTATTATACTCTTTAAGGAAAGCATTAATAGAATCACGAAGTTGAAGACTGTTTTTTGCATTTTCATTTTGCAATTCAGCAGTCATCTTATTCTGCAAAAGTTGCAAATCCTGTTGCTTCTTAGTTAAGCGGGCATTTTCTTGCTCAGCACGTTCACGGGTTACAAATGCATTATTTTGCAACTTACGCTGGAATTCCTGAACCTCTCCATCAAGCTCACGAGCTTTTTGATTCAATGTAGCGCGCACATTTTCTTCGCGCTTCATCATTGCTTCGTTCAAATCATTCCAAAAGTTGTATTTAGTGAGTAATGTATCTATTTCAACATAAGCGATTTTCATGCCTGACAATCCGGCTTGTACTTTAGGTGTTGCGTTAGATGCTTTATCACCTTTGCCTGAACACTCGGAAAACAAAACGATAAGCGCAAGAGCAGCCAAACCGTTCATGAGGTAGTTTAATCTCTTCATAATTTAAAAATAAGTATCTATTTTAATCCTAATTAATTCATACTATTGTCTAAGGTCGGGATCATGTACTATGAAAACAGCGCAGCATTCAAGATATTAACAAAATGCATTGTATTTATATTAAAGCTGAATTCCAGCAGAACATTTATATCCCCAAAAAGGTTTTACTCCTGGCCATGCGAAGATATTGCAACAATTAACAATGTTATCAAAATTCTATCAAGCATTTCCACTATTTTTGTGGATGCAAATATAGGGCTTTGTATGGACTAAGTGACTTTTTTCTTCCTAAAAAAAGAGAAAGGAGAACAAGATAGTCAACCGATTTAACCATATTTAGCAATATTCAGAAATAAAACTAACATTCATAACAAATTTAATATGGAAAAGAATGAACTAAAACCGGCAAGTGTATTTCATTATTTCGAAGAAATATGCAAAGTGCCCCGTCCCTCCAAAAAAGAGGAGAAAATAATAGCTTTCTTAAAAGCTTTCGGCGAAGAGCATCATTTGGAAACGCTCACAGACGAAGTTGGTAATATTCTGATCAAAAAGCCTGCTACTCCAGGATTTGAGAACAGAAAAACAGTTGTTCTACAGTCACATATCGACATGGTATGTGAAAAGAATAGTGACGTGAAGCACGATTTCCTGACAGACCCTATTGAAACTTATATTGATGGTGAATGGCTGAAAGCAAAAGGAACAACTCTTGGTGCTGATAATGGCATAGGAGTAGCAACAGAATTAGCCATACTTGCAGATAATAACATAAAACATGGTCCACTGGAATGTTTATTCACAGTTGATGAAGAAACCGGGTTAACCGGTGCTTTTGCTTTGAAACCAGGCTTCCTAAGTGGTGATATCTTATTAAATCTTGACTCTGAAGATGAAGGAGAATTGTTTATTGGTTGCGCTGGTGGTATAGATTCTGTAGCGGAATTTTCATATAAAGAAACAGATGTTCCTACTGGATATTTCTTTAGCAAAGTACAAGTAAAAGGCTTGAAAGGCGGACATTCCGGTGGTGACATTCATTTGGGACTAGGAAATGCTAATAAAATATTAAACCGATTCTTAAGTGAGGCATTCAAAAAATATGATCTTTATCTTTGCGAAATCGAAGGAGGAAATCTACGTAATGCTATAGCACGTGAAGCTCATGCAGTAATCGCCATCCCCGAAGAGCAAAAGCATGAGATACGCGCCGACTTAAATATCTTTGCTGCAGCTGTTCAAGCTGAATATGCAGTGGTGGATCCTGATTTGAAACTCATTATGGAATCAGAAACCGCTCACCTCAAAGCTATTGATAAAGACACCACCAAACGTCTGTTCCAAACCATATATGTATCACCACACGGTGTATTTGCTATGAGCCAAGACATACAGGGGTTAGTAGAAACATCAACCAATCTCGCATCGGTAAAGATGAAACCTAATCATATCATCCGTATCGAAACAAGCCAGCGTAGCTCTACCGCATCTTCAAAAGAGGATATCGCCAATATGGTGAGAACGGCATTCGAAATGGGGGGAGCACAAGTTTCATTTGGCGACGGATATCCCGGCTGGAAGCCCAATCCACATTCTGAAATATTGGAAATTGCAACAGCATCATACAAGCGTTTGTTTGGTACGGAAGCACAAGTTAAAGCTATTCATGCTGGATTGGAATGTGGACTGTTCCTCGACAAATATCCTTCACTTGATATGGTTTCATTCGGCCCTACTCTGCGTGGAGTGCACTCACCGGATGAACGGATGCTCATTCCTACGGTAGATAAGTTTTGGAAGCATTTATTGGACATACTGGAAAATATTCCTGAAAAAAAATAATATCCACCAACACATCCGACAGGCTGTTGCATTACCTTTAAATTTCCTCGGAAGCCAGTTATGCCAATGGGAATAAGTTTATTGATTTTACAACAGCCTGTCTCTCTTTCATTGTAGCTAAAAAATGAATAGATGAAATTCATTCGTTTGCTTTTTCTTACTTGTATATTTCCTTTTTCACTTTCGCACGGACAAAATGTCAAAGATACCCTAACATTCCGCGTGATGAGTTATAATGTGGAGAATTTATTCGATTGTCGGCATGACTCATTAAAGAATGATTATGAATTCATGCCCGATGCCATTCGTCACTGGACCTATAGTAAATACAAAAAGAAACTGGATAATATTGCTCGTGTGATTACAGCTGTTGGAAGATGGAGTCCTCCTGCCCTAGTCGCTCTTTGTGAAGTAGAGAATGATAGTGTCATGCGCGATCTCACCCAGCGCTCTATATTACGGGAAGGAGGTTATCAATACGCCATGACCAACTCTCCCGATCAGAGGGGCATCGATGTTGCATTGCTCTATCAAAGAGGTGTTTTCAAATTATTATCTACACAGAGCATACGAATAATGCCGGGCAGGCATAAAGAGTTTCATCCGACACGAGATATCCTGCATGTTTGCGGTCTATTACCAGACAAAGACTCTTTAGACGTAGTTGTTTGTCATCTACCATCCCGATCAGGAGGAGAAAAACAATCGGAACCTTATCGCATCATTGTTGCTGGTGTACTCAAAAACATAGTGGATAGCATCATGCAAATTCGTGTCACCCCTCGCATTCTTATCATGGGTGATTTCAACGATTATCCTAATAACAAATCAATCAGACAGGTCCTTGGCGCCAAAGCTCCGTCTCACAACATGAACGAAGTACAATCCAAGCAACTTTATCATCTACTTGCTCAAAAGGCAGCAGACGACGACGAATTCGGTAGCTACAAATTTCAAGGAGAATGGGGATTGTTAGACCATATCATCGTGTCCGGATCACTACTCAACAAGGATAGCTCATTTCATACAGATCCGTCCAAAGCAGACGTATTTCATGACTCTTTTATTCTAACGGACGATGAGCGCAATGGAGGGAAACAGCCTTTTCGCACATACCAGGGAATGAAATACATCGGGGGATATAGCGATCATCTACCTGTATGGGCAGATTTTACGCTCGTCTATTAATCATGGTCCATTCGAAAGATATCGTTAGTTGTCAATAATTTACGCTTAGTAAAAGCCCTTTGTTCCAATCTATATACTATATATCTTTCAATATATAGCCTTTTTTCATTAGCGTTTCAATCTTGATTATCGAATCATGCCGAAGGGCCTTACGTAAATAGGTGATTTGTACATTAAGCGCCAAAGAATTTGCATAGGAGGTATTCCCCCATATTGCTTCAAGCAAAATATTCCGATCTACTGTTTTATTGAGGTTCTTTGCAAGCAAACGAAGCAGGTCCGCTTGACGTGAAGTTATGACGACTTTATTATTCCCTACCCTAATTTCATTAGTACTATAATTAAAAAAAGAGTGCCCGAAATTATAACTCTCATCTTCTATGTTATCGCAGAATGAAAAGGAGAAACGCTCACGAATACGAGCAATAAGCTCTTCCGGATAGAAAGGCTTAGCCAAATAATCATTTGCCTTCAATTGAAAACCTCGTAAGCGATCCTTTTTTTCACTTCTATCTGACAAAAAGAAAATAAGCACATGTTTGTCTTGTAAACGGATACGTTCAGCGACTTCAAAGCCATTATAGCCAGGCATACTAATATCAAGCAATACAAGATCCGGCTTTATCACAAGATATTGTTCTAATGCCATATTGCCGTTACCGGCATACGTTACTTCGTATCCCTCCTTTTCTAAAAAGCGTTTCAGTAGCATGGAATACTTTAAATCATCATCGGCAAAAAGGATCTTTAAAGGTTGCATATCTGTCTGAAAAAAGATATAAGAAAAATAATATATATCAGGATCAAACGGATCCTATTATTTAAAATCGACTAATTATACAAATATACATGAATATATGGTTCTTCAGGCACTGATAAATAACAGAGAGCTCTCACTTTAGTTTATTGTGGGATACAAATACTCACCTCAGTGCCTCTTCCCTGTTGACTGACTAAAGATATGGTTCCATGATGAGCTTCAACCAAAAGCTTCACGTAACTTAATCCGAGACCAATTCCAGGTAAAGAGCGTCCACCCACATTGCTCGCTCTATAAAACTTATCAAATACCCGTCCTTGCTCAGCAACAGGAACGCCAATTCCATCGTCAGTAACCCTTAGTGTCAATAAATGATCGCACAAGTCACAATTAATTGTAATATGCACGGACTCTTTGGAATATTTTATTGAATTCTCTATTAAATTACTGATCATGTTAGCAATGTGTATCGGATCGGCAGTGACCAAAAGATTTTCACTATAATGAGTTTCAACCGAGATTTCCTTGCCATCAACAATATGACAAAGACGAAGTAGCTTTTCCACCACTTCTTTTAAGTCAAAAGTACGAATAACAAGTTGCGTATGCTCATCATCAGCACGGGTCATATCACGCAGTTTAGACAGATATGCGGAAAGGTTATCCAACTCGGACATCGAGTCGCGTATTACTTCATCCATAGCTTTTTCATCAGTACGTAAAATTTTATCATTCAAAAACGCCACACACATTTTAAGAGCTTGTACCGGACGTTTCAATTCATGAATCATTGTATTCACAAAACTTTTTCGTAACTCGTCTATCCGTTTTTGCTTCAAGATGGTCTTTATCTGAAGCCAAAGACAAAGGCCAAGTAACATTATTAAGCAAACACTTCCCAATAGTTGCCATCCCATACGCACCAGTAAAACATGAGGCATAACATCAACGTCAACAACTAGAAACTGATGTTTCAAAGGGTTATAAGGATATCGGACCTCTAGTCTGGAGTATAGTAGTTTAAAGGCTTGTTTCATTTCAGGCTCCCATTGAAAAGCTGTATCCTTTGATTTCTCTAACCGTGTGGTAAACGGGATATCCTTTACCTTCAATGCAAGCAAGGAGTCGAAATGCTGCAAGCTAAAGGGGGAATTCACTTCCAATCGATAGAGTTCAACAAGTTGATTTAAGTTCACAGCAGCAAAAGTTGGCGCCGCTATTTGAAATGAATCTTTATACAATACCTTATGGGTTGCAATATATCGATTCCACGAGTCATTGGACGAACTACGCCTTATACTATCTACCATTTTACCCAAATCAATATGCTTCTCTATTCTTGAGCGTGAAGATCCCATGGAGCTGTCTTTCAGAGATACAGCGCCCAAAACCAACGTATTTACTATCTTATTTGGCCCCTGCTGGCTCATATTAATATTATAGAAAGCATGTCCTTTGTCCAGCACTCCCTCCGGTTTCAAACTACGGATGGAATCATTAAGCTTTGCTGTTTTTAAAATATCATTATAAAGTTCATGTGCCCTTTCATCATTGACATATTGATATTGGTTGAACAGCCAATAACCTTGTCCGATAGTTATTAGTAACATTGCTAAAATAGACAATCCCCATACAATTCTTATCCTACGCTCCATACCACAAATTATTTAAGATATATATACAAAAGAGTAGAAACATCCATCGCAACCTATCGATAAGAATGCCTATTTCTCTTTATTGAAACATTTCACAAATACTTCTTTTGATAAATCGATATTTCCTTGTGCAAGCAAAGGTAAACCATTCATTATAAAATAAAGTACGCGCACAAGAGTTATTATTGCCCGCGTAATATTTCAGTAATAACTTTTATTCCATATACATCGAAAAGGCGGATACATTTGCATAAACAATAAACAAGATGGTTGTTTATCTATTGACTATAATACCTACTGAGAAGAACATCTCCCGTACATAGATTCAATAAGCATTCATCCCCATTGATTCTATCATTACTCGGTAGATGGGTTGAAATATTATTTGATTCATTCCAAATATCATGGCACAATATATAAATAACCATTAAAATCACAAAACTCACAAGTATATGAAAACAAAGATTACGATTCTATTCGCTTGTATGAGCATTGTATTTACAATGAAAGCACATGCGCAATTTATCATCAGTGATGGTAGCAAAATGAAGCAAGATACCATTGGGACAGTACGTCTTACAGTACAATACCAGACCCTGATCATACCCGATACATTGAATAAAGATAAAATAAATGAAGAAAGTATGATGCTGGAAATAGGAAAAGGTATGTCTAAATTTTACAGTTATACAAAGTATGTTCGTGATTCGGTGCTTAATGTCGACTTTGCAAATAAAGTTTCTCAGGAAACCATTAATGATCATCTAAAACAATATGGCAACAGTAAACTGAACGAAGCGACTTTCAAGGGATATCCTTCGGGAAAAGTCACCACTCTAGATGAAATAGCCGGAATGACTCGTTTGCGTTGCGAAGAACAGGATGAGGTGCCTCAATGGATATTGCAGAATGACACAGCCACTATACTCTCTTTTTCATGTCGTAAAGCGGAATGCAGATTCAAAGGGCGCAATTGGACGGCTTGGTTCACGGCCGAAATTCCCATCAGTGAAGGTCCATGGAAACTATATGGTCTACCTGGGTTAATCATTAAAGCGGAAGACAAAGAAAAACAGTATGTATTTCTCTGCATGGGAATAGAACAATGCCAAACTACCAAACCCATCCTGTTTTACGGAAAAAGTTATGAACCGGTCAATCGCAAAACATATAATAAGATACATGAGCGTTACAATGCAGACCCGATAGGATTCATCACCAGTTCCAATCCCAATGTAAAAATCAGCATAAGTGATGGGCAGGGTAATGCTACAAAAGGGCCTAAGAACATGCCATATAATCCGTTGGAACGAGAATGAAGCACAAATCAACAACGATCGGCTATATTATCCTATACATATTCATGACATTGCCAATGCATGCCCAAAGGATAAGCGGCATAGTTACAGATGCTGAAAACCATCAGCCTTTGGAATCTGTAATGATCGGTTTAATACGAAATAAAGTCATGATAGACTATGCACTGACTGATGCAAAAGGACATTATACACTATCTTGGAAGTACAATGAGACATTGCAACTTACTGCCTCATTATTAGGATATCGGAAAGTTATTCAAGATATACATGATACAAGTACTTTAAACATCAATCTCCAGCCCGAAGCTATCGCGTTGAAAGAAGTTGTTATACATCCCGGAAGGGTCTACAGCCAAAGAGATACCATACGCTATGATTTGTCGGAATTCGCTTCTTCAAAAGATGTATATATAAAAGATGTATTGAAAAAGTTACCCGGGATAGATGTTGATGAAAATGGACAGGTAAAATATAAAGGAAAAGCTATCGATCATTATTTTGTAGAAGGAATGGATTTAACAGGAGGACGGTACAATCAAATAAATAATAACCTCAGTGCTAAAGCGGTCAAAACCGCCGAAATCATGGAAAATTACCAATCAATAAAAGCACTGAAAGGTAAGATTAATTCAGATGAGGTGGCATTGAATCTTAAATTAGACCCCAAAATACGTGATCAGTGGATCGTAAACGGGACATTTGGCACAGGAGTGAGTCTAATCAATTCTTCTTTATCAAATGATGAAGATCCTCCACAAGAGAACATAAATAAGCAATGGCTATGGAAAGGCACTCTTAGTGGGCTCCAATTGGGTAAAGGAAATCAGAGCCTCTACGCCTACAAAACAAATAATAACGGAACGGATCTTAGCAATGAACAACGCCTAATGATAAATTATAACCCCGACGAACCTGCGGCTTTAAGCAGCTTTCTGAATGTATCCGATATAAATGCACCTCTTGATAAATCACGTCTATTGTTTAATGAATCCCACACTTTAAACGGTAACCGGATGTATCGTTGGAATGATGAACGATCGTTACGCATTCAAACCGGATATACCCACGATTACATCCGACAGCAGAAGCAGAATACACTGCTTTATTACTTGCCAGATGATACCACTCGCATAGATGAAAGCTATCATTATCGCTTAATACGAGATGCTGCAAATATAAATATGGAGTATGAAGACAACAATGCGATGCATTATCTAAAAAATCATTTTAAGGCGGAAGGCGAAATGGAAAGAGGTAGCTCACCGGAGCTAGAACAAACAATCCGCTCATCACGAATGACTGTGAATAATGTTTTTAGCCTTATCAGAAACCGGAGGTCGGAGACTTGGGGGGTATATTCAAATGCTTATTATACATATCTACCGGCATCGCTCCTTCTGAATACCGGAAAAGAAAACGTTCGTCAACACTGCCTGTCTGCAGACAATTATGTGTCCTATCTAAAAAGACATAATGGTTTTACACAGCAGTATAAAGTTGGAATACAAGGGGAATGGAATACAACACAAATCAATACAGATAATACACTTAAGAACTCTCCATTCGGCGCATCTTACTTGAGTGTATATTTCAACCCTCTATTCCAAATTGAGTATAATAAAACGTTCATTATCTTCACATTACCAACACAATACAGGCGATACTTTTCATTAAATTACTCATTACCGAATATAAATCCTACATTTTATGGACGTTATCAAATAAACTATCATTGGAAACTTTCTGCCTATGGAAATATAAATCGTAGCGCGGGAGATATTACCGGAATTTATCCTTATTCTTATCGTACTGATTATCGCACTTGGCGAGGTGGGGACGGAACCTTCCCCATAAACACCCGGCAAAGCTATAATATCTATGGTGAATATAAAAACACAGTGCAAGAGTTTTTTGTGACAGCCCAATTAGAATATAATCGCCTGCAACGTAATACCATCAATGAACAAAACATATCCGATCAGGTAAGCAATTATACCCTAAGGAATTTCTCCAATCATACAGATAACTGGCTTTTCAGCAGTACCATTTCTAAAGGAATATACGATTGGCACTTAAAAACATCATTGACCTTACAAGCCAGTCATAACAAAGGAAAAGAACTTAGTAACAATAACTCATTTGTACCTAACTGTTCAAGCAATAATGAGAATTATACTTCAGGGACTTTACAAACTTACCGATATAATAGCATAAGTACAGAGCCCAAATTAATGTGGTCACCCAATAACAGTTTTGAAGCGGAATATAATGCTAAGTTGGGATATAGCCATAGTAGTGTAGAAGCTCACAAACTACAAACATTAATAAATATGGAGCAACACTTACACCTGACATTTAGTATAGGCAAGATAGACGTCCGACTTTCCGGTGAACACTACCGGAATGAATTAGGGAATGGAACTCTTATTAATACATTGTTTGCCGATGCATCCATAAAATACAGAAAAAGGAAATGGAATATAAATGCCACACTCAACAACCTTTTTAATAAAAAGAAATATGCATACAGTATCTATTCTACAACACAGAGCACTACCTCACAGTTGGATATACGACCACGTGAATTTATGTTTGAAGTAGGTTATCAATTCTAGCCCCACATACTACGAATAATAGAATAGCATAGAATGCCGAAAATGGTTATCCCACCAATCAATACAGGTGCATTGATATGCTTCACATGCTCCATGCGGGTATGACCACTCACCCGCCTAAATAACCTGAACATCAAATAAGCAGCGATCAAACCTAGAATAGTACCAGCTAAAATATCACCGGGATAATGCACACCCAAGTAGATCCGGGAATAACATGTAAGCAAAGCCCATACCATCATAAAAAGCGTAAGCCATTGCTTCCTAAATAAAAAACAAATAAAAAAGGCCAAACCAAATGTATTGGCAGCATGGCATGAAGGAAAACCATAACGTCCTCCTCGATATCCATCTACTATATGTACCATGCAGGAAATAGGATTTTCCAGATGAGCCGGACGGAGACGCTCTACCAAGGGGCGAATCAATGTAGCACCAATCTGATCGGCAATAGTGATAGTAAGACCCAAGCCAATCATACAGAGCAATGTCACTTTCCAATGGAAATTACGGATCATTACGTACCAAATGGAAAGGTACATCGGAATCCAAATGACTTTACCGCTATATGCACTCATAAACGTGTCCAAAAAAGAACAATGCATCTTGTTGATCAGAAAAAAAACGTCGGTATCCGCTTTATTCACTTCATGCAGAACATCTAACAGTATCATTGTATTATCTTTTAGCTATATCGTCATATATTTTTTGCAAGTATGCTTTAGCCGATTCCAAGTCTTTACCTTTAGCAGCTCCTTCATCCACAACAATACTCTTTGACTCACAATTATACATCACTCTGTTATCAGGAGTTGCCATACCAAATGCATCGGGAACGGTAAAGAAGGCAAAATGGGGAGAAAGCGGGTTCAGCATATCTTTGCTAAACGTAAACGTTGAATGCGGCAAAGCCAGTTGCGCTAGCAATGTTGCCGCAATATCATGTTGAGACCCATAAACAGGAATATGCTTAGGTTCACGAACAGCGCCGCCTATGAGAATCAAAGGTATCTGATAGCGTTCGATAGATAGATTATCTATATGTTCCGGATATGCTCCCAAGTGATCGGGCACCAATACTATGACGGTGTTTTTCCATTGGGGAAGGCGACGGAAATGGCTTACGAAATCACCAACACAACTATCGGTATAAGCAAAAGCATTCAACCTTTTATTAGCCAAACGACAATAGGGCACTTCAAAAGGCTCATGACTGCTGGATGTTTGAATTACCTTAAAGAAAGGTCGTTTGGCAGCTCCAATTGATTTACTTGAAGCTGTAGATTCAGTACTCAAATCCTGTAATAAGCGTTTAAATACAAGATGATCATGTACTCCCCATTTACTTAAACGTTCTGACACAGGGAAATCAACATCAGAGATCAACTCATCAAATCCAGAAGTTATCACATAAGAACGCATATTGGTAAAATCGGCATCACCTCCATAATAATATTTAGTCCGGTAACCTGCTTTTTTTAAACTGCCGGCAATGGAAGGAACCGATTGTATTTTATGAGGATATTTCATAAGGCTGGTGGTCGGTTGGGCAGGATATCCACTTAAAACGGCAACCATGCCTCTGTCTGTACGAAAACTGTTTGCATAGAAATTAGTAAACAAGACTCCCTCTTGTGCCAACGTATCCAAATTGACTGCCACATTCGGTTCACCTCCCAACGATTTCATCAGTTTGGAAGAGAAGCTTTCCATTATGACAAATATAACATTAGGGCGCTTGGTATTAAACAAAGCTGTATGTAGGGTGTCGGGCACAACGGCCGTACTGTCCAATACCGCAGGATCAAGCATTTTCTTAATCAGTTTATCCGCCTGAGCAGATTCCATAAAACGGTATTGTTTACTAAAGTCCGTCTGCTTTGCCAGCGATTCCAACAGGCTGAATACAGGGTTAATAGCAGCATGATTCAGCCGTTGATTTGAACTGAAATATACCTTTCCTACATTCATAGTAGAAACCGTGAAGCCACCACGTATAGGAATAAACAATAAACCGGTCACCAATAAAAGGACACCTGCCACTTTCAAATAATGGAAAGGGAGTTTCAAACCACGCCAGATACTTCGCTGGACAAAATAGAATATGAGATACAGAATCGCTGCATAGACCAGCATCACTCCTATCCCCACAAATACAACCGACAAGCTCACACTTGCTATAGCATCTTTAGGTGAAGAGAAGAAATAAAACAACGGGGTTGCATCCAAACGGAATCCCCAATATTCATACAATGCCAAGTCAACCGTGAAAATCATGGAAAGCAAAATGGAGAGTACGAGATAATAGATATTCCAAATTCTATGAAGTACATCGGAAAGTGCACAAGAAGACGCGAGAAAAAGGAAACCGGGTATCACACTAAAATAGCCCGCTAAAGAAAGATCTAAAGGAAGTCCATGCCACATCACCTGAAGAATATCCGTCACAGATAATCCTGTATACATGGAGCTATAATAAAAGATAAAAAACGGCTTTTGGATTACAAAAATTACAACAAAAAGTAAATACGTTTTTAACAAACCTAAAAGTCTTTCTCGCATTGGCTCTCAATTTAGATTAAATACGAGGGACAAAAATAGTTCTTTTATGCAATCCTCAACCGTTATTGAGGTTTAATACTGTAAAATAACAGTAGTTAACACAATAGCACAACTTTTTTATTCATTATAAGCTTACAACTGCGGATTCAGAGGACTACAAGTACTACCCGTTGCGTTTCAACAAAATCTTATCGGTAATGACGCCGGGTAATTCTTTTTCATAATGAGTCACCATGACAAGCGTTTTATCTCTACGGGAACAAAATGCTTCAATAATTTTTTTTACACGAAAACGATTAAAGGTATCCAATCCATGAAGAGGCTCATCCAATATAAGTAATTCGGGATCTTTCACAAAAGCCCGCGCTAATAAAGTTAGTCTTTGCTCTCCACTTGATAGTTGAAGAAAAGGCTTTTCTTTCAAATCTGCAACTCCAAATACATCCATCCACCATTCACATATAGCCATTTGATCGGAATGAATACGCTTATACAATCCAATACTATCATGAAGACCTGACGCCACAATATCAATAGCAGGAATATTTTTCAAATATGCCCGGTGCATTTCAGGACTGACATAACCAATATGCTTTTTTATTTCCCAAATACTCTCGCCTGTTCCACGTTTACGTCCGAATAAACTAATATCACAAGCATAAGATTGTGGATTATCAGCACAGACCAAACTGAGTAATGTGGATTTACCCGAACCATTTTCTCCGCTCAATGCCCATTTCTCACCACGCTTTACTGTCCAATCAAGCCCTTTCAATATAGTACGCTCTCCGTATCGGATACTTACTTTATTCAGTTTCACCACTTCCTCGGAAGTATAGTTAGAGTCACTATAAGGTAAGTTCAAGATACGTTCATGTAGGAGATTTGTATCAGCCTGATTTTCATTAAAGTGGAATTCATTCTGATATGTTTTCCGAGTCATCTTGTCCGCAATCATCTTTCCCTCTACAGGTACTACATGCGTAACAAAAGACGGTATATCATCCAACATAGAAAGTACAAGTACCAACTGCAACGCATGCTTGCGCGACAGATGTTCGAGCAAATCAAGTAAAAGAGTTCGCGTCGCGGCATCAAGTCCAATAAAAGGATTGTCCATAATCAAAACTCTTGGAGCAGACAACAAAGTCTTAGTCAATTGAAACTTTCGCAATTCCCCACTGGAAAGAAGAACAATCTTTTTATCCAGCATAAGATCAATATGAAACAAACTGAAAAGCTCATCCTGCAACTCCTTATCTTTTATATCACCCAACATCTCACGCACATCCGGAACATCGTCCAAATCATGACTATTCCAACGCTGTTGATAATAATAGTTCGCATCTGCCGTTCCATAAGTATCCCGGAAAGTAATGTATTTTATATTCTCATAAGCAGTACTTGCCTTTGAGGGATAAAAATTATATGTAAGTTCTCCTTCACGCAAGGGATATTTGCCAATCAGAAGATCGACCAACAAACTTTTACCGGCACCATTGGGCCCCACGATTGCAATATGTTCTCCCGCAGAAAAGTCTAAATTGACAGGATGTACCAAACGGACAAGCGGGTTGCGCGCTACGCCACCCGCCATGTGTATTATATCTTGTTGCATACTTATTTATAAATGATCAATGCCGACCGAGCAGGAACCGCCACTTCAGGACCATACATCATTCCAAGTCCTTGCAAATTAATCTGTCCATTCCTACAAACAGCCACATACTTCCCGTCGGGAACTGACTGCTTAATTGATTCTTTGCGAGCATTAAGTACGACAATAATATCTCCCCAACTATCACCATTGGCATAGTTCTTTAAACGGAAAGCTACGATATTACGAGCTGAGACAGGAAGGAACTCAAGGTGTTTACGAACCATATCGGCACTTCCCATACGAAAAGCAGGATGTAGCTTACGTAATAGAATCAATCCTTTATAATAAGCAAACACATCAGCATGTTCAGCCTTCCGGTGCCAATCAATTGCATTAATTGAGTCGGGACTTTGGAAACTATTATGCACACCTTTCTTATCACGCATGATTTCCTCACCGGCATAAATGAATGGAATGCCTTGTGAAGTAAAGACTGCCGTCTGAGCCAATTTATCTAGATCGATCAACTCTTCCTGCTTGATTCCCGGTATGCTTGCTCTCAGTCGATCAACGAGGCACATATCGTCATGACAGGAAACATAGCTGATCATTTGTGAGGGTTCCATAGCCCACGGTGCTTTACTATAATTTACCGAATCATTCTTAACTTGAGGATGTCGGACGGCACCGGCAATCCCAAATTTAATACTCATTTCTTTACCGGGATAACCAGCAAGAAAACCACCTTTATGATTATCATTGAAAGGTCCGCGAAGAGCATCTCTCAACTCATCTGAGAATGCTGCAATCCCAGGCATTTTGTGTATATTGACTTTCATAGCTAGCGAATCGGCAGAATATCGGGGAGTTTGCGCCGCCCAGCCTTCTCCATAAATAAGAATGGTAGGATCTACCGCCGAGACTGCACTACGGATTTCGTTCATCGTTTCAATATCATGAATACCCATAAGATCAAAACGAAAACCGTCTACATGATATTCTTTTATCCAATACAATACCGACTCAATCATGAATTTACGCATCATCGGGCGGTTGCTTGCTGTCTCATTACCACATCCGGAGCCATCAGCTAGACTACCATCCTGTTTCTGACGATAGAAATACCCGGGAACAGTACGTTCGAAATTACTTTCCTTGGCATTGAATGTATGGTTGTAGACCACATCCATCACTACCCGGATACCCGCTTTATGAAGAGCCTGCACCATTTGTTTGAATTCCCTAATACGAACCACTGGGTTATAGGGGTCTGTCGAATAAGATCCTTCGGGTACATTATAATTTTGTGGATCATAACCCCAATTGTACTTATTTTGGCGAAGCTTGGTTTCATCAATCGAGGCAAAGTCGAATGAAGGAAGCAAATGTACATGAGTTACCCCAAGTTCCTTCAAGTGATCAATGCCTGTTGAAAGATTTTCGGGGCTGACCGTACCTTTTTCCGTCAATGCTAAAAACTTACCTCTATGTTTAATTCCGGAAGAATTAGAAATGGAAAAATCACGGAAATGCATTTCATAAATGATGGCATCGGCAGGAGAAGCCAGTTCAGGTCGCTTGTCTTCAGCCCAACCCGTGGGATTAGTCTTCGTCATATCAATAATAGCCGCACGCTTTCCATTCACTCCGACCGCTTGAGCATTAATGCCCGGCGTATCTCCCATCCATTTATCTTTGATCTTGACGTTAAACGTGTAGAACTTTCCTAACAGATTTCGCTCTACCTTTGCCTTCCAAGTACCATCTTCGGAACATTCCATGTACACCGTTTCATACGCATGCCCCTTATCACCAGCATCATACAACATCACACGTACCTCATCGGCTGTTGGCGACCATAAATAAAAGGTAGTTGCCTGAGGGGTATATTCCATCTCTGTCAGACTTCCCGAACGGACAGGATATGAATCGTATGAGCTATATTCTTTTTTCACCGAGCTGCATCCGCTTATTACCGCAAGGATAAATCCAAGCAAAATCCAATTATTCAGTTTCATATTACTTTATTTTATCGGGATTTTTAGCTACATAATCTTTCCAACTGTTATACCCTTTCTCTGTTTTAGGACGTCCCATCTGTAAAAAATGACAATATGCTGCTGCCAATCCATCGGTTGCGTCCATAAATGTAGGCATATCTTCCTTGGGAAAATGAAGCATTCGTTGCAACATGTCCGCGACTTGCTCTTTCGAAGCCTGACCGTTACCGGTAATCGCCATTTTTATTTTTAAAGGAGCGTATTCGGTTATAGGAATATCCCGACTCAAAGCCACAGCCATTGCCACTCCTTGCGCCCTACCCAGCTTCAACATGGACTGTACATTCTTTCCAAAGAAAGGAGCTTCAATAGCCATTTCATCAGGCAAATAACTTTCAATAAGACCAAGCACCCGATCGTGAATATGCCGCAATTTAAGATAATGGTCACGATATTTTCTAAGATCAATAATACCCATAGCAACCATTTCCGGCTTAATGCCTTGAATCCTAAGCACTCCATAGCCCATAATGGTAGTACCTGGATCAATGCCCATTATGATTTTTTCCTTAACAGGTTGTATCACTCTATCACCTCCATCAAAGTAGGAAATCCCACAACCTTATCTTTAAAAACCTCCAGCAACTCTTCATTTAGTCTAGCTCCCTGCTCAAGATGCCAGCGGTGTAACAGGCCAGAACTTTCCACTTCAAATTGTAGAGAATAGCAAGCACTCCCTTCTTCCCTATGGCTTAATACTCTTGCAATACGGGGCGAAAACAAAATACCTCCTTTTGCAGCCTCTGTTAAATAGCATTCTTTCAACCAAATCAAAAAATTCTGTTCTAACTCTTCTTCCACCTGATAAGTCGTATTGTATATCAACATATTTTTATATTTAACTTTATAGTGCAAACTTAGCAATTATTTCAGAATTATCCATTATATTTGCCGCACCAAAAAGATAATTAATTGTCTTTATAAGCCATAACAAAAAAGGGGTATTAGCTCATCTGGCTAGAGCGCGACACTGGCAGTGTCGAGGTGAGCGGTTCGAGTCCGCTATGCTCCACATAAATCGAATTATTTTAATAAATACTCGATATCTTCACTCTCCACCTGTCTTTCTTAAGTATTTCCGGCTTTCCGATATCAGTCATCGTGAAGCATGATGTACTATTCGTGTGTTTTACGATGATTTTAAATATCTAATACTAATTTATATGAGAAAGCTTTTTTCCCAAATCCTTGCTTTGACACTTTTTCTGGTACTCAATGCCTGCTCTAATGAAAAAGAAGAGACTCTTGCCGTTTCCGTACAAACTCTAGAGTTTGAACCCGACGGAGGTACTCACGCCATAACGATTGAATCTAACGTGGAATGGAAGCTTATCTTTCAAGCCGGGCAAGCTTGGTGTACCACAAGCCAGCAAAATGGCGATGGGAAAAGCTCTATCGAAGTAACCGCACAATCAAATGATCTTAGAATTCAAAGACTTGTAGAATTATATATCAAAACGAAAAACAAGTCTCTTATCATCCGAATAAATCAAAAGGGGCAACCTGCGAACAAAGGATTTTATTACCCCATTCTGAATATCGAAACGAAGAATAGTCAGGGAATCAATTCTAAAGATATTTATGTGGATGCTACATTCTCTATTACAGGAAGAAACAATATGGGAGAAAAGACAACCACACTTTCCAACGGGAATATGCAGATCAAAGGACGTGGAAACAGCACATGGGACATGCCCAAGAAGCCTTATCGCATCAAACTCGAAAGTAGTACCGGCATTCTCGACATGCCTTCGAGCAAACATTGGATATTGTTAGCTAATTATTCGGACAAAACGTTATTACGCAATTCCTTGGCGTTTGAAATTAGTCGTCGCATGGGCTTCACCTATACCCCACGTTCCCAATATGTTGATGTGATATTGAATGGAGATTCCATAGGTAACTACTTACTTTCCGAACAAATCAGAATAGACAAAAGTAGACTCAATATCAGCGCATTAAAACCCACTGATAGTGATATCAGTGGTGGATATCTGTTAGAAGTCGATGAGCGCATGGGCGAACCCAGCTGGTTTAAAACTCAAAACGCAGAAATGATCTTTTGCATCCAAGAGCCCGAAGACATTCCGGATAACCAAAAAACATATATAACAGACTATGTCCAAAATATTGAAAACATCATATATGCCAAAGATGGTATTAATACCATGAATGAACTACACAAACATTTAGATATGAAATCGTTTATTGATTACCTCCTTTTAAACGAATTATCAAAAAATGTGGATGGTAATTTGAGGCTAAGTACCTTTGTATTCAAAAATAAAGGTGATGAAAAATTGTATTTTGGTCCTATATGGGACTACGATCTGGGATTTGGAAATGTGAACTATTACGATTGTGACAAAACTTCCGGGTGGTACGCCAGCAATGCAGCATGGTATCAGAAATTGTTTGTATACCCCGAGTTTCAAGATATGGTAAAAAATCGCTGGAAGGAATTACGAAGCGATAAATTGAAGGAATTCGACACATTTATCGACACAAATGCAAAACAGATGGAAATGTCCCAGAAAAAAAATTTCAAACGTTGGAATATTTTAAATCAATATGTTTGGCCGAATGCAGTAGTGACAGGCAGCTATGAGAATGAAATAAAATATTTAAAAAGCTGGTTATCCGCAAGACTAACATGGATGGACCAACAATTAAAATAGAAGCTATCTTATATTTACTAACCAATATTCCCTTCAATAGTTCGGCGCGTTGATTCGCTATTTCAGCCTTGACTTCGGCTGTTCTTGCTGGTGAGGTATAATCTTTAGCCAAGACAAGCATCGCGAGATAAACACCTATAAAGCTGCATGTTATCAAAATTAACATAAAAGTGTAAACCAGCAAGTAATATTAGCGGTTTATAATTATTACACTATATTATATTTATGCGCGCACACTATGTTATTTTTTTAAAAGACTTTTCGCCGTACATATATATACTTATGTTTTTAGGGTAAAAAGCATGAGCGCGCGGCGCGCGTACGGCGAAAAGTTTTATAAGAAATCTAAAATATTTGGGGCTGTGTATAATGAAAAAAGGGCCAAAAGGAGATCTTTGACGATATGAATATCTGTCACTCCGATAGCACATAACGTACCTCGTCATAACAACTATTGTTATATACCAAAACAAGTAATGTAAACGAGCATTACAACTATTGGCATTTTCTTTACAATAAAGCAAAATTCAAAGAAAGAGAGAAGACGGTATCGCAAGAAAATTGTATCTTTGCTGCGTTTTATACATTTCGCAGAAATATAAAAATCAAAGATATGATAGCTAAAATCGATGAGCTTTTACAAGAAGTGGAAGCGCTGAAAGCTGCTAATGCCGACGAATTGGAGGCACTCCGTATTAAATACCTCAGTAAGAAGGGAGCCATTAACGAACTGATGGCGGATTTCCGTAATGTGCCTGCAGAGCAGAAAAAAGAGGTCGGAATGAGACTAAACGAACTCAAAAACAAAGCACAGGAAAAAATAGCGGCACTAAAAGAACAGTTTGAATCACAAGACTCTAGTTGCGACGATTTGGATCTGACTCGTTCGGCATACCCTGTAAAGTTGGGTACCCGCCACCCGCTTTCCATTGTTAAGAATGAAATCATAGATATTTTCGCACGACTTGGATTCAGCATTGCCGAAGGTCCTGAAGTAGAAGACGATTGGCATGTATTCTCTGCATTGAACTTCGCGGAAGATCATCCGGCACGTGATATGCAAGATACGTTTTTCATTGAATCACACCCCGACATTCTGCTGCGTACACACACTTCATCTGTGCAAAGTCGTGTAATGGAAGTTTCAGAACCTCCTATCCGCATCATTTGTCCGGGTCGCGTATACCGTAATGAGGCAATCAGCTATCGCGCACATTGCTTCTTCCATCAAGTGGAAGCCTTGTATGTGGATAAGAACGTATCCTTTACTGACCTGAAGCAAGTATTGCTACTTTTCGCAAAAGAGATGTTTGGTGCGGATACTAAAATTCGTTTGCGCCCTTCATACTTCCCATTCACAGAACCAAGTGCCGAGATGGATATTAGCTGCAACATTTGCGGCGGAAAAGGATGCCCGTTCTGTAAGCACACCGGATGGGTGGAGATTTTAGGATGCGGAATGGTAGACCCGAATGTACTTGAGAGTAACGGCATAGACAGCAAAGTATATAGCGGATATGCTCTTGGTATGGGAATAGAACGTATCACAAACCTGAAATATCAAGTAAAAGACCTTCGTATGTTTTCTGAAAACGATACGCGTTTTTTGAAAGAATTCGAAGCTGCATATTAGCTCAAACAAGATACAAGTGGAAAACTGAATATGAACTTTGTCTTTAAGTCGACAATGTTCATATTCGGTTTTCCACTTCTCTTTTTAATTCCTTAAGCTTCATTTGCATATGAAAGATAGACTTATCACTCCCGGCTATTGTTTTATATTGGCAGCTAATTTTTTGCTTTATTTTGGCTTTTGGTTGCTTATCCCCGTGCTTCCTTTCTATCTTTCGGAAATATTTCGTGCTGGAAATTCCACTATCGGCATTATTCTCTCCTGTTACACTATAGCAGCATTGTGCATCCGCCCTTTTTCGGGATATTTTCTAGATACGTTTGCACGTAAGCCACTCTATTTATTGGCGTATTTTATTTTCACTTCCATGTTTGGGGGATATATCATTGCAGGATCACTGACACTATTCATCATTTTCAGAGTTATCCATGGGCTATCTTTTGGCATGGTTACCGTAAGCGGAAATACGGTGGTAATCGACATTATGCCTTCCTCGCGACGAGGAGAAGGATTAGGTTATTACGGACTATCCAATAACATCGCAATGGCTGTAGGTCCGATGTCCGGGCTCTTTCTGCATGATGCAGGAGTTACGTATCCGGCAATTTTCTGTACTTCCCTGGCATCTTGCTTTGTCGGTCTATTTTGTGCTTCGTTAGTAAAAACGCCCTATAAGCCTCCAGTAAAAAAAGAACCGATCTCAATGGACCGATTTATTCTTCTTAAAGGCATCCCGGCAGGGATAAGTCTACTACTTCTCTCAATACCCTACGGTATGACTACCAATTATGTGGCAATGTATGCTAAACAAATCGGGGTTAATGCTACTACAGGTTTTTTCTTCACTTTTATGGCAGTAGGTATGGCAATCTCACGTATCTTTTCAGGAAAAATTGTTGATCGGGGAAAAGTAACCCAAGTGATTTCTGCCGGATTATATCTCGTAATTCTCAGTTTTTTCCTACTTTCAGCCTGTGCATGTATTATACATTGGAACAGTACCCTATGCACTGTGGTCTTTTTCACGATTGCCCTGTTGCTAGGTGTAGGATTCGGAGTCATGTTTCCAGCCTACAATACCATTTTTGTCAATCTCGCTCTCAACAGCCAGCGTGGAACAGCCACCTCTACTTATCTGACCTCTTGGGATGTAGGAATAGGCATAGGCATGCTTTCAGGTGGGTATATTGCAGAAATTAGCACTTTTGACAAAGCATATTTATTAGGCGCATGCTTGACCATTATATCAGCAGTGTATTTTAACGGAAAAGTAGCTCCACATTACGAAAAATATAAGTTGCGATGAGAAAAAAAGAACGATATGAAAAAGTAATCGCATGGTTCAGAGAGAATCGTCCGATAGCCGAAACCGAACTTCACTATGGTAGTCCGTTCGAATTATTGATAGCGGTCATCCTATCAGCTCAATGTACAGACAAACGGGTAAACATGATCACTCCGGCCTTATATCGTGATTTTCCATCTCCCGAAGCTTTGGCAGCAAGCTCCCCCGAAGTTGTTTTTGAATATATCCGTAGTGTATCCTACCCCAATAACAAGTCGAAGCATCTAGTGGGAATGGCTCGCATGTTGGTAAAAGACTTCAAAAGCGAGGTACCGGACACCCTTGAAGAATTGATAAAACTACCCGGAGTCGGACGAAAAACCGCAAATGTTATACAATCCGTCGTATTCAATAAAGCAGCCATGGCGGTAGACACCCATGTATTCAGAGTAAGCCATCGTATCGGGCTGGTTCCCGACAGTTGTACCACCCCTTTTAGCGTGGAAAAAGAATTGGTAAAAAACATACCCGCCGACATCATTCCGATAGCTCATCATTGGCTCATCTTACACGGTCGATATGTTTGCCAAGCACGTGCGCCACAGTGTGATACCTGCGGATTGCAAATGATGTGCCGCTATTATTGCACGAAATATAAAGTGGGCAAAATAGCCTCCGGAAAGCAAGAATAAATAACGATTTCGTAGTCGTGAAAAGAAAATAATGCTAACTTTGCAGTCACGAAAAAGATTTAATAACACTTTTAAATAAACTGAAAATTATGACGATCGATCAATTCAATTTTGCCGGCAAAAAGGCATTCGTCCGTGTAGATTTCAACGTACCTTTGGACGAAAACTTTAACATTACAGATGATACCCGTATCCGTGCAGCACTCCCCACATTGAAGAAAATTTTGGCTGATGGTGGAAGCGTCATTATAGGTTCACACCTCGGACGTCCAAAAGGTCCTGCTGACAAGTTCTCTTTGAAGCATATCTTGAAACACGTATCTGAGTTGGTGGGTGTTGAAGTGCAATTTGCAAACGACTGTATGGGTGAAGAAGCTGTTGCAAAATCTGCTGCTTTGAAACCGGGAGAAGTATTATTGCTCGAAAATCTTCGTTTTTATGCAGAAGAAGAAGGTAAACCACGTGGTTTGGCAGACGATGCAACCGACGAAGAAAAAGCTGCTGCTAAGAAAGTTGTGAAGGAAAGCCAAAAAGAATTCACCAAGAAATTGGCTTCTTATGCAGATTGCTATGTAAACGATGCTTTTGGTACAGCACACCGCGCACATGCTTCTACAGCTCTTATTGCTAAATATTTCGACAAAGACAACAAGATGTTCGGCTACCTGATGGAAAAAGAGGTTAAAGCTGTTGATAAAGTTTTGAATAATATCCAACGTCCGTTTACTGCTATCATGGGTGGCTCAAAAGTTTCTTCCAAAATAGAAATTATTGAAAACTTGTTGAACAAGGTAGACAACCTGATTATCACCGGCGGTATGACTTTCACATTCACTAAAGCTGAAGGCGGAAAGATTGGAAACTCTATTTGCGAAGCGGATAAATTGGATTTAGCCTTGGAATTGATTGAGAAAGCAAAAGAAAAAGGTGTAAACCTTGTTTTGGCTGTTGATGCCAAAATTGCAGACTCATTCTCTAATGATGCTAACACTGCTGTTTGCAAAGTGGACGAAGTACCCGACGGTTGGCAAGGTTTGGACATCGCTGAAGATACTGAAAAGATTTTCGCAGATGTGATTAAAAAATCAAAGACTATTCTTTGGAACGGTCCTACAGGTGTATTCGAATTCGAGAATTTCTCTCAAGGTTCACGCGTAGTAGGTGAAGCTATTGTTGAAGCGACCAAAAACGGTGCATTCTCTCTAGTTGGAGGTGGTGATTCCGTTGCTTGCGTTAACAAATTCGGTCTAGCCGATGGCGTTTCCTATGTGTCTACAGGAGGTGGTGCATTGCTTGAAGCAATTGAAGGAAAAGTTCTTCCGGGTATTGCTGCAATACAAGAATAAAAAAGACAAAGATAACATGGAAGGCAACTCTTTTCACGAAGAGTTGCCTTTTTAATATTAACCTACACAACACAATCTAAAAGAATCTAGTATTATGCTTTTATTCCATTCAATGAAACGACTTTTACCAGTATTCGTATCTCTACTGACCACGTGTACCATTATGGCGCAGGAAGCCAATCTCAACAAAACGATAAACACGTTGAAAGAACGAATCAACTTATCGGGATATGCTCAGACCGGCTTTACCTATGACGATGCCGAAGGCGGCAGTAGTAACTTTGATATAAAACGTATAATTTTCATGGCCGAAGGGAAGATTACGGATAAATGGTCATGCTACTTTATGTATAATTTTAATAGTGGTGGAAACCTGCTTGAAGTTTATACAGAATATCACTTGCTTCCCCAACTCAATGCCAGACTCGGACAATTCAAGACAGTATTCAGTATTGAGAATCCCCTCTCGCCTTCAACCATTGAATTAATTAATTGTGCTTCACAATCAGTCAACTATTTAGCCGGGATAAATGGTAGTGATCCGCTATACGGATCGCATAGCGGACGCGATATGGGGCTTCTCATCTATGGAGATTTCTTTAATAAATTTCTTCATTATGATTTTTCCATAATGAATGGACAGGGTATCAACGTTAAAGACAGAAACAATAATAAAGATATTGTAGGGAACCTAATGATCAACCCTCTGAAATGGTTATCGGTAGGGAGTTCATTCATTAAAGGGAAAGGAAATGCCATCGCAACATCAACGGTCAACCCCGACATAAAAATAGGAGAAAACTATACACGCGACCGTTGGTCAATCGGGGCGATAATTAAAACTCAACCGTTAGATATCCGTACCGAATATCTAACCGGTAAAGACGGTAAAGTGGAAAGCAATGGATATTACGCTACGGCGTGTGCCCATATCTTGCCCAAGCTGGACGCAATCGCATCTTACGACTACTTCAACAAGAACAGGGATATGGACGATAAGCAAACCAACTATACCGGTGGATTGCAATATTGGTTCTATCCTCGTTGCCGTATACAGGCGCAATATACGCACTGTAACCCTCGCATGGGAGAAAGCTCCAATCAACTGCAAGCACAATTACAAGTGAGGTTCTAACATTGAACATTTTGGCACTTTTTTTGTAGTTTAAGTTAGCGGTAAGCTAAAGATAAAATAGATTATGAACGAACAACTAATACTGAAACAATATCAGCAAATCACAGAACTATTAAATGAACGTCGGCTAAATGAAGCTTGTACCCAATTGGAATCATTTGCGCGCGACTGTAATAATTGGGCCTTAACAAACCGCCTGGAACAGACACAGACAGCTTATCGTTATATGCTGCAGTATATGCGGCAAGGAATGACAGACCCCAACCGATATGATCTGCATAAAAAACTTTTGGCAGATGCTTGGGAAATAGCCGATCAGGCTAGGGTGTTAATGCTTGACAAAGTATCCGGAAGCTATTATCACATACTTCGTAATAATCAAAATTCAGCGCCCGAAGGATATGGCATGGATGTTCTGCTAAAAATCCTCGAAGGATTCTCCGACGAAATGGCAGTATGCCGACTGACACCGGGTTTTCAGGGTTTGAATGGGATATTATCACGTCACGAGCAAACACACCGTTTTTTATTTCTTATGACATGGAGTAACTCACACTGGACCACTGAAGAGACTAAGCAAGCACAGGCTTTTTTAAAATCGGATCTTTTGTCGGAAAATGATTTATGCCTCTTCATAAGTGCAGTAACCCTAAGTCTAATGGAGGTATTTGATTATCAAAAGTTAAATTTCCTATTGGATGGAATTCAACATAAGAGTGTGCAAGCCAGCCAAAGAGCTCTGGTAGGATTGATATTCACACTGCATATTCATCCGCAGCGCATTGACTTATATCCGGCATTAAAAGCCCGTATTTCACTTAATAGTGAAGACCCATCTTTTGTTAGACAAATCAATCGGGTCTATATCCAACTACTTCGGAGTCAGGAAACAGAAAAAATCGACAAGAAAATGCGCGATGAGATCATTCCCGAAATGATGAGAAACTCAACTATCATGAGGAATATCAGATTCGGATTTGAAGAATCAGAAGAGAATGATATAAATCCCGATTGGGAAGAAGTATTCGAAAAATCAGGTTTAGATAGCAAAATAAGGGAAATGAATGAACTCCAACTTGAAGGAGCGGACGTATACATGAGCACTTTCTCCCAATTAAAGCGCTTTCCTTTCTTCAAGGAACCACATAATTGGTTTTATCCCTTCGATCCTCAGCATTCCAGCGTAATACACCAGGTGGGTATGAATCCCACAGGAGAAAATGCCATACTTTCAACCCTGCTAAGCTCCGGTTTTTTCTGCAATAGTGATAAATATTCATTCTGCTTTACCATTGCCGAATTACCTCAAAGCCAACGTGATATGATGCTTGGACAATTTAGCGCACAAGATCGCGAAAATATAAAAGATGAGGAAAACAATGCGAGCTTACGGGAATATGCTGCAAGACCTGAAAATATAAGTAATCAATATATACACGATTTATATAGATTCTTCAAATTGAGTCAGCGCAAATCGGAATTCCGGAATATTTTCCAAGAAGAGATCGCTTTGCATCGAAATCCTGTATTAAAAGAGATGTTGAAAGATTCAGCCTTACTGAATGCCGTTGCAGACTTTCATTTTAAGAAAGAACGCTTTGTTGAAGCAATCGAACTTTATCAAATTCTGATTGATCGGAAGAATGCTAACGCAGAAATCTTCCAAAAAACGGGGTATTGTTTGCAAAAGGAGAAACGATATTTTGAAGCGACCAATGCTTATCAAAAAGCAGATGTATTAAAGCCAGATCATTTGTGGACATTACGTCATTTGGCTACATGTTTTCGGCTTATAAAAGACTTCGATTCAGCTTTAAAATATTACCAACGCGTAAATGCTATTCAACCGGATAATCACAATATTCTTTTCTACATAGGCAGCTGCTTGGCAGAACAAGGTAATTATGAAGAAGCACTGAAATACTTCTTCAAGTTGGATTATATGGAAAATGACTGTGCCAAAGCATGGCGTGGCATCGGATGGTGTTCATTCATCTGCGGTAAATATGACCAATCCATAAAGTATTACGACAAGATTCTAAATGCCAAACCACTTACAATAGATTATCTTAACGCAGGCCATGTGGCATGGAGAAGCGGAAATATTGAATATGCCGCTACATTGTACGGTAAAGCGATTCTAGAATGTGGAAGTAAAGACGCTTTTTTGGAAATGTTTAATAGGGATCGCAGCAGCCTCGTCCGCCAAGGCATCAAGGAAGAAGATATTCCATTGATGCTTGACATGATTTAGGTATAGACTGCTATATCTTTTTCAATTCCTGATACAAGCGCTGTATGGGTAGACCCATAATATTAAAATAACTGCCAGTTATATTCTCTACACCAATATAGCCAATCCACTCCTGAACACCATAGGAGCCGGCTTTATCCATTGGTAGGAAGCAGTCTACATAATAAGTGATCTCTTCTTCACTTAGTTTTGCAAATCGGACTTCAGTCGCAGCAATAAAGCTGCGCTGCCATCCGGTTGTAGTCAGGCAAACCCCCGTGAATACATCATGTGTACAACCGGATAGAGAACGTAGCATACGTAAAGCATCTTCTCTGTCTGCCGGTTTACCCAACACCTTTCCATTCAGCCAAACAATTGTATCAGCGGTTATAATGAGTTCATCGGGACTTATAATTTCGCGATAAGCCTCAGCTTTTTCACGAGCTATGTACAATGGAATATCACCGGCTTTCAAATCACCGGGGTATGTTTCTTCAATATCGGGAAGAGTCCGCACTTCATAGCCAACTCCGAGGCCACTCAACAATTCTTTTCTTCGAGGAGAATTGGATGCAAGGATTACCTTGTATTTATTTAAATTTTCTAACATTCTATTTTGTATATATATAATATTTACCACCCAAAGGCATCATCAGCCATCCAGCGTCCTTGTATTTTGAGTACTTGCTCCACTACGTCACGGCCGCATCCGTACCCTCCTTCCACATGTGAAATATATCGGGAAACAGATTTGACTTCATTCGCGGCATCTTTCGGGCAGCAAGGCAAACCACATTCACGCATCACTTCGATATCCGGAATATCATCACCCATATAAAGAATTTCTTCATCAGATAAAGCATGACGTTCACGAAAGTCATGATAATCATGGATTTTAATGGAAGAAGCCATATAAATATCGTCTTCCGGAATGCCAAGTGCCAAAAAACGGTTACGTACAGCAGATGTACGACCACCGGTTATAATACCCAATAACATTCCTTGTTTGGCTGCAAGATGAAGTGCATAACCATCTTTTATATTTACCGTACGCATAGGTTCCCCTTCGGTACTCATAGGAATTACATTCGCACTCAAAACTCCGTCAACATCAAATAAAAGTGCTTTTATCTTCTTTAAATCATAATTAATCGTGCTCACAATCTTTATATAATTTAGTTATGACTTTCGGCTGAAAAATTTTTATTTGCCAACCGATAAATACTCTCACTTAATAATTTGTATATCTCCATAAATCGCGGTTCATCAGACAACATTTCCAAATGTTTATCCATCACATTATGATCAAACCGGATAGCAGGACCGGTTTGTGCCTGAGCAGGAGTCAACTGATGCACCTTTTCAGCAGTCTCGTCGATAAGAGGAAGCATCACTTCGAAAGGAAGATTATATTTATTAAGCAACTCTGCAGCAAGAGCATACATGTGATTTGCAAAATTACATGTAAAAACAGCTGAAAGATGCAGGCACTTACGTTGCTCCGAAGTGGCTTCATATACCTTTTCAGAGAGGATGGAGGCTACAGTCCTCAACATATAAGTATCTTCTGCAGAATTACTTTCTACGAAAATAGGAATTGACTTGAAGTCCACCTCTCTTTGTTTGCTAAAAGTCTGCATAGGATAAAATACCCCGTAACGTCCGGTCCTATCCTTGAAGATATTCATTGGAATACTGCCGGCAGTATGTACGAGCAATCCACGTATTTTAATTCCAACAATATCCGGTAACAATTCAATCAATGCATCATCTTTTAGTGACACCACATACAACGCTGCGTCATCTCTGATTTGTGAAAGTTCTGTAGTAAATGCAGCCTCAACAGCATCGGCTAATGCAGCAGCGGAAGCTTGGGTGCGACTGTAGACTTGTATAATACGGAATCCACTACGATAGAAAGCTTTTGCCAGGTTCGTAGCAAGATTACCCGCCCCGATAAAAACAATCGGTGTATCTTGAATAAATGTATCCATCTTATATAAAATTCCTAAAATAGCAAAGTTCTCTTCCAAAAGCCAAAGCCTGCCTCTTTTCTATCTTCCGGACAGCCAATATAAGAGCAATCCGACAAGTAGTAACCCCAAAGGCAACAAATAAGCAGACAAACTCCCAAGCAAAGTAGTGATCAACCCAAAATTAAGAACCAGCCACAAGCCGACCAATATAATGCCGACTGATTTATCCCTTTTAAGAATCAAAAAAATCAAGGCTGTATACAACAGAAAATTATCTTTATTCATCACCCAAGGCAAGCCAAGAGCAGAGAAAGAAGCTAATTTATCAATCAAATAAAGGATGCCAAACACTATTAGAGAAATAGCTGCAGCTTTATATGTATCTCTATTATTATTTGCCCTTGAAGCACTCACTGTTATTCTCCTCCAAACTTATTGACATGAATTTTTTCCCATAGCAAATGCTCTTCATCAAATGGTTTGCGTTCCATACCTTTGTGTCCGATAGCAATTATACTAAGCACTTGTAGTTGAAGAGGAATATCCAAGATATCACGTACAACTTCATCAGCAGGTACATCCGAAGCAGCAAAGCGCTCGCGAACCTGTATCCAGCAGCTACCGAGTCCCATATCTTCCGCCTGCAACTGTAAAAGAATGGAAGCAATCGAAGCATCTTCGATCCACACATCACTTGCCAAAGGATCGCCAAGGACCACAATAGCAAGAGGAGCTCCTGCTAAAAATTGTCCCCCTTGCGCTTTGCAATGCGACAACTTTTCCAACTTTTCTTTATCATCTACCACAACAAATTGCCAACTGTTGGAACGCTTGGAGCTAGGGGCCATTAAAGCAGCTTTCAGTAAGGTCACTACCTCATCCTGTGATAACTCCTCATCCGTGAATTTACGCATGCTGCGACGCTTCTTTAATAACTCACCAAAACTTTCCATATTTCCAAATTATAAAGTAATACAATCAATAATGAACAAAATGATAAAAGAGAATGTATCATATCCAATCTTTTATCCTTATTATGGCAGACAAAGATAAGAGATTATTTTCTAAATTTGCAGCAATGCCTTTGAAACTCACCACATACCATCACGGGAGCGAAATACCTATATTGCCGGAAAACGGCACATTTCATTCCACTGAGTTGTTTCATATATATGAAGCAACACGGGGATACACACCTATTCTTATTGTGGCATACGAAGATGAAAAGCCTGTAGCAAAGGTATTGGCTGTGATACACAAAACACTCCCTTTGAGACTCCCGTTCTTCAAGAAGTGTGTTATATATGGTGAAGGAGAATATTTCAACGAACATACTGATCGCGAAGTGCTTTTCAACCTCATGCTCAGTGAGCTAACAAGAATAGCAATTAAGAAATCTTTTCTGATTGAATTCCGCAATTTGGATAATGCGCTATTTGGCTATAGAGCTTTCAGAGAGAATCATTATTTTGCTATTAATTGGCTGCGTGTCCGTAACTCGCTACATAGCGCCCGTAAAGTAGAAGAACGTTTTAGTCCTTCGAGAAGACGTCAGATAAGAAAGGGGCTGATAAATGGAGCAGAAGTCCGGGAAACGCATTCTACCGAAGAGATTCAATCTTTTGCTCAAATGCTACATCATATCTATTCTTCAAAAATACGTCGCCATTTTCCTAACAAAGATTTCTTCCTTTACATGGAGCAGCAAATGCAAAGCAGCAAAAGAAGCAGGATTTTCATTGTGACCCATAAAAACAAGATTATAGGCGGAAGTGTCTGCATTTATTCAGGTGAAAACGCATATCTCTGGTTCTCGGGGGGAATGAGAAAAACATACGCCCTCCAATATCCGGGCATATTAGCTGTATGGCATGCCTTAATAGATGCCAAGCAACGTGGATATCGCCATTTGGAATTCATTGACGTAGGATTACCTTTCCGAAAACATGGCTATCGGGAGTTTGTGTTACGGTTTGGAGGAAAGCAAAGCAGTACGCGCCGCTGGTTTCGTGTCCGTTGGGAATGGCTGAATAAATTAATGAACCGCATGTACGAATAAAGAAAGAAACCACTACTAGCAGCGATAAACGATTGCAGCATCAAAACAGAAACAAGCTGCTCTATAAATTAGAACAGCTTGCTTCAATATTAACTATGATCTATTACGAGATTTTTTATTCTACCCTTCCCGTATTATTCGCAAAGTTCAAATAAACTTTTTGTCCAGTTTGACCTTGAACACGTTCTTGATCACCTCCATTTCCACGATAAGCTATCTTACCCGAAAGAACGATGAACTCCGTTCTCCACCAATCGGTAGCCGGGGTTTCAGGATGAACACACATACGTACCTCACCATCCTTTGCAAAAGCAGGAGAGACAAATTCACCATCAGCGGCTGTCGGAATAGTAAATAGATCCTGGTCAACCAATTGTGAATTCCACCCGCCATAAGAAGTATCACCCATCAAGTAGATATTTGGCTTCTCAAATGCCACTACTCTATCGTTACCGACAACAGATACATAAACCAAGTACCAACCTGATTTGCCCACTTTTATATTACCACCCGAATCGGACAAACCTGCTAGTTGAACAGATGCATCGGAAATTGTAGAAACAAAGCCAAAGTCATTTCCCCATCCGGCTTGCGGAGCAAATTTCACCTCATCATTAGCCGTAAAATAGTAAATTCCCCAAAATGCACCCTTCGTACTATTCACAGGGATAAATTGATTCCATGTACCTCCCCATGCATAAGCGCTACCAGTCATGTAGAGCTCGGTCGGAGCACTGTTATCTTTTACAGTGAAGCGATAGTTGGTAACATCCAATGTGATCTTTATCTTACCGACCAACTCAGCTTTAATAGCTTGCGTATTGGCCCATATTATAAAATTATCACCCGAAGTATCACCATCCACAGCACTACCCAATGCTTTATCCCAATTCAAGTTGTCCCCATCAATGGCCGAAGCGGGGAAAAACTTGAAGTATGAACTGCCAGTGTTATCCAACTCCAAAGTATAAAGATTCTCATTATTAGGATCTTTTGTCATTGCAATTGCACCGCTTGCATTCCAGCCCTTAAAGTCTCCCACTACATAATAACCCGCAGGATCAACAGCAGGTGTTGCACCCGGCTTCAAATTAATTGTTACTTCATTTCCCGAAAGCTGAATACCTTGTCCGGAAGAAGTAGTAGCAGATGCTTTAACTGCAATCTTCAATTCACGACTAACACTGGCGCGACTCTTATATGCCAACTGGGTAACACTATCCAACTGAGCCAATGAAACCTTTACAGTAGTTCCACTTTCAACAGTGTATGGGACAGTATAACTTCCGTTCAATGTCAGAGAATTAATTTTTATCAAGCTACCCACTTCTGCAGTAGTCGAAGTCATCTTTACAATCTCCACAGAATCGGTTGTAGCCGCATCCATTACAATATTGGCATCCTTTCCCGCCGCATAAGTAGCAGTCAGTTGCCCCAGCGCATCCTGCTGAGTATTGGACTGGGGATCAGCCCAGTCCTTAAAATCTTCATCACAAGCAGAGAATCCGATCGCTGCCAGAAATAGCCCTGCATATATTAAATGTTTTCTCATAATGAATCTTCTTTTAAAGGTTAATTAGTTAATTTCGCCCGTCCCTGCAGTAAAGTTCAATTGCATTACTTTACCTGCTGCTCCTTGTACAGAATAGTCGGACCCTTTATCTGCATTCCAGCTATCATTAATAGCTTGGTTTTCACGATAGAAAATTTCACCTTTATAGAGTGTAAACTCCGTTCTCCACCAATCAACTTCCGTCTTCACACACATACGAACTTCACCGCTTGCCGTCATAGCCGGAGAAACGAAGTTACCGTCTTTGTTATCAGGAGCCGTAAATTTCCAAGTATCCGTGTAAGCCCATGATCCACCGGTTGAATTACCAAACAAGTAAACTTCACCCGGATAGAATGTCATGGCAAATGCATAATCATTATTTTTAACCGTTGCCTTAACATAGACAATATACCAACCCGAAGTGGTCACTTTAATATTGTCGTCGCCAGCTACTCCGGCATTAGCCTTATCGGTAATGGTAAGTCTCTTGTCTGTTACACCAATGTATTCATTTTGTTTGGTTCCAAACTTGAACTCGGAATTTGCATCAAAGTAAATCATTGTCCAGAACTGTCCATCCAAACCAGAAACAGCAACCATTGGTTTCCATACTCCCCAATTATTGAGCATTGATCCCACAACGAACAATGTCTTAGGAGGAGCTAGAGAACTGGCTTCTTTAGTACCCAGAACTTTTGGCAAATTAATCACATTAGAGTAGCATACCCCTCTACCGCTGTCAGTGATAGCTGCTTTTAGCCGTACATATACACTAATAGGATCGGTAGGAAAAGCTGTGGTCTCACCTTTTGCAGCTGTCCACAAATCCAAAAGTGCACTGTTCAACTCAGAGGCAACTACATTCATCTTGGCTGTAGTATAAGTGCTTTCAAGAGTTGCATAATTAGCTTTGGTATCAGCAGTCGCATCTTTGAAATCAGCTTCCAACGAAACCTGTACCGTATAAGTCGTAGACGCAGGGAAACCATAATCAGGCTGTGAACAAGCCAGTTCCAGCGTCGAAGCATTCTTCAAGTCATACACATTATTAGCAGCATACGCAGGAGTATTAAGTACAAATGTGTCAGGCTCATTCAAAACAGGATTGCTGCCGTTATCCGTATCGCAAGCAGTAAACACTGGCAGTGCAAACAGGACAGCAAATAATATATTGAATATATTTTTCATAACGATATTCTTTTATAAGATGGTTAGCGACTTATTAATAGTCTTTATTCTGTGACATATTCTTATTATTGTTCAAATCCGATACAGGGATAGGATAAACATTATAGAACGATGCAACACTTGTTCCGTTTGCCACTCCGCCTTTCCAATCCCAGAGGTATTTGCTGGTAGTGAACATACCAAAGCGAACCAAATCGGAACGACGACGTCCTTCCAAATAGAATTCACGTCCCCACTCATTAATAAGTTCCTGTTCGGTAACCGTCTGCACCATTCTCGTGCAATGAGCGCGTTGACGAAGTTCATTGATATCAGCGGTTGCATCCTTTCCTTGACGGAAGAGAGCCTCAGCACGGGTCAGATAAGCCTCGGCCATACGGAACAAAGGTATGTCCGTATCAGGATATTCGGTATGATTGGTTGCTTTCCCGTCAGAACGGATATTCTGCCATTTTACGATAGACAATCCATCATTGAATCCTGTAATGGCATCAGTCTGCAATTTACGCTTTCCACCACCTATACCGGAATAAAACATGGCACGGTCATCTGCTGCAGCCTTAATCAAATCGGATGTTCTAACACCATACTGTGCATCGAAAGCATCGATCTTAGCGTCGGTGTCAATATCAGATTTAGCCGGCACCGTCACATCCGAAGGGAGCATAGGTACTTTAGACAGATCCGAGAAAAACATTTGCAACATCGAAGCACGAGCAAAGATACAAGACCAGCCGTTTGTGGTTCCCATACGAGGCATACCGCTAGTACGAGTTCCGCAAATCAAATAGGTAGAACCACCATAGTTACGTGTCTTCACACCGTCCTGACGGATAGGAAGAATAATCTCCTGCATAGCATCAGCATTCTCGTCATTATCCGCCATAAACAATAACTTGTAATCAGGACACAATACATAGCCCGAATTAATCACCTTGGTAGCGTAAGTCTCGGCATTCACATAATCAGACGTTCCTGTATAAACCGCAGCATTCAGATATAAACGTGCGCGAAGCAACCAGTTAGCAGCCTTGTCTGCGCGTCCGAAAGGCGCTTGACGAGGATCATACATATCATTTTCAATTGCTGCTAACTCATCCTGAATATAAGTATAAAGTTCGGTGCCTTTCTTTTCAACCGGAAGATCATTATTAAAGTGCTCTTTAAACGGGGCCTTACCAAACAGATCAAGGAAATACCAATAATGCAAAGCACGCAAGAAACGTATTTCAGCACGCTGGCGCAAAGTTTCCGTATCGGTCTTACCTTCGGTCTGATCTAAGAAGAAATTATATTGCGTAATATCGTAACCTAGACGGACATAAGTCCATTCTGTACGTTGGCTGGAGGAATTCCATCCGATCTTGGTAAACTGAGGAATATCCACATTATCCTGCCATGCCCATACACATTCGTCTGTAGGCAGTTCATTACAGTTAAAAGTAGTACGATAGAATCCTGATTCTCCCTCATCCTGTCCATCCAAGTCAGGAGAGCCTGCAGCACCCTTTTGTCCGGTGACTCCAAGCATGGCATATCCTTTTACAAAGACTTCATCCTGATTGAATGAGGGACTTGTTTGAGGGTCAATCGGACTAATATTCAAATCGTTCACACATGAAGTCACCCCCAAAGCAGCGGTAGCAATCAGTGCGGCAGAAAATATCTGTTTTATAGTTCTTGTTTTCATGATAAATACGTTTTATTAGTTAGAATTGCAAGCTCAAACCCAGCAAGAAAGTCACAGCTCTAGGATATAGATTTCTGTCGATACCTCCTTTTACTTCAGGATCCAAACCTTTGTATTTACTTATGATAAACGGATTTTGTACAGTAGCATAGATACGTCCGTCAAACCCTTTATAGGTCGGAGTCTTCCAGAAATTCTGGAATGAATATCCCAACGTAACATTATCGCAACGTAAGAATGATGCATTACGTACAAAATAATCACTCATGTAATAATCACCCTTTCCTGTAAATCCAAGGGCTACAGCTTCAGAAGTCGTATTGGAATATGCATTATTGGAATACAGACCGGAAGTGCTCACATTAGCTTTATTGCTTAAAAAGTCATAATATACATAGTTATTTAAACTGGCACGCAAAGAGAAACTGAAGTCGAAGTCCTTATACAAAATCTTCGAAGTAAGTCCCATTAAAACATCACCTGCAGGTTTTTTATAGACGTACTTGTCAGAACTGTTGATGATACCATCTCCATTACGGTCAACAAACATATTTTCGATAGGCTTTCCATCTTTATCATATACTTGTTGGTAAACGTAGAAAGAGTTTGCAGCATAACCCACTTTATTCACTTGTATTTTAGTATTGTTACCTCTGGAAATCTTATCACCGGTCTCAACATAATAGCTTGTATCGTCACCACCTGTGAGCTTAGTAATTTCATTATGATTCCAAGTCACGTTGTAACTCAAATCCCAGCTAAAGTCTTTTCTTACAATAGGCTTCACATTAATAGAGTATTCAATACCATAATTTTTCAAAGAACCGATATTCTGCATCATTTGTGCATTGAAGTTCGTTCCAACAGGAATCTTCACACTGTTCAACAAATCATCTGTCTTACGATAGTAACCATCAATGGCACCATTAATTCTTCCGTTCAAAAAGCCAAAGTCCAAACCGGCATTCCAAGTAGTCGTTTTTTCCCATTTCAACTCTTCATTGAAAGCTTTCGGACGTGAAGTGGAATAATATGTATCTCCAAAGGGGTATTGAGCATAGTCATTATTAGCCACATACAAAGGCAGGTAAGCAAAGTCATCACCGATATCCTGTTGACCTGTAATACCCCAACCTAAACGCAGCTTCAGATCGGAAAGGAAATTGATGTCTTTAAATAAGCTTTCTTCTTTCATTTTCCAGCCCAATGCCAATGACGGGAATGCGCCCCAACGATTGTTTTTAGAGAAACGAGAAGAACCATCCCAACGCATAGTAAAGGTAAACAGATAACGGCTCAACAAAGAATAATTCAAACGGCCGAAATATGAAACCAATGTATTACGGGTTGCATAAGCGGTCTGGGCACGTAAAGTAGCATCATGAACCACCTGTGCGTATTGATCCCAGCCTTGTCCTTCGTCAAATCCATTACGATGGAAATGTTGTTCCTCACCACCGACCATCACATCAAAATCATGAACCCCTAGGGATTTAAGATATTGAGCATATACATTATAAGAAAGGTTGTATTTGTACTGAGTTGCAATACCGTTCCAACCATAGTAGTTATTACTAAAAGAATAAGGAGAAATTATTGTGGTTTGAGTACCCTCAGCATATTCACCCCCCATGCTTGCATGTATGTGAAGATCTGGCAAGAAATGTACTTTATAGTCTACATCCACATTTCCTACAAAGTCATTACTATTGGCTTTATCATTTTTCAAATTCAGTGCAGCCAAAGGATTCTGGGCAGAGTTAGGATTTACCGTGTAATTCCATGCAGGATCACTGAAGCCACTTGTAGCAGCTACATTCTGCCAATATCCACCTGTAAATTTGTAGGGATCACCACTATCGTAAACCGAATGAGTAGGATCGATAGACAAAGCACTACCAATAGAAGCACCCGTGTCGGCATAACGATTCTTACCATTCATATATTTGGCATTGATGTTAAACTTCAAATGATCATCGAAGAATGAAGGAGCCAAATTAATAGATGCAGTGACACGTTGGAAATTGGACGTTTTTACAATACCATTATTATCGGTATAGCCTACAGAAAGACGATAAGGCAAGTTTTTTAATCCACCGTTGATGGATACATTATGATCCATACTTGCAGAAGTGCGGAATATCTCATCTTGCCAATTCGTATTTGCCGTACCCAGTTCGGAGGGTAGATTATCGCCCCACAGTTGTGTGGCATAAGCACGGAAATCATTACCGCTCAATACATCATAACGTTTTTGAGTGGTGGAAAAAGATACATAGCCATTATAGCTTACCTTCGGAGCCTGTCCGGATTTGCCTTTCTTAGTGGTGATAATAATGACACCATTAGAAGCACGTGAACCATAGATAGCTGTCGCGGAAGCATCTTTCAACACAGTCATAGTCTCAATATCAGCGGGGTTCACCATGGAAAGACCATTTGCCATACCTTTGATACCTTGATTATCAATTGCAAGACCATCAATAACGATCAACGGGTCGTTGCTGGCATTCAAAGAGGATCCTCCACGAATACGGATTTGTGCGCCGGCACCCGGAGTACCATCATTGGATATCACACTCACACCGGCCATTTTACCAGACAACATATCCTGTGGATTAGTAGTGATACCTTTGCTCATTTCATCCGGCTTAATAGCCATAACAGAACCTGTTAAGTCGTTTTTCTTCACTGTACCATAACCAATAACCACAGCTTCCTGAAGCATAACCGCATCATCCTGCAAAGTTATATTCATAGAAAGAGTGGCTTTAGCATCCACAGTTTTATATCCGATGAATGAGATTGTGAGGGTCGCATTATTTGCAACTTTTAAAGTGAAGTTACCATCCATGTCGGTAATCGTTCCATTCGTAGTACTTGATTTTTCTACGACATTAGCACCAATCACAGGTTCACCCAGAGCATCTTTGACATGCCCTTTCACGGTAATTTGCTGTGCATAAGCGCCCATTGACAAGAACAACCCTAGTAATAGGGAAAGAACCTTTCGATAGATTCTAAGATTAACTTGCTTCATGCATTTAAAAATTAAAGTTAACAATATGATTCGTTATATTATTTTCAAGAGTTATACTCTATATCTAAATATAGATAGAGCATATATCTATCCCGATGAGGCAAAAATAGAATTAATCAAGCTAGAGGTAGACACGCAATAAGGAAAATATACACTACCAAGAGTGCAAACGATTGCATCGAATGTAAGCAGTCTTTTCCAAGAACCTAAGGGGTAACAAGTTATGCTTTTCATATTTTTGTATAGAGTAAAATTAATAAAGCACCCTTACCATGAAAAAAACAATCTACCTACGTTTATTGTTGTTTACAATTCCATTCTTTTTTGTATCATGTAGCAAAAATGAAGATCCCCTTGTTACTCCTCCAGTTGAAATCAAACCGGGGTTAAACTACTCTCTGACGTCACCGGATGCAGACAAAGAGTTAACTATTACATTCAAAGCAGCTTCCTCGTCTCAATTATATAATTATACAGGCGATGTATATATACATATAGGAATTGTGGAAGACGGTACATGGAAGTACGTCCCTGCTGCTTGGGATGAGAACATCAGCAAATGCAAGATGGTAAATAGTGATACCAACACTTGGAGCATTACTCTCTCACCCTCCATTCGCCAATGGTTTGGATCGGGAGAGACTTCAATACAGAAGCTAGGCATTGTCATCCGTAACTCCGATGGTACGAAGAAAGGGGTAAGCTCGGATTCATACGTAACCGTTACCGATTCGAAGTATAAGCCTTTCACTCCTTCGGCAATTAAGAACAAGACCCTCCCAACAGGAGTAAAAGAAGGTATAAACGTGATAGATAACTCTACAGTCACTTTAGTACTTTATGATAAAGATAAGAGCGGCAATCACAAAGATTATGCTTATGCAATAGGTGATTTTAACAACTGGAAACTTGCTAATGATGAGACTTCACAAATGTATCGTGACGATGCAAGCGGATGTTGGTGGATTACCTTAACGGGACTGACAGCAACCAAAGAATATGCTTTCCAATATTATGTGGGAACCACTGCGGGCGGTTCTTTACGCCTGGCCGACGCTTATACGCGTAAGATACTCGATCCGGATAATGACGCCAGCATACCTGCCTCCACTTACACCGATAGTAAGACATACCCCACGGGAGGAGTAGGTATCGTATCCACCTTTAAGATACAGCAAGATACATATAATTGGAAAAACTCATCTTTTAAAGTTGCTGATAAAGATAACCTGGTCATCTACGAAATGTTATTGCGCGACTTTACCGCCACGGGTGATATCAACGGAGCGAAAGAAAAGCTCAGTTACTTGAAATCACTCGGAATAAATGCCATTGAGCTAATGCCTGTACAGGAATTTGACGGTAACGACAGTTGGGGATATAATCCCTCCTTCTACTTTGCTTTGGATAAAGCCTACGGAACGGACAAGATGTATAAAGACTTCATTGATGAATGTCATGCACAAGGTATTGCCGTCATTTTCGATGTGGTATACAATCAGGCTACAGGAAACCAACCTTTTGCCAAGCTATATTGGGATAGTACCAACAGTAAACCGGCATCCAACAATCCTTGGTTCAACACCGATGCTCCCCACCCTTACAGTGTATTCTGTGATTTTAATCACGAATCACCGCTGGTACGTGCATTCGTAAAACGTAACTTACAGTTCTTACTGAGCGAATATAAAATAGACGGATTCCGTTTTGACCTTACCAAAGGATTCACTCAAAACTCAAGCACCGAAGCCACTGCATCTAATTACGATGCAAGCCGTATTGCCATATTAAAGGATTATAATAGTGCAGTAAAAGCAACCAATCCGAATGCCATGGTCATTTTGGAGCATTTCTGCGAGCCAAGAGAAGAAGCTGAATTGGCAAATGACGGTATGTACTTGTGGCGAAATATGAATAATGCGTATTGTCAGTCGGCAATGGGATATGTAGATAAGAGCGATTTTTCGGAATTATATTTTGGCAGCACCATGCCTGCCGGCTCACTGGTAAGTTTTATGGAAAGCCATGACGAAGAACGTATGAGTTACAAACAAAAGACGTGGGGTAATTATTATTTCAAAACCAGCCTTAGCGACCGAATGAAAGAATTGGAAGTCAACACAGCGTTCTTCCTTACCGTGCCGGGACCTAAAATGATCTGGCAGTTTGGTGAACTGGGTTACGATTACTCCATTAACGAAAATGGAAGAACTGGCAAGAAACCTCTTAAGTGGGATTATTATAGTGATAAAGACAGAAAAGCACTGTATGACACTTATGCCAAAATAATGCAGCTACGCAATGGCAACGAAGACTTATTCGATACTTCTGCAACATTTAGCTGGCAAGTCGGTACGTCCAATTGGAGTAACGGTCGCTTTTTATCGCTACAACACGCTGGTAAAGCTTTGGTAGTAGCCGGCAATTTCACCAATGCTACCGGTAATTACACCGTTACATTCCCGTTCACTGGGACATGGTACAACTACATTACGGGAGAGACAGTAGCCGTTTCATCAACCTCGCAAAATATCAGTGTACCTGCATACGGATTCGTTCTCTATACCAATATCAAGCCGTAATTGCATTGCAAAAGAGGATGATATATAGATAAAAGGCAAAGGCGATACCATGTTGATATCGCCTTTGCCTTTTATGTACATTACCGGATATTAGAATGACTGATTAATCAACCTTTATGCTATAACACCTCATACTAAAAAGTTACTTTGATACACGAATAACCAATTTACCTGATTTCATCCCTTTAGCTTTTGCTTCAAAAGTCAATTCACCTGCATTCTCACTGCTCTGTACAATAGCTGTTAGCTGACCGTTGAACAGATGCATTTTAGGTAAATGGAAAAGATCAAGAGATGTTGGGTCTCCATTGGCGGCGGCACGATAAGCACCGGCCCCTTTCACAGAGAAAGAAACAAGACGACCCTCCAAAGGACAAATATTACCGTCCTTATCGACAGCACGTACCGTGATATATGCCAAGTCCTTACCGTCACCGGCAAGTTGCATACGATCTGCAGTCAGTTCCAAGTGGTGAGGTGCTCCAGCGGTATGAATAGTCTTTACTTCCACCTCCTTACCCGAAGCATCATACGCCACGGCTCTCAACTCTCCGGGCTCATAAGCCACATCAGTCCAAATAAGTCGATAACGTCGTTGCAATGCCAGAGAATCTTTACCCTGCAAAGCTTGGCTTTCTTGCGCCGTCAGTCTATGTTGTTTGCCATAACTCTTACCATTGACAAATAATTCGACTGAGGGGTAATTGCTATATACAAAGACCGGAACGTTCTTCCCTGCCCTGCCCTTCCAATTCCAATGCGGAAGAATATGGAGCGTATTAGCCTGTTTATTCCATATACTACGATAAAGATAATACCTGTCCTTAGGAATACTTGCCAAATCGATGATACCAAACATTGAACTGTGATTGGGCCACGCATCGGTGTCATAAGGAGACGGTTCTCCCAGATAGTCAAAACCTGTCCATACAAACTGCCCTATAGTCCAGTTATAATCATCGGCAAGTGCAAAGTCCACATCAGGGACATTAGACCACGAACAATATTCCAAATCGTACGAAGACGATTGATGATCAGGATATGTGGCATCAGCCTTTAGAGTCGCCGGTAGCTTATAAACTCCTCTCGAACTAACGGTAGAAGATGTTTCAGATCCCAATAGGATATTCTGGGGAAGCTTCTCATATCCTTCAAGATAGCGATGAGCACGATAATTGAATCCGGGTATATCAAGCATAGCGGCAAATCCGTTAGCCAATACACAACTCACCTGATCCATGCCACAGGTCACCGGGCGGGTAGGATCTTCACGATGACAGATATTCTGCAAGAAAGTAGCTACTTTGTAACCTTCGGGGCTGCACTGCGTAGGAACTTCATTGCCAATACTCCACATCACCACAGATGGATTATTGCGATATTGATGCACCATATTCACCATGTCCCTCTCGGCCCATTCGCCGAAGTAACGATGATAGCCATTCTTACATTTTGCAATATCCCACTCATCAAAAGGCTCTATCATTACCATGAATCCCATCTCGTCACAAAGTTCCACAAGCTCGGGAGCAGGCATATTATGGGAGGTTCGTATGGCATCGCAACCCATATCCTTAAGCAAAGTCAGTTGATGACGTAACGCCGCTACATTAACAGCAGCTCCCAACGGACCAAGATCATGATGATTACATACTCCCTGAAATTTACGGTGCTTTCCATTCAGAAAGAAACCTTTATCCGCTATAATCTCAATGCTACGTATACCGAAGCGAGTTGTATAACAGTCAACCTCATTGCCATCAAGATAAAGCGTTGAAACAGCCTTATATAGCGATGGGCTCTCGGGAGACCATAAATTCGGAGAGTCTACAATAAAGTTTTGCTCAAACGGTTGTGCGTGATTAATACGGCGGATATTATCCTTGCTTGCCACCACCCTACCATCCGGAGCAATAATTTCAGTTTGTATCCTGAGGTCTTTCGAACCCGTATTTTCCACCGTAGTAAGCAGACGTACAGAAGCATATTCGGCAGAGACATGAGGCGTAGTCAGCTGTGTACCCCATACTCCCACATGCACCGAGTCGGTGGTGAGGACATGTACATTACGATATAACCCCGCACCGGGATACCAACGCGAAGATTCAGGTTTGTTTTCCAGGCGAACGGCTAACACATTATCTTTCCCATCTTTATTCACGAAAGGAGTCACATCGCAATGAAACGAATTGTAGCCATAAGGCCAAAAACAGGCTTCCTTTCCATTCACATATGCCCGCGCCTCACTCATTGCCCCATCAAAGACGAGAGTAGTCTGTTTCCCAACAGGCACATTGAATGAAGTACGATACCATCCTACACCCACATAAGGCAAGCCTCCCGTACGACCGGTTTTCACTGAAGCAACCTTTTCAAAGTTTTGTGTAACGGCAACGTTCTGCAAATCATAAGAGCGATCAAATGGTCCGTATATGGCCCAATCATGAGGAACAGTCACGGTTTGCCACTTGCTATCATCATAACCGGAACTCTCCGCTCCTTCAATATCTCCTTTTGTAAATTTCCAATTCTTTTCAAGCTTGTATTCGCTACGCTGTGCCTTTGCAACGGCAATCGCCAGCAATAAAGAAAAGAATATAAGCAATGTTCGCTTCATTTCATTAAGTATTTAAAGTTTCCTTTTAATAAAATCCTACTTAAAAGCATCCAATGTCACCGTAGGTCTACCTTCGGCACTGAAGGCTCCCAGCGTATATCCTTTCCAACCGGCATAAGCCTCCGGTTCCCAATAGAATATACCCAGGCATTTATCTATGGCTTTGGATTGCGTCATCAATTCCGTGAGAAAACTCTTTGCCGTATCCGCTTCATTCCACGGCATACCCACCTCGCAAATCATCACTTCCTTGCCATAGCGACTTATCATATCTTTCATGTTAGAGACACAATCAACCACCATACCGTTCCAGTTCTCTACCGATGGATAAAGAGACATCCCTATCACGTCGTACTCTACATTATTAACTTTTAGAATATCAAATATCCAGCGATACATGGCATTATCATTTCCACCATGTAAGTGCACGATGACTTTAGCAGAAGGAAATACCTTTTTTACGGCCTTGGCACCGGTAGCGATAAACATTGCAAAATTCGTTTCATTCTTTGCATAAGTTTTACCATCCTTCTCTACATTATAAGTCGCGCCACTCACCGCAGCATCCGTATCCCATAACATACCCGGGGCAATCTCATTACCGACCTGTACCCACTCGGGGGTAATTCCTTCCAGCTTTAGTGCATTCAATACTTCTTCCGTATGATTGGTCACGGCTGATTTCAATTGATCAATAGAATAAGAAAGCCATGCAGCAGGTTTCATTTGTTGTGAAGGGTCCGCCCATGAGTCACTATAATGAAAATCAATCATAATGCGCATGCCCAATTGTTTGGCACGTTTAGCTTTAACCAACAAATCATTCTTGTTGCACCAACCGTCAGATGGATTCACCCAGACACGCAGGCGAACGGAGTTCATTCCTAGAGTGCGTAACAAGGCCATACATTCAGTCTCATGACCGGATGAATTATAAAACTTCACTCCCGACTTTTCCATTTCCGTCAACCAGCTCACATCGGCACCTTTGGCAAAAGTCACTACCGATGGGGTAAGTTCCGGCTGATTATCATTATGACCGCATGCCATAACAGAACAGAGGATGAAGCTGCAGATAAGATAAATAGATTTCATGGCAGAATATAATTTCTTTAACATAAAACAAATATAAATCTTATGTGATAATAATACACTACCAATCTCAAGAAACCTATAACCTGCTTTATATGCAATCGTTTGCATAAGCATCTGTCCCAATATGAAAATGATTCAGTATTGTTTGTTCCGGATTATCTTATTTTTGCAAAGAACAAACATGGAGAAATCTCTGTTTATTTTGCAAGGAAATTGAATTCAATTACCTTTGGCTGAAACTAATACCATATTATGAACAAACCGCAGATAACGATAAAGGATATTGCCCGGGCACTGAATGTTTCCCCATCCACTGTGTCGAGAGCACTGAAAGACAATCCGGATATCAGTCAGGAGACCCGCGATTTGATCCATGCCTACGCCCGCGAACACAGTTATAAGCCTAATGTGTTAGCCGTCAACTTGCGCGCCAGCCGTAGCAACACTATCGGAGTAATCGTTCCCCAATTGGTACATCATTTCTTCTCATGCGTATTAAGCGGCATTGAAACAGCAGCAACTAAAGCCGGATATAACATTCTTCTCGCCCAAAGTAATGAGTCTTATGAGCAGGAAGTGAACATTGTACATTCATTTCTCGCCGCCCGTGTATGTGGAGTCATTGCCTCTTTGGCTAAGGAAACATCGCATTACGAACACTATCAGGAACTCCTGAACAATAATATACCCATTGTATTCTACGACCGTATTTGTACGGGATTGCAGACTGAACGTGTAGTGGTGGACGACTATGCAGGCTCTTTTGCTGCCGTGGAATACATGATACAGACCGGCTGTAAACGTATCTATTTCTATGGTGCCGACCCACACCTGGAGATTACCAAGAATCGTCGTAACGGCTATTTGGACGCTATGAAGAAGTATAAAATCCCGGTAGACGACAGCATGATAAAGTTATGCGACACCCGCGAACGCGCCATTGCCATTACTCCCGATATTCTGGAAAGTGATGATAAACCCGACGGCTTCTTTGCCATCAATGATGAAACAGCTTCGGGAATATTGTATGCATGTAAACTAGTAGGAGTCAAAGTACCCGAAGAAGTATCAATCTGTGGATTTACCGACGGAGATATTGCGCAGAATACCGACCCCAAGCTGACTACTGTGGAACAACATGGTGAAGAAGTTGGCAAATGTGCATTCAGTATATTACTCGAAAAAGTAGAAAAGAGTGAAGAACGTGCCAGCAATAAGATTGTCCGTACTAATCTTGTAGTAAGAGGTACGACAAAATAGAAAAGGAACAAAGAGAGATAAAAGAATAGTAAGAAACAAAAATAAAGAGCAAAATGGATAATAGTAGTAACTTAACTTCTCTTCCCACAGAGGAGGGACAGGGAGAAAAAGCACAAACCTCTCAAGAATCTCAGAAGCTCAAACATCGTCCCGATCTGAACTTCTGGAAATTATGGAACATCAGTTTCGGTTTCTTCGGTGTACAGATTGCTTATGCCTTGCAAAGTGCAAACATCAGTAGAATATTCTCCACTCTAGGTGCCGACCCACATAATTTAAGTTACTTCTGGATACTTCCCCCACTGGCAGGTATTATTGTCCAACCCATTGTAGGAGCAGCCAGTGACAAAACATGGACTCGCTTTGGAAGGCGAATACCATATTTATTTGTCGGATCATTGATTGCCGTATTAGTTATGTGCCTGCTACCCAATGCCGGCAGCTTCGGTATGGTGGTAAGCACAGCAATGATATTTGGTTTATTTTCATTGATGCTCCTCGATACCTCTATCAATATGGCTATGCAACCCTTTAAGATGATGGTGGGAGACATGGTCAACGAAAAGCAAAAAGGACTCGCCTACTCCATTCAAAGCTTCTTATGCAATGCAGGAAGTCTGGTCGGTTACCTGTTCCCATTCGTTTTCACTTGGATAGGAATCAGTAATATAGCTCCAAAAGGAGTTGTCCCCGACTCCGTTATTTACTCATTTTATATTGGAGCGGCAATACTTATCCTTTGCGTCATTTACACTTCATTTAAAGTAAAAGAGATGCCTCCGGCAGAATATGCAGAATATCATGGCATCACCGAAAAGGAAAAGACAGAGAAAAGCAACATGATACAACTGCTGATTAAAGCGCCAAAAGCATTTTGGACAGTCGGTCTTGTACAATTCTTCTGTTGGTTTGCCTTCATGTTTATGTGGACCTATACCAACGGAAGTGTAGCAGCCAATGTATTCGGTACTCCGGCGATAGAAAATATAGTGAATGGCGTCAGCAAAGTTGTGCTTGATACAAAGAGTGTACAATACCAAAGTGCAGCGGACTGGGTCGGTGTACTGTTTGCAGTACAGGCCATAGGCTCTGTTGTGTGGGCTATATTCATCCCGGTGTTCAAGAACCGCAAATTTATCTATGCCCTTAGTTTGGTATTAGGTGGAATCGGCTTTATATCCACCTATTTCATTCACGACCAATATTTACTTTTTGCATCGTTCATACTGATAGGTTGTGCATGGGCAGCTATGTTGGCATTACCTTTCACCATATTAACCAATGCACTCTCCGGTAGCCACATGGGCACCTATCTGGGACTGTTTAACGGTACCATTTGCATCCCGCAGATAGTTGCGGCCTCTTTAGGTGGAAGCATACTGGGAATATTCACAACAAAAGGCATGTTTCCTCCCGAGATAAACATGCTGGTGATAGCCGGTATCATGCTGATTATCGGAGCCATTTGCGTATTCTTAGTAAAAGAGACAAAAGGAGAAGAATAATTATATCCGCATATTTATTCAGCTCAACGTATGATATGACGTGACATAGCCTCTCATTCTTCATTTTTATTCTTTTCTTGTATAATCTTTAGATTACTTATCTAAAGATTTATATATCTTTACGAGCGTAACTATCACACGAATATACGCCATGAGAAGATACCTTAAAACGGATGAATGGAATATTATTGAAGAGAACTTTCAGGCAGACAACCTGAGAATGTCAGAAAGTATTTTCAGTCTCGGTAACGGTCATTTTGGACAAAGAGGCTATTTCCAAGAACCTTATCGCAGCGACAGCTACCGCGGCTCTTTTGTTGCAGGTATCACTTTCCTGGATAAGACACGTGTTGGATGGTGGAAGAACGGCTTTCCACGCTTTTATTCGCGTGTGCCTAACGCAGCCGATTGGAATTCCATAAACATACGCCTCATTGATGAAGAACTGGACTTGTCGCAGTGGGATGTAAACAGTTTCCGCAGACGTCTCGATATGAAAGAAGGAATATCCTATCGTGATGTTGAAGTCACTTCACCCAAAGGCAATCACCTCACTCTACGTGTGGAGCATCTCAACAGCATGTCCCACCCCGATCTTTGCCTAATCCGTTACGCCATCACCTCAGTAGATTATAGCGGGAAAGTCTCATTTGTCCCCAACATCAACCTTGAGTCCGGGAATAAGGAAGACGAAACCGATGAGAAGGTCTGGAATATCCTTCGCTCGGGCGTTACCCACGATTGTGCGTATATGTGGACGCAGACTCGCAAAGAAGATGGTCAGGTATGCTACGCCATGACTTATCAGTTCTTCAAGAACAATAAGGAGACCGCAACCAATCCCATACGTATTGAGAAAAAGCAACAAACCGGATTCAGCGTTGGTGCCGATATCAGACCCGGTGAGACCGTCACTCTGATTAAATATGTCACTATTGCCTCCTCACTCTATTATGAGCGTCAAGAGTTGGTGGACATATCCATGGATCTGGCACGACGCGCAAAAGCGAAAGGCTGGGATGCACTGGTAGAAGAACACCGTAATGCATGGAAAGAGATATGGAATGAGACCGATGTGATTATTGAAGGTGATCCGGAGGCACAACAGGGTATCCGCTATAATATCTTCCAACTGTATCAGACTTACCGGGGGGATGACTCCCGCCTGAATATCGGCCCGAAAGGCTTTACCGGAGAAAAGTATGGAGGGAATACCTATTGGAACACAGAGCTGTGTTGCGTACCCTTCTTTATGCTGTCCACTTCTAAAAAGATAGCAGAAAACCTGCTGATGTATCGCTACCGGCAGCTGCCCAAGGCCATAGAGAATGCCCGTAAACTGGGATTCAAAGATGGAGCCGCACTATTTCCGCAAGTCACCAGTAGCGGTGAAGAGTGTCACAGCGAATGGGAAATCACATTCGAAGAGATACATCGTAACAATATCATCATATATGCCATTTCACAACATGCCATATTGAGTGGAAGCCTCAAGTACATTGCGAAGTACGGATTGGAAGTGATGATTGCCATCTGCCGATTCTGGAGCCAACGCGTCTCTTTCTCGCAGCCCAAACAAAAGTATGTCATACTTGGCGTGACCGGCCCTAACGAATACGAGAACAATGTCGACAATAACTGGTACACCAACTATTCCTGCGTACAATGCCTCAAAACATCATTGGAATATCTAAAAATAGTAGCAGAGAAATATCCCGATGCCTACGCCCATATCCGTCGGATTACCAACTTTAAATATGCCGAAGAGACGGCACGATGGGAAGAGATCATCGACCGCATGTATCTGCCCGAAGATCAGGAACATGGCGTTTTTGTACAAAATGACGGTTATATGGATAAGGTCTTGGAAGCCACTACTGCCATTCCCAAAGAAGAACTCCCCATCAATCAACATTGGTCGTGGGATAGGATACTGCGCTCCTGCTACATCAAACAAAGCGACGTACTCTTAGGACTATACCTGTACTATTACAATTTCGACGATGCAACCGTACAGCGTAATTTCGATTTTTATGAACCCATGACAGTGCACGAGTCCTCTCTATCCCCCCATATCCATTCTATTCTGGCTTCACGAATAGGCTATGTAGAGAAAGCCTACGACCTGTTTATACACGCCACCAGACTGGATTTGGATGATTATAATAACGAGACGGAACAAGGCTTACACATCACCAGTATGCCGGGAAGCTGGCTTACCATAGTGAAAGGATTTGCCGGAATGCAGATACAAGACAGAAGCACATTATGCTTCTCACCCGTCTCACCCCAAAAGTGGAAAAGCTATTCATTTAAAACGAATTATCAAGGTAATACGCTGCGCATATCGGTTGGTGAGAAAATCGAGATATCACTCGCATCCGGCAACGGACTGAGTATAAAAGTATATCAAGACACCTATAATCTGACACAAGCCGCCGCTATATCAATTCAGAGAAAGCAGAGTAGAAACCAATAGATAACTCCATAAAACAAATGAGACTGTACTTCAATAGCACAGTCTCATTCACTAACCTACAAAGCAACTATTACCCCAGCGGATCATCATCTTTTCCATCACCGCTACCGGAACCATTACCGCCCGTATTACCATTATCCCCATTACCTCCATTATCGGAAGAAGCAGTCGTCTTACCCCACTCTTCCCAAATAATATTAGTATCTACCATGGAGCGAGTAGCTACTTTTCCTCCACTATTACGTCCCACTTCAGGGATAAAGCGAACACGAACGCCCTTAATCAACGAAGCTGTTACATCCTCAGCCTTCGCCACCCCATGTTTGTTGGCGGAAGCCGTGTAATAAAAGGTTCCTACTCCATCAATTTTCACGGTACGTCCCTGCCCCATATAGCTGCTCAATACCTGCCCGAGATTCTCCATTACTGCATACGTATCACCACGCGTGACAGTAGAAATCGCAGATAACTGATCGGCTACTTCACGAGTACTTATGGGTTTGCCGACTGTTATAGATTGAGGATACCATAAGTTGTTTACCTTCTTTTGAATCTTTTTATAAAAACTCATTTTCTTAATTTTTTAAATGATTAATAATATGTGATTAATTTTCATTATCACACTCGGGAAGTGAATTTATCTATCGTGAGGCCTCAACGATAAAGTCATTTACTTTTCTCAAATGCGATGTTGCAAAGTTAAGGTGGGATGATAGGGAATGCAAGAAATTGGCATCTACAGCCCAATCAGATAACATACTAATAAACAAGATATTAGCAATTACATATCTCTACAATTAATAACACAGGATTCAATAACGACAGACAATAAATAAGGCTATACTTTTATAATCTCTACAAGCGTGAAATATAAATCGCTGATTATAAGGAAAGAGTATGTATATAAGCTCTACACATGCGCTTATAAGAAAAATTCTTTCTAAGATTAACCATACCTCTCATCTATTCACAATAAAAATAAATAGGCTGCCGAAATACAACAGCGGATTAATTATATATCTGTAGAAAAGAGCATTTATTTTAATGTTCAACGATTCAACATATAAAAATGAAAAACATCGTACTATTTTATATTGCATTATTAATGAGTGCATGCAATCACTCTGAGAACAGTAAGAAATCGGAGAATGAAATGGATATAAAGCTGTTAAGTGATTCCATTGTTCAAATGATTCTAACCTTTGAACAAAATAAAGATTCTATTTCTTTAAATCATGCTTTATTATTAAGTGATAAAGTAATGGCTTTAGATTCTGCCAACAACCATCTTCTCTATAATTTGAATACCAGGATTCAGATCTTGGGATTACTGAATAAGAAAAAAGAAGCTTTTTTACTAAAAGAAAAAACATTAAGTAAGGATAAACACAATATCGACAGGTTGATATACCATGGCCTAAAGAATAGCTTGAAGGGACGGATGGATTCATCAGAAATCTATTTTAATGCTGCATTAACACAATGTAACAAGCAACTCAAAGACACTCTGAATACGGATATAATAATCAAAAAAGTAGAAATCTATATGTATCAGAGAAAAAAGAAAGAGGCTTTGAAAATAATAAATCAAACATTAGCAGAATATCCCAAAAACGTCATTCTAACCACCATAAAAGATGATTTTGACGAATAATATAAAATTTCAAACGAGTTGTTTGGCAATATAAAATTATGATATAAGCAAGAGGCTTTATTTCTCACATATCTTCGCATTTCGTTCATACGATTTTCCACAAGCTGCTATCATCAGTATAGGACTGATCTATGATAAATATAGGAGTGATATAGGATCTGTATACGACTAATGTAAAATCAGTATATCAACTTATCCAGCCCCTTTCAGAGAAGCATCATAAAGAACTCCTCTGAAGTAAGGAAAATGTAAGGTTATAATGATTCTTTTTTCTTTAATAACTCCAGATCAACATATCCACCGTTTCACCCTCTTTAAATAGGGTATCGTCCATTTGCAGAAGCCGTTTCTTCAACCGGAATTTCTGTTGTGAGACCGAAGCCGGAGAGACTGCGGTAAGCGTCGCAATCTGGGCATTGGAGAAATGCAAACGGATTAGCAGACAAAGCTGCATGTCGGCGGTGGTAAGGAGTGGAAAACGGTCGGTAAGTGTACGGGTGAATTCATCGTAGACTTTATCCACCAATTGATGGAGATGATTCCACTGGGCATCGGAAAGAAACTTGGGCTCGACACGCAGATGCGACACCATCTCGTCACGGTCTATCAGCACAGAGGTAAGTGTTTGCACTTTGTCATCGAGTACACGGGCACGTTCGCTTTGCTCTTTCAGTAGCGTCAGTTCGCCGGATAAGGCACGCTTTTCATAGTTTTTGAGACGGGTACGAAGGGATTCATTTTCATTGCGCAAAGTCTCGCCATGGGCAATAAGATTGATCAATGACTGGCGCACTTCTTCACGTTCTTCATCAGTCAGTGACATTTCATTCAGGCATTCTTCCAAATCAACCCGCTCACGTTCGTTGTTACGCAAACGCTGTTCATTCTTGCTTAAATCTACGAGGTAGCGGCGATGTTTGCGGTCGTCCACAAATTTGATGTCTCTTATGGAGAGCCACACGTTCAAGGCAAGCATCGCAACAGAAAATATCCACAACAGGGAGTGTTTCAAGCCACCGGCAGGCATTAGGCGGACGCGTTTACCACCGGAAAGTTGCTTCGCATGATCATATTGGTGATGCAGGTCAGCTACCAGACGCGGCATATCGGCACTATCGGCACCACCGGCTTGCAGGAGCGAGTCCGTACGGCTTAGCGAGTGTTCGTAGTCAAGCATGTTTTTATCGGCGGGAGATGAGCAGGCGCCCAATACGGAAAGGAAAAAAAGAAAAGAGAGAAAGATTGTATATTTCATCATGGTTTTAGGGGCTTGCTCCAAAAGTGTTTAAAGCAAGAAACCACCCTTATTACAGTGTTTGTAGCGAGGGTGGTTTCTTAAAACTGAGACTCTCAGATGATCCCCGTTTTTATTATTTCTCTTATTATATCATCAAAATTCGCTGGTAAAGTGGAACTTGATGTGTTTAAAATCGATCTGCGCCATTTGCAGTACGTAGGAACTGTCGGCTAGGAAGACATTCCGTCCTTCGCGATCTTTGGCCATGTATTGGTATTTCCGCTTCATAAATGCTTCAAGCTCGGCGGCATCATCACTTTCCACCCAGCAGGCTTTATAAAGGCTGAGCGGTTCCCAACGACAGGAAGCGTTGTACTCGTTCAGTAAACGGTACTGGATAACTTCGAACTGCAACTGCCCTACCGTACCAATAATTTTACGCCCGTTAAACTGATTGACGAACAACTGAGCTACACCTTCGTCCATAAGTTGGTCTATCCCCTTTGCCAATTGTTTTTGCTTCATCGGGTCGGCATTCTCAATGTATTTAAACATCTCGGGAGAGAAGCTCGGTATTCCGCGGAAATGCAACGCTTCACCTTCGGTAAGGGTGTCACCAATCTTAAACGTTCCGTTATCGGGTAGTCCGACAATATCACCTGCCCAAGCCTCATCAATGGTAGTCTTACGCTGTGCCATAAACTGTGTGGGAGATGAAAAGCGCACAGTCTTTCCATGGCGAACATGGTAATAGGGTGCGTTACGAACAAATTTCCCGGAACATATCTTACAGAAAGCTACGCATGAACGGTGGTTCGGGTCGATATTGGCGGTTATCTTGAAGATGAAACCGGTAAACTTCGATTCTTCGGGTTTCACTTCGCGTTCTTCGGTATGCACTGAGCGTGGACTGGGTGCGATCTCTACAAAGCAGTCGAGCAATTCATGTACTCCGAAATTATTCAATGCCGAGCCGAAAAACACCGGTGCAAGTTCACCATTCAGATAATTTTCGGCAGAGAACTCGGGATATACTCCGGCTATTAGTTCAAGATCGGAACGTAATTTATCGGCTAGAGTAACGCCAATATGGTTATCCAACTCGGAAGAATGGATGTCGACTTCGACCTTTTCGGTAACCACCTGTTTGGAAGGCTGATAAAGATCGAGCTTTTGTTCGTAGATGTTATATACTCCTTTAAAGCGTGCACCTTGTTCGATTGGCCACGATAGAGGACGTACGGCTATACTTAGTTCTTCTTCAAGTTCATCGAGCAAATCAAAAGGATCTTTACCCTCACGGTCCATCTTATTGACAAAAATGATAACCGGAGTGTTGCGCATACGGCAGACCTCCATCAACTTACGGGTTTGAGATTCCACACCTTTTGCTCCGTCAACCACTATGATTACACTGTCCACAGCAGTCAGCGTACGATAGGTATCTTCGGCAAAATCCTGGTGACCGGGAGTATCAAGGATATTGATTTTGTAGTCTTTGTAGTCGAACTCCATCACAGAGGTCGTTACAGAGATACCACGTTGTTTTTCAATATCCATCCAGTCGGACGTAGCAGTCTTTTTTATTTTATTACTCTTTACTGCACCGGCAACTTGTATCTGACCTCCAAACAACAATAATTTTTCGGTTAGTGATGTTTTACCGGCATCAGGATGCGCAATAATCGCAAAGGTGCGTCTTCTTTCTATTTCGTTCATACTTTATTTTCAACTATCATTTATCAACAACTATCAACTGAGAAACACAATTTCTCAGGCTTTCTTCCCAATGAGGGATTTCTATTCCGAATGTATTTTTGATTTTACTCTTATCGAGCACGGAATATTGCGGGCGTGCTGCTTTTGCGGGATACTCACTGGTATGCAAAGGCTTTACTTTGCAAGTGGTTATACCGGCTGCACGATGGATGGCAATGGTGAAATCGTACCAGGAACAGACCCCTTCATTACTGAAATGATAGACACCGGGTACTATACCTTGATTGATTGCGGCAAAGACCGCCCGACCTAAATCATTAGCATAAGTCGGCGTACCAATCTGGTCGAATACCACTCCCAGTATATCACGTTCGCCACCCAAACGAATCATGGTTTTGACGAAGTTATTCCCAAAGGTGGAGTACAGCCATGCCGTACGGATAATCATCGCCTTCTTACAATATTGCATAACTTGCAATTCACCGTCAAGCTTGGTAGAGCCATACACGGAATTAGGACACGGAGTACATTCTTCCGTATAAGGGATATGAGCCGTCCCGTCGAACACGTAGTCAGTGGATATCTGAATCAATGCCGCGTGATTAGCTTCGGCAGCACGCGCCAGTATACCGGGAGCATCCGAATTGAGTTTACGGCAAAGTTCCTCATTATCTTCTGCTTTATCTACAGCCGTATAAGCCGCGCAGTTTACAATGACATCAATGCGATTGTCTGCTACATAAGCCGAAACGGCGTTACTGTCACAAATGTCCAGTTCGTTGACATCCGTAATATAATAGGTATGTTGCGGGTTCTCTTTAGCAAGGACTTGCAGCTCATTGCCGAGTTGACCGCCGGCACCGGTTATCAAAATTCTCATCGAATTATCTTAAGTTTACTGTATTTTAAAAGACTGCTTACAATCAATCTTCAAGCTTTAATTCCCCTTTTTTATCTTTATCGTAATAGTTGGCCAGCAAAGAAACAAAGGCGCTAATGGCCTCCATTGCTTTTTCCGTGCCCGGAGTGATCTCCTTTTTCTGCAAACGCAGCAAGAGTAAGCCATACAAAGCTTCAAAGCATGTTTCAAGCTCGGGTTCTTCTTTCTTACCGTTCTTCTGGCGTAGCTCCACTATAAAAGGCAGGGCTTTATAATATGCTGCACTATAGTAAGGGAACTTCGGTGAAGCAAGCAGCTGTACATGCAGGTCGGTCATGGACAAGATCACATTCCGGTTGATCTGTAGATGTCCGCTTTCCATCACCCCTTCGATGCGCATCATCTCAATAAGATTGGCATACCATTCGGTCAATTCGGCGCGTTCCTCTTCGGGATAGCGGGACACAATATTATCATTTATTTTATCAGAATCACACCCATTGGCACGGATCAGATCTTCTATCTGCCACATGTATATAAGGTATTCCGCAATGTTATTTTCTTTCAGTTGCCGTGCAATTTTCATCATAACCAAGCTTTTATTCTCAATAGAGAGACTCGCCCATTAAAGTAAAAATGAACCCTAAAATGGAAACGATAATAACGATCGTTCCAATGATACGATTCAACATCCAAATGCCACGCAAATTGAACTGACGACGTACTTTATTCACAAAGTACGTAATACCGAGCCACCACAGCAGAGCTCCCATCGCAATGGCTATATATCCGGTTACCGCCTCGAACACCAACACACCTTCACTGACGAAAGCAAAGCGGGCGAAAAGACCGATATATAGGAATATTATCAACGGATTGGATAGTGTCACGGCAAAGGCCGTGATAAAATTATGGAAATAAGTCCCTTTATTTGTAGATATGGGACGGATGGAATGGACAGGATTACTCCGGAAAGTATATATACCAAACCCTAGCAGCATAATACTGCCAAATAGCTGAAGATAGAAGATATTCTTATTCACATAATCGAACACAAAGCTCATCCCGTAACCGGTAAGTAAAGCATAGGCTATGTCGCTGAGAGCAGCTCCAAGCCCTGTCACAAAGCCATACCAGCGGCCTTTGTTCAATGTACGTTGAATACATAATACCCCTACAGGGCCCAATGGAGCAGACACAACCACGCCAATAATGAACCCTTTCCATATTATGCTTAACACGGTTTCAATTTGTACCATGGCGCAAATATCGTACTTTTTTATGAGACAGAGCAATAGCGTTAACGTTTTTTCGACAGCTTTCGTAAGTTTATGCCAATATTTACAACAGAGTTTCGGTCGCCCCAACATTTTTTTATTTATCTTTGCCGAAAATTAGGCGGGAGCCTCCGCAAACAGTTTTCTTGTTTTACCGGAACATCATATCCGGAGGTCTAAACAGTAAATCGTCAAATCGATATAGAACTATGATTCTTTTTTTCAGAACCCTATCCAAAAGCGTAATTGCCGTAGAATGTGATTGCGCACTTTCTCAACAAGACAGTGATAAACTCTGCTGGCTCTTCGGAGAAGCCAAGCCTGAAAGTGAAGATGACCTTAGTGGTTATTTCGTCGGGCCACGTCGTGAAATGATTACTCCATGGAGTACAAATGCCGTAGAAATCACTCAAAACATGGGATTGAACGGCATTTCGCGTATTGAAGAGTACTTCCCGGTGAAGGATGAGAAGGCAGATCATGATCCGATGTTGCAAAGAATGTACAAAGGTCTCGACCAGTTGGTTTTTACCACCAACCGTCAGCCGGAGCCCATAGTACACATCAAGGATCTGGAAGCTTATAATGAACAAGAAGGATTAGCCCTTTCACAGGAAGAAATGGAATACCTCAAAAAAGTGGAGAAAGATCTTGGTCGTCCTCTTACCGACTCTGAAGTATTCGGCTTTGCGCAAATCAATTCGGAACATTGCCGCCATAAAATATTCGGTGGTACATTCGTGATTGACGGCGTGGAACAAGAATCGTCATTGTTCCAGATGATTAAGAAAACCACTCAAGAGAATCCCAATAAAATAATCTCGGCGTATAAAGATAATGTAGCTTTTGCCGAAGGACCGGTCATTGAACAATTTGCACCGGCAGATCAATCCAAATCGGATTATTTCCAAGTCAAAGACATCAAGAGTGTAATTTCACTAAAAGCGGAAACTCACAACTTCCCTACTACCGTGGAGCCTTTCAATGGTGCTTCGACCGGAACCGGTGGTGAAATTCGCGACCGTATGGGTGGTGGTAAAGGTTCTTGGCCTATTGCCGGTACGGCGGTATATATGACTTCGTACCCACGCACCGACGAGAGACGTGGTTGGGAAGATCTTTTGCCCGTTCGCAAATGGTTGTACCAGACTCCGGAGCAAATCTTAATCAAAGCATCAAATGGAGCAAGCGACTTTGGTAACAAGTTCGGCCAACCGCTGATCTGTGGTTCGGTGCTGACTTTTGAGCATAAGGAAAACGAAGAGACTTACGGATATGATAAAGTAATCATGCTTGCCGGTGGTGTGGGTTATGGTACTCAGCGCGACTGCCTGAAAGGTAGTCCCGAAAAAGGCAACAAGGTTGTGCTCATCGGTGGTGACAATTATCGTATCGGCCTTGGAGGCGGTTCGGTATCTTCGGTGGATACCGGTCGTTACAGCAGCGGTATTGAGTTGAACGCCGTGCAACGTGCCAATGCCGAAATGCAGAAACGTGCATACAATGTGGTACGTGCACTCTGTGAAGAAGAGTCCAATCCGATTGTTTCTATTCACGACCATGGTTCGGCAGGACATGTCAACTGTCTGTCGGAATTGGTTGAAGAATGCGGTGGAGTTATTGATATGAGCAAATTGCCGATAGGAGACAAAACTCTCTCGGCTAAAGAAATTATAGCGAACGAAAGTCAGGAACGTATGGGTCTCTTGGTTCGCGAAGAAGCTATCGAACATGTACGTAAAGTTGCCGAACGTGAGCGTGCTCCGATGTATGTGGTTGGTGAGACCACCGGAGATCATCGTTTTGCTTTCGAACAGGCAGACGGTATACGTCCGTTCGATTTAGCTGTCGATCAGATGTTCGGTTCTTCACCAAAGACTTACATGGTGGACAAAACGGTGGAACGTCATTATGAAATGCCGAAGCTTGAACACGGTAAATTACACGAGTATCTTACAAATGTATTGCAGCTCGAAGCTGTGGCATGTAAGGACTGGTTAACAAATAAAGTAGACCGCTCGGTTACCGGTAAGATTGCCCGTCAGCAATGTCAGGGTGAGATTCAGTTGCCGTTAAGCGACTGTGGCGTGGTAGCACTCGACTATCGTGGAGTGAAAGGTATTGCGACTTCTATCGGTCATGCCCCGCAAGCTGCTCTTGCCGATCCGGCTGCAGGTTCTATTCTTGCAGTGAGCGAAGCGCTGACCAACTTGGTTTGGGCTCCTCTGGCCGAAGGTCTCGATAGTGTATCGTTATCTGCCAACTGGATGTGGCCTTGCCGCTCTCAGGAAGGAGAAGATGCACGTCTGTACACTGCCGTAAAAGCGCTTAGCGACTTCTGCTGCGCATTGCAAATCAATGTTCCAACGGGTAAAGACTCATTGTCCATGACTCAAAAGTACCCCGATGGCAGCAAAGTGATCTCTCCGGGAACGGTCATTGTTTCTGCCGGTGGTGAAGTATCCGACGTGAAGAAAGTGGTATCTCCGGTACTTGTCAACGATGCCAAATCGTCTTTATATCATATTGATTTCAGCTTCGATTCACTTAAATTGGGAGGGTCCGCATTTGCCCAGTCTCTGGGTAAAGTGGGTGACGAAGTGCCTTGCGTACAAGATGCCGAGTATTTCCGTGATGCGTTCCTCACTGTACAAGAATTGATCGAAAAGAGATTAATCCTCGCCGGACATGATATTTCGGCAGGAGGTTTGATCACTACTTTATTGGAGATGTGTTTCGCTAATATGGACGGTGGCTTGGAAATCAACCTCGACAAAATGAGTGAAAGAAATCTTGTGAAGATTCTGTTTGCCGAAAATCCGGGTATCGTGATACAGGTTAGTGATCGTCATAAGGAAGAATTCAAGAAGATTTTGGACGAAGCCGGCGTAGGCTATGTCAAGATAGGTAAGCCGACGGACGAACGCCACATCTTGGTAAACAAGGATGGAGCAGTCTACCAATTCGGCATTGACTATATGCGTGATGTATGGTACTCCAGTTCCTATTTGCTCGACCGTAAGCAATCGATGAACGGTTGTGCCAAGAAGCGTTTTGAAAATTATAAGATGCAACCGATGGAATTTGCATTCTTACCTGAATTCAAAGGCAAATTCTCACAATATGGCATTAGCCCCGACCGTCGTACCCCTAGTGGTATCCGTGCCGCTATCATCCGTGAAAAGGGAACTAATGGCGAACGCGAAATGGCTTATTCACTCTACTTAGCCGGATTCGACGTAAAAGATGTGACGATGACCGACCTGATCAGTGGAAGAGAAACATTGGAAGATATCAACATGATTGTCTACTGTGGTGGTTTCTCCAACTCCGACGTATTGGGATCTGCCAAAGGATGGGCAGGCGGCTTCTTATTCAACGAGAAAGCCAAAGAGGCTTTGGATAAGTTCTACGCACGTCAGGACACTCTTTCTTTGGGTATATGCAACGGTTGCCAATTGATGATGGAGCTTGGATTGATTAATCCGGAACATAAGAAAAAAGGCAAAATGCTACATAATGATTCTCATAAATTTGAGTCAACATTCCTTGGAGTTACCATACCGACCAACCGCAGCGTAATGTTCGGTTCATTAAGCGGTAGCAAACTGGGTATTTGGGTGGCTCACGGAGAAGGTAAGTTCTCTTTGCCCTATGATGAAGATCAGTATAATGTAGTGGCTAAATACAGTTACGATGAATATCCGGGTAATCCTAACGGTTCGGACTATAGCGTAGCTGCACTGGCTAGTACAGACGGACGTCATCTGGCCATGATGCCTCACTTGGAGCGTGCCATTTTCCCATGGCAGAATGCTAATTATCCTAACGACCGGATCAATAACGATCAGGTTACCCCATGGATTGAAGCATTTGTCAATGCCCGTAAATGGATAGAGGAAAAGAAAAAATAAGAGTGAAAGGTAATGCTGTAAAATAGAAAAATAGAGCTGCTTCACTGCAGTTCTATTTTTTATTTACAAGCAGTTCTCACAGCTTTATTCGGGATATTCAAAAGTGCTAGCTATTACGCAATAAATCAGCGTTCCCCGCATAAGGCACAAAAGAAACCGAGACTTTCTGAGTATATCATTTTGTATTTATCAACTTATTTACTTAGATTTGTGAGACTTTCATAAGATGGCATAATAGCAACTAATAAACTCTGACTGTGATGAATAAGCTACTTTATATATCCTGTTTCCTTTGTTTTTCTAGTCTTTGTTATGCACAACCACAAAATTATAGTGAAATGAACACAACTACAGCGGAGACGTGGATGTTTATTATTGCAGCTGTCTTTTTTATTGCGATTGGCTGGTATACACAATATTTCTTCACTAAATGGAAACAGCGCAAGACGCTGGATGACAGAATAAAGTTTTATATCAATACAGCACATGATATACGCACTCCGTTAACTCTCATCAAAGCCCCACTTGAAGATATTCTGGATAAGGAAGCATTGAGCGAAAGTGGGTCAAGGAATGTGAATACCGCATTGAGAAACGTAGAGTCACTACTCCGCCTGACTTCCAATTTTATTAATCTGGAACGGGCAGAAAACGGTGCAGCGTCATTGTATGTAGCGGAGTATGAGCTAGCCTCATATCTGCAAAATACAATTCATTCTTTTCATTCCCTTGCCGAGATGAAGCACATCAATCTTACCTATAAAAGTAATTTCAAATTCCTCAACACATGGATTGATAAGGAGAAAATGGACTCCATATTGAAAAACGTGATCTCGAATGCACTGAAATATACTCCCGAAGGTAAAGATGTACACATTATCTCTACCGAGACAGACAATGCATGGAGCATTGAAGTGAAAGATAACGGTATCGGAATACCAATACTGGAGCAAAAAAGTATATTCAAAGCTCATTTCAGAGGAAGCAATGTAATCAATACCCAAACTGCCGGAAGTGGAATAGGCTTGTTATTGGTATGGAAGTTGGTGCAGTTGCATAAAGGGAAAATCGCGTTCAACAGTACAGAGAATGAAGGAACATACTTCAAAATAACGTTCCCTAAGAACGAAGCTCATTATAAAGAGGCTACGCATACCACTAAACAGGAGAATGAGCAAGTGGTCTATTCCAAGTCGGGAGTACCTCAGAATGTATCTGTCGAAAAGGTAGCTGTAAAGCAAGTTGAACCGAAGAGCAATTCTCCCAAACTTCTCATAGCTGAGGACAACGATGAACTGCGGGAGTATCTACAGCAGACATTATCGGAGAACTATACGGTTAAAACATGTTCCAACGGTAAGGAAGCACAAGATCTGATTGAAAGTTATTCACCCGATTTGGTTATTGCCGACATGATGATGCCTGAAGTCTCCGGAAGCGAGTTATGCACTACACTGAAGAATAATATCGAAACATCCCATATACCCATTATTCTCATTACTTCCATGGATAATGACAAGAGCATTATTGAAGGGATGAGTACCGGTGCCGATGAATACATTGTCAAACCTTTCAATATCAGCATTCTCCGGATGACGATATCCAACCTGCTGATTAATCGTGCTATATTGCGACAAAAATATGGTAATCTGGAACTGACTGAGGATCAAAATGGACCGGATTGCATCAACTGTTCCACCGATATAGAATGGAATTTTATTGCAAGCGTGAAGAAGAGTGTGGAAGACAACCTTGACAATCCGGAGTTTAACGTGGATGTGTTATGTGGGCTGTTGAACATGAGCCGCACGAGCTTCTACAATAAAATAAAAGCTTTAACCGATCAAGCACCCGCAGATTATGTCAGACTGATCAGATTGAAACATGCCGCATCCCTGCTTAAAGAGCAACAGTACAGCGTTACGGAAATAGCCGAGAAGACAGGATTTAGTGATGCGAAATACTTCCGTGAAGTCTTTAAGAAGCATTTCAAAGTCAGCCCAAGCCAATATGCTAAGAAAGGAGATTCCGCCTCGGAATAAAAGTGAAGCTTTAAAGCTTCACTTTCTTTGATTTCGACTTTGATTCATTGTGTATCCTGTCAAGCGCAGTAACCACATAACGATATTTGGTTTTACCGTCATTATAAGGCAACTTATAGAAGCTGTCTCTAGTTATGGCAACAATATGTGAAGGATCGTCAATATTCACTTTCTCTTTCGAATCGAAGCGATAAACGACATATTGAACAGCACGATTCATCTCATCTTTGTATTTGGGAGCTGTCCAGAACAGAATATAGCCGTCTGCCGTCCAAACCGGCTTCACTTTCTTTACTTTATCGGGAGCAACGTTGTCCATAAAGTCGAATACCGGAGGTAAAGCCGGGTATTTGTGATACTCGGATACAAGTGCGTCACGATAGTTACCGGCATTTTCCACCACTGCACTTGCAGGCCACTGACAACTGCCTTCGATAGTTTGGAATGCACGTTGTAATGCCATCTTACGAGGTAACTGGTTGATAGACGGATTCTGCGGATCGGCATTCTGTACGGTATTCATCACCGATTGTCCGATAAATAAAGGACGGTTTTCAGTGTTCTTAGCCCACCATCTCACCAAAGTATCATAATCGGCTACGGGATGACCGATCTGCCAATATATCTGTGGAATGTTATAGTCGATCCAACCGTTACGAGCCCACAGTAACACGTCGGCATACAAATCATCATAATTCTGCAGACCGTTAGTTTTGCTGCCTAACGGATCACTCGACTGGTTACGATAGATACCGAAAGGAGAAACACCAAATTTCACCCATGGTTTTATTTCATGAATAGTCTCGTGTATTTTCTTAATCAAGATGTTCACATTACTACGACGCCAATCTGCTCTACTGGAGAAGCCTCCCCCATAACGGGCAAAACTTGCATCATCCGGGAAATCCTTGCCTTTAGCCGGATAGGGATAAAAATAATCATCCATGTGAATGGCATCAACATCATATCGCGACACGATATCGCTGATCACCATACAGATATGGCGGCGACTTTCGGGAAGGGCCGGATCAAAATATAACTGGTCACCATAAGTCACGAACCAGTCGGGATGGATATTGTAAAGATGAATGGGAGATAACTCGCTTTTCAAAGTCGTTTTCACCCGATAAGGATTTATCCAGGCATGGAACTCCATGCCACGCTTATGACATTCTTCAATCATAAAAGCCATAGGATCCCAGTAAGGATCGGGAGCTTTACCCTGAACACCAGTCAGGAAACGGCTCCATGGTTCCAATTGTGATGCGTACAACGCATCAGCCTCAGGGCGAACCTGAAAAATAATAGCATTAATGCCAGCACCTTGCAGGGAGTTCAACTGATCAATCAGCATCTGTTTTAACTTCTCGGTAGGAATACCTTTAAATTGCCCGTTCACGGTCTGTATCCAGGCGCCACGGAACTCTCTTTTCGGATATCTCTCGGACTGAGCCTGTAACAGCCCCATCCCAACAAAAAGCATGCAGAATAAACATGCAAGGAATTTACTTCTCATTTTCTCCATCAATATATTTTTTGATTCTGTAATTATTTCATTTCACCCTGTAAAAGGGCTTCTTTAGGTATTTGCCGCGGATAAAAATACAATATTTTGCATTGGGAACTCCGATCATATTTAAAAGTATAACAAATCTTAACCAAGGCTTCATGTGCCATATTTAAGCTATAGTAACTATCTTTGTAGCTTCAATTTATATATCCATTCCTGAACATGTCAGAAGAAAACTCTATAATCATTAAAGGGGCACGCGTCAATAACCTAAAGAATATAGACGTAGAAATACCTCGAAATAAGCTTGTCGTTATAACCGGGCTATCAGGATCGGGAAAGTCATCTTTAGCTTTCGATACGCTATATGCCGAAGGGCAAAGACGTTATGTGGAGAGCTTAAGTAGTTATGCCCGTCAGTTTCTCGGAAGAATGAGCAAGCCGGAGTGTGACTTTATTAAAGGAATACCCCCCGCTATTGCCATAGAGCAGAAGGTTAACAGTCGCAATCCACGCTCCACAGTGGGAACATCCACTGAAATATATGAATATCTCCGGTTGCTATACGCCCGCATAGGACGGACTTTCAGCCCCATAAGCGGGAATGAAGTGAAAAAGCATTCGGTAGAAGATATTGTAGCATGCGTGTGCGGGCATCCCGAGGGGACAAGGTATACCATTCTTACTCCCGTATTATTGCAGGAGGGACGTACAATGGAGCAACAACTGGAAGTGGATATGAAACAAGGGTTCAACCGCTTGGAAGTAAACGGCGAAATGGTACGCATAGAAGAATATTCGCCCAAGAAGAATGATACGGTCTACCTAATGATTGACCGTATGACGGTTGCTTCAACAAAAGATGCAATCAGCCGGTTGACTGACTCCGCTGAAACTGCAATGTATGAAGGCGATGGCAACTGTCTTTTGCGCTTTTACCCGGAAGGTGGTACCAATCATCTACATCGTTTCAGCAAGAAGTTTGAAGCTGATGGTATGACATTCGAAGAACCGAATGATCAGATGTTCTCATTCAACTCTCCTATCGGTGCTTGCCCCGAATGTGAAGGATTCGGTAAAGTGATAGGGATAGATGAACGCCTTGTGATCCCTAATCGTTCATTATCAATATACGACGGAGCCGTAGTGTGTTGGCGAGGCGAGAAAATGGGAGAATGGAGGGAGCAGATCATTCACCATGCCGAACAAGCCGGATTCCCTCTTTTTACTCCTTATTTTGAATTAACCGACGAACAACGCCGGATGCTATGGGAGGGCACTCCTTACTTTGAAGGTATCAACGGCTTCTTCAGAATGCTGGAGGAGAATCAATATAAAATACAATACCGCGTCATGCTGGCTCGATACAGAGGAAAAACTCTTTGTCCTAAATGTCATGGTACACGTTTGAAACCGGAAGCCGGCTATGTACGCGTAGGCGGAAAAAGTATCTCACAATTGGTCGATTTACCGATAACAGAGCTAAAGCGATTCTTTGATAATCTGAAGTTAAATAAGCATGACAGTGAGGTAGCCAACCGAATACTTACCGAAATCAATAGTCGAATTCGTTTTTTGATCGATGTAGGCTTGGGTTATCTGACATTAAACCGCCTCAGCAACTCGTTATCGGGTGGTGAAAGTCAACGTATTAATCTGGCAACTTCTCTGGGAAGTAGTTTGGTAGGTTCGTTGTATATATTGGACGAGCCAAGTATCGGCTTACACAGCCGTGACACCGATCGCCTCATTAAAGTGCTACGCCAATTGCAACAGTTGGGCAATACCGTTGTAGTAGTGGAGCATGATGAAGAAATAATCCGTGCCGCCGATTATATTATAGATATCGGTCCGAAAGCAGGAAGGCTGGGTGGACAGGTGATTTACGCGGGTGATATGCGCAATTTGCAAAAAGGTAGCGAAAGTTATACTGTCCGGTATTTATTAGGGGAAGATAGAATACCCATTCCCGAGCACCGCCGTTCATGGAACAATTATATCGAAATAAAAAGTGCGCGCGAAAACAATTTGAAGGGTGTGGATGTGCGTTTTCCGCTCAACATCATGACGGTTGTCACCGGCGTTAGCGGTTCGGGTAAGAGTACCTTGGTCAGAGACATTTTCTACAGGGCACTTAAACGTGAATTGGATGAATGCAATGAATCACCGGGAGAATTCGGATCAATTGGAGGCGACATAAAGAGCTTGAAGAACATTGAATTTGTTGATCAAAACCCCATTGGTAAATCATCACGTTCGAACCCTGTAACCTACATAAAAGCCTATGATGAAATAAGGAAGCTATGGTCCGATCAGCCTTTGGCTAAACAGATGGGTTATACTGCAGGACACTTCAGCTTCAATAGTGAAGGAGGAAGATGCGAGGAATGTAAAGGCGAAGGAGTGATTACTGTCGAAATGCAGTTTATGGCTGATTTGGTACTGGAATGTGAATCGTGCCATGGCAAACGTTTCAAATCGGACATACTGGAAGTCAGATACCAAGGCATCAACATCTATGAATTATTAGGCATGACTGTGAACCAGGCAATCGACTTTTTCACCGAGCATGGTCAAAAGAAGATTGTGAAGAAACTCACGCCATTGCAAGATGTGGGATTGGGATATATCAGACTGGGACAGTCATCATCCACTCTATCGGGAGGTGAGAATCAACGTGTGAAACTGGCATATTATCTCAGTCAGGAGAAAGCGGAACCAACCTTATTCATCTTCGACGAGCCGACCACCGGTTTGCATTTCCATGATATCCGCAAGTTACTCGAAGCATTCGATGCTTTAATACGACGCGGGCATTCCATCGTTATTATAGAGCACAACATGGATGTTATTAAATGCGCGGATCATGTGATTGATCTCGGTCCGGAAGGTGGAGATAAAGGCGGCAATATTGTTGTGACTGGAACTCCTGAAGAAGTTGCTAAATGTGCGGCAAGCTATACGGGACAGTTTCTGCAAGAGAAACTGCGGGAAGAATAAACCGCTCGACCCTAACATTCATATTCGTACTTCATTCGTACCAAGTTCGTACCCTGTTCGAAGCAAAGCCGTTTCATCCGGCTGCCAACTCCGTCTGTATAAACCGAAGAAAATACGAATGGAGTACGATCTTGTTCCCTACCCGGACCGCCCGGAAAATCTGTCCCCTAAAACCGACGGAAACTTACTAAAACGGAAATAAACGTAAATAACGCGCAAAAACGTTACTGAAACTTACTGAAACTTACTAAACACGATTTTGCCTTTTCCCCCTGTTGTAACTTCACCGCCATAATCAATTACAAAAATCGAAGAACAAACATTATGGCCACAGTAAAAGTAAAATTTCGCAAATCAACAGTAAACGGGAAAACCGGAGTAATCTATTATCAGCTATGCCACAAACAAAAAATAGCACAGCTCACCACGAACATCCGTTTATTTCCCCACCAGTGGGACACAGACAAGACAGCAGTCATCATTTCCGATCCGGGAGTGCAAAGCGATTTGCAGGCCTGCCAACAACGGATAGACAACGACATCATTCTCTTGCATACCATCATATCCAATTTGGATTGCCTCGGTAAAGCATATTCCCTTACAGACATCATCAAGGCATTCCGTTCGCCCGACAGGCGGATCAGCCTGTTCACCTACATTGAAGAGCAGATAGCTCACCTCAAAACCGCCGGCAAGCTGGGTACCGCACGCAACTACCGCCGGGCCTTAAGCAGCTTTTCAGCCTTTCTAAACGATCATGATATTCCCCTCTCTTTATTTAACGAACAAGTTATCTTGAAATATGATGACTGGCTCCGCATCAGACAAGTGGTGCGCAACACCAGTTCCTTCTACATGAGGATACTGCGGGCTATCTATAATAAAGCGGTGCATCAACATCTTGTCAACCAGACCTTTCCCTTCCAAAATGTATATACCGGCGTGGAGCGTACCCGCAAGCGTGCTGTCGACGAAGAGGTAATCATGGATCTTTTAAAACTGGATCTGAGCTTCTCCCCTTCCCTATCTCTGGTCCGTGACATTTTCATCTTCAGCTATTGCACACGCGGGATGGCTTTTGTAGACATTGCATTTCTGCAAAGACAAAGCATTGACGGGGATATGATCACCTACATCCGCCGCAAGACCGGACAGCGACTGATTATACACATTGAGCCGTGTATTAGCAAAATCCTGCAACGTTATACCGCAAAAAACCGGAATTCACCGTATATATTCCCTATCCTCAAATCCATAGATCCTTCCCGGGCCTTTATGCAATATCAAACGGCACTGGGCTACTACAACCGCCGGTTGAAACAGCTGGCCAAAATGTTAGGGGTACAGACAGCACTTACTTCATATACCTCCCGGCATACGTGGGCAACCACAGCACGCAATCATAACGTACCGTTATCAATAATTAGTGCAGGGATGGGACATACTTCAGAAAAGACGACACAAATCTATCTGGCATCACTCGAAAATTCGGTTATAGATCAGGCCAATCAAAGTCTTTTAGCGGGATTGAATCTTTGAGTTCTCATATTACATAAATAAGTTATCCGATCACTAATCTGTTCACTTTATCGTCATTAAGTACTGACAGTAACTTTTTTGACAGAATGCCAATATTTTTAGTACTTTTGTAATTTCTTATAATACGTATTATCGAAATATTATAGATATGAATCGTGATATAGAGAAGAAAATTGACGAACAGATAGAAATCCTGTTCGACAAAATATCGTCACTAGTAGAGACTATCCGCAAAAGAGTAGTTTCTACCGTGAATACTGCTATGGTATATGCTAATTATGAAACCGGAAGGTATATCATAGAAGATGAACAATTGGGTCTTTATAGGGCTGAATATGGAAAATCTGTCCTCAAAAAGCTATCCAACAAATTATCCATAAGGTTCGGAAGAGGTTATTCTGTTGATAATCTCGAAAATATGAGAAATTTTTATCTCATTTACTCAAAATCCGAAACAGCGTCTCGGAATTTTAAAATAGAACAAATTGGTATCGGAAATAATGTCTCCAATAAGATTGCAGGAAAATCCGAAACACTGTCCCGGATTTCGGAACCGGATTTTACACTCAGTTGGTCTCATTACCTTGTACTGATGCGCATCGATAATCTGGACGAACGAAATTTTTACGAAATAGAATGTGCCCAACAGCAATGGAGTGTCAGACAACTCAGCCGTCAAGTAGGTTCAAGTTTATATGAACGACTAGCATTAAGCAGGAATAAAAATGAAGTCATACGTTTGACGCGAGATGGACAAACACTTGAAAAAGCTTCGGATATCATTAAGAATCCACTTACTTTAGAATTCTTGGGTCTAAAGCCAGAATCAGTCTATTTGGAAAACAAATTGGAAAATGCCATAATCAGCAAGCTACAGGACTTTCTACTCGAATTAGGAAAAGGTTTTCTGTTTGAATCCAGACAAAAGCGGTTTACATTCAATGAACAGCACTTCTTTGTCGATTTAGTTTTCTATAATCGTCTTTTACAGTGCTATGTTCTTATTGATTTGAAAGTAGACAAGCTTACTCATCAAGATTTGGGACAGATGCAGATGTATGTCAATTACTTTGACCGATATGTGAAACAAGAATACGAAAAGCCTACTATTGGTATATTACTCTGCCAAGAGAAAAACGATGCGTTGGTAAAGCTAACCCTACCTAAAGATGCTAACATTTATGCAACGGAATATGCTCTCTATTTACCAGATAAACGATTATTACAAGCGAAACTAAAAGAATGGGTAGAGGAGTACGAAGAGTACAAAAGTGAAAGAATATAAATGGAAAAACAACTGATATTTGCACGAAAATATAAACACACAGTTGGACTTCTGCCATCTGCTGCTCTTCATTTCTATTGTACCACTCTCTATGTAAGAGACGTTCTAACTTCGCAGCAAAAATATGAATAATTGAGAATACAAGCAAGTAAATTAATAAATATTTATAGCTTTAAATTATACGGAAATATACAAAGTATTAATAGTAAATGGATTATGCCATATTTTCCATACATAGAGAAATAAATATTTAAGCTATACGAAAAATCAAATCTAAAACTAACCGGATTTTATAAATTGGAGAGCTTATAAAAGCACTTTGTAACTCTTAAATAAATCAGTTGTATACCTTATGTATACAACTGATTTTTAGTTTATTATATGTCATTGTCGTCTCTTACATAGAGACCACATATATAGCCTCTGATATCTATACGAGCAAGAGCATAACTAATTGAAATACAGTAATATATAGCTATTTCAAAGCCCCAAAAATATGTCTTTTATTCAAAAAAGGCTAAAAAAGTAATCGAATAAATAAAGGACATGGATAAAACGGAAGAAGCAGTTTGGTATGCCATGCGAGCTACTTATCGTAGAGAGTTATATGTAAAGCAACTTCTCGACAAGAAATCTATCGGAAATTTTATTCCCATGCGTTATGAAATAAGAACAGTAAGAAACAGGAAAATACGTGAGCTTGTTCCAGCCGTTCGCAATCTGCTCTTTGTCCATGCCACTTCTTCGGAGATCAAAGAAGCTAAAGAGAAAATACCCTACCTTCAATACATCACTGATTCAAGGGAGAAACAGAAGATTATCGTGCCCAACGATCAGATGCGGAGCTTTATCGCCGTATCCGGAACCTACAATGACCAATTGCTCTATTTCCAACCCGGAGAAGTGAATCTGACCAAAGGGACTAAAGTTCGTATCACCGGCGGAGAACTGGAAGGACAGGAAGGGATATTCGTCAAAGTCAAAGGAGCACGGGACAGACGCGTAGTCATAGCCATTCAAGGTGTCATTGCCGTAGCCATGGCAACCATCCATCCCGACCTGATAGAAGTGATTCCCGAGAAGAAGAAATAAAGCAACATTCCATGAATGAAGAAAACCTATTAAAAGCTTTACTGCCTTCCTTGCAGGCTATCATACCTCTGGCATCGGACAGCACCATGCGGCTGCTGTCACTGGCACGTATCTATGCCGCCCTCTACCAGATGATTATAATTGATAATTCCGATGAAGAATTTAGCGACAGAGAGGAATATGCCCACAAAGCAGACAAGCTGTTTCACATCTTGCTCGATAAGGCAAACCGGACAAACGATATTGCCACAAGAAGCGAACTCGTTTCCGCGCTTTTCACCTTGACGGAAGGAACTTCCATTATTCGTGATGAAAAAAGGATGAACAGTTGCTACAATGCAGTAATTGGATTGATGAAGCAGTATGAGCAAACCGACAGCATTGATACCCGGACACAGGCATACCTTTGCCGGAGCCTCATCCCTTTCTTCGCCCCCGAAGCCGTAGAAGACGACGAATGGTTTATCCTCCTACGTAGTACCATGGCAGATTGGGCAAAAGCACAATCATCAAACGGTAGTTGGGAAGAAATCTCTTCCACCGTAGCCTTGAAACGCATAGAAGTAATGAACAGTTATTCCTATTCTTTCCTCGACAGCCGTTTGGACGAAAAGACTCGGCAAGCATACGACTATTATCGCACGCATATTTCCACACGCAGAGGAAAGGAAACATTCATAAGCAAAGAACGCCTGCAAACGCTGGGACAACTATACGAAATAATCAAGCAAGGCAACGCCTGTCCTATGGATTGGAAGCTGGCGGATAAAATTGCCGGTATCATGGAAGACCAAAGTAAAGCTTACCCATTCGGAAGTGACGGATGGCTTTACTGCATATCCTTTCTAGTGAAAGATTGGTGCGAAAAAGTTGCAGAACAGATTCAGCCGGAAATGTTTGCTGACTAAGGTGTAGCCATCCGCTTGTTCAAAGCTGTCGGTCAAATAACATCTCACCGATACAATATATCGGTTTTCTTCTGGATAAATTGTCGGATAAGGCAGTGGACAGGACTACACTTTTTCCCTGTTATTATGAACTCTAAAGTTAAACTTGTTTTTAAATATATATATAATTTGAATCATGAACACTGATTCTATAGTATCTTTTGGTCCTCTGCAGAGAAGTGGATGGTTACTACCTAGTGCAAAAGTTATATAAAATGAGGTATCCAACTTTGCCTTTACCTGAGAAGAATCCTATACCTCATCCTATTGATGCTTACTTCAAGGATTGGAAAGGCTCAAGCATCCTATCTCCAAGAAAAGTATTGATAAATCAAAATACACAGGTAATCAGAAATGGTTAATGCGGCGTCTTGAGGAATATATCTGCTTAACTGACTATTAATCAACAATTTTAAGCAAAATCTATTTATCAATGTTGATAGACAAAATTAGTAATTATAAGAATATAGCTAAAGCTATGACTAATAACTTAAAATTGAAAATCTCAATTTTAAAAAATGATTTGCTATACCATATTCTATGGCTTTTTCCTATAAAAAGAAATAAAGTTGTAATATCTAATTTTTTAGGGAAAGGATATGGAGATAATTGCAAATATATTTGCGAAGAACTCCTAAAAAACAAAGGGAGATATGATATAGTATGGTTGTTAAATGATTGTTCAACACCCTTACCAACAGAGATACGAGGCGTGAAGATTTTCACATTAAAATATCTATACGAATTGGCAACCGCAAAAGTATGGATAGATAATTGTAGAAAGCCATTTACCGTAAAAAAAAGGAAGGGACAATACTATATCCAAACATGGCATGGAGATATGCCAATAAAGAAAATCGAAGCGGACACTATAAGCAACTTATCAAAAGAATACATTTTAAATGCAAAAAAAGATAGTAAAATAGCTGATCTATTTATATCAGGAAGCTATTTTATGAGTTCTTTGTATAAAAATTCTTGTTGGTATAATGGTGAAATTGCAGAGATAGGAATTCCTAGAGACGACATTCTCTATAATAGCAACGAAGATTATATCAAATTTATTAAAAATAAATTAGGAATTCCAGTTTCTTGTAAAATTGTATTTTATGCCCCTACATTCCGGGATAATCTTACCAAAGAAACCTTAAATGTATATGAAATTGGCTGGAATAAGATATTAGAATCACTTAAAGAGAAATTTGGTGGAGATTGGATTGGACTAATTAGGCTGCATCCCAATATATCTTCGATAGCTCAGTATTTAAGTCTCCCAAATTCTGTTATTGATGTTACACAATATTATGATATACAAGACTTGTTGATGATTTCAGACATTTGTATATCTGATTATTCCTCATGTTTGTTTGAATTTGCATTAACAGGAAAACCAGGATTTATATTCGCGGTCGATTTCGATACATATAAAAACGAGAGAAACGTATATATAAATCTTGAAGACACTCCGTTTGATGTCGCTTATTCTATAAATAATTTAAAGAGAGCTATTTCGAATTTTGATGCTCATGTATATGAAAATAAGAGATTGCAATACTTTGAGCAATTAGGTGTCGTTTTCAACGGTAACTCCTCACAAATCATTGCTGAAAGAATAAACAAAATTTGTGAAGGCTACGTCTTCTAATTTTAATTTTATGCCATCAAGGGATACTGTAATATCCAATCTGTTTTGGAAATTTAGCGAAAGGGTGTCAACACAATTGGCGTCTTTCATAATCTCTATTGTTTTGGCACGTATATTATTACCGGAAGATTTTGGGGTTGTTGCTATTCTAATGGTATTAATATTAATATCAGATGTGTTTGTAGTCAGTGGATTCTCCACCGCTTTGATTCAAAAGAAAGATGCTGATGATATTGATTTTTCAACAATATTCTGGTGTAGCTTAGGAGTCTCACTTTTAATTTACGTATTATTCTATTTCGCAGCGCCTTTTATTGCCTCCTTTTATAATCAGCCAATATTAGCACCTTTGCTAAGAGTATTTGCGCTAAAAGTTCCGGTAAGTGCCTTTAATTCCATACAGCACGCATATGCATCAAGACATATGCTATTTAGGCGATTCTTTTATTCTACATTATCCGGAACTTTTGTATCTGGTATTATAGGTGTTGCAATTGCATATAATAGTGGTGGAGCTTGGGCATTAGTTGCACAATATATATCATGTGCGATTGTAGATTCTATAGTTTTGTTATTTACTATTTCTTGGAGACCCCAATGCGTCTTTTCCGTTAGTGCCGCCAAGAAGCTGGTAGCTTACGGATGGAAAGTGTTGGCTGCAGATTTGATGGGTACATTTTTTGAGCAATTGCGAACGCTATTAATTGGTAAGACCTACAATGCTTCTCAGCTTGCATATTACAATAGAGGGCAGTCATTTCCTTCAATGTTCTCTGATAATGTTACAACATCAATAATGGCTGTATTGTTTCCTGCTTTATCCAATCATTCAGATAACGTGGATGTTGTAAAGCAAATGGTAAGAAGAGCTGTCAGAATAATTTCGTTTGTCGTATTTCCCCTTTTAGGTGGTTGTGCGATAGTTGCAAAACCCTTGGTACATATGTTACTTACTAAAAAATGGGAAGAATGTATTCCTTTTATCCAAGTCCTTTGTGTATCACAAGCGGTGTCAATGATTGGCGCTACATCAATCCAATCAATTAAAGCAATAGGTAGAAGTGACATACTGCTTAAAATTGAGATTATCAAAAAACCTATATTCATAATCTTATTAATCATTGGCATGAAGATATCTGTTCTGGCAGTAGCTGTCACAGGATTAATTTATAGTTTTTACGCAACATTTGTAAATGCAAATACTTTGAAGAAGCTAATATACTATAGTTTTCGAGAACAAATATTAGACCTTTATCCTGCGACCATTTGTACATTGATAATGGCTCTTTTGTGTACCGGTACTTTGTATTTGTCTATTTCTGATTATATGATTTTATGTATCCAAATGCTTGTTGGGGTAATAAGCTATTGGATCATGTCAATAATAACCAAAAATGACTCTTATTTATACCTAAAAGATTATGTTACAGCAAAAATCAAGAAATAGACAATTTATGAATATAATAGATTCACCATTATTTAGTATAATTGTCCCATGTTACAATTCGACTGAATACATAGAGAGTTGTTTCACAGGCTTACGAAAACAAACTATAGACCCTAATTTTTTTGAGATATTATTCATCGATGACTGCTCTTCTGACGATACAGTACAAAAATTAAATAAGTTTAAAGAAAGTGCTGATTTCAACGTAATAGTATTACAAAATGCTAATAACTTAGGTCCTAGTTTGTCTCGTAGGAAAGGAGCTGAGGTTGCAAGCGGAGAATTTTTGTGTTTTTGTGATAGCGACGATTGGTATTCGGCCAACTGCCTAGATGAATTAAGGGAAGAGATTGATAAGAGTGCAGCAGATCTGGTTATTTTTGATATGTCTTATATACTCAGAGGGAAAACGATAGTAAAACGTGTGACTTCTAAGTTTGTTTATGGCGATAAATCATCATATTTGGCATACTGCGGAGAGTCGTTGTGTAATATGGTAGTGCGTAAAACGATATTTCTTTCTGTTCAACCTATTGACATTCGACATGGCGAAGACTTGGCGCTTGTTCCATCTATAATTATGAAATCAAATATTATCACTCATCTTGACAAACCGATGTATAACTATATTATGCGTGGTTCGTCAGTATCTATGGGTAAAGTAAATCGTGATGCCTACATAAACATGCTTAAAGCCTACGCATATATTCGTAATGGAGTTTCGAATGATGATGAGTCTTTAGATAAATGTATAGAATTCCTTGGTATAAAAATAATATTGTACGATTCAACATTAATGGCTGTTAAAGGAAATAATGAAAACTCTGTATTATGTGGACTCGTGTCAGATTTTGAAAAACAATATGCGTATTGGTGTCATAACTCACATCAACATGCCTTGAGTATTTCTAAAAGGATTTATCTCTGGGCTGTGCGCGAGAGATTATGGTTTTTGATAAGATTATATGCTAAGTTGCATTCGTTAGTTTTGTTATAGCACTAGTGTCCCATTAAAATGAGACGATTAAAATTTAGTCAAACAAACCTGACTCACAAGAGCCATATTGTACTTTGCTACATTGAAAACTAGTTTTGTTAACGAGCTGAAAATTGAAATCCGTTTAATCCAAATCACTGCGTAATAAACTATATTTCAATAGATTGAAAGGGCATCTTCTGATTTTAATGGGACACTAATGTTGTTATCATATAAACTATTTGATTATATCGAAAATGAAAGTAAGCATAATAATACCAGTCTACAATGTAGAAGACTATATTGAAGAATGTCTAAGCAGTGTAAACTATATAGATATTGATTACGAAATAGTCATTGTAAATGATGGTTCTACAGATTCTAGCCTAGATAAAATTAAAGCTTTCGCTGTTAATTATTCTGGAAAAATTAAAATTATTAATAAACCTAATGGAGGGTTGTCATCTGCAAGAAATGTTGGAATTTTAAACTCTTCTGGAGATTATTTATTTTTCCTTGATAGCGATGATTATATCGATGTAGAGCAATTTGTTTCTTTCGCCAATAGTGTTATTCAGGGAAACGTTGATATGGGCTTTGCTGATTTCAAATACCTCATCAAAGATCAATATGTCGAAAATAAACGAACACAATTCCGCAGAAAAATTACACAGTCTATTAACTCTACTCTTGACGGTATAAGCTTTGGTGAAAGATATTTTGATAGGAAATCTAATTTCTTTAATGTAGAAGCCTGCTTTTTGTTACTGAAATCATCATTATTGAAAGAACACAATCTTTACTTCAAAGAAGGGATTTATCACGAGGATACATTATTTACACTGTCTTGCTTGGCTTATGCAAAAGCAGTACGGTATTATGACAATGCTTTCTATATATATCGCATGCGTGATGGCTCTATTATGCATACAGACAACCCTATAATAATAGAGAAAAAGAAGAGTGATAAAGGTCTGGTATCATTAGAGCTATTTAACTTGAAGAAGAAATTGCATATATCAGCGACATATCTAGATACTCTTATTGTAGATTTACTTTTGGTCTCTGTTAATCATGGTAAGATGTTTTTACCTGCTATAGGAGATGTACTTGCAAACTGCACAAATTTAACTCTAAAAAGTCATATAAGAGTATTATTGTTCAGAATAATCTCATTATTCTATGACAAAAAGTAATTCAAGATCAGTTTTTGCAGAGCTTATATTTATAATAGTCTTTGTTCTGATTTTATTTACTCCAGGTTTAAAGTTATTGCCATATTATACATGGTTTTTTGCTTTATTTGGATTGATAGCGTTATTCGACAAGAATTTTGTCAGATTAATACAATTTAAATGCAGAGCAAATATATATTTTATAAATATTCTAATTTTCTCGATTATTTACAATGCTAGCATTGTGCCTCTATCACATGGCACAATGGATTTCTCATATATACCTATGCTGATAGGTATAATACTAACTCTATTTCGAGATGTGTTTTTAGTTTATATATTACATAAATGGGGAAAAAGCGACGATTTAATGCAAGCGTATTGTAAGTATTTTTTTACGGCATGTTGCATTTATGTATTATTCACAATAAGTTTCATCGCTAATCCTGAGTTTAAAAGTTTCTGGTTAAATGAGATGTTATTACAATCAGAAGAGAGAACTTTTGAGGCATATCAGTTTAGATATAGTTTGGATGGTTTTGCCGCTTTTTCTTCAGCATCAACTTTCGCATTTGCATGTCTATTTTGTTGCTATCGTATTGCTCAAAATATAAGAATGCAGCTGACCCAAGTCCTTTGCCTTGTAACATTAATAGTCGGATGCTTCTTTTATGGTAGAATATCCTTGATAGGAATGCTACTTGGTGGATTGATAATTTTGCAAAAGACACAAAGCAAGGTTATGGTGCTTAAAATTATGATAGTGTTAGTAGGTGCAATTATAGCACTATTATATGTAGTAAAAACTTTAAGCAGTGTTAATGAATCTTTCGCCATTTGGCAGAAATGGGCTTTTGCATTTGTAAATCAATTATTTGTGGAAAAGGAGATTACGGACTACTCTGCAACGCATATGTATGAAGATATGTATTTTATGCCAGAATTATCAACATTATTTTTTGGAGATGGCATTTACACAAATTCTAATGGATTATATTATATGCATACGGATGTAGGTTTCATGCGACTTATTTGTTACAGTGGTCTCGTAGGATTGTTACTTGCCTATTCTTCCGTAATATTTTTAGTGAATATCATTTACAAATATAGCAATAACTCAACTTTGCGAGTTTTTATTGTATTTGCTTTAATTCTATTTGCCGTATTAGAGATGAAAGGTGAGTCATATCATAGAGCCTTGATGTTCCTATATCCAATATTTCTAATAGTTAATTATCAGAAATCAATGAAACAGATGCAATAATCTCGAAGTCTAAAAATGTAATAGTACCTTTTGACACTTAGCGAAAAAGTGGATGGTCACTGTTATTTATTTATATATGCATAAACTCTTATAATCAAATAGTAAATTAATGAAAGCTGTAATTCTTGCTGCAGGTTTAGGGACACGCCTGAAACCAATTACTGATAATGTGCCTAAGTGCATGGTCACCGTGAACAATATCTGTATAATAGATAAACAAATTAACAATTTGATTCAAGTAGGAATTGAAGAAATAATTGTTGTTGCTGGATATAAATCAAATATACTTCACGAACATTTAAAAAAATACGAACATGTCAAGATCGTTGAGAACCTTCGATATGCTGAAACTAATAATATGTATTCTTTATATCTTGCATATCAACATATAAAGAGTTCCGAATTTTTATTAATGAATAGCGATGTGTATTTCGATGCTAATATAATAGAAGGTCTCTTAAAGCCTAGATGGAATAATCAAAGTTTAATTGCCTGTGACAAAAGTGGCTATACAGAAGAGGCTATGAAAATTACAATTGACGAACTAGGAAAAATCAAACACATAAGTAAAAAGATATCAGAACTAGAATATTATGCCGTTTCGATTGATATTTATAAATTGAATAGACAAGCTTCAAACATCTTGTTAACCCAAATTGAAGATACAATAGAAGTAAAGAAGGATGAAAATTCATGGACTGAAGTTGCTTTAGATAGCATATTTGCGAAATGCTGTTTTATACCATATCCCATAAGAGGACGTTGGTATGAAATAGATAATCATGATGATTTACATAACGCTGAAATTCTTTTTAAAGATGATATTATTGAATGAGACTTAAAGATAAATCTTTATTTTTATTGGATATGGATGGTACTATTTATCATGAAAATGAATTAATAGATGGAGCACTCGATTTCTTCGAGGCCTTAAATCGTCAAGAAAAGAAATATGCTTTCATGACCAATAATTCTTCAAAGAGTGCAAAAACATACGTACAGAAATTAAGTAACCTAGGCATAAAAGCTACTGTCGAAAATATCGCCTCTTCCATAAATGCCATTATTCTATACTTGAAAAGCCATAATCCCAAAGCAAAAATATATCTAATTGGCACGGAATCTTTTAAACAAGAGTTGAAAGATGAAGGATTTGATATTGTCCCCCTAAGCTATCGAGAAATAGATATTGACTATATACTTCTGGGATTTGATACAGAATTGACCTATGAAAAAATTGAAGGTGCTTGCTATTACGTCAGTAGAGGATATAAATATATTGCTACAAATTGCGATATACGTTGCCCCATAAAAAATAATAAATACATTCCAGATTGTGGTGCTATTGCTCAATTGATAGAAACTGCAACAGAACGTAAACCACTTTTTTTAGGAAAGCCCGACCGTACAATTGTGGACATAGTATCTCAACGCTTTCATGTCCCAATAGAAGAAATTGTCTGTGTCGGTGACCGTCTTTATACAGACATTGCAGTAGGCATAAATGCAGGTGCAGATACAGCATGTGTACTAACAGGCGAAGCCAAATGGGAAGATATACAGAGCAGTCCTTTCAAACCTACATATATCTTTAATTCAATTAGGGACTTGTATAATATTATAAAAGATTAAAATGTATTACAACCTAGTTCGAATTCCAGCAGTAGTTAAAACAGGAAATGGCATCTTAGGAAAGTTAGATAGCTTACTACATACTTCCCATCTATTTTTCCCTAAAAAAATATTAATTACCCAAGAATATCTGTATGAAGTTTATAAGCATATGCTTGAACAAAACAATTTTTATAAAATTATATTTGTAAAAGGAGGTAATGTCGAAGAGGCCCCATCTATTATAGAGCAATGTAAGGAGATAGATGGAATATTGATAGCTTTTGGGGGAGGTAGTGTACTTGATATTGTGAAATATTGTGCAAATAAAATAGACAAACCTTATATCAATGTCCCCTCTGCCTTGTCAAATGATGCAGCTTATTCATGTGTTGCACGACTTACAAACAATAGAAAAAAAATGAGTTATGGCGTCTTCCCCCCTATCGGTTTAATTGTCGATTTTGATGTAATTCGTCAGTCTCCAAAAGTACTATTATATGCGGGAGTTGCAGACTTAGTTTCCAATCTTTCTGCATTAGCAGATTGGAAATTAGCACATAAAATAATACATGAACCGATAAACGAAATAGCGTACATGCTTTCTAAGGAAAGCGTCGTACCCTTGTTTAGATATAATAAGAATGATTTATTCACAGACGCTTTTTTATTTGATCTTACAAATGGTTTAATAACTTCTGGATTATCAATGATTGTTTGTGGAAGTACTCGAGTTACTAGTGGAGCTGAACATTTGATCAGCCATGCCATTGATGAATATTTTCCAGAACGTTCTACTATTCATGGATTACAAGTAGGATGGGCCCATGAAATTATTGACCGAAAATATAGAAAAGAAGAGAAAGAATATGATATTTCAGAATATTATCATCGCATTGGTCTAACAACAGCAATTGCAGAAAATATAAAATGGAGTGATGATGAATTTGAACAAATTATACCTTATGCAAAACAGATTAGAGATAGATATACTATATTCAACTATTGCTTTAATGAGCATATTTAAAAACTTTCAATGGTAAGCACTCATTGTATGGCTCTTGGCTCCTATTATCTTGTATTTCATATTCGACTTTTACTTCATAACTTTAAAAGTCAAAATGTTATGAACACAAGTGAATTTCTATTTCGTTATCAAACGAATGGTGCTCCTCGAGAAGTCTCGATCAACGTTTTCTACATTCAAGAAAGAGTTGAATACCGTAATTCCAACCGTTGGTATTGTGATAACAAGAAACACATGTGTGAGTCGGAAATAGAGGAGATCCATGTGAGTCCTCTAGCCGTTACTAGTGCTTCCCAAAATGTACTTCCAGCACTAAGTTCCCTTTTTTCTTCTGGAGAAATGAATGTGGTTCGTTTCATCTGAAATTATTGAGCGGGATAGAGATCAATAAAGAGAATGCCAATCCCAATCTGGAGAACGTCATCTGTCTCCTTTAAAGTCTAAGTGCATTATATTAGGTCTAAAATTCTACATGAATTTCTACCTGTGTGAAGGCTTTATCCTTTGACACATACAAGAGCAAGATACGATTAACATATTAGTCTCCCAATTATTGTCGATAGGATGATGAGACTTGTATGTCTCGGACGGAAAAATTATTTGTTCCGCGATTCCGAACAAGCGGCTAAAAACACGTCCTTGATTTATCAGATTATAGAAAGTTGTAAGATGAATGGGTTTAGGTCTGCTAAATACATCGCTGATGTTTTAAGAAAACTGATTTCATGAGAGACAAACTACATGGCACTTTTGCCAATGAATTTCGCACAATAACTTAATTTTTAATCAAAAAACAACTCAAGTACTGCTACAACGCCAGATTAGGTATTAGAACGAAGCAGAGTGAATGCTCACATGTAATAGAATACAATATATGCAAAGAGAATTATCAATAATAATACCTGTATACAATGTTGAAACTTATATAGCGCAGTGTATCAATTCCATAAAGTCTCAAAGCTTAAAGAACTTTGAAGCGATAATTGTTAATGATGGTTCTATAGACAGTTCAATTTCAATTTGTGAGCAATTAATACTGGGTGATAATAGGTTTAGAATTATACATAAAGGAAATGGAGGCCTGATGTCTGCTTGGAAATATGGTATTTCTTTGTCAGAAGGTAAATACATCGGCTTTGTTGATAGTGACGATTGGATTGACAGCAATATGTTTGAGACCCTTTTATCAAAGATCAAAGAATATAATGCAGACATTGTCATATCTGGCTATATTACAGAAGGCTCTGATTATTCAAAACAGATTGGAAGAAATGAACTATACGTTTTCGAGAGATCTCAAATACACGATTCCTTTATTAAAGAGTATTGCAACTCATACTTTTCTTCAACTTGTACCCCAACGATTAACAGATGGGATAAGATCTATAGACGCGATATAATCATTAATAACATGCATTTATTCAATGAAAAAGTATCTCTTGCAGAAGACTTCAATATGAACATTGCCACGATTTTGGACTCTCAAAAAATAGTATTATTACCTGATTTTACACCTTATCATTATAGGTGCAACCCTAAATCTATTGTAAATAGCATTAACCCAAATGCTTTTTCGAATATTAAAGAGCTTTCAATTGCTTGTACAAATATATGCAATGAGAAGAATTTTCATAGCATATACATAGATGGTTTTATAGGGAATATTATCTTTGAAGAGATTAACAGAATTTGCCAATCTGATAGATTTACTCAAGCTATTTGCAAAGACTTATCTAACAAAATAGATGCGTGTAATGGCTTGTATTACCTTAATTGCTATTCAAAAGTAAGGAATTGTTATAGAATATTCATTTACGACTATTTCATACAGCGAAAGGCATTTAAGTCTATTTACATTTTAAACAGGCTATATATAAAAATATCAAAAAATCTTTTCCATTAATTTATTAATGATAGTCATCAATATCTAATACAAATTCATCAACAAGCAAAATTATTAGCTCATATTATAGATGTCTATAAATGGCAAATTATTACTTTTACATTCACATATGTGAGCTATGTAAGCACTCATTGTATAACTCTTGACAAATTTCTTATTGTAACCAACCACATCTCCGCCCAAGCTCTTGTTTTTTATGAACTATTTTTATTCCCAGATTAAAATACCAGTAAAAAGGGAAACAGAGAATAGAGTAGATTACGCTGCAGCTTACCGTCAATTTTTAAATTATAGTAACGGCCGTTCTTTAAAGGAATTTTGTGATAATGAGGATTTCGACCACAATCGTATTCGCCCTTATGTGACTAAGAGTTTTTGAGATCAACGGATGAATGCTCCTAAGACTTATCCCGATGAAGGTTTACTGATTCCATTGGAGATAGCCTCTAATGAAGACAATTCTGAGAGTGAAGTTCAGAATTGTGTCCGTAAAAGAATCCATCACATGCACATCTGTCCAACGCTCTAGAATCACACCTACAAGAAGGAAATGTTGACGTCTTGTTTGAGGCTTTACATAAAATACCGGACTTAACATGATATTTTATACCATTAGATTACAAATCCATGAATACTGAGATACAATTGCAGTTGGTCAATATCCGCATAGCTCAATTATTGGATGAGCTATCGGAGTTCAGAAAGCATTCCGGGATTTCCCTTGAGGATGAGTTGCGTGAACAGTATTCCCCACGAGCGGAAGGCAACCGTACTTTCTACCGCGAGCAGATGGAGCGTATGGAAGAGCGACATAAGCAAGCGCTTGAGGAACTGAAAAAGAGTTATCAGGAACGTACTGAAGAATTAAAGAAGAGCTGAAGGTTTTGGAGCGTTTCCATCGGAAACAACATTTTAAACGCAGTTCTAAGCAGACTAGGCTTCTAAAAAACAGAAAGAGTCTCCCGTCCCTAGAAAAAGGATGATTTTGACAGTGGCGGTTCTTCCCTTTTCTCACAGAATGCATCTTCTAGAAGTAATGAATTAAGTCTTTTCGACATATTATTATCAATATTGAAACCTGGCTTGAGCACTTTTCAATCAAGGGTATAAGAATTGCGACCAATTGATGAAAAGAGTATTGAAGTATGCCTGTTCGGAATGGCACGCTATGAAAAATATACTGAAAAACGGTATGGTCGAATTAAGCAATAATCTGGTCGAACAAATGATGCACCATATCAAGATGAATTAAAAAACTGCCTGACTATAGGCAGTGAAAGATCAGCTCTGGACACAGCTTCTATGTACTCACTCGTTGAAAGCTACCGTGTAAGTAACATTTCTCCCGAACGATATATCCAATTCATTTTGGATAAGCTATCGGATAAAAAAGTGGACAGAATTGCACTTTTCCCTGTTATTTCGGACTTGAAAGTTAAGCTCATTTTTTAACAGTATATAAGTTAAAATATAAATCTTTAATTCTAAAAATATTCTAACCCCTTAGTGAGAAAGTAGATAATTACAATACAACTACCTTATGTTATATGTTATCATGTCTTTATATGAAAAAGATACTTTATTAAAAGTTAAAGAAGCAATAGAAAGTTTGCTAAACCAAACATACTCTTCGTTATATATATATATTAATTGCGATGGACCTATTAACCCCAATATAACATCTTATATATCAAAATTATCAACAAAACATATTTTTATTAATGTAAGAGAAAAAAATCTAGGCTTAGCATATTCATTAAATGAATTATTGAATTTTATATTAACAAAAGAGGATTGTATCTATATTGCTCGCATGGACTCCGATGATGTTTCTTTGCCGACTCGTCTTGAGAAGCAAGTCACCTACATGGATTCTCATCCAAATATTGATTGTTTAGGAACTTGGGCAATAGAAATAGATAATGCCGGAAATGAATATTTTCAAAAACAAATGCCAACGACTCATGAGAAGTGCTTAGAACTATTCAAGAAACGTGATTGTATGATCCACCCTACCGTAATGTTTAAACGCACATATTTTGAAAAAGCCGGCTTATATCCCGAAGATACCTACTTTGGAGAAGATACCATGATGTGGGCAAAGGGCTTTAAAAGTGGATGCAAATTTGCGAATCTACCCGAATACCTATTTAAATTTAGATTAGATTCCAATTTTTTCAAAAGACGGCGCGGTTGGAAACATGCAAAATCTATTTATAGATTACGCCGTCGTGTTAATAGAATGTTGGGATTTGGATGGAAAGAAAATTGTTATGCTTTATTATATGCTGTAGCCAAATTGATGCCAGAAAAAGTACTTAGTACAATCTATAAAGTAGCTCGCTAATTTCTTATAAATTACAATATATGAAAATTCTATTTTCACCTCCTTTCATTGATAACACGGTTATCAATGAAGTGGTTGATTCGTTGCGTTCGGGATGGATTACATCCGGCCCTAAAGTAAAAGCATTGGAAGAAGAAATCAAAGCCTTCTCCTCTGCAAAAGAAGTGCTTTGCGTAAACTCATGGACATCAGGAGCTATTATGATGCTTCGCTGGTTAGGAGTAAAAGCTAGCGATGAAGTGATAGTACCTGCATACACCTATAGCGCCACTGCAATGGCGGTGCTTCATGCAGGAGCAAAACCAATAATGGTGGATTCAGGAAAAGACTTCAATATTTCAGTGGAAGCCATACGAAAAGCAATCACTCCCAAAACAAAAGCTATCATCCCTGTAGATATTGCAGGTTTCCCCTGTGATTATGACCGCATCATGGAGTTGGTAAATGCACCGGAAATACGCAATATCTTCAAACCGGAAAGTGTAGTACAGGAGAAGCTTGGGCGTATCCTTGTGGTGAACGATGCAGCGCACTCCTTAGGCGCATATTACAGCAGGGATCAACGAACGGGATGTGAAACAGACGTTGCCATTTTCTCGCTTCATGCAGTGAAAAATGTAACGACCGCCGAGGGGGGAGCTATCTGCCTGAACCTCCCGAAGCCTTTTGACAATGCAGAACTCTATAAGGAGTTGCGTATGATGAGCCTGAATTGCCAGACTAAAGATGCTTTTTCCAAATCGAAAGCCGGCGGTTGGCGCTACGACATTGTAGGGTTGGGTATGAAAATAAATATGGCTGATGTTAACGCGGCTATTGGCTTGGCGCAGATACGCGAATATCCAACATTGCTGAAAGAACGTAAGAGAGTGTTCAACACCTATTCAAAAGGATTTTTCGATTGCAACTGGGCAATTCTGCCTCCGTCTGTGGATGGTGAAAAAGAAAGCTCATACCACATTTATGCGTTACGAATCAAAGATTTTTCAGAAGAACAGCGTGACCGTGTGATTGATGAAATAGCCAAGAGCGAGGTTGCCGTCAATGTACATTTCATACCGATGCCCATGCTGTCATACTTCAAGTCTTTAGGATATGACATTAAAGACTATCCCCAAGCTTATGAGAACTATAAGAGTGAGATTTCACTTCCCATCTATCCTCAGCTTGATGACGAGAAAATTCAATTCGTCATATCTACTGTAAAAGCTGCATACGATAAAGTGATAAAAAGTAGCTGATGATTCGTTTTTTCGATTTCCTGTTTTCCCTATTCGGTCTTATACCCCTCTCCCCTGTCTTTCTTATTCTATATATTGCCATACGCTTGGAAAGTAAAGGCAACGGCTTTTACAAACAAACACGCGTAGGGCGATATGGTAAAGATTTTAATGTAATCAAATTCCGCTCCATGCGTACCGGTGCAGACAAGCAGGGTTTAATCACTGTAGGGGGAAGAGACCCAAGGATTACCCGTGTGGGTTATTTCATACGCAAGTATAAACTGGATGAATTGCCACAACTTTTCAATGTGCTAAAAGGAGACATGAGTCTTGTTGGTCCCCGACCGGAAGTTAGGAAGTATGTGGACTTATACACGGAAGAGCAACGTCGTGTATTATCAGTCCGTCCCGGCATTACCGATTATGCTTCCATAGAATATGTGGATGAAAACACAATTCTAGGAAAAGCAAAGGATCCGGACAAGGTATATGTAGAACAAATCATACCAGACAAGATACGATATAACATGAAATATATCAATAACCGTTCTGTGAAAGAATACTTCAAAATCATCGTCCTCACCTTATGGAATATCGTAAGTTAATAAGGCTGATAGTCAAGATATTAAAATGGCTATTCATTCCTTTCTACGTAAGAAAATAAATTTATTGCAATCGTGAAATTAAAGATTTTTTTTCTTAATTTCGCGATTATTGGTTTATAGCCTTGATAGCTACTAATAATATAAGATTAACAAAATCTGATAATAATATGGATAACAAATTATGTTTTGTAATTCAGCCTTTCGATAAGGAGTATAATCAACTTTACCAAGAGATTTACAAACCTGCCATTGAAGATGGAACAGGAATAGTAGCGTACAGAGTAAATGAGGATCCAGAAGTCACTATTCTTATTGACTCAATAGAACAACATATTAAAAACAGCGTTATATGCTTTGCTGATATAACGGAAAACAATCCTAATGTATGGTATGAATTGGGATACGCCAGAGCATGTGGTAAGAATGTTGTTATAGTATGTAATCGAAAAAGGGATAAACTGCCATTTGATATATCTCACCTAGCGACTATATTTTACCAAAACAATTCGCCCAGTGATTTCATAGAGCTCAAAAAGAAAATAACAGAAAAGATAAAAGCTCTATACAAGAAAGGAGATACAAGAACAGAGAGATCGATTCCTCCCCAACCTGTAATGACACTTAAAACAGATACTTTTTTAAATTCTGAGAAAAATTACAGAGCCATATTGACACAAAGTTACCAATCGGTACGTTCCTATTTTGAATACATTTGTGCGTTAGATGCAAGTATATGTAAACAACTTTCCAATAATATTCTCATAAATGCCCAAAGCAGGGAAATTGAGGCAGCATGGAGAATTGGTTATAAATCCATCAGTCAATTAAATATCATCATCGAAAGGAAGGAAGAATTATCTTTTGACTGTGCAAAATATATAAGTACGGCAAGAGTACTACGCACTATTTTGTATCTTGACATGACTCAACATTGGGGGGACATTCCTTTTATAATGATGCCTCCAACAGAAAGGATGTCTTTTCCACGAGAACCGAAAGAAAGAATCTGGGATAAGTTGATAGATGATTTAAAGAGTTCTATACACGAACTAAAACATAGTAATAACGAAAATGATGAATTGTTTGCATCTCCTTTTTTAGTTCAATATCTAATAGCTATCATTTATCTAGAGAAGAAAGATGTACACATTGCTAAAAAGCTATTGGAAGAAATCATTGATTCAAACACATATCAGCTAACTACAGGTTCTATAATTTATAGTGAGAGGAATAAGGATTCTCTGTTTTCTTTGTCTTATTCAGCTGACGAAAAAAGTAACTTCCCTTTATTTATGCAAATAAAAAAGGGATGCAGACATCCACTCTATAGGTATGCAGGTGTGTGCATAAACTATATTGAGGCCCTGTACAGAGTAGGACACAAAGAGGAAACTGTGGATAGTATTAATTCAATCAGACAACAAATTGGCATAGAAGCTCTTTCTCCTACAAACGATATAGCAAGGGAAATAGCTTTCTTATGGAATAAAATTATAGGTATGGATTATGGATATTACTCACTATTGAAACGCTTGGAGTTAGCCATTCCTATTTTAAATATAGATAATCATTTATTACTTCTCCCTATCCCAGAAAGTGAATTACAGACCAATCCCCGTATAATACAAAACCCTGGCTACTAAAACAACAATTTAGATTGAAGAAGGGACAAAAATACGAGACATTTGGTACATTCGGAACATTGTCGTTCAACAGTAACAAGATGATTACGACATCGGGTGGTGGTGCATTGGTGGTGAAGGATGAAGCGGTCAAGAAGCTGACGATGTTTTATGCCACACAGGCCCGTGAGGCTTTCCCCTACTATCAGCATGAAAAGATAGGCTGCAATTACAGGATGAGTAACATCTGTGCAGGCATCGGCACATCGGAAAAGCTCTTCAACATGGGCTTATGCATTCCTGCCGGTCCCATGGTAACGGATGAGGACGTGGCGTATATTGTGGAGAAAATAAAGGGGTGCTGCAGATAATGAGGTAAGAGAGCCTAAAGGTGAAACAGCCGGAACTGCATAAATGGTTCCGGCTGTTTCCGCATTTAATAAATTCTGAAAAGATTTGGCTATTACGAATAAAATGATGTCCTTTGTTATATAGAAATGAAAAAGATATAGGTCCTAAAGATATCTTTTATATGAGTATTTGTAGAATTAATATTAACAATAATATGCTTTTCTGGGCTGTAGAACGCTCGGGGGATAGTGTGGCTAATTATGCTGAAAAAAACGCCAAATTCCGTAGCTGGTTGGATGGTACTCAAAAGCCTACATTGAATGAACTTCAAAAATTCGCTCAGAGATTTTATGTTCCGCTGGGATATCTCTTCTTACCTACTCCTCCCAAAGAGGCTGATACAATTCCTCTGTTCAGAGCTTCGAATAACAAAAAAATCAGCCTAAATATCAGAGATATGATAAGAGAAATGGAAGACAGGCAGGACTGGCTTTCCGGATACCTTCGAGATCAGAAATTTGATAAGCTTGATTATGTTGGTATATACCATGAGAATGCTATAGCAAACAATATCAGTAATAAGATAAGGGAATTACTTCACCTCTCTGTTAATTGGGCTTTTGAACACAAAACTGTAGAAGAAGCGTTGAATGACTTAACTAGAAGGGTTGAAGATAAGGGTGCTATTGTTTGTTTCAACAGTGTGGTAGGCTTTAATACGAGTAGACCAATCTCGGTTGCGGAATGCCGCGGATTTACGTTGGTAGATGAGTATGCTCCTTTTATTTTTATCAATAGTAAAGATGCTAAAAGTGCACAAGTCTTTACTTTAATACATGAATTTGCCCATATACTGACAGGATATTCTGCCGGTATAGGTACGGAAAATATTGCTTATACATCTACACCAGAAAGGCTCTGTGACCAAGTGGCAGCCATATTGCTCGTCGATGACGAATTGTTGAAGGAAGAGTGGAGTAAAATAGGAGAAAATTATAAGGTACTTTCTAAAAGATTCAAAGTGAGTAGATTTGTCATTGCTCGAAGGCTGAAAGACATTGGTTTGATAAGTGAAAGGCATTATTTTGCTTTATACAATGAATGGATGGATGAACCAATCAATACATCCGGTGATAATAAGGGAGGACAATTCTATGCTACGGCTATAAAGAGATGTAGTCGGACATTTTTGATACATTTAAACAATGCCATCTCATCTTTTAAAATACAAAATCTTGACGCTTATCGCTTGGTTGGATTAAAAGGGGATACCTTCAGGCAGGTGATAAATAAAATATGATATTGCACATGAAATATCTTATAGATTCTAATACATTTGTTGCTCCCCATAGAGGATACGCACCTATTGATGTGGCGATCAGTTTGTGGAGTAAAATAAAAGATATGGCTAACGAGGGTATCATTTGTAGTATAGATAGGGTAAGAAAAGAATTGTATGCAAATGATGATGAACTGAAACATTGGTTACAATCAAATGTCGGCAATGAGTTCTTCTTGGATTTTGCAACAGATGATACCACCAGAAGACTAAGTGAGATAATTAATTGGGCGGGTTCTGCCGTTTCCTATTCAGATAAAGCTAAAGAAAAGTTTATGAGAATGGATAAAGCTGATATTTACTTAGCGGCTTTTTCCTCAATAAATCCTATTGAATGGACCGTGGTATCTTTCGAGAGTACGAATCATTTTGGATCAAGCGAAATAAAGTTGCCCGATGTATGTTCTCAGTTTGGTACTAAATGTATTACTTTACAAAATATGTTTAGAGAGCTAAAATATACGTATTAATGGTAATCATCCTCATCTCTGTCTTGTCATTTGTAAGAAACGGTCGATATCCATCCGCCCAAAACGGTGATATCCGTTCACTTTTTAGTTACTTTGTCTAATTCACTCTGATATCGTTTACGAAAGAAATATTAATATATTTGTAACGTCTAACAAAGGTGGCTGCATATTTCGTTACGCCAAGACATCATAATACTAGCTTGAAAACGGTATGAACATAGTGCAAATATCATATCTCCTCGGACATGAGAATCTTCATACCACAATGATTTATTTGGATATTGCAACAGAACAGAAATCTAAAGCATTGGAAACTCTCGAAGATGAAAACCAGAAGAAATTTGGGCTCAAAGCGTAAACGTACTCCTACAGAATCTTTTTTCCATGTAAGGTAGAACTCTTCCTTCAGCATCATTCCAACCCAATCATCATCTTGTTGGCAATGGACTTGGATTTCTTGCTTTCAGCATCAATATTCGCGTCAATCAATTGATCCTTGTACATCGCCCAAAATCTATTAAAGACACATTTTAAATCAAGATCAACGCCTCGTAATATATTTAATATAACCTCATCATAGAATTGGAGAATATTAAACCATCAGATTTGTTCCTATCGTTAATCAAATCTACAATGTCAGTCAACGTTTTTACTTAATCTTCGATAGCAGATATTTCTCCACCAATTCCATTAGAATTTCCTTAGGCAAATTGGTAATACCATTCTCCTTAACTCGCCCATACTCTTCTGTGCCTTGACGGAAAACATATTTTAACTCTCTCCCATCAATGGATGCCAACAAATGTAGATTACCTCTATAGGCCTGCTCTATGCTGGTATTGGCAATCTTGTGCCCATCTAATTCAAATGATACATCTTCGGAGGTAGAAGCAAATTCCCAATCAGCCAAGTGAACTGACAGACACGCCTCGATACGGGTTGTCCATTCTTCCTTTACATTGTACTTAATAGCAAGCTCACGGAAAGGAGCAACAGCCCTTGCAACTTCATTGATAATAGAATCCGGACGACGGATGCCATTGTCTTTGGCAAAATCAAGAACATCCTGCTTGGTGATATTTATCAACTTACCTCTGATCATAAAACAACGTTCTTCTTGTGGTTGGAATCCTCCCTTATTGAATACAAACGTCATATCGTAGGCGGGTGAAAGCCTCCAATTTCCCTTTTCGTCCATTATAAACGAAAAGTTCTTGTTGTGGTCATCCGTGTTATGGGCCAGCAAATTGAAGACCATACGTCTGAAAACCTCTTCACAATCTTTTTCCGATAGACGCATCTTGCGGCAAACCCAAAGCAGCTTTTCATAACTGTCGGCTTCGGGGTAGAGTGCAGCCAGTGTCTGGGTATGAAGTCTCTTCGTCTCATCACGGTCAAATCGTTTAGTAAGGAAATGCTTGAGACCTTCAACATCCATCAAACGTGATTCCATCATTTGGATACCAGCCAAACGAGACATTTCATAATATACCATTTCGAGTTCTGCTGACGAACGCTCGGGATCACCAAACTTCAAGATGCAATAGTCATATCCTTCGAGACCTGCAATCTGTCCCGAACGAATCTCACCAGTCTCATGGTTGATAGCAATAATCGCTTTGGGTTGCCGGCCACCTGCTGATGTGCCTACCGCTATCAAAGACTGCAATGTTAATGACTCTTCGGGTAGGATACATACATTCTCACGTTCTGCAAAAATGCGTTGTGCCAGGTTAATCAATGACTCTACATCAATCTTATCTCTTGAGTTGAAACGTGAAACTTCAGGTTCAAATTCCAAAGCCCCCATACCGCGCTTGCCGATGAATGATAGCTTTTCAAGTGGAGTTACATCCGCATTGGCTATTTTGTTTTCCGTTCGCCAACATTCGAACAAACGGTTTCCCCAATCATCGGGCAACGAATCGGCCAAAAAAGAAGGGAGCTTCTGAAATACACTATCGTCCTCGCCATAGATAGGCAATCTACTCCGAACGCCTTTTATTGGGGCAACCAACGGAGCAATATCCAATCCACCTTCCAAGAAAACCGGATTATATGTAAAGTATGTACGATTCCTGCGTTTATCCCACGCAAGACGACCTATTTCATTATTCCATAGCATAACTTTCAATGATTCCTTCATGGCTTCTTATGGCGGATACGTTGAACTTTCTTTTCTTCTTTATACAAATAAGGCGATTCTGGTAAATTGGGCAACAATTCATCAAGACCATCAATTTGTCCAATAGTCTTTAACAAAAGTAAGAATGTACCCAACGAAACATTACCTGCCGTACCGCTCTCAAACTTTTGAACAGTATAAACAGTAAGACCTGCTTGTTCGGCAACCTCTTTCTGTGTCATATTAGCTCTCATTCGGTACTCCTTAAAACGAGAACCTAGAAGTCGAACTAATTCCGGTACCGAATACTCATAATAATCCACCATACATCTATTTTTAATATAAATTAAAATTGAATTTAAGTCTATATTTAGACAATAAAATAAAACATAATTGGTTTTATGAAAGCAAAAATATATCTATTTTCTGAAATAAAAGAAGAAATCAAGGGAAATCTTTAAAAAGGCAATGAAATATTCTACTTTGTCATTACCCTGTCACTATCCAGTCGTTCTTGTTTCGATAGAGTAATGCGAAATCAGATCTTTTTGATAGATAATATTCCAATACAATATGGCTTATCACTATGAAAAGTATTGGACTGAAGAATATCCTCAAAGGATAGGCAGCGGTTTGCGCTTAGTACATAAGAAATGTAAAGGCTAAACATCGCTGTAGTTGAACTTGGCCTCGGCAACCAGGTGTTGGAAGAGCATGTAGGACATCACATTAAAGTAGAATCTTCTCATTACAAAGCGGACTGAAACTTACTGAAACTTAAAAAACACGCAAAAACGTTACTGAAACTCACTAAAACTTACTAAACACGATTTCACCTCTTCTCCCCGCTGTAACTTCGCCACCGTAATCGATTACAAAAAGTATTATTTATTAATTAACTAATTTAAAATTTAAAGATTATGGGAACAATTAATCAAGGTATTTTAGGAGGTTTCTCCGGGAAAGTAGGTAGCGTAATAGGTGCGTCATGGAAAGGCATAAACTATATGCGCACACGAGCTGTAAGCACTAAAGATGCACACACGGAGAAACAGTTAAATCAGCGTGCTAAATTTACACTTGGCATGGATTTCTTAAGACCGATGAAAGCGTATTTGCGGGAAGGTTATAAGGGTGAAGCCCATCGATGTAGCACGTTCAACGCAGCACTGTCATACGTAGTAAGGATAGCTGTCGATGGCAAGTATCCTGAGTTAAAAATTGACTATGCCAAAGTCCTTGTTTCGAGGGGTTCTTTGATTCCGGTAGCGGATGCATCGGCTTCGTTGAACAACGGGAAAGTAGAGTTTAAGTGGACGGACAACAGCGGACAGGGTGATGCGCTTGCCACGGATATAGCTATGCCGTTAGTATATAACACCACCAAGAAGATTGTGATATTCAACACGCAGGACAACTTACGATCCAGTGGTAAAGCGGAGCTGAGTATTCCGGTTAATTGGGCGGGAGACACCTTACAGATTTATCTGGGAATGATATCGGTTGATGGAAAAGCGTCTGCCAACAGTATATATCTTTCGGAAGCCCAAAGCGAAGAAGGTGGAAACACTGGAGACGATGGAAATACCGGTGACGGAACAGGTAAAGACGATGATCCGTTAGGATAAAGCCTTTTTAAGAGCAAACCAAAGCTCTTACTTTACAAAATTCCCCTCACTACAATGCTGTAACAAGGGGAATTTTATATTAAGATTATACTTCTATTTTTCAACCGAATAAACGGATAATAGATGGTAACCAGCTTCCTTTAGCATAGCTTTCCCGAACTCAGAAGTAGAAACCGAAACCAACTGTTAGACCTAATTTGGAACGGTCATCATTGATATTCCAATATACGGACGGTTCAATTGTCACCGTACGTGAAAGAAAGAAAGCATAGCCCGCTTCGAGTCCCATAGAAACTTTGGTACTATGATTGTCTTTCGCCCAATACCAACGATCCATATTAAGATTAATTCCGGTAAAGACTCCGACCTGATCAAAGTAATAACGTCCACCTACTCCCAATGAATAAGTGTCGAGATCACTACCTTCATAATTCCAATTCACCCCGGCATTAATAAGCAGAGCAAGATTATCCATCACAAAAGTACCGCCTTTAGCTTGAAGGCCTAAACTTGTCTTTCCCAAATCAGTATCATGAGAAAGCTCAAATCCTGTAAGGGAAGGGCTTAGAAACCATTTACCCTTTTCAAACTGTGCCTTGGACAAAGCTGCAAACGCAAGCAGGCAAACAACTAATAATACTCTTTTCATAATGTTATGTTTTGGGGTTGTTACAATTTTCTTCTTCATGTCGTTTCTTTTGCTTATTTTCTTTCTTATAAAGTACCAGCCAAAGCAATAATACTACGGCATAAGAAACTATTACAGTAAGATATTTCTCCATATTACTGATAGCCGTATTTTCCGGCAAGGAATACATAGCTGTCAGCGTGATGTAAATAAATAAAGCGGTTGATATCGCCGTCGACTTCCTTATTTTCTTCATAATGCATCAATTCCTTATTAGTAAGTCTATGTATAAAACCGAGCGCAAATGTAATTGTTTACAAAACGAAGACAAAATTTTCAAGGCTTTTGATTAACTTCGTCCCCAAAATTAAAGATCATCAGCATGAGAAGACTCCGCATACTATTACTCTATATCTATTTATTCATTATCCATACCGCTCTTGCCGCACAAACCCCCAAATATGAAGTTAGGGCTGCATGGGTCACAACAGCTTATGGACTTGACTGGCCACATAATAAAGCCACTTCTCCATCGAGTATACGGAAGCAACAGGAAGATCTGATTAATATATTGGATAAGCTGAAAGCAGCCAATTTCAATACTGTGCTATTCCAAGCACGCACACGCGGAGATGTATTTTATCGATCTCAGATAGAGCCTTTTAACGCTATTCTAACAGGGACCGTAGCAGGAGATCCCGGCTATGACCCCCTTGCTTTCGTAGTGGATGAATGTCACAAGAGAGGAATGGAATGTCATGCGTGGATAGTGACCATGCCACTCGGAAACAAGAAGCATGTGGCCTCACTGGGTAAATATGCCTTAACCAGACGTAACCCAGATATCTGCACACCATACAAAAAAGAATATTTCTTAAACCCCGGAAACCCCAAGACTAAAGAATATCTGATGAGTATAGTCAGGGAGATCATCGACAAATATGATGTGGATGGGGTACATTTCGATTATCTGCGTTATCCCGAATACGCACCCAACTTCCCCGACTCTTATGACTATCGCAAGTATAGCAATGGGAGAAGCCTGGCTCAATGGAGAAGGGATAACCTCACCGAAATCATTCGTTACATTTATAAGGAAGTAAAAGCGGATAAACCCTGGGTAAAGGTAAGCACGTGTCCTGTAGGGAAATATAAAGATACGTCACGCTATTCCTCACGTGGATGGAATGCCTTCTATACTGTAAATCAAGATGTACAGGGATGGCTTGGCGAAGGAATTCAAGATCAAATTTATCCGATGATGTACTTCCGGGGAAACAGTTTCTACCCTTTTGCTCTCGATTGGCAGGAACAAAGCAATGGACGGCAGGTTATTCCGGGGCTAGGCATCTATTTTCTACACCCAAGCGAAGGAAACTGGACCATTGATGAAGTTGAACGACAAATAAACTTTGTCCGTGCGCATAAGTTGGCAGGTGAAGGACACTATCGGGTGAAATATCTGGTGGACAACACTCAAGGATTATATGATGCACTCATTGATACTTATTATACATCACCGGCTTTAGTTCCTGCAATGCCCTGGATAGACAACATCGCTCCAACAGCTCCGGCTCATCTCAATGTATCGCGACAAGAAGACGGCTATGTCCACCTGAGTTGGGAAGCAGCAAAAGATAATGATACCAAGAATAAACCGGCTTACGTCATTTACGGCTCAAACACTTACCCGGTTGATATTTCAAATCCGGAGAACATTTTGGCACAGAACATAAAAAATACGGAATTCACTTACGTATCTATATCTCCGTGGATGGAAAAAAAGTATTTTGCCGTTACAGCGACCGACAGATGTGGAAATGAAAGCAAAGCTTTGCAACAAGAATTAAAGAAAGCTAAATAAAACAATAAATTATTTCTTTCATTATTCCGGAAAGGTCAGTTTCAGATTATTCAATCTGAATATAGGCACGATACAGGCTTTTAGGAGTAACGGGAACTAAAGACAAATACCCCGAGACGATCCTTCCCTGTTCGATAGATAAAGGAAACAACTTTTGAGCTTCGCGGTGTGCTTCCTGCAGCGTATCGTTACTTTTATAATATTCTATTACGAAACGGCCTCCTTTCCCGGCAACCACAAAGTTTTTGTGAAGGTTGTGGGCAACTATACCCATATTCATCCGTACATTGATTTCCAAACACGGATGAATATAATAGCCGGCATTCGTTTTGCAAATCATCATATCCACACCCAAATAACCGCAATAAGAATGTGATAAGGCCTCTGCCATAGTCTCTTTAAGTTTCTCGCGAATCAGCATTAGCCTTTCGACAGGGATATACTGTCCCAACAATGTCTCTATTTGTCCGGACGAGCTCAAAATATTACCGGCATAGGCTCCCTTGGAAGTAGTGGAGAACAGTGAATATCCCACAAAAAGAACCTCTCCTTGTCCATCTGCCCAAAACTCCATTGCAAAATCCTCTACTTTATCGAATAGTGGTTCTCCCATAACACTCCCTTGCTCTTTCAACATACGGTTACACCATCCGGATATTGATTGCGTAAAACTCCCGCTACACCAACTCAATCCCTTACCGCTTCCCGACCAAGGAGCCTTCAACACACACCGGGCATTGCCCTCAACGAACGACTGACATGAAGACAAATCTGATAGAACGACAGATTCTCCACAACAATATTCCTCATTGGCAAACCGACTTAATATGTCGTTGGCAAATAAGCGGGAAGACAGACTACGAATTGTTTCCAACTCTTTAACCGATGGGATATTGGATAGTGGAACTCCCGATATAAATAAATCTTTGCGTAACGCACGATTCCATCCCCACGGAATAACTTCCAAATCATTATAATTAGCCAGTTCCGGTTTTGTCAATATTTCTACTGAAAGTGGAAACCGATGCTTCAATTCGCCAAGATAAACAAGATTATAAGCAGATGAAGCCAAGACGACACTCCCTGCTTCCGCATACCAAATAGGTAGTAGAGCCAGATCTTCCGCCATCCGGCGAGCAGATATGGGAGGCATATAATTTTCATCATTATTGGCAAGAGCCATATCGGAATCCGGATTAAAAACATATAGTTTCATAAATTATTATCAGTAAGATTTTTAGGCTACAAACTTACAGAGAAAAACCTAAGCAGGCAAATAGATAAACTTCACTAATAAAAAAACTTTTTTGCTATCTCTACTTTGCAATTATATAAATAAAAAGTATATTTGTAGCCCATAAAAAATTGATATATAAAGAGCATGGAAGCATTTTATCGCACACACGCTTATCTAGTTGAGCATACTAATGCCCCAGTCCGCCGGGATCTCATGGATGAGATCGATTGGAACGACAGACTCATAGGTATCAAAGGAACACGTGGTGTGGGAAAGACCACATTTCTGCTTCAGTATGCCAAAGAAAAGTTTGGTACCGATCGCTCGTGTCTCTTTATTAATATGAATAATTTCTATTTTTCGAATCATAGTATAGTCGATTTTGCTTATGACTTCCAACGCAAAGGAGGTAAAGTTTTGCTCATTGATCAGGTCTTTAAACACCCTGATTGGAGTAGAGAACTACGACTCTGTTATGATCGTTTTCCTAATTTGAAAATCGTATTCACCGGTTCTTCGGTAATGCGCTTAAAAGAGGAAAATCAAGAATTACGTGATATCGTAAAGAGTTATAATTTACGTGGATTTTCTTTTCGGGAATATCTCAACCTACAAACCGATATGAAATTCCGTGCATATTCATTGGAAGAGATACTAAGTAACCATGAACAAATAGCAAAAGGTATCTTATCCAAAGTTCGCCCGTTAGATTATCTACAAGACTATATACATCATGGATTTTATCCGTTTTTCTTAGAAAAGCGTAATTTCTCGGAAAATTTACTTAAAACCATGAACATGATGGTTGAGGTAGACATTTTATTGATCAAACAGATCGAATTGAAATATTTATCTAAAATAAAAAAGCTTCTATACTTACTTGCCGTAGATGGCCCGAAAGCTCCGAATGTCAGCCAATTGGCTAATGATATACAGACATCACGAGCTACGGTAATGAACTACATCAAGTATTTGGCTGACGCGCGTCTCATCAATATGGTTTATCCGAACGGAGAAGATTTCCCCAAAAAACCATCTAAAATCATGATGCACAACACCAATCTGATGTATTCTTTTTTTCCGGTAAAGGTAGAAGAGCAGGATTTACTGGACACTTTTTTTGTAAACATGATGTGGAAAGACCACAAAGTGAATAAAGGAGAGAAAGGAATATCTTTTATGGTAGATGAAGTAATGCCTTTCAAAATATGTACTGAAGGCACCAAAATAAAAAACAACCCGGGATTCACCTATGCTATTGATAAAATGGAAATAGGAAGAGGAAATCAAATCCCCATTTGGTTGTTTGGTTTTTTATATTAAAATATTTTTTACTTAATAATTCATTTGGTTATGACTAAACAGAAGAAATTTATCACTTGTGATGGTAACCAAGCAGCAGCACATATCTCATATATGTTTTCAGAGGTAGCTGCGATCTATCCCATCACTCCCTCTTCTACAATGGCTGAGTATGTAGACGAATGGGCTGCCAAAGGTCGTAAGAACATCTTCGGCGAGACGGTATTAGTAGAGGAAATGCAATCAGAAGCAGGCGCTGCAGGCGCTTTACACGGTTCTTTGCAAGCTGGAGCACTAACCACCACTTATACTGCATCCCAAGGTTTATTATTGATGATCCCGAACATGTATAAGATAGCCGGCGAATTTTTGCCATGCGTTTTCCATGTTTCAGCTCGTACTCTTGCTTCACACGCATTATGTATTTTTGGTGATCATCAAGATGTAATGGCTGCACGCCAAACAGGTTTTGCCATGTTGGCTGAAGGATCTGTACAGGAAGTTATGGATCTATCGGGAGTATCACATCTAGCCACTATAAAAAGTCGCGTTCCATTCGTTAACTTTTTCGATGGATTCCGTACTTCCCATGAAATTCAGAAAATTGAGTTATTAGAAAATGAAGATCTAGCTCCGCTCATTGATCAGGAAGCTTTGGCTGAGTTCCGTAAACGCGCACTAAATCCTTCAAAACCTGTAGCTCGTGGTATGGCAGAGAATCCTGACCATTTCTTCCAACACCGTGAGTCAGGAAATCAATTTTACGAAAGTGTACCTGAGGTTGTAGAAGAATATATGAATGAAATCTACAAACTTACAGGTCGTAAATATGGATTGTTCGATTACTATGGTGATCCCGAAGCAGAACGCGTAATTATCGCTATGGGTTCTGTAACAGAGGCTATCCGTGAAACAATTGACCACTTAACTGCACAAGGTGAAAAAGTGGGTTTACTTTCTGTTCATTTGTATCGTCCATTCTCTGCAAAACATTTCTTGGCAGCTATGCCTAAGAGTGCAAAACGTATTGCAGTGTTAGACCGTACAAAAGAACCGGGAGCTACCGGCGAACCATTGTATCTTGACGTAAAAGACTGCTATTATGGTGTAGAGAATGCACCTGTGATTGTTGGTGGTCGTTACGGCTTGGGCTCAAAAGACACTACTCCTGCACAAGTTCTTGCAGTATATAAGAATCTTGCACTGGCAATGCCTAAAAACCAGTTTACACTTGGTATTGTTGATGATATCACATTCACTTCACTTCCACAAGAAGAAGAAGTTTCAATGGGTGGCGATGGTATGTTCGAGGCTAAATTCTACGGACTCGGTGCTGACGGTACAGTCGGTGCAAACAAAAACTCCGTAAAGATTATCGGCGACAACACCGATAAATACTGCCAGGCATATTTTGCATACGACTCAAAAAAATCCGGAGGTTTCACCTGCTCACATTTGCGTTTCGGTAATCACCCGATCCGTTCTACTTATTTGGTAAACACTCCTAATTTTGTGGCTTGTCATGTTCAGGCTTACTTGCACCTTTATGACGTAACCCGCGGTTTACGTAAAAACGGTACATTCCTCTTGAACACAATTTGGCAAGGTGAAGAGTTGGCTAAGAATTTACCAACCCGAGTAAAGAAATACTTTGCTAAAAACAATATAACCGTTTATTATATCAATGCAACACAGATTGCTCAGGAAATTGGTTTGGGTAACCGTACCAACACAATCCTACAATCAGCATTCTTCCGTATAACAGGAGTTATTCCTGTAGATTTGGCTGTAGAACAAATGAAGAAATTCATCGTGAAGTCATACGGAAAGAAAGGTGAAGATGTTGTAAACAAGAACTACGCTGCAGTTGACCGTGGTGGCGAATACCAACAGTTGCCAGTTGATCCTTCTTGGGTAAACTTGTTGGATGACGCAAAAGTAGAAAACAACGATCCTGCATTTATCAACGAAGTTGTTCGTCCAATCAATGCTCAGGATGGTGATTTACTTCCTGTTTCCGCATTCAAAGGTATTGAAGATGGTACATGGCACCAAGGAACCGCTCAATATGAAAAGCGCGGTGTAGCTGCGTTTGTACCGGAGTGGAATCCTGAAAACTGTATTCAGTGTAACAAATGTGCATACGTTTGTCCTCACGCTTCTATCCGTCCGTTCGTTCTTGACGAAACCGAACAGAAAGAAGCTCAGTTTGACATGTTGAAAGCGGTAGGTAAAGTGTTCGATGGTATGACATTCCGCATTCAAGTGGATGTACTCGACTGTCTTGGCTGTGGAAACTGTGCCGACGTATGTCCGGGTAATCCTAAGAAAGGTGGAAAAGCATTAACAATGAAACATCTCGAAAGCCAACTCGGTCAAGTTGAGAACTGGACATATTGCGCAGATAATGTAAAGACTAAACAACATTTGGTTGATACTAAAGCTAACGTGAAGAATTCCCAGTTCGCTACTCCTTTATTCGAGTTCTCGGGAGCATGTTCTGGTTGTGGTGAAACACCTTATGTAAAATTGATTACTCAGTTGTTCGGTGATAGAGAAATGGTAGCTAACGCAACAGGATGTTCTTCCATCTACTCAGGTTCTGTACCATCTACCCCATATACTACGAACGATAAAGGACAAGGTCCAGCATGGGCTAATTCCTTATTCGAAGATTTCTGTGAATTTGGCTTAGGTATGGAGCTCGCTAACGAAAAGATGCGTAGCCGTATAGCTAAATTGATGAATGAAGCTATCGCTGATGAAAATGTACCGAAAGAATACAAAGTAGTATTCAAGGAATGGATTGAAAACATGCTCGATTCTGATAAAACTAAGGAATTGGCAGAGAAGATCGTTCCAATGGTAGAAGCAGCTCAAGATAAATGTGACTACTGCAAACAAATTGCAGACCTGAAACAATATCTTGTAAAACGTAGCCAATGGATTATTGGTGGTGACGGTGCTTCATACGATATTGGTTTCGGTGGTCTTGACCACGTAATTGCATCAGGCAAAGACGTAAACATTATGGTTCTTGATACTGAAGTATACTCAAATACCGGTGGTCAGTCTTCTAAATCAACTCCTGTGGGAGCAATTGCTAAATTTGCAGCATCAGGAAAGAAAGTACGCAAGAAAGACCTCGGATTAATGGCTACGACTTACGGTTATGTATACGTTGCTCAAATCGCAATGGGTGCAGATCAAGCTCAAACATTAAAAGCAATTCGTGAAGCGGAAGCATATCCAGGTCCATCTTTGATCATTGCTTATTCACCATGTATTAACCATGGATTGAAGAGTGGCATGGGTAAGAGTCAGGCAGAACAGGAAGATGCTGTAAAATGTGGTTACTGGCACCTATGGCGCTACAATCCGGCTTTGGAAGAAGAAGGTAAGAATCCGTTCAGCCTTGACAGCAAAGAACCGAATTGGGATGCATTCCAAGATTTCTTGAAAGGTGAAGTTCGTTACTCATCTTTATTGAAACAGTATCCGGAAGAAGCTACAGAATTGTTCAAAGCAGCTGAAGCCAACGCTAAATGGCGTTACAATTCTTACAAACGCTTAGCTCAAGAAAGCTGGGGTTCTGCAGAATAAGAAAGTTTTTGATTAAATAATTATTCAGGTGGAGGACTGATTTTCAGGTCTCCACCTGTTTTTTTAAGGTAAACGAAAATAAACTATAATCTATTCAAAGCTAAAAGAAGCAGCACAAGCATACCCTTCCTCATATAAGTCGGTTAGCTTATCAATATTTCGTTCTATCCTATCTACCATAACCGGCCTTTCAGGACGAATGACAGTAATTAGTTTCTCATCCTCCATCCTTTCAACCAGCTCCAACTGCTCATTGTATATGCGACTGCGTAATTTTAATGCTTCGCGCATACGAGGATATTTTCGATATAAAAAGGCAGGTACGGATAGCTCTCTATTATCTTTTCTATAACCCCGGTTACGAGTGAGAACCACAACATTGTTTATAAATCCATCGGCCCGTGCGCGCAATAAAGGAATGCTGTCTACAATTCCTCCATCAAGCATAGGAACTCCATCGACATAGGTTATCGGACAAACGAAAGGAAGGCTGCTGGATGCACGAACAATATCAAGTAAGCGATTTTTATCCCGTTTTTCCTCATAATAAGCTGCACCTCCTGTTTCACAATTAGTAGTAGTCATTACAAATCGTTCGGGATTATTAAAATATGCAGTGTAATCGTATGGTAAGATATGCTCAGGAAACTCATGAAACAATAAGTCAAAGTCCATGATATTGCGTTTCTTCAGAAGATGTTTCAGCCCAATATATTTATATTTAGCAAGCATATCTATATTACTGAACTTGGCACGTCCACGTTGGCCGGACATATAGGAGAGACCATTACAAGCACCCGCACTTACGCCGATAACGTATGGAAAGCGTATCCCCCTATCCATAAAATTGTCCAAAACCCCGCAAGTAAATACTCCCCGCATACCGCCACCTTCAAGTACCAATCCGGTCTGAGAATCAATGCAAGCTAATTTCTCCATATCAATCTGATTTTATCCACAAATATAACCTTTCTTTTCGATATTATATTTATATTTGCAACCACTATAATTCATATAAATTCACTTATCACGATGAAAAAGTCAGTACTTATTGCTGCTCTGGCATTTTTAAGCTTGCACATGGTAGCGCAAGATGCTCCTAAAAAAGAGAAAGGAGAAGGTTTCGTCTTCACAACAATTAAAGAGAACCCGATTACATCTATTAAAAACCAGAACCGCTCAAGTACTTGCTGGAGTTTTTCAGGTTTGGGATTTCTAGAATCTGAGTTACTACGCACGGGTAAAGGCGAGTACGATCTCTCTGAAATGTTTGTAGTACACCATACAATGATAGATCGCGCTGTAAATTATGTGCGTTATCACGGTGACAGTTCTTTTTCTCCCGGTGGAAGTTTTTATGATGTACTCTATTGCATGAAAAATTATGGTCTTGCTCCACAAAGCGCAATGCCTGGTATTATGTATGGAGACACATTACCTGTACACAATGAATTAGATGCTACAGCAGGTGCTTATGTAGATGCCATCGCAAAAGGTAAGCTGAAGAAATTAACACCGGTATGGAAAAATGGATTAGTTTCTATTTACGATACCTATCTTGGTAAGTATCCTGAAAAGTTTATTTATAACGGGAAAGAGTATACTCCCAAGTCTTTTGCAGAATCACTTGGATTAAATCCGGATGACTATGTATCACTGACTTCATATACTCATCATCCATTCTACAAACAATTCTCTCTTGAAATCCAAGATAACTGGCGTAATGCTTCTTCTTGGAATATACCACTTGATGAGTTTATGGCTGTAATGGATAATGCTATCAAACAAGGATATACGATCGCATGGGGAAGTGATGTAAGCGAACAAGGATTTACCCGTGACGGGGTTGCCGTAGTTCCAGATGCAAACCGTGGTGCCGAGATTACTGGTTCTGATATGGCACATTGGACAGGGATGCCCGCAGAAGAAAAGAGAAAAGAACTGACATCCAAACCTTTACCAGAAATTAATGTCACTCAAGAATTACGTCAAGAAGGCTTTGACAATTGGGAGACAACAGATGATCATGGCATGGTAATTTATGGTTTGGCAAAAGATCAGAATGGAAAAGAATATTTCATGGTAAAGAATTCATGGGGCAAATCGGGTAAATACAAAGGTGTATGGTATGCATCCAAAGCTTTTGTCGCTTACAAAACAATGAATATTGTTGTAAATAAAAATGCCATTCCAAAAGAAATTGCAAAGAAATTGGGTCTCAAATAAGATAGATACACCAAACATTCATAAGAATAGCTCTTACAAACATTAGTTTGTTAAGAGCTATTCTTTTATTCAGCTTGCCACAATATCTCATTTCATCATACGACTATTAATATACTCCATAAACTTATCTTTATAATTATCCCCTACGGGAATGTAAGCATCTCCAAAAATAATACGAAGCCGAGAAACTTCAGTTATCTTGCGAAGGTTGACAATATAAGAACGATGCACACGCATAAATTGAGAAGTCGGTAATGTTTCCTCGAGTCTTTTCATAGAAATTAAAGGCATCAAAGGTTTGTCTTCTCCTTCCAAGAAAATGCGAACATATTCACTCATCCCCTCCACATACTTAATATTACTTAGTCTTACCAAGGTTACTTTTGAGTCACACTTTACAAATATTGTTTCTTCATCAAGAAGAGTTGATTCAAATGCTCTCCTAGCCTTGTCAGCGGCCTTTAGAAGTTCCTGGAACCCAAAAGGTTTGAGCAGATAATCAACTGCATCCACCTTAAAGCCTTCCAAAGCATATTCCGGATATGCTGTTGTAAAGATAATCAACGGTTTGTCCGCTAACGAACGAACAAAGTCCAGACCACTCAGATCCGGCATATTCACATCTACAAAAAGTAAGTCTATCTTCTGTGTCGCAAGCAATTTCATAGCTTCAAAAGCATCTTTGTATGATGCGACAAGATTAAGAAAAGATACGCGGGATATATATCCTTCTAGCTGTGTTAGAGCCAAAGGCTCATCATCTATAGCAATACAATTTATCATACTAGGGCATTTAGATATTCATAGGTATACGCAAGTGTACATCGAAAGAGCTTGCGTTTTCCTCAATAACAAAACTATGTCGTTCACCATATAATAATAACAGGCGTTTACGGACATTATCCAGTCCAATACCATGATATTGATCCTTTGAATTACTAAAATTACTATTCTCGCAATGGAATAATATTTCATGATTATCAATCATCAGAACGATAGAAACAAAGGACGGATATCTATAGCTAATACCATGTTTAAAAGCGTTTTCAACAAAAGTAACAAACAGTAAAGGAGGAACTTTTATATCGTTCACTTCATCTGGTACCGAAAGTTGTATTTTCACATTATCAGTATAACGGATTCGCATAAGTTCAACATAATGTTGAAGGAATTCCACTTCTTTAAATAGAGATACGGTGCGCTTATTCGATTCATAAAGAACATAACGCATCAATTTTGATAATACAACAATGGTTTGCTTGGCCTTTTCCGTATTTATGTCGACCAATGCATGTATATTATTTAACGTGTTCATAAAAAAGTGAGGATTGATCTGATATTTTAGATAGTCCAATTCTGTTTGAAGCTTATTACGCTCAAGCTCTTTCATCGCTTCTCTATCGCGCAAAGATTTAAAGAAAAGCTTAACCGCAAGACTAAAGCAAAACATCAAAAGAGCAATCAGCATACGCCCGAAGAAAGGCCCCCTAAACATAGGCAGAAACAAGGGCATCCCTTCGCGAGGTGGATGCGGAAAACGCTGCAGAGGTATAATTTCATGAGAGTTGGCAGGCTGTATTCGGTCATCAGCATTCATGCGTTCCACTCTTTCATTCCCTCTCATATTCTCATTTGACCATAAGCGTTTATCCGTTTTTTCGGGAAAACAGAAATCTCTATTACCATCTTTTCCTTCTTGCAAAGATTCTATCCTGCCATGCTTAAATTTAATAAATCGTTCAGCATCAACATCACGTAGAATAAGTCCCGCTATAAAAAAGACTAATACAGACAGGCATATAGCGGAGACAACATAAAGAGCTATTTTCTGTCGAAAAAAAAGATATGGCAATAGAAGCCAATTATTGAGTATAAAAAGGATAAAGAAAGGTAATGCTTCAGTCCAAAATCCAACAATCCTTTGCCAATGTATCACATCAATATTACCTGATAAGATACCCCAGAAAGCTGCTAGCAAAGGGATCAAGATCAAAGTCACCCAAACAGCGACATAGATTACAATTTCCGGTAACTCATGATTATTACAAAATTTCATATCTATCATTATATCAGTCTATTCCTCTAAACAAAAGTAAGCAGACCAGAGTAAATGGTAAAACAAAATAGATGAACAGGCTTATTGCGTCGTCTAAATATGATTTTAGTACCAACGTCCTATTTTTCTCGACAAACGGAATATCCTCTAGCTCAAAGAGTTTTAAAGGATGCTTTTTATCTCGCCTTTGCTTGCCAAACTCAACTCTTTGCGTAAATTTGCAACCTAATTATCAACTTAAAGTTTTCAGTATAAGGAATATTATCACTTCTGTTTCCCTATTACTGGCTCAAATAAATACTAATACTAAAATTAATAGCATGAGTTTGAAAATTGTTGTATTGGCAAAACAAGTCCCCGACACACGTAACGTGGGAAAAGATGCCATGAAAGCCGACGGAACTATCAATCGTTCGGCACTGCCCGCTATTTTCAATCCTGAAGACTTGAACGCTCTTGAACAAGCCCTCAGATTGAAAGATACTTATCCGGGATCTACTGTTACTATTTTAACCATGGGACCGGGTCGGGCTGCTGAAGTTATTCGCGAAGGACTTTTCCGTGGCGCTGATGATGGGTATTTACTAACCGACCGTGCTTTTGCAGGAGCGGATACATTAGCTACAAGCTATGCATTAGCTACAGCTATCCGTAAGATCGGTGAGTATGATATCATTCTTGGGGGAAGACAAGCCATTGATGGAGACACAGCACAAGTAGGACCGCAAGTTGCCGAGAAATTAGGGTTAACACAAATCACCTACGCAGAAGAAATCTTAAATGTAGAAAAAAGTACTGGGAAAATTACTATTAAACGCCATATTGATGGTGGTGTAGAAACCGTAGAAGGACCTCTTCCTATCGTAATAACGGTTAACGGAAGTGCAGCATCATGCCGTCCTCGCAATGCAAAGCTGGTACAAAAATATAAACGTGCTTTGGGTGCTCAAGAAAAAGCCGCCATTGTAAAAGAGAACGAGCCACTCCTTTACGCTGATCTTTATGAAAAGTATTCATACCTAAATATTAAAGAATGGAGTGTAGCCGATGTAAACGGTGAAATAGCACAATGTGGTCTCAGTGGATCACCTACTAAAGTTAAAACCATACAGAACATTTCTTTTCAGGCCAAAGAGAGCCGTACACTCAGTGGAAGTGACAAGGATGTTGAAGATTTGATTGTTGAATTGTTAGCTAACCATACCATCGGATAATATTATGAATAATGTATTTGTATATTGCGAGATTGAAGGCGTAACTGTTGCCGATGTCAGTCTCGAACTACTTACTAAAGGACGCAAGTTAGCTAACCAACTAGGATGTCAACTTGAAGCGGTAGCAGTAGGAACCAACCTCGAAGGAGTTGAAAAACAGATTTTACCATACGGAGTAGATCATTTGCATATTTTTGATGGACCGGGATTATTCCCTTATACATCACTTCCACACTCTTCTGTCTTAATCAACCTATTTAAGGAAGAGAAACCGCAAATCTGCTTGATGGGAGCTACCGTCATCGGACGTGATCTTGGCCCCCGTGTATCCTCAGCTCTAACGAGTGGTTTAACAGCAGACTGTACTGCACTTGAAATTGGTGACCACGAAGATAAGAAGGAGGGTAAAATCTATGAAGATCTTCTATACCAGATTCGTCCTGCATTTGGAGGAAATATCGTAGCTACAATTATCAACCCCGATCATCGCCCACAAATGGCGACTGTAAGAGAAGGTGTCATGAAGAAAGAGATACTTGACCCGCTCTATCCTGGGGAAGTAACTAGACACGATGTAGCAAAATATATACCAACGACAGACTATGTAGTGAAAGTTATTGAGCGCCATGTAGAAAAAGCAAAACACAATCTGAAAGGTGCTCCTATTGTAATAGCCGGTGGCTACGGCATGGGAAGCAGAGACGGATTCGACATGTTATTCGAATTGGCCAAAGAACTTCATGCTGAAGTAGGAGCCAGTCGTGCAGCTGTCGACGCAGGTTTCTGTGATCATGACCGTCAGATCGGACAGACAGGTGTTACTGTTCGCCCTAAGCTTTACATTGCATGCGGTATCTCAGGACAGATCCAACATATTGCCGGTATGCAGGAAAGTGGAATTATCATTTCCATCAACAATGATGAGAATGCGCCTATTAACACTATTGCCGACTATGTAGTCAATGGTACAATAGAAGAGGTAATACCAAAGATGATTAAATACTATAAACAGAATAGTAAATAAACTATGGCAAATTTTTATACTGAAATACCGGAACTTAAGTTCCATTTGAATAACTCCATGATGGAGCGTATCTGCGAATTGAAAGAACGCGGATACAAAGATAAAGATGAGTTTGACTATGCGCCGCAGGACTATACGGATGCTATGGACTCTTACGATAAAGTACTTGAAATCACCGGAGAGATTACCGGAGAAGTAATCGCCCCTAATGCTGAAGGCGTGGACGAAGAAGGTCCTCACTGTGCTAACGGCAGAGTGGAATATGCCAGTGGCACCAAACAAAACCTGGATGCGATGGTTAAAGCCGGATTGAACGGTATGACCATGCCACGCCGCTTTGGTGGTCTGAACTTCCCAATCACTCCTTATACAATGTGTGCTGAAATTGTTGCCGCAGCAGATGCCGGTTTTGGTAATATCTGGTCTTTACAAGATTGTATTGAGACTCTCTATGAATTTGGTAACGAAGAGCAGCATGGTCGTTTCATTCCGCGTATTTGTGCCGGAGAAACAATGTCTATGGACTTGACAGAACCTGATGCAGGTTCCGATTTACAGAGCGTGATGCTAAAAGCTACTTTTGACGAGAAAGAAAATTGTTGGAGACTGAATGGCGTGAAACGCTTCATTACAAACGGTGATGCTGATCTGCACTTAGTATTGGCTCGTTCTGAAGAAGGAACAAAAGACGGACGTGGTCTATCCATGTTCATTTATGACAAGCAGGAAGGTGGAGTCGACGTACGTCGTATTGAAAACAAATTAGGTATCCATGGCTCTCCCACTTGCGAATTGGTCTACAAAAATGCAAAAGCTGAACTTTGCGGAGATCGTAAGCTTGGTTTGATTAAGTACGTAATGGCATTAATGAACGGTGCACGTCTGGGTATAGCTGCTCAGTCAGTAGGTTTGTCACAAGCTGCATACAACGAAGGATTAGCTTATGCCAAAGATCGTAGACAGTTTGGTAAGGCTATTATAGAATTCCCTGCTGTATATGATATGCTCGCCATTATGAAAGCTAAACTTGACGCTGGTCGCGCTTTGTTATATCAAACATCACGCTACGTAGATATTTATAAAGCTCTTGATGATATTTCACGCGAACGTAAATTGACTCCCGAAGAGCGTCAGGAGCAAAAGACTTATGCCAAGCTTGCAGACTCTTTCACTCCGCTAGCTAAAGGTATGAACTCTGAATATGCAAATCAGAATGCATACGATTCCATTCAGATACATGGTGGTTCAGGATTTATGTTGGAATATGCTTGTCAACGTATTTATCGTGATGCACGTATCACCAGTATTTATGAAGGAACAACCCAGTTACAGACTGTAGCTGCCATCCGTTATGTTACAAACGGCTCATATACAACAACTCTTCATGAATACGAAGCAATTCCATGCAGTGAAGAAATGCAACCGTTGATGGATCGTCTGAAAGAAATGACAAATAAATATGAGGCATGTACACACGCAGTAAAAGAGTCACAAGATCAGGAATTACTCGATTTTGTAGCTCGCCGTCTTATGGAAATGGCTGCAGACTGTATCATGTCACACCTGTTGATTCAAGATGCAACAAGTGCTCCCGATCTATTTGCCAAATCAGCTGTCGTTTATTTGAACTATGCTGAAGCGGAAGTAGAAAAGCACTTCAACTTCATTCGCAAGTTTAAAGCAGAAGAATTGGTCAGCTACCGTAAATAAAAGAAAAAACCGATACGGTTTCAACTGAATAATAGGGGGTGTGTCAAAAGCCCCTATTTCATAAAAACGCCCTTGTTACAACATGTTGTAGCAAGGGCGTTCTGCTATTTTTTTGCCTTTTGACACACCTTCTTCTTTTTATAATTCCGTGCATTAACGGGGCATGCTTCTATATCGCTACTATAGCCCAAACAAGTTTAAAGCGTTATTCGAAGTAATCTCTCCTACTTCTTCTAACTCTGTTTGATATATTTCGGCTACTTTTTGTATTGTATTTATCATAAATGCACTTTCGTTCCTTTTTCCCCGATTAGGGACCGGAGCAAGATAAGGTGAATCGGTTTCCATAACCAGGCGCTGTAAAGGAAGTGCTTCTTTTAATACTTCGGGTAAAGTTGATTTCTTAAAAGTGACTACTCCATTTATTCCAAAAAGGAAATTACTGAATTCCATAAAACGAAAAGCCTCATCAACAGTACCCGTGAAACTATGAAAAATGCCTTTTAAAGAAGTTTCTTTATAGGGAGATAACAATTCATAGATTTCATTAAACGCATCACGGCAATGAATAACAATAGGAAGATTATATTCCAAAGCCCAACAGACTTGTTGGTCGAAAACAATCTGTTGTTCTTTAAGAAAAGTCTTATCCCAATAAAGATCCATGCCAATCTCACCCACAGCGACATACTTGCCCGGAGCAGCCAACTCTTTCTTTACTATTTGGAGTTCCTTCCTATATCCTTCATTGACCGATGTAGGGTGCAATCCAACCATAGGAAAACAATATCCTTTGTACTTGCCACATACCGACAATAAAGATTCAAGCGTAGTACTATCAATATTAGGCATATATATGCGCTCAATCCCGACAGATTTAGCACGATCCATCACCTGTTCCAAATCATCCGCAAATTCTTCTAAAAATAAATGCGAGTGGGTATCTATCAGTCTCATTTTTTAAGCTATTCTATTTCTTTTTCACCGGTACGATAATAATATACCAAACCGTAATCACGACATAAATTCAACCGTTTTTCATTGGGTAAGATATTTGCAAACTTAGCTTCCACCTGATTCCAGATATCTAAAATCAAAGCATCCACTCCTGAACGCATTGAGGAAACATCTTCAAGACTGCGAGATGTCAACGCTTGCAGATTCTTTTGTTTCTCATAACTTTCTGCAAAGATATCATAATGAACTCTTACTTTGGCCACTGTAGGGTTGTAAATGGGAATTCCTCCTTGGGATATTCTCTTATTTTCTCCATCAATAATTTTTCTTCCCCACTCCACCATTGAAGCCTCAGAAGTCAAATCAGGCAAACTCGTACTATCCGATGGCAATCCATAAAACGATTTGTGGGCTAAGCGTACCTCCGAACGAAGAACCGCCAAATTCAAAACCTGAAGGAAATGAGAAAGATACAACCGAGCCATCTTCACATTAGCTTGATGCTTTCTTCCGGCAGCAGATTGATTATCAAAGCATTCCACATAATATAAATGAGCGGCTTCGAAACGAACCAAATAGTTGCGTGCATCGGTCAGTATCTTTAAGGAGATAGCCATATCATACACACCCTGAGTATCAGCTTTCGCTATTACAGCTTTCAGGGCTCTTATTCTTGCTTGATCGGTATTTGGCAATCTCCTATATGGCATAAGCTATTATTTATATTTCACGTGACATTAATTTCTCTATTAACCGCTGCAATTCCTTCTTCTTCTCCATTTCAACATTCACAAGCTTCAAGCTTTCTATTGCCTTAACCGTATAATCAGCAATCTTATCTTCGCACCATTTTCGCACTCCAATGCGGTTATACAAGTCCGTTACGGCAGCAATCTTCTCAGCAGGGACAAAATCTACCGACGTCAGCCAATAATTTAATTCTTTCTTTTGATCCGAGTCAGCATGTTCCAATGATTTAATCAGCAAAAACGTTTTTTTATTGGACAAGATATCCCCACCAATGTTCTTCCCGAATACCGAAGCATCTCCATAAACATCCAGTAAATCATCTTTTAACTGAAACGCAAGTCCCATCTGCATTCCGAAATCATAAAGATTGGATGCATCCTCAATGGTTGCTCCTCCTAATAGTCCTCCTATTTTCAAGCTACATGCAAGCAGTACGGATGTCTTCAAACGAATCATCTCCAAATACTCTTCTTGGGTGACATCATCTCTTTCTTCAAAATCCATATCAAGCTGCTGTCCCTCACATATTTCAAGAGCAGTCAGACTAAACAGATCGAGCACTTCCTTTAAGTACTTGGGATTACATTGAGCAATGTATTGGTAAGCAAGTACCAACATTGCATCTCCCGAAAGAATTGCCGTATTATCATTCCAGATTTTATGAACAGTCTTCTTTCCTCTTCTCAAATCGGCACGATCCATCAAATCATCATGCAGAAGTGTATAATTATGGTACGTCTCTATACCTGAAGCGACGGGTAATATTGATTCCACATCATCTTCATATAAATTATAAGCCAGCAGCATCAGCACCGGACGAATTCTTTTACCACCCAACGATAACACGTATTTTACCGGTTCATATAAATTCTGAGGAGTACGCGTAAGCTGTAGTTCTGCAATATATATATTTATTTTCTCTAAAACTTCGGAAGCTGTAAACATCATAATCAATCTTTTAATGATATGGGCAGTACACTCATATCCATCTCATTTCGGACAAATATAAGGATAAAAACCGAAAGACAATATAGAAAAAGAGAAGATAGTTACAATTAAGAAAGATCGACTGATAAACTGAAGTAAAGCCTATTAACTGTGTTCAAAAACGAAGTAACCAATATGATTTCGACAATAATGTTTTTTAGCGAGCAAAAAAAATGCAGTATCTTTGAACAAGTTTTCAGTGGAACCATTGAATCGGCATAATAAAGTTTCGTTTATTATCAATATAAAATGGGTAATGCTGTGACAACCGCTAACCGATACAATTAAGAACAAAAAAATAACGATAACAATGAAAAAGGTAGTTATTGCAATAGATGGTTTTTCTTCCTGTGGGAAAAGTACAATGGCGAAAGATCTTGCGCGTGAGATAGGTTATATCTACATTGACAGCGGCGCCATGTATCGTGCTGTAACTCTATATAGTCTGGAAAATGGGATATTCAAGGGGGATGATATTAATACTGAAAAGCTACAAAAAGAGATGGATGCAATACACATTTCATTTCAGCTCAACCCTGAAACCGGACGTCCGGATACCTACTTAAATGGAGTCAACGTCGAGAACAAAATCCGTACCATGGATGTTTCTTCTCATGTAAGCCCCATTGCTACACTGGGTTTTGTACGCGAAGCGATGGTTGCCCAACAGCAAGAAATGGGGAAAGCGAAAGGCATTGTAATGGATGGCCGTGATATCGGCACCACTGTTTTTCCTGATGCGGAACTAAAAATATTTGTAACTGCTTCTGCAGAAATCCGTGCCCAGCGTCGTTACGACGAACTGAAAGCCAAAGGAGAAGAAGTCAGTTATAACGATATACTAGAAAATGTAAAGCAACGCGACTATATCGATCAAAACCGTGAGATTAGTCCGCTACGTAAAGCAGATGATGCAATATTACTGGATAATAGCCAAATGACCCTTTCCGAACAAAAAGAATGGTTGAAAGCCCAGTTCGGGCGAGTAGCCGAAATGTAAAATCACACAATAATCGGAATTATGGTAAAAGTAGAGATCGATAAAAACTCAGGCTTTTGCTTTGGCGTAGTCACCGCAATACGGAAAGCGGAAGAAGAATTAAAAAAAGGAGGCAAATTATATTGCCTCGGAGATATAGTACACAACAGTTGTGAAGTTGAGCGATTAAGAGAATTAGGTCTGATCACCATCAATCATGATGATTTTAATCGACTCCAAAATGCAAAAGTCCTTTTACGCGCTCATGGTGAACCACCTGAAACCTATGAGACTGCACACAGAAATAACATTGAAATTATTGATGCAACTTGCCCGGTGGTTCTTCGCATTCAAAAGAAGATTAAGCAAGAATACAATCACGAAGATGATGAGTCGAAGCAAATTGTAATCTACGGAAAAAACGGGCATGCTGAAGTATTGGGACTAGTGGGACAGACTACCGGAAATGCTATTGTTATTGAGAGCTTGGAAGAAGCGAAACAACTTGACTTAAACAAAAGCATACGTCTGTATTCGCAAACCACTAAGTCATTGAATGAATTCCAGCAGATTGTCAGCTATATCAAAGAGCATATTTCACCGGATGTTACGTTTGACTACCACGACACTATATGCAGACAGGTGGTCAACCGATTCCCACATATCCGTGAGTTTGCAGCATCGCATGACTTGGTCTTCTTTGTTAGTGGCAAGAAAAGCTCTAACGGAAAAATGCTTTATGGTGAATGCAAGAACGTTAATCCCAATTCATACTTAATTTACAGTGAAGAAGACATTGATTATAATCTGATAAAAGGGGTTTCATCCATTGGTATATGTGGAGCTACATCCACTCCCAAATGGCTTATGGAAAAAATATCAGATTCGATAAAATCACATCTTTGAAACGCCAAATTAACGTTAATTATTAGAGCTCCCCTTACAAATTTGTTATCTTTGCGACAATTATTAAGACTAAAACAATAGGTTGTTATGGCAAATATTAAGTGTATAGGTATTTTAACATCCGGAGGAGATGCACCGGGAATGAATGCAGCCATCCGCGCGGTAACACGTGCAGCTATCTACAACGGACTTGAAGTAAAAGGGATATATCGAGGTTATAAAGGATTGGTTACAGGTGAAATCAGTGAATTCAGAAGCCAAAATGTAAGTAACATCATCCAATTGGGAGGTACTATTCTGAAAACTGCCCGCTGCAAGGAGTTCATGACACCGGAAGGACGTCAGATTGCATACGATAACATGAAGAAAGAAGGCATTGACGCCTTAGTTATTATAGGGGGAGACGGTTCGTTGACAGGTGCCCGTATCTTCGCTGAAGAATTTGATGTACCCTGTATTGGTTTGCCGGGAACAATAGATAATGACTTGTACGGGACGGACACTACCATTGGATATGACACAGCTCTGAATACGATTCTTGAAGCTGTTGATAAGATCCGTGATACGGCAACTTCCCACGAACGTTTATTCTTTGTAGAAGTTATGGGGCGTGATGCCGGTTTCTTGGCTTTAAATGGAGCTATTGCTTCCGGTGCTGAAGCGGCTATCATTCCTGAATTGGATACGGAAGTAGACCAATTGGAAGAATTCATTAAGAATGGCTTCCGTAAATCAAAGAACAGTAGTATCGTTATAGTAGCCGAAAGTGGTCTGACCGGAGGTGCGATGCATTATGCCGAACGTGTGAAAAATGAATATCCGGAATATGATGTACGTGTCACGATATTGGGGCATGTGCAACGTGGAGGAAGCCCTACAGCACACGATCGTATCTTGGCAAGCCGTCTTGGTGCTGCTGCGATAGATGCCATAATGGAAGGACAACGCAACGTTATGATCGGAGTTGAAAATGACGAAGTAGTGTATGTACCATTCACTAAAGCAATCAAAAACAATAAGCCAATCAAATTAGATCTGGTTAATGTTCTTCGTGAACTGTCCATCTAATAGGTAACAGACCTGTTCAAAGAGATTCTTTCTAATGGATTCTCGGAACAATAAATATAAAGAAAAGGCTATCCTCATACGGGTAGCCTTTCTTGTCTCAATATATAAGTGAATTATCTCTTTTTCAATGGGATATATGAAACTTCATCCAACACATTTTTATAGGCAGGGCGGATTATACGTTTACCTTCAAAATTCAACTCCTCGTTGCGATGGGCACACCATCCCACAATACGTGCCATTGCAAATAACGGAGTGTATATTTCTTGAGGCAAGCCAATCATTTCATAAACAAAACCGGAATAAAAGTCCACATTACTCGAAACGGTTTTCCCGTTATTCTTAATCCGACCGAAAGTCTCTATCGCTCTCTCTTCAAGCAATTCAAGGAATGCAAACTCTTCCTTACGGTCTTTCTCTTTAGCCAAGTCACGAGCCAACTCTTTCAAGAGAACGGCACGAGGATCGGAAATGGTATATACAGCGTGTCCGATACCATAGATCAATCCACTCTTATTATAGACTTCCTTATTCAACATACGGGTGAAATAAGTATCGATTTCCTCTACACTTGTCCAGTCTTGTATATTTTCCTTTAAATGATGGAACATGTCCGCAACCTGAATATTGGCACCTCCATGTAACGGACCTTTCAACGAACCAATACCGGCAGCTATGGAAGAGTATGTATCCGTCCCTGTAGAAGAAGTGACCCGGACTGTAAACGTTGAGTTATTACCACCTCCGTGTTCTGCCTGCAATACGAGTAATAAGTCGAGAGTCCTGGCATCAAGTTCGGTATAGTCGCGCTTCAACATGTGAAGGAAGTTCTGGGCAATGGAAAGCTTTTCTTGTGGATTACGGATATGCAATGAACGCCCAAATGTGGCATGACGAAGCATATTGTAAGCATAAGCTATGATCGTAGGGAACTTCGAGATCAAATCAATACTTTGTCGCATAAGATTATCACGCGAAGTATCATCGGCAGCAGGATCAAAACGATACATCTCAAGCACACTTCGAGCCAAGATATTCATAATATCATTCCCTTCAAGCTCAATAATATTCATTTTTGTTTTTTGTTCCAAAGGCATATTGTCATAAATAAGCTCGGAAAATGAAGCCAATTCTTCTTTATCAGGCAGGTTACCGGAAAGTAACAGGTAAGCGACTTCTTCAAAACCAAATCGCTTTTCTTTAATCATGGCATGTACAATATCCTCAACATCATATCCGCGATAAAATAACTTTCCGGGAATAGGTTTCAGACCTCCACCAGGAATCCGTTCATAACCCACTACATTACCAATACGGGTAAGTCCGACTAATACACCGGTTCCGTCCTCATTTCTCAAGCCACGCTTCACATCGAATTTCGAAAACAACTCCGTATCTATTCTTACAGCCTCTTTCATCGACTCCGATAACTTATAAACCAAGTATTCCTTTTTCATATTCATTACGTTTTAATCATTAATTTGTTATTCTATTCTCTTTACGATTTCTCTCGTAAAAGCAGAAGTGGATAAAGATACACCTCCCGGCATAAAGCGGGCAAGATCAGCGGTAGCGCGCGATTCTAGAAAACTCTTTTCCAAAGCACTATCTATCAGATCGGCAGCTTCTTTCCACCCTAAATATTCAAGCATCATCACTGCCGAAAGGATAATGGAGCAAGGGTTCACAATGTCATTTCCTGCAATATCCGGGGCAGTGCCATGTGTTGCTTCGAATATGGCATGTCCCGAATGATAATTAATATTTGCTCCGGGAGCAATGCCGATTCCACCTACCATGGCAGCCAACTGATCGGAGACGTAATCACCATTTAAATTAAGTGTAGCTATCACGGAATATTTTTCCGGTGTGAGTAATGTATTCTGAAGAAAAGCGTCTGCAATACAATCTTTTATCACCAACTTACCTGTTGCCAGTTCCTCCGCAAACTCGCGTTGCGCCAATTCATATCCCCACTTCTTAAAACCACCTTCAGTAAATTTCATAATATTCCCCTTATGAACCAAAGTCACGGAAGGCAGACCATGGTCAAGGGCATATTGGCAAGCTGCACGAACAAGACGTTCGGTACCTTCTTTGGAAACGGGTTTCACTCCAAACGAAGAAGTTTCGGGAAAGCGTACCTTGGTAACTTTCATTTCTGTTTCCAGGAAATGATAGAATTTTTCCGCTTCAGGTGTACCGGCTTCCCATTCAATACCGGCATAAATATCTTCGGTATTCTCACGAAACACACACATATTTACTTTTTCCGGTTCGCGAACAGGCGAATGGACACCCCTATACCAACGGACAGGACGCAGGCAAACAAAAAGGTCGAGTGTCTGTCGGAGTGCAACATTCAAAGAACGAATTCCTCCCCCCACAGGAGTCGTCAGCGGGCCTTTAATCCCGACTAGATATTCTTTGAAAGCTGCCATTGTCTCGTCAGGCAACCATGCCCCCGTCTTCCTGAAGGCGCGCTCACCTGCCAGGACTTCTTTCCACTCAATATGCCTCACGCTTCCGTAAGCTTTACGGACTGCCGCATCTACAATAGCCTGCATCGAAGGGGTCACCTCAGCTCCCACTCCGTCGCCGGTTATAAAAGGTACGGTAGGCACATCAGGTACTAACAGTGTACCATCGGTTTGTTTTGTAATTTTGCTCATCTTCTTTTTATCTTGCATTTAACGCAGAGCCGGCACGAAACCAACCAATCTGCTGTTTGTTATAGGTATGTTGTACGTTAAAGCGGTCTTCTGTACCGTCCTCATGATGAAGAATAACCTCCATATTGCGTTCCGGGGCAAACTCCTTCAACCCGACAACCGAAATCAAATCATGTTCCCTTATTTTATCATAATCATTTTTATCGGCAAAAGTCAACGCAAGCATACCCTGCTTCTTCAAATTTGTTTCATGGATACGTGCAAAGCTTTTAGCCAAAATGACGCGAACATTCAGGAAGCGCGGTTCCATAGCAGCATGTTCGCGACTGGAACCCTCGCCATAGTTTTCCTCGGCTACTACTATCGAAGCCAATCCCTCCGATTTATAGTGTTTTGCAGTACCCGACACCGTATCATAGTTACCGGTCAGACGATTCCACACGTTATTAGACTCTCCGTTAAAAGCATTAATTGCTCCCATTAGCATATTATCTGAAATATTTTCCAGATGGCCGCGGAAACGAAGCCATGACCCTGCCATTGAAATGTGATCGGTAGTGCATTTGCCCTGTGTTTTAATGAGAAGAGGCATCTTGATCAAATCGTTGCCATCCCATGCCGGAAAAGGGCTTAACAATTGAAGTCGCTGGGAAGCGGGATTGACTATAATCTCAGCTTCTACTTGCTTGGGGGCGATATAACCTTGCTTTCCATCGACGAAATCTTTTAATGGAAGTTCTTCACCCACCGGTGCATCAAGCCTGACTTGCTCACCTTTCTTGTTTGTCAAAGTATCGGTCAGTGGATTAAAACAGAGATCACCAGCTATCGTCAAAGCCATAGTCAATTCGGGAGAAGCGACAAAAGCATGGGTATTCGGATTGCCATCCGCGCGCTTCGCGAAATTACGGTTGAATGAAGTCACAATTGAATTCTTACGCATAGGGTCGTCGGTATGCCTTTTCCATTGCCCGATACACGGACCGCAGGCATTTGCCATAATTACGGCACCTATATTTTTAAAGACACTGATCATACCATCCCTTTCGGCAGTAGCCCGAATGCGTTCAGAACCAGGATTGACTATCAAAGGAGAAGCAACCTTGAGTCCTTTTTCGGCTACTTGTTTCGCCAAAGAAGCAACGCGACTTAAATCTTGATAAGAGGAGTTGGTGCATGAACCTATTAACCCGACTTCCATTTTTTTCGGATAGCCGTTTGCTTTCACTTTAGCGGCAAACTCCGATATCGGCGTAGCGGCATCGGGGGTAAAAGGACCGTTTATATAAGGTTCAAGCGCCGATAAGTCTATCTCTATAATTCTATCATAATATTTTTCAGGACTTGCAAGCACTTCATCATCAGCACGAAGATCGGTAGCAATAGATTCCGCCAGCATAGCGATTTCTTCTCTTTCGGTAACATTTAGATAGGCAGCCATTTTAGCATCAAAAGGAAATAAAGAAGTGGTAGCTCCCACTTCCGCTCCCATGTTACAGATAGTGGCTTTTCCGGTAGCCGATAAAGAAGCTACTCCCGATCCAAAATATTCTATAATGGAGTTTGTTGCTCCTTTCACGGTAAGTATACCGGCCAATTTCAAAATCACATCCTTAGGTGCCGCCCAATTATTCAGACTACCGGTAAGACGTACACCTATAATCTTAGGCATTTTAAGTTCCCATTCCATTCCGGTCATCACATCGACTGCATCCGCACCGCCAACACCGATGGCAATCATTCCCAAACCTCCTGCATTAGGAGTATGTGAATCAGTGCCTACCATCATTCCACCGGGGAAAGCATAGTTTTCCAATACCACTTGATGAATAATACCCGCTCCCGGTTGCCAGAACCCGATGCCATAGCGTGAAGAAACATCACGCAAGAAACCATAAACTTCTTCATTGGTCTGATTAGCAACTGCAATATCATCATCAGCCCCTCTATGAGCTTGTATCAGATGATCACAATGAACCGTTGAAGGAACCGCTACACGGTCTCTTCCCGAATTCATAAATTGAAGTAACGCCATTTGAGCTGTAGCGTCCTGCATGGCTACCCTGTCCGGTCGGAAATTCACATAATCTTCGCCGCGTTTATAGTCATTGATTTCACCCCCATTGTACAGATGCACATACAATATTTTTTCCGTCAAGGTCAACGGACGCTGTAATACTGTTCGAACGTGTTCTATTTTCTCCTTGTAACTTGCATAAAATGCATTAAGCATTGAAACATCGTATATCATACCACTTTTATATTGAAATATTTACGATTGAAAAGATAACAAAAGTATATTATAAACAAGCAAAAAGCTTATTAGTTTAACATATTATCGGATTTCTTCTCTCAAAATGGAAGATTCACTACCTTTGCAGATATGATAGAAGCAGAACAAAACAACCCTACAATACATATCCGGCAGCAACTTACTTTACTGCGTATGGAATATGAATACGAGAAAGAAGAATTTAAGCGTCAATCGGAAGTAATGGGAATAGCCCGTAAACTCAAGCGGGGGATATGTTGGTACCCCATCAAGGTAGGACGGAGTTTTTATAATTCGCTCAATCAACTCACCCTCGAGATTACCCGCAATGAAGATATTGACATTGAACATAATTTTGAATTCGGGCGACCGATATGTTTCTTCCGTGAAGCGGCTAATGGACAAATCACTTATTATAACTTTGTAGCCACAGTGAGCTATGCCGATGAGCAAAGAATGGCAATCATCATGCCGGACATCAAGAGCATAACCGAACTTCAAACCGGTGAAAAGATTGGCGTACAGCTTTATTTTGATGAAACCTCTTATCGAACCATGTTCGAAGCTTTGGCTGACGTGGAGCAGGCAAGCGGAAACAGGCTGGCCGAACTGCGCGATATACTATTGGGTACATTAAAACCTGAGTTTAGAGAACTCTATCCCGTACGCTTCCCGTGGCTGAATACGGCACAAGAAAAAGCTGTCAACAAAGTTCTTTATGCTAAGGATGTGGCAATAGTCCATGGCCCTCCGGGAACAGGAAAGACAACGACTCTTGTTGAAGCCATTTATGAAACGCTTCACCGCGAACCGCAAGTAATGGTTTGCGCACAAAGTAATACGGCAGTCGACTGGATTTGTGAAAAGCTGGTGGACAGAGGGGTTAATATTTTACGCATCGGCAATCCGACAAGAGTAAACGACAAAATGTTATCCTTCACTTATGAGCGTCGATTTGAGAACCATCCTTCATACACCGAACTTTGGGGTCTACGTAAAGAGATACGTGCCATACAGGGACGTTTACGAAATTCCAGATATGAAGAGCGCGAAGGAGTACGCAATCGACTGAATAATTTACGCGAACGTGCAACCCAGCTGGAAATACAAATCAATGCGGACTTATTTGATAATGCGCACATCATAGCTTCCACATTGGTGAGTAGCAATCACCATTTACTCAATGGCAAGCATTTCAACACACTCTTTATTGATGAAGCGGCACAAGCATTGGAAGCGGCTTGTTGGGTGGCTATCCGTAAAGCCAATCGGGTGATTCTTGCAGGCGATCATTGCCAGCTACCGGCAACCGTGAAATGTTACGAAGCTGCCCGAGGAGGATTGGAACAGACATTAATGGAAAAGGTAGCGAAGTCAAAGCCTTCTGTGGTATCGCTATTGAAACTCCAATACAGAATGAATGAAGCCATTATGAAGTTTCCTTCACAATGGTTTTATAATAACGAGCTTCAGGCAGCGCCCGAAGTTAGCCATCGCGGTATCCTCGACTGGGACACACCGATCCGCTGGATAGACACTTCAGAGATGGATCTCAAAGAAGAGTTTACCGGCGAGTCATTCGGCCGTATCAATCGTGAAGAAGCCGACCTCTTATTGGAAGAACTTAAACGATATATTGAGCGGATTGGAGCCAAGCGTATACTTGATGAGCAAATTGATTTTGGATTGATTTCTCCTTATAAAGCACAAGTGCAATACCTTAGGAGTAAAATAAAGTCGGCATCATTCTTCCGTCCTTATCGCAACTTGTTAACCGTCCATACGGTAGACGGTTTTCAAGGGCAAGAACGTGATGTGATATTTATCAGTCTCGTCCGGGCAAATGATGAAGGGCAAATCGGATTTCTACACGATCTACGACGAATGAATGTCGCCATAACCCGTGCCAGAATGAAGCTCGTAATCCTCGGTGATGCCAAGACCCTGGGGCGACATCCCTTCTATCGCAAATTGTTGGAATACATTACGAATATTGATCAATAAAGAGAATATTATTACTCTAGAAAACTTTTCTAAAAAAATAAACATATTAGCTATTCATATTCGGATATTTTTATACATTTGCGATGTATATAAAATATGCTGCGTATGAATATATATATACTCATAAAAAAGCATTATTATACTTCATATCAACTAACAAATGTCATAATTGAATAATCTTTTTTTTAAGAAATAGTATGAAGATTTGTCCTCAATGTAATGAAGAAGTAGAAGATAGCTTTGAAATCTGCTGGAATTGCAACTATAGCTTTACCGAGAACCGGGTCATTGAGCCTGAAGAAATGCCATTTGGAAACAGAAGTTTAGAGTGCACACATTGTCACGTAAAACTGGTATTCTCTGGTAATTATAAATTTCACGAAGGAACCAGGCTTGGTGTCCTCGGTAATATATTTGAAGCATTTGTAAACAGAGAGAGTTTTGACATTTATGTTTGTCCCAAATGCGGTAAAGTCGAATTTTACACCCCCCTGGAAGAATGAAAAATAGTAGCAGATATATTGCTTATTACACAAGTTGACTTCATGCAAAAAGAAATGGTTTTTACCTATTTAACAAAAAACAAAGTTCCTGCATTCAACTTTTCGTCAAACATTATTCCTATGTATAGCAAATCAAGAACTCTTTGGAAGACTTGTGAAGCAAAATAGGAAGAGCATATATACAATGTAAAGCAAACCTGAAAGGCTTCCTCTTTTCTGTATAGTGGAGCAGGAAGTATAAATCATAAAGTGTGAACCATTTCCATGCACAGTCAGATTGACTTTATTCCCATTATAAGTTACATTCGTTCCCAAGTTTAGAAATGAGCATTCTGATATAGAGAGATTGTTATTTCCCACTTAAGAAATGGTAGTTTCCTGCTAAGGAAATTAATGTTCCTCTATTAGGAAATTTGCATTTCCTAATAGAGGAACAAACTGTAATATAAGAAGAGAAGAAGAATTGTCAGGTAAGACAAGAAAGTGTAATCCTATTGTTAAGGGGAGAATAAGCTTAATCTTCCCAATTATAACCGTCTACATAATCGTCAAAATAATCATCGAGTTGAAGACCCGATTCTTGGGCCAGTCGGACGATAAATTGCTGATCAGCAGGTTTAATTAGCAAATCGCCTTTACGAACAAGATAGTAATTCTTACGCCCAAAATGCAAAATAAGTCGCCAACGGAATGTTCCGGCAACACCAACGGTCAAAGCATTTAGTGTATGTATAAAACCTTTAGCATAGCGTATTTTCTCCACCGAACGGAAATATTCACAACGATCCTTCATGGAAGCCAGTTTGTTGGGAGTCAGAGTGGGCAAAAAAGGATATTTTACGGGAGCATGCTCTAAAGCAATATGACGCAAACAAACGGAAGCCTTGGGACAAGTATTGGCTGCGCATACACCAAAACTATAAGGTACTTCCGAGAAATCAAAAGTCTCCATTTTGTATTATTTTATAACTATCTGTAAAGGTAAGCAGAATAAATAAGAAAAAGGATAAATTATTTATAGTTTAAGATTGAATATCTCTGGAATTATTGCAACTTACTTATTTACCATTAGACTAAGCTAGAAGAATGCTTGCCATATACGCCTAAAATGAGAAGAATTGAATGAAAAAACGACTGTTTTTAAGGATAAAATCGCACGGTAATTTCTTACTTACACCTACAAAAAGACACATATAAACCTGTATATCAGAATATTATCCTCAAAACCAAGCGGTGCAATTAAATTTAATTGCACCCTGCTGTTTCGCTCAATTGCACCCGTGTATCATGCTATATATTAATGCGTTAGCGCCATTGGTGCAAGCAGTGCAATTAAAAACAGGAAAAAAACTCTAGGGGGGAGAGTGTGAATTATCGCAGTATGATGAAGGAGATAACTAAAACGGGATACTCTCGAAAGAAATATGTGATGATAAAATAAAGACAGTATAAAAAGAATTAGGGGTATTACGCAATACCCCTAATTTATATCCTAATCCAGTTTCTGTAAAAACTAACAGAGAAAATTATTAGCTATTCTCAGGGCGGAGTTTACGAACTACCGCACCGGCCTGCCACATTTCGCTTTCACGTAATGCTTTCAATTCGGCATTAAGTTTTTCACGATAATCAGGCTGAGAGTTGGAGTCAATGGAACGTTGAGCTTCATGTCCTTGTTTAACTTCACTATATAATTTCTCGAATACCGGTTTAGCAGCATCGTGGAACGGACCCATCCAGTCGAGTGCACCACGTTGAGCTGTCGTTGAACAGTTGGCATACATCCAGTCCATACCATTCTTAGCAAACAACGGCATCAATGATTGGGTTAATTCTTCAACGGTTTCATTGAATGCTTCAGAAGGAGTGTGACCATTCTCGCGTAAAGTTTCGTATTGCGCTAAAAGTAAGCCTTGAATAGCTCCCATCAAAGTACCGCGTTCACCTGTCAAATCGGAGTATACTTCCCTTTTGAATGTCGTTTCAAACAAATAACCGGAACCTACACCAATTCCCAAAGCAACAACACGATCCCAAGCTTTGCCGGTAGCATCCTGGAAGATAGCAAATGAAGAATTCAAGCCGCGACCTTCGAGGAACATCGTACGCAATGAAGTACCTGAACCTTTAGGAGCAATCAAAATAACATCCACATCAGCAGGAGGAACGATTCCTGTACGTTCTTTATAAGTAATAGCAAAACCATGAGAGAAGTATAATGCCTTACCCGGAGTCAGATGTTTCTTTATTGCAGGCCAGCATTCAATCTGAGCAGCATCAGAAAGCAATACCTGAATGATTGTTGCTTTTTCACAAGCTTCTTCTATGCCGAATAATGTCTCGCCAGGAACCCAGCCGTCAGCCACTGCTTTATCAAAAGTCTTACCCGGACGTTGACCTACGATTACATTAAATCCATTGTCACGTAAGTTCAGTGATTGTCCAGGACCTTGAACGCCATAACCAATTACTGCAATAACTTCGTCTTTCAATACTTCACGAGCTTTCTCCAAAGGAAATTCTTCGCGGGTTACCACATTCTCGACAACACCGCCAAAATTCATCTGTGCCATTTTTTACTTTGTTTTTAATTGGCTGCCTTACACAGCCTGTTATTACTAAATATTATTATCAAATATCACTTTCGAACGACAAACCACTTCATTGCCATTCTTTCTAACCTCTACCTCGTAAATCCCCTCGTCCGTTTCATCTCTGTAAAATGCAAGCTCATCACCATAATAGCTCTCAGCCACATAAGCCATCTCAAAACGGCTTATGCGTTTTTCTTTATAAAATGAAAGTGGAAAGAGATCGAGTATATGTTCGATATAACGCACACTGTTGAAATGTCCGTTAATGTCTATATCACTATATTTGGCTACAATTTTACCTACAGGTTCAGTCGCGCTTACTTTTATGCGCGATGGCTTTTCAATGGGACAAGGCTCATCTTTGCAAATATAATCGGTGATGCCTCCACCATGTAAAGCTAATAAATCAGCCGGTTTACGAGTGGATAGATTGATCATTGCCCAAACAGAACGGGCGTATCCTATATTTTTGCCGTCTTTGCTCATAATGGCAAAGTTACGATCGGTAAACAACCGATAGACATTTTCCACCCATGTGCTAATGTTGAATTCTTCATATTGATAAGGCATTTCATCCAAATCAATAGCCAAACGCGAAAGCACCCAGGTATAATTATCCTCATTAAGTGTTGCGATACCAAATCCACGCTCGGTGGCATGAAACCCGGCACAATTGAGCAAGTGATTGCCTAAGACTCCCATAGTCAGCCGACCCGTAAAATCAACATGAAACGGTTCTGCGACAAAATTATAGACTCCTATCTTGTTTTCTTCACTCATGCTTCTTCCTGCTGCTTACTTTGAAAATATTTGGCTTCACGGTCGGCGAGATATTCATTAACGCGCTCAAAGCAGCTGGTGGTTATTGCAACCCGACCGGAGCGGACAAACTGCAACACACAACCCATCTCACGCAATTCTTCATATAAAGAGGTAATATCTTCACTAATTCCATTTTTTTCCACTATAGCGAAAACAGGATTTACTTCGACAATACGAGCATTATATTTTCTGATCACTTTTGAAGCTTCGGGAGCTTGTTCCAAAGCCGGAGTAGCCAACTTATACAATGCTATTTCATGCTGATAGATTTCATCATCCGTAAAATAGTGTGCTTGCAACACATCTATTTTCTTCGCAATTTGTGTGGTTATTTTTTCTATGGTGTCTTTATCCGTCCACGTCGTAATGGTGTACTTATGTACCCCTTTGATGGAAGAAGCCGAAACGTTCAGGCTCTCAATATTGATTTGCCGCCTTGTAAAGACAGCTGTCACCTGATTGAGTAATCCGGCAAAGTTTTCCGAGTGAACAATGATTGTATATAATGTCTTATCCATATCTATGTATAAAATTAAGAGTAATGAATATTCAAATGTACTAACATTCCAAAAGCATCTGATTCACAGAACCTCCCGGAGGAGTCATTGGCAATACATTTCCTTCTTCCATCACGCAAACTTCGAGCAAGAATGGACCGTCCGTTTCAATCATATCCTGTACCGCTCTTTGCAACTGATCACGTGAGGTTACCCGACATGAGGGGATATCGTATGCACCTGCAACTTTCAGATAATCGGGATTAGCCATGGGTGTAAACGAATAGCGACCATTGAAAAACATCGCCTGCCATTGACGCACATTACCAAGATAGTTATTATTTAATACGATGATCTTAACCGGAGCACGCTGTTCCATTATAGTTCCGAGTTCCTGAATACACATTTGCAATCCGCCATCACCCATAAATGCACATACTGTACGGTCAGGGCGACCAAAAGCGGCTCCAATAGCTGCAGGAAGACAAAAGCCCATTGTTCCAAAACCACCGGAAGTGATAATACTGCGGTCTTTGCTATACTTAAAATAACGTGCGGCTATCATCTGATTCTGCCCCACATCCGTAACCAATATACCTTCATGGTTCGTTGCATCGCTCACTGCACGTACAACTTCTCCCATAGTCAACTCTTTTCCCAAAGGATGCAATTCTGGACGGATAACTTTCTCTTCTTCAACTTTCTCATAAGTCAAAAAGCTGTCAATCCATTCCTTATGCTTAGCAGGTTTCAGTAATTCAGTCACTGCTTTTAGTGTATCCTTGCAATCACCAAGTACAGCAATATCCGCCTTCACATTTTTATTGATTTCGGCCGGATCAATGTCGAAATGAATAATCTTGGCTTGTTTGGCATAAGTATCAAGCTTCCCGGTCACACGATCATCAAAGCGCATTCCCACTGAAATTAAAAGATCGCATTTATTGGTATTGACATTCGGTCCCAAATTGCCATGCATGCCCAACATTCCCTTGTTCAAAGGATGCTCGGTGGGAAGTGCGGAGAGTCCCAATAAAGTACAGCCTGCAGGCATATCGGCTTTCTCAAGAAATGTCTTAAGTTCCTCTTGAGCATTGCCCAATTCCACGCCCTGTCCAACCAGTACCAACGGACGTTCGGCTTTATTGATAAGATCCGCCGCTTGAGCCACAATTTCTTGATCCACTTCGGGAACCGGCATATAACTGCGGATATAATCAACGGCAACCGGAACGTAGTCTGTCTTTTCGACTTGTGCATTCTTAGCAAAGTCGAGAACAACAGGTCCGGGACGTCCACTCTTGGCGATATAGAAAGCACGAGCCACAGCCCATGCCACATCTTCCGCTCTTCTAATCTGATAACTCCATTTTGTAATAGGTTGGGTTATACCGAGTAAATCGACTTCCTGAAAAGCATCTGTACCTAAGAAAGCTTTGCCTACCTGCCCTGCAATAACGACAATAGGAGTACTGTCAATCATAGCATCGGCAATACCGGTCACCGTATTTGTAGCACCGGGTCCACTCGTTACCAAGCAGACACCTACTCTGCCCGAAGCCCGTGCATAACCTTGAGCTGCATGAGCTGCACCCTGTTCATGACGCACCAAAATATGGTTCAATGTTCCAGTATGATCAAATAAAGCATCGTATGATGGCATAATAGCGCCTCCGGGATAACCGAATATTGTTTCTACTCCTTCATGTTCAAGTGAGCGCATCAAGGCTTCGGCACCGGTTATCAAAGCAGTATCTTTTCCATCCGGTCTTACTCCCAGTCTATCTTGAAAAGAAGGGGCTATATTTTTCTTTATATTATGTGTCATATTCTTTTCTCTTTATTAGTGAGATCTTTACAAACTTCTAATCAATCAGTCTGACAGCTCCTTTATCAGCCGAACTAACCATGCTGGCGTATGCTTTCAGACTCTTTGAAACCTCACGTACGCGAGTTTTCGGGGTGAAAGGACGGCTGGAGAGTTCTTCATCGGTCAGACGTACATTTATCGACCGGTTCGGTATATCAATTTCAATAATATCACCATCTACTATCTTACCAATATTACCTCCGGCTGCAGCCTCAGGCGATATATGACCGATACTCAATCCGGATGTACCGCCACTAAAGCGCCCATCGGTAATCAACGCACATTCTTTGCCCAAATGACGTGATTTAATATATGAGGTAGGATAAAGCATTTCTTGCATACCGGGTCCACCTTTAGGTCCTTCATGGGTAATAACCACCACATCACCGCTAACCACTTTTCCGCGAAGTATTCCATCACAAGCGGCTTCTTGGGAATCGAAGACCTTAGCAGGACCAACAAATTTCCAAATACTTTCATCCACGCCGGCTGTTTTCACCACGCAACCGTCCTGAGCAATATTGCCTTTTAAGACAGCCAATCCGCCATCTTTACTGTAAGCATGTTGTAGATCACGTATACATCCTTCAGCACGGTCGGTATCCAGCTCTTTGTAATATGTGTCCTGCGATCCGAGTACCAGGTTGAAATGTCCGCCCGGAGCACTTTTATATTTCTGAATAGCCTCATCACACACGCCGGTTTCAGTAACGGTGTATTTGCCGATGGCTTCAGCTAGAGTCATTCCATCCACACGATAGACGGAAGTATCGACCAAGCCACCTTTTGCCAGTTCATTCATGATAGAAATGATACCACCTGCGCGGTTTACATCCTGGATATGGTATTTCTGTGTATTAGGAGCGACTTTACAAAGACAAGGTGCTTTACGGGATAACAAGTCTATATCATCCATGGTAAAATCAGCCTCAGCTTCATGAGCCACTGCTAAAAGATGAAGCACGGTATTGGTCGATCCGCCCATTGCAATATCCAATGTCATGGCATTAAGAAAAGCCTGACGGGTTGCTATGTTACGGGGTAATACCCGATCATCTCCATCGCGGTAATATTTATAAGCATTTTCAACGATCAATCGTGCAGCGTCTTTAAACAATTGAGCCCGATTGGCATGAGTTGCTACGATTGTTCCATTGCCGGGAAGAGCTAATCCGATAGCCTCATTGAGACAGTTCATGGAATTTGCGGTAAACATACCGGAGCAGCTTCCGCAAGTGGGACATGCATGTTGTTCTATATTAGCTACATCCTCATCGCTCACGCTGCTATCCGCCGATTTTATCATGGCATCGATCAAATCGAGGTGCTGACCATTCCATTCACCCGCTTCCATCGGACCACCCGACACAAAAACGGTGGGAATATTAAGCCTCATAGCCGCCATCAACATACCCGGAGTAATCTTGTCGCAGTTGCTAATGCAAACCATGGCATCAGCCTTATGAGCATTAACCATATACTCCACACTGTCAGCTATTATATCACGAGACGGTAATGAGTAAAGCATTCCATCATGCCCCATAGCTATTCCGTCGTCAATTGCTATCGTATTAAATTCAGCAGCAAAACATCCCATTTTCTCAATTTCAGCCTTTACCTGTTGACCGATCTCGTGCAAATGCACATGTCCGGGAACAAATTGAGTGAATGAATTGACTATGGCTATAATGGGTTTTCCTAACTGTTCTTTTTTCATACCGTTTGCTACCCATAACGCACGAGCTCCCGCCATACGGCGCCCCTGTGTACTGGAAGAACTACGTAACTGATGTTTCATATCAAAGCGTCTTTTAATAAAAAAACCTTTCCCACTATGTGAGAAAGGCTCATAAATTTATTTCATAACGTACGAATACATACACAACCTTTCTCACACTCTTGATGACACCACCACGACGCGAATAATATGCAGGACTGCTAGGTTAATAGATGTATGTAAATTCATAACTAAAATCTCTTAATCAATATCTTTTTGTTTCATTGAATCGTGCCGCAAAGGTAAGGGCTTTTTTATAAACACCAAACAAATCGAATAAAAAAAAGACAGAAAAATAAATAATCGTAAGAAAACAAGTGCTTAAAATCAGTTTTTATCACTAAAACAGCCTCTTATATTCTAATCATTATTTAATATGGCTTCACTCGACTGCAATACAACTTCTTGAAGAGGAAGAACATTTTTAAGTTTTTAATTGTTGTTTTAAAATCGATAATTCGACTAATACAGGATGAATTATCTATCTTTGCGGCTCTCCAAAGAGAAACAATATTGATTATTAACAAGAAAGACAAAAATGGGAACATTAGAAAACAAGTACATTACCGTAGCTTACAAGCTGTACTCTATAGAAAACGGGGAAAGAGATTTTGAGGAAGAAGCCACCCCTGAGCATCCCTTTCAATTCATTTCCGGTTTAGGACTCACATTAGAGTTATTCGAAAAAGAAGTGAAGCATTTACAAAAAGGTGATAAGTTTGATTTCACAATTGCTTGTGCCGACGCATACGGTGAATATGATGACGATCATGTAATCGAATTGCCAAAGCAAATTTTCGAAATAGACGGAAAGTTTGACAGTGAACGTATTGTTGAAGGTAATGTTATCCCCTTGATGACAGCCGAAGGTCAACGAATCAATGGTACTGTTTCTGAAGTAAAAACAGATGTTGTGGTTATGGATATGAATCATCCTCTTGCCGGATGTGATCTTAATTTCGTAGGCGAGATTGTAGAAAGTCGTGCTGCTACAAATGAAGAATTGGAAGAAATCGTTAAGTCCATGAGCGGCGGCGGATGTAGCTGTGGTTCGGATGGTTGCGGTTGTGGCGGCGGATGCGGAAGCCAAGACGGTGAAGACGAATGCGGATGTGGTAACAGCGGCGGATGTGGTTGTCACTAATCTAAAAGAATAGAACAAAGGCTGTATTAGAAAAGATTTCTTGCAATATCCTTATAACTGATAATTTTATTTCATAATAAGGAGTCTGCTTAGGAAAGGTTCTAATACAGTCTTTTCTTTTTATGCTTACCGACAGATCATTTTTTACCTGTCATAATATCAAGTACCAACTTATCTGTCTCATTCATACCTTCGGAGCCTATACGGGTTAAGTTCCGGATACTCTGATCAACATCCTCATCAATGATACCTTCCACTGAAGTGACGCAACGATTCTCCATTGCCATGATTGCAGAAAGAACAGCTGTAGAAACGCCCGTTGTGACTTTCAGTGCACAACTTGGTTTTGCACCGTCACAAATCATCCCCGTAAGATTTGCAATCATATTTTTCACGGCATAAGCAATTTGCTGATATGTTCCACCCATTAGATAGGTGATTCCGCAACTCGAACCTGTAGCAGCTACGACACATCCACACAATGCCGACAACCGACCCAAGCTTTGCTTAATATAGATGACGGTGAGATGACTCATCATCAAGGCTCTAATCAAGGCTTCTTCCGATTTGCCACTTTCCTCTGCGTAGACTAAAACCGGTAAAGTAGCCGATATGCCCTGATTACCACTACCGGAGTTACTCATTACCGGTATCATAGCTCCTGCCATACGGGCATCGCAAGCTCCGGAAGTATAAGATAAGATATGCGAGAAAATACTGTCACCAAGGATTCGATGTTCATAAGTACCTCTGAGCATTTTACCCAAACCATGCCCGTAATCTCCTTTAAAGGAACGTTCCGCTGCAGCCTTATTCAAGCGGGCGGTATCAAGAATAAAACGGATTTCATCAAGCGGAGCAGTCACAGCAAAGTCATAAACCTTGCGTAGTGTCAGATCGAGTTGTGTAGAGCTGCAACTGGCAATATGCTCGCACTTTTTATCTAAAAGTATTTCAGCGTTACGTTTCAAATAAACAAATGAGGTATGACCTCCTGCAATGACAGCAACAGCATTATCGTCACCATTCTCGCAATATACTTCTATATATAGTTTTTCATCTATATTCTCTTTCAACGCAATATTTATACGCTTCTCCTCAATGAATGATTTGCCTTCTTCAACAGCCTCAGGGGTGATATCGCGCAAGACCTCCAGTTGATAGTCCGACTTACCCACCAACGCACCCAAAGCGATAGCAATAGGAAGCCCTATCATTCCCGTACCAGGGATCCCTACCCCCATTGCATTTTTTAAGATATTTGCACTCAGAGATACAGTAATTTTTTGGGGACGCTTACCCAAAGTCTCTGTAGCCTTAGCCACGCATAGAGCCACAGCAACCGGCTCAGTACATCCGATAGCCGGAATCACCTCCTGTTTTACAAGATCGATAATACGTTGTCTTTCAACACTTGTCATATCACATTACATTCTTTACGCGCAAAAGTAAGCAATAGTTTTAATCTTTTTGCTATCTTTAAGCACTCAAAGTACATAAATCCTAAAACAGATACAAATATGTTCAATTCATTTGGTAACATTCTTCGTTTTACCAGTTTTGGAGAATCACACGGTAAAGGTATAGGTGGAGTTATAGACGGATTTCCTGCAGGTATTGAGATTGACCTGGATTTTATTCAAAATGAATTAAACCGGCGGCGCCCCGGACAATCCGCCATCACAACGCAACGTAAAGAAGCTGATCAGGTGGAATTTCTCTCTGGCATTTTCGAAGGTAAATCGACGGGAGTTCCTATCGGTTTCATTGTTTGGAACAAGGACCAGCATTCCAATGATTACGATAATATGAAAGAGCTATATCGCCCTTCACACGCTGATTATACTTATAAGATGAAATATGGTATCCGTGACCATCGTGGTGGCGGACGTTCTTCGGCACGTGAAACAATTGCCCGTGTAGTAGTAGGTGCTTTAGCCAAACTGGCACTTCAACAATTGGGCATTACAGTTACAGCTTTTACATCACAAGTAGGTTCCATCCGATTGGAAGAGAGTTATACAGCTTATGATTTGAATATGATTGAAACAAATGCAGTGAGATGTCCCGATCGCCAAAAAGCGGAAGAGATGGAAAGCTTCATTTCGAAAATCAAAGCAGAAGGAGACACGGTGGGCGGAGTAATATCCTGTGTAATCAAAGGATGTCCGGTAGGACTCGGTCAACCGGTGTTCGGCAAGCTCCATGCAGCTTTGGGTAATGCCATGCTCAGCATTAATGCAGTGAAAGGGTTTGAATACGGTGAAGGCTTCAAAGGAGTGGAAGCAAAAGGTTCCCAACAGAATGATGTCTTTTATAACAATAATGGCAATATTGAGATGCATACCAACCATTCGGGTGGTATACAGGGAGGAATAAGTAACGGCCAGGATATTTACTTCCGCGTTGCATTCAAACCGGTAGCTACTGTCCTGATGGAGCAACATACAGTGAATTCAGAAGGAGAAGATACTACATTAAAAGCTCGTGGAAGACATGACCCTTGTGTATTACCGCGTGCAGTTCCCATTGTGGAGTCAATGGCGGCAATCACCATTTTAGATTATTATCTGATCAGCAAAACCACAAAGATTTAAATAGTTGTAAGTTGCAATGAATCCGTCTCAAGATCGGATTTCAATGTGAAGTACACTTTAAGGTATCTTCATACGAATAAAATATCGAAGATATAAGACCTTCCCGACAACTAGAAGCTAAAGCTAATAGAACTAAATTGATTTATAATATTGAGTTTATTGAGTGAAATAAGATGAATGATATCAAGCAATATATTATAGAAAATGAACAAGAGATGCTGGAAGATTTATTCAGTTTGATCCGAATACCCAGTATCAGTGCCAAACCGGAACACCATGACGACATGCTAGCTTGTGCCGAACGTTGGACACAATTATTACTTGATGCAGGTGCAGACGAAGCCATTGTGATGCCATCAAAAGGAAATCCGATTGTATTTGCACAAAAAACTATCGACCCTACCGCCAAAACAATACTTGTCTACGCCCATTACGATGTAATGCCGGCGGAACCGTTGGAACTTTGGAAGAATGAGCCCTTCGAACCGGAAGTTCGAGACGGACATATTTGGGCACGCGGTGCCGATGATGATAAAGGACAATCTTTCATTCAGGTTAAAGCTTTCGAATACTTGGTGAAAAAAGGATTACTGAAGAATAATATTAAGTTTATTTTTGAAGGAGAAGAAGAAATAGGGTCTCCCAGTTTAGAGGCTTTTTGCGAAGATCATAAGGAACTGCTTAAAGCTGACATTATTTTAGTATCTGATACAAGTATGTTGGGAGCAGATCTGCCTTCATTAACCACCGGATTACGTGGACTGGCATATTGGGAAATTGAAGTAACAGGACCTAATCGTGACTTACACTCCGGACATTTTGGTGGTGCTGTAGCCAACCCTGTCAACATGCTATGCCAACTGATTGCACGTGTCACCGATGCTGATGGGCGGATTACAATACCGGGATTTTATGATGACGTAGAAGATGTACCCCATGCCGAGCGTGGAATGATTGCCTCTATTCCTTTTAATGAAGAAAAATATAAATCTGCCATAGGAGTCAAAGAATTGTTTGGCGAGAAGGGATATAGTACACTTGAGAGGAACAGTTGCCGTCCTTCTTTTGATGTTTGTGGTATTTGGGGTGGGTACACCGGTGAAGGCTCTAAAACGGTACTGCCTTCTAAAGCTACAGCAAAAGTCTCTTGCCGCTTAGTTCCAAATCAGGATCATCATAAGATTTCTCAATTATTCATAGATTATATTGAGCGCATTGCTCCGAAATCCATACAGGTCAAAGTGACTCCCATGCATGGTGGGCAAGGCTATGTCTGCCCTATCAGCTTACCGGCTTATCAAGCTGCAGAAAAAGGCTTTGAGAAAGCTTTCGGCAAAAAGCCTCTGGCAGTACGCCGTGGAGGAAGCATACCGATCATTTCTACCTTTGAGAAAGTATTGGGTATAAAGACCATACTCATGGGATTCGGATTGGAATCGAATGCCATTCATTCACCCAATGAGAACTTTCCGCTTGATCTATTCAGAAAAGGGATTGAAGCTGTCGTAGAGTTCCATATAAACTATAAATAGCCTACTTCTTCCAACGGGATCGTCCTCATGATATAGGTATATTTCCTCAGATTATAAGTAGAAGTTAACATTAAAAAGGCTAAATAGAATGAAAGACTTTCATATACAGGTAATCGGGTTAATGTCCGGCACTTCATTAGATGGATTGGATGTTTGTTGTTCAACCTTTCATTTTGAAAAAGGTAAATGGACTTTCGCGATAGATTGTGCAAAGGGTTATGAGTATCCGGATGAGCTAAAACAAAATCTCGGTACAGAGGCACAACGGATGAATGCATTGGATTTCATCACCTTGCATAGCTCATACGGCAAGCACCTTGGTGAACGTGTAAATGAATTTATCCATCAATACAAAGTGCATCCTGATATTATAGCTTCCCACGGACACACCATCTTCCACGAGCCACAGAAGAAAGTGATGTTTCAAATTGGAGATGGTGCCGCTATTGCAGCAGAAACACGCATACCGACTGTTTCCGATTTTCGTCGGTTGGATATTATGTTAGGTGGACAAGGAGCACCACTTGTTCCAATAGGCGACCGATTACTTTTTAGTGATTATGACTATTGTCTCAACATCGGGGGATTCTCAAATATTTCGTTCGAGAAGAATAATCATCGCATCGCATTCGATATCAGTCCGGTAAATTACGTGATAAATCACTACTGCCGACTTATAGGTCTGGAGTTTGATCGTGACGGAATAATAGCAAGTAAAGGTGAAGTCTGCCAAGCTCTATTGGATGAACTCAATGGCATGGATTATTATAACCAAGAAGGACCCAAGTCTCTCGGACGAGAATGGGTGGAAACCCAGGTATATCCTTTATTGGAAAGACACGGTTTGAGTCTGGAGGATATGCTAAGGACTTTTTACGAACATGCAGCCTACCAAATAGCACAAGTCATTATTGCCAATCCCACGAAGAACGGCGAAAGCAAGATGCTCATAACAGGAGGAGGTGCTTTCAATAAATTCTTAGTAAAACGGATAGAGAACTTATCTCCATGCCGGATAGTGATACCCGATAAACAAATTATTGAGTATAAAGAGGCACTTATTTTTGCCTTTTTGGGTGCACTATACACGATGGGAGAGCCAAGCTGTTTGAGTTCTGTGACGGGTGCTCCTATTGATAATATAGGTGGAATGCTATTTAAAATATAAAGCGTTTCTAAAGCTATTGCCAGCGATATGGAAGAAAAGAATAAAAAATGGAAAGTAATTTCCAGCCAATATTTACATAATGAGCCTTGGCTTACCGTTCGCAAAGACCATGTAATGTTGCCCAATGGCAATCATATTCCGGCATACTATATATTGGAATATCCTGAATGGGTCAATGTTATAGCCATCACACGCGAAGGTCATTTTGTTTTTATCCGTCAATACAGACACGGAATACAAGAGGTATCTTATGAGCTATGCGCCGGAGTATGCGAAAACGAAGATGCTTCACCACTTATTTCAGCACAGCGGGAGTTACTTGAAGAAACGGGTTACGGAAACGGAACATGGAAAGAATATATGGTACTCTCTCCCAACCCCAGCACTCACACCAATCTCACACATTGCTTCATTGCCACCGATGTGGAAAGATTATCAGATCAACATTTAGAAGCAACGGAAGACTTATCTGTACATCTATTAACCCTTGGACAAGTAAAGGATCTATTGCAAGAAGATGCAATCAAGCAAGCGCTAATGGCAGCTCCTCTTTGGAAATATATCGCCGAGAATAAACTTCTTTAGACTGTTTCAAAAGGCTCGCGGAAAGTACAGCCATTACGCCATTCAGAACAACCATAGGCTGTTTTTCCTTTAATAATGATCCCCTTACCACACAAAGGGCAAGGCTGACCTGCTAGAGACGGTGTATTAATAGCAGCATTGGCCGATGCAGTCATTTCAACCTTTTCAGCTACTTCTTTAGAAGTTTCTGTGCTCACAGCAGCAGAAGTGCCTACTTTTTTACGAGAGCGGGGTGTCCTCTTAGCTTTTGCAGCTACACCATCTTTATCACTCGAAACCTTCTCACGTTTTGATGACTTGCCTTTCTCTTCCGCATTGACAGGAGACATAATCGTAATACGCCGATTGGTGTTATCCGAAAGGACACTAGTCACAATTTCAGCTACCATTTGTTTCAGTTCTTCTAAAAAGAGCGAAGCATCATAAGTCCTTTTTTCTATCTCACGCAGCTTCTTTTCCCATAAGCCGGTCAGTTCCGCTGATTTCAAGAGTTCTTCATGAATCATCTGGATTAATTCCACTCCGGTAGGAGTTGCTATCAGATTTTTCTTTTCCTTACGGATATAGTTTCGCTTAAATAAAGTCTCGATAATTGCAGCGCGTGTAGACGGACGCCCTATTCCATTTTCTTTCAAAGCATCCCGTAGTTCGTCATTATCGACCAATTTTCCGGCAGTCTCCATGGCACGAAGCAAAGTGGCCTCGGTATAAGGACGGGGTGGTTGTGTCCATTTCTCAAACAGCTCCGGAATGTGAGGACCAGACTCACCTTTTATGAAAGCAGGAAGAACATTTTCATCAATTCCTTCTTCTTTCTCATCTTTATCCGCCACAGCACCAAACACCACACGCCAACCGGGACTAAGGATTTGCTTTCCTGTCGCCTTAAAACTTATATTTTCGACATCTCCCAACACTGTAGTTGTAGCGACTTTACAATCGGGATAGAAAACTGCTATAAAACGGCGTGCCACAAGATCGAATACCCGCCGCTCCATATCCGTCAGATTTTGGGAGGACTGCCCTGTAGGAATTATAGCATGGTGATCGGTGACTTTTGCATTATCGAACACCTTTTTCGACTTTGGCAAAGGAATACCCGAAAGAGGTGCAGTCAATGTTTCATATTCGCGTAAGCCTTTCAGTATCGTAGGGCATTTGGGATAAATATCTTCACTCAAAAAGGTAGTGTCTACACGTGGATAAGTGGTGACCTTCTTTTCATATAGCGACTGTATAGTCTTCAACGTATCATCAGCAGAATAAGCGAACTTTTTATTGCACTCAACCTGCAATGATGTCAAGTCAAATAGACGGGGAGCATATTCTTTACCTTCTTTCTTCACGACACGCGTGATAGTAAACAGAGCATCTTTTATCAATTCAACTAATGCTTCGCCCTGTTCCCTGTTCTCTATCGGATCTATTCCTGGATTATCAATGTTTTTTTGAACAGTATCCGCATTTGTCGTTTTTTTAGTTTCTTCCTCCAATACCAATTCTTCTTCACTCTTCTTGATCAGAGCAGAGAAAGTGGTATCTCTATATACGGTCTTCAACTCCCAGTATTGCTTGGGAGTGAAATTTTCAATATCCAACTGACGGTTAACGATGAGTGCCAGTGTGGGAGTCTGCACCCTACCTATGGACAGCACTTGCCTGTTTTGCCCATATTTCATAGTGTAAAGACGAGTAGCATTCATTCCCAATAGCCAGTCACCAATAGCGCGACTTAACCCGGCCTCATACAGTGATTGAAATTCTTGTTGATCTTTAAGTTTGGCAAAGCCTTCTCGAATAGCTTCCTCCGTCAAGGAGGATATCCATAACCGCTTTACAGGACATCGTGCACCAGTCTTTTGCATAACCCAGCGCTGAATTAACTCTCCTTCCTGACCGGCATCACCGCAGTTTATGATTTCATCGGCATGTTGCATAAGATGCTCTATAACCCGAAACTGCTTTTCATAAGTCGGATTACTGATAAGCTTTATCCCAAAGCGTGGAGGAATCATGGGCAGGCTACTCAAGCTCCACGATTTCCAAAGAGGAGTATATTCCTGAGGCTCCTTTAAAGTGCACAAATGCCCGAATGTCCAGGTCACTTGATACCCGTTCCCTTCAATATACCCGTCTTTCTTTACTTTAGCACCTAAAACTTCGGCTATATCACGTGCCACGGAAGGCTTTTCAGCAATGCAAACAATCATCAGCAAGTTTTATTTTAGACAGACAAAGGTACAAAAAAGAGATTAACATAAGAAGTATATGCATGTGAAGTAACGGATAATAACAACTTCTTTGGATTAACAAGAATTGCAGAGCTCCTTACAAAATGCTTCACATTATTATTACCGACAAAGAAATGAACTATAATTTCCCCATTTAAGCGACATTTAGACATCACAATTAAATAAATATTCATTTTATAACCACAAACACCTCATTGTATAAAACCATGAAATGCTAAAATATATGGAATCCAAATGCTATCTTTGCAGAAAAAGGAGAAAAAGATGTTCACAGATTTCAATCTTCAACAGATGACAAGTGCATTTATTGTACTATTTGCGGTTATTGACATTATCGGTTCAATACCTATTATTATAAACTTGAAAGAGAAAGGGAAAGATGTTAATGCAACCAAAGCGACCCTTATTTCTTTTGCCTTACTAATAGGCTTCTTCTATGCAGGAGATATGATGCTGAAGCTATTCCATGTAGACATTGAATCGTTTGCAGTAGCCGGATCGGTAGTTATCTTCCTCATGGCTTTGGAAATGATATTGGATATAGAGATCTTTAAGAATACAGGTCCCATTAAGGAAGCTACTTTAGTCCCATTGGTCTTCCCTCTTTTGGCAGGCGCGGGTGCTTTTACCACATTGCTTTCGCTAAGAGCGGAGTATGCCAGCATTAACATCATTATAGCTCTTATTCTCAACATGGTTTGGGTTTATATCGTGGTGAGAATGACAGGGCGGGTAGAACGTTTATTAGGAAAAGGAGGTATCTATATTATACGAAAGTTCTTCGGAATTATCCTTCTTGCCATTTCCGTAAGGTTATTTATGGCTAACGTAACACTTTTGATAGAAGCCGTACATTAAGTAACAAAACTAGCATAAAAAAAGGATGATCATTGATCATCCTTTTTTTATATTATCTAATCGTTGATTAGTCGTTTACAGAAGCCATGTGAGCAACTAAATCAAGAACTTTGTTAGAGTAACCGATTTCATTGTCATACCAAGATACAACTTTAACGAAAGTATCTGTCAAAGCGATACCAGCTTTAGCATCGAAGATAGAAGTACGAACGTCACCTAAGAAATCAGAAGAAACAACTGCATCTTCAGTATAACCAAGGATGCCATTCAATTCGCCTTCAGCAGCTTCTTTCATAGCAGCGCATATTTCAGCGTAAGTTGCAGGTTTAGCCAAGTTAACAGTCAAGTCAACTACAGATACGTCCAAGGTAGGAACACGCATAGACATACCAGTCAATTTGCCATTCAAAGAAGGAATAACTTTACCTACAGCTTTAGCAGCACCAGTAGAAGAAGGAATGATGTTGCCAGAAGCAGCACGACCACCTCTCCAGTCTTTCAAAGAAGGACCGTCAACTGTTTTTTGAGTAGCAGTTGTAGAGTGAACAGTAGTCATCAAACCGTCTGTGATACCCCATTTGTCATTCAATACTTTAGCGATAGGAGCTAAACAGTTAGTAGTACAAGAAGCGTTAGAAACGAATTGAGTACCTTTTACGTAAGTCTTTTCGTTAACACCACAAACGAACATCGGGGTGTCATCTTTAGAAGGAGCAGACATTACTACATATTTTGCACCAGCTTCAAGGTGAGCTTGAGCCTTATCTTTACTCAAGAACAAACCAGTAGATTCAACAACATACTCAGCACCAATTGCATCCCATTTCAAATCAGCAGGATTTCTCTCTGCAGTTACACGAATTGTTTTACCGTTTACAATTAATTTGCTGTTTTCTACGTCAGCTTCGATTGTTCCGTCAAATTGGCCGTGCATTGTATCATATTTCAGCATGTATGCCAAATAATCTACCGGGCAAAGGTCATTAATACCAACGATTTCGATATCGTTTCTTTTCTGAGCAGCGCGGAATACGAAACGTCCGATACGTCCGAATCCATTAATACCTACTTTAATCATCTTGTTTAAACTTTAAAGGTTTATAATATTTGTTCAAATATCTCTCTAAGTCAATGCTTTTATATTTTTAAGCGCTGCAAAAGTAAGAAAATGTTTTTATATTTGCATCTCTAACACCAATTAAATAAGATTAAAGATGGGAAAAAGTACCTTTTTGCAGGAATTCAGAGCTTTTGCCATGAAAGGCAATGTGATAGATATGGCTGTCGGTGTAATTATTGGTGGTGCATTCGGCAAAATTGTATCCTCCATAGTGGCTGATGTGATTATGCCACCCATCGGCCTTTTGATTGGTGGGGTAAACTTTACGGATTTAAAATGGGTGATGAAGCCAGCTGAAGTCATCAACGGAAAAGAAGTTGCCGCAGTAACCTTGAATTACGGGAATTTCCTTCAAGCGACTTTCGATTTTCTAATTATTGCATTTTCTATTTTTCTATTCATCAGGCTCATAACGCGGTTGACTGCAAAGAAGCAGGAAAAAGAAGAAACGGAAAAGCCTTCGCCTACCGCCCCGACTAAAGAGGAAATCTTGCTAACGGAAATCCGTGATATCCTAAAAGAACAACATAAACAGTAATTTTTCAGATTGAAGTTTATGCGAAATACAGCCTCATATTTCAGGTTTCCTACCTAGATATGAGGTTTTTCTTAAATAACAAACAATCACGGGAACTCTTATTTTCTAGTTATTTCTCGGGATTTTTGTACCTTTGCAAATCATTTACATTAAACTCTATACAGCTGTATGCAAGAAAAGATTATTATTCTTGATTTTGGTTCACAAACCACTCAACTCATTGGCAGAAGAGTGAGAGAATTAAGCACTTATTGCGAAATAGTCCCTTACAACAAGATGCCTGAAAATGACCCTACTGTAAAAGGTGTTATTCTATCGGGTAGTCCATTTTCTGTGTATGATAAAAATGCATTTAAAATAGATTTAAATCAGATCAGCAACAAGTACCCGGTTTTGGGAATATGCTACGGAGCTCAATTCATAGCTTATTCAAACAATGGTAAAGTAGAGCCGGCCGGAAGTCGCGAGTATGGACGTGCACACTTGGACTGGGTGGAACAAAATAATCCTTTATTTAAAGGAGTGAAAGAGCATACCCAGGTTTGGATGAGCCACGGCGATACAATTACTGTAATCCCACAAGAATTCAAGAAAATAGCCTCTACCGACAAAGTAGAAATAGCTGCATATCAAGTTGAAAACAAAAAAATATGGGGCGTTCAATTTCATCCGGAAGTTTTTCATACCGAAGATGGAACTCAAATGCTGAAGAACTTCGTTGTAGACATCTGCGGATGTAAACAAGACTGGAGTGCGGCTTCGTTTATAGAAACTACCGTAGCCGAATTGAAAGAACAACTGGGCAATGACAAAGTTGTCTTAGGATTAAGCGGAGGTGTGGATTCTTCGGTTGCAGCTGTATTGCTAAATAGAGCGATCGGTAAAAACCTGACCTGTATATTTGTCGATCATGGAATGTTACGCAAGAATGAGTTCAAGAACGTAATGCACGACTATGAATGTCTTGGGTTGAACGTGATCGGCGTAGATGCCAGCGCAAAATTCTTCAAAGAGTTGGAGGGAGTTAGCGAACCCGAAAGCAAGCGTAAAATTATTGGCAAAGGTTTCATTGATGTATTCGATGAAGAAGCACATAAAATTCAAGATGTGAAGTGGCTTGCCCAAGGCACAATCTATCCCGACTGCATTGAATCTCTTTCCATCACCGGGACAGTGATCAAAAGCCACCATAACGTAGGAGGGCTTCCCGAAAAGATGAATTTAAAATTATGCGAACCTCTGCGCCTATTATTCAAAGATGAAGTAAGACGTGTAGGTCGTGAATTAAAAATGCCGGAACATCTCATCACTCGTCATCCTTTCCCGGGTCCCGGTTTAGCTGTTCGTATCTTGGGAGATATTACTGCCGAAAAAGTACGAATACTTCAGGATGCCGACGATATATTTATTCAAGGACTCAGAGATTGGGGATTGTATGATAAAGTATGGCAAGCGGGCGTAATCTTGCTACCGGTACAATCTGTTGGTGTAATGGGTGATGAACGTACATACGAACGTGCTGTCGCCTTACGTGCTGTGACCTCCACCGATGCCATGACTGCCGATTGGGCTCATCTTCCTTATGAGTTTTTAGGCAAAGTGTCCAACGACATCATTAATAAGGTAAAGGGCGTAAATCGCGTAACTTACGATATCTCGTCAAAGCCACCTTCCACCATTGAATGGGAATAATACGATTTAGTTGCTTATAAGCAAACAGTATATACTTCTTAAAAGCAGTTTTCTGCTTATGCTATCTTGCATACCCTCTATTTTGAGATTTAAAGAATAGACCGGGTATGCAAGTTTTTTATACACTCCCCAAAAGGGCAAGCCATCCCCTCTTTAGGACAACCTATTAGAAATGTAGAAATTATTGTTGGAAGCATCAATCATTCATCTATACAGGCCGCAGATGCAGCAACACGACATCCACAGTTTGAACACAATTTTTACCATCACTCAATGAATACATATTGATTTTAGGGGTCAACAAATCAATCCATACTGAAGATCTTTTAAGAGGGGGTACAATGAGGTAACGACTGAATAGGCTTAAGTATACGACTGATCTATGATCACTCGTATACTGATTATAGATCAAGTTGGAAGTGAATTCTTATCATTTAGAAGAATGAATAATGGCACCTCACCAAATGTATAATATTTATCACACACGCAAGCCTCCAGAATTCCGATTACGAGGAGGAGTATCTTGATAAATACCGTAGAAAACAGAAGAGTCGATCTCAAATAAAAGAGCTATTCACCAATCAGACTTTCAGCTTTAGGAATAACAATCTCGCCACGGTGCAATTCTATCAGTCCATCTTCTTGCATCTCATTTAATGCTTTCGAAACATTGCCTCTGGTCTCATTCATAATAAAAGCAATATCCTCCATTTTAGTCTTCAACTTTTTCTCCCCATAAGGACGTTCCAAGTGCGAAAGAATAAAGTGGGTAATACGTTTTTTCAAGCCCTCAGGAGCATCCATCCATAAACGGTTGGCATGAGTTTGAACGCGATTACTAATCACATTCATATAATTCAACCGGAATATTTCATAATTAAACAAATCGCTAAGTACAAAAGCTTTACTTATTTCAACGGTGTGTACCTCAGTATGCGCTATATATGTCGAAAAGTAACTGGTATTCATACCAAATAAAGATTGGGGCTCAATAAGAAAAGGCGCTTGAATATATTCAGTGAATGAATATGAGTCATTGATTACGGAAGTTACAGTGGTAATTTCGCCTTTTAGCACAAACAATAACTGACGACAGGTATCTCCTTTTTTCGCCAAAATATCGCCCGGTTTATGTTGTATAAAATGCAGTTTTACTTTAGCTAATATATTAGTGAAATCCTCTTGGGCTAATCCTTGAAAAAGAGGCAATTGGAGCAGAGTATCAAACATTGTTTCCATACCTGTAATATTATTGTTTTAAACAAAAGTAAATATATTCGTTATTCACTGTAGGTCGGGAGTCTTACTTTTTATCTTTTTTATTGTTTGTTAAACGAACTACTCATTTATCTTAAATCCTTAAAAATTATAGTCATACCATTTATTATATCTACAAACGAAACACAAACATATATTCTCTAAGAATTATTATGTCATCTAGCGTGTTTTTCAGGGTTCTATTATGTATCCACGCCATTATAATTAGCTGCTATAATACTTATCGAAGTAACTAAAGATAAACAGGCTATTAACAGTGTATAATATTCTTTGTTAAAATAACATTGTAACTTCAACATATCAACTATTTTTTTTGCATTTTTGCAACTAAGATCATTTATGACCAAACTATAGTATGAAAAGAGTAAAACTAATATTAATACTAATTTATTTTATGAACATGCTTCCGGCACAGAATCCCTTTTTCGAGAAATACAATACCCCTCACCATACATTCCCCTTTGATAAAGTAAAAACGGAGCATTATGAACCCGCAATACGAGAAGGTATAAGAATTCATTTAGATGAAATTAAAGCAATAACCGACAACACCAAAGCTCCAACTTTCGAAAATACGGTAGCAGCTTTTGAAAGATCGGGTAAGTTTCTGAACCGGGTGACTGCGGTATTCGATAATATGCTGAGTGCAGAAACCAATAGCAATCTGCAAAACCTGGCTAAGACAATTATGCCGTTATTAAGCGAACATGGCAATGATGTATCACTAAACGAAAAACTATTTTTGCGGATTAAGAGTGTGTATGAACACCAAAATCAGGAAGCTTTGACTACTGAGCAAAAGACTCTCCTTGATAAAATCTACAAGAATTTCGTACGTAATGGAGCTAACCTATCTGTTGAACAAAAAGAAAAATATAGAGAGTTGAGCAAGCAACTCAGCTTGCTGGAACTGGAGTTTAGTGAGAATAGTTTGAAAGAGACAAACGAATATAAACTTGTCATAACCGACTTTAAGCAACTTGCCGGTCTTCCGGAAAGCATCATAAACAGCGCGGAAGAAATGGCCAGAGAGAGAGGCATTAAAGGCTGGGTAATCACCTTACAGGCGCCAAGTTACGGTCCATTCATGATGTATGCCGAAAATCGCGACTTACGTCGTGAGCTTTATATGGCTTATAATACAAAATGCACCCATGATAACCAAAGCAGTAATCTTGAAATCGTAAAGAAGATAGCGAACACCCAAATGCAGATAGCCCAGCTACTTGGTTATCATAATTTTGCCGAATATAATTTGGAGGAGCGGATGGCCCAAAACAGCAACAATGTATATAAGTTGCTTCGCCAGTTACTGGATGCATACAAGCCCACTGCCCAAAAGGAATACTTAGAAGTTCAGAAGATAGCTCAGGAACGTGAAGGTGAGCATTTCCAATTAATGCCATGGGATTGGAGCTATTACTCTCAAAAGCTGAAAGATAAAAAGTTCAATATAGATGACGAGATGCTCCGCCCCTACTTTGAGTTGGACAAGGTGAAGAAAGGTGTTTTCGGATTGGCAACCCGCCTATATGGAATCACATTCAAGGTTAATCCGAAAATTCCGGTTTATCACAAAGATGTCGAGGCTTATGATGTTTTCGATAAGGACGGAAAGTTTTTAGCAGTCTTATATACCGACTTCCATCCTAGAGCCGGGAAAAGATCGGGTGCATGGATGACTGAATACAAAGGGCAATGGATTGATCCTACTACAGGAGAAAATAGTCGCCCGCATGTTTCCATCGTAATGAATTTCACCAAGCCGACCAAAGATAAACCGGCTTTACTGACATTCGATGAAGTGGAGACATTCCTTCATGAATTCGGGCATAGTCTTCATGGAATGTTTGCCAATTCGACTTATGAGTCGCTGAGTGGGACAAATGTCTATTGGGATTTCGTGGAGCTTCCATCTCAGTTTATGGAGAATTTCGCAACAGAGAAAGAGTTTTTACATACATTTGCACGGCATTATCAAACGAATAAAGAAATCCCGGATGAACTGATACAGCGAATCAAGGACTCATCTAATTTTAATGCCGCTTATGCTTGTATGAGACAGGTAAGCTTCGGATTATTAGATATGGCATGGTATACCCGGGAAGTTCCTTTTGAAGGAGATGTGAAAGAGTATGAAAAGCAGGCATGGGCAGATGCTCAAATATTGCCGGTAGTACCGGAGACCTGTATGAGTACTCAATTCTCACATATATTTTCCGGAGGATATTCGGCAGGATATTACAGTTACAAATGGGCTGAAGTATTAGATGCCGATGCTTTCTCGCTATTCAAAGAGAAGGGCATCTTCAATCCTGAAGTAGCAACTTCTTTCCGCGAGAATATCTTATCAAAAGGAGGAAGTGAGCATCCAATGATCTTATATAAGCGTTTTCGCGGACAAGAGCCCACTATTGACGCTCTATTAATCAGAAACGGAATAAAAAAATAAAAAGAAGGCATTATGAAAACCATCTATAAGTATTTCCTCATCGCATTATTATTTCCATTAATTGGCGGTTGCAATAATGAAGATGATATTATTCAAATTCTAGTCGGGAAGACATGGAAGCTCTCATACATTGCAGACGAAAGTGAGCCAACCAAAATGTATGATTTTTGGGGAGGTAATGAAACCGCTCGCGAAAAAAGTATAGCAACTTTAGGAAACACCTCAACTTATACGTTGGTATTCGAAGGAAGTGATCTGAATGGAGTCGTTGGAGGTTCGATCTCGGGTTATGTTACTACAACAAATATTTCTGGAAAGTGGAATGCAAATAAAGAAAACTCTCAACTTACAACTTCGGATATCAAAGCTAATTCAGATGGCGATAAATATATCGGGACAGCATTCATTACCGGTATCACCAATGCCGAAAGCTACAAAGGAAGTGACGAGAACAACCTTTATATTCATTATAAAGTCGGACAGCGATCTTATTTCTTGGCATTTACACCCCAAAAATCAACAAAATGAGCGATTCGGATAAAAAACAAGAAGCATTAGACAGAAGATATATCAGAATGGCAACTATTTGGGCGGAGAATTCATATTGTAAACGCCGTCAGGTAGGAGCGCTTATTGTAAATGAGAAAATGATTATATCCGATGGTTACAACGGTACTCCCGCTGGGTTTGAGAATGTATGCGAAGATGAAGGAAATGTCACTAAACCATACGTTCTGCATGCAGAAGCAAATGCTATTACTAAGATAGCACGCTCGAATAACAGTAGTGACGGAGCTACAATGTACGTTACCGCCGCTCCTTGCATTGAGTGTGCTAAATTGATTATACAAGCTGGTATCAAAAGAGTGGTGTATTCCGAGAAATACCGTCTGGAAGATGGAATAAATCTATTGAAGCGAGCCGGAATCGAAGTCGTTTACATCGAAAATCAATAAAATTAAATAAAATGAGTAACAGAAACTCTTCACGTTTTACCCCTCTCATTATTGCCATCAGTATAGTGGTAGGCATCTTGATCGGGACTTTTTATGCTCAACACTTTGCAGGAAACAAGCTTGGCATTATAAACAGCTCTTCCAATAAATTAAATGCATTGTTACGGGTCATAGATGACCAGTATGTAGATACGGTCAACATGACTGATTTGGTAGAGAAAGCCATGCCACAAATCCTAGCGGAATTGGATCCTCATTCCACTTATATTCCGGCACAGGATCTTGACGATGTAAATTCTGAGTTAGAGGGTAGTTTTAGCGGAATTGGTATTCAGTTTACTATACAGGACGATACCATCCACGTTAATAGCGTCATTCAAGGTGGCCCGTCTGAAAAAGTCGGCATAATGGCAGGCGACCGCATTGTCTCGGTAAACGACAGTACATTCGTTGGTAAATGGCTGACAAATGAAAAAGCAATGCATACACTGAAAGGTCCGAAAGGCTCCCAAGTTAAAATAGGCGTAAGTCGCGCTACAGAAAAAGGAATACTTAAGTTTACGATAACCAGAGGAGAGATTCCACAAAATACCATTGATGCCGCATATATGCTCGACAATGATTTTGGCTATGTACAAATCAGCAAATTTGGCAGAACCTCACACGTCGAGTTACTAAATGCTTTAGCTCAGCTCAACCACCAAAATTGCAAAGGCTTGATCATCGACTTGCGAGGTAATACTGGTGGATATATGGAAGCTGCCGTTAGAATGGTGAACGAGTTCTTACCTGAAGGTCAACTGATTGTATATGCTCAAGGTAGAAAATACCCGCGAACAGAAGATTTTGCAAACGGAACAGGTAGCTGTCAAAAGATGCCTTTGGTTGTCTTAGTCGATGAAGGGTCGGCATCAGCAAGTGAGATTTTCTCCGGAGCCATCCAAGATAATGATAGAGGAACAATAGTTGGTCGCCGATCTTTTGGAAAAGGTTTGGTGCAGCAGCCTATCGACTTTAGCGATGGCTCGGCTATCCGACTCACAATAGCTCGTTACTACACGCCTTCCGGACGATGCATCCAACGCCCTTATGAGAGTGGAAAAGATTCAAGGTATGAAATGGATTGGCTGACACGTTACGAACATGGAGAGTTCTTCTCTAAGGACAGCATTAAATTGAATCAAAAGCTTCGTTACCACACCCGTCTGGGACGTCCGGTATATGGTGGTGGAGGTATCATGCCCGATATCTTTGTACCCCAAGACACCACCGGGACTTCTTCCTATCTGATCGAAGTTCTTAATAGAGGTCTGACCATGCAATTTTGCTTCCAATATACCGATCGTAACCGAAGCAAGCTCAGCAAATATAAAGATGAAAATGATTTGGCTAAATACCTCCGCCACGAAGGTATTGTAGAACAATTGGTACATTACGCAGAACAAAAAGGAGTAAAAAGACGTAATATACTTATTCACAAATCGTACAAACTGCTTGAAAAGAATCTATATAGCAATATCATCTATAACATTTTAGGGAAAGAAGCGTACATACGCTATGCCAACCAAAACGATCCTACAGTGAAAAGAGCATTGGATATATTGAACAATGGCGAAGCATTCCCCAAAGCCCCCTCTAAAAAAGACACTAATAAGAGCAATGAAAAAAAGAAAAAAAGAATTGCGCAAGCGTATGGTGTTATTAAAGACCCTTCAGAGTCTTTCCACTACGCGTCTTACAGAGTCTAAAGAAATTTTAGCCCTTTTGGAAAAGCATCCTGCTTTCCAAAAGGCTAAAACAATTTTGCTTTATTACTCTTTAGATGACGAAATAGATACTCATTCTTTTGTCGCTAAATGGTGTAAACAGAAAAACATCATACTTCCAAAAGTTATTGGTAACGAGTTGGAACTGAAGAAATACGACGGGCCGGAGAACCTGGAAAAAGGAGCATACGGCATTGAAGAACCTACAGGGGAATCGTTTCTAAATTATTCAGAAATAGATCTGGCCGTAATACCGGGAGTAGCTTTTGATATTCAAGGGAATCGTTTAGGCAGGGGAAAAGGTTATTACGACAGATTATTACCTAAGTTGTCTGCCTATAAAATAGGGATTTGCTTTCCATTTCAATTGGTTGAAGAAGTCCCGGTCGAACAATCAGACATCTCAATGGATGAAGTATTAACATTGGGTATTTAACGGAAAATAATGTTGTGGATAACATCTGCACCAACATGACGATTCAGATTACGGACAAGTAATTCTCTCCCCATCATTAGTTCCTGACGCAAAGCCGCCGATGTAAGATGGACGTACAGTACTTGGTTCTTGATGTATAAATCTTTGGTATAAGACGCAATTGTAGGGCCTAACACTTCCGCCCATGAGCGAAGTAGTTTTTGCTCATTCAACGGACTCTCCAAGCTTTCCTGTCTCAGAAAATTGCGGATTAGAATACCTATCTGCTCGGCATTATTACGTTTCATTTGCTAACTCCTTTCCTTCACTTATTACACCGTTATCTACCAGAAACATTTTATAATCGCCCCCTATTTTTTGAAGAATACGGTCAAGATGTTCACGATTTGTGTCGGTAATAAAAATCTGCCCGAAGTTATCACCTACCACTAATTTTATAATTTGCTCTACTCGAGATGCATCCAATTTATCAAAGATATCATCAAGCAACAGAAGCGGCACTGTACTTCCCCTCCGCTTCAAGAAATCAAATTGTGCTAGCTTCAAGGCTACAAGGTACGTTTTATTCTGCCCTTGCGATCCTTCACGCTTGATAGGAAAACGATCCAACATCATATTCAACTCATCTTTATGAATTCCACGCAACGAGTATCCCATTATAAGATCACGTTGTCTATTCTCCTTCAAAAGACTAACAAGATCAGCATCACGTGCATGTGAGTCATACGACAAAGACACAATTTCTTTATCTTGTGATATATAAGAATAAAAAGATTGAAAAATCGGAATAAACTCTTCAATAAATGCTTCTCTTTTTTGGAATACTACACTCCCTGCTTGGGCCATCATCTCCTCCCAAACAAGAAATAGTTCTTCATCCACTTTCTGATCACTTTTCAACAAAGTATTACGTTGCTGCAATGCTTTATTATAGCGGATCAAAGCATTCAGATACTCCTTATCATATTGCGAAATAACCACATCCATAAAGCGACGCCTCTCATCACTCCCCCCAATAATTAACTCTGAATCAGCGGGAGATACCATCACAAGGGGCAAGAAACCAATATGATCGGAAAGTCGGGTATATTCTTTTTTATTTCGCTTAAAGAGCTTTTTCTGTTTGCGCTTCATGCCGCAATAGATTTCCTCAGGAGTCTCATCCGATGTTTCATAAAACCCTTGAATAACAAAGAAATCCTCACCGTGGCAAATATTCTGTGAATCAATAGGGTTTCCTGAACTCTTACAAAAAGAAAGAAAATAAACAGCATCCAATAAGTTCGTTTTCCCCATCCCATTTTGACCGAAAAAACAATTCAGTTTATTGGAAAAGGAGAGCTCTACTTGCTTAAGATTCTTGTAGTTAAGTATGGAAATTCGTTTCAGAATCATATGGTGCATCCTATATTTAGTCACAAAAGTAGAAAGAATTTCGTGGTTTTCAGATATTCAGCATAAAAAAGATGCCGTCAAATTTCGTTGATAGCTATAAAAAAGTTACTTTTGCGGGTCAAATTAGCTATATAAGAATAATAACAAAAAATACATATTAAAAATGGCAGAACAAAAAAGACATGAGGCCTTGAATGTGGAAGCAGCATTGACGCAGTCAGAAGCATTTCTTATTAAACACAAAAACGTGGTCATTGGTATAGTATTGGCTATCATACTTATCATTGCCGGAGTGGTTCTTTACAAAAACTTCTATATAGCTCCCAGAGAAGAAAAAGCGCAAGCCGCTTTATTTAAAGGGCAAGAGTACTTTGAGTCTGATGCCTACGAACAAGCATTGAATGGAGATAGCATTGGATATATTGGTTTCAAGAAAATAGCCGATGAATACAGTGGTACAAAAGCTGCCAATTTAGCTGAAGCATATATAGGTATCTGCTACGCTCACCTAGGCAAGTACGATGAAGCTGTGAAAGCTCTCGATAAATTCAGTGGCGACGATCAAATGGTTGCTCCCGCAATAAAAGGAGCTATGGGTAATTGCTATGCAGAACTAGGTCAACTTGATAAAGCTGCACCATTACTTTTGAAAGCCGCAGATGAAGCTGACAACAATTCATTAAGCCCTATCTATTTGCTGCAAGCCGGAGAAATATTGGTTAAACAAGGCAAATACGATGATGCCATCAATGCTTATACAAAAATTAAAGATAAATACTTCCGTTCCTACCAAGCAATGGACATCGACAAGTATATTGAACAAGCCAAATTATTGAAGAAATAATATACACGGATTACTAATACACGGATTACACTTCTTTATAGCAAGTAATATACTTCTATATTTGGTGTAATCCGTGTATTTTTTCTATCCTATTCTATATAAAAGTATGTAATCTAATAAAACTATTAATCATGGCAACAGCTTATCATAATCTATCAGAATACGATTTCAGCTCCGTTCCAAATGCTAAGGATATGAAATTTGGAATTGTGGTATCCGAATGGAATTATAATATTACAGGGAAATTATTGGAAGGTGCATTAAAAACACTAAAAAAACATGGAGCAACCGATGAAAACATTATGGTTAAAACTGTACCGGGTAGCTTCGAACTGGTTTTTGGAGCTAATCAATTTATTGAATATACCGAAGTTGATGCTATTATTGTAATTGGTTGCGTTGTTCGCGGAGACACCCCTCATTTTGATTATGTATGTATGGGAACAACACAAGGCGTAGCCCAGTTAAACACAACTGGTAATGTACCAGTGATTTACGGTTTAATAACCACCAATACGATGGAGCAAGCAGAAGACAGAGCCGGTGGAAAGCTAGGAAACAAAGGCGATGAATGTGCAATTACTGCAATAAAAATGATCGATTTCGCTTGGAGTTTACAAAAATAGTCGTATCTTTGCACCGCTGTTAGAGAGAAAGACATCACAGTCCCAAAATTTAACAACATGCGGGCAAATACCAGAGTGGCCAAATGGGGCAGACTGTAAATCTGCTGGCTTACGCCTTCGGTGGTTCGAATCCATCTTTGCCCACAAAATATGCGGAAGTAGCTCAGTTGATAGAGCATTAGCCTTCCAAGCTGAGGGTCGCGGGTTTGAGCCCCGTCTTCCGCTCTCAGGAGAGAGAATCTGAAAATCAGGTTCTCTCTTTTTTTAATTAATTGACTCATAATTCATCTTCTTTACTCTCAATAAAATAGAAAATTAAGAAGTATATTTGCCGCGAAAATAAATCGCATTACACATTGAATAAATTGAAACTTAATTCACCAATAATGAAAGCGCAAGCTATAATTCCTCCACTTAAACCAAGCTTAACGCGCGAAGCCCGTGATTATGTAATGATTGCTTTAGGGATGATTCTCTACGGGGTTGGGTGGACCGTCTTTCTATTACCTAACAACATTACTACAGGAGGAGTACCCGGAATTGCTTCTATTATATACTTTGCTTCAGGCTTTCCTGTTCAGTACACCTATTTCACTATCAACTTTATATTGTTAGTCTTATCCATCCGCATCCTTGGTTGGAAGTTCTGCATTAAAACGGTATATGCTGTATGTACATTGACTTTCTTTCTCTATATCATTCAGCATTTCACTAAAGACATTGTGTTACTAAAAGATCAGCCGTTTATGGCATGTGTCATTGGTGCTTCTTTCTGTGGATCGGGTATAGGTATTGCATTCTCAGCAAATGGGAGTACCGGAGGAACCGATATAATAGCAGCCATTATCAACAAATATAGAGACATTACACTGGGAAGAGTAATGTTGATATGCGATTTAATAATCATTTCATCCAGTTATTTTGCACTTCATAATTGGGAAAAAGTTGTCTATGGCTACGTTACTTTATATATATGTAGCTTTGTCTTAGATCAAGTGGTAAACAGTGCCCGTCAATCAGTCCAGTTCTTTATCATTAGTGAAAAGTACCAGGAAATAGCAAAACATATCAACGAATACCCCCATCGTGGCGCTACCGTTATTGACGCTTCAGGCTTTTACACGGGCAAAGAAATAAAAATGCTATTTGTATTGGCAAAGAAGAGAGAATCAACCATTATATTCAGATTGATCAGAGATATCGATCCTCAAGCTTTTGTATCGCAGAGTGCAGTGATTGGAGTTTATGGAGAAGGATTTGACCGGATAAAAGTAAAATAATAACAGCTGCAACACTTTTAGAGCAACAAAATCTCTTTTCAACAGAATTTGAAAAGAAACAGAATAACGATACTATTACTATCGCAGATTATTCTCGTTGAAACCGCCCCTTCGTCCATACATAAATAAGAGGAGTATGAATATAAGGTTTTATTTTATCCGAGGTTATTTGTCCCAAATATTCAGGAGTGGTAAAAGTAAACGCCAACTTATTATCATTAGAGGAAAAATCCGCCTTAATCAATAGAAAATCAACACCTTCCAATGCATCACGTACACTATAATCAGTTAACGTATCGGGTATCGACAAAAAATCGGAAGCAACGGGTAACGCCAAAAATGTAGAAGCTGGTAGTCGCTTCCAATCTGAACTATAAAAACGAATCTCGCTATCACACACCGGAGCACAAGCTGTAGATAAAGTACATATTACTTTTGTCGTATCATTAAGTGTGAGCAATTTCATCTGCCAAGTACTCTGAGCACTCATTTGGATACGAATATAATCAGCAGAAAGAGTAGTCATCTCCGATTTCGCCCCAAAACGATTGGTTATCTCAGCCTTCATCTTACTTCCCAAAAAGTCTATGCAATCGGCACGATTTACCGATGTAAGCAAAGGAAGAATACTATCGGGCATGTTTATAAAATAATTTTTAGCTTGCTGGGCATTTAAATTGATAACAGTACCAAAAGCCAAACACAGTGCAATCGCTATCTTTTTCATCTTAAGTATTCTATTGATTTTAACCAAACCGGATGTTATCAAATAAAAAAAGTTTTCCAGGTAATAGCATCATATCCACACTACTCTCTAAAAAGTCTTAGTTCATCCTCAGCGCAAAGATAGTAATTTATGTAGTAAACCAACGAAACCGTCTTGTTTAAAGATAATTAATCGCGTGATTGATTAACAACGATTTCCTCTCCACCTTTTAGAGAAACAAAGAGATATGTTCGCAAACGAGAGTACATCTGTCCGATATCGCACAACGACAAAAATACGTTAAAGACTGACATACAGATATTTAGGCTTTTGGCACAGGTCTTGAATATAAGTAGATGAAAGATTCAACAAAAAAAAGGAGGAAACGATGCCACCTTTTGACCAACTCGTTCCGTCTAATAAATATAAACGTTGAGAGATCAAGATTAAAAACAATAAATACTTAAGATTATGAAAACTAAAAGATTTCTAAAAGCAGTTGCAGTGATAGCTTTATTAGTAGCAGGTGTTATTAAATCTAATGCGCAATCCCAAGATGGGTTCATTACAAATGAAGTGGTAAAAGGCGAACAAGTAGTATCCAAAACAATATTCAAAAAAGATGGTGCTTACTTATATAAACACATGATGTACGAATATAAGTATGACGAGAGTAACCGGTTGATCACAAAAACAGCTTCTAAATGGGACTCTACAAAAGAAGAATGGGCACCTTACTTTAAATTGACTTATCAATACAATGATAATAAAATAACAACCTTCTATGCCCGCTGGAACAGTTCTCGTAAAGTATATGATGCCAATGAAGAAAAAAGTGTTTGTGAAATGAGCAATGAAAACATGCCCGTAGCATATACGACTTACAAGCAGATCAGCAGCGGTAAATCAAACTGGAATATGGTAAATCATAACCGAATGGATGGTGCTTCCAATCTTTTTGCCACAACAAAATAAAAATACGATTTAAGAAGTTAACAACAATTTGATTTGATTTTAAAGTCCGCTTCTTTAGTTAGAGGCGGGCTTTTTGATTTATATCACAGATAAGTAAAATCACTTGCTTCCTAAGTATAAGAAGAACATTCCGATTAAAACAAGAACAAGGTCAATTGCTTTGCTCTTCAAATTCTTCTCACGAAAGAATAGTGCAGCAAACAAAAATGAGATGACTACACTTCCACGCCGTACCATAGACACAATAGAGATCATAGAATCTTCATAGCTTAACGCATAGAAATATACAAAGTCGGCAGCAGTCAAGAAAACAGATATTAATATTATCGTCCAATCCCAACGAAATGGAGTACTTTCTTTCCGTTTAGGATACCAAAGCAAAACAATAATGGGACACATTATGAAAACCTGATAAATATTATACCATGATTGCACCACCATCGGGTTAAATTCTTTCATCAGATATTTATCGTACAACCCACTTATAGCACCCGTTATTGCAGCAAGTATAATAAAGAATATCCATTTATTGTGTTTAAAGTCTATTCCTTCTTTTTTACCTGAACGACTTAGCATAAAAAAAGAAAGTATGGCAAGCATTACCCCTATCCACTGATATAAATTTAAACGTTCACCGAATATCAACATTGCTCCAACGAGAACCATAACAGGACGCGTAGCATTTATAGGACCAACTATCGTAAGTGGAAGATGCTTCATTCCGAAATATCCAAATATCCAGGATGAGAGCACAATGAAAGATTTTATTATAATAAATTGATGAACATTCCACCCCACAACAGGCACATAAAACATTGTTCTTTCCAACACACCTGGAATAAAAACCGAGATAAGAATAAAAGGAACAAAGATTAAGCTCGAAAACAGAGTGTTCAGGAATAAAACAGGAAGTACAGCATTATCACGCAAAGACTGTTTTTTAAAAGCATCGTAAAATCCCAGCAAAGCTGCTGAAAGAAAAGCAAGAAACAACCACATTTTATCAGTATTCTATTTAATTATTATGATCAAGCAATGAACTCAAATAGAACTTTGCATGATACTTTCACCTATTGAATTATCCATTTATTGGCAGATCAAACTTGATACAGCAAAAAGACTCCGGGATTAATGTAACTATCAAGCATTTAAGAGACTAAATTAATCCAAGAACAACTCTTCAGGATACACAATATCCATCAGAAACAACGCATTTCCGGGGACTGAAGTTCCGGCAAGGCATCTATCCTTTTGCTCAACAATCTGCTTAAATCCTTCCACTGTAAGCTTACCTCGTCCTACTTCGAGTAATGTTCCGACAATGGCACGTACCATATTACGAAGAAAGCGATCTGCACTGATCGTAAATACCCACGTTGCATCTTCCAACTGCTCCCACTGAGCACAAGTCACTTTGCAATTATTCGTTTTCACATCAGTATGCAGTTTACTAAAGCTTGTGAAATCAGAATAATCGAGCAAGACACGTGCTGCTTCATTCATCTTCATAAAATCCGGAGTCTGAAACAAACGACAGCAATATAACCTATTAAATGGAGACTTTATAGTCGTAATATAATATTTGTAAGTACGCGAGACAGCGTCAAAACGTGCATGGGCATTCGACTTTACAAGACGAAGGCTATTTACAGCGATATCACGAGGCAAAAGCCTGTTCAATTTGTCTATAAAGAACGTGGTATCCAACAATTCAGTCGTATCAAAATGAGCGACCATCAAAGAAGCATGAACGCCAGCATCTGTACGCCCCGCACCTACAACCTCAATCTCGCTGCGCAAAACCGTAGAAAGTGCTTGCATCAAACGCTCTTGTACACTGTCTCCATTCGGTTGAATCTGCCAACCATGATAAGCAGTGCCGTCATAAGAAAGATTAATGAAATACCGGTGCATGTTCTTTTCGTTTGGTTTTAACGGCACAAAGGTACAAAAAAGGAGAAATCTTTTCCAGTCGTTTCAGTAGATTAAATTATCTTTGTATTTTAATATTATAAATACAAAGTAACTGACGTAAATCGCCAATCATCATTCTCTATGAGATTTTCCGGTATACTCTGATAATAAAATATCGAACATCAATAACTATGCAACGTAAACTCCGTTTGATCCTGCCGCTATTCCTGTCCTGTATAGTACTTATTACTTGCCTCGCATTATGCCGAAAGAAAGACATGTCTCTAAAACTTAATCACCCCCACAATATCAAGGGAGTAATCAGCTATAAACGTTCTTTCGGAGATCTCAATGAAACTCAACTAAAAGTGGCACAAGCTATTGGTATTTCCCCTCTCTCGTGCCGTAAGGAAGCCGAATCGTTGAAAAGCCAATTAGATCATATTGAAACGAATGAGTATTACACAGTAGATTCCCTTACGCATTCCCTACCCTATCTCATCCCTTCTGCGGCAGATCTATTGCAGACAATCGGCAATAATTTTCTTGATTCGTTGGAGAAGAAAGGCTTAAACCCCAATAAAGTTATGGTCACATCGGTTTTGCGGACTCAAGATGATGTCAAACGGTTGCGTCGTGGAAATATGAATGCATCAGAAAATTCTGCTCACTTCTATGGTACGACATTTGATGTCAGTTGGAAACGTTTTGAGAAAGTAGAGGATGAAGACGGACGTCCTTTACAAGATGTAAATTCAGACACTTTAAAACTTGTACTTTCAGAAGTGTTACGCGATTTACGCAAATCCGAGAAGTGTTATGTAAAATATGAATTGAAACAAGGTTGTTTCCATATCACAACGCGACAAAAGAATAAATAAAAGGGATACATAAACGATGCATCCCCTTCTCTTTGCAATATATTAATAAGTTATTTCACTGCAACTAAATGTGATTTCCAATCTTCAGGAATACTATTAATATTATATACTTTCAACTCAGGAGTAGAAGTTGTCAACGGATCCAAAGTTTCATTTACAAATTTGTTTTCAAGTTTCCACATAGCTCCTGTAGCAGGATCAACAATTAACATTCCTATAATTCCACCAAAAAGAATGTTACCGAAATACCATCCTTCTATTTTAAAAGTCACTGGAATTATTTTTTCTGCATAACCAGGTGCAGTAAATTTCACCTGATACTCAGCCTTCGAAAAGAAACCCGCACCAGCTTTTAAAGGAACTATAGCCGGGGTATTTCCCAAATATATTTCCTTTCCTTTTTTATCTGTCACAGTAATTTTTGCTGTAGGACTACAGTTAACAGAAAGAGGATAAGTACTTTTTGTGAAAATAGTCGCACAGCTTGATAGAAAAACTCCGAGACTCAAAGCTAATAATAAAAATAAATTAATCTTTTTCATTGAAATTCAGTTAAATATTAAACATTTAAGTGTTTGCATAAAATAATACAATATCACAAATATAGACATTTCTTTTTATTTTCTCTATATTTCACAATAGAATTTATAAAGAGAAGACAATCTGTTATTCAACAGCCAAGAAATAAAAAAGAATTCAAGAATATAAAAGACATTTGCTATACATGACATATGAATATAACCTCTACATCATGCAAGTATCTCTTCAATAATTAATTCACATTAAGATAAGTAATAAAATATATCGGAAAAATAGCAATCTCTTTTTATGATTCATCCATCAGGCGCCATGCCATTGGCAAATAATTAACGATATCACCAGCTGTCATACCAATCATTCCTTTCTTTTTAGCAGCAATATCTCCCGCCAAACCATGAACGTACACTCCAAGACAAGCTGCATCTTCAGCTTTAAAATTTTGAGCCAATAACGCAAGTATAATGCCAGTCAATACATCTCCGCTTCCACCTGTAGCCATACCTGGATTGCCTGTTGTATTAAAAAAGCATTTTCCCTCAGGAGTAATAATAGCCGAATACGCTCCTTTCAGCACAATATACACTCCGGCAGTTTTGGCCAGATCACAGGCCTTCATTAATCGCTCGTATGAATCTTGGCATTTTCCGACCAAACGTTCCAATTCCCCCGGGTGAGGAGTAAGTATGCTACCTTTGGGTAATCGACCGATATATGTGCGATGCTCCGCCAACAAATTTAGTGCATCGGCATCAATCACCATAGGCGTCTGACAAGTATCTATTTGAGCTAATAAAGCCGACTCTGTTTCATCCGACTTACCTAAACCCGGGCCAATGGCCACAGCTTGGTAATCATCGGTATCTGTAGGACAAGTAAAGCAATCAATTCCCGGATCAACTTCCGTCATTGCTTCCGGAACAGCAGATTGTACAATTGTATTATTAACAGATGGTACATGTACGGTAAGCAAGCCTACTCCGGAACGCAAACAAGCTTTAGCCGATAAAACGGAAGCACCGGCCATGCCCTGACAGCCGGCAATAAGTAAAGCATGACCAAAATTACCTTTATGCGCAAATTTAAACCTTGGCTTCAAAAGTTCTTGTAAATCCTCACGTTCTAACAAAAAGTAAGGAGTTTCCATTTCGTCAATACCATCTTCATTCAAGCCAATATCAAGTAATTCCCATTCACCAATAAACTCCTGATTTTCAGCAAAAAAGAATGACAATTTAGGTAGTTGCAAACTCAGAGTTAGATTTGCACGAATAATATTTGTACGAATATTGAATGTATTTTCTTCACCCATTAAGCCAGAGGGCATATCTAGGGCAACGACCTTTGCCGAAGAAGAATTAATATATTTCACCACAGCGGCAAATCCACCGCTTAAAGGCTTGTTAAGTCCGCTTCCAAAAAGCCCATCAATCACCACATGTTTGTCTGTAAGAACAGGCGGAACAAACTGAGTGGTCACCTCATGAAAATCCACATTGCCCTGTGCTGATAATTTCTCCTTATTTATATCACATTCCCGCGACAAACTACTTTTTGTATTAAACAAATATACAGCAAGACGGTATCCTCTTTCCGCAAGTAATCTGGAAACAGCTAAAGCATCTCCACCATTATTACCCGGCCCCGCAAAAACCGTAAACGGAGTTTCGGCATTCCAACGCTTCACAATAGACTCTGCAATAGCTTGAGAAGCACGTTCCATTAAATCTATTGAGGTAATCGGCTCATGCTCTATTGTATAAGCATCCAGTTCCTTAAGAGTTGAAGTCGGAAATATTTTCATGTCAATTGTTCTTACAATTCATTATATAGAAATCAATAAAAAAGCTATTATCGTACAAAATTAAGCGTTTGACCTGAAGAAAACAAGAGAAACTAACTTGCAAAAAAAGAGAAAGAATAAAAACATTTATTGGTATCCGGTAACTAAAGATCCAATCGCTATTTTAAGATTGTCAATAAGAGAGGCCTATAGAGAAATCAAATATCCACATGCTTCAAATCAAAAGTAAATGCATACATTTGCACGCGTTATACAAAAAAAAGTAGCATTATTATTTATTCAAAGTAAAATAGAGATTATAGATAATGCTATACATCGGAAATCAATATGAATAATCAAACAAAAAATAACGATGAATAATTCCAAACACCCTAAAGGTCTTTATCTTATCTTTGCCACCAGCACGGCAGAACGATTTGGATATTATGGCATGCGCGCCATTTTTATCCTCTTTCTCACGCAAGCTTTAATGTTTGATACCGAAAAGGCGGCTTCAATTTACGGTAGCTATACCGGACTAGTCTATCTCACCCCGCTCATAGGTGGATATATTGCCGACCGATATTGGGGAGCACGAACTTCAGTTATTCGGGGAGCCCTAATGATGGCGGTAGGACAGTTTTTAATGTTTTTCAGTGCTTCTACATTAGGAAATGTACAACTCTCACAAGGACTAATGTTTGGTGGTCTCACCTTTCTTATCATGGGAAACGGTTGCTTCAAGCCGACTGTTGCCTCTCTTGTCGGACAATTATACGAACCCGGCGACAAACGTTTAGACGCCGCTTACACTATATATTATATGGGAGTGAATGTTGGTGCATTCCTCGCACCGCTGGTCTGCGGATATTTTGGTGAGACAGGCAATCCCCAAGACTTCAAATGGGGCTTCCTTGTTGCTGCCCTGGTTACAGTAGCTATTGTAATCCTATTCCAAACTCAAAAAAACAAATACCTCATAGCCCCCAATGGAGAACAGCTGGGCATTATTCCTGATGCAAAAAGGGATAAAATGAATAAAGAAGCAAACACTTCCGAAGGAATCAAAAACGATCAAGAAGGAATAAATACACAACAAGATGCCCAAACCGCTAAACGCAAAGAAAAAAGAAAGTACTACTTGCTGGCACTGCTAACCATCGCTTTGGCTTCTTTCTTCTACTACTGCTTTGGAGATGAATGGATAAGTATCGGAATTTTCACAGCTTGTATCATTTTTCCAATCAGTATTCTTATGGATAGCAGCCTGACGAAAATAGAACGTAGCCGGATCTATGTTATTTATATCATTGCATTTTTTGTCATTTTCTTTTGGGCGGCTTATGAACAAGCGGGAGCTTCACTCACTCTCTTCGCTTCCCAACAAACCGACCGTGTTATTTTTGGTTGGGAAATGCCAGCCTCTTGGATCCAATCATTCAATCCATTTTTCTTAGTTATTCTAGCTAGTATCATGCCGGGAGTGTGGAGCTTCTTAAACAAGCATAATATGGAACCTGCTTCTCCCACCAAACAAGCCATTGGTTTGCTATTACTTTCATTGGGATATTTACTTATCTGCTTTGGCGTAAAAGATATGCAACCGGGAGTAAAAGTCAGCCTCATCTGGTTAACTGGACTTTATTTTATTCATACATTAGGTGAACTTGCATTGTCACCCATCGGGCTATCAATGGTTAATAAGCTCACTCCTGTCCGCTTTGCATCACTTATGATGGGCGTTTGGTTTCTTTCCACAGCCACAGCCAACAAATTTGCCGGTACATTAGGAGGCTTATATCCCGAAGCCGGTAAAGCTAAAATATTCCTCGGATACCGCATAGAGACTATGTATGACTTCTTTATGATATTCGTCATCATGTCAGCTGTAGCATCGCTTATCCTCTTCCTGCTTACAAAGAAATTGCAGAAGATGATGCATGGAGTGGAATAAAAAACGTATTTTTGTGCCAACTTTTAAATAATCACCCTTATGGATACCCTACAAATTAAGGATAAACAATTCAGCATTTCCATTCGTCATGAAGACATTCAAAAACAAGTAACCCGCGTTGCTAATGAAATAAACCATGATCTCAAAGGGAAAAACCCTTTATTTCTCAGTGTATTGAATGGTTCATTCATGTTTACCGCTGACTTAATGAAACAAATCAACATTCCCTGTGAAATTTCCTTTGTAAAATTAGCTTCATACCAAGGAGTATCTTCTACGGGAGTTATTAAGGAAGTTATTGGAATAAGTGAAGATCTTACAGACAGAACCGTTGTTATAGTAGAAGATATCGTAGATACCGGCTTAACTATGCAACGTTTATTGGATACGTTAGGAACCCGTAATCCCAAAGAGATACATATTGCATCTCTTTTGCTGAAACCGGATAAACTGAAAGTGGACTTGAACATTGAATATATCGCCATGAAAATACCTAATGATTTTATCGTTGGTTATGGACTTGATTATGATGGATTCGGTCGCAATTATCCCGATATCTATACTGTAGTAGATTAATACAACTAAATAAATTTGTTAGATAACATGTTGAATATTGTAATTTTCGGTGCTCCCGGATCAGGTAAAGGGACACAAAGTGAGCGCATTGTAGAGAAGTATAACATCAACCACATTTCTACGGGAGATGTATTGCGCGCCGAAATAAAGAATGGTACAGAACTTGGCCAAACAGCTAAGAAGTATATGGATCAAGGTCTATTATTACCTGATGAACTCATTATAGACATTTTAGCAAGCACCCTCGACAACTTAAAAGATAGTAAAGGTGTTATATTTGATGGATTTCCACGTACAATCCCTCAAGCAGAAGCATTAAAGAAAATGCTCGCTGAGAGAGAACAGGAAATCAGCGTAATGCTTGATCTTGAGGTTCCCGAAGAAATCTTGATGGAACGCCTCATCAATCGTGGCAAACAGACCGGACGTGCAGATGACAATGAAGAAACAATCAAAAAACGTTTGGTAGTATATCATTCTCAAACCTCTCCTCTAAAAGAGTGGTACAAGAAAGAAAATAAATACGAACAGATAAAGGGGTACGGAGAGCTGGAAGTTATTTTCGCTGACATCTGTGCTGCAATCGATAAAGTAAAATAAATAAAAAAATAAATAGTGACATGGCCGAATCAAATTTTGTTGACTACGTAAAGATATACTGCCGCTCCGGAAAGGGCGGAAGAGGCTCTACGCATATGAGGCGCGCGAAGTACGTCCCCAATGGAGGTCCCGACGGAGGAGACGGCGGACGAGGCGGTCACATTATATTACGTGGTAACCGTAATTATTGGACTTTACTTCATTTGAAGTATGATCGTCACGCTCTTGCCGGACATGGTGAATCTGGTTCAAAGAATAGAAGTTTTGGTAAAGATGGCTCCGATAAAATCATCGAAGTGCCCTGTGGTACCGTAGTCTATAATGCTGAAACAGGTGAGTATCTTTGTGATGTAACCGATCATGAGCAAGAAGTCATTCTGCTAAAAGGCGGAAGAGGCGGATTGGGAAACTCGCATTTCAAAACGGCAACTCGTCAAGCGCCTCGTTTCGCCCAACCTGGTGAACCGATGCAGGAAATGACCATCATACTTGAGTTAAAACTTCTTGCTGACGTAGGATTGGTTGGTCTACCCAATGCCGGTAAATCAACGCTATTGTCAGCAGTATCTTCGGCAAAGCCCAAGATAGCCAATTATCCTTTTACTACGCTTGAACCTAATTTGGGCATCGTGTCTTATCATGATGGAAAATCATTTGTGATGGCCGATATTCCGGGAATTATTGAAGGAGCAAGTGCCGGAAAAGGATTAGGCTTACGATTTCTTCGACATATCGAACGAAATTCCCTCTTACTCTTTATGGTACCGGCTGACAGCGACGATATTCGTTCGGAATATGATGTACTGCTTAATGAGCTTAGTACTTTCAACCCTGAAATGCTTGATAAACAACGGGTTCTTGCTATTACCAAAAGTGATATGCTCGATCAGGAATTGATGGATGAAATAGAGCCGACGCTTCCTGAGGGTATTCCACATGTTTTCATTTCTTCAATATCCGGATTGGGTATTTCTATCTTAAAAGATATTCTATGGAATGAACTCAACAAGGAAAGCAACAAGATAGAAGGGCTGGTTCATCGCGCTAAAGATGTAAACAAGCTGCAACAGGAGCTGAAAGACATGGGTGAGGACGAAGATCTAAGCTTCGAGTACGAAGAAGAGGATGATGTAGAAGATCTGGAAGACTTTGAATACGAGGAAGATTGGGAGGATGACAACCAATGATTTCTCTGACAGATGATAAAAAGATGTTGGGTTACGGTATTATGATGCCGTATTCCAACATTTTTTGTTTCTCCACAACACGTCATGGTGGCAGCAGTACAGGCAATTATGCTTCCTTCAACTGCACACCTTACACAGGTGACGAAGAAGAGCACGTCAAGCACAATCAAAAATTGCTTTGTGAGTCGATGCCGGATTCTCTTAAAGAGCTCGTGATACCTTTTCAAACGCATGATACAGAGATAGAAGTGATATCGCAAAGCTTCATCTCTATTTCTGATAAAGAAAAGAAAGAACGTCTGCAAGGCAAAGATGCTCTTATCACAAAACTGCCCGGTTATTGTCTTTGCATCTCTACAGCCGACTGCATTCCGATCCTACTCTATGATCGGAAGAACCGAGCAATAGCTGCCGTCCATGCAGGCTGGAGAGGAACGGTCAATACTCTTCTTCAAAAGACATTGACTAAGATGCAGCTTCTCTACGGAACAAAAGGAGAAGACATTTTGGCTTGTATAGGACCGGGAATATCACTTGCATCATTCGAGGTAGGCGAAGAAGTCTATGAAGCTTTTCGCTCCAAAGATTTTCCAATGCACGAAATATCTCAATGGAATGATGTAAGCCAAAAGCATCATATCGACTTGTGGCAAGCAAATTGTTTGCAACTTACTCATTTCGGAGTACCTACCGAACAGATTGAAATATCAGGCATTTGTACCTATATTCATGATCGGGACTTTTTCTCAGCTCGCCGCTTAGGTATCAAATCCGGGCGTATCTTGTCGGGAATCATGTTAACCGGACAATAAATAATAAACAGTAGATAAAACAGGTATTATTGAATAACTAGATGTTATGTATCAACTAACCGTATCGGACGAACTAAAAAAAGCCTGTCCTGAATTTAAAGGAGTAGCAGTCTACGCTGCTGTGAGGAATACGGCACACGACACAGGACTTTGGGATGAAATCAATGAGTTTACAAAAGAGCTGCTTGAAACTTCCACGTTGGAAGAAATAAAACATCAACCGGCTATATCAGCTACCCGTGAAGCATATAAACGTTGCGGGAAAGACCCTGGACGATATCGGCCCTCTGCCGAAGCATTACGCCGCAGACTTTTACGCGGCATAGAATTATATCAAATAGACACTTTAGTCGACCTCATAAATCTAGTATCATTACGTACCGGATTTTCTATCGGCGGATTTGATGCGGATAAAATACAAGACACCTCTCTTACCTTGGGAATAGGCAAAGCCAACGAACCATTTGAGGGCATCGGACGTGGAACTTTAAACATAGAGGGGCTACCCGTCTATCGGGATAAAATAGGAGGTATAGGTACTCCGACCAGCGACAACGAACGTACCAAAATGGATATCGACACACAACACATATTAGCTATCGTCAATGGCTATGGAGGTGCAGATGGACTGAAAGAAGCTGCACAACTAATCTTTGAACTGCTTAAAAGATATGCTGGCTCAACTGAGGCCGAATTCCTTTATTTTGAATAAGCAAGGCTATAAAACAAAAGTAATAAAGGATTGCTTTGAAGAGAAGTTTGCTTTTTGAAAAAGAACAAGACCACAATGAGATACCTCTCAAAAAAAATAAAACAGAAAGTCTTGAGAGTCCGCTTGTTTCACTAAATTTGCAATTTATTTGTGGCTAGAAAATGATTTGATATGATTTAAAATATATTAGATGATAGAAAAACTGATTGTTCTCGAGGATATTGATCCGGTAATTTTTTACGGAGTGAATAACACAAATATGCAACTGATAAAAGCTTTATATCCAAAGCTTAGAATTGTTGCTCGTGGCAATGTGATCAAAGTATTGGGAGATGAAGAGCAAATGTGTGCTTTTGAAGAAAACATCATCAAGCTCGAGAAATATTGCGCCGAATACAATTCGCTAAAAGAAGAAGTTATCATCGATATCATCAAAGGCAATGCGCCTCAAGCAGAAAAATCGGGAAATGTCATCGTATTCAGTGTCACCGGAAAGCCTATTATTCCGCGAAGTGAAAATCAATTAAAACTGGTGGAAGGTTTCGCCAAAAACGATTTGATATTCGCTATCGGACCGGCCGGATCAGGAAAAACATATACTGCCATTGCTCTTGCAGTACGGGCACTGAAAAATAAAGAAATAAAGAAGATTATACTCAGTCGCCCGGCCGTCGAAGCGGGTGAAAAGCTTGGTTTCCTCCCCGGAGATATGAAGGATAAAATAGATCCATACCTTCAACCTCTCTATGATGCTTTGCAGGATATGATCCCTGCTGCCAAACTCAAAGAATATATGGAGCTAAATATTATTCAAATTGCTCCACTCGCCTTTATGCGAGGCCGTACACTGAATGATGCGGTAGTTATTTTGGATGAAGCTCAAAACACCACTGTTCAGCAAATCAAGATGTTTCTTACCCGCATGGGGATGAACACAAAGATGATTGTAACCGGAGATATGACCCAGATCGACTTACCGACCTCACAAACTTCGGGATTAATTCAGGCTCTCCGCATTCTGAAAGGAGTTAAAGGTATCAGTTTTGTTGAATTGAATAAAAAGGATATTGTGCGTCATAAACTGGTGGAACGTATAGTGGATGCATACGAAAAGTTTGACAAGGAATTGATCGATCAAAAGAGACAAAGGGAAGAAAGCAGGCAACTGGAAAAAATAAATTAAGAAGCGGGCAGAATTTATCACTCGCTTAAGTCAACAACCGTTATTAAAACAATATAAAAATGAAAGCATTAACTAAGACTGATTTCCATTTTCCGGGACAGAAGAGTGTTTATCACGGAAAAGTTCGTGATGTGTATAATATTGGTGGTGAAAAGCTGGTTATGGTAGCAACTGATCGTATCTCCGCTTTTGACGTAGTATTACCCAAAGGCATTCCTTTCAAAGGACAAATGCTCAATCAGATTGCGGCTAAATTTCTGGATGCTACAACAGATATTTGTCCTAATTGGAAAGTGTCTACTCCCGACCCTATGGTGACTGTAGGTGTGTTATGCGAAGGTTTCCCCATTGAAATGATTGTACGTGGTTATTTATGCGGAAGTGCATGGCGTACATACAAGAGTGGCGTTCGTGAAATCTGCGGAATTAAGTTACCCGAAGGAATGAAAGAAAATCAGAAGTTCCCGGAACCGATCATCACCCCTACCACAAAGGCTGAAATAGGAGAACATGATGCAGACATTTCAAAAGAAGAAATCCTAGAGAAAGGATTGGCTACTCCCGAAGAATATGCAATTCTTGAGAAGTACACTATGGAACTATTTAAGCGCGGTGCTGAAATAGCTGCTGCACGCGGACTTATTCTTGTTGATACCAAATACGAATTTGGTAAACATAATGGAACAATATACCTGATGGATGAAATCCACACTCCGGATTCAAGCCGTTATTTTTATTTGGAAGGATATCAGGAACGTTTTGAAAAAGGAGAAGCTCAAAAACAACTTTCAAAAGAGTTCGTTAGAGAATGGTTAATGGACAATGGTTTCCAAGGAAAAACAGGACAACAGGTTCCTGAAATGACAGATGAAATCGTAACTTCCATCAGCGAACGTTATATTGAATTATACGAGCATATCACCGGAGAAACATTCGTAAAAGAAAATGCCGGAGATATTGCTGCGCGTATTGAAAAGAATGTCACTGACGAACTGAACGGAAAATAATCCGAATAGTCTCATACAATAGACAATAATTAAACGGTGATTGAGGTGGTTGATGAAAAGCATAATAAGCATTCATCAATCACCCATCGTTAAATATCAAATCGAATGAATTACCCTCAGGAAGAAATCAAACCTTATTCGCAAAGCGGAAAAAAAAGTGAGCAAGTGGAAGTGATGTTCGATCATATCGCTCCTGCTTATGATAAACTAAATCATGCCCTTTCGCTAGGCATTGATAAGAGTTGGCGTCAGAAAGCGATAGGATATTTAAAGCCTTTTCACCCTGAGGAGATCATGGATGTAGCCACAGGAACAGGAGATTTTGCAATACTCGCTTGTAGGGAATTGAAACCGAAATCTCTTATTGGGACGGATATCTCGGAAGGTATGATGAATGTTGGCCGTAAAAAGGTGGAATTGGCACAGATGTCAGATATCATTTCGTTCGCACGTGAAGATTGTACCGACCTTTCATTCGCTCCCGACACATTCGATGCTGTCACTGTAGCCTTTGGTATTCGTAACTTTGACGATCTCGATAAAGGACTCTCTGAAATATACCGGGTACTGAAACCGGGAGGACATCTAGTTATCCTGGAACTATCCACGCCGGAGAAATTCCCAATGAAACAGCTCTTTACGATTTATTCAAAAGTGGTCATTCCGTTTATGGGGCGTAGCCTCTCAAAAGATAATAGCGCATACACTTACTTACCACAAAGCATCCGTGCTTTCCCGCAAGGCGAAGTCATGCAGAATGTCATTCGCAAAGCCGGATTCAGTGAAGTGAGTTTCAAGCGACTGACATTTGGAATATGTACGTTGTACACGGCAACGAAATAAAGCACTTCTTCTATAAAAAGCACGAAAAGACTCGCTATAAAAGCTTTTAATCATAAATCAACGATCAATAAAAGAAATATGCAAAAATACGGTTTAATAGGCTATCCATTAAAACATTCTTTCTCCATCGGGTATTTTAATGAAAAGTTTAGAGCGGAGAATATCAATGCTGAGTATGTAAATTTTGAAATTCCAAGCATTGAGAACTTTATGGAAATCATCGAAGAGAATCCTGATCTCAATGGGCTGAATGTAACCATACCCTACAAAGAGCAGGTCATTCCTTATCTTGATGAACTGGATAAAGACACCGCTAAAAGAATCGGTGCGGTAAATGTAATCAAAATCATCCGCCAGAAAAGCAAAGTGAAGCTTGTCGGTTACAACTCCGACATTATTGGGTTCACCAAATCTATTCAACCGCTACTGCAATCGCATCATAAGAATGCCTTGATTCTGGGGACAGGCGGAGCATCAAAAGCCGTGTATTACGGACTGCTCGATTTAGGGATTAAAAGCACATTCGTATCACGTTCTAAAAAAGGTCCGAATACCATCACGTATGAAGAAATAACCCCTGAACTCATTGAGAAGAATACGGTTATAGTCAATTCCACTCCTGTGGGCATGTATCCCAAAGTGGACTATTGTCCCTTTCTTCCTTACAAAAGTCTTACTCCGAGGCATTTGTTATATGACTTGCTGTACAACCCCAATGAAACTTTATTTATGAAAAAAGGGCAAGATCAGGGAGCAACAACTAAAAATGGATTGGAAATGCTGCTTTTACAAGCATTTGCAGCATGGGAGATCTGGAATAAATAAGCTTTCGGATATTAAAAGAAACATAGCGGAATATTTCAATATGAAAAAAAGAACAAAATATATTCTGGGAATCACTCTCACTTTCATTATCCTCGTTATTACGGGGGCAAGCTTTTTCATGTTGAATTATTCCCTCACCCCATCACAGAATAAAGGGAGAAATCTGTCCGGCTCATATACATTCATGTTCAAAGAATATCCATACATCAAGCCTTGGGTTGATAGTCTGCAAAATGTGAAGGCTTTGCGCGATACATTTATTGTTAATGCGGAGGGGGTAAAGTTGCATGCCATCTATGTCAAAGCTGCACAACATACCCAAAAGACGGCCGTAATCGTTCATGGCTACACCGACGACTGTGTGCGCATGCTTATGATCGGATATCTATATCACCGGAATCTAAATTACAACATCCTTTTACCGGATCTGCAAAGTCACGGACTAAGTGAAGGCCGGGCAATACAGATGGGGTGGAAAGATCGATTGGATGTCATGAAATGGATGGATATAGCTAATAGTATTTTCGGTGGAAAAACAGAAATGGTGGTCCATGGCATTTCAATGGGTGCTGCAACCACGATGATGGTTTCGGGAGAACATCCCGCTCCGTATGTAAAATGCTTTGTGGAAGATTGCGGCTATACCAGTGTATGGGATGAATTTGAACAAGAGCTGAAAGGCAGGTTCAGCCTTCCTTCTTTCCCTTTGATGAATACCACCAGCATGCTCTGTCAACTCAAATACGATTGGAACTTTAAGGAAGCCTCTTCGTTGAAACAAGTAAAGAAATGCCAACTTCCAATGCTATTCATTCATGGGGATGCAGATACCTATGTACCCACACGAATGGTTTATCCGCTTTACTTAGCCAAACCTGAGCCTAAAGCCATTTGGATCACTCGTGGAGTTGAACATGCCCTATCTTATAAGACATATCCAAAAGAATACACAAAGAAGGTCGGTACATTTACAGGTAACTATATCAAATAAAGAACCGATAGTCCTTGGTTCATAAGCACATCTTTAACATCCCTTTTCCCTAAAGACACATAGCTCCTCGAGTTCGGTTAAGTGTCATTAAAAACAGTCGATTTTTATGCCGCATTGCGGATATGCAAGAAATATCTGTATATTTGCTGCTATAATGCAAAACAAATGAAAAAGTTAATTCCTCTCATATTACTATTGATGTCTGTTTCGCTTGCAGCGCAAACGCAACAGGTATATACCATCGATAATATCCCCAAAGTACATTTGCAAGATAAGACGCGCTATGTCTGCGACCCAACTAATATTTTATCTGTCGAAGCACGGGACAGTATCGACCGAATGCTGTATGCCTTGGAACAAAAGACCGGGATAGAATCGGTCATAGCGGTAGTACCCTCGATAGGCAGCGAAGATTGTTTCGACTTTTCCCATCAATTGCTCAATAAGTGGGGAGTAGGAAAGAAAGAGAAAAATAACGGACTAGTCATTCTTCTGGTTACCGACCAGCGCTGTATCCAGTTCTATACAGGATATGGTTTGGAAGGCGATCTTCCTGATGCGATTTGCAAACGCATACAAACGCGCAAAATGATACCCTATCTGAAAGATGGTAACTGGGACGCAGGTATGGTAGCCGGCATACAATCAGTCTGCAAAGTACTGGACGGAAGCATGACAAATGATTCTGAAGATGAAGACAACGAACCTTTCGGTAGCATACTTTTCGCTATCTTCGGTGTGTTTGCCGTGATCATGATTATCAGTATATTGATTGCGCGCAAAGCCAATAAATGTCCGAAGTGTGGAAAACATAAATTGCAACGCACCAACGTTTCGCTTATTTCAAACAAGAACGGCATAAAGACGGAAGAAATTGTATATACCTGCCGGAATTGTGGAAACCAGGTGATACGTCGCCATCAATCCGAAGACGACGATTACCACAGTGGAGGAGGAATAGGCCCATTTGTTGGAGGTCTTGGCGGCGGCTTCTTTGGCGGCGGCGGAGGCGGAGGCTTCAGTGGCGGAAGTTTTGGAGGAGGTTCCGGTGGAGGTGGCGGAGCCGGTTCCCGTTTTTAATCGTGACCAATTCATTAATAAATAGAATAAATTATCATTTAATAATAACTACGTATGAAGAAATCTACTATTATTCTTCTTGTGGCTGTAGCCATTGTTCTCCTTTGGGGCGTAACCGGTTACAACGGTTTGGTAAATATGGATGAAAAAGTAAGTAACCAATGGGCAAATGTTGAAACTCAATATCAGCGTCGTGCCGATTTGATTCCTAATTTGGTAAGTACAGTCAAAGGATATGCGACCCATGAAAAAGAGACATTGGAGGGAGTTGTGCAAGCAAGAAGTCAGGCTACTCAAATAAAAGTTGATGCAAATGATCTTACTCCAGAAAAGCTTGCCCAATATCAAAAAGCTCAAGGTGCAATAACTTCTGCACTTGGAAAATTGTTGGCTATTACCGAAAACTATCCTGATTTGAAAGCTAATCAGAACTTCCTTGAACTACAAGCTCAGTTGGAAGGTACTGAAAATCGCATCAATGTAGCTCGTAAAGACTTCAATGATTCAACTAAAGCATATAATGCTTCTATCCGTAAATTCCCCAAAAACATATTGGCAGGCATTTTCGGATTTAGCAAACGAGCTTATTTCGAAGCAGCTGAAGGCGCAGAAAATGCTCCTAAAGTTGAATTCTAAAACATTCATAGCTTAAGCCATAAGGCTTAATTGATTAAAGGAGGTGTGTCAAAAGCCCCTATTTCATAAAAACGCCCTTGTTACAGCATGTTGTAGCAAGGGCGTTCTGCTATTTTTTTGCCTTTTGACACACCTTCTTGTATTCTATAGGACAATGCTATCCGGATAAAATGTAGCATTCATAACTTGAACTTGAACTCAAACAATACAAATAAAAGTTATATCCTATTTTGCTATCATGCCCTCATATATTCGCTACATTCCCCTATTCATGGGCTATCAAAGGATGATGGTAATAGTGAGAGACACTATGAGAGTAAACAGTTACCCTCATAGTCATCACATCAACCGATAATCTGTTTTAGCACAAGTCCTAATCAATATAAGTTACCCACAACTGTGACTCATGTGCTCCACAGCTGTGACTCACGTGAACCACAACTGTGGCGCAAGTTACCCACAGCCGTGGGTAACCAATGAACATAGAAGTAAAGCAAAAGCATAATAGAGAAATAAACAAAAGCTAAAGCATGTGCTACTCAAAAGCTAACCGAGAATAAGGTCTTAATCCATACCTATCTTCATCTTTCACTGCAGGCAGGTAGACGCACTTTCTTTTGCAAACGCAAGGCAGTAAGCAAAATAATGACTATTTTTGCACATTCAATCGAAGCAAATCAAAAAACTCATGAGTAATCAAAGATACATGATGCGGGGTGTCAGCGCATCGAAAGAAGATGTACACAACGCTATTAAAAACATCGATAAAGGTATATTCCCTAAAGCTTTTTGTAAAATAATTCCCGACATCCTAGGAGGAGATCCGGAGTATTGCAACATCATGCATGCCGATGGAGCCGGTACCAAGTCATCATTAGCTTATCTTTACTGGAAAGAAACAGGTGATGTAGCTGTCTGGAAAGGTATTGCACAAGATGCTCTAATCATGAATATCGACGATTTACTTTGCGTAGGTGCGGTGGACAATATTTTGGTATCTTCCACTATCGGTCGCAATAAGCTACTTATTCCGGGTGAGGTTATATCGGCCATCATCAACGGAACGGACGAATTGCTTGCCGAGCTCCGCGAAATGGGTGTCGGTGTATATGCCACAGGAGGCGAAACCGCTGATGTAGGCGACTTGGTTCGTACCATCATTGTAGATAGCACCGTTACTTGCCGCATGAAACGGAGTGATGTGATAGACAACGCCAATATCCGTCCTGGAGATGTGATTGTAGGATTGGCTTCTTACGGACAAGCAACTTATGAGAAAGAATATAACGGCGGCATGGGTAGCAACGGACTGACAAGTGCGCGTCATGATGTATTCGCGAAGTATCTTGCCGAAAAATATCCCGAAAGTTATGATAAAGCGGTGCCTGACGAACTGGTTTATTCCGGTCAGCTTAAACTGACCGACACCGTTGAAGGTAGCCCTATCAACGCCGGTAAGCTGGTTCTATCCCCTACCCGTACATACGCTCCTGTTGTGAAAAGACTATTGGATGAACTACGTTCCGATATCCATGGAATGGTGCACTGTTCGGGAGGCGCACAAACAAAAGTTCTTCATTTCATAAACGACAATTGTCGTGTGATAAAGGATAATTTGTTCCCTGTACCCCCTCTGTTCCGCACCATCAAAGAGCAAAGCAATACAGATTGGGCGGAAATGTACAAGGTATTCAATATGGGTCACCGCCTGGAAGTCTATCTATCGCAGGAACATGCCGAGAAAGTTATTGCCATAAGCAAGAGCTTCAATATTGATGCGCAAATAGTAGGGCGGATTGAAGAAAGTGAAAAAAAGGAATTGATCATAAAAAGTGAATTCGGAGAATTCAACTATTAATAAAACGAAGAATGGCAGACAACAATACCATACTCGAGAAATTGGATGGGCTGATAGCCCGCTTTGAAGAAGTGTCCACGCTGATTACCGACCCTGCAGTGATTGCAGATCAAAAGCGCTACGTCAAACTGACTAAAGAATATAAAGAACTGGGCGATCTGATGGATGCCCGCAAAGAATATCTTCAAGTAATCAACGGCATTGAAGAGGCTAAAGATATCTTAGCAAACGAGAATGATCCGGAGATGCGCGAAATGGCTAAAGAAGAGCTTGATGCTTGTCAGACACGTCAGCCTGAATTGGAAGAGAACATTAAGTTGCTACTGGTACCCGCCGATCCTCAAGACGGTCGGAATGCCATTCTTGAAATCAGAGGTGGTACGGGAGGTGATGAAGCAGCTATTTTTGCAGGAGATTTATTCCGTATGTACTCCAAGTATTGTGAAACAAAAGGATGGAAACTTGAAATATCAAGTGCCAACGAAGGTGCAGCCGGAGGATTTAAAGAAATTATTTGCAGTGTCATCGGTGATAGTGTATATGGCACCTTGAAATATGAATCGGGCGTACACCGCGTACAACGTGTTCCGGCGACTGAAACGCAGGGACGTGTCCACACTTCGGCAGCATCGGTTGCTGTACTCCCGGAGGCTGAAGAATTTGATGTGGTGATCAACGAAGGAGAGATTAAATGGGATACTTTCCGTAGTGGTGGCGCAGGTGGACAGAACGTAAATAAGGTGGAATCAGGAGTACGCTTGCGTTATAACTGGAAGAATCCGAATACAGGCGTTGTGGAGGAAATCCTGATAGAGTGTACCGAAACGCGTGACCAGCCTAAGAACAAAGAGCGCGCACTTGCCCGTCTGCGAACTTTCATTTACGACAAAGAACACCAGAAATATGTGGATGACATAGCATCCAAACGAAAAACAATGGTGTCAACGGGCGACCGTTCGGCTAAGATACGCACATACAATTACCCGCAAGGACGTATCACCGATCATCGAATTAATTACACGATCTATAATCTTTCCGCTTTCATGGATGGCGACATTCAGGATTGCATCGACCACTTGATCGTTGCAGAAAACGCCGAACGTCTGAAAGAAAGCGAATTGTAGCTATTTGCGGTCGACTAAAACAGGCTAAGATTCTCCGCAACATTATTATAATGTGTACATACAGATAAAAGAGACAAAAACATTATGAATAAGCAAGAACTATTTGAAAATATAAAACGAAAGAAATCCTTTCTCTGTGTAGGTCTGGATACCGACATCAAAAAGATACCCCAGCATTTACTTCAGGAAGAAGACCCTATATTCGCTTTCAACAAGGCTATTATCGATGCAACTGCCGAATATAGCATAGCTTACAAGCCCAATCTTGCTTTTTATGAAAGCATGGGAGTAAAAGGATGGATTGCTTTTGAAAAGACCGTTCAATATATCAAAGAAAATTATAGTGATCAGTTCATCATAGCCGACGCGAAGCGCGGTGATATCGGAAACACATCGGCTATGTATGCCCGTACGTTTTTCGAAGAACTCAATATCGATTCTGTAACCGTTGCTCCATACATGGGCGAAGACAGTGTGACTCCTTTTCTTACTTATCCCAATAAATGGGTCATTCTATTGGCGTTGACAAGCAACAAGGGATCACACGATTTCCAAATGACAGAAGATCAGAACGGAGAACGTCTTTTCGAAAAAGTACTTCGCAAATCACAGGAATGGGCGGACAGCGAACAGATGATGTACGTGGTTGGAGCTACACAAGGACGCGCTTTCGAAGACATTCGCAAAATTGTGCCCGATCATTTTCTATTGGTGCCCGGAATAGGTGCACAAGGAGGCTCTTTGGAAGAAGTTTGCAAGTATGGAATGAACGCATCTTGCGGACTGATTGTAAATTCCAGCCGTGGTATTATTTATGCCGACAAAGGTGAAAACTATGCCGAGGCTGCAGGTGCTGCGGCGCAGGAGGTACAACAACAAATGGCAATACAGTTAGAAGCTATACTCTAACGAACCAATAGCATCAGCATACAAACCATGTTTTAGAGTTGACAAGGTTGACAACACGCAAAAGATGTACATTACCGGCGTAAAGCAAAGAATTGAACTAGCAATTAAAGAAATATGTCACACGAAAGGAAAATAATAAACGATCCGGTTTTTGGATTTATCAATATACCAAAAGGATTGTTGTATGACATCGTACGCCATCCACTTTTGCAACGACTCAACCGCATCAAACAAGTAGGATTGTCATCTGTGGTCTATCCTGGTGCACAACATACCCGCTTCCAACACTCATTAGGTGCTTTTTACCTTATGACGGAAGCCATACAGAATCTTACGGCAAAAGGGAATTTTATCTTCGACAGTGAAGCTGAAGCTGTGGAAGCAGCCATACTGATGCACGACATCGGGCACGGTCCTTTCTCACATGTCTTAGAAGACACCATTGTGAAAGGGGTTAGCCACGAAGACATTTCACTCCTTCTCATGGAGCGTATCAATAAGGAAATGAACGGGCAACTCACTCTTGCCATCCAAATTTTTAAAGACGAATATCCCAAGCGTTTCCTTCACCAACTCGTTAGCGGGCAATTGGATATGGACCGCCTTGACTACCTGAGACGAGACAGTTTCTACACCGGAGTAACCGAAGGCAATATAGGTTCGGCGCGTATCATAAAAATGCTCAATGTGAAAGACGACCACCTGGTCATTGAGTCGAAAGGCATTTATTCCATTGAAAATTTCCTAACCTCCAGACGTTTGATGTATTGGCAGGTATACTTGCACAAAACATCTGTTGCTTATGAGAAAATGCTGATCAGCACTCTGCTCCGCGCCAAGGAATTGGCAAACCGTGGGGTAGACCTTTTCGCATCACCCGCCTTACATTTCTTCCTATACAACGATATAAACCGGGATGTATTTTACAATAACCCTGACTGCCTGGAGAATTACATAGAACTCGACGACAATGATATATGGACATCATTAAAGGTCTGGTGCTCACACCCTGACGTTGTACTTTCCACCCTAAGCCGGGGAATGGTAAATCGTAAAATATTCAAGGTTGAAATTTCCACAGAGCCAATAAGTGAAGAACGAAAAAAAGAACTAACTTTGCGCATCAGTCAGCAATTAAATATTTCAACCTCCGAAGCGAGTTATTTTATCTCTACCCCCAGCATCGAGAAGAATATGTACAATCCGGCAGACGACAGTATTGATATACTGTATAATGACGGAAGCATTAAAAATGTAGCGGAAGCATCGGATATGCTCAACATTTCTTTGCTATCGAAGAAGGTGAAAAAGTATTACCTGTGCTACCTCCGTTTACCGAAGTAAGCTAAAATATTCATGCAGCATTAAGGATATATTAAAAAAAAGTCCGTTATTTGCGGCGTAAAGTCATTAAATAGAAATTATAAAATGGAGTTTTCGGCCAAACAAATCGCATCATTTATACAAGGAGAGATTATAGGAGACGAAAATGCAACAGTACACACTTTTGCTAAGATAGAAGAAGGGATACCAGGCGCTATTTCTTTCCTCTCCAATCCCAAATACACGTCATACATTTATGACACACAAGCCAGTATTGTTCTGGTAAACAAAGATTTCGAGCCTGAGCAAGAAATAAAAGCCACACTGATTAAAGTGGACAATGCATACGAAAGTCTGGCTAAATTACTATCGCTCTACGAACAAAGCAAACCAAAGAAAACCGGCATCCACCCCTTAGCCTATGTGGATGAACAAGCTAAAGTAGGAAGTGATGTCTATATCGGTCCCTTTGCTTATATAGGCGCAGGAACGGTAATTGGCGATCAGACACAGATTTACCCACATTCTTATATAGGTGATCACGCAAAAGTTGGAGACGGCTGTGTGATCTATTCGGGAGTTAACGTTTATCACGATTGCCGGATAGGAGATCGTTGTGTACTCCATTCGGGAGTGGTGATCGGTGCAGACGGATTTGGGTTTGCTCCAACCCCCGAAGGTTACGACAAGATACCACAAATAGGTATCGTAGTACTGGAAGATGACGTGGAAATCGGCGCAAATACTTGCATAGACAGAGCAACAATGGGGGCAACAACCATACACAAAGGCGTGAAGTTGGATAATCTTATTCAGATAGCCCATAATGTGGAAATCGGTGCAAATACCGTTATGGCTTCACAAGTTGGCATAGCAGGTTCGGCTAAAGTAGGTGAATGGTGTATGTTTGGCGGTCAGGTAGGAATAGCCGGACACATTCACATCGGTAATAAAGTAAATCTTGGCGCACAATCGGGAGTACCCGGTAATATAAAGGACGGCAGCCAGCTGATAGGCACTCCCACTATGGAGTTAAAGTCTTATTTCAAAGCTGCAGCTGTATACAGAAAATTACCGGATATGTATTTGGAAATGAATGTACTCCGTAAAGAAATAGAAGAATTAAAACGACAAATAAATAAGTAACCAATGTTGAAACAAACGACTTTGAAAGACAGTTTCTCGCTTACCGGGAAAGGTCTTCATACAGGACTAAACCTGACAGTTACTTTCAATCCGGCTCCTGAAAATCATGGATATAAGATCCAGCGTGTCGATTTGGAAGGACAGCCGATCATTGATGCTATTGCTGATAACGTAGTAGAAACCACACGTGGTACCGTTCTTAGCAAAAACAGTGTGAAAGTCAGCACAGTAGAACACGGCATGGCCGCTCTTTATGCTTTAGGAATCGATAACTGCCTTATACAAGTCAACGGCCCTGAATTTCCTATTCTTGATGGAAGTGCTCTATATTATGTAAACGAGATAGAGAAAGTAGGAATTGAAGAGCAAGCTGCTGTAAAGGATTTCTATATCATTAAGTCCAAGATTGAATTCCGTGATGAAGAGACAGGTTCTTCGATTATTGTACTTCCGGATGAAAACTTCAGTTTGAATGTTTTGGTTTCGTACGATTCTACAATCATACCCAATCAGTTCGCTACGTTGGAAGACATGGCCAAATTCAAAGATGAAGTTGCTGCAAGCCGGACATTCGTCTTTGTACGCGAAATTGAGCCTTTGCTGCAAGCCGGTCTAATCAAAGGAGGAGACTTAGATAATGCCATTGTGATTTATGAACGTCAGATGTCACAGCCCGATTATGATAAACTGGCTGATGTAATGGGTGTTCCACACATGGATGCAAATAAGTTGGGATATATCAATCACAAACCGTTGGTATGGGCTAACGAATGCGCACGCCACAAATTACTCGATGTAATCGGCGACCTTGCACTTATTGGCAAGCCTATCAAAGGGCGTATCATTGCCACCCGTCCGGGACATACCATTAACAATAAGTTTGCCCGCCAGATGCGTAAAGAGATTCGCATGCACGAGATACAAGCTCCGACTTACGATTGTAACCGTCCGCCTATTATGGACGTTAACCGTATCCGTGAATTACTTCCGCACCGCTATCCATTCCAATTGGTTGACAAAGTAATTGAAATCGGTGCCAACTATATTGTTGGAGTGAAGAACGTAACAGGAAACGAGCCTTTCTTCCAAGGACACTTTCCTCAAGAACCTGTTATGCCCGGAGTATTGCAAATAGAGACAATGGCTCAAATAGGAGGATTATTAGTGCTTAACTCGGTAGATGAACCGGAACGCTATTCCACTTATTTTATGAAGATAGATGGTGTGAAGTTCCGCCAAAAAGTAGTACCGGGTGATACGTTAGTATTCCGTGTAGAGCTACTAGCTCCGATCCGCCGTGGCATTTCCACAATGAAAGGTTATGCCTTTGTGGGTGAGAAAGTGGTTTGCGAAGCCGAGTTTATGGCTCAGATAGTGAAAAACAAATAAATTGAAACATGATTAGTCCCTTAGCGTATATACATCCCGATGCAAAAATCGGGGAAAACGTAGAGATCGCTCCTTTTGTATTCATCGATAAGAATGTAATTATAGGAGATAATAATAACATTATGGCGAACGTCAATATTTTGTCGGGGTCGCGTATAGGAAATGGCAATACCATTTTCCCGGGTGCCGTAATCGGTGCCATACCGCAAGATTTGAAGTTTAGAGGTGAAGACACCACAGCCGAAATAGGCGACAATAATACTATTCGCGAGAACGTAACGGTCAACAGGGGAACAGCTGCGAAAGGTGCGACCAAAGTAGGTAGTAATAACCTGCTTATGGAATCGGTACATGTGGCTCATGATGCAACGATAGGCAGCGGATGTATTATAGGGAATTCCACTAAAATGGCAGGAGAAATTGTCATTGATGATAATGCGATTATCAGTGCAAGCATACTGATGCATCAGTTCTGCCGCGTGGGAGGTTTTGGCATTATTCAGGGAGGCAGTCGATTCAGTAAGGATATTCCCCCTTATATCATAGCAGGACGTGATCCTATTGCCTACTGTGGCATTAACATCGTCGGTCTTCGCCGTCGTAATTTCTCTAATGAAACAATCGAAAATATCCACAATGCATACCGTATCATCTACCAAAGTGGTTTGAATACTTCGGATGCATTGAAGAAAGTGGAAGAAGAGATACCGACAAGTCCTGAGATTGAATATATTGTGAGCTTTATCCGTAATTCGGAACGTGGCATTATAAAATGAAAAGAAAACAGTAAAAAAGAACTTTTTAATTAAAAACGGAATATGGTTTATAGATTTACACTAATCTCTGATGAGGTTGATGATTTCCTCAGAGAAATACAAATAGATCCGGAAGCTACATTTTACGACTTTCATAAAGCCATACTGAAATCAGTAAACTATACTGACGATCAGATGACCTCTTTCTTTATCTGTGATGATGATTGGGAAAAAGAAAAGGAAATCACTCTTGAGGAGATGAATGACGATCCGGAAGTAGACAGTTGGGTAATGAAAGATACGACTATCAGTGAGCTAATTGAAGATGAAAAGCAAAAACTGATTTATGTGTTCGACTACATGACTGAACGTTGCTTCTTTATCGAGCTTTCTGAAATTATTACCGGGAAAGACATAGAAGGAGCAAAGTGCAGTAAAAAAGAAGGTGACGCACCAAAGCAGACTATCAATTTTGAAGAAATGGCAGCCAGCAACTCTTCACTTGACTTGGATGAGAACTTCTACGGCGATCAGGATTTCGACATGGAAGAGTTTGACAAAGATGGTTTTGATTTGGGTGAAGGAGGAGAAAACCCGTACAATGAAAATTAATGCAGATATCAGGAAAGAAAAAGTTAATTGTTTTAATAGGCCCAACAGGAGTTGGCAAAACCGAACTAAGTTTATCTTTGGCAGAAAAGTACGCTACATGTATTATTTCTGCCGATTCTCGTCAGTTATACAAAGATCTTGTAATAGGTACCGCCGCTCCTACTGCCGAACAGCTCAAGCGCGTAAAACATTATTTGGTAGGTACGTTGCAGCTAACAGACTATTACAGTGCCGCCCGTTATGAAGAAGAAGCTATCGCACTATTCAAAACTTTATATCAGACACACAATGTTATAGTACTTACAGGTGGATCGATGATGTATGTGGATGCAATATGCAGGGGAATTGATGACATTCCTACAGTAGATGATGAAACACGCCGTATAATGATACATCGATATGAAACCGAGGGGTTGGATACGCTATGCGCTGAACTCAAGCTACTCGATCCCGAATATTATAAGATAGTCGATTTAAAGAATCCTAAACGGGTGGTTCATGCTCTTGAAATTTGCTATATGACAGGTCAGACCTATACTTCCTTTCGTACGCAACAAGCCAAAGAACGTCCATTTGAAATCATTAAAATCGGGCTGAATCGTCCGCGTGAAGAACTTTACGAACGTATTAACCGCAGAGTTGATATGATGATAGAAGATGGTCTGGTAGAAGAGGCGCAAAAAGTTTACCCTCTCAGAAGGCTGAACTCACTGAACACAGTTGGCTATAAAGAAATCTTCAACTACCTGGATGGAGAATGGACATTGCCTTTTGCTATAGACAAAATCAAACAAAACAGCCGTATCTATTCCCGCAAGCAAATGACTTGGTTTAAAAGAGACAAAGACATCCATTGGTTTCATCCCGATGAGACAACGGATCTCTTTTCCTATCTTGACAGGCTGATTAAGCCGGAGATCTAAAGATTACAGAGCTTCCCATTTAACGCTCACACATTGCATATTTCAAAACAAGATTGCAGGAAGTCCTGGGTCTTCATAAATATCTTTAACTCCATTCTTATTAAAATCTATCCAACCTTCTTGATAGATTTTCTTGTTTTGTGAGAAAAGACTCCCAACGGCAACTAAACAATAACCCTATGAATAAAAAAAATCTTAACCCTTACAAGATGATGTATGAGTTAAGATTCATTTTTGCTATAATCATATTAGTCTCTCTTTGAGGCTATTATCAACAGACATTTTCAATCAACAACTACCTGCCGAACAGGAGTATTATCCTCCCACTCTCTTAGTAACTCTCTAGCAGATACAGATATGATCCGTCCATCCGGAGTAGCAACACAGAGAGAGCCGTTACGTGCAGCCGTTTCTTCCAGCAACCGCTGTTCGGCAACCTCCAGCCCCCAATGTAACTTACAACTCAGTTCTCTTAATTCTTCATTCTGTTGCATGTTTTCTGATTTCGTTAAACCTTTCTTTATCATAAATTTGTGGTTTCAAGTTAGATCCACCCTCAGCTACAATAAACCTCGGAGTACAACTATTATCCGCTAACATCCAATAATCAACACAAGGCATATAAATATTAAACAAATTGGAAATGCCTGCCTGGTACCTCCGATAAATTACATTCTTCGGTATATCATGCCCGCCAGCTTTCACCCGTTCTGCTACGCGACTCACCGCCAATTCGGGAGAACTTAACCAAAAATAGATTAAACTGACCCGATATCCCATCCGCTGTGCGCTGGAAACCAAACGCGTGTATGAGCGTGTTGCCAATGTAGTCTCCATTGAGAAATCAGCACCAGCTATTAATAGTTCATTCATCCTCTTTAACATCAGCTTTCCAGCTTCAATTGCCACACTGGCAGGATTGAACGGAGATAGCCCTTTAGCTATTTCATCTGCATTCACAAACTCACGACACTCCAATACTTCCGGTAGCATTGTGTAAGAAGCCGTTGTTTTTCCCGCTCCATTACATCCAGCTATAATATAAAGTTGCTTCATTTTCGTGCCTCGACAATTAATGTAAATGCAAGCAAAGATACAGATTAATTCATTTCAAAAACAGAGTTATATATAAATTAGTATTTTTTATCCCATCAGCACATTTAGCTATACGATTGTTAAAAAGCCTCCTTCGACAGTTCCTTCAGATGTTCCAACAGGCATTGACGCTTAGATTCGCTGGTACCTTCCTCCCAGTATCGAATGATGCCTTTCTTGTCTACCAACACCGTAGTAGGGGTCACTTGAACCTTAAAAGTCTTAAAGAAAAAGAGATTATCGGCGATATGAGTAAACAAGAACGGCCTTGTAGTCACAATATTTTTGATTTGTTCTGCAGTGTTCCAGGTAGTTGAGAAATAGGTGGCATCCGGACAAGTCTTCATCCATTCGTTAAGATCGGGCATCTCCTTGATGCATGGGCCGCAACCGATATACCAAAAGTTCAGGACAAAAGGTTTACCCAGAATATCCTCTTCGTCCATACGTGGCCAGAAGTCAAACGGTAACCCAATATTTCATGACACACCTATTTTAGAATAACTTCCATCTGTGCAGCAGCCTTTGCTATAACCGTCTCCACACCAATAAAAGAGATGGCCAATTCGGCATCATCAGGAACTTCCAAATAGAAGTAACCATTCTTGTCTGCTATAGTACCGAGAGTGGAATTTTGAACTTTAATGATAGCTCCCTCAACAGGTTGACCATTCTTGTCCTTCACAGTTCCACGGACAGCCATTTTGTCCGACGCAGACTTCTTTTTTGTCGTGAGATAGATTTTACCACCTCCATCGCTGTCTTTAACCACATTCGCACTGGCAATAGCATCGCTTGGGATGCTGGACAGACGATCAGCACTCAACTCTTCACCGTCCACGTAATACCGGACTTGCCGGCTCGTATTCACCGCCTTAAGCAATGTACCTCCATTATCCACTTTATCAGCATCCGCCTTATCAGTTTTCTTCAATGTAACCAAGACCACTCCGTTTTTGCCTTTGTCACCATAAAGCTTAACGGCGGAATCGTCTTTCAAGACTTCTATACGATCTATTTTTCTCACATCCAGCGCTTTTATCACATCAGAGTCTACTTCCTTAGAATCAACAATAAACAAAGGTAATGTCTTCCCTCCAACACCCCATTCGTTATTGGTCGAATCATTTTTCTTACCCACAACAACCAGCCCGGGAGTTTTCACTGCACTTCCTTCTATTTTCACCGTATCCTGCATTGATTCTCCCTGCATTTTGAGAGGTACAGTACTTTCATTAGCGTGAGCATCTACGATTAGCTCTTTCAAGTCATTCACTTTCACATCTGAAATTAATTCCGCCTTTGCAGTAATTTCAGGTCGGGCAAAAGCCGTAACTGTTACGGCAATCAACGGAAGTACATACAAATACTTTAACCGTGCCCATGGATTGGATTTTTCTTTAAGCATCATTGAAATTCTTTTTTTTAGTTTACTATGATTAAAATTATTGGCAAGAGAATAAAATCGGCTACCCACAGCCTTTTTAATTAACAAAAGCTGATACTGCCGGGCATCTACCCCGGCCTCAAGCACTTTTTCATCGGCTTCATACTCATGAATATTCTGCAACTCCTGTTTCAACAGCCAGGATGCAGGATTAAACCATTGAAGAAAAATGCAGCAATCGGCAAGAAGCAGATCCCATGAATGCTTACAAGCAACATGAGCCAGTTCGTGCGTAAGAATCTCACGACCGTTTTCTTCAAAATCTCTTTTGGAGATAACAACATAGTGCATCCAACTGAATGGTGAAAAATGTTGCTCATGTATAATCAGCTTCAAATGATTGATGGGACGGGCAATCTTCCCAAGCCCATCTGAATGGAACCGGACGGCTTTTCCTACGCCGGTTTCTCCGGGCATCAGGACAACCAAGCCTCCCTCTGTCTTCTCTATCATACAAGATTCACCCGAACGTATCAAACGCATCATACGAATCATGGAATATACAGTACGCAATGCCAAGAATACAACACCTATTATATAAAGCAACAGCAGTATTTGTATTCCGACAGGAGCGGCAACGGGTAAGCCATGGCTCTCCACCGCCCCCTCCGAAACCAGCATTTTATCAGCTAACAGTAACCATTGTTCCAAAGTCAGTATGCTCTGATGCACTTCCGATTGCTGTTTCAATGTTACCTCAAACATCGGTAACAGGAAAGACAGCAACAAAATACTGAGCAACACCACACGATTAAATCGGTGAAACGTTTCACGACTCAATAGCAATCGATAAAACAGGTAAAAAACAGCCAGGCAAACAGCCGACTTCAACATATAAACAAAAAATAGTCCCATTGCAAAATACTTGATTTAAATTCACTACTGATAAAATCCGGAGTATTATACAGCAACCTGCCTACAAGGCTTTTTGTAATTCCTCTTTCATAGTATCAACACCGGGAAATCCTGTGGCACGATAAACCATTTCACCAGCCTTATTTATCACAAAATAAGTAGGAACTCCTTGTAATTGCATCTTTTCAGTAAAGCCATTCCATTGTTCCTTCGTCACACGGTAATACTACAGTTGGCGTCATACGTACCTTATCGGTTGGAGAGCCGAATATTTTCATATCCAATATCGTGGTATCCCTTTTCAAGATGACTTTTACCACTTCCAGAGTCTGCGTATTTTTTGCTATGAAATACGGTTTCTCACATACCTTATCCTTTGCATACAAGCAAACAAAAGACAACAACATACAGGTCAATACAACGTGTTTTTTCATTCTTTCCATATTATTTAGTTCTCTATATCTTTCCCTTTTTCCACCTGAGCAATCAGATCCTTTAATTCTTCCAGGGAGATATCCTCCTCTCTTACCAAAGAAGACACCACACTGAGAAAAGAGTTATCGAAATATTTCTTCACCACATTCTTCAATGTGCCTTTCCGAAAATCTTCCTCACTGACAATAGCATAATACTGATAGGTATTGCCATACACCTTATGTGATAAAAAGCCCTTTTCTTCCAATCCCCTGACAATAGTGGACAAGGTGTTGAAATGCGGCTTAGGTTCATCATAAAAAGTTAGCAACTCCTTCACAAACATCTCGCCCTTTTCCCAGAAAAAAGACATGATTTCCTCCTCTTTTGCAGTTAATCCTTTCATCATAATTCCATATCTAAACTTCAAAATTCATACCTTAACAGCCATTAAGGCAGGCTGTTATGCACTTCACATTTCATTCTATCAGCAAATAACTAGATTTTATAGTTTGAAAACTAATTATTATAGTTAAATATAACTAATGCATAAAATACCTACATGTAGTGATTGCCGTTTCCAAATAAAAAGAGTTACTTTGCAGGTCTTATAGTGGACAACTAAGATTTAAAAGACAATGAATGAGACACATAAGTATCGCGCTACAGATAAAATGAGCGATCTCATTTGCGACAATTACTCCTTATTAATGGTGATGAGCCGGTTTGGGTTATCATTAGGATTTGGAGATAAGAGTGTAAAAGACGTTTGTGAAGCACAAGGAGTGGATTATAAAACCTTCCTCGCTGTAGCCAACTTCATCGGTGAGGAGCAATATTCATACAATTACGACGAGAATGCATTCTCCATTGCGTCATTAATGGATTATCTGAAACAGGCGCATGCTTATTTTCTAGATTTTTGTTTACCGGCCATCCGCCGGAAATTGATTGAATCTCTTGATTGTTCAAGGACTGATAACGTGGCTTACCTCATACTAAAATTCTTTGATGAATATGCCAAAGAAGTTCGCCGACACATGGAATACGAAAACGAAGCCGTATTTACATACGCAACCAATGTATTGAAAGGCAAACTCTCCGACAATTATGACATTGCCACTTTCGCCAGCAAACACAATCAGATAGAAACAAAACTGACCGAATTGAAAAGCATTATCATTAAATATTATCCGGAAAAAGAAAATAACAATCTCCTTAATGCTGTCCTTTTCGACATATACAATTGTGAGCATGATCTTGCCTCACATTGTCAGGTAGAAGATTACTTGTTTGTTCCCGCTGTGAGACAATTAGAAAAGAGGCTAAAAAATGAACAATAATTCTTCTCTGAAAATAGCAGTTGCCGAAACCTCCGTGATTATCCGAAGCGGTGTCATAGCCGTATTAAAACGGTTATCCAATTTGAATATTCATCCTATTGAGGTCTCATCTCCCGAAGCTTTACAGAGTTATATCCACATGCACACTCCCGACATTTTGATTATTAACCCGACTTTTGGCGGATGGTTTGATCTTCCTGCCTTCAAAGCGGAAAACAGCAGGGGGGGAATAAAATACATTGCTTTGATATCTACTGTAATTGACAATAATATATTAAAAGAGTATGAAGAGAATATCTCGATCTGCGACGATCAGGAGTTAATCTCAACTAAGATAAACCGCTTATTGTGCAACGAAACGGAAGAAGTTGACGAGAATGAACAGGAAGCACTTAGCCAGCGCGAAAAAGAGATTATCACTTGCGTGGTAAAAGGCATGACCAATAAGGCCATCGCCGACCAGCTGTTTCTGTCCATCCATACCGTCATCACCCATCGCCGGAATATAGCCCGCAAGCTCCAGATCCACTCTCCTGCCGGCCTGACAATTTACGCCATCGTAAACAAGCTGGTTGAGATACAAGACATTAAGGATGCTTTATGAATTAAAAACCTATAATCTTTCAAACCTTAGAAGAGGCGGATAATGGGCGAAATAGTTTGTAACCAGCCAATAAGAAGTAGCGCAACCGCCTAAGACGGTACCATATCTCACCCAACTTCAGCCATTTTCCATTCAGGCAGTTTTCTACAGTTCCGTCCGAATGATAAATATATTGCAAAACACCAATAATCTGATTCCCGTCAATCTCCTCCACCCGACCGAGATTACCATCACCCATCATCCGGTATATATCACCGCGCAAACCTACATAACGGTGTACCATATACGAATCCCCCCATTTATAAAAAACGCAGCACCACAACGGAAGTTCCACTGAGGCATCATAAGGAATCAGTTCTATCCTATCTTCTCCTCCTCGAATAAAAGGAAGCATACTTTCTCCACCCACCGACAATTTCACAGGCTTACCACTTCTCAGTACTTCGGCAGCATCCTCAAAAAAAGAGTTTGGAACAATCAGTTTTCTCATTCGCCAAAAATGGTTTTGCAGGACAGATGCGCTGCGTCGGCATCGGGCAGACATTCCAAATGATACAGTGGGACGGTAGCAAGTATATCTCCTATTGTGTCACTCACAGCATCATACAAAGCATTATCATAAGCAAAATCGGGAGGACACGAAGGGTGAATGGCTGCATAAGCCTGTGCCACACCAAGCCTTTTTATATGATTACGGGGTGCCTGTGACAGACGCACACAAGCAGCAAGCGGATAACATTCATTCCTATAGCAAGGTGTCTTCCCACTCCATGGACTTCCATAAACCATAGGCACACCCTGCTCAATTCTCACCACAGGGCTATCATCATTGAGCAAAGTAGCCCCTGCTATATGTTCACGCCACAAACGCGTGTGTGTACTCTTTCCCGTACCGCTTTCGCCAAGAAAAAGCACCACTTTACCACGAAACAAGATGGCGCTGGTATGTATAGCCAGCGTATGATGCGGCAGAGCAATCAACCCATAAGCTATCCAAAGCCCGAAACGTACAAGTCGAGGCATCAGTTGTCCCCTGAAGAGCACTGTTGTTTCTCCGTCCGGCAGCCACAGTTGAAAAGGCTCTCCGTCCGGTGGATCCATAGTAAACAGATATCCTCCGGCATATCTGCCGAAAACATCTACAATACCATCCACACCACTTTCATATTGTACCTCAGTCATTTCCGGTGCTTCCTCATCCGTAAAGCGGAAGACCGAAGTCACTTCTTCCCCCTCCGGTTCCACTTCAAAAGGGATGAATCCATCAATACCGGATACCGTTCTTATCCATTCATCGTCTCCTTCCACACAAACACAGTGTGATGCTATTTTATAATATTTCTTCATCAGTATAAATAAGTTTGCATATATCCATTATCACAAACCGGCCTCCTGCAAATCTATAATTCTGTCACAAAAAGCCAGTGAACTTGCCCGATGAGCTATGATCACCAGGGTAAGCTCCCTGTGACGCATTGACAATTCTTGCAGAGCCATGTTAATTTCGCGTTCCGTTTCGCTGTCAAGTGCAGAGGTCGCTTCATCAAAGAACAATACTTCGGCATCTTTATACAATGCGCGTGCTATGCCTATACGTTGCTTCTGCCCTCCGGACAACCTGCTGCCATATTCTCCCAATGAGCTGTCTATGCCCTGCGGCAACTCCTCAGCCCATTCCTTCAATTTCACCTGTTCCAACACATACATTATTTTATCCCTGTCCACCGGTCGTCCAAGCGCAATGTTATCTGCCAGCGAGCCCTGAATGACAAACACTTCCTGCGGCACATAGCCCACCAGCCTGTGCCATAACCTACGGTTGGCAGGGGTCAACACCTGCCCGTCAATCCGTATTTTGCCGGAAGTCGGCATCAGAAATCCCAGGAGCAGATTGAATAGAGTCGATTTCCCCGATCCGCTCGGCCCTTTCAGGCCTACACGCTCTCCCCTTCCGATAGTCAGGCTGAAATCTTTCAGTATCAATCCCCCATCAGGAAAAGCAAATGACAGCCTATCCACCACAATACCACGCTCAAAGGTAAAACTTCCATCCTCTCCCTGTTCCTGTCCGCCTTCCTCTTTCATACCATCCACCACAGTATCAACACTGTAGGACGCATTTTGCAAAGTCGACCAGCTATTCAGCACCGCCCTTACGGCAGGTATCATACGATAAGCCGCCACGGCAAACACCCCGCTCATCATACCGGGGTTTTCTCCCCCAACACCAATGAGTAACGCCATGCCCACTACTACAGCCACCTCCGAAAGACTGGCAGGCAGCAATTGCATACTTTCCGTACGCAACCGACAACGGTTAATCCGGTCCAGTCCCTCATCAAACGAAACCAACAACGAGGGGAATGCCCCGTTAATCTCCAGTTCGGCGTATCCTCTGAACGCCTCTACCACCGTACGCGACTGTTGTCTTCTGGCCTCCAGCTCCTCGGCTCCATACCGCCGGAGCTTTCCTTTCACCGCCCACACATAGAATAATGCCACCGGTAGAAAGCCCAGGCAAAGCAACGAACCCGCAAGCGGTTTCCACACAATCAGCGCTGTCACCATCATCACCAGCAGTAAAGCCTCTCCAGCCATTCTAAAGATGGGCGAAAGCACATACAAGCTGAACGTATAGCACACAAAGTTCACTTCATGCCCCAGCTGAACGCTGCTTTTCCCTTTCAGGAACAACATCCCCCGATGATAATAATTACAAAACATTTGCCGGCTGAAGCGTTTGTACAAATCAAGCAGAAAGCTACTCTGAAAACGGGTCAACTTAACAGCCAAAACATTTTTAACCAAGATAAACGCCAATACCGCCATACACATCAGCATAGACTTGCCCTTATCCGGTTCCTTACCAAAAAGCATCAGAAGCACAGGCACCAGAGCAGCCACTCCGGCAAAGTCGAGCAACGCCCGTACAAGTACAGCCAGCGCCACCCATCCGCCCTTCCGCCGCTCTTTTTGCGACAGCAGCCTGTAAATCCGCTTCAACATCTATCTTTCTATTACCTCACACTTCACCAGCGAGTCTATCCACTTGTCGGCATCAGCCATAGCCCTGTCTTGCGGAATATGAAACTCATCTGCAAGCACGGCAGCAGCATCCTCCCGGCTAAAGTCATTGCCGGACAGCCGCTCCCAAAGCAATACCGCAGTGCTATTCAACGAAATCACCTTTGTCATATCCGAATTGAAATGCCCCTGACCTACCACTATATTTTCACCGGCTACATTTCTCACTTTATAAACAGACTTAATTCTCATAATATTTCTTCTTTTTTAATTATTCATTGAGTTGCAAAGGTAATGAATAGCACCAATAGAAGCCACTCCTATTTCAAAAAAAAAAAGAAAAAAACAGGTATTGAAAAAAGAAAGGGTTATCTTTGCCAACAGTTTGATAAGATATAATCTTAATACAAAGTATGGAGAATAACAGTACGAATATAGATACAAAGGGGCAAGCCGCACAAGAACAGGAAATAGACTTGGTGGAACTGGCGCGTAAAATATGGGATTCCAGAAAATTTTTATATAAAGTTTGCGGCATCGGAGCCATCATAGGCATTATCGTGGCTTTCAGCATACCTAAAGAATACACTGCCACCGTAGTGATTGCCCCCGAAAGTACAGGTAAGGGCACTTCCTCCAGCGTAAGTGCCCTTGCTGCGATGGCAGGCATCAGCCTCGGTTCGGGCAACGAAAGAGATGCTATCTATCCCGATCTTTACCCCGATGTGGTAAGTTCCACACCCTTTCTCAAAGAATTGTTCGATGTTGACGTGAAACGTCAGAAAGACAGCCAAACCATGAAGCTGGCCGATTACATGTCCAACTGTCAGCAGAGACCCTGGTGGAGTAGCCTTATAGGCATTCCATCCAAAGCCATAGGTTGGAGCATGTCGTTGTTCAAAGACAAGAAGGCTCCTGCCGCCGAAGAAGATTCCATCAACATATTCCATCCCACCCCCAAAGAAGCCGGCATCATGGGAGCCATCAGATCCACCATAACAGTATCAGTGGAGAAAAAAACATCGGTCACTACGCTCAGCGTATCCATGCAGGATCCTCTCGTAGCCGCAACAATGGTAGACACCGTACGTGCACGCCTGCAGGAGTACATTACCAACTACCGCACCAGCAAAGCCCGCAACACACTGGCCTACATTACGCGCCTCTACAATGAAGCTCAAAAGAATTACTATGACGCCCAGGAAAAATACGCCAGATATTCAGACACCAATCAGGGACTCATAACCCTCACCTCACGCACCGACCAGGAAAAGCTTGCCAACGAAAGAAACCTGACATTCACCACCTACACACAAGTGGCGCAGCAACTTCAGGTAGCCAAAGCCCAGGTAGACGAAAGAACACCCGTATACACCATTATACAGCCGGCCTCCGTGCCTCTTCGTCCGGCAAAGCCCAATAAAGGAATGATACTGGTAGGCTTTGTCTTCCTTAGCGCCGTAGGAGGAGTAGGCTGGATTCTTTTCCTGAAGGACTTCGCCTCCCAATGGAAACCGGACAGAAAGAAGGAGGAAGAAGCGGAATGACACTTATAACACAGCAATATTTCACCCTGCTTCAGGCAGGTTTATGGGGTAAGGAAGCAGACAGCAACCTGTTTGACGAAGCCACCGACTGGGACTCCATCTACCATCTGGCAAAAAACCAGACCACCCTTGGAGTGGCGTATGACGGCATACTCACCCTCCCGCCCGAACTCCGTCCGGAACGCCTGCTCTTCATGAAGTGGAGCGCCCTTATGGCACGCATCGAGGAAAGCAATGAATACCTCAATGTCCGACTGAAGGAAGTGGACACCCTTTACCGCGCACACGGCATCACTCCCATCCTGCTCAAAGGGCAGGGCGTGGCACAAAACTACCGTTGCCCGCACCACAGGCAAAGTGGTGACATAGACCTTTATGTAAGCCAAAAGCACTACGCCGTAGCCAATGCGTTGCTACGCCGCGAAGCCACAAGCGAACACGAGGAGAACAACAAGCACACCAACATCCATTGGCACAATGTAGACATTGAGAACCACCGCATTATAGCCCACCTCAGCGTGCCGCGTGCCAACCGGCTTTTTCAGCGTTGCATTGCCCATTGGTATCCACAGGGACGTCTGCAAGTTATAGACGGACACACCGTTACCCTCCCTCCTTTGGAGTTTGATGTCGTATTCATCCTGATGCATTCGGTGCTGCACTTTCTCAACGAAGGTGTGGGACTTCGCCAGGTGTGCGACTGGACCTGCCTGCTACATGCCAATGCCGGAAAGATGGATTGCGACCAGGTGAACCGCATGCTCCATCAGTTCGGACTGTACAAAGCCGCCAAAGCGTTTGGTGCCATAGCCACCTCGCAGCTTGGCCTTCCTACGGATGAACTACCGTTTATACTCACCCCTGCCGACCATAAGTTGGGAGCCTGGTTGCTGGATGATATTCTACGCGGAGGCAACTTCGGGCGTAGCTACGACGGACTACAGCAACGCCCCCACGGTTATTGGAAAGGCAAACTTCACACCTTTCTTCGCGCATACCACCGTTGCGCCGAACTCAAAACGCTGGCTCCCGGCGAAGCACGCTGGTATCCCTTCATGTTGTTTTTAGCTTCGTTGAAAACCCAGTTTCGCCTCAGACTGTCCCGCTTCCCCCATTCCCGATAAGGAGTCCCTCCCGAAGACAGAGTAGACATTATTGATATATTCAAGGCATCGGTGCTATAAGTACAGTGCCCCGCACGTACAAGTGCAAGGCATCGATGCTACAAGCGTAGACAGACGCTTCACGAAGATAAATTTATTAAAAGAAATCGTCCATTTTCTCCTGCAAATCTTTGTTATAATAAATATTTATTATAACTTCGTCTATTATCAGTCCAGACATTTCCTTTATATTAAATTGTAATTCAGTATTATAAAAAAAGGAGGACCAATAATCAGTTCTACTGATATTTTACTCCTATATTATCCGGGAATAACATTAACTTAAATATATATACTGCCATGATTACACGAAGAATTAATGAAGTGCTTGATATGAGATTGTTTGGCAAGACAAGCACTACCGGAACTTATCGGGAAACACTTTTGATGATAAAGAAGAATTTGGCAAACAGTCCGTCTTACCCACAGCCATTAAAGTCTATTCGGGAGATGTGATTGATTCTATTGAGATGGTATATGGCAACGAAGGCTATAAACATGGCGAGAGTCCGTTTTTTCATGGAGGGCCTAATGGCTATCCCAAATTATTCTCCATACCATCCGGAGATTTTTTGCAGAAGATAGATATAGAGTACGGGAAGTATATCTTCTCTACCGAACCGAAGCAAAGAGATAAAGATGTTATTGTGAGGATCCGCTTCACTACGCGCAACCAAGAGACGAGCGACTAGTATGGCAACGAATGCGGAAAGGGAGATGCAATAAAGGTCAAGCCCTACACCATAGACGTTTCCGGAAGCAATGTCATCTGCTGCCTGTATGGAGCTGTCGGGATGGAGAATATGACACTTCATAACTATTTGCAGGCCATCGGGGCCTATTATATCACTTTCCTTGATTTGAAAAAGAGCAAGTTGTCCAACTTTTAGCCATCCGGTATATGAAACCAGCAATAACATTTATCTTAATGATGCTCCCTCCCCTCTTCTTTTTCACAGGTAAGAGTCATACCCCCTCAATGGAGGAGCCAAAGGAGGACACCATAGCCATCATCAGCCTGAATGATTTCCACGGTGCATTTGTCACAAACATGAATCAGCGGATACCGGGAGCAGGCAATCTGTATTCGGTGATCAAGCAAATAAAAGACAGGTACCCTTATCACATAGTCATATCCGTCGGTGACAACTTTGGAGGCAGCTATTTCTCCAACCTGACGGAGGGCAGCCTGATACCTTATTTTTTCAGGAAACTGGGCATTGACGTTTCAGCTTTGGGAAATCATGAATTTGACAACGGGCAGGAATTTCTGAAGAACAAATGGGGCAATGTTGTCCCCAAGGACACAGCATCGGGCTCAGCGGATACGCTGACTTATGTCTGTGCCAATTTGAACAACAGTGAAGGTCACATTCCGGGATATGCCGTCCCCTGGGTAGTGAAAGAACTGAAAATGCCCAATAATGCAACGAAGAAGCTGGCAATCATCGGCCTGATAGCATCGTCGGCAAAAGAACAGATTAAGCAAGAGAACAGCGAGGGCCTTGCATTTCGGAGTGACTATGGAAACATTGTAGACAGTTTACAGCAGTACACCCCGCTGAAAAACATTCCATGGCAGATTTTAGCGGCGCACATCGGGACAAAGATGCAAAACGACACAGCTTTGTGGGACGACTCATACAGCCGGAACCTGAAACCGCTGAGAATCATCTCAGGCATTGCAAGCGGACATTCGCACGAACGTGTAGCGGGCTTCATAAACAATACGCCGGTTGTGCAGGGAATGAACTACGGCAAATGCATCGGAGTGCTTCGCTACACGTACAATTCTGCCAAGAACGATCTTCATCCCATTGCCCCTATCGTGATAAACGCAGACTCCGTAAAAGACAGTTCGGCGGACCGCATTGAAATAGATGGAAAAGTGGACAGTATATTTCATCACTTCACCGAACCTTCTGTAGGGATGAAATTGAGCGCCACTATTACGCAGGTCATCAGCAAAGACGGCCTGCCACACAACAGAAAAGAAGCCCCCTCCAAGCAAGACAGGCTGACTGCACTGGGCACCTACGTGTGCATGTCATACGCCAATGCCTACAGGCAGCGCCTGAACCTGAGCCTCAATGATGTTGTCCTGGCATTTTCGCATAGAAAGGGGATTCGCACCTCGCTTCCCTACGGTGATATCAACGTACTTACAGCGGCCGAAGTTCTGCCTTTTGCCAGCCATCTGAAAGTGTACAACATGACGGGCAAAGAGATCTTTGCGCTGATGGAAGCCGGGCTGAGCAACAGTCAGGGCTGCCTGCAGGCAAACAACATTGTGATAGACACCATATACGTGGCGGGGAGAACAAGGGTGGTAAACATCCGGTATAATGTACCCGGAAGAGAGGAGATATTCCTGGACAAAAAAGAGCGTTATCCCGTGGTGGTGGACGAATTCATTACAACAGGCGGTGACGGGTATAGCCCGAACCTCTTCCCGGCGGACCATTCAGACAGCATCATTAAAGATTCAACAACCACTGCCTCTTTCCTGCGTTATTTAAGAATAAATCCGGCGCTGGACAACAATACTTCATTCAAAGCAAAACTTAAACACTACTTACAATGAACATCATAACATACGATGCCCAACCCTTTGGCACTTTGGCTGCGAATGCAGCCAAAGAACTTGCCGAATTAAGCGCACCCCCCTCCGCGTCAAGCAGAACGTCGTCTTTTATTTCCAATATTTTCAGCAATAAAGTTCTTGAAAAATGCAAGGAAGCAGCCGTGCTTACAGATAGGGAGAATGACGCATGGGAACTTTGGGAAAACATGGCATCGGCTGGCCCTGAGTTGAAAGGATTCATATTCCCTCTGCAGATAGTAGCATCCAGGCTTAAAGAGGACGAAGGATACTGGAGACCCATTTTTTACACCCTTGTGATGCTCACGTTGTCATACGTTTACCATGACTTGCAGAATGGCGGCATTGAAGGGCGTGACGGGCGGATAGACAGACTTTCGAAGAGACAGGTTCTTGGAGAATTGTTTGTTAACCTTGAAGAAATGAGCAAAACACAGAAAGTCCGTTTACGCCGGACGCTGGAAGCAATCCTAAAGAAAGGCAGCACAGCGGTGGCCGAAGAAACCATATTCATCTTGAAGTATTATTTTGTAGACCTCAACGGGCAGCAGCACACCAACTACAATTCAGCCACGGAAAGAGACAAAGCAATCTCTGCATATATAGACAAATTGTGCATGTACTATGACACGTACAGCCTTGCCCGAGCCATACAGTCCATATTGTCAATCAATAATAATTATAGAGTATTGCCTGAAGAAGACAATCTTCCTTAAGGCAAAGAGAGAGAGATGAAATGGAGCTTCAGCTAAGGACGTAAATTTTAATTTTCATCTTACCCGCATCCTTTAGTCAGATATCCGGTTTCTGTAGCCAGGCCGAATGCTTACCAATATCTTCCTTCAGATCCCATCTTATGGTGGGCGCCTTTGTTATTGGCCGGACACTTCCCGCTGCCATGGTGTGTTAGGTATTTACACCCGTTAGAATAAAACGGGACTTACGCCACAGATGAATGGTATGCCCGTCATACCCAAAAAAGGGCATGTCAAAAGTGACATGCCCTCATTTAAGCAATAAAGCTATAGAATATAAATATCCTTTAACTTTTAGTATTTAATTACATTATTACTATCAGTAGCAACACCCCCTAAATAACCAGTAAAGGATGTCGGAGTGAAGGCACCACCTTGATAAATTGTACCCTTTAAGAAAGTAGCATTATTCACTGTAACAGAATTATCTTTTTTGATATTCAACTTAGAGCCAGCTGGAACGATGAGTCCATCAAAAGCAGTAGCCGTTTCTGTAGTCCAAACAACTTCTTTGTTACTTGCAATTTCAACGTATTTCAATCTTGCCGAAGCAGCACTAGTCAAATAGCATGCAGTGCAATCACCCGTAATCTTCACATAATTAGCTTCAACTCCTATTTTCTCTGCTGTAACAGAAGCATCTGTAGTCGTAATCATGATAAATCCTTTGTTAGCAGCATTACTTACAGAATAATTATTATCATCCTTATTAAAGAGCTCAAGTGTACCAAATTTATTCGTGCTAGAGGAGAATGCAGAAGCAAAATTTGCAGTTGTTGTTTGGTTACCAGTTATATAAGTTTTAGCAGTGCTTGCAACTTGCTTAATGTAACCATAATTATTAATGTAAACAGACGTACCATCACCGTTAACAGTAGCCAAGACACCTGAATTTAAGATCTTACCATAGGCTTTCAAAGAAGTAGCCTCATTAACTAAAGTACTCTTAACTCTAAATTCAGCATCAGCAGGGATAGTAATCGTACCATTATTGACCATTGCTAAATCTTGCAAATAAGTAATGCCAGCAACAGTAGCGGTACCATTATTTATAAATGAAGGTTTCTCGCTTCCTGTTTTAACACCGATAGTAGATAACAATTGAATTGTGGCAGTAGATTCTACAGATAAAGTTGATACTCCCTTAAAATTCTTATCTACCTTAGTATATTTCCAAACGCCTGTCAATTCAACTGGTATAGAAGAAGCAAACTGTATGTTAGCTGGAACTTCAGTCAACTCTGTACTATTGAACACAACTTTAGTGCATGCTTCACCCACAACTGTACAAGGAGTGAAGGTCATAGTCTTACCTGTCATATCAAGATGTGCAGCGTATGCAGCAGCAGCAGCAGGCGTCATAACAAATTTACCATTAGCATCTCCATCTAAAATGAAATTTACATTACTCTTTTGAACATCTTTAATGGCATCATACACCTTTAATGCGTCAATCAGATGTGCTGCATTTTTAACGTGCAGTCCATCCATATCAAGTTTAGACATATCAGCCTTGATGCTACGTCTGAAAAGACCACCAACCTTTTCATTCTTAAATGTCCCTGAAGTATTCGCAATCCATGTGTTTGCCAAAACATCCGCAATACCTTCACTTACCTTTTTATCATAATTAATAGTTGCAGCAGTCTTTCCCCAGATCTTATCATTTGAATCATCCAAAGATACCTTACCATAATTTGTCTGAATCACAAATTTTGCACCGGCAGCATTAACAGTAGAACCAGTTGGTAATAAAGTAAATACGGCACTATAATTGTCTTTAATATCTGTTGTGCTCAGCTCTGTTGTAGCAGCAGCAGAAGCCAGATCAACGTCAGATACACCTGTCCACAAAGGATAAGTACTATTTGAAGTAGGTACAGTAGTAGTTGCTGCTACAGATAAAGAAGTATTAAAACTATTGGCTGTAGTTGACATCGCAACAGAAGATACTGCAAGTGGACTTACGCCAAGATTATCTATTTTTTCAGTACCACTGGGAACAGTTGTCAGGCTTAAAGTAGAAGCCACCTGTTTCAACACAATAGCATAATCTTTGTCATAACCTGCCACATTTGAACCTTTCTTTTCATCATATTGAGCAATTGTCAAAACCTCAGACATATAAGGCATCAGCTCTTTCGTCTTGGCCGTTTGAACTGCATCAATTTTTATCACAGGAGCAGCGGTTCCGTCATTAACAAAAGCTGTATCTGCCGGGTATACCATAATAGCTGTACCTTTAAGAACCATTGATTTTGTTGTAAATTCAAAAGCGCTACCATCTGCGGAAGAACCTTCATAGATTGCATTTTGATAACTTTTTAATGTAGCATCACCTCCGTGAAACAAAGACAATAAATCACCTTTCTCAAAATTCAATTTAAAGCCATTAGTTACTTCTGCTCTAGTCAACGAAGACACGCCGTTTCCGCCTTCCATTGCTACAGAAAATTTAATAGGAGAAACTTTTCCTGATGATGTAGCTAAATCATCATCTGCAGTACATGACGCTAAAGCGATACTGCCCAATAAAGCACCAAATAATAATTTTGATTTCATTTTTTCTTTTGATTTGATAAATATTTGAAAGATCTTTAATACGGTTTGTATTGACTACCTCTCTTCAGGATCCTCTGTATAATTACTACCTTCAAACCCTTTTTCCACCTGTACTTCCAGAACTTCTACTTCCGGAGCTACATAAATCTTTTCCATTTCCTTTTTCATAATCCTAAAAAATTAATTTGTTAATAATATAAATTCCGTTTTACTTTTTTAAAACCTCTCAATCTCTTATTCTTTATTATATATTATTATGCAGAAACGGCACCAAGAAAGAAAAGCTTTTTTATAACTTTATAACTTCTATTTCTTCACGCCCCGATATACCTTTATCTCTGATATTATGCATTCTATAATGACATATCAATATACAATTCTTACTTTATTTTGGATTCAAAATTACAAATACAAAAAATCATATCAAAAGCAAAAAAACTTCATATGCGACTATTATGCACAATAGCGTGATTATTGTGAATAAATACGATACTATCCTGCAAATACTCATGAAATTCCTTACTGATAGGAGACGAACAATATGCCTATTTCATCTTTCAAATAAAAAATATATCTATATTTGCAATATCACAATAAAATAAGCCATGCATAATTATGAAATATTACTCGCTAAAATCAAGCTATAACAAGCTATTGCTGATAATGGGGATAATCATCACTATCAACATTTTATCCTCTTGCGAGAATAGAAAAAATACCAATAATAATGAAGAAGATATTACAGATTCATTGCTAAAACAGGGAAAAGATTCAATGCTATGTAACGCCGATTTTGCTAAAAATATATTAAAAAAAGTCATGTTTCGAGCTAAAGACAGCATGCAATACTACGACGCTTTTGAAGCCTATGGAAATACTTTTCTGACTTCATCACAGTTTGACTCTGGCATGCAGGTCAAGCACAGGGTCATAGACTTCCTGAATAAACAACCCGAATCGGAGAAAAAGGAAAGACTATTATCCACCACCTGCAAAGAAATAGGCAATATCTATTCACTCACCGGGCAAACAGACTCCGCACTGAGGCTGTATAAACGGGCTTTCGAATGCCGAATAGCTAAAAAAGACAAAATAAAACTGGCCATCAACATTGCTTATCAATACAAACAAAAGGGAGACTATGCCAACGCTACATATTATCTGCGAAACGCTCTACTCACCACCGATTCAATAGGAATGCCCGACATGCAATTTCCCATCCACTTTGCATTGGGAGACATCTACCTCAATCTGAAAGATTATTCCAACTCTAACCATCACTACCTCTATGCAGAGAAAGAGTATGAACAGAAAAGCATCATGGAAAGAATCGTGTTCAGCAACAACAGGGGAAATTATTATTATTACACCGGCAACTACAGTATGGCAAAAGAATGGTATGAGAAGGAAAAAGAACTGGCAGAAAATGCCCGGAATGACTACTTCAGCAACCTGAGCTACCTCAATCTGGCCGACACCTATTTAAATATAGGGAAAACAGATTCTTCGGTCTTCTATGTCGGCCTGGCCGAACCATACTTCAACTCCATACATTTTCAGACAGCTCTGTACTACATCAATACCATAAAGATAGGACTGGCTATAAAAAAACACAATTATAAGCAGGCTAATCTGCTGAAAACACAAGTGAACAACGAAAAAAACGTAGATCCCAATATTATTTCTATCAGAAACAATTATCTGGAGAAGCTTGCACTGCAGCAAAGAAATTATGAGGAAGCTTATCGCTACCTTAGAGCCAATGTAAAACTCAACGACTCACTACGCAATGACATTACACAAAAGAGGGTGGAGGAGCTGGACATACGCTACAAACAGGACACTACACTGATGAGAAAAGTGATCATGATACAGAAACGCGATGCTACGGTAAAAAACCTGACAATCACCACCTATGTGTGGATATTTATCAGTACATTGTTCCTCATTATCAGTATTTCAATATACTTCTATATAAAAAAGAGGCATAGCATACAGAGGATGAAGTATTTGGAACAACTGGCCAGCCTGCGCATGACCAATATCAGAAACAGAATATCACCCCACTTCATGTTCAATGTATTGAACAACGAAATGACGGGGGAAGGCGCACAAGAAAAAAACATTCATCTGTACACCTTGGCACACCTGTTGCGCAAAAGCCTGCAAATGACCGAAAAAACAAGCATCAAGCTGACCGACGAAATAGCTTTTGCAAAGGATTATATCGCACTGGACGGAATCAGGATAGGCGACAACTTCAGCACGGAATGGATTATCGACCCTGATATAGACACGGACAAGATAGAGGTGTTTCCGATGATGTTGCAGATACCCATTGAGAATGCACTAAAACACGGGCTGAGGGGCATAGAAGGGGAAAAAAAACTAACAGTAAGCATAAATGCTTTGGAAAATGGCATAGGCATCACCGTAATCGATAACGGAAGAGGATATCACCCTGAAAAAACGACAGGAGGTACATCCGGTACAGGAACGGGACTGAAAGTTTTGAAACAGACCATGCTTATACTCAATTCCCGCAACAGCGAGAAGATCACTTTTTCAATAAAGAACATTGAGGGAAACGGACAAACCGGAACTCAAACAGAAATATACATTCCTTATGGATTTAAATTTGAATAGATATGAAGCAAAATTACACTACAGCCATTATTGACGATGATCAGGTCTCCATAAATAATTTGGTGGAGTCTCTAAAGAAAGTTGATCACATAACAATTATAGGATGGGCAAAAAACGGATTATCGGGTAAGGAAATGATTTTGAATACAAAACCCGATCTGATTTTCCTGGACATAGAGATGCCTGACATGAGCGGGTTTGAACTGCTAAGGGACATCCGCGAAATAATTACATGGCCCATGCAGGTCATCTTTTATACGGCTTATGATAGCTACTTGCTAAAAGCCATCAGGGAGTCGGCTTTCGACTATCTACTGAAGCCTTATAGCAACTTTGATTTTCTGACCGTAATTAACCATTTCTTTAAATATATGTCCACATCCATTAAACAATATGACTTTAAAAGTGCTGTGGACGATTTTTCGTTGTTACCATCGGACGGTCCGTTCCTGATTACTACAATAAAAGGTTACCGGGTGGCTAAGGCCAGCGAAATAGGATACTTTGAATACGAGAAAATAAAAAAAAGATGGTCTGCCGTATTCGAAAGCAAAATTATTCCACTAAAGCGCAACACATCGGCCAGTGAGATACTGATGCTGGCCCCCGTATTTACCCAAATCAATCAGCAACAAATAATAAACATATCTTATCTTGAAGCAATAGAGGGCAAAGAATGCATCTTATACCCTCCATTTGACAAACACAAAAGTTTAACCTTTTCCAGAAATTACTACGATTCCATTCAGGATAGGTTTATGTCTATTTAAGCACTGCTACTCAACTGCTTGCGGCAGCTATTTTTAAAACACACATCAATGTGGCAGTCTGACTTCGGCTGCTTCTTTCAGCTGCAACTTGAGAGAAGCAGTCTCCGATTGTGGTCTCCATACCACCCTACGACACTCTCCTTTCTGCAGAACTGCTCCCAGTCGGTTCCCTTTACCACTCAGATATTCCGTATCAATATGGAAAGAGTCCGTATCCACAGTCCATCCGTCTATATAGTCTAGAGCCAAATGTATATTCTCCACTCCACCACTCTTGAACCGCCATTTACCGCCCAGTACAGACAACATCCCGAAACGGCAATTTTCTATTATTCCCTCGCGATCCACCATCAACGACAAGCTATCGCGTTCAAACCCTCTCACAGTTACTTTCTGTTCGGGGAGGTTTGCCATGAGCAGTTGTACATGGTCGGGCAACTCAAGCGTCATTTGCTTCGACCGAATACCCAGCCAAGACATTGAACGCCTCTCCATATCCAGTTTACCATCACTAAAATCAAAGGCTATAGTCAGGGTATCACCAGAGGAACGCTTCGTGATGTAATGCTCTAGCCCGGAAGCATAGGTAAAACTGGATGATGCCTTATCCGAAGGAGACACTTGCAGAGGAGCATCCGAAAAAGAAACCCACCTGTCTTTACCGCCAAGCACAAAAGGTTTATCTACCTCCAGTTTCACCACTTTGCATTGTGGCAACACCACCGTCTTCTGTTCCCCCGTAATATCCAGAAACTGTCCTTTTCCGTCGGTGCCATTAGTATACAAATAAATGAGGAAACCACTCATAGCCACCAACCCGGCTAAAAGCATTCCCAGTATGATATAAGTTGTTCGTTTCATAGTTTTCTTATTATTTTTGTTGTTTTTGAACAAATTCCCGGTACATATCGGATAGCTCCTGATTTGAAATACCGAGAGTATATATTTGCCTGAAGAAGTAATCTATCTCATCTTTCAAAAAAGACTCTTTACGCAATGAAAGAATTAATTTGCGTGCCCCGGCAGATACAAAATACCCGATACCACGCTTATTGTAGATAATTCCCTGCGATTGCAAATAGTCATACGAACGCATCGCCGTATTGGCATTTACTTCTACCACAGCCGCATATTCCCTGACTGATGGAATGCGCTCTTCTTCCCGATATTGTTCGAGAAGAATCTCATCGCAGATGCGGTCTGCTATTTGAAGGTAGATAGCCTTCATTTCTTTAAAATTCATATCACCAACGATTTATGATTTCAGACTCCTTAAAACGGAAGTATGCGAGTATCCAATTGAACACAGCCAATACAAAAAGAAGAACAGTGCCCAGCATTGTTAAAGCGTCGTCGGACACGGGACTGTTGAATCCGTAAGTCCTATTTTCCAGAAACAGTTTCGTCAGCAAAGCTCCTACCGATACATACACAATAGCGAGAATGATCACAGCCGAAAACGTTTTCACAAATGCATTTCTTGGCCAAATCACACTTCCCAGAACAAATACTGACTGAATATGGACATAAGCACTCACTCCAAGCAGAAAATGTCTGGAAGTGTCAAATACCGTCCAGTAATGTTGACTGCTCCCGACCAAATGAGAAAGCGGAGTCGGCGCTATAATATCTTTCAATTCAGGATACCCCACCAGATACACCAAAACACGGGTCCAATCGGCCAATTTAAAGACAATCAGAAAAACGATGAGGAAACCAAAAGTAAAAATCAACCAACGCGAAAAGAACTTTTCAAACATGGTGGCAGGTGTCATCAATATTGCCACCCTATTTGTCTTGGACTTCATCCGCTCCATCGTGAAAGAAGCACTCAAAGCCCCCATAATGACAACCATCCAGAGAAATATAATCAATTCAAATGACCATATCGGATCATTTTGGGTAGCGACAGTTGAACCTCTCCTCATACTCTCATACTGAAAATATCCGTTCCAAATAAAAACAATAGCCAATGCACCATACATCATGACTATCCGAAGCACATTTGTCTTCCAACTCTCCACCATTTCTTTCCGGCAAACATCTGCAAAACGGGGCAGACTGAAAAAAGTATCGCGTATCATTGTTCCTCTTTTTTAAGGTTAAACATTCTTTTTATCTTTTCCGGATCGGCAAGTGTAGCGCCAAAAAGCAGTTCCAGATTTATTTCGGACTCTTCACCTTCCATATTGGACAGCATCAAGTAATTACCTTGAATGGAGGGGAGCGTATAAAGCGCCTCTTTTGCCAAATCACGGTTGTCACTTTCTATGAAAAGCAATTTGCTGCAAATGTCGGAGGTAGATTCATCAAGTAACACACGGCTATCGTCCATAATCAAAACATGGTCCAGTATTTTATCAATGTCACGTACCTGATGTGTGGAAATAAGAATTGTTTTCTCATCTGTCATCCCCGAAGCAATAAATTTGCGGAACTGACTCTTTCCCGGAATGTCAAGACCGTTGGTTGGCTCATCCATAATCAATAATGAAGTATTGGTAGCCAAAGCAAAGCTCATAAAGACTTTTTTCTTCTGGCCCATAGACAAAGCTCCCAAATTTACATCCTGATCCATTTCGAAATAATGAAGATATGTCACCATATCCTCCTGACTGAAGCGAGGATAGAACGTTCTGTTCAGCTCTACATAACTAAGCAAAGAAATAGCAGGCAAATCGAACTCTTCCGGTACCAGAAACATATCTTGCAGCGTAATCGGCAACCTGCGCCTGACATCAAAATTGCGATAAGTCACTTTTCCTCTCTTAGGAGTAAGCAACCCACTCATCAAATAGAGCAAAGTGGATTTACCCGCCCCATTTCTCCCTAACAAACCATATACTCCACCTTCTCCGAGAGATAGTGAAAAATCGTGCAGGACTTTCTTCTTGCCCTTACGATAACCGAAGGAAACGTCTTTTACTTGTAGCATAGATTCAATTATTATATAATTAGTATATCCGTGTACTATTAATCTAATACACTGCAAATATAGAAACTCTTTTTTAAATAACAATAGAACCATAGAACAAATATTTAATATCTTGTCCTACGGGATAAGCTCCGTTGGTCGTAGAGGAACGGTACCTTGGTCGTAGAGGGACAATGCTTTGGTCGTAGAGGAACAGTCACTTGGGTATAGATCATGCTAAGTGAGCAATTAAAACAGAGAGAAGCTGCAATTCGGGAGGGCTGCAAATCAAGTCTAATAAGAAAATCCACAGGGCTGAAATAAAAAAATTCCCGTACATTCGCGATATCACATCGGAAATGAACGGGAAATCTTTCTCTTAATAAAAGTGGTTACGTAATTATGACTAACTAATTCATTAAATCTGATACTGCAAAGATAGGGGAGTGACAGATACTGCGCAATCCCTAAAATGAGGTATATTTTTGAAATTATATAGCCACATTTAGGTATATCCACCTGATAATTCACCTATAGCGATAGGCAAAGATATAATAGACTATTATAATGAGGATAAGCAAAATAGTAGCAACACCAGTGCAAATATGAGCCATTCCGGTGGGGATATCACAAGCTTGCTCATGCTGAGTGAAAACAATTGTTATAAAGATTAGCAATGTCACCACATTGAGTACGCGTACAAGTCGCCTTGCCAAAAAAAGTTGTGCTTGGGCATTATGCTCCGTAATACGAAAGGGGAATTTTATCATTCGTATCGGGATATAAGCTGATATTCCAAGAATGAGAGCCACAGCTGTTGCGCCACCCGCTGTGGCAAAAACAGAGGAACTTCCAGACTTATCGTGAAGGATAAAGTATATCCATATTGCACTGCCCCAAGTAAATAGAATCAATAGTAAGGCCACAATTTCGAGTATCCGATCGACTAATGAGGGATAAACCCGAGCAACCTGAATGTTTTTTGCAGAATAACGACCTAAATCTAACATAATCTTTATTTTTTTCGGTCAACAGAATAAGTACTAAGTTACAAAATGGGATAACTGACCTTTTTGTTATATGAATTAATCAAAGGCAAATAAACTATTCATCAGGAGAATTATCCTCTTCGGGTTTAGAACTTATGAGTTTCTGCTTTACCTTTTTCTGTCGTCCACTCTTCTTCAATGCTTCCGAGATAATCCACTGCAACTGTCCGTTGGTGCTACGAAACTCATCGGCAGCCCATTTTTCAATAGCTTCCATTGTTTCAGCATCAATTCTTAAAATGAAACTTTTTATTGATGATTCTTTTTTAACCACAATATTTCTGTTTTTTCCAACCAAAATCATTGCTATCAGTTAGCGGATAGAACGAAAATGGTCTTCTTATCCATAATACACTAATTATCTATTTGCTCCAATAGTATGGCTATAAGTTTTTGTGTCTTACAAAAGACGCCACATCATTCACGACATAATCGGGAATGGACGAAGGTTGACCATACTCTGCCGGAACCGATTTTCCACTCCCCTCTTGCATCAGATGATTCAATTTAGGATAAGACTTAAAATATACATTCTTATGTCGAATCAGCCCGGTCCTCCACAGCCCATAGTCTTCCATGGTGACTTGATAGTCACGCTCTCCTTGAAGGATCAAAATCGGTAAACTGAGTTTAGCCGCTACACTTACAGGTTTATATGCATTTGCAAAAGCCCAATAAGAAGAAGGTATATTCATTAACAATGGTACCGTTGCGTCAAAATTGGCCGTACCGATTCGTTTTATATTTAATGCCTGTTGCTTGACGGTCGCAATTTTTGCCTTAGCAGCAGCGGATGTATCGGACAAAGCGGTAAGATAAGTGGTTTGTTCTACAATAGCATCTTCCAAAGGACGTGCCAGACCAGCCAAAAGTATTATTCCCGCCAATCCTTTTGAACGCTCTGCGATACGTGGAGCAAGAGTCCCGCCCTGACTGTGTCCCAATATGTATACACTATCGGTCGCTATTTCTACACGAGACTTTGCCAACTTTATCGCAGATAAAGCGTCATCCACCGTTTCAACATCGAAATCCATCTGGCGACCTGCCGGAACAAAAGATTCTCCATAAATGCGGGTACGCTTATCATATCGAATGACAGCTATACCTTGCTTGGCAAGCCCCCAGGCAAGATCACGAAAGGGTTTATTAGGGCCAATTGTCTCATCCCGGTCGTTCGGACCGGAACCATGTACCAAAATTACTACAGGTACTTTCGTTTTACCCAAAGGTAGAGTTAAAGTACCGGGTAGTTTGAATCCATCGGTCTCTATTGTGATATCCTGTTCGGAAATCTTTGTCTTGTCATAAGTAACGGTTGACTTAACCGGTTCGGCCGGTACCGGCATTAAACGAAGCGCATTAATGTGCTGATCTTTATCAAAAGAAACCAGGAAACGTAAGTTGTACCGCTCAAATTTCATGTCGGCATAATAAAGAGAATAACCCTGGACAACTTCCTTTTGCCACTCGCCCTTTGACTGTAACTTCCCAAATTGCTGTTCGGTCTTATCAAAAGTTTCATTAAAGAGAGCCGCGCTCAATTGAGCTTGAAGTTCCTTTGTCAAATTGACGTAGATGCTATCTCCTTGCCCGCCTACAAAAAAATCGTATACTTTCTGTGCACGCTGAAAAGACAGATCTTGAGCAATAGCCGAACACGCCTGAGCCAATAATATACCGACAAGCAGTGCCCACTTAGATATGACGGAATAATTCATAATCGACTAATTTTAGTGATTCAAAGTACCGGTATTGACAACGGGTTGTGCAGCCTCATCGGCACAAAGCACAACCAAGAGATTGCTAACCATTGCCGCCTTTTTTTCCTCATCCAATTCCACAATTTCCTCTTCCGAGAGTTTATGCAAAGCCATTTTTACCATAGAGACGGCTCCTTCGACAATCTTTTCGCGAGCGGAGATTATAGCTGAAGCCTGCTGACGACGTAACATCACAGCTGCAATTTCAGGTGCGTAAGCCAAGTAATTGATACGGGCTTCCACCACTTCCATTCCTGCCATTGCCAACCGCTCATTGAGCTTTTGCTCCAGTTGATCATTGATTTCCTCCCCACCCGATCTCAGGGTAAGCTCTTCACTGCCTGATTCATTATCATCATAGGCATACTGACCGGCTACCTGTCGCAATGCGGCATCACTCTGTATCTTAACAAAGTTCTCGAATGCTGTCATACGATGTGCGACGGCATTACCCAACGGAGTACCCGAAGGAGTATTGGCAGAAGCCATTGTCTGCGCATCGATCTCGAACATTGCCTTATAGGTATCTTTGAGTTTCCAAACCAATACCAAACCGATCATAATGGGGTTACCTATTCTATCGTTAACTTTGATAGGTTCGATGTCGAGGTTACGGGCACGTAAAGAAAGTTTTTTCTTATCCAACAGCGGATTTACCCAGAAAAACCCTGTCTCTTTAAAAGTGCCCTGATACTTCCCGAAATAGACCATAGCCCTGGCTTCGTTGGGTTCCAGCTGTATGTATCCGGCAAATAACACAAGCCAAACTACAAAGAGTATTATAGCCAAAACCAAAGTGGGAATGCTTGTTATAACTCCCCAAACCATAAGTAGCGGCATCACTATTAAATGAATGAATAATACTAAAAAACCATTCATTTTAAAACTCTTAAAATCAAACTCTTTCATTTCCATAGACATTTATTTATGATATTATTTTGATATCACAAATATAGCACACTAAAATTAATATCCACCTTTCAAACACATTATTATATTTTATTAACAAAGATGCAAGGTCTACTTATTTATGATTAGAAATTCTTACTTTAAAAATTGAAAGCATTTATCCATTGAGCTCATATTGTTTAGAGCGAATTGATATCATACACCTTGCCTAGCATCAAAGCAGGAGTTGGGCAATAATGAGGCAACCGGATCAAGGACCATAAAATAAGACTCATGAATATACTTCATCGATAAGCTCATCTTATTTCACCCTAGGACTGAGCATACCATCAATGGCATTGATGGCTATCATCATCCGCATTGATGACTAGAATCATTGGCATTGATGCCTATATCATGTCGGGGATCAACGCAATACATCCTAAACTTCATTATGCTACACACCTATGTAAAGATAACTCTGAAAGTAGGAGAAGTTCATCACCTATAAATCTTCTTCGCTTACACAAACATGAAAATGGAGAAACGAAGTACAAAAAGCTATAAGTTAATAGATTATCAAAAAGAATACGAAGAAGGGTAAAGGAGTTATAGCTATAAACAGGTAGAGTTTACGAATCATCGGCATCGGCATTTACCTGTGCCATACGTGCTACAAGTGATGACAAACAAATATTGCCGGACTAACCGTTGCACCAATATTTGGCAGCAAGAACGGTAGTACCGGCAACAAGTTCTATTTCTACTCCTTTATTTCAGTGCATTAACAGCAGCAGATAATTGGTTCAACGCTTTCTCCAACACAGTTCGCGGGCAAGCTACATTGAGGCGCATAAAACCTTCACCGGGCTTGCCGAATGTGGTACCATCATTTAAAGCCAAATGGGCTTTCTCCACAAAAAAGCGACTTAACTCGGGCTGACTTAGTCCCAAAGCACGGCAATCGAGAAAGATAAGGAAAGAAGCCTGCGGGCGTATCATAGTGATGGCAGGGATATGTTCTGACAAGTATTTCTCGGTAAAATCGATGTTACCTTGAAGGTAGTCCAACAGTTGTTCCAACCATTCCTCACCATGCTTATAAGCAGCGGCTGCACCGATGTAAGCAAACAAATGCCCTTCGTCAAATTCCCCCGCTTCCATAAAACTGTTAAAGCGGTTGCGTAACTCTTCGTTCACAGTAACGACAAATGAACTTCCCAGACCCGGCATATTGAAGGTCTTGCTGGGAGCCATAAAAGTCAAGGAGTTGCTTGCTGCATCTTCCGAAACGGCAGCAAAAGGATGATGCTTGTATGGTTTAAAGGTCAGATCTGCATGGATTTCATCAGAGAAGACCAATGTACCGCTCTCTTTACATATTCTAGCGATTTCTTTCAGTTCATCGACTGTCCAAACACGACCGCCGGGGTTGTGAGGGTTACAAAGAATCAATACTTTACAGCCTTGAATATCTTGTTTGAAACGTTCAAAATTGACATGATATTGCCCATCATGCAAATCCAGGGGAGAATAAACCACTTCGCGCCCCATCTTACGACTGACAAGGAAGAAAGGATGATAAACCGGAGTCATGACCAGCACCTTATCACCGGGAGAAGTGAAGCACTGCAACCCGAAAGCCAAACCACGGACAATGCCGGGGACAAAGGTCAGCTCTTCACGCGAAATGCTCCATTGATAACGACGCTGTAACCACTCACAAATAGAGGTGTACCATTCTTCACAAGCAGTGGTATAGCCCAATACTTCATGGTCAAGACGTTCTTTTAATGCGTTAATCACAAAAGGTGGAGTACGGAAGTCCATATCGGCCACCCATAGAGGAAGAAGATCATCTCTATTCCACCTCTTCTTATAATCGTCCCATTTCACCGAATCGGTGCCTTCACGATCTATTATTTCATCAAAATTATACTTCATTCTATTTATAGTTAAAAACATTATTCAGTTTGAGAAGCGAACGTGTTTATCACTAAAACCTCTCCATCTTCTTTCAAAAGTCAACGCAAAAATACGAATTATCCCCTGTTTTTGAGTACTTTTGCATGCAACTAAACAGAATTTCTTATGATTAAAGCCTTATTTTTTGACATTGACGGCACATTGGTTAGTTTTAAGACTCATGAGATACCAAACTCTACTATTGAAGCGATCACTGCTGCCAAAGCCAAAGGAATTCGGATATTCATAGCCACCGGACGTCCATCCGTTATTATCAATAATCTCTCCGCTTTACAGGAAAGAGGACTCATAGACGGATACATTACAATGAATGGAGGCTATTGCTATATAGGTGACAACGTTATATATAAAAGTACCATACCTGAAGCTGACGTGCGGACTATTGCAGAAATATCTGCCGGCAAAGGATTTCCTTGTATCTTTGTAGGAGAGCACGACATTTGTGTGTGTCAGCCGGATGAAATGGTCAGAAAAATATTCGTCGAGCATTTAAGAGTCGGAGAGCTTCCCGAAAAGGGTTTTGAAGAAGCTATAAGCGGCAAGAGCATTTATCAGATCACTCCGTTTATTACAGAGGAAGAAGAACGCGAGATCCTCCCACTGCTTAGTAATTGTGAAGCAGGGCGTTGGTATCCGGCGTTTGTTGATATCACCGCTAAAGGAAATACGAAACAAAAAGGCATTGACGAGATGATCAGTCAATTCGGAATACGACTTGAAGAAACCATGGCGATTGGAGATGGAGGCAACGACATCGGCATGATTCGCCATGCAGCAATAGGAGTTGCCATGGGCAATGCCACCGATGCCGTAAAGCAACATGCTGATTATGTCACCTCTTCGGTTGATGAAGACGGAATAGCCAATGCCCTTAAGCATTTTTCTATTATATAATTTTTAATTGGTATTGCATTGAGTTTTTCTCCCGATAGTAGCAACAAAGAGTTTCAAGATGCCTTGAATCTCGTCCAATATACCCGCCAATCTGTTTTTCTGACAGGGAAAGCAGGGACGGGAAAATCTACGTTCTTACGGTATGTATGCCAGCAGACCAAAAAGAAGCATGTTGTATTGGCTCCTACCGGAATTGCTGCAATAAATGCGGGAGGAAGTACGTTGCACAGCTTCTTTAAACTTCCTTTCTACCCCATTCTGCCGGATGATCCCAACTTAAGTCTCCAGAGAGGTCGTATTCATGATTTTTTCAAATATACCAAGTTGCATCGCAAGATGCTTGAAGAGATTGAGCTGGTAGTCATAGATGAGATTTCGATGGTACGGGCAGACATTATTGACGCTGTCGATCGTATTTTGCGCGTGTACTCCCGTAATCTGCGCGAGCCCTTCGGCGGAAAGCAACTACTTCTTGTCGGAGATGTTTTCCAACTCGAACCGGTAGTAAAGGGTGATGAAAAAGAAATACTCAAGCGCTTCTATCCCACCCCTTACTTTTTCTCAGCGAGGGTATTCAGTGAGATTGATTTGGTATCGGTGGAATTGCAAAAAGTATATAGGCAGACAGACAAGGTTTTCGTCAATGTACTGGATCATATTCGTTCGAATACCGCCGGAGCTGCCGACCTCCAACTACTTAACACGCGCTATGGAACGGATATTGAGCAGAATGAAGCGGACATGTACATCACTCTCGCAACCCGCCGTGATAATGTAGACTATATTAATGAGAGAAAGCTGACTGAACTTCCCGGAGATCCTGTCACTTTCAGAGGAGAAATAAGAGGCGACTTCCCCGAAAGCAGTCTGCCGACTTCGCTTGATTTAGTCTTAAAACCCGGCGCACAGATTATCTTCATTAAGAATGATTTCGATAAACGTTGGGTTAACGGAACCATTGGTGTCGTCAGTGGGTTTGATGAGAAAGAAGAAACGCTTTACGTCATCACAGACGATGGCAAAGAATGTGATGTAAAGCGGGAATCATGGCGAAATATACGATATACTTATAACGAGAAAAAGAAGCAGATTGAGGAGGAAGAACTGGGCACGTTCACACAATACCCCATTCGTTTGGCATGGGCTATTACCGTGCACAAAAGTCAGGGACTTACATTCAGCCGGGTTATCATCGACTTCACCGGAGGAGTTTTTGCAGGAGGACAAGCTTATGTCGCACTCAGCCGTTGTACTTCGTTAGAAGGTATACAGCTAAGAAAACCCGTAAGCCGTGCCGACATATTCGTACGTCCAGAAATTCTCAATTTCTCCGAACGTTTCAATAATCAGCAAGCCATCGACCGAGCTCTTAAGCAGGCACAAGCTGACGTGCAATATGTTGCCGCAACCAAAGCTTTCGATAAAGGAGAATTTGATACCTTCCTTAGTGAGTTTTTCAAAGCCATCCACTCCCGTTATGACATAGAGAAACCTGTTATACAACGCCTCATACGTCGTAAACTTGGAATAATCAACCAGTTGAAAGAACGCAACGAGCTTTTACAAGCAGAAATGGCGGAGCAGAGAAAGAGACTTCAGTCTTATGCACGTGAATATTATCTTATGGGAAATGAGTGTATCACCCAAGCTCATGATGTACGTGCAGCATTAGCAAATTACGACAAAGCCATTGAGCTTTATCCCGAATATACGGATGCCTGGATTAGAAAGGGGATCACATTGATGAATGAAAGCAGGATGGGAGAAGCTGAAGAAGCTTTCAATCGTGCCATTAAAATAAGACCGGCAGATTTCAAAGGAGTATACAATCGTGGTAAACTACGCCTCAAGCAAAGGGAGATTGAGGCCGCCATCGCCGATTTTGATAAAGCCACAACTCTCAAACCGGAACATGCAGGTGCCCACGAACTTTTTGGTGACGCCTTAATGCAAGCAGGCAAAGAAGCAGAGGCTGCACTTCAATGGAGACTCGCCGAGGAGCTAAAAAAGCGAAATCAGAAGAAATAATTACTTAAAAGCGAAAAAAAACAGGACTTACATATTATCTCCATTTTTTTTACTACGTTTGTAATAACATAACTAAACCTTTATAAACTAAATCTTTATGCTTCTAAAACTTTATGAAAACAACAATAATCCGGCTGACTTGCAAAAAGTCGTCGATACGCTTAATAATGGTGGACTCATCATTTACCCTACCGACACGATGTATGCTATTGGCTGTAATGGATTAAAAGAACGTGCTATTGAGCAAATCTGTCGCATCAAAGAAATCGATCCACGCAAAAATAACCTCTCTATAATTTGCTATGACCTTAGTAACATAAGCGAATATGCAAAATTAGACAACAATACATTTAAACTCATTAAGCGAAACTTACCGGGAGCGTTTACCTTTATTCTTAATGGCACCACTCGATTACCCAAAATATTCCGCAATCGAAAAGAAGTCGGCATCCGAATGCCCGATAACAGCATTATTCAAGAAATAGCCCGTCTGCTCGATGCACCTATCATGACAACCACATTACCTCACAATGAACACGAAGATATCGAATACGCAACTGACCCCGAACTGATCGAAGAGAAGTTTGGAAACATAGTTGATATTGTCATAGACGGCGGTATTGGAGGTACCGAACCCTCCACTATTGTAGATTGCACCGGAGACGAAATCATTATTGTACGCCAGGGAAAAGGTTGGCTTGACGAAGGCTAGTGATTTTCTCTATAAAGCAAGCCCAGCTTATCCCGCTCACCAACAATCCACAAGATATCATTCTCCTTGAATATCATTTCCGGTGCTGGGTTTAGAAAATGTTCATTTCCCCTCTCCACTCCGATAACCATCCCGCCGGTACGCTCGGTAATACCCGAGGTACGGAGAACTTTACCGGTCAAACCATTCTCCACAGTAGCAATAACCTTTTTCAGCACAATATCCTCTACTCCACATTGCTTTTGAGGAAATTCATCACTTTCCTTAAATATGGGAAGGAACTTTTCAAGCTCTTCATCAGTCGCGGTAATCCCAATATGATCGAAAGGAAATAACTGCATATCTTTCTTCGGAGCATATATCAGGCGTTCACCTCTCTTGATATATACCACGTTTATACCATAACATTTTCGCCAATCCAATTCTTCCAAAGATTTTCCTACATAATTAGCGCATTGCCCAATCTCAAGGTCAACTAAGTTTATATTCCACGATGGTGACATGGTATGAGGCAACATTTCTTCTTTAATAAAATTGGCTTTCTTACGGGCTTCTTCATCCCGACTATTAAAATTAGATAAGAAACGAGATTCCATTTTCTTATAGATGTCCTTTTCTCTTTGAGAAGCGAAATAAAGGAAAAGGAGTATGAGAGGTACAAAAGCCAACGCATAATACGAAAAGAGCTGGACTACCGGGTATGAAATCAGAATAACAGCGAAAGTCAATCGCGTTATGGTAACCATCAACAAGGGTCCTCTCTTATATTCCGGATGTATCCACAACTGACCAATATCAAGGTCATCCGGATTTTTGAAAAGTATAGCCCATAGAAAAGGAGATAGAACTACGAAAACCAAGATCAGACTTATAACCTTTGGAATGAATGAAGCAGCCTCTGGCATAACTCCATTCACAAAAGGATAAAGTACTTTAGTCCCTAATATAAGAATTGCAATGGATATAATTCCATTTGTCACAATAGTGGTATGAGTCCGCATTACATAACCCCGCCACTTACTTTCCGCCTGAATAGTTTGTGTTGAAGAAGAATAAGCGTTGAGATAAAGAATCCATCGATTAGGCAATATACGCTCAAGAAATGAACTAAAATGATCCGAATACTTAATCATATAAGGAGTACTGAAAGTTGTGATTGCCGAAACTCCCACAGCTATCGGAAACAAAACATCACTAATTACCCCAAGACTCAGGCCCAAAGTAGCCACTATAAAAGCAAACTCTCCAATCTGTGCCATACTCATTCCAATCTGTACAGCTTCATGTAAGGATTTCCCGGCAATTAAAGCACCCAATCCTGTACTAAATACTTTTCCGACAATTACCAGTACGGTGATAATAAGAACGACTCCAATATTATGGCCTATCAAAACAGGGTCTATCATCATCCCGATAGACACAAAGAATATTACTCCAAACAAATCCTTCACAGGCTTAGTGACATGCTCTATTTTTTCGGCAGAAGTAGTCTCAGCCAATATAGAGCCCATTATAAAAGCTCCCAGTTCTGCCGAAAAGCCTGCATATACAGCAATAGCGACCATGATCAGGCAAAGACCAAGCGATAATATCAGAAAGCCTTCATCATCCAAACTCTTCTTTATTTTCTTTAAAAATGAGGGAATTATATAGATGCCGGATATAAACCAAAGTATCAGAAAGAAAAACAGCTTCCCAACCGTGAAGATCAATTCTTCTCCCTCTATATTCTTGGTTACAGCTATTGTTGACAATAGCACCATCAACAGGATAACCACAATATCTTCAACCACTAGAATACCAAACACCACTTTTGCATACCCTTTAGATTTCACGTTCAATTCATCAAAAGCACGGATAATAATGGTCGTTGAAGAACTGGCCAACATTCCACCGAGAAATAAGCAGTCAATATCACTCCATCCTAAAAATTTACCTGTAAAATAACCTGCAATGACAATAAAAACAATCTCAACCATTGCAGAAATAGAGGCTGATCCACCAACGCGCATCAGTTTCTTAAAGCTAAACTCAAGCCCCAAACCGAAAAGCAAGAAGATGACTCCGATATTGGCGAGTGTCTCTATATTCTCAGGTTCGGCAACTGTTGGAAATATTCTTAGATGTGGTCCAATTAGAAATCCCGCAAGAATATAGCCCAGCACTAAAGGTTGCTTTATTTTCCGGAAAAGTAGAGTAACAAAGGCACCGGTTCCGAGTATCAGCGTGAGGTCGAGTATTAATGCAGGTAAATGATGTTCCATAAGTTTATTTGAGTCTTTATCTAGCGTTAATAATAAGAAGTGAACTCTGTAAAGTTACGGAAAAAACTTTTTTATTCAAAATAGATTAAGCAATTATGGCTGCATATAGAAGCAAGATATATGATTATACAACTATTTCATTATTACATACTTAGAAATATTTTTAAGTTATACCACTATAAAAGATTGACAAACTTATTCTAAAATAACTTCATTATAAGTAAAATATGATATATATTTGTCTTGAATTTATCTTTATTTTATTAAACTAAAAAATAAACTAATGAAAAAAATTATTCTTTTTACGCTACTTGCTGTCTCTACAGTATTTGTTTCTGCCCAAAATGCAGTAAATGTTAAATGGAATGTCAATGCAGGCATTGGTGTCGCAGACTATTACGGAGAAAATACAGATGGTACAGATGCAAAATTTGCATATCGCATAGGCGTTGGGATGGAACTCCCTTTTAATAATACATGGTCGCTCCAAAGTGGGCTTAACCTTGTATCTAAAGGTTGTAAAGCAGGAGATTCTGATGCGAAAACAACATTTAATCCTCTATACTTGGAATTACCAATCTTAGCAGGATTAAGACTACACACCGCTAACAATTTTGATGTATTATTCAAAGCTGGTCCTTATCTTGCTTATGGTATAGGTGGAAAGATTAAAGCAGGCGGTGAAAGTGTAGGTGCTTTTGATGATGAAGCATTAAAGAAATTTGATGCCGGTCTTGAATTAGGCGTTGGATTCGAATTCAATAAATTTGTATTGGGCCTTGATTCTCAGTTTGGCATGACAAATGTTTTTGATGGTGGCGGTCTTACAAAGCCCAAGAATATTTCAACGTTTGTAACGTTTGGATATAAACTCTAACTATAAACAAGATACAAAAAGAGTTGCATCAATTTACGATGCAACTCTTTTTGTGCTTTATAGCTTTGGCTCCTTAAAATCAATGCATGGGATAAACAAAAGCGGAGGGATCTTCTATCAACAGAGTCCCCCACCGCCCAGGTTATTCGAATATATATTATATCCAACACCCTACCAGTAATAATATTTTAAAAAGAACACAACCTAAAGTCGTTTAACATTCTGTATTGTTACAACCTTATTATATATTACAAACCTCTATTTTCACATAAATAACATCCATTAGAGATCAAAATCTCCATAGGCATAAGCCCCATTATCTCCCTTTATCTCTAACAAGAAATCACCACTTAAATCAACAGGAAGCTGAATACTTTTTTGACTTGCCGAGACTATATTTTCAGATGAAGAATAAACAGGTACTCCATTTTGCGAAACAACAATAGTTATTGCACCCACTGATCGAGAAAAAGACAATTGAACAAAATGATTCTCTACAGACAGATAGGCATATATTGGTATATCAAAAATTACTGAACAGGGGCCACCTCCACTACTAGAGGAATTACTAAAAGGAATATCATTTGCAGATAAAACAATCTCTTGAAGAGATTGATAAATACAATCTTTAGCTATCGCAGTCGGAGCATTCACCGCTAACAATGCGAAGAAGATTAATAATGAAGAGAAGATTTTTGTTTTCATCGTGTTCTCTTTTTAATATGAAGCAAAAATAACTTAATGGAAAATCAAGGCAAAATGAATAAGTGGACAATAGATTATGCACAGAAACCACTGAATACAAATAAGTTAACCACATCTAAGATTCGCAAGTAGTGGACAAAAAGAGAAATCAATACGAGGTATTAAAAGCAAAACTCACCATCGATAAACTGAGACTGCAACACAAAAATGCATCCGATATCATCAGCAAAGCAACTCCTATACAAATATCATTGGATTATATTTTTATAAGCAAAGGTTGACGGACTATTACTTGTAAGTGGAAATAAACTGAGAAATTAACTAGTAAAACAATATAAATCTCTCCAAAGATTCTTCTTTAGGAAGACTTAAATGCCCTTTCAGACGCTGTTTCATTTTATAAACAGAATTCATCTCACAATCAAAAACCGTGATCAATTGATTATTAGTAAATCCTACTTTTAAAAGAGCTGCCAATATTAAATCTGTCTTAGTCAATTGATAATCGGCGTTCAGGCGGGTTATATAGGATGCAAATATCAAGTCCATATAATCCAAAAGGTGCATTCTTTCGGAATTTGTCATTCGTTCGAGAATCAAAGTTCCTTGCTTAAGCTGATCCAGTAAATAGAGAGCTTCCACAAAAACATTTTCACGCAGTTCACGATTCTCGGCAGACAAACAAGCGACTTTCCGATTTAATTGGGCAAGATCTTCTTTCTTCTTTTCGCTCTCTCGTTCCTCTGCCTGCTTGAGCTGACTAATCTGATACGCATATTCTTTCAAAGCACGCTCATTCCTCTTAATCATTTCAATATTACGGAGAAAATGACGTCTATATTTTTTTCTGATTATTCTCAGCAACAAGCCAACAGAAGCTACAATAACCAAGAAGATAAACGAGAAAAGATAGAGATAACGCTCTTTCTCAAGCCTCATGCGGATATTTTCTGATTTTAGTTTTTCATTATCATATTTCCTTTGCAATGTAAGAATTTGGCTCTGCAATTTCTCATTTCTAACCAACTCAAGCAGAGAGTCGGACTTTTCTTTATAAGTAATAGCTTTATAATAATTACTTTTCTTCTTTTCCAATTGATTATGTGAAGCAAATTTTGTAACGCATTGATAATTAGACATATTTAAATATACAAGAATATACAGGTGACAAAATAGTGTCATCAATTCGTATAAGAAAAGAAAACAAGATGCTAGATTGCATTTGGATTAACATCCGTTCACAGTCTAAATGCCTACTTTTTTGCTGTTTTTGATTTTAACGCAAAAGTTGAAGGCTTGTAATGCAAAGTGAAAAAGAGAAAGATAACACTGCTTAATATTCTGAATTCTATCATTAGAAACGTAGTTGTTAGTATCTTGCTATCTCTTGTTTGATATTATGCAACAACTAACAACAGAATCATACTTCGGTGTAATACTCTAGTTCCTTTACTAATTTACTTTAGTGTTTTGACTTATCTAAAGCAAACTAAAGCAATATATTTCTAATCGCCCATACAGCAAGAATGTTGTTTCCCATTTGCAATTAGTTGTTTTGCTTTAAACGAATAATTATATAGATAGGTAGACACATAAAGATGTCTACTTATCTCTTTAGTTTAGTATCTGTATATAGAGAAGAACTCTAAAGTAAAGTGGAAATGGAGTAATATTTTGCTGGCGAAAAAAAGAGAATCCATCCTTTTATATGCCAAATTTTGCCACTTTTAGCCATACTTCACACCCAAGCCCCATATTTTTTCTTTTCGCCAGCAAAAACTCTTTTATCGCTTCAATATCCACCCTTATAAGCCTAATATAGGCTTTGCAAACTTTTTGCTTCACCTCTGCTTCCGGGGTTGATGAAATTCCGTGTGCAAAGGTATATGTTCTGTTCTCGTCCCTGAAAGTTCAAGCCTAACGGTTACTTGTCGAAATCTCCACCCTTTGGGTTGTATTTAGACAGTAAAACTTGCAAAACGGATCAGAACACCTTTTGCGGCACCATAATTTTAATCGATCCCCGAAAGAAGATGATTCAATGAAAGGGATAAATAAACTTTGAGTTATGGACAATACAAGAAAATTCGTGAGCTGGGATGTCCCGGAGTTGGATGCTCTCAAAGATAGCAAAGCCTATCAGCTTCGCCAGAAACTTAATGACGGAGGAAAGCTCAACCACAATGAAAAGAATTGGTTGACACAAGCCATGCACTGCAATACCTATGGCAGACGTTGTGTGAGTATTATGGGTTGGATGTTTGATTTCTCAGACGTGGTACATCTGTATTGGGTGCGACAAGCAGGACAAATAGCTGAATACTATGCTATGGATAAGACCTCTCTGAAAACCATTCTTTTTGGTAAGGTAGATAAAATTGTTGAACTTATATAACCACTTTGAACTATGGCAAACTATTGCACTAATTTATTTTATGCCAACACGGAGAATGAGCATGATTTGGAAATGATGGATAAATTCCTTGATGAACATTTTGAATCCTATACGGAAATGTTTGATAATTCACTTGATGGTGAATTTGGCTCCCGATGGAATTTCCCAAAGGAAACCATTGATGAAATGATAAAGAATGTACAAGAGCCTGATAAACTCTATATCCGTATTCTCAGTCATGAGCTTCAAAGCGAGTACGTTTCCTTTCGCACATTCAGTCAAGGTAAATGGAATATTCACTACTAACACATAACAGCCATGTACAACGAAGAAGAAGCAAGCGATATTGTTGGTGAATATTGCACCCTACTCGAAGATTACAAAGGCTATACAACAGGCGAAGTTGTAGGCGACTATGGTTGCCAGTTGGTGGTTAAGGTTACAAGTGGTGCCGAGATTACGGTATATCGGGACGAAGTAATCCTATTGAAGTGATATGATAGCCCATTTGGTCCTATCACCCCAAGTGGGCTACTTTTTCTTTTCGCCAGTAAAATATAAATCAGTAATAACGATATTAGAAATTAGATATGGATGTATTATATTCAGCAGATTTACGGCTGCTAAGCGACAGAGAACTTGTTAGTTGTGTATCAGAGAAAATGGCAAACGATTATGTAGGTGGACTTCCTTTTATGGATTTCATCAACAGACTAAGTCCTGCAAAGAAGAAGTTTGCCAATAGTATAGTGGAACTTTACAAGCGCAGCCTAAAGGACAAGGAAGAAGCCAAACCTATTACCAGCTCAAGCATGATTTACCAAATGATGCGTCCCCACCTCACAGGAGTTGAAGCAGAAGAGTTTTGGGTAATCTTCATGAATACGGCCGCTAAACCTATCAAGGCACAGCAATTCACAAAAGGCGGTATCAGCTCCACTGTTGTTGATGTAAGACTGATATTGAAGGCAGCGGTACTTTGTAATGCCACGTTTATGGTTCTCGTACATTGCCACCCATCAGGCAATACCAATCCATCCATTCAGGATGATAAGATTACCGATAAGATAAAGAAGGCCGCTGAGACCTTTGATATTAAGTTGATGGACCATGTAATTTTCTCAGATTCCAACTTCTACTCATACAGCGACAGTGGACGTTTGTAACAATAAGACAAGGATACCATGGCATACGATTTGTTGTCATGGTATCGCAACCAAGAACACTTTAAAACCAAGAAATATGAACAAGACAATTTTCATTGCGATTTTCTCATTGATGATGGCTTCATCAGCGTTATTAACCTCTTGCAGTAGTGACGACACTATTGAGGAACTTTCCCCAGATAGTTCTTCTTTATGGATTGAGCCTTACTGCTCTATGGGCTCTACCATGGATCAAGTGAAGAACTACATGGCAAGTAACATGAAGGACTACTACCTCAAAAGCATACAAGCAAATATGCTGACCTATTCCAAGTCAAGTGATATGTGTGGCATCCTTTATTGCTTTTCGCCGGTAACAGGTGAACTATATTCCGTTATAGATACCGAACTGATTTCTAAGAAGAGCGTCATCGTGAAAACACTGAAAGAGCATTACTCTTTTCTTGATGACCCGGAAACGGGGCTAACGTACTATTACAACAAGGACAAATCCCTTGCTATCATTATCTCGGATTACGATAAGACATATTGCAATGTGACTTATACGAAAGTAACCCAGTAAAGCCACTATCTGAAATACGGTCATCATAGATACATAACTCTCTATGGTGGCTGTTTTCTTTTATCCTGACGGCCATTCCTTTTGTAGTAGCAGACTGCATTTAAGTCTGCATTCTTACCCAGTTCTACAATCTATACTAGTTCCTCCCAATTAAACCAACTGACGCTTTCCATCGAACAGCGGCATTATCCTTGCCGTATCTTCCTTATCCGATTTCTCATTGGCGACAATCAATCGCCAGCACTTTCTTATACATCTCTAACAGCCTTCGGTTTCCGTAACCTTTCATCGGTGTGCCATACCTTTAACCTTGATCCGACAAATACCATTCTTACATTTCAGCATACCGGCATTTGAACCGATGAGCCATCACCTTTTTCTTTTCGGCAGCAATAGATATGCCAGTGTTTGGTAGCCTTATCTTATGCTAAACGAGCTATACCATCATCGAAGACTTTCATCCAAATATTCCGGGCAAAGTTACAATCCTTTTTCTCGATGCAAATTTAGAGAGCAGCGCCACTGTTACTGTGGCTACGGGTCGATTGGGCAATCTTGCACAATAGGCTCTTTGGCAGAATCTTCCTTTATATGGATATATAAAGAGTATTCAGCCGTTTCTCTTGTTTATCCCTATCCCTGCACTCTCTTGAGGCATCATAAAAATTAATTGTATAACTTTTAAATATTTGTTGAGATGAAAAATTCTTTTGAAATCAATGGTTTTGTAGCTTCTACAGCTGAAGTAAGAACGTTTACCAACAGTTCACTTGCTAAGTTTCCTATCGCTGTATCACGAGAAGAAAAGATTGGTCACAGTGCATCACGTGTCAGCGCACTTATCGGATGTGAAATGTGGCGTAAAAATGGTGAGTCAGATTCATTCAATCTCCTTGTAAAAGGCACTCACCTTCAGGTATCAGGTTACTTCCAGCCTCAGACTTGGACGGATAAGAATGGTGTTAAGCACAACCGAGTTGTCCTGATTGCTACCGAGGTAGCTGAAATTCCTAAAAAGGAAGCTACAGCTAAAGTAGGATAAACACCTGTTATACTTCGACTAGAGAAAGCGGTCATCTGATCGCTTTCTCTTTTGGTCGGTCAATACCCATTTATACACTTTGTCTTTCCTATTATAGAATAAAGGCTAGGCATAAATATATTGGCATCTCATATTTCATCAGCATACTATTAAGTCTTTGTGCCTCTCATTTCCTACTGCAAAGGTATGTCCGCTACATTTCCACCAATGAACCTTGTGAGTTTCTGTTTATTCCTACGGACAAAAACACGCAAGAACCCTTGGCTTGAAAAATTTACAGCGAACCTTATTAGGCAGCGTAAATAAGGAGGCTTAACAAACCTCATAGTATTAATCTTTAAAAATTATATGAAATGTCCAACACTTGTTCAACCTCGTATATACTAGAGGGAAGTAAATCTTCAATCGAAGCTTTACACAATCAATTCAAAAAAGTTCTTGCTATAGACCGCAGTGACTACTCAGACCAACGTGGTACGTATTCGCCTAATAGTATGTGGTTAGTCTATATAGTCAAGGATATTTTAGGGCTAGACCCCGACAAGGATAATGTTTGTTGTCGTGGTAGTATCGACTTCATTGACGATGAAATTAAAATTGATGAAGGAGGTTCAGCCTATTTTCGCTTTGACACGGAAAGTGCCTGGTGCGACCAACGCAAGATGTTCTATCTGCTTTCTGAAAAATTCGATGTGGAAGTCCATTTCATTACAGAGGAATTTGGTTGCGGTATATGGGAGAAAACCGATGGCTGTGACAGATGGTTTCCAGAGTGCTATCTACTCGATGACACAGAGGATGATATGAACTACTATGATACTTTTGACCAATTTGCAGAAGCATTTGAAGAATTGTGCGGTGAAAAGCCTGAGAAGTTTGAAGATGCAGAGGATATACTTAGTAGGCATAACCTTGATGAACGTGTCTTTGTACATGAGATAGAATACACATCACTATCTGATTTTTAGTTATCACAAGTCCCGATTGTAATCAAACAGTCGGGATTTCCCATTTTAGAAACTATTTTGATATGAGAAAGATAGATTGTGAATAAAAACATCTTAGGTATCAAAAATAATACCTATATTTGCATTGTCAAATTAATAATTCACAGTACATCATGTCAGAAATATTTAGATTTTTCGGTTTCTCGTTTTTCTTTTACAGCAAGGAACATGAACCCATTCATGTTCATGTTGAAGGTGAAGAAGGATTTGCTAAATACGATTTTACAGGAACTTGTTTTGAACTTCGAGAAAGCAAAGGTCTAAAAGCTGGTAGCTTAAAGAAAATCAAGCAGGTTATCGACGAAAACCAGGACATCATTGTTTGTCGTTGGAATGAATACTTTAATAAATAAGGAGGACGTAATTATGACTATCAAGAAAATTTGGTTCGACAGTGATTACATTTATGGTGAAGATGAGAACGGAAAAACTCTCAAGCAATCACTTATATGGTATCCCCGATTGAAAGAGGCTTCAGATGAAGAACGCAAGAATTTCCGCACAGGTTACGATGGTCTTCACTGGAGAGCTTTGGATGAAGATGTCAGCTTTGAAAGCTTTGAGTATGATGATGCAGAGCCAACACCATTGCAGAAATTCTTCCTTAGCCATAAGGAACTTAACATCTCAGAATTTGCTAAGTACATTGGCATCAATGCCAGTCTGCTTAGAAATTATATCAATGGCTTCAAAAAGCCGTCAAAGGAGCGCGAGCAGGAAATATTGAAACATATCCATGCTCTAGGAGCTAGCCTAACAGCGACATCGTTCTAACGAATTTCCAACTCTTTTATACTGTCCCGATTTGCCTGTGCAGTCGGGACTTTCTGTTTCTACACCTGCCGTTGCAGGAGCGTTCTGTTATAACCATGCGGCTCGTGACTCAGATCGGCTTCTATGAATGGAAGCCAAACTTTTTCCTCTTATAGCAGCATGCTTCGACCTTTTACTTTTTTACAGCAAGTCCCATTTCTACAGCCTTTATACACACCCTTATAAGAAAGCTGTCCTCCAATTATAGTTGTTGAAGTCATCGTTTCTCCTTCGTTATTTCTTGCCAATCCGATTTGGTTTTATCAGATGCAAAGGTCGGCTGTCGCGCTTGATACAACGACTTGAAGTGTATTTCCTGTAAATTCTTCCTTTCTGCGAAAGAGTAATTGGCATGAAAAGTCGCCGTATGAAGCCGGTTCGACAGCCATAATCGGCATCCATAAAATCCCAAAGCGGTTCAGCAGAAAAAATACTGAACAAAAGGGAAATGATTACAATCTTACGAAACAGGTAAATATAAACCATTCAAATTAAGGATTATGGAAACAGCAATTCAAATGACAGAGAAGAACATCGTATCAGTAGCATTGGCTAACATTCACCCAAGCGACTACAATCCACGTAAGAACTTTGAAGAAAGTAGCCTTACAGAATTGGCAGACAGCATTCGCATGCAAGGAGTGCTTCAACCTATCGGAGTACGCCCTATTGCAGAGAGCGACAACTTTGAAATTGTCTTTGGCGAACGCAGATACAGAGCTTCACTAATGGCTGGTATGGAAATTATTCCAGTTATCGTACTGAATGTTTCAGACGAGACAGCCGAAGAAATGGCAGTTACCGAGAACTTGCAAAGAAAGGACGTTACACCTATCGAGGAAGCCAACGCATACCAAAGGCTTATTGCCAGTGGTCGCCATGATGTGCAGTCTTGGGCTATCCAGTTCGGCAAGAATGAGAACTATATCCGTACACGTCTCAAATTCGTCTCCTTGATACCCGAAATTGCCCAACTTTTGGAGCAAGACGAACTGGCTATCAGTGTGGCAAGCGAGATTTGCAAATATGGAGAGGATATACAGACAGACATCTATGAGAAGTATCTGACCGATGATGGGTTCAATAGTTGGCGAGGTATGAAAGCTACCAATGTGGCAAATAAGATAGAGTGCAACTATACAACAGATTTGAGTTACTACCAATTCGATAAAACTCAATGCCAATCATGTGTTCACAACACCAAGAACATGATGTTATTCTGTGAGGGTGGCTGTGGCAATTGTGCCAATCGGTCATGCCTTATGGAAAAGAATAATGCCAACCTTACCGAGAAAGCAGTTCAACTTATGGAACAGCATCCGAATATGCCATTCTGTTTCCAAGATTATGACTACAATGAGGACGTTATCAGACAACTTACATAAATGGGCTATGAGGTAGAACGAGCAAACGGCTATACCATACAGTACCCCAAGCAACCCGAAGTGCCACAAGTGGAGAGTTCTGAAAGCCAAGATGAATATGAGAATGCCAACAAGGAATACGAGCAACATCTTAGTGACTACAACGTAAGGTGTGATGAAATCAACAGTCGATACGAAGCCGGTGAAGTTTCACTTTATATCCGAATTGGTCGTAATGACATCTTCATGTGCTTTATGGATAATTCCAAGAGTGCGAGTACAACGTCACAAGAACAGCTTTCGCCTGTTCAGAAGTTGGAGAAACAGGATATGCGCAACAAGGGAATTGCTATTGAGAAGACTATAGAGGACACCAAAAAGCAAATTTTGGAGGTCGATATGGCAGAACGCAAGTTTGGAGCAGACGAGGAAAAGATGATTTATTTCTTTTTGTTTTCAGCTCTTCGCAGAGAGCATTACACAGCTGTAGGCATTGAGGACGGTGCTTCTTACATTTCTGACCAAGAAAAGATGAGAATTATCGACAATCTCACATCAAAGCAGAAAACGATTATCCGCAGAGACTTCTTGATTTCCAATTTCAAGAACGCATACGGCAATAACACCATTTCTTTCCTATTGCTTGAATTTGCACAAAAGCACATGCCAGACAAACTTGCAGACATCAAGAACGGACATGATGAAACATACGAGAAACGTCACAAGCGCATCGAGGAAAAGAAAGCTTTGCTTGACCAGGAGCAAGAGAAGCAAGAAGCCGACAACGCAGAAGAATGTGCAGCCTAATTGTCTTTGACAACATCTGAATGGAGGACGGAGAAATCCGCCCTCTGTTTTTATGCCATGTGAAGCACAAACATTGGTTTCCTTTTATAAAGCTCATAGGCCATTCTTTCTGGTCAGACTTCTATGAATGGAAGTCTGATCCATTCCCTTTTATAATCATTTTCCATTCTTTCGATATAGACACGTCCCACCTCGTGGCGAGATGGCGGAACTGTTTGGCTATATACACCTCCTTACAGTCGGAGAATCTATCCAAAGCTCAAACGCAAAGAGGCTTTCATTTATGCACATTGGACGTTCTGGGCGAATGTTCGCTCATCACTCTTTTCCAATGCGTATGCATTGTCGCCACATTGCTGTTTGTTTGAGCTGGCAGTCGCGCTATCTCGCTACGCCCACCCGTATTTCCTTTTATATGCTCCACTTATAAGGCATTGTTGTAGTCCAATTCTAAAGTTCTGATCTCATCATCATATCATACCTAACAAAGCGGATTTTTCTACAAAGGTATTAAGTGGCATTGCCCAAACATCAAATCTTGAAACCAGTGCCTTTGGAAATCTTCCTCTCATGAATGCGAGCGTATTTCCATATCCAGATTTGCCTTATTGGTGCCACTCCTTTGTGATGCAGAAAAATCGCCCTTGTCAGGTCAGAAAGACTTGAAAGAAAGGGAAAAATAAATTTTCAAGGCTATGGCACAAGTTAATGAGACAATCAAAAGATTTTGGAACAAGCACATCGTTGCTTTCTATCCATACGTTCCCGCACGTTTCAAGAATGTGAGCGAGGACATCAAGCAATATAGGGAGTTGGTTTATTCCTTCAAATCGGGTGAACGATACGAGGAAGTGGCTCAGCTTACCGCCCACAAGCTCAAGGAAGAGTTTGGCGACAAGGTCACAGAGATAGTGTTTACTTGCATCCCGGCATCATCGGCAGAGAAGAATGAACTTAGATACAAGAAATTCAGTGAGAGAGTTTGCGAACTCAGTGGCGCAGTCAATGGCTATGAACATCTGAAAGTTATAGCTAATAAAGAGGCTATCCATGAAAGCCGAAAGAAACGCTCAAAGCAGACTGATATGATGCAGAACATTGATATTGACGGAGAATGGTTTCGTAATCGCTCAGTCGTGACAATGGATGATTGCTTGACATCGGGCAAGTCATGGACTGCACTAGGTAGCAAATTGGAAGAGTTTGGCGCAGAGATACTAGCTGGTTACTTCTTATCAAAGACAACTTATAAATTACAATAGGACAATGAACAATTTACATTCAAAAACAATTGCTTTTACGGGACACCGCTTTATTCCATTTGAGAGACAACCCATGTTAAAGAGTTTGCTCAGACAAAGTATAGCCAACATCTACAAGCAAGGCTATTTCACCTATTATTGTGGTATGGCTATGGGCTTTGACCTACTAGCGGCAGAAGTCATAATATCAATGAAAGAGCAAGGTTTTTCAAACTTGAAGTTGATTGCAGTAGTTCCATACAGAAACCAAAGCGAAAGATTTTCTCAGCGTGACAAGCAACGCTACAACAACGCATTAAGCAAGGCTGACAAAGTGATTGTACTCAATGAGAATTACACCCCAAGGTGTTTTCTTCAGCGCAACAATTATATGCTAGACCACGCTGGTTGTGTGTTTGCCTATCTATCAAGGACAGACAAAGGTGGAACATACTACACTTGCAAAAAGGCTGTGGATAGGCGCATTTGCGTTGTAAATTTCTTCTCAGAACAGCACTTTCAAATGAACAATAATCACATCACTAAATAATTTCTCAACATGGAAAAAGAATATATTATGGACGTGGCTCAGACTATCAAGAGCCAATTGTTTGGTACAACTGAAATCAGTGTACTAATGTCATGGGGCATTGAAAAGTTCATTGCCACCGAGTACAAGGATATGCCAGCACTGAAATTCAAGGTAAACGGCAGATTATTCACTGGAATTGTACTTATCGCACTCAACGGCAGTGATTACTATGAAATCTATCTTATTGATGAAAATGGCAGTAGATGTATTTGTGAAGAAGCGTGCTTCGATGAAATAGTAAGCATCATAGATGAAGCCGTAGAAAGAGGAACGGATATTGAAGAATACAACAAGTTCTGTGGTCAGCAAGCATTAATTATCTAAGGCAAATGCCTATCAAGAGAAATCGCCATCAGAGTTATTCTGGTGGCGATTATTCATGTTTATGCTATGGCAGTTACCTGCGGAAATCCTTTTATATCGGTGATTTGATTGGAATCGTTAATCCCAATCAGCAAAGTCGTCTGCATCCCAAACCATCCTTGGAAGGTCCGGGTAATAATCTCTTTTATTTTGGACAGTATCGTCCTCTTTCTCACAGTTACAATGTCCGCACTGGCAGTGATCGTGCTGACACTCGTCACCGCAAGTACAGTTGCATTCATCTTTTATATTATCTTCGAAATCCATTTTTATTGCGCTTTTAACAAAACGCCTACAAAGGTACGGTCTTTTTACTGTTGAGCCAAGAACCGATTCCAATCAAAACCATAAAAATGCCTTTATTTCCGTGCTTATCCGACAAAATTACCCCAATAAAGCCGTTGTAGATTATGCTTAATATACAATTTTACAGGTAATGTGATTAAAATATGGGGATTTTTATTCATTGCTCAAAACATACAAATTCACTTGATTGTGTGCATTTGTATGTTGTGCTTTTAATCGGGGTAGGAGAAAACGAATTTGTTTTCCTCCTACTCGATTTTTATGCCGTACTGTAACCTGGGGTTATTCGTTGTCTATGATTTCAATAAAATCTACATATTCTCCCTCCAAAGCCTCTATTGACTTTTGAAGTTTTTGGTTTTGTTCAGAAGCCTTAATGAGCTCATCCTTTGATTGATTGATTTCATTACGTTTTAGGTTATAGTTTTCCAGCACTTGCTGCATATAATTCGTGAATTGTTCTTTGATATTATTCACTGCACTTTGGTAGCCTGTAATGAACTGATCTTTGGAATCCTTTATCTGCTGCATACGTTTTTCTTCCTTATCACTTTCTCTGAACTGGAACCAAATATCTATTCCAGCTGTTACAACAGGAACTCCAAATTTCGCAAATTTTGCAATATTACTAGCCCATCTCACAGCTTCCCATGGTTTAAAGCTTTTTCCAAAGAAATGACCTACTTCTTTTACAATTCCGTGCAGCTGTGAACCTGAAGCTTGACTAACACCTCCGAAAAAATTATTTACGCCAGGTGCAAACTTACTAACACCTTCACCCGCATTCTTCAAAAGATTAAGTGCCGTTTTTTGCTTGTTGAGATTAGTCTTTTCTTGGATGCTTATTTGAGGCGAGTTGATTTTTGCATCAAGATAATCCTCGTATTTAACAAGCGCATCCTTCTGTGCGAACTCATTCATCTCGTTTTGGAGGGCAAGATAATTTTCGGTAATTGTCTGATCAATTCTTTTTGAAGTGTCATCGATATATTTTGTCAGCTTGTTATCTAGGTTCTTTTGTTTCTGCTCCCATGACATTTGGTCATCAGATCCAATTAAGCTGGCCAAACTAACAACTTCGTTCATAGCAGAAGAGTCAAGCGAATTTAAAACCTCCGTAACACTGCGTCTCATATCACGTTGGCTTTGGCTCAATTTTGTCTCATACTGTTTATAGAACTCAACCAAATGTTCGTCTATCTGCGAAAGCGCGATATTCTTTAAATAGCTTTGAAGTATACGGATAGGTGTATCAAACTGCTTCTTTATCAAACCATGTTTGCTTACAAAATTATTGAGCTGACCGATAAATGGTACAAATTGGCTTACTTCAACAAACTCATCATCGTTAGAATCGACTCCTTCTATGTAATCAGATGCATCAATGAAGGCAATTGGGAATGAAGATATATCATATCCTTTAGCTGAGAATGTTTTAGAAAGTGTTTCTAAATAGTTCTGTCTTAATTCATTATATTCACCATCTTCCATCCCCATCTTATTAATAACTAAGAACATTTTGTCTGCGAGATGCTGTGAATAGGCAAGATCTAAGAAATTTTTAAAAATAACATCGTCAAACAGTTGACTAGTAAGTACATAAAAAATTAAATCGCATTCCTTTAGAGCTTCTTTGGTTCTTTCATCATGCTTTTCCACCTTACCTGCTAAAATTCCAGGAGTGTCCATCAAAATGATATTGTTCCACTTGTATGTTGAAACAGTGTCTGTGGCGACGTTTGCATCAATTTTAATGGATTTGTTACCAGTTAATGCAGATATGATCGTGGATTTACCTGAGCTATATTGTCCAACGAATGCAATACGTAATTCTTTACGGTCAGAAGAATTCTTAAGTTCTTGCATAAGTCCTTCAAGAAGTCCCTGATTACCTGTTGTTTTAATCAAATTGACTGTCTTTTCAGTCAATTTAGTAAGATACTCGCTGAAACGAGCATAGTTAATAGTATTATCCATTGTATTTTTATTTAAATGTTATGATCATTTGCGTAGCAGCTTCTACTTTTTTTCTGTCAGTATCAGAGCAGTAGGTTTCATATTTATATGTTAGTGAGTGATTTTTCCAATTATGTTCAACAGGGAATGTTTCACGTAGTTCTTCATCACTTATTTCGTCAATTTTCTTTTCATTCAATATAGACTTTCCGATATAGTCTAGTATTCTAAAGCCTATTAATGAGTTTATTGTATTTTCCATTGCTAGGTCTATTTTTGTTAATTTTTGAATTCGACGCAATATTTTTTCTGTTTGAATGACATATTCTCCAATCGTAGTTTCAATCTGACTTAGGATATTCTTCTTGATGCCATCCACATTATTCTTAATGTCAGATTTGCTCTTATTCATAGACTTGTCAATCTCACTCCATAGATTTTCGCGCATTTTGTTCTGCGCCTTCAATACTTTTTCTGCTTTAGAAGTGAACAAACTCGTAAATATGCTTACCACAGCACCTACTAGAAGTGTTGCGCCAGCCAGCAACCATCCTCCTGGATGCCATAATTGGGAAATTACTAATGGTGCAGCAGCAGTTATAATGGATCCGAAAACGCCGGCGGCGAGTCGTGAATTAGTTACACTTTGTCCACTAATTTGATACGAAGAATTAATAGAAATGGTTGAAAGAAATTGCATATCTGAAATTAATTCTTTCATTTTTTCATCTAGCTTTTCTGTAAAGTCCTCCAAACGTGCCTTTATGCGATCATTTGTTTGTTCATTTATCGATCTTGCCCTTGAGTCATTCTCCCAAGCAGATCCTGCTGAAGAATTATCATAATTGTCATCAGCGAATGAAGAAGCTCTGTTTTTTAATGATTTATGGGCATTATCTAAAATATCAACTAAATCTGTTTTTAGCTTCTCAGATTCTGTGTTTACGAATTGGACAAAACTTTTTTGCGTTTTTTTCAGATTATCCAAGCCTTTTTTTAGAGAATCGTAATCATTAGATAGCTGTTCATGTATTCTATTCATTTGATATGCACTTCCGTCAATAATACTCATACTCTTTTTTAGTGTCCCAGACTCAAAGATTTCATTCTTAACAGATAGGATGAATTCATCAATATTTGAACCTTTATGCAATATTTTTCGGTCGCTTTCTGATAATTCAGCATCTAGAGACATTTTAGCGGCTAATAGATGCAGTGGAATTATTTTCACTGCATTCAAATTGTATTTGCCATCTAGCATATCCCTAATTCTATTGAAATGTCCTTCTAATGATTTTTCTCCAGTTGCATTTTTCCATGCAAGAGGATCCTTCAGAAATCTCTTAAATTTAACATTCTGTGTTAAGTTGTCTTTGCAATTTATAATGATATAAAGAGGCTTATTTCTTTCTTTAATCGTCTCAAAAAAATTAAATTCAGTTTCTTGTATAGAGTCATTCGTAACCACATAGCATATCATATCAGCTTCGTCAATGATAGATTTGGCAATATCAGTGTCTGCATCACCTCCAGGTGCACCAATTCCTGGAGTGTCAATTATACGAAGACGATCCCAGTACCAACTTCTATTGTAACGAGTTGTCCTTTGTTTTCCTACGCCAATATCATCATGCTCTTGAAGAGTTACAACTTTATGGAGCGTACTTTTGCCAGCTTTGGTTCTTCCCATAAAAGCTATTGTAAAGAATCGGATATTGCGTTTCTTCTTTTCCAAGGATATTATATTTTCCTGTAAAGAATTCTCTATGATGTCTTTTATATGCTTTCTTGTATTGGCTATCATTTCGTTTACAGCCAATACTGTTTGTTCTTTACTTTTGTTAGCTTTAAATGATGATAATAATTCGATTTCATCAGAGAGCTTTGAATTGTAGTCTTCAAGAATATTAGAAACACGATTTATATCAACACTTGCAGTCTTGGTTACTTTTTCTAGTTCTTGTGCAAAAGCTGGACCACCAAGGATATTTTCTAACAAAAAGTTTTTGCTTTTGTTTCTTGCAAGATTATATATAGCCTTATCAAAGAAACCACGTACATTCTCATACCATTTAAGTTTTTGGCTATCAGCTTGTTCTGTTTCCTTTGACTGAGCTTCGTCCATATAATCTGCTATATCAACATTTAGAGAGGAACCGATTTTTTCTATGATATTCTTCTCCTTCACGTCCATATATCCATCAGCAAAGGCTACAGTGGCAAGAAATCGGATTATATCTTCTTTTTGCTCTTGTGTCGGATTTGAAAGTCTCAAATCGTTTATTAGTGAGCTAAGAGGTAGTTTATCTTCTTCATCTGAAAATATCTGTTGTCTAAGTCTGAATAATTCTTGACTTTTATCTATATTGATATACCCATCAAGGGCTTCAAGTTCAAAAGCATTTATTTCAAGATCAGCAACAGTTACGTAGCATCCTATCAAATAAGCGATATGTTGGTAATTCATCATAATGTTTGAATATTTAATGTTCTAATTTATCTATAAATAATTTAAGTTTCGCAAGTGATTTAAGCAGCCAATTGTAGGTTTTAAACTACTTTCATCATCGCTTTAAGTTGTTTATTCTGATTTATAATACTCGTCAAGAGTTCATCGAAGTCAGCAGAGAAGAATTCTGCAACAGCAGAAACAATCTCTTGTATTAATCCCCATATTTTTTCAGTAACGGACAATTCTACAGTCTTAGCTGTAATTTCACGGAATAGGCCACCAATTGTTTCGTATGATTCAAACCTCTTTACATACGACAACAAATTATATTGCAGTATATTAAGTGAAATTGCAGCAATCTGTGATCCGAAGTCTCTACACTGACATTTACCGAGATTTAACAAAGACTTGCATTCGTGAAAACATACTTCTATTGACCAACGCATAGAATATGTCTGATAGGCTTTATATGGGGTAAGTAACGTGTCTGTAGACAATAGAGCCTTCCAAATTCCCTTACGGCCGAAACGATAAAAGAATAACTTGACAGGTATGTCTGCAAAGACGGCATCTATCTCAAAGTAATAGAATTTATAAGCATGAGAGTATTTTACAGATTTTCTTTTTGTCATTGCTGAAGCAATGGCTGCAGCAGTCATTTCTTCATCTCCAATCATATACTTGGTCTTGCTCATTTTTATCATACCCAACAAATGAGTATTCTTTTTCCTGCGTCGGATGTATTTGATAACATCCTTACAGGTAAACCAACTGTCGACAAGAAGATAATCAAAGTCCATATGGTCAATGGCTGCTCTGTTAATCATATTCTTCATATTGGATATCTTATCCTGCAAATATTCAGCCTTGCGTTGCTCTACATTTGATTTTGCGTCTCGTTCTTTATTGAAGCGAGCTTCAATGTCTGTTTTAGATATACCCTGAGGCTTAGAAGCAACCCTTCCTTCTTCTCCCTGAAGAGTGAAATCCACAAGCATCTGAGTACGGCCGTCAGTTCTACACAGAAACAAACCCTTATGGCCAAGTATGCTGCCTCTATTGTTTACATGGGAAAATACACGACCGAGCATTTCTCCTTTGCGACCTGTCTTTGGCATATCCGTATCATCGACAATCATACAGATGGGGTATTGGGAATTTTTGGCATCGCTGCGAATCGAGATGTTACATACCAACTTCTTATTAACATAACGCAGGATGTGTCTCCAATCTATATCATCATTGGAAAGCATACGATAGAAAGTGTCCTTGTGACAATTAAAAAGAGAATGCAGAGAACTACCACAATAATTGGCAGCATTCTTTATGGAGAAAAAAGGGAATAGAATCATCATCTGAATGATTTGATTACGGGTAAATTTGCAGTTGGGTTTCTTTTCGAAAGCCATCTGCCTTTCAGTGATATTGATGTTCTTAAGAATGTTCATTATTCTTTGTATTCCAAGGCTACAGCCATTTTCTGTGAAAAAGTTATTCAATTCTGAAATGATTTTTCTATCTTTATTCATGCTAGGAGTATATTTTTGTTACAATATTAATATACTGAAAGTCAGTGATATATGCAAATATTCCATTGGCTTTCATCCTAGTTTTTCTCTCATATTTTACTTGCGAAACTTAAATAAATAATTTCTATCAACCTATTTCTTTTGTTAGATACTTAACAAATTCATCAATGCCTCCCCACCATGCACGAGATGAAGGATGGTAACAGTTGACAAGGGAAATTGGATGTGTGACTTCTGAAAGCTGCATGTGACAGACATAGCCATCGGTTTTATTGAGTTGATTTTTGTCTATAACAAAAGGATTATTATGAAGTAATGGTCGATTGATTGTACTACCCCAAACGATTATAATATTGGGTTGCAATTCCACGCAGGTCTCTATGAATGCATCAAAGTCTCGATTGCTTAGATCAGCAGCAAATGTGGGACGAAAACTATTTTCTGCAGGGAGAAAAAATTGGCAGTAGTTTGTGAATGCTAGTTTGTTCCAAACTTGTTCAGGTTCCTCAACACCTAGTATGGCGGCGAGTGACATAGCAAATTTTCTATAAGTTTGAGGAAGTTCTTCTACACAATATGAGGGCTCGTTATGCAGCTGTTTTCCATGAGACTCATAGAATGGACAAAGAGCATCAAAAAAACTAGAATCTTTGGACTCTACGTTTGTACATTGATTATAAAATTTGCAATCTGGATTTGCACAGTAAAAACTAGCTCCTATCACCAGCACTTTTTGTCCGTTGATTCCGCTACTATAACCATCTCCAATAAATGGTTTGAAAAATCTTTTTGTCTCCATAGCATTTACTATTTTTAGATTCAGGAGCAAAAGTATATTTAAAAATATGAATAGACAGTTTTACGTAAATATTATGTATTATCATCTCTCTACTTTTAACCCCATTTTCGTTTGTTGTAAGCAGAAAGCTTTTGCTTTCCTCCTTTGTCTAGTTTTACTCGTTCGCCTTTAGCTGTAAGAAATATCTTCTCCAATGCCGTCCATTTAAGTGTAAGTTTCTCACCATTCTGCTTCGTACGGAGCTTGTCTAATTCTTTGCAGAAGTCAAGAATAGATAATTCTTCATTTATGATATAAGCGCATTCGTATATATCTTTACAGCGGGAGATTGTCTTATTAGAACATAGCTCCCTGATTATTTCGTCTAAGAAACTTGTATTCTTGTCAATACTATGTAAAATCCGACACTCTTCATATGCAGCGTCTGAGAAATATCTCGTATTGGAAGAATTTTTTTTTCTTCCAACATGCTTACTACTTGTATCATCTGTTTCTGCGTAACCATAGGGAAGTAGCCCATGGTCGCTAAAGTGTGTTAGATATATATTTTTAATAAGTTTTATGGCATTAGCAGCCACATATACAACATCTTCCTCCTCATTCAGTCGTATCCAGAAAGGCCAATATGTTCCGTCGTTGGCATTTTCGGTATGACAAAAACGTAGATTAAATTTTTTGTCGGGGTATGAATTGCTGAGTACCAGGGCTGTGGCGTCTCTCAAGTATGTCTTCCATTCTTTGTCGGCGCAGTCAACCATTTTGTGTGTAAGCTGGTTGGCCATATCAATGTTACCGTTTTCAAAGTGTTCCATTATGTTTCGATTCGATACTTTGCACCCATAATAAATGCCTGTATTTGGATCGTGCTTTTGATATTCCACTAAAAATTCATATACAAGTCCATTATGCTCTATTGGCTTGAGCTTATACATGATGTAACACGGATCTTTGATACCATTGTATGTGTCGTCTCGCCTTAGGCATTCGTACGCTTGTTCGCTATTGTCAGCACTACAGCTGCCTACAATGACATCTTCCAATAACATCATTTTCTCTTGATAATGTCGGTCACCTTCGCAAAATATTTTTGCTCGGTCTCCTAAATTAGGATAGAAATGTTTTGTTTTATTCATTCGAGTAGTCGATTATTATAATTTAGGGGAACTTTCATATAATAAGGTAAAAGCTGTAGGTTAATGTTATCTAGCTTATTATTATGACAAATCGAGGGTATATATTTTACAATTACGATATTTAATACAGTTACACACCAATTATTTTTCAAATAACGAATCTATTGGCTGGTTATTGTATTGATTATTAAATAAATATACTAGGTTTACAAATTAATCTTTTTCTTGATTGGTCCTCTGGTACGGCCTCTATCAAGTTTTACACCTGCGTTGTTTAAAATGGTGAAGATTGATGTCTTACTTCTGAGGCCACTGGCGGCAATAATCTTGGATAATGAACAACCGCTCTTATACATATTAATGATTGTCTTGTTACGCTCCAATCGTGAAATTCCTTTAGCGGATTGTACAAGTGGTTTATGTTTAAGCTTATTCAGATGGCTTGCTGAACGTCTTACTGCTGCAACCTCTGCTGATAATGCACCGAGCATGTTGAGTATATCAGAAGTTCTTGTTTCCGGGAATAGAACGTTCAGAGAATCAATCCTGTCATGGATGGATATGATACGCACGCCTTTTATACGGCATATCTCAATGAAGATAGCCAGTTCACGAGGGCCACGAAGTGCATTGCTGAACTTACTTACGACAAGTTCATCACCTCTACACATATTATCAATGATATGCTTCCATTCAGGACGCAGTTTCTCATGGGTAGCCTGTTCTTCAGCTATACGAAAGCATCCGTAATCATTCATCCATTTCTTATCCTCATTCAGAGTATCAAATTGTGGAGCAAGCCACACATATCCTATTTTTGCCATGATAGTTCGTTTAAGTGCTACAAAGGTACAATAATTTTCTGAGTTCAGTTTTATCATATTTATAAACTTGTTGTGAATGAGGCTATTTCTTGATAATTTGAACATAATTGAGCAAAACAACCACGTTCTGATGGCGATTTAAACGGCATTCATGAGACTTTTCCTATTCAACTACATCATAATTTGCAACATTTCGGTAATTGTAGTTGCTATACGGCTTGCAACAACTATTAAATGGGTGTCTCTCTTCTGTTTTTATGTCAGTTACTTATGTCGAAAATACCAATTTATGAACCGCAGAGTTCAATGGTTAAATATTTTGTAATACAGATAGTTAGCTATACGTATTTGTGGTTTTGTATGTAACTTTGCCCCATGTGATAATCGTGATAGATGGAATCATGGTGGCAGACCATTTAGAACATGCCAGACACACTAGTCGGCAGACTGTATGCAACAAGTGCTCAGAGTTCAGTAATTCACGATATTTACAAAGGCAATAAGTGAACCAATAAATACAGCAGTATGATAGAAGAAGCTATTGAAAGTTTTAAGATAGTGGCTCCAATGTTGGTGCCAGAGATGTTCAGCATAAACAACATCAAGGATGTAGAAATACGTGAGGATGATGCTTTGTTGTCATACTCTATACCCAAACCCTTAGACTTTGAGGAAGTTCTCAATGCGTTGGAGGATCAGATGGAGTTCATCCTGCTTTACTATCATCAGGCTGTAAACGGAATCGTATTCGGTCAGAGCTGCTGTGCTTATTCCAACCCCAAGTATGGCCACATGATTAAGATCAATGCCTGTACCAATGCCAATGGTATGTGTGATAGTATTGATGTGACGCTCTACGATTCGCTGGACTTTATGTGCCAAGAGGTTCTGGAGGAACTACGCTTGAAGAGTGAACGAGGCTGTTTCCTTTATCATAAGGAAGAGTGTGATGTTATGAGCGACTTCCTGTAAGTATGAAAAGTGAGAACTGGAACGAGATTCAGAATCTCATCAGCAAGTATCGAACATGGATAGATGTGCTCGATACAGACAAGGGCGAAGACTTCTATTTCGTGGTCAGTGGTACTATACGGATTTGCCACCAGAGAGTTCTTCGACTTGTTACCAAATGGCCTTTCAAAAAATATCCCCGTGGTCATGTGTTCACCATTCCCGAATACGAACTTGACAAAGCCATTCGTCATGAAAGGCACAACAAACATTTCACGACAAGAATGCTTAATTGCAAGCCCACACCGCAGGACATAGAACTGATAATTCACAAAGCTTCATTGGGTCACATAAAGCTCAACCTCGAAGTTTACTGATTAATCGTCATCTTAAATTATTCATCAAATAAACGTTGTAATTATGATTTGGAGTATCGTCTCTTTAATTTACCCTATCCTTATTCTTACAGTTGCCATGTGCTGTTATAAGAAGGACGGAAGGCTGATGAAAGCCTTTTATGTACGCATGGCGTATCATGATGTAGCTCGCCGGTTCTACGTGCTTGCTGTGATGATGTTGCTACTGGTATATCTGTTTATTCAGACAAGATGCAGAGTCAATGTCATCGAGACATTTTTGCCACTAACACTTTCAGCCGTCCTGATCAGACACCAGTTGGCCGAGTTGCTGTTCTACTTCTTGAAGAAGCGAAAGGTGATGATTACTACCAATACCTTGGCACTGGCAGCTATATTCACTCCGCATTTATATCCGATGGCTGTAACACTCGCCATTCTGCTGACGGCTGCAATTTTCTATCCGTCCAAACAGTTACGGAATATGGTGGCAAGTCCACAGGCTTTCCGAATGCTTATGTTCGATAAATCAGAGATAACACAGAACTACTATTGACCAGGACAAAACAACACAAAAACAACAGACGAGCCTATCTGATATTGCCACAACCTCATGGCATATTGGATAGGCTTTTCATATCATAAACCAACAACAAAAACAAAAAAAGATGAATAATGATCTTTCCTACGAAATCAGTCATGTCGTGGTGACTCCACGATTGATGAAACTATTAAATCAAAGACCTAAAGGCAGATATTCACGTTCAGATGCTTACTTCGACCTGCTGGGTAGAGCCATGGTGAAGAAGCCGTTTTCGGTACTTCCCAAAACAGCATCTGCCGAATTGCTTGCAGAGTTCGATACCACCATTACCGACCTTGCCGAGAAATGGAGTTGGCAGCGTTCTACTGTCCGTGACTTCCTGAGTGAACTGTCGGCAATTGGGCAGATTGAACGTGAAGACTCCTACAAGAACATGACCATCACATTCGATGCGCTCAAATTTGATTGGAAGCAGCAGGACGTGGATGTTACATCAGTCCCTTCTATTCAGGAGAATGACGATGAAGCATCTTTGAATGTGGCAGAGTCACCACAAGAATCAGCTGTCGGTTCATCAGCAAAGACTTCCGGCAATTCTGTTGGTAAGGCAGGTGTCCATAAGGAAACCTCACTCATGGTTGATGCCAGAGAATCTGAAATGGACAGTTCACAACGTAAGTACTGCCGTGTGCTATTCGATGAAATTTTCGCCGATATGAGCGAGTTAATCAGAGAATGGACATACACCCCAAAGGTAGAACATGCGCTTTACAGAGCTTACTACAACGTCTGTGGTGGCAATCGTGAACGCTGGCAGGAATACATCTCCAGAATCCCCGAAGACGATACGCTGTCGCTTACCATCTATAGTAATGAAGCCATGCGTTCTTCCGCCGACAGACTGGAGTCCTTTTTTATCCGCTTCGGCACTTGCCTTAATCCATCTGATAAAACCGTGTCTGACCACGAGTAACCCATTGTAGGTTTCCACGCTTCACCCTTATACGCTTCGCTGTCTCCAATCCGTACCCTTATACCATGCTGGTTAATTCCCTTATATCGGTATGGAGGAAAGACAGTCGTCGATAGAGCACGGGCTCGCCCGATTGCTCAGATAAAGTAAGGGATGGGTAGCCTAATCCCCTTTGATGGCAGAGCCACAAAGGAGGTTTACCAGTAGGCAGCAAGCTGGGAATTTACTTAAAACGCTGATTTTAATGGCAAAACAGGTATTTGATTGTCGCCCAGGAAAGGGCTTTACAACGGCACAAAGCAATGAACACCAACGCCGTTGGACTGAGAAAGGTTGGAGCTTTGCACTCGGCAAAGGCAGTTATGATAGAACACGAGAGCATCTGAACTTTGAGATACGAAAAGGTGGCAGGGTACAAGCGATTGATAAGTCTCAAAGTATTCCTGAGAGAATGAAGGAGAACTTGGCCGCTCGTGGCATTAAGGATCCGAATGAAGGTAGGGAAAAGCCATACTACAGAACCACTGTGAATATCATTCTGGGAGGAAGCCGTGAGCGTATGCGTGAGATTGCATTTGGTGACCAGCAGGTAGATTATAATATAGGTGCGGATAACAGTGATGTTGTGCGCACAAAAGATATTGAGCAATGGGCTAAAGACATGTATAAGTTCATAGCTGATAAATATGGTGAGGACAATATCGTCGGATTCTATGTGCATTTGGATGAAACCAATCCACATTGTCACTGCACGCTATTGCCGCTTGATGAGAACCAGAAGTTCGCCTACAAGCGAATGTTTGCTGGGAGCGACAAGTATGAGTATTCTCGTATCACGTCAGAGATACATGATGAGTTGGCTAAGGTAAATGCCAAGTGGGGACTTGACCGTGGTGACAGGATTGCTGAGACAGGTGCCCGGCATCGTAGTACGGAAGAATACAGAAGACAGCTTACACATGAATGCTCGGTACTGGAGAAAGATATCGAGAGTAACAAGGCTAAGCTTCGGGCACTTTACATGGATATTCATCTGGCAGAACGCAGGGTGAAAGGTCTTACCACTATGATTGCCAATCTCGAAGAAAAGAAAGCGACCATCGAGGCAGAACAGAAGCGTCTTGCTGATGAATTGGCTAATGGCAGAGGTAATGCGGATGCTATTCGTGACCAGATTAAGAAACTCGATATTCAGCTTCAATCAGTCATCACTTCACTGGCAGATAAGAATGCCAAACTTGATGTTGCTGTTCAGCAACGAGACAAGATTGCAGAAGATATACAGGAGATGCGTACTCAGCGTGACGAGATTAAGAAGCAGCTCTATGATGTTGCTGACCAAATGGAGGAACAGATACGCTATCGCTTGAAAGATGCTGTCATGAGTGATGTGGTATCACACTTCCAAGAGGCATTGCCACAAATGACGTTCCGTGATATGGATGTTTTCGACGGCTCACTGCTGGCAGATATGGCTACTCGTGGCGAAGAAATTCTGACGTGCGCCATGTATCTGTATGGTGGCATGATGGACGATGCTACCACATTTGCTGAAGGTCATGGTGGCGGAGGTGGCGGTAGCGATTTGCCTTGGGGACGCAAGGACGATGAAGATGACCGTGCGTGGGCAATGCGTTGTATGCGCATGGCTCACCGAATGATGAAACCATCAAGTTCTCGACGTATGAGACGATAGGTATTCAGGAACGGCACAGGATAGACAGAGTTTAGTTTCAGAGTTCAGTTTGCCGAAATATTTGAATTACGGTTAAAAACAAAGGCTTATATGCTGATATATTCTTCTGCCGGCAAAATGTGCTGTTCCTTTGCATCAGTTTTAAGAACAAACACAAAACGACACATGATAAAACGACTACTATTGATATCTACAGTCTGCTTCTCGCTCACAGCACAGGCTGCAAATTTGGACCATGAGATGGCTGATACGATTTCCATTTCTGGAACAACAGAAAGTGAGCAGTGGCTTCATAGATTGGAGCCAACGTATCTGAGAAACGTAACTCTTGCATCCGGATTCCGTGACAATTGGTTTATTACTGTCGGTGGTGGTGTGTCGGCTTTTGCCGGCAGTCCACTCGGATGTGAGGATTTATTTGGACGCATCAAACCAACTTTGAATGTTCAGGTTGGCAAATGGTTTACACCTGCCATCGGTGCCCGTGTGTCTTTTCAGGGATTCGAACTCAAGAACTCTGAATTGCAGAACACAGGTTATAAGTTGGCACACGCTGACTTGATGTTTGATGTTGCCAATTATTTCAATAAGGCAAGAGATGAACCACGCTGGGGAGTTGTTCCCTACGTTGGCTTGGGGCTTATCCACAACGAGGATAATGGGAACAGTCCTTTCTGCTTTTCTTACGGCTTAATGGGACGTTATCGTCTTACTCAGAGATTACACCTATCCATGGAACTTGGCG
>JAYRGX010000003.1:0-239809 GCA_041907545.1 Bacteroides sp.
AGCTCGAAGTAATCAAACATGCCATCAGGAAAGATAAAACGAAGGAAGTTATCGTAATTCATATATTCTTTTTAATGCAAAGATAGAATTTTAACATCAATACCCCTCAGGATTTCAGTATGATCCGTGACAACTCCTATTTAAGAGCATTCATTGCCGAACCGCAGCCCTTTGGTTCGCGTACCGAAGTCCTATCGCTCACTTAGCAATGCCCTTTAGTTTTCAAACCATAGGGCTGTGATTTCTATAGATAAAGAGAAAATCAGAATATATCCTTTATAACAGCTACATATTTACTTTCAGAATTACTCCAAATTCTTTTTTTGAACAGGATAATGATTCTCGTTTGTTGAAAAATCCACCTAAAGCCTTGTTTATTGATTAAATGAAGCTATTCGTCTATTACACTTCTTTAATCCCGCTGTTAGCTATACTTTTATCTCACATTAATTTATGGTCGATACTCAACTCGCGATGAACAAAGGGTACGGCCCTTAAAATAGAGGTTCAGGAGGCTTCACTTGTGATAAGTGGAGCCTCTTAATTTAACGACAACACCACAGAGATTATATTTAAATACTCTTTCAAGAAATATTGAGTAACCATAGCCCACATCGTTCTATAAGACAGAACAATAAAGCAGATGAAATTAGACAAGTAAATTCTATCATGACAATTTTTCACTTATATAAGAATCATTCAACATATAATATTCTACACTTAGAGATACTATTTTCTCCTTTTTATTCGAGTCCTTTTTCGTTATTCAATTCTTGTCAGAATAAGTAAATTCGTCAAATTTGCAAATTATATTCACTAACAGTTATCATTACATTTAAACCTTTCATCGTTAATATGGTCTATTATAATGTTAACCGGTCCCGTCTTGCTCGTGAGAGTAGGTTGGGACTAATTTTACATCCCTGTTATATTTTCATATTACAATGACTTAAATATCAACATAATGTATTCTTATTATTTTAAGATAAATTACTTTCATGTTTTATTGCATTAATGATACATAAAGTATAATTTTGCATCATTAAATAATCTAATAATGAATACATTTAGTCTTCAAAATCTCAAAGAAATAATCATCCATAATCCTAAAACAAAGGAGATTATACATCATTGTATTTTTACCAACTGTAGACCAAGAAAATGGGTAAAGATTTTTATTAACCCATTTGCTTTTCATCATGGAAGTGGCTCTGTCATTCGATTCAGCTCTATTCTAAATGTTACTCCGGTAAAACGCTTCCATATAGGAAACCACAGTATCATTGAGGAATATACCGTTGTAGACAATGGAGTTGGCGATGTTCTTGTAGGGAACAATTCTCTCATTGGATTACGTAACACAATCATTGGACCAGTAACTATAGGCAATAATGTTATAATAGCGCAGAATGTCGTTTTCTCGGGACTCAATCATAACTACGAAAATATAAATTGCCCCATACAAAGACAAGGCGTTTCTACCGCCCCTATTAAAATAAAAGACGAATGTTGGATTGGGGCAAACGCAGTCATCACAGCAGGAGTAACAGTCGGAAAACACTCGATAATAGCAGCTGAAAGCGTTGTCACAAAAGATGTCCCCGATTACTGTATTGCTGCAGGAAACCCCGCTTCCATAATAAAAAAATACAATGCTAACACTAAAAATTGGGAAAGAATCCAGCATTAACCTACTTAAAACTTAATACATTACAAATACACATATAATCATACATGTATTTTGCTGTATAACTCAACATCTACAGAGATCTGTCAACAATGAGACCATTCTTTATTGGCAAATAACATGTATATATTATTGCTTTTCAAATAGGCATTACTTACCTTTGTACACAACGACAAATCATCTCGACAATATAGAAGAACAATACAACTCTTTAAATCTCAACAAAAAAGCTTGAGCAAGGCTCTATCAAAAAAATAAGAAAAAAGATTAGACTAATTAATAATAAGTTAAGTTATTGTCAGCTTCCCTTTTTTAGGACGGTATTAATTAGACTGCTAAATTAATAATATTATTATCAGTTTCATACTTCCTTCTGTATTCATTGGGTGACATGTCACCCAATGAATGGTGCGGGCGACACTCATTATAGTTCTCCATCCACTTTTCGGTTATTTCCCTAACATCAGTTAGTGTTCTAAAGATATATGCATCTAACACCCCTCTTCGGTAACTACCGTTGAAACGCTCTACATAACTGTTTTGTGTAGGACATCCCGGTTGGGTATATTTGATCGTTATACCATTAGCTTTGCACCAATCCTGTAATTTATTTGAAATAAATTCAGGTCCATTATCACATCTTATAGCTTCAGGCTTTCCCTTAAGCCATATTACTTTCTCCAATATTCTTATAACACGTTCTGCCGGCATTGAAATTGATATCTCTTGAGCTATGGCGGAACGGTCAAAATCATCCAATATATTCAATACACGAAACTTACGACCACACTCCAAGCTGTCACTGACAAAGTCCATAGACCAAGTTTGATTGGGAAGACCTGGAGTAATAAGAGGTTGCTTAACTCTTGCCGGCAATCGTTTCTTTAGCTTTGAGCGCTTATTAAACCTCATCAGTTTATAAACCCTATATACTCGTTTATGATTCCATTTTTTGCCTTCCCGGCGTAATCTTGAATAGATTTTCCAGAATCCATCGCCAAACTCTGAGGCTTCTCGAATGGAATCAATTACCTCATTATCATTCTTCTTTTTAGCATAATAGAAATACGAACGATGAATCGATATTAACCTGCATGCCCGAGTGATGCTGATTTCGTAATCCGTTACTATTTCTGCTACAACGTCTTTCTTTATCTCGGGCTCTATAGCTTTTTTTCGATGACATCCTTTAGGATCTTATTATCTAAAGCTAAATCAGCATACATCTGCTTTAGGCGACGATTCTCTTCTTCAAGCTCTTTCAAGCGCTTAATATGGCTTGAATCCATGCCGCTGTACTTCGATCTCCAATTATAAAGTGTAGCACGAGATATACCATATTCACGACAGATAACATCTGCAGATAAACCACTATCAAGTTGATTGACTGCTTTTACGATTTCATTCTCACTGTGTCTTGACTTTTTCATCTTCTATTCCTCCTTGACAAATTTAATAAGATTTGTCTAATTAGAAACAGTCCGACTTAAAGGGAAGCACACAATATTGAGATGAAGTCAGGTTATATATTGGACGAAGGTACAGAACCCGGAGAAACTAAATTTAACATTTTCGATCATCAACCTCGTATTCGTGATGGGCACAACAGATGAACTAGGAGCTTTAGAGCCTTATTATGCTGATGGGGTTACAGAAATAAATCAAGGTAAGATGAATGAGCTTTATGCAATTTTTCATCGTGACTTTTTTGAGAATACTGTAAGCATTGACGGTACTCCCTTACTAGTGAAGCCATATCTATATAAGAACAGTAAGAAAGATAAACTTCCTGCTGATTTTGAGCGGTATTATGAGAAATTTGTTCATGTAATTACTCGTACAATTAAAGGAGGAAGACATAAAACAGCTGGTCAGATCCGGGAGTTTCGGGAGGAAAGAGCAAATAGAGTACATTGGATAAGACCTATTTTAGAAAATAGAGATGATAAACGGATCACGTGTTTTAAGTATATCGAAGATGATGGAACCATCCGTGATTACTATTGGTACAGAGGTAAACAGTATATTGTTATCGTGGAATATATACAGCCAAATAAATTATGCTCTAATCACAGGCTTTTTGGTGAATTGCGACAATCAGCCTCACTATCAAAACAAATACATAAACAGGATGAAATAGGGGTATAAAAAAACCGCATTTACGGTAATGCGGGCAACCAAGTCCTTCGTTCTTCGAGCGATGACATTGCAAATGTAGGCTTTTTTTTTATATTAAGCAACAGTTCCAAGATGAATAAGAAATAATATATATATATTTAACTCAATAACAATATAAATGTTTATCTATTGAATCATTTTATCTTTTACTTTTTGCAGTTTTATTGTTTTTATAATTATGGATTATCGGTTATTTTCTCACAAGTTTTTCGAGGTATATAGAAAAATGTATATTTTTGGAAAATAAAGCTGTTGATTAGTTGGTATGATAAATAATATAAATATGAGAAAGATAATTAATCCATGGAAGGATGTGGAAGGATATAATTGCTTTGGTTGTGCTTCCCATAATGCCGCAGGAGTGAAAATGGAATTTTATGAAGACGGTGACGAAATTGTTAGTATATGGAAGCCCCAACCGGAATTTCAAGGTTGGTTTAATACATTGCATGGAGGTATTCAGGCGGTACTTTTAGACGAAATATGTGCTTGGGTGGTACTTCGTAAATTGCAGACTACTGGAGTAACCTCGAAAATGGAGACTCGCTTTCATAAGCCAATTTCTACCAATGAGACAAATATTGTTCTACGCGCAAGGTTGAAGGAACAAAAACGTAATATTGCTATTCTTGAAGCAAAGATATATAATGAAAAAGGTGAGGTGTGTACTGAAGCGGTTTATACTTATTTCACCTTTTCACTCGAAAAGTCGCAAAAGGAAATGCTATTTACTAAATGTGATGTAGAATCAGAAGAGGTTTTACCTTTGATTTGAAAGAAAAATGAAAGATTTTGTGATAAATCTTTGGTTGTGTCAAATGGATACTTTACTTTTGTCGCATAATTCAAGAAAAATAGAGAATGAAGAATATTGTTGCACATCATCACCATCATCATTTTCCCAACGAATAATCGGTGGCATGTGGTTTTGTGCAAAGCAATGAAAAACATAAATGACGAGGCTTACCGAATTTTGGTAAGCCTCTTTTTTTTGTTCGAAAGAAATAATAATAACAATAGAAATAAAGTAACATTATGCTAAGAATTGCAGTACAGGCTAAAGGTAGATTGTATGAAGAAACAATGGCACTTTTAGAAGAATCTGACATTAAATTGAATGCGTCTAAACGTACATTGCTTATACAGTCGACGAACTTTCCTATTGAGGTTCTGTTTCTGAGAGATGATGATATTCCTCAAACAGTGGCAACCGGAGTTGCAGATTTGGGTATTGTAGGTGAGAATGAATTTGTAGAACGGAGTGAGGATGCGGAAATCATCAAACGTTTAGGTTTTAGTAAGTGCCGTTTATCATTGGCGATGCCCAAAGATATAGAGTATTCGGGAACTGATTGGTTTGAAGGGAAAAAAATAGCAACTTCTTATCCCGGCATTCTTACTTCTTATTTGAAGGAGAAAGGTGTGAGTGCTGAAATTCATGTGATTACAGGATCTGTGGAGGTTTCTCCAGGCATTGGCTTGGCAGACGCTATTTTTGATATTGTTAGCTCCGGTTCTACTTTGGTCAGCAATAGGTTGAAAGAGGTGGAAGTAGTTATGAAGTCGGAGGCTTTGTTGATAGGAAATAGGAATCTATCTGATGATAAGCGTGAAGTGTTGAAGGAGTTGCTTTTCCGTATTGATGCGGTGAAAACAGCAGAAGATAAGAAGTACGTGCTTATGAATGCGCCCAAAGACCGTCTGGATGAAATTATCGCGGTTCTACCCGGTATGAAAAGTCCCACAGTGATGCCTTTAGCTCAAGAAGGTTGGTGCTCAGTCCATACTGTACTTGATGAGAAACGTTTTTGGGAAATTATTGGAAAATTGAAATCGCTTGGAGCTGAGGGTATCTTGGTGTTACCCATTGAGAAAATGATTGTTTAATATGCTTTTTCTTTAAGAATAAAAGAGAGATATGAAGTTAATAAATTATCCCGATCACTCCGAGTGGACAGAGTTATTAAAGCGCCCTGTGTTAAACACGGAAAATCTGTTTGATACGGTACGCGGAATTATCGATCGTGTGAGACTTGAAGGGGATTCCGCCGTATTGGAAATGGAGGCGAAGTTTGATCAAGTGGAACTGGCTTCACTGACTGTGACTGAAGAAGAAATGAAAGAAGCGGAATTGTTGGTCGATGAAGAACTGAAATCAGCAATACGTTTGGCTAAGCAAAATATCGAGACCTTTCATGCAGCTCAACGTTTTGTTGGCAAGAAAGTGGAAACGCTGCCTGGTGTGACTTGTTGGCAAAAAGCCATCGCTATCGACAAGGTTGGACTTTACATTCCCGGTGGTACCGCTCCTTTATTCTCTACTGTATTAATGTTAGCAGTTCCTGCTAAAATTGCTGGCTGTAAGGAAATCGTTCTTTGCACTCCTCCGGGGCGTGATGGAAAAATTCATCCCGCGATTCTTTTTGCAGCGCAAACTGCAGGTGTTAGCCGTATTTTTAAAGCCGGTGGTGTACAAGCTATTGCGGCAATGGCTTATGGCACCGAGAGTGTATCAAAAGTTTATAAAATATTCGGTCCGGGCAATCAATATGTCACAGCTGCTAAGCAGTTGGTCAGCTTACGTGATGTAGCTATTGATATGCCCGCTGGTCCTTCAGAAGTGGAGGTTTTGGCAGATGAAACGGCAAATCCTATGTTTGTTGCGGCTGATTTATTGAGTCAGGCAGAGCATGGAGTGGATAGTCAGGCTATATTAATTACAACTTCCGAAAGCTTGCAAAAAGCTGTTCTGCATGAAGTGGATCGTCAATTGGCCGCGTTACCCCGCAAAGAAATAGCAGAAAAATCATTGGTTAACAGTAAGCTTATTCTTGTTCGGAGTATTGATGAGGCTATTGAATTGACTAATGAATATGCACCCGAGCATCTTATAATTGAGACGGAAGATTACCAGTCTGTTTCCGAGAAGATTGTAAATGCCGGATCAGTATTTCTAGGTTCACTTACACCTGAAAGTGCGGGTGATTATGCATCGGGAACAAATCATACTTTACCGACTAACGGATATGCCAAAGCATATAGTGGTGTCAGTCTTGACAGTTTCATTCGTAAGGTCACTTTCCAAGAAATAAAGCCGGAAGGTATAAAGCTAATCGGGCCGGCTATCGAAACAATGGCGGCAAATGAACATCTTGATGGCCATAAGAATGCTATAACGGTTAGGTTGAATACTTTGTGATAAAGACTCTTTGTCGCTGTGAGGAAAATCTTTCTTTTAATATATCTCATGGATAATAAACTATAATATACTAAATATTTATATGAGAACTTTGCAAGAACTTACCCGTCCGAATATATGGAAATTGAAGCCTTACTCTTCGGCGCGTGATGAATATAAAGGGGTAGCTGCATCTGTTTTTCTTGATGCAAACGAAAATCCTTATAATACTCCTTATAATCGTTATCCCGATCCGATGCAGTGGGATTTGAAGGCTGAGATCTCAAAAATAAAAAAAGTCTCTCCTGAAAATATTTTTCTAGGTAATGGTAGTGATGAAGCCATAGATTTAATGTTTCGTGCTTTTTGCGAACCAGGTAGGGATAATGTGGTGGCAATTGATCCCACTTATGGTATGTATCAGGTTTGTGCCGATGTAAATGATGTAGAGTATCGCAAGGTTTTATTGGATGAAAATTTCCAGTTTTATGCTGATAAGCTGTTGGCGGCTGCGGATGAGCGTACCAAATTGATTTTTCTTTGTTCTCCTAATAATCCGACAGGCAACGATTTAGATCGTACAGAGATCGACCGATTGCTCAATGGCTTTGACGGATTGGTTATTTTGGATGAGGCCTACACTGATTTTTCTGAGAGAACATCATATTTGAGTCTGCTTGATCGTTATTCTAATTTGGTTGTTTTTCAGACATTTTCAAAAGCGTGGGGATGTGCTGCGATTCGCTTAGGTATGGCGTTTGCTTCGACTGAAATTATAGCTCTTCTTAGTAAGATAAAGTATCCATATAATGTGAATCTGTTGACGCAAAAACAGGCGATGGAAATGCTGAGCCAGTTTCATAAGATAGAGGATTGGGTGGAGACTTTGAAAAAAGAGCGAAGTGATCTTATGGAGAAGTTTGCTCAATTACCTTGTGTTCTGAAAATTTTTCCTTCGGATGCCAACTTTTTCTTAGCGAGAGTGACTGATGCCGTGGATATTTACAATTATCTGGTGAATCGTGGTATTATTGTTCGGAATCGTAACTCGATAGCTCTTTGCGGCAATTGTTTACGAGTGACGGTTGGCACGCATTTGGAGAATAATAAACTAATAGAGGCATTGATAACGTATTGATCGAATACAGTATGAAAAAGAAAGTTTTATTTATAGATAGAGATGGAACCTTAGTAATAGAACCTCCCGTTGATTATCAATTGGATTCTTTGGAAAAGCTTGAATTCTATCCCAAAGTAATGCGTAATCTTGGTTTTATTCGTAGCAAACTGGATTTTGAATTTGCGATGGTAACCAATCAAGATGGGTTGGGTACAAAATCTTTTCCCGAAGAGACATTTTGGCCCGCGCACAATTTAATGATGAAGACGCTGAAAGGAGAAGGGGTTACATTCGATAAGATTTTCATTGACCGCAGCATGCCTGAAGATAATGCACCAACCCGTAAACCACGTACCGGAATGCTAATGGAATATTTGGGTAATCCTGAATATGACTTGCAAGGGAGCTTTGTAATCGGAGACCGCCCTACCGATGTGGAACTTGCAAAGAATCTCGGTTGCCGTGCTATTCTTCTTCAAGATAATATTTCATGTATAAAAGGTTTTGATGGCCTAGAAGCTGCCTGTGCACTCGTTACGACAGATTGGGATAAGATAGCTGAGTTTCTTTTTGCCGGTGAACGCAAAGCTGAAGTTCGTCGGACAACCAAGGAAACGGATATTTTCGTTTCACTCAATTTGGATGGGAATGGGGTGTGTGACATTCATACAGACCTGGGTTTCTTTGATCACATGTTGGAGCAGATTGGTAAACATGGGGGACTTGACTTGACTGTTTCTGTCAAAGGAGATTTGGAAGTAGACGAACATCATACCATAGAAGATACGGCTATTGCATTGGGAGATTGCATTTATCAAGCCTTGGGCAATAAGCGAGGTATTGAGCGATATGGTTATTGCTTGCCAATGGACGATTGCTTATGTCAAGTTGCACTTGATTTTGGCGGACGTCCGTGGTTAGTATGGGATGCGGAATTTAAGCGTGAAAAGATAGGAGAGATGCCTACTGAGATGTTTCTGCATTTCTTTAAATCGCTGAGTGATGCCGCCAAGATGAATCTTAATATTAAAGCGGAGGGACAGAATGAACATCATAAGATAGAAGGTATATTCAAGGCTTTAGCCCGTGCTATTAAGATGGCGGTGAAGCGGGACATTTATCATTTTGAACTGCCCAGTAGTAAAGGGATATTATAACATCCCTAAGTATATTATCATTAGGGTCTGCATTGTTCTGTTGTTCGCAAGTGAACAATGCAGGTGTTCGAAAATGAACATCAACCTCACCTGAATACTTTCCTGTGCATTTGGCATACTCTTTGCCTTTATGTTTGCAATTATATTTTAGTAAACATGAAGAATTTTATCTTATTCCTCGTCAGCATGTTGCTACCATTGGGTAGCTATGCTCAAATAAAAGAATCTACATCGCACGAACATGCACTAACCCTGCCTGAAGCTATTGCCTTAGCCCGTATTCAATCAGTAGATGCTGCTGTCGCACTAAATGAATTAAAAACAGCTTATTGGGAGTATAGAACATTTCGTGCGAATCTGCTTCCTGAAGTAAATCTTGCAGGTACTTTGCCTAATTATAATAAATCATATAGTTCATATCAGAATGCCGATGGCTCATATTCTTTTGTGAGAAATAATACTCTTGGCCTCTCCGGAGCACTTTCAGTTGATCAGAATTTATGGTTTACGGGAGGTAAATTATCGTTGGCATCTTCACTTGATTTTATCAAACAGTTGGGAACAGGAGGCGTGAAACAATATATGTCTGTCCCGGTAAGTTTGCAATTAACACAGCCTATTTTTGGTGTTAATTCTCTAAAGTGGAGCCGCCGTATAGAGCCTGTTCGTTACGAAGAAGCGAAAGCGGCTTTTATAACCGCTACAGAATCAGTCACAATGAAAACGATTACCTATTTTTTTGATTTACTGTTAGCTAAAGAAGCTTTAGAAACTGATAAACAAAATAAAAAGAATGCAGATAGGCTATATGAGGTAGCTATTGCCAAACGTAAGATGGGACAGATATCCGAAAATGACTTATTGCAGCTTAAACTTAATGCTTTACAGGGAAAAGCTGATGTAACCGAAGCTGAGAGTAACTTTAATGCGAAAATGTTTCAATTACGTTCCTTTCTAGGATTATCTGAAAATGAAAATTTGCTTCCTCTTTTACCCCAATCGGCACCGGATTTGAAAATGGAATATAATTTGGTGCTGAATAGAGCATTAGAGCGTAATTCATTTGCACAAAATATACGTCGTCGTCAGTTGGAGGCTGATTATCAGGTAGCTACTGCCAAAGGCAATTTACGGAGTCTTGACTTGTTTGCCAGTGTTGGGTATACGGGGCAAGACCATACTTTATCTTCTGCTTACCGAAATCTATTGGGTGATCAAATTATCCAAGTGGGAGTTAAAATTCCTATTCTTGACTGGGGAAAACGTCGGGGGAAAGTTCGTGTTGCTCAGAGTAATCGTGAAGTGGTATTGTCCAAGATACGGCAGGAACAAATGGATTTTAATCAGAATATTTTTCTGCTTGTTGCAAACTTTAATAATCAGTCGCAGCAGTTGGGTATTGCTGCTGAGGCAGATACGATAGCTGAGAAGCGTTACCAAACTAGTGTGGAAACCTTTATGATTGGCAAAATTAGTACTCTGGATTTGAATGATTCTCAGAATTCTAAAGATAAAGCTCGTCAAAGACACATCTCCGAATTGTTTTCTTATTGGTATTATTATTATCAGATCCGTAGTTTGACTTTATGGGATTTTGAACGTAATTGCCAACTTGAAGCCGATTTTGATGATATAATTAAAGGATGATTTTGGTTGTGCAAATATCTATGATTATTATAGTCTTGTTTGCTTTAGCTCAAAATTTGTAAATTCTTGTATTGTATAATATCAAGGAATGTTTATTTTTGTCACAGATAACATTGTATAGCTTATGATATTGATAATTGACGATGATAGTGCCGTACGCTCTTCGCTAAGTTTTATGTTAAAACGTGCCGGATATGATGCTCAAGCAGTTCCGGGGCCTCGTGAAGCAATGGACGTAATTCGCACCGAAACTCCACAATTGATATTGATGGACATGAATTTTACATTGTCCACTTCCGGTGAAGAAGGCTTGACCCTTTTAAAGCAAGTGAAAATATTTCGTCCGGATGTACCTGTTATTCTAATGACTGCATGGGGCAGCATTCAATTGGCTGTTCAAGGTATGCAGGCAGGTGCTTTTGATTTTATAACTAAGCCATGGAATAATGCAGCTCTTTTGCAACGTATAGAGACTGCACTTGATTTGACTGCCAGTTCAAAAGAACTTCCCACAGAACAAACAGACGCTTTGGATAGGAGTCATATTATAGGCAAATCTACAGGTTTAATGGATGTATTGGGTACGGTAGCTCGTATAGCTCGTACTAATGCGTCTGTACTAATAACCGGTGAGAGCGGAACAGGAAAAGAGCTTATTGCCGAAGCAATTCACATAAATAGTCAGCGCGTAAAACAACCTTTTGTGAAAGTTAATTTAGGTGGCATCTCGCAGAGTTTGTTTGAAAGTGAAATGTTCGGGCATAAAAAAGGAGCTTTTACCGATGCGAGTTCTGATCGTACAGGTCGATTTGAAATGGCGAATAAAGGCACTATTTTCTTAGATGAAATAGGTGACTTGGATCTTTCCTGTCAAGTAAAGTTGTTGAGGGTTTTGCAAGATCAAACTTTTGAGGTTCTTGGCGATAGCCGTCCTCGTAAAACGGATATACGTGTGGTATCGGCAACGAATGCTGATTTGCGAAAGATGGTTGCTGAACGTAAGTTTAGAGAAGATTTATTTTACCGTATAAATCTGATTACAGTAAAGTTACCTTCTTTACGTGAACGTCGTGAAGATATTCCACTTTTGGCACGGCATTTTGCCGATCGGCAAGCTGATGCAAATGGATTATCGCGTACAGACTTTTCGGCAGATGCAATAAACTTTTTATCTCGCTTACCTTATCCCGGAAATATTCGTGAGCTAAAAAACTTGGTTGAGCGTACTATTCTTGTCTGTGGAAAGTCAATTTTGGATGCTTCTGATTTTGAATCACAGTATCAACATATTGATGAACCGATTAGGGTTGCTGAAGGCTCTTCATTGGCTGGTATGACATTGGATGAGATAGAACGGCAGACTATCTTGCAAGCACTTGAGCGACATAAAGGGAATCTTAGCCAAGTGGCTCTTGCCTTAGGTATTAGCCGTGCGGCGCTTTACCGACGTCTGGAAAAATATAATATAACAGTCAGTGAGAAATAGAAATTAGATGCGAATAAAAGTTTTTTTCTTGATACTTGTTCTTTTCCTGCTAGGATTGGGGGGTATCTTAATTTATCTATCCAAACGAATGTTGCCTCTTCACTTGTATATTGTGGAGGGGATGATTTTGCTTATTCTTATATTTTTATTTATATTTTATCGGAAGATAGTAAAACCGATGAATACTATCGGTAGCGGTATGGAGCTCCTGCGTGAACAGGATTTCAGTAGTCGATTGAGTATGGTCGGACAATATGAAGCCGATCGTATTGTGAATGTTTTTAATAGAATGATGGAGCAACTCAAAAACGAGCGTCTTCGCTTGCGGGAACAAAATCATTTCTTAGACTTGCTTATTCAAGCTTCTCCAATGGGAGTGGTGATAATGACCTTGGATGAAGAAATTTCCCAAATGAATCCTATGGCATTAAAGGTTTTTGGCGTCCGTTTGGATGACGTTTTGGGGAAAAAGTTTTCTCAGCTAGACTCACCTTTGGCTGAAGAACTATCTATCATTCCAAAAGAGCGTACTTCTGTTGTTCGACTGAATGATTCAAATATATATAAGTGTACGCATTCCTCTTTTATAGACCGGGGATTTAAGCACTCTTTTTATCTGATTGAGCGGATGACAGAAGAGGTGATGAAAGCAGAGAAGCGTGCCTATGAAAAGGTTATTCGCATGATCGCTCATGAAGTTAATAATACTACTGCAGGTATCATTTCTACTCTTGATACAATGGAACAGGCACTTTCAGAGGAAGATGGTATGGAAGATATTTGCGATGTAATGCATGTTTGTACGGACCGCTGTTTTTCTATGAGTCGATTTATTACACGCTTTGCTGATGTGGTGAAAATACCAGAGCCAAGTATCTCGTCTGTAGATCTTAATGAATTAGTGTCTTCTTGTAAGCGTTTCATGGAGGGTATGTGCAATGATTCTCAAATAAAGCTGATTTTGGAATGTGATTCAAATGTAGGAATGGTTCATTTGGACCCTTCTCTTTTTGAGCAAGTGCTGGTTAATATAATTAAGAATGCTGTGGAAAGTATTCAGAGTATAAAAGACCAACCGCACAGGCAAGGCGAAATTATCGTAAAAACCATGCATCCGGCTTGTGTTGAGGTTGTGGATAATGGGGCCGGAATATCGAAAGATATAGAGTCTAAACTCTTTAGTCCATTCTTTTCTACAAAGCCAAATGGTCAGGGCATTGGTTTAATCTTTATTAGGGAAGTGCTTTCTCGGCATGGGTGTACTTTCTCACTTCACACTTATAATGACGGATTAACTCGTTTCCGTATATTATTCCCATAATGTAAAATAGATACTTTTATTTTTTTTGCATCTTCTGTTGAAAACTATAGAACATTCCTTTAGTTTTGGTTGTTAATGCAATATTGTTTTTTGGATAATAAAACCTTCTGAGTGGTTGATCATATAATATATTGCCGACATTTTTAGAATAAATGTCATTTTGGAACATTTATTACGGAAAACGGAACATGCTAAAAAAGTTTTCTTTTGTATTTTTGCCGCCTCATTGGTGTTTGAACTATAGGTTATGAAGATTGTTTATGTCAGGTTTTTATTTTTTGCTATTTTTTGTTGCATAGGCTTGTCTATGCATGCACAATATATCGTTAAAGGAATTGTTAAGGACTCGTTGACGAATGAACCGTTGTCTTACACGTCTGTATATTTGAAAGGTACTACTGAAGGTTGTTTAACAAACAATGATGGAACTTTCTTTTTTAAGACTGCTCGTGCTAAAGCCGAATTGGTCGTTTCATCTGTAGGATATAAATCATATAGCCGGATTATTCATACAAGTAGCAATTCTAAGTATACTATTACTTTACTACCTGTAGAATATACTTTAAATGAAATTGTAGTGAAACCCAAGCGGGAACACTATAAGAAAAAAAATAATCCAGCCGTGGAATTGATTCGGCAAATGATTGCACATAGAGATGATTATTCTCCTAAAGAATTGGATTACTGGCAGCGCGATCGATATGAAATAACGACTTTCGCAATTAACAATTTTGATAGTATCAAGCAGCAGAAATGGCTATATCGAAAATTTAAGTTTTTGACAAATTATGTAGATACTTCTGCTGTTACTGGTAAACCGGTTTTGGCGATATCAAACCGTGAATTATTGGCTACTGATTATTTTCGTAAGTCTCCCCATACAGAAAAACAGCAAGTTCATGCTCGAAGGCAGGCTGGAGTTGATGAGATGTTTTCCCGTCAGGGTATGGATCAAGCTATAAGCGTGACAATGACTGATGTGGATATTTATAATGATAATATTACACTATTTACGAATAAATTTGTAAGTCCAATATCTCCTTTGGGACCCTCTTTCTATAAGTATTATTTAATGGATACTTTGACTGTTGCTGGTAAACCTTGTGTCGATTTAACTTTTGTACCTTTCAATTCCGAATCCTTTGGTTTTACCGGACACTTGTATGTGACTCTCGATAGTACATATTTTGTTCGCCGGGCTATTATGAATTTCCCTCAAAAGATAAATTTGAATTTTGTGGATTATATGAAATTTGAACAAAATTTTACTCAGGCAAAGGATGGTACTCGTCAACTTTCGGATGAACACATCACTACGGAATTTAAGTTTAGTGATAAAAGTGATGGCTTGTATGCTCGGAGGAGTGTCTATTATCGTAATTATGGATACGAACCGACGCCAGAAGGGGAGTCTGCATTTCGAAAACCCGAAAAAATAATTGAGCCTCCTGAAGCTGCTAATCGTACTGAAGCTTATTGGGATGCTAATCGTCAAGTGGAAGTTAGTAAAAAAGAAACTTCAGTAGATAAAATGATGGCTCAATTAAGATCTTATCCTGTATACTATTGGACAGAGCAGGTATTGAAAGTACTTTTTACCGGATATATTCCCTCTACAATAAAAGAGCCACTATTCTATATTGGGATGATGAATACTACGGTTAGTGGAAACTCTTTGGAAGGGTTACGTTTGAGAGCGGGTGGGATGACCACAGCTTGGCTTGATCCTCATTGGTTTGGAAAAGGATACTTAGCCTATGGCACACGTGACCACCGTTTTAAAGGACTTGCCGAATTGGAATACTCGTTTAATAAGAAAAAAGAATATGCTAATGAATTTCCCATCCGTTCTTTAAAAGTTCGTTATTCATCGGATGTGAATCAATATGGGCAACATTATTTATATACAAGCCAAGATAATATTTTTCTGACTTGGAAACGTCAAAAAGATGATAGGATCGCTTATCTGCATAAAGCTGAAGTGACTTATACCAATGAGTCGTATTCAGGCTTTTCTTTTCAATTGACGACCCGTTTGCGCGAGGATGAGTCTTCTAATTTGATTCCATTTCTAAAACAAGATGAGCAAGCTACACCCGTAAAAAGTTTCTCTACCAGTGAGTTTGAGATAAAATTGCGGTATGCTCCGAATGAAAAATTTTATCAAACCCAGTGGAATCGTTTCCCTGTGTCTTTGGATGCGCCAGTATTCAGTCTTTCACACACTGTTGCTGCAAAAGGCGTATTAGGAGGAGATTATACCTATAATTATACAGAGGCAGGTTTTCAGAAGCGGTTTTGGTTTTCAGCATTCGGCTATACGGATGTCATTCTCAAGGCTGGAAAAATTTGGGATAAAGTACCTTTCCCCTTATTAATCATACCTAATGCGAATCTGTCATACACTATTCAACCGGAATCTTATTCCTTAATGAATGCCATGGAGTTCATGAATGATGAATATGCGTCTTGGGACGTGACATACTATTTGAACGGTTTTGTATTCAATCGGGTCCCTCTATTGAAAAAGATGAAGTGGCGTGAAGTACTTTCCTGTCGTGGACTGTACGGCAGTTTGAGTGATAAGAATAATCCGGAAAAAAGTGATGGGCTTTTTCGCTTTCCTTCGACGACTGCAATGATGACAAATACGCCATTTGTTGAAGTCGGAGTAGGGGTTGAAAATATTTTTAAAGTCCTTCGTTTTGATTATGTTTGGCGTTTAACTTACAGAAATCTACCTAATGTGGATAAAAGCGGATTGAGAATAAGTTTACATGTCACTTTTTAACTTAAATCTTGCTAACAGATCATTAAAACGGCAAAAAAAACGAATGCTAATTGAGTAAAATAGTCTAAATTTGAGCAATTTTTTAAACTCTATAAAGTTACAATGGCAATGAAAGAAAACATTAAACCGGCTAGCGGTCGTTTAGGCGTATTGGTAGTCGGAGTGGGTGGTGCAGTTTCCACTACAATGATAACGGGGGTTTTAGCTGCCCGTAAAGGGCTTACAAAGCCTATCGGCTCCATTACGCAAATGGCTACTATTCGCATGGAAAACAACGAAGAAAAATTAATTAAAGATGTAGTACCCTTGGCTGAATTGAATGACATTGTTTTCGGAGGATGGGATATTTTCCCCGATAATGCCTACGAAGCTGCCAAGTATGCGGAAGTTTTGAAAGAAAAAGATTTGAATGGAGTAAAGGATGAATTGGAAACAATCAAGCCTATGCCTGCTGCGTTTGATCATAACTGGGCGAAACGTCTTAACGGTACGCACATTAAAAAGACTGTTTCGCGTTGGGATATGGTAGAACAATTGCGCCAAGATATCCGCGAGTTTAAGGCCACTAATCATTGTGAACGTGTTGCTGTGTTATGGGCAGCTAGCACTGAAATTTATATTCCACTTTCTGATGAACACATGAGTCTTGCTTCTTTGGAAAAAGCAATGAAAGAAAACAACACAAACGTAGTTTCACCAAGTATGTGCTATGCATACGCTGCATTAGCTGAAGGTGCTCCCTTTATAATGGGTGCTCCTAACTTATGCGTAGATACTCCTGCTATGTGGGAATTTTCAAAAAAAGTAAATGTTCCTATTTCCGGTAAGGATTTCAAGAGTGGACAAACTTTGATGAAGACCGTACTTGCTCCGATGTTTAAAACTCGTATGCTGGGTGTAAGCGGTTGGTTCTCTACTAATATTTTGGGTAATCGCGATGGCGAGGTATTAGATGATCCCGATAATTTTAAGACAAAAGAAGTTAGTAAGTTATCTGTGATTGATAATATTTTTGAGCCGGAGAAATACCCGGATTTATATGGTGATGTCTACCATAAAGTTCGTATTAATTATTATCCTCCTCGTAAAGATAATAAAGAGGCATGGGATAATATTGACATCTTCGGATGGATGGGATATCCTATGGAAATAAAGGTGAATTTCCTTTGTCGTGATTCTATCTTAGCTGCGCCGATTGCATTGGACTTGGTATTGTTCAGTGACTTGGCTTTGCGCGCAGGTATGTGTGGTATACAGACATGGTTATCATTCTTCTGTAAGAGCCCAATGCATGATATGGAACATCAGCCAATACATGATTTGTTTACTCAGTGGAGAATTGTAAAAGAAACGATCCGTACAATGGTAGGTGAAAAATCTCCTTCTTATTTGGATTAATAATTTATAATATTAAGTGGTAAAGTGACAGGATAGCACATTATATAATTGCTTCGTCACCTTACCACTTTTTCTTTTTATATTTTTGATGAAAAAACCTTCTTTTTTTGACGTACTTATCTGTACGGGATTTGGTTCTGGTTTTTCTCCTTTTGCACCGGGGACGGCGGGGGCTTTTGTGGCAACGCTAATTTGGCTCGGGCTCTCATTTTTTGTTTCGAAATATATTCTTATAATTACTATTGCTCTAATTCTTGTTTTTACGCTATTAGGTATAAGGTGCGCCACCCGTATTGAGCGCTCTTGGGGTGAAGATCCTTCAAGAGTTGTGGTTGATGAAATGGTCGGGGTATGGATTTCTCTTATAGCAGTACCAGCAGGCCATCTTATTTATACTTTATTGGCATTTTGTCTGTTCCGTTTATTTGATATTTTTAAGCCACTTGGCATTAGGAAAATGGAAAATTTCAAAGGTGGTACAGGAATTATGATGGATGATATACTGGCGGGTGTTTATAGCTTTTTGATTATTCTACTTGCACGATGGTTGATCAATTAACAAATAAAGATAAAAAAGTAGGTTGGCGTAAAGAGCTTTGGCTTTTTTTAAAAGCACAACTTTCAGCTCAAGTTGCAAGCTTTGTTGATTTCCTTTCCACTGTGTTTTTAGTAAAGCTTTTTTTTGTATATTATTTATATGCTACTTTCTTTGGCTCTGTTATAGGTGGAATCGTAAATTGTGCTATTAATTACGGCTGGGTATTTCACGCTGAAGAATGTAAGAAAAAGCATGTTGCATTTAAGTATTTTTTAGTTTGGACTGGGAGTATATTACTCAATACATGGGGGACTTATATCTTAACCGAATGGCTAACAGGAATGCCATGGCTTAAGGCTATGCTAGGGAACTATATTCATGATTTGTTTATGCTTTCAAAAGTTATAGTGTCTTTAATGGTTGGTTTATTTTGGAATTTTTATTTGCAAAAGGTCTTTGTCTACAGAAATCATAATATAAAAGAATTCTTAAGAAGTTATTTAAATATTAAGCAGAATGAAAATGAATTATAGAGATTGGTTACAGCAGCTTATATACAAAATCATTAACCCCGTAATAAACGGGATGATCAAGATAGGTGTAACTCCCAATTTCATCACGACTACCGGATTGCTTCTTAATGTTCTGGCAGCATGTATATTGATTTATGGTGGTCTGTATGAATCACATAATCTATCATATATGGGTTGGAGCGGTGGAATAATTTTATTTGCAGGCCTTTTTGATATGATGGATGGTAGAGTTGCACGTATTGGTAAAATGGAGTCTAAGTTTGGAGCGCTATATGACTCTGTACTAGATAGGTACAGCGAATTGATCACTCTTTTTGGAATCTTTTATTATCTTGTTTTAACTGGATATTTGTGGGGATCGATCATTGCTTTTATTGCACTTATTGGTTCTTTAATGGTAAGTTATGTGCGTGCGCGTGCTGAAGGGTTGGGCTTAGATTGTAAAGTAGGCTTTATGCAACGCCCGGAACGTGTGGTTCTTACTAGCCTTGCTGCGATATTTTGTGGTGTCTTTGAAGATATAACTTTATTTGACCCAATGTTTATTCTCATTGTCCCTATGGGGCTGATTGCTGTTGCAGCTAATTGGACAGCTTTTGCCCGTTTGGCTCATTGTTATAAATTATTGAATGGAAAAGATAAATAAAAAGAAACCAACATTGAGAGAAACTTTGTTGGTCTGTATTGCTTCGTTTGTTTTTCTTGTATTAACGGCTCTATTCATAGGACTTCGGCTAGAGCATTTTTTTATAGTAGGATTATTCTTTATTTTATTTTTTGCAGGAGTATCTTTCAGAAAGTTAGCAGTAGCTTTACTTCCTTTTATTCTTTTTGGTATTTCATACGATTGGATGAGGATTTATCCCAATTATCGTGTAAACCCTATCGATGTAGGAGGGCTATATACTGCTGAAAAATCATTGTTTGGCATATCTGCAAATAATGGATTTGTCACTCCATGCGAATACTTCGCAGTTCATCATTGGCCTGTTGCTGATTTTTTTGCAGGTGTATTCTATCTGTGTTGGGTACCGGTTCCAATACTTTTCGGTTTATGGCTTTATTTTAAGGGTTATCGAAAAAGTTACCTTCGCTTCTCTATGGTTTTTCTTTTTGTTAATCTTATAGGTTTCGCTGGTTACTATATTCATCCGGCGGCTCCTCCTTGGTATGCTATGAATTATGGTTTTACTCCTATACTTAATACCCCTGGAAATGTTGCAGGGCTAGGGCGGTTTGATGAGCTAATTGGTGCTAATATTTTCCATTCTATATATGGGCGTAATGCAAATGTATTTGCGGCCGTACCTTCTTTGCATGCAGCTTATATGGTTATAACGTTGATTTATGCTATTATTAATCGTTGCAGAATTTGGTTAATTAGCTTGTTTGCTATTATAATGGTTGGAATATGGTGGACTGCTGTTTATTCGGGACATCATTATATCATTGATGTATTGTTAGGGATATCATGTGCTATATTGGGTATTCTAATTTTCGAAAAATTATTGATGCGGTGGAGGAGATTTAGAAATTTCTTTAATCGCTATCAAAAATATATTGCGTGATTGTAATGCTGGAAGTTTATATTAAATAACTGTGGTCGATCTATTTTTCTCTATTGTCCAATTCTGTTCATGAGTTAGTAGATAGATATAAAAATTGCTATAGATATGAATAATTTTGTTTTTTACAGTCCAACAGAGTTTGTCTTTGGAAAAGATACGGAATCTGAAGTGGGTACTTTAGCCCGTAAATATGGTGCTAACAAAGTATTGATATTATATGGAGAAGGCTCTGTTGTAAGAAGTGGTTTGCTGAAAAGGGTTCAAAAGGCTCTTGAAGAAGTTGGCATTGACTATTGCAGTATGGGAGGAATTCAACCAAATCCTATTGATAATAAGGTTTATGAGGGGATCGATCTTTGCCGGGAAAAGCAAATAGATATGCTTATTCCTGTTGGAGGTGGTTCTGTGATTGATACAGCAAAAGCTATTGCTGTAGGTACACCTTATAATGGCGATTTTTGGGATTTTTATACAGGTAAAACTATAGCTAAGGTGGCTTTAAAAGTTGCAGTTGTTCTCACCATACCTGCCGCAGGAAGTGAAGGTTCGGGAAATACTGTAATAACAAAAGTTGAGACCTTACAAAAATTAAGTTTACGTACTCCCAGTGTGTTGCGCCCCGTTTTTTCCATAATGAATCCTGAATTAACTTATACTTTGCCAGCCTATCAAACAGCTTGTGGAGTTGCCGATATGATGGCACATATTATGGAACGTTATTTTACTAATACCCAAGAAGTCGAAATTTCAGATCGCTTGTGTGAAGGTACATTAACTGCCATCATAAATGAAGCTCCTAAAACAATCGTCAATCCGATGGATTATGGAGCTAGGGCAAACTTGATGTGGTCTGGCATGATTGCGCATAATGGTACGTGTGGAATAGGTTGTGAAGAAGATTGGGCCTCTCACTTCTTAGAGCATGAGATTAGTGCCATATACGACGTAGCCCATGGCGCTGGCCTTTCTGTTATTTTTCCGGCATGGATGACTTGGATGGTTGACCATAACGTTGACAAAATAGCTCAATATGCTATTCGTGTGTGGAATGTCTCTCCTAATTCTGATAAAAAAGCTATTGCGTTAGAGGGCATATCTCGTTTGAAATCATTTTTTGTTTCACTTGGTTTACCTGTGAATTTCAAACAGCTGGGTATTGATACTCCTGATATTGATCGCATGGTTAATGGTTTGCATCACAATAAAGGAGAATTGGTTGGTAATTTTGTAAAGTTGGGTAGAAGTGATAGCAAAGAAATTTATCAATTGGCATGTTTACCTTAAGTATATAGATGACTACCTATTATTTATTATATAGAACCAGTGTGGCTTTGCACATTATGTAATAAAAAGAAGGTATCCTTTAGGGATACCTTCTTTTTATTTAATTTCAAATTCTTCCTTCATGTCGATTTCTTCACCGCTGGGGTCATAGAATGCATATTGCAGAAAAGCAAGTTTCTGATTCGGAATAATTTTGAGACCTAATCCATACCTGATCTGCCATTTTCGTTTCAGTGAAAATATTCCCTGATTGATATAAGCAGCAATGTATGGGTGGATGTGAAGTGAGAATTTCTTTATCTTCAGTTTGTAGACCAGATAATCAATTTTACTTTCAAGAGTGTCCGTAAACAATATGGACGATTTAATAGTACCTTTACCAAAACATGTCGGACAGACCTCCATCGTATTAACATCCATGGCCGGTCTTACCCGCTGGCGGGTTATTTGCATTAACCCGAATTTACTAAGGGGAAGAATGTTATGTTTCGCCCGATCTTTTTGCATGTTGGCACACATACGTTCATAAAGCTTTTGTCTATTTTCGACTTCATTCATATCAATGAAATCTACAACAATAATACCACCCATATCTCTCAATCTTAATTGGCGTGCTAATTCATCGGCCGCTCCTAGATTCACTTCAAGTGCATTAGCCTCCTGCCCATTGGCATTTTTTGTGCGGTTTCCACTATTAACATCTACAACGTGGAGCGCTTCAGTATGCTCAATAATCAGATAGGCACCACTTTTGTATGAAACTGTCTTTCCAAATGAAGATTTGATCTGTTTCGTGATACCAAAATTGTCGTATATGGGAAGTTGACCTTTGTACAATTTGACAATGCTCGCTCGCTCGGGTGCAATTAGCGTGACATAATCTTTGATTTCATGATAAACAGCTTCATTGTTTACATGTATATTTTCAAATGAAGGATTAAATAAATCACGTAATAAACCTACAGCACGGCTGGTTTCTTCGTAAATCAGGGTAGGATACTTTGTGACCTTTTGTACTTTGGTAATTGCTTCTTCCCAATGCTTTAATAAAACTTTAAGCTCACCGTCAAGCTCAGCTACGCGTTTTCCTTCAGCAACCGTACGAACTATTACTCCGAAATTTTTCGGCTTAATACTCATTAGCAATTGCTTGAGGCGAGCTCGTTCCTCGCTTGATTTAATTTTTTGAGATACAGAAACTTTATCATTAAAAGGAATAAGTACCAAATATCTTCCGGCAAATGATATTTCGGAAGTAAGGCGGGGTCCCTTTGTTGATATAGGTTCCTTGACAATCTGCACCACGACTTCTTGTCCGACTTTTAGAGTATTGGCTATAGTGCCGTCTTTTTCTAAGTCGGGAAGCAGGGTTGCTTTAGTGATAGGATTGAGTTTTTTTTTGTCGCTTAAAGTTTGTTTTACGTACTTCTCTAAGGAATTAAATTGAGGACCTAAGTCCAGATAATGAAGAAAAGCATCTTTCTCGTAACCCACGTCCACGAAGCAGGCATTTAGACCCGGCATCAACTTCTTGACCCGTCCCAAATACATATTACCCACAGAAAAGGAAATGTTTCTTCCTTCGCTTTGAAGTTCTACCAAACTCTTATCTTCGAGTAGAGCAATGGAGACTTCCTTAGGTTGTACGTCTACAACGAGTTCGCTTGTCACAATTATTTGCTTTAAATTAAAAATTGGCTACTTAAACAAAGAACAAACCCGCGAGACAAGTTTAGCGTCACAAGTTTGTTCTTTATTTCTGTCATTCAGACTAAAAATTACTTTTTGCTTTTATGTCTGTTCTTTCTTAGTCTTTTTTTACGTTTATGAGTAGACATTTTATGTCTTTTTTTCTTTTTTCCGCTTGGCATAGCTTCAATAATTTTATTAGGTTAATAACTCTTATTCTTATTTCTTCACTGAAATAGTGAAAGTCTTGGCAGGTTTAAATGCCGGAATATTATGCTCCGGAATAATAATAGTAGTATTTTTGGAGATATTGCGCGCTGTTTTTTGCGCTCTCTTCTTCACCACAAAGCTACCAAACCCGCGGAGGTATACATTTTCATCTTTCGCTAAAGATTCCTTCACTGTTTCCATGAACGCTTCAACAGTTGTAAGTACCGTGGTTTTATCTATCCCGGTATTTTTAGTAATCTCGTTTACAATATCAGCTTTAGTCATTTCTTTTAAAAAAAATATTATTACTATTGTTTTCTAATTTTTTGGATTGCAAATATATAGCTTTTTACGCTCTCTAAAAAATATATTTTCGACATTTTTCTAAAAAACTCCTTTGACCAATATTTGTTAGGAGTAAAATGTCTTATTTTTGCCAGGTAAAAGAAATATTCCTACTTTACTTATTATAAGGATCTTCTGATGAATACATTTACTGAATTATTGATAAAATGGTATGAAGAGAACAGACGTGATTTGCCGTGGCGTGACACTAGAGATCCCTATCTGATATGGATATCAGAAATTATCCTGCAACAGACAAGGGTTAACCAGGGGTATGAGTACTTTTTAAGGTTTGTAAAACGATTTCCGGATATATCTCATTTAGCTAATGCTTCTGAGGATGAAGTAATGAAGTATTGGCAAGGATTGGGCTATTATTCGCGTGCACGGAATTTATATGCTGCAGCTAAAAGCATGAGAGGTGTTTTTCCTTCAACTTACAATGAGGTTCGTCAACTAAAAGGCGTTGGTCCTTATACGGCTGCTGCTATCTGTTCTATTGCTTATGATATGCCATACGCTGTAGTAGACGGCAATGTGTATAGAGTGTTATCTCGGTATTTTGGAGTAGAGATGCCAATTGATAGTGCTAAAGGAAAGAAATTTGTTTCAAGTTTAGCTAATGAAATGCTGGATAAATGTAGGCCGGCACTGTATAATCAAGCCATCATGGATTTTGGAGCGTTGCAGTGTACACCTAAAAAAACTTCATGTATTTCTTGCCCGTTAGCTGAGGGGTGCTTTGCATTAAGAAATAATAGAGTTAGCCAATTGCCTGTGAAGGAGCGTAAAGTACAAATCAAGAATAGATACTTTAATTATATATATGTGCGCGCGGGTTCTTATACTTATCTTCATAAGCGTATTGAAGACGATATTTGGAGGAATATGTATGAATTACCCTTAATTGAAACCGACATGCCAGCTACTGAAGAGGAATTTGCAATGTCATCTCAATTAAAATTGTTACTTTCAAATGAAGAACATTTTGAAATACGACCTTTATGGCTTAATGTTAAACACGTACTCTCACATAGAGTTATATATGCTAATTTTTATGAAGTCATTTTATCAGAAAAATCCGCCTCATTTTCAACATATTTGCGTGTTAGACAAGAGGACTTGGAAAACTATGCAGTGCCTCGCTTAATCCATGCTTTTCTAGAAAAATATCTGTAAAAGTTAAGACTATTTTTGGTTGATGAATTAATTCTGACTAATTTTGGCAAAAATAAAATTAAGAAAGGAAATCATTTATGTCAGTAAATAAAGTAATATTGATAGGAAATGTAGGGAAAGATCCCGAAGTACGATATCTTGATTCAGGCGTTGCCGTAGCTTCTTTGACTTTAGCTACTAGTGATCGTGCGTATACTTTGGCTAATGGAACACAAGTCCCGGAAAGAACAGAATGGCATAATTTGGTACTTTGGCGTGGCTTGGCTGAAACGGCTGAGAAGTATGTTCATAAAGGCGATAAACTTTATGTGGAAGGTAAGATTCGTACCCGTTCTTATGATGATCAAGCTGGGGCAAAGCGATACATTACAGAAATATTTGTAGATTCAATGGAAATGCTTACTCCGAGAACCGGAACATCTGCTGTTGCTTCTGGTTTACCGGGGCAACAAATCCCTGTTCAGCCTAAACCGGATTCTTCAGTGGAAGATAGTCCGGCTGATGATTTGCCGTTCTAAACATGTTTAACTAAAACCGAATTCTTTGGATTCTGATGTTTATTTATGCCAATTGGCGAATGTTTTTGATGGCTTGCAAGTCCATGCTCCTTCTGTGTCGGCAGTAATAGCTATTCTATTGGCAGGGGTATTATTGCTCGTTTCCGCTTTTATCTCTGCTTCTGAAATTGCTTTTTTCTCTCTTTCTCCTTCCGATCTTGGCGCTATAAGAGATAGGGAGCATTTTTCAGACTCTAAAATTAGTCTTTTATTAAAAGATAATGAGAGACTTCTTGCTACAATATTGATTGTTGGTAATTTTGTAAATGTAACCATAATCATGTTGTGCAATTCTTTTTTTATGGATGTTTTTGAATTCCACTCTACTGTTATGGAGTTTCTCTTATTAACGGTTATACTTACTTTCATTTTGCTTCTTTTAGGCGAAGTTATGCCCAAAATATATTCAGCTCAAAAGCCCTTAGCTTTTTGTCGCTTTGCCGCACCCGGCATATATTTTTTGCGTTCTCTTTTTTACCCTTTCACTTCTTTTTTAGTGAAATCGACAAATGGTCTTGGAAAGCATTTTGTGCGTAAAAACCACAATATATCAGTTGATGAACTTTCACATGCTCTTGAATTGACTGATAAAACAGAGCTGTCGGAAGATAGTAATATTTTGGAAGGGATTATTCGTTTTGGTGATGAAACAGTGAAAGAAATAATGACTTCTCGTCTAGATATGCTTGATTTGGATATTCATACGCCATATAAGGAAGTGTTGCAATGTATCGTAGATAATGCTTATTCCCGGATTCCTGTATATGAGAGTAGCCGTGATAAAATAAAGGGAATATTATATATTAAAGATCTTCTTCCGCATCTTAATAAGGCTGATAATTTTCGTTGGCAATCATTAATTCGCCCAGCCTACTTTGTGCCTGAGACTAAAATGATAGATGATCTCTTGCGTGATTTTCAGGCAAATAAAATACATATTGCTATTGTTGTGGATGAGTTTGGTGGTACTTCCGGACTTGTCACAATGGAAGATATTATAGAAGAAATTGTAGGCGAGATTCGTGATGAGTATGACGAGGAAGAGCGCACATATGCTCAACTAGATGATTATACTTGGGTCTTTGAAGCAAAAACCCAATTGATAGACTTTTATAAGATAACAAAAGTTGAAGATAATGTTTTTGATAAAGTAGTGGGGGATGCCGATACTTTAGCTGGCTTACTGCTTGAGCTGAAAGGTGAATTTCCTGTATTGCATGAGATAGTTGCATATGACTGTTATCAATTTGAAGTACTTGCCATGAATAACCGACGAATATTGAAAGTGAAGTTTAGTATAATTCCGTCTGACGAGCAAAATCGTAGAGACGGAACAACCAATAAATAATGTATTAGCAATGCCTCTTTTTATGTTGCATAATGATTCCTCTTGCCAGTGGGGAATTTGGAATGTTACCGAAACATTAGATGAGTTGTTGGATTTATTGCCTCATGCTGAGGCTTACCGACAACAGATGATGCAATTTGCATCAAGTTCCCGTCGCTTGGAATGGATAGCGGTCCGAGTTTTATTATTTGAGTTGCTTCGCGAGGAAAAAGAAATAGCGTACAATTCTAATGGAAGACCCTATTTACTAGATGGTTCTCTGAATATCAGTATATCACATACTCGTGGTTTTGTATCGGTTATTGTAGCCAAACCAGATAAAGAAGTGGGGATTGATATTGAACAATACAGTGAACGCGTACGGAGAGTAGCTTATCGTTTTGTACGGGAGGATGAAGAATTGTCCAATTATGATGAAGCAGATACTACTTATTCCTTGTTGCTTCATTGGTCTGCCAAAGAAGTGGTTTTTAAATGTTTAAATACTACTGATGTTGATCTTTTGCAACATATAAGAATTTTACCTTTTCATGTAGCGCATGAAGGAGTATTGGATGCTGAAGAATATCGAACTCAGGAAGCTTTAAAATTTAGAATACATTATTTCCTTCATTCTGAGTTTGTGCTGACTTGGTATGAAAGTTAATCTTAAGAAATGTCCGAGCGAATCACTTCGACCGGACATCATTTAAATAAACTTGGCAGAGTTTATTTTCTTACTTTCTCTGATAATAGATGAATGAAATGATGGACGATATTGTCCGGTTCATTAGACTCAACGCTTTTTCCTCGAAAGCAGTGATAAATAGTGCATGGCAGGTCTTCTGACTTGTTCCTGTTATAAGCGCCTTCCCGAATTAATTCAGTGGCGTGAGTATTGCCTATAACATCATGTGGAACTTACAGCAGCGGGACTGTTCAGGATTCACACCTGATTCCCTTTTAATTACTTCTTTGATGAAAAAGGTAGCAAACCAATGCGCTACAAAGATAAGAAAGAATTTGTGAAATGCAAATACTATTTTTTTTCTTTAGCTAATGTGAATATGAACACAAGACCTCCGCCGGGATTATTTTTAGCAGATATTGTACCGCCGTGGATAATAACGGCATTCTTTACGATGGCTAAGCCTAAGCCTGTTCCTCCCAATTTACGGGAACGTCCTTTATCCACACGATAGAATCGCTCAAACAGCCTGTTTAAGTGTTCTGGAGAAACGCCTATCCCAGTATCTGCGAAACTAAAATAATAATAACTTTCGTCTTCCCTGAAACAACTTATTTGAATTTGAATGTCTGTACCGGCATATGCAATGGCATTGTCCATCAAATTTCTAAAAATGGAATAGAGTAGGGAATAGTTTCCTCTCAGCGTAATGCCGGCATTCAATAGGTTGTAGACTTTAATGCGTTTCTCTTCCAATTCTAATGAAACCTCGTTGATGATATTGTGAACAATCATGCTTATATCCACTTTTTCCATATCAATCATATTCGCAGCTTCATCCATCCTGGTTAATACCGAGATATCGCGAAGCAACCTACTCAATCGATTACTCTGTGCATAACATCGTTCTAAAAATTGTTGAACTTTATTTTGAGGAATATCCGGATTGCTTACAATGGTTTCCAAGTAACCTTGTATACTACTTACGGGAGTTTTTAATTCATGTGCGATGTTTTGTGTCAATTGGCGCTTTAAGCGGATTTGCTCCTCCTCTTGAGTAATGTTATTGATTGATATTTCAAAACTCATATCTTGAAAGACAATACATTCTATGGTAAAGATGCGGCCACTTTTGTTTATTGTTATGGCATTTCTTCTTTCACCGCCTTCTGTGGTATGACTTTTATCAATAAATTCTGTGATTTTCTCAAATTCTGAAATAGTAAAGATTTGCTCTGTTTTTTCTAAATATGAGTCGGAAATCAAATTACTGAACTGAATAAAAAGGTTGTTGACTAGAATCTCTTTCTTATCTTTATTGAATATACCAAGCCCTTCACGGGAGCTTTGGAGATGCATGATTAACTTTTCGCGCTCAATATACAGGGCCTCTTTAGTTTCGCTCAGACGTTTATATATTTGGATTATATGTTGTGATATTTCGCCTAATTCATTGTGTGGGAAGACTGACATAGTCTCAATATCTATTGGCTCATTCTTATCTGCTTTTTGTGCAAATTCACGTAACTGTTTTATTGCAACACCAAGTCTAGATGTAAATTTATAAAAAATAAATATAAGTAATAGAGATATAATGATACTGAACCACAGGTAATGCCGGTCTGCTTCGAAATGTTTTATTAAGCCAGGATTGTATGGTAACGCTGATCGAATAAGATAATTGTTATATCTGGATGCGGAATAGAAATAAGTCAATCCTGTTGACTCGGATGTGCGTCTTACATCGTATCCGTGCCCTTTCTGCATTGCCAAGCGTACTTCAGGGCGGTTAGCGTGATTTTTTAGTTTATGATTCTCATAGCTGTCGAACAGAACATTTCCTTTCAAATCAATGATTGTGATTCGCAGATCTTTATCTCCATTATTTTTTAGAAAACCATTTATTGTGTCATGCCACTCTATCTGACTAGCATACTCTAAGTGCTGGAATAAGCGTTCATTGCAATTTTGAAGCTGTAAATCGAGTAGCTCTATTTTGTATCTTTTTTCACAACGATACTGATAAGTAAGAAAACACCCTGCAAATACAAGGAATAACATAATGACGGAAAGAAATAATTTCCGACTAAAAGGCAATAAGTGCGGAGGCTTATTCTGTTTCAAAGCAATATCCATATCCTAAACGAGTCACAATACATTTACCGTATATTCCTATTTTTTTACGAAGTCGGGTAATATTAACATCTATAGTGCGGTCCAATACATATACTTCATCATTCCATACCCGGTCTAATATGTCTTCCCGTGAAAAGACGCGACCCTGATTCTGAAGTAATAAGAAGAGTATTTCGAACTCTTTCTTTGTAAGTGGAATTTCCAAACCATCAATCACTACTTTTTTCTTCACTGTGTCTATAATGAGTGATTTATAGGCTATTTGTTCCGGCTGTTGCTCGCTTTCTTCTTGTCGTGTTCGCTTTAGCACTGCTTTAACGCGTACAGTGACCTCACGTAACGAAAAGGGTTTTGAAATATAGTCGTCAGCTCCTACATTAAATCCGGTTATAGTATCATTCTCTGTGTCTTTCGCCGTAATAAATATAATTGGAATCTGGCTGGTTTTTTTTTCTTTCTTCAAAAGACTGGCCATCTTGAAACCGGATATCTCACCCATCATCACATCAAGCAATAATAAGTTGTATTTGCTAATATCCTGTTTTAAAGCTTCTTCAGCAGAGTTTGCTGTGTCTACTTCGTATCCTTCATTTTCAAGATTGAATTTTAGGATTTCACAAAGATCTTCTTCGTCATCCACAACTAGAATTCGGCTGTTGTTCATCTTTATTTTATTTTAAAGGGTAAGTAAGGAAACTCTTACCACAAAGTTATCTTTTTTTTCTTTTCGCAACAAATTTGAGATGTTTTTGTTACATGCCGGTGAAACAAATATTACGATTGCGTTAAGAATATTCATCTGTTGTTTTTTATATATCTTATGAATAAAAAATATTTTTAAAAGATACATTATTAATTACGATTGTATTGCTATCGTAATATTTATTTTTTATACCCGTTTTTCAGGTTTATTTATTATTTTTGTCTGTCTGATTATTTAAAGGAAATGATAACTATTAGGAAAATAGATTTTAAGAAACCAAAGTGGCGACTGATTGCAATAAGCGCCGCTTTGATTGCTGTAGTCGCTGTGTCGGTGTGGCTTAACTTGAGTTCACTGCGTTCAGGTTTTGAGATCAGTGACCTATTAGGAGGGAATATATTCCCGTCTAGCATTCTATCGGTTGCAACCACCGATGCGCAAGTCATTCTTCCTTCCGACACCCTATACCTAGGTAATCCCAAATCATGTATTTCAGTAAAACTTCGTTCGGGTAAAGCATATAGTCATGTGCGCGTTGAAGTTGGTGAAACTCCATTCTTCTCCCGTTCCATATCAGAATTTGTTCTAGATAAATCTCATACCAATTATATTATCTACCCCGATATTATATGGAACTATGAAGCATTAAAGAATAACAGTCAAGCTGAACCTATAAGCGTGGCGATAACAGTGGAAATGAATGGGAAAAATTTAGGTCAGCGCGTGCGGACATTTTCCGTTCGGAGTATAAATGAGTGTTTGCTGGGTTATGTTACTGACGGTACAGCCTTTCATGATACCGGAATTTTTTTTGCGGCATACGTTAATGAAGAAAATCCTATGATTGACAAGTTATTACGTGAAGCTCTTGATACCCGTATTGTTACTCGTTTTTTGGGATATCAAGCGGGTAAACCTGAAGCAGTGGATAAACAAGTCTATGCATTGTGGAATATTTTGCAAAAGCGCAATTTCCGTTATAGTTCGGTTTCCAATACAAGCTTATCCAGCAATATCGTATACTCGCAGCGTGTCCGCACCTTTGATGATGCACTCGAGTCTTCCCAAATAAACTGTGTGGATGGCAGTGTTTTATTTGCTTCGTTGCTTCGCGCTATTAATATTGAACCAATATTAGTGCGTACTCCCGGTCACATGTTCGTGGGATATTACACTGACTCTTCGCATAAGAATATGAATTTTTTGGAAACGACTATGATTGGCGACGTGGATTTGGACGACTTTTTCCCTGATGAGAAATTAGATTCAACGATGGTTGGCAAATCCCAGAATCAAATGTCCTTAATCACATTCGAAAAATCGAAAGAGTATGCCAATGAAAAGTACAAGCAAAATGAGAAAGGTATTCATTCCGGAAGACTAAATTATATGTTTCTCGAAATCTCCAAGGACGTAAGACGGAGAATACAACCTATTGGAAAATAAAACAATAAACTAAAAAAGTAGCCTATTCTCTCGAATGGACTACTTCAATCATCATTTATATTTCAGGCTTATTACCGCAAGTAAATTTTCTGACTCTTAATCGATGGTGGCTGTAAATATATGGCACGAGACTTGTGTATGATTTAGAAAGCCTATTGAATAAAATTTAAACACGCTCTAAAAATTTCATTTACGTTTCATGTAAATTTAATAAGATATTGGAGGCTTTAAGGTCTTCATTCATAGATGATGATTGAGACAGCTGGTTCGAGAGAATCGGCTGTTTTTATTCATTCCGTTTGCATATCAATCAGTCTAATATTACTTTTGCATAAACTCAGGGATAAAAGGGTTATTGTCTTGATATAAATAATTGATCAATATGGTGGAAAGTAAGAAATTTATTTCTCCGGGAGCATGGTTCGCTATGTTATACCCGATAAGTTGGAGTGAGTTTGAGGGTGGTGAAGACTCATTCCTTTTCTATAATCCGGATAAATGGACCGGTAATTTTCGCATTTCCGCATATAGAGGGCAAAATAATGATTATGGCGCTGAGTCTGTCAAGCAAGAATTGAAAGACAATTCATCTGCAGTTACTGCTAAAGTCGGAACATTAAGCTGTGCATATAGTAAGGAATCTTTTATGGAAGGCGATTTGGAATATACTTCTCATATATGGATTACGGGGATAGCTGATGTAGCTTTTGAATGCTCTTTCACTGTTCCTGAAGGCTCTAGTGTAACAGATGCCGAAAACATTATTGCTTCTTTACAGGTCCGAAAGACAGACGTGAAATATCCCGCAGAGATTATACCTGTCCGTTTGTTGGAGATTTATCAAATTAATGAGGCTTTTGAATGGATGTCTTCTACTGTGAAAGATTCTTTAAAGAAAGATTTTCAAGGAGGGGAAGGGGATATAGAGAATATACAGAAGATTATAGATGATGGAGCTTTTTCGTCAAAGAAGAAAGATGCTTGGATATCAATAGGAATAGTCTTATGTGTAATTCTTGGCAATGAAATTGAAGGCATGGAATGGAGGACTTTAATAGATGGCAACAGAGAGGCTCCCGTTTTATTTAATAGAACGACTGGAGATTGGATTGATCCGATGAAATTGGCTTGGAGCAAAGTTAAAGTTGGTGAGGAAATTCATTTAGCAGAAACTTATGCAACACTGGTATAAGTTTGTTTTCTAAACACGAATAAATAATAGAGTGGGTTTGATTAGTTGTTTACAGATAGAAAACTTAACCAAGTCTTTCGGAGACTTGGTTTTGTTTCAAGATATGTCTTTCGGCATTTCCGAAGGACAACGTATAGGCTTAATTGCTAAAAATGGTACGGGAAAAAGTACCTTATTAAATATTTTAGCTGGCAAGGAAGGATATGATAATGGGACGATTTCTTTTCGCAGAGATCTTCGCGTTGGGTATTTAGAGCAGAACCCTGAATATCCTCAGGAACTGACTGTCTTGGAAGCTTGTTTTCATCATGGCAATCAAATTGTTGAGCTGATTAAAGAATATGAAAGGTGCATAGAAACTGATGGTAATCCTGGTTTGGCTGAGATATTAGTTCGTATGGATCATGAAAAAGCATGGGAATATGAGCAGAAGGCCAAGCAGATTCTATCTCAATTGAAAATACGCGATTTTGACCAGAAGATAAAACATCTTTCGGGAGGGCAACTAAAACGTGTGGCTTTGGCTAACACCTTGATAACCGAGCCTGATTTACTGATATTGGACGAGCCTACAAACCACTTAGACTTGGATATGACGGAGTGGCTTGAGGAATATTTGCGACGTACCAATTTAACTTTGTTGATGGTGACGCATGACCGTTATTTTCTAGATCGTGTATGTTCCGAAATCATGGAGATTGATAATCATCAGCTCTATCAGTATAACGGTAATTATAGCTATTATCTTGAGAAACGGCAGGAGCGAATGGATGCTACTAATTCCGAAATAGCCCGCGCTAATAATTTATATCGTACGGAATTGGAATGGATGAGGCGAATGCCTCAGGCTCGTGGGCATAAGGCTCGTTACCGCGAAGAGGCTTTTTACGATTTGGAAAAAGTAGCAAAACAAAGGTTTAACGATACCAATGTCAAACTCGACATGAAGGCCTCTTATATTGGTAATAAGATATTTGAAGCTGATCATCTTTATAAATCGTTTGATTCATTAAAAATACTGGAGGATTTTTCTTACATTTTTTCCCGGTATGAAAAGATGGGTATTATAGGGAATAACGGAACAGGTAAGTCGACTTTCATTAAAATGTTAATGGGAGAGGTCAAGCCGGATTCCGGAACTATTGATATTGGAGAGACAGTCCGATTCGGCTACTATTCACAGGATGGTTTGCTATTTGATGATCAGATGATGGTTATTGATGTGGTGCAGAATATTGCTGAAGTCATTGAACTTGGCAATGGTAAGCGACTTACTGCTTCTCAGTTCCTACAACATTTCTTGTTTACTCCTGAAACGCAATACAGTTATGTTTATAAGCTAAGTGGTGGAGAGCGCCGTAGGCTATATCTATGTACCGTTTTGATGAGAAATCCTAATTTTTTAATTCTAGATGAGCCGACAAACGATTTAGATATTGTCACTTTAAACGTACTGGAGGAATATCTGCAAAGTTTTAAAGGATGTGTGATCGTTGTGAGTCATGATCGATATTTCATGGATAAAGTAGTCGACCATTTACTCGTCTTCAATGGAGATGCTGATATTCGTGACTTTCCAGGAAACTACACTCAATACAGGGGATGGAAAGAGCAACATCTTCAAGCTGTGAAGGAGAAAGAATCGACTAAACCTTTAGAAGAAAAGACAACCAGGGTACGTTTAAACGAAAAACGTAAAATGTCCTATAAGGAACGCAGGGAGTTTGAGCAACTAGAGAATGAAATAGCTTCTTTGGAAAATGAAAAGAAAGGCATTGAAGACGCTTTATGTAGCGGAACATTATCTGTGGATGAATTGACTGAAAAATCGAAGCGATTGCCTTTGCTGAATGATTTGATTGATGAGAAAACTTTGCGTTGGTTGGAGCTAAGTGAAATAGAAGGGTAATGTGTGGAGAAAATGCGATGAAATCCGGAATAGCTAATTTGACTAATTATCATAGCCACTGTCTCTATTGTGATGGGAGGGCTAATATGGAAGATTTTGTACGTTTTGCAATCAGTAATCGATTTACTGCGTATGGCTTTTCGTCTCATGCGCCACTTCCATTTACTACAGCATGGACTATGGAATGGGGGAATATGGATGATTACTTGGCTGAATTTCGGAGATTAAAAACTAAATATGCTGATAAAATAGAGCTTTATATTGGTTTGGAGATTGATTACTTAAATGAAGAAAGCAATCCGTCTCTATCTCGATTTACTCAGTTACCTTTGGATTATCGTATTGGCTCGGTTCACATGCTTTATAATGATTTCGGTGAAGTTGTTGATATAGATGTTCCGGCTGATAAGTTTCGTTCTATTGTTGATCAGCATTTTCACGGTGACCTGGATAGAGTGGTCAAATTATATTATGAACGATCCTTCCGAATGGTTGAATTGGGAGGATTCGATATTGTAGGGCATGCTGATAAAATACATTATAATGCAACGTGTTATCGTCCCGGTTTAATGGATGAAAAATGGTATAACGATCTTGTACATTCTTACTTTGAGGCTATATCTGACAAAGGTTATATGATGGAGGTTAATACAAAAGCATACCTGAGTTTAAATGTATTTTACCCGAATATTCGTTACTTTAAAGTCTTACATGATCGCGGGATACGCGTCCTGGTAAATAGTGATGCGCATTATCCGGAGCGTATTAATGACGGCCGAAAAGAAGCATTGATGGCTTTGCTGAGAGCCGGATATGATAATGTTATGGAAATGCATACCGGAGTATGGATAGAAACTCCTATTTTATAGGTACGCTATTCTTATAGTAATATTTCATATACCATTCATGAAATTTTTGAATTCCTACTTGTATAGGTACCGATGGAGTATATCCAAAATCTTGTTTTAAATGAGTAGTGTCTGCATACGTACAGTAAACATCTCCCGGTTGCATTTCTTTCATCTCTTTTATAGCAGTTTTTCCGGTTACTTTTTCTATTACTGATATAAAATCCATTAGGTTGACCGGAGTGGAATTTCCAATATTATATATACGGTAAGGAATTTCTTCTATAGAGGGATGTGCTACCATCTGCATTACTCCTTTTACAATATCATCAATGTACGTGAAATCTCTGCTAAGCTCTCCATGATTAAAAACTTTTATAGGAGTCTCTTCTAAAATTGATTTTAAAAATAGAAAAGGAGCCATATCCGGTCTCCCCCAAGGACCATAGACCGTAAAAAAACGTAATCCTGTCGTGGGCACACCGTATAACTTACTATACGAATAAGCCATTAACTCATCAGTCTTTTTTGTAGCAGCATATATGCTGATTGGCATATCTGTAAGATCTGTTTCCATATATGGAGTATGGTTATTCATCCCGTACACACTACTTGAGCTGGCATATAGCAAATGTTTTATTCCATTATATCTACAACTCTCCAATATATTCAAGAAACCTAGTACGTTGGACTTTACGTATGCATAAGGATTCTCCAAAGAGTATCTAACACCTGCTTGAGCAGCGAGATTGACGACTATATCAAATTTTTCATTCTGAAAAAGTTCTTTTATATCCGTTTTGTCTGTTAAATCGAGTTTTATAAACCTATATTTCGGATAGAGCTGGCTTGTAGTGAATTGATTTTTCTTAATCTCATCATGATTGATACCTGATTCTTCAAGTCGCGCATATTTTAGGTGTTTGTCATAATATGAATTGATTGAATCCAAACCAACAACTTCATATTCTTCTTTGAGCAAAGCTTCCACCATATATGATCCAATAAAACCAGCAGCTCCGGTAACTAGTACTTTCATATTTAGCTTTTTTTTATTCATAACTTAATAATACTATAACTTCCTACAGTATAGATTTTGCTTCCTATAATGTCACTATTCAACAATTTAAGATTTTTGCTAGGCATCATGAGAATTGTATTTTGTATTTTTCTCGAATTTATATCATCCAAAGTAGTGGCATGCACATTTTGTTGTAGATATACATCCATATTCTCCGGTCTTGAAATATCGTATACAGCATAATTAGAAAGATGGTGCTCATTACCTATTTCTATCGCTTTTCGGCATAACTCTCCATAACCAAGCTCTGCATTAATCTGTGGCATGGCCCAGCTACCAATAAATATTGCACAAAATAATCCGAAGACAATTTGCCGAATCGCTCTCAGGAATAGTTTTTTATGATAGAGTGTATATAATGAAAATACTCCGGTTATACTCAATACGCATGCAGCTATGTAGAATAATGTATGTCCCAGATACCGAGTATCTGTTTGTCTCGCTAAATAAAAAAGCGTAGGTGTAGCTAGAATAAAGATGCATGATGGTATCGCAACGGATATCGCTAGCCAATGATTCCATTTTATTTCGGATAAGGAAATAGTGAGATATACGGCAAAAGGGAAGATTGGTAATAAATATACGTCTATCTTAGAGCTGATAAGTGATAGCATAATGAATGTAGTTGCTATAATGCTCAAGAAAAAAAGCTGGAATTCCAATCTAATCTTTTTCTTCCAAATCGCTACGATGATTGACCCAATGATAAATATTGACCATGGTAACATGGAATACCAAACAGAGATCAGGTAATAGTATGGAGGCTGTTTATGATGGAAAGAATTCACAGCCCGATCTACAGTCTGATGGAAAAGAAGATTATTGAGATAAGATGCTCCTCCTTCAACGTAAACACAGGTAAACCAAATGGCGCATCCTATTAAAAGAATTCCCCATGTTTTTATTCCCCAATATTTACCTATAGAACGCCAGCGTTTTGTCAAAACTAAAAAGGTGATAGTGCTAAATAAGGGTATAAGTAAGCCTATTGGACCTTTACTGAATAAAGCGAAAAAAATATAGATTGGGAATAAGTAGGATTCTTTCTTGCTATTGCTTCTTATTCTCAACATCTCATAAAAAGAATGCAGCGCTAGGGTGATAAACATGCACATAAGCATATCCATTCGCAGAATAATAGTCATGCCGAGAAATAATCCACAACTTAGTAGCATTAGGCCTCCGGTTAAACGGATCTCTTGGTTTGTATGCTTTATCCATTTATCCATCGTATGTACTATTATCAGTGCCGGTATTAGCGATATCATTGATAATAGAAGCATATAATGTTTTCCTAGTAGAAATTTAGCAAACATTATGAACCAGAAATACAAGGGGGGCTTATCGGCATATATCATTCCGTGATTGGTAAAAGTGAAGAATGTACCGTTCCTAATTGCTTCATCTGCAATACTCAAATAACGTAGTTCGTTATCTGGAGTAAAATCTCTAAAAAGCATAAGAGGCACTAAAGCCAAGCACACGGCAATGTATGGAAGCTTATTCTTCATTAATTGCATAATTAGATTCATGGAGATCTATATATAAATTTCTTCCGTAAGCCATCAAACCGAAAGATTGTCCCAATATTAATACCGGATCTATTCTTATGATTCCGTATATTAAGATTAATGAAGAACCAATCAAGCTAATTATCCAAAAGCCTGCAGGAAATAATGATTCGTGATGACGATAAGAGTATAACCATTGGTATATGAAGCGAAGTGTGAAAGTGAGTTGCCCTATAGTGCCAAAAATGACCATCCAGACAGGAATTGTTTTGTTTTGAAGGAAACTATTCATAAACCCGCTAATGTCTCGAAGCATGTAGGCGGTTGCAAATGCGGGTGTTATGAGTAAAAGTCCTTTTAGTAAAACAGGAATTTTACTCCATATTCCTTTTAAATTGAGATTTCCTAGGTAAATATAATAGGAAATAAATTGCCCTAAAATGATTGCGAAATCATTCCTAAACCAACCATATAAACATAATAAGTAGGAGCCGGCAATACTTAAAATCCAAAAAATGGAGGGAGATAGTACATGTTTAGCCCGCTCTGTTAAGATCCATTGAACAATGGTTCGTGCGGAAAAAAATAATTGTGCAAGAAATCCTATTGCGAATATGATGAAATGACCTCTCATATATACCTACTTTAGTGTCAGATTATTTTTCGTTATTTGGTAGTTTATGTAGCGCTTTTTCATCCATCTATATGCAAAACAATCAATAAATGGAGATACCAATCTGTTCCATAAATGATATTTTGATTGACCTGCTATTCGTGGAAAGTGGCGGACGGGTATCTGCTTGATTTTTCCTTTCTGTAGGAGTATCAAGGCAGGTATGAAGCGATGCATCCCATTAAAAAAGGGAATCCGTTTTGCATATACAGAATGTATGACCTTTAGGGGGCAACCGGTATCTTCCACCCCGTCATGGGTCATCATACGGCGGAAACCATTAGCTATTCTTGATTGAATATTTTTAAATAATGAGTCTTTTCTGTTAGCCCGTATTCCCATTACAAGCTCATAATTTTTTATTTCATTAAGTAAGAGATTAAAATCGTCAGGAGTAGTTTGTAAGTCTGCATCCATATAACCTACGTAAGGTGAGTCGGTATTGTCAATTCCGGCTTTAAGAGCTGCGCTAAGTCCTGAATTATGCGCTAGTGAGATATAATAAAAATGATTATTGCGTGTGCATATTTCATTGATGTGCATTAAGCTGGAATCTGTAGAGCCGTCATTGACAAATAAGATGCAGGCTGGGTATAAAGATGTCGGTAGAAAGTTGTTTAGTTTCTGTTCGAGTAGGTATATATTTTCTTCTTCATTATATACCGGAACAATAATGGTGAACTGGTATTTTGATGTCTCATTCATATTATGTATCGATGTTTTAAGGTGTAAAAATAGTATTGAATTTTGTAGGAAATTTGAAGTTTAATGAAGCGGGTTTACCTTTAAGACTTTTTATGCAAGATTAGTTTTTCTTCTAGAGAATTTCATTTCCTTTCGTAGAAATATATTAAAAGCTGGAGTTCTTTTTATTATTAATCCTAAAGAAAAGAATGACTTATAGTATGCGTAAAAAAAAAGGTACCCCGAATGGATACCTTAATGTACATTTCTTTACAATCTGACTTAGTTTCTGGCTTGTTCAATTGCTGTCCTTAAATCTTTCCCACGAATTACACCGGAATGACGCCATAAAGCTTCCCCTTTCTTAAATACAATAAATGTGGGGACTGTTTGAATATGGTATAATTCTGCTAAATCCTCATGCTGATCTACGTCTATTTTTACAATACGGGCTTCATCTCCTATTTCTTCTTTTAATTCTTCCAGTACGGGATGCATAGCCTTACACGGACCACACCAAGTAGCGAAAAAATCTACTAGTACAGGCTTTTCAGATTGTATTAATTCTTTGAATTTTTCCATAATGTTCCTTTTCTGTCTTACTTGTTATTATTATCATAATAGATAATTCTTCGCATCTTTTCTATGAAAAAAAATCCCTTGGCATCACTCTATTTCAAACTGATGCCAAGGATGATTTTATTTTAAATGCATCAGTTTTTCTATTTCAGATAATATAACAAATGAATACAGATTAGGTTCACTCGGATATCGTCAACTCTTTAATGAGATGAGATGCGCCGGCAAATTTATCAATAATAAATAGGGTATATCTGATATCAACAACTGCAGCTCGTTGAGAAGAAGGACGGAACGCAATGTCACCTGTCAATCCTTCGTAATTCCGGTCAAAGCCTGTCCCAATAAGCTGACCTTTGGCATTAAATACCGGACTACCTGAATTTCCTCCAGTGTTGTCAGTATTGACAATGAAGCATACCGGCATTTCTCCATTAGACATGGCGTATCTTCCAAAGTCTTTTGTCTGATACAATTGCTTGAGTTTAGCAGGTACTACAAACTCCCAATTGTTGGGATCCTCTTTTTGTATTACCCCACTCAAAGTTGTATAATACTTATGTACCACACCATCAGCGGGAGTGTATGGAAGTACGCGACCATAAGAGAGTCGAAGTGTCGAGTTTGCGTCGGGATAGATTGGAATACCTAAACTCTGTTTCATATCCATCATGCCTTTTACCCATACTTTGTGTGCAGCATCATAGTTTTTATTGGCTTCAGCCATTGCAATTGCTGTCTGGAGCAATCCTTCGGTAATAGAACTTTTGAACAGAACCATCCAGTCGAAACCTAATTTATATAAATTGGGTTTACGTATGAATTTGTCAAAATTATCTTTACTGCCGAATATGGAATATTTGAAACATGCATCTACAAAAGCATCGCTATTACCTTTGAATCGTTTATCTATGATTGCGAAAATTCCAATACGTTGATCTGCAGGTATGTATTCTTTATAAGTTTGCAGCATCTTCTTAGCTACAATGCGCTCAACCTCAGGAAATGGAACAGATGCAAAATAGTTATTGGCAGCAACTTTCAAACTGTCAGCTGCCGTATTGATTTTCACCCTATCTTTATTTTTCAAAGCTTCCATTAAAGCATTGACATTGGGAATGCTCATAAATTCCAACCCTGTAATGAGAGCTTCTTGAATGGCTTGTTGGTGGTATAGGGCCGGGCGGCGAACTTGAACAATGTTTCTGATCTCATTAAAAGCTTTCTGGTACGAAGAGTCTCTCAGCTCACGACCTCTTGAAAGCAATTGTTCCTGTTGTGCACGTTTAGTGTCAAGAACTTTTAGTCGGATTAAGCCTTCATTCATCCCAATGGCATTCTTCCAGTAATTGGCAGATGAGGCATATTTACTTGCGTAATGAATACGAACGGCGGGATCTTTTTGCATTTCCTGCAATAATGCTTCTTGGCGTACCCCGCGAACATGTTGACGCATGAAATTAACTGTTTGCATACGTTCTTCCACTTCATCCGAAATCATGTATCTCCAATTTTTCCCCGGAAAGCCCATTACGAAAGTGAAATCCCCTTCACGGTATCCATTTAAACTGATTGTTAGATGTTTTTTTACTTTTAGAGGGGTATTTGAATTGGAATAAGGAGCCGGCTCTCCATTGGAATTTGCATAGATACGGAACATTGAGAAGTCTCCGGTATGGCGGGGCCACATCCAATTGTCCGTGTCAGCACCAAATTTTCCGATAGATGAAGGAGGAGCACCTACAAAGCGGATATCACTGTAAGTGGTTTTTATAAACATATAATATTTATTTCCACCATAAAAAGCCTTTAGCTCAAAAACTTGTCCCGGTTTATCTTTTATATTTTCGATTGTTGCAAATCGTTTAGCTACTATGGCCAAATATTTAGGCGATAAATAGTTTACACCATTTGGATCCGGATCTTTTTTCAACTGCTCTTTTACATAATCTGTCACATCCAGTATTTGATCAATAAATGTTATAGTCAGACCTTTGCAGGGAAGTTCCTGTTCTCTATTCATTGCCCAATATCCGTTGGACAGATAATCGTGATCCACGCTACTCAATTGAGCTATGGAGCCGTATCCACAATGATGGTTCGTTAACACCAGGCCCTCCGCTGATATTACTTCACCAGTACAACCACTTCCGAAGTGTACTACAGCATCTTTTAGAGAAACCCCATTAGGATTGTAAATATCATCGACAGAAATTTGTAGGCCTAGCTCTGTCATGGCTACTTCATTTTGTTTCTTCAAATCGGTAAGCATCCACATACCTTCGTCGGCAAAAGCTGAGTGCAGCATGGGTAAAGTAAAAGCAGCGAGTAAAAGAGTTTTCTTTATCATTTATTATATTGTGATTAGCAGTTTACGATTTGTTAATAAAAAAAATGATAAGGATTGGTTATATTTTTCCCAATCACTTATCATTTTACATTTATTACTCTACAATTGTCATCTCGTCGACAAGATGCTTGCAGTTTCCTAATTTTTCTAGAATGAACAGAACATAACGGATGTCCAAATTGATACAGCGTTGTAACTGGTTGTTGAAGTTAATGTCTCCACTTAATGACTCCCAATTACCATCGAATGCACAGCCTACAAGTTGTCCTTGAGCATTCATGACAGGACTTCCTGAGTTACCTCCGGTGATGTCATTGCTGCTTAAGAAGCAGATTGGTAATCTTCCGTCAGCCAATGCATAGCGACCAAAATCCTTTTTCTCAATCAATTCTTTCAACTTTCCGGGTACAGTGAATTCTCTGTCTTCCGGGTTTTCTTTTTCCAATATACCATCAGCAGTTGTATAGTAGTTGTAATGTACGCCATCACGAGGATCATACGATTTCACGTTACCATAAGTGAGGCGGATGGTAAAGTTTGCATCCGGATAAGAAGGTACCGGTAACTTCATTTCTTCCAAACCGCGGATGTATGCTTTGTGCAATAATGCCAATTCATCACCACCTGAGTTCAGCTGTTTTGCGATATCATTCGTTTTATCGTATTTGGCACGTGAATAAGCGGTGGCCAAATCATTATCTATTGCTTTAATAGTAGGCTTTTTGATGAATTTATCAAAGTTTGCCTGACTGGACATGATAGAGTTGTCATACATTGCATCAATATATGCATTATAGTCTCCTTTGAATTGTTTTTCAATTACATTGAAGAATGCAGGGCGATCGGCTGCTGCAATAGCTTTCGCATATTCCGGGAATACAGCTTTAGCCACTTTACGATCTACTTCATGATCGTAATCTTTGTTGTGGAGTGTAGCAAAAACTTCCTTGAGTTCTATAATTGTTTTATTCTTTAAGCTGTCATTCTTTTCGTTAATAGCTTTTTTCATTTGATCCATTAACTGGAAGGGACTTCCGAATTCAATGGCTCCTCTGAAAGCTTCCGACAAGTAATAGTACTGACGGGTAACAGGCATGGTGCTACTTACAATAGAGTCTATCCTATTTACGACTCCCTGATATCCAGGTTTGTTTTTAGCGAACTCATTGAATTTCTTTTCTTGTTCCGCCTTTGCACCCAATACATCATTGTCAATAATGGCTTTATTCATTCCTATTGAGTTTTTCCAATAGTTGCTTGAGCCTGCAAATTTATTTGCATACTGAATACGTGTCTTGTCGCTGGCATCCATGACTTCCTTCAATACAGCCAAGCGTACGCCTCGAATCTTGATACGTGGATCATTGGAAGCTTCCATACGTTCTTTAACTTCCGATACGGTAAGATAACGACTGGTGCTTCCGGGGAATCCCATAATCATGGTGTAGTCACCTTCATTCAAACCTTTGATTGATATTGTTAAATACTTCGGAGTCTTTAACGGCTTATTGCTTGGTGAATACTCTGCAGGATCACCATTGACATCAGCGTAGATACGAAACATAGAGAAGTCACCTGTATGACGTGGCCACATCCAGTTGTCCGTTTCACCTCCAAACTTTCCGATTGAAGAAGGAGGAGCAGCTACCATACGTACGTCAGAATAAACTTTTTTATAGAATAAATAGAATTTATTTCCCGCATAGAAAGGTAATGCTTGTACCTGAATACCTTTTTTGTTTTTTAAATCACTTTTCTCAAATAACTCATTAGCTAATTTGTCGAGAAAAGGACGTGTCAACGCTTTGATTTCTGAGGTTTCCCCATTCGCTATCTTTTGGTTGACAATATATGTAATGTCTTCAATACGTTCGATGAATTGGAATTTTAATCCCGGAGTAGGCAGTTCTTCACTGCGGTTCTTCGCCCAGAATCCATCCGTAAGATAATCATGTTCCACACTGCTATGCTGCTGAATTGAAGCATAACCACAGTGATGGTTGGTTAGAATCAAACCTTCAGGTGAAATAATTTCTCCTGTACATCCTCCTCCGAAGATACCTACTGCATCTTTTAATGAAACGCCACCAGGATTGTATAATGCATCTGCATCCAATTGCAACCCTTGTTTTTTCATCAGATCAATAGAATTTTGCTGTTTCATCAGCTGCAACAACCACATTCCTTCGTCAGCCTTTATGAATTGACCGAAAGCCAGTGTGGCAAATAACACTAAAAAGTTTTTGATTTTCATTACCATTGATTTATTGTTTCAGAATATGTTATCCTTCTCATTTTTGCAAAAATAGGAAAAAAGCCTGAATAGTTTTTCTTTCTTTCATAGCTTATAAATAATATTAAAGAAAAAAACAGAGCAAGATTTAAATATTGATAAAATGTTTTTTTACAACTTGAATACGTCGTACATTTGGGAAATGTTTCATTAAATCGTATTTGCATGATTAGAGTGAATTTAAGTCATTTGTTACCTTTGTTATTATTGATGGTTTTTGCTTCTTGTACGAAGAAATATAAAATTGAAGGATCTTCATCTATCACCAGCCTTGATGGTAAGATGCTATTCTTAAAAAGCTATAAAGGTGGACAGTGGATAAACGTTGACTCAGCCGAGGTTATTCATGGTTTATTTACGATGAAGGGGAAGGTTGACTCAGCTATGCTTGTCACTTTATATATAGACGGTGAGAGTATCATGCCTTTAGTTCTTGAAGATGGCAAGATGGATGTATCCATCACTGATTCCCAACTGGATGCCAAAGGGACTCCTTTGAATGATGCATTATACTCTTTTTTGGCCAAGCGCAATGCTTTTGAATTGGGTATAAGTGAATTGGACAGTAAGGAGGCGAGGATGGTTATGGACGGTGCCGATCTGACGGAAGTACATGATCAGTTATCTAGGGAAAATGCTATTTTAGTCAAGAAGATGAATGATTACGTTAAGGACTTTATCTCCACGAACTACAATAATGTACTTGGGCCAGGTGTCTTTATGATGCTATGCAGTTCATTGCCTTATCCGGTGATGACACCGCAAATAGAAGAAATTATAAATAATGCTCCACCTACTTTCCAAAATAATCCGTTGATAAGAGACTTTCTTGTTAAGGCAAAGGAAAACATGCAATTGATTGATGAACATCGGCGCATGGAGGAAAATATGGTTCTAAAGCAACGAAATCAAGCTGATTCTACATTACCCTGATTGGTTTTAGACAGAGCTTTTTATCTGGTTATTATTTAAGATCCCTACTTATATTATAAAAGAGAGGTCTTGCTTAATATCTTTCGTAATTATAAAGCTAATATATAAACTTCTAGAAAAGTTTTTTAGCCTTGCTCTTGATCTTCATTTCTGACCATGCCTTTATAGCTTTCGGGTAATGCGCTCTCTACTGCATTATAAGCTATGTTCATCGTGTTTTTTATATTTTCTATCCCTTGTCCGTGAGGGGGAATAGGTTCGTGTATAGTCAGTATCATACGATGTCGGTTTATCCATTTGCCTGTCCTTGGTAATATTTCGAACGAGCCGTCTATAGTCACAGGCACCACTTCCAGCTGCAATTCATCAGCCAACTGAAAAGCTCCTTTTTTGAAGTACCCCATGTGCCCGGTAAAGGTACGTGCTCCTTCAGGAAAGACAACGAGTGATACGCCATCCTTTAATGACCCCTTGGCCTGCTTTATTGTTTGAAGCACCTTTTTGGGGCCCGAACGGTCTACAAATATATGTCCGGCACTCTCACAAGCTTTTCCTACAAAAGGTATTTTCCGCAGACTTTTTTTCATCATCCACTTAAAGTTACGGCCAATAAATCCGTAGATTAAAAAGATATCAAAAGCCCCCTGATGATTTGGAACAAAAACGTAGGAAGTATGTTTGTGAAGCTTTTCCCTACCTTCTACTTTGACAGGTATGAGAAGAAAAAAACAGACCAATTGTGACCATATTTTGCCCGGGTAGTATCCCCAAATGTGGGCTCCTCCGATTAAAGATCCCACTGTAGTAACTAAAGCGGTGAGTATAGTCAGCACCAATAAGACAGGTAATGCAAAGCAGACTTGATAAATATTGTAGAGTATCTTCATAGATTTGAATTTTAATCGCAAAGATAATCTATTTTGAGAATTGTACTTTATTACCGCATTTTAATTTTATCACTGTTATTTCCGGCCATGCACCGAATCTGAATGGTAACCCAACGTAGCCTATACCGACATTGACGTATAGTGCCTGTCTGTTTTTCATGGCATACATACCTCCCCATTCGGGGTAGACTAGTGAGGCTAACGAATGACCGAAAAATACCCCTTGCATGGCATGGGTATGTCCCGAAAGCATTAATTCAATATCGGTTTGAGGCAGAACCTCACGTTTCCAATGTGTTGGATTATGGCTTAACAAGATCCGAAACATCCCTTTTGTATCTTTCGATGCTTTTTTCAAGTCGGCAAAACGGGAGAAAGGTGGTTCTCCATCATTTTCTACTCCTATAAGGGCGATGCTGTCATTGCCACGGTGAATAATGCGGTGGTCATTGTTTAAAAGTTGCCAGCCCATTGACTTTTCCCGATTCAACAACTCATTCATATTATTCGTTGCTTCTTTCGGATTTGACCAATGATAATAGGTGCCATAATCATGATTTCCTAAGATGGAATAGACTCCATCCCGAGCATGGAAACCGGACAAGGTGTTTTGAAAACCATTTAATTCTATACTCCTTTGGTTCACTAAGTCTCCGGTAAATACAATCATATCAGCATGCTGACTGTTGACTAATTCCACCATCCTGCGAATAACTCCCTCTTTTTCTTTCCAACTGCCAATATGTATATCGGATACTTGTGTGATGGTGTAGCCATCGAAAGATTTTGGTAGCTTTGGGTGATAGTATGTGACTTGTTTAACTTGAAAGTGCTTGAGCCCTAATGTCGCCCCATATAATATGCCTGCAAAGCATACAATGCCGATAAATAGACCGATCCATACGAAAATATGATGCAATGGTCGATATAATAAACGCAGTAATAGACCTAAGATGGAGCAAATTATAAAGGCTATTTTAGGTATGGAGAATAGAAATAATCCGATAGCCAGCTTACCGATAGCTTGGGTGTGATTGGCTAAAACATTATCCCCCACGCAATACATGTAATAGGAATATCCGGTAAGTAATAACACGGTTGGTAACCAATAGACCGCATGTACCCATCTGTTTTCCACCTTCCGGAATATATAGATCAAATAGATATATATGTCAGGTATCAGAAGGAGTAAAAAGACTATCAGAGTTATTCCGTGCATATATCTTCCAAGTCTTCAATATTCTTTTTAATTTTATTGAGATGCTTATATGCTATCCTCTTATACAGCAAGTAGATGATTACAGCATCACATGTTAAAAAGAATAGGATTAAAAGAGCTTGTGTACCGGCGGATTCCAAATAATAATCCATTACCCAGTAATTTACGACATTGAATAGGATGATCCAAATGGATATGCCAATGACCTCATACTTCATCCATTGACGGAACTTGAGCATCCGTTTACTGACTTCAGCTACCGGCATAATGTCAACCCGGATGTTTTTTATAGATACATAGTTTTGATAATCCCAGCAAATGCCGATGATAAGACTTATCGCGAAGAAGATGATCAAAGCATTGACTTTCGATTGGTATGTTTCGCCAATATGAAACACAGATGGCAATAAGCATACTATTAATAGAATGAAGAGCCCAACAAAACCGAGGCTTATGGATAATCTTTGCCAGCCCGTAAGACGCTTCAGACTTTTGTCCGCGTTAGCTTTATATTTGCTGACGAGATTTGCAATTTCATTTTCATCGGCAATGGTATCTTTTTCCAATTGCTGATTCAATTTATTCCAGGATTGTTTAAGTTCGTCCAATTCCATATTATTCCTCTTTGTTCATTTTTCTTAATTTATCTTTAATGCGATTGATCTTTGTCGCAACATTGGTCAGAGTTAAGCCGATGATTTCCGAAATCTCTTCGTAACTCTTCTCTTCCAAGTAGAGTAGTATGATGGATTTATCCAGTTCGCCAAGCCGGTTTATCATGTGATAAAGCTGCTTCAACATGACTTGGGTTTCATCCAGTTCTTCACTCCGATCCGCTTCCTGGGTTAATGTGACTATTTCGGGAATGTTCTTTTCTTTTCGTAGGAAGCTGATGCAAGTATTTAATGAAATGCGGTAAATCCATGTCGAGATTTTACACTCTTTTCTGAATTTAGGAAATGCTTTCCATATATTCAAAACTACTTCTTGATACAAATCGTTTATCGTAGCATTGGGGGTAGTATACATATAGCACACTTTGTAGATCACACGTGAATACTCCCGGATTACAGCAAGAAATTCTTGTTCTACGTTTTCCATTTCTACTTCGATATCACTTGATTTGCTTTTTATTTTATCTGTCGCATAACTATTTCTAAAATCACATCATTGCAGATCGGAACAAAGGTTTTTCTTTGTTTTTCTACTTTTGGGGTTCCTGATGCTTATGCTTGATTTGGAAATACAGGATAGAGAACATTAAAGTTTGAGGTTGGCAGCAAGGAACTTACGTATTTCATCGGGAGAGACTCCACGCCGTTTGGCATAGTCTTCTAATTGATCTTCTCCTATTTTCCCTATTGCGAAATAGTGGGAAGAGGGGTGTGCAAACATTAACCCACATACTGAGGAATGAGGGCTCATGGCGCCATTCTCTGTCAATGTTACGCCGATTTTATGCATTCCCAATATCTTGTCGAGTATGAAGTTTACCGACTGATCGGGTAATGAGGGGTAGCCGACTGCGGGACGGATACCTTGGTATTTCTCTTCGAGGAGTTCCGGCATGGACAGATTTTCATCTTTGGCATATCCCCAAGCTACTTTGCGTACATATTCATGCATCTTCTCCGTAGCGGCTTCAGCCAACCGATCGGCTAATGTCTGAACCAATATTCGCTTGTACGGATCATTCTCATATAGCTTCTCCAGATGACTGTCACAGGTCGCAACGAATAGCCCTATGGTATCCGGTATGCCGGAAGATAAGGGGCGGATAAAATCACTCAAACACAGGTACGGACTATTATCGGGATGCGGCGTTTGTTGACGCAATAACGGCAATACTGTATCTTCTATAATCAGATTATCATTATCGGAGTTTGCTTTGCACAGTTTGAAAAGTCCATGGACTTTATACTCTTCATCCAACTGATTTAACATCCGGTTGGCCTCTTTAAATAGTTGCATTGCTTCGGCAGCTTTGGCACGGTCGGCTTCCGGAAAAGATACTAACCATGATGCGCGACAGGCATCGCAACCATGTATGTTGGCTATAGCGGCATAGCGGAGCTGAAATCCCCATGCGTGAAAAAAGTAAATCCAGTTGATATACGGGCTTACTTCGTGTATGGAATACGTTACTATTTCTTCTTTCATACGGATATAAACGGATTAAGCTCGCGGAAAGTTCTGCAGATTAACGTTCGAATATCAACATTTGCCCGCGATAGTCTTCATCGGTATGTCCGTCGGTATATACGGCCTGCCCATTGACAAAGGTCTTTTCAACTTTCCAATGGAATGATTTTCCTTCAAGCGGGCTCCAACCACATTTGCTGAGTATCTTGTCGGCGGTAAGTGTCCAGGGTTCTTCTTCACGTCGTACTAAAACCAAATCCGCCTGATAACCCTCACGAATATATCCACGTTTGCTGATATTATAAATTTGGGCGGGAGCATGACACATCTTTTCTACAATGGTTTCTATAGAAAACACTTTTTCATCTACAAGTTCGAGCATGCTGACAAGTGAGAATTGAATCATTGGCATACCGGATGTTGCTGTCAGTGCGTCACCTTGCTTATCACTTAGAAGGTGTGGGGCATGATCGGTAGCTATAGCGTCGATAATTCCGCTATTGACGGCGGTTCTCAACGCCCTGCGGTCTGATTTTCTTTTAATTGCAGGGTTACATTTAATGCGGCTACCAAGTGTTTCGTAGTCGGCATTCCAGAAAAGTAAATGAGGAACACATACCTCGGCAGTAACCCGCTTCTTTGATAAAGGAGCTGACGAGAAGAGTTGCAGTTCTCTTTCAGTGGAAATATGTAATATATGAAGTCGCGAGTTGTAAATATCAGCAAGATGCACAGCTAATTCCGAAGAGCGTAAACAAGCTGTGGACGAACGAATATAAGAGTGCTTACTTATTGGTATTTCGGTACTTTCCGGAAACATCTTCTTATACCGTTTGATATTTGCTTTGATAATATTTTGGCTTTCGCAATGAGTTGCAATCAGTAAATCGGTACCACTGAATATATTCATCAGGGTATTCATTTTATCCACCAGCATATTACCGGTGCTCGCGCCCATAAAAAGCTTTATTCCGCAGACCTGTTGCTTATTCAGTTTGCCAAAGTCTGTATAATTCTCATTGGTTGCTCCAAAATAGCACGAATAATTAATAAGTGATTTACGACTCATCAATTCAAGTTTCTGCTCAAGAGCATCAAGAGTGGTGGTCTGTGGGCTTGTATTGGGCATATCCATGATGGAAGTGACTCCTCCCGCGGCTGCGGCACGGCTTTCTGTGGATATATCAGCTTTTTGTGTTAATCCGGGATCGCGAAAGTGAACATGTTCGTCAATAACACCGGGTAGCAGATAACAGCCGGTTGCATCAATCACTTCAGTACACGGAGAAGACGGTTGTTGTCCAACGGTCAGTATCTCTATTATTTGTTCACCTGCTAATACAACGGAACCTTGAACCGAGGTTCCTTCATTGACTATTGTTGCATTATGAATTAAAACCCTTTTCATTGTTGCGTAAGCTTTAGTTCATTTTTGGATATTTATGAAAGAGACTGTGTATTTTCAACTTGATAACACCAAAAACCGCCTCGCCGAATATGCTTGAATTCATTTTGGAAGAGCCAAGTTCGCGGTTGATGAAAATAACAGGGACTTCTTTTATCTTAAAATTGCATTTAAAGGTGGTAAATTTCATCTCGATTTGGAAGGCATAGCCTTTAAAACGGATGTTATCTAATTTTACCGTCTCCAAAACCCTGCGGCGATAACAGACAAATCCTGCTGTGGTATCGTGTATCGGCATACCTGTGATGTATTGTACATACTTTGAGGCAAAATAGGACATCAGCACACGTCCCATCGGCCAATTGACTACATTTACCCCACTGACATAACGTGAACCGATAGCTAAATCGGCATTTTCGGTACTACATGCTGCGTAGAGCCTCGGTAGATCGTTCGGGTTATGACTAAAATCGGCATCCATCTCGAATATATACTCGTAATGGCGTGTCAATGCCCATTTAAATCCTGCGATATAAGCAGTTCCAAGGCCCAATTTGCCTTTACGCTCCACCATGAACAAACGTTCCGGATATTCTTCCTGTAACTTCTTGACGATAGAAGCGGTACCGTCCGGCGAACCATCTTCGATGATGAGAATGTGAAAGGTTTTCTCCAATTCGAATACAGCTCGGATTATTTTTTCTATGTTTTCCCGTTCGTTGTAAGTCGGGATGATAACGATGCTATCTGACGTTTGTATATCCATAAATGGGGGCTGTTATTGGGAACAAAGTTAAGTGTTTTCTCTAATTATCGAGCATAACTGAGGATTATTTAGTAATTTTGCACTGGATTTTCACCATAGTTTATCTCGACTTCTGCATATTGCTTAATTAAAGTTATAGCTGATGGATTATAGTGAATGTAGTGCCAACGATCGAACCTTTTAGATTCTTATAATTTGCTTTCCAGCTTATACTCGCCTGTATTCCGGGGGTGTGTACAATGTATTGTTTTTAGAGAATAGCTGATGCAAGTATTATTGAAAATAAGAAAGTATTTGAAGACCTGGAATGATAATTGGTGTAATACAGGGTGACTTCTGGTGAAAAGATGAATGAATAAAGTAAATAGCAATGACCATTTCTGAACTCCAACAACTATATGCCACTCATCCCAATGTGGAAGCTGTGAGCAGATTGCTTAAAGATGATTCGATACGACACTTTTTTTGTGGCGGACTTTGTGCGTCTTCCGCCTCATTATTTTCTTCTGTATTGGTGCAGCGTACCGGTTTTCCTTTTCTTTTTATATTAAGTGATCTGGAAGAGGCGGGGTATTTCTATCATGACCTGACTCAAATACTCGGTGAAGAGAAAGTCCTTTTCTTTCCGTCTTCTTTTCGGCGTGCCATTAAGTACGGGCAGAAAGATGCGGCGAATGAGATTCTTCGTACAGAAGTCTTAAGCCGCCTGCAAAAGGGTGAGGAAGGATTATGTATCGTGACTTATCCCGATGCCTTAGCCGAAAAGGTGGTTTCACGTAAGGAACTGGGCGAAAAAACACTAAAGCTTCATCAGGGCGAACAGGTGGATACTAATTTTATCACGGAGGTGTTGCGCAGTTATGGTTTTGAATATGTCGATTATGTCTACGAGCCGGGACAGTACGCTGTACGTGGAAGTATCATAGATGTCTTTTCTTTTTCGTCGGAGTTCCCATATCGTATTGATTTCTTTGGCGATGAGGTGGATAGTATTCGTACGTTCGAAGTGGATACGCAATTATCGAAGAACAAGAAGGAAAGCGTAGTGATTGTTCCCGATTTAAGTCGAAGTCTCGAAAAAGACGGTAGGGGAGGCATGGTCTCTTTTCTCGACTTTTTGCCTAAAGATACTTTATTGGCTATGCGCGATTTCCTTTGGCTTCGCGAACGCATACAATGCGTTCATGATGAGGCACTGGCGCCGCAAGCCATTGTAGCCCGTGAAGCAGAAGAAAATGGAGGTATCAGCCTGGATGGCAAATTACTTGATGGAACGGATTTTACACGGGATGCTTTAGGCTTTCACCGGATGGAATTCGGCAATAAACCAACAGGTACTCCGGATGCGACAGTGTCATTCAATACATCCGCCCAACCTATCTTCCATAAAAACTTCGATTTGGTAGCCGATAGCTTTAAAGATTATATAAATAAGGGCTATACATTATATATATGCAGCGATAGCAGCAAGCAGACCGACCGTATTCGTGCCATCTTTGATGATCGGGGAGATGATATTCGTTTCACTGCCGTGGAACGTACTTTACACGAGGGTTTTGCTGACAATATGCTGGGCGTTTGCGTCTTTACCGATCATCAGTTGTTCGACCGTTTCCACAAATATAATCTTAAGAGTGATAAAGCACGTTCGGGTAAAGTGGCACTTTCGTTGAAAGAGCTCAATCAGTTTACTCCGGGCGATTATGTGGTACATACCGACCATGGTGTGGGGCGTTTTGCCGGGCTGGTGCGTATCCCTAATGGGGATACGACACAGGAGGTGATGAAACTGGTCTATCAAAATGAAGATGTGGTTTTTGTCTCCATTCACTCGCTACACAAGGTCTCCAAATATAAAGGTAAAGATGGCGAAATGCCACATCTCAACAAGTTGGGTACGGGAGCCTGGGAGAAACTGAAAGAACGAACCAAGACCAAGATAAAGGATATTGCACGTGACCTGATCAAGCTCTATTCGCAACGACGTGAAGAAAAAGGTTTCCAGTTTAGTCCGGATAGTTTCATGCAGAAAGAACTGGAGGCTTCGTTTATTTACGAAGATACTCCCGATCAAAGCAAAGCAACGACTGATGTGAAGGCTGATATGGAGAATAACCGGCCGATGGACAGGCTTGTCTGCGGTGACGTGGGTTTTGGAAAGACCGAAGTCGCCGTACGTGCTGCGTTTAAAGCGGCGGCGGACAATAAGCAAGTTGCGGTATTGGTACCAACTACCGTGTTGGCTTATCAACACTTTCAGACGTTTAGCGAACGTTTAAAAGGTTTTCCTTGCCGTGTGGAATACCTCAGTAGAGCACGTACCGCTGCTCAGGTAAAGGCTATTCTAAAGTCACTGGCTTCGGGTGATGTGAATATTCTCATAGGTACACACCGCATTTTGGGCAAGGATGTGAAGTTTAAAGACCTCGGCCTGCTCATTATTGACGAAGAGCAGAAGTTTGGTGTATCTGTGAAAGAGAAATTGCGTCAACTTAAAGTGAATGTCGATACACTCACAATGACAGCAACTCCCATCCCGCGTACTTTGCAATTCTCGTTACTTGGCGCGCGCGATTTGAGTGTAATTTCCACGCCTCCACCCAACCGTTATCCCATACAGACCGAGATACATACTTTCAATGAAGAAGTCATTACCGATGCAATCAACTTCGAGATGAGCCGAAACGGTCAGGTATTCTTTGTGAGTAACCGTATCTCCAATCTGACCGAATTGAAGATGATGGTGGAACGGAATATACCCGATTGTCGTGTGGCTATCGGTCACGGACAGATGGAACCGGCAGGATTGGAGAAGATCATTTTCGATTTTGTCAATTACGACTATGATGTATTGATTGCCACTACGATTATTGAGAGTGGAATTGATATTCCGAATGCCAATACAATCATTATAAATCAAGCTCAAAACTTCGGTCTGAGCGATTTGCATCAGATGCGTGGTCGTGTAGGGCGTAGTAATAAGAAAGCGTTCTGCTATTTGCTGGCACCTCCTTTGTCTTCGCTGACTCCCGAGTCGAAGCGTCGTCTACAGGCAATAGAAAATTTCAGTGATTTAGGTAGCGGTATTCATATTGCCATGCAAGATCTTGATATTCGTGGAGCGGGAAATATGCTTGGTGCCGAGCAAAGTGGATTTATAGCCGACTTGGGCTACGAGACCTATCAGAAGATTCTTTCAGAAGCTGTGCACGAATTAAAGAATGACGAATTTGCCGAGTTATATGCCGAAGAACTGCAAAATGACGGAACGATCAGTGGCGAACAGTTTGTCGATGACAGCCAAGTGGAAAGTGATCTTGAACTCTTACTGCCGGCGACATACGTCACAGGTAGTAGCGAGCGTATGTTGCTCTATCGTGAACTTGATGGATTGACACTCGATGATGATGTCGAAGCTTTCCGCACCCGTTTGATCGACCGTTTCGGTCCTGTTCCTCCCGAAACAGAAGAATTACTTCGTATTGTACCGCTGCGGCGCATTGCTGCCCGTCTTGGCGTGGAAAAAGTCTTCCTGAAAGGTGGACGTATGACTCTTTTTCTGGTTTCCAATCCGGAAAGTCCATATTATAAGAGCAAGTCATTCGGCAAACTCATTGCATACATGATGAAGTACACCCGACGTTGCGATTTGCGCGATCAAAATAACCGGCGAAGCATGCTGGTCAATAGCGTCACCAATGTGGAAACGGCGGTTAGTGTACTTAAAGAAATTGTTGCAATGGAAGTTGAAGATTGAGTCGTCGTGGGCGAGCCTTGCTTTCAATGAATGGCGTTTATTTCAGATTACACATTGTCTTAAAGGAAGAGCTATCTTGAATTTATTCGAGACTGTCATTGTCGTTGTGTCGAAAACTTATAAGAAGTAAAGCCGGTTGATGCAAAAACATTAAGCAGAATGTACTGTAGTCGTGTCGAAAAGATAAAAGGAGTAAGCTGAAGAGCCTTGTTTTTACAATTTCATAGCCATTGCCGTTATGTTCTGGAAGTAACGGAACTAAAGCCGTTTTTCCCTGCTTTTGCTTGCATTTAGCCTCTTTTTTTTGTATATTTGTCCGTATAGAGATTGCTTTGACACTCTAGTGTCCATCGTTTGCCATTAAGGTGTCAAAGCTTTGCCATATCCGTGTCAAACGTTTGCCACGGGAGTGTCAAAGCACTTATCATAGGTTGAAAACTGAATTTACCCCGGTCGAAAATCTTATTTTCCCCCTAGTAAATCCTTATTAAAGAATGTTTATATCGATCGTAAATCATGTCTATCCGATTTGAATGGTACGAGAATCCCGACTCAGACAAAAGGGGAGAAAAACGCTATCATGCACGTCCTGTATTAAATGGCAGAGTAGAAACCGACGAACTGGCGCACGCCATACAGGACCGATGCTCATTAACCGAAATAGATGCTAACGCCGTTCTCGATGCTGTCTCCCGTGTGGTAGGCGAACATTTACGCGACGGACAGCGGGTGCACCTTAACGGGCTTGGCTATTTCCAGATTTCTCTGACTTGTGACGGTGAGGATATTTTGGAGGATACCAAGCGTCGAAATACAAAAGTACATGTAAAAGGAGTCAATTTCGTACCCGATCAGAAACTGCGCAGGCAGTTGGGACCGGTGAAATTCGATCGCATTAAAGTAGCACACTCGGTGAGGGTGTCTGATGAAGAAGTCGATGCCAAAGTAAATACCTATCTCCAGACTCATGATCATCTTACCCGTAGTGTGCTTCAGGAATTGTGCGGCATTAAATCGCGCACGGCAATCCGGCAGTTGACTCGCTTGCAAGCGGAAGGGAAGATCAAGAATATTGGGTGGAAGCGACAACCGGTTTATGTAAAGTGCGAAGAGAAGAATAACGGAGCTATAAACATTTATCCCATGTATTAAAGTTATCTTGATAAATGTTCACTGAAAGAAAAATGTCTATTTCTTTTGACTTTCATTTTTTATCATTAATTTTGTTAGGTAAAAATAGGGACATTTCCTTTGTCTCAATGTCTTGAAAAATGATATTGTAAGAAGAGTTGTGCTTCATTCTTGTCTTTGAGAGCCTAGATTCAAGATTATGGATCATACCGAAATACTGAGGGATTACGATTTTAAGCATAAATTTTCGATAATCTGAATAAGAAGAAGGACACATCCCTGACCCCTCTGAGAAGTGCTCTAAATTGCTTAATTTTTGCATTAAAAGACTCGCTAGCCGCATTCGTTGCACGATTCTTGAAAAATGATATTGCTTTAGTTAAATCGACAATAGAGGCTGATTGCGGAGATAAACTGTTGTCCATTGAGAGTATCCGATATGAAAATAATGCATCATTTTCTGGAATTGTTGCGGAATATAGGAGGAAGGGATTTGCAGAAAATCCTCCGGTTAGGGTAAAGTATTATATGATTCATAACGATGATGAGATGGTAACGTTTATTTTATCTTATCGGGAAGAGGAAGAGGCAATATGGGGAGATGACTTTGAGAAAGTAATTGCTTCGTTTAGATGGAATGAAAAGAAAATAGTGAAAAAAAACAGTGAAGATGTGTCTGACTTAGAAAAAAATGAAGTGCCCATATTGGTAAAGACTAATAATGGGGCATTGAAGGGATTTTTCTGTTTTTCTTTCCTGTTTTTTCTTTTACTCTTTTTATTCAAGAAACAGATGAAGAAATAATTTGAGTCTGAAATTGAAATATTATAATTAGTATGGTATACTTGTTAACACAATCAATGGTATTATGGCTTGCCTCAATTGATGGTGCAAGATATTATGATGAAGAAGATACCCGAACATTATCGGAAATGCTTGATATGTTTGTTTCTTCTTGCCCTTATTTTTTTGGGGCTATATTATTTTTCTTCATAACTATAAAATGTTCCTATTATGGAAAATGGGATCAAAATATACATTGGATAAAAAAGTGTTTGATCGTTTTGTGGTGGGTCGTAGCTGTGATAAGCGGTCTCAGGATTCTTCTTTCTGGTTTTCTATTGGTGCAAATTGCTTGGACTGCACTTTTTGAAATGACTGTAGAACCCATAATAAATTTATCACATCGAATGTTTTATTGGATACTGTTTATTGCTGGATCTTTATTTGTAAGCATTGGTCTTCCAATGATGGCTTTTGTGAAATGGCGGGATAAAATACCAAGGTGGTTGGCTCTTCTATTATCGATTATAGCATCGGGGTTCTTAATATATATGTTTGTGTTTTTTTTCATAACCTATGGAGAAAGATTACATCTATTTCCGTATAACTGAATGATAGTATTTATATGATTTCAAGAATTATAATTCAAGTGTTAGTGATGTGCTTTGTCGGTTGGTTACTTTGTGACATAGAAGTGGGTAAAGCATATAGTTGGTATTCGGGTATTTGGCATGGGATATTTTTACCTGTAAATTTCATTAGAAGCCTTATTTTTGATGATGTCCTTTATAAGGCAAGTGTATATACAACAGCTTATAATGTATTTTATTGGATATTTGGTATATCTTCTGTTTTTTCATTCTTCTTTGGAGGAAAAAGTAATAGATAATTTATAGATTATGATAAAAATTCAACTTGCGCTAGTTATTGCATTATTACTTTGTCTGGCTCCTATGCCTTATGGATACTATATGCTAGTGCGTTACGGTGCTGCTATTATTTTAGGGATAATGTCATACCAATACTATTTAGAAAAGAAAGAAAGTCTTGCTGTAACTTGGGGAGCGGTGGCTGTATTATTCCAGCCTATTGTAAAGATACCTTTGGGAAAGATAATGTGGAACATAGTAGATGTTATTGTAGCGATAGCTTTGCTTATGATTGTTTTACATACTTATAATAAAAATAGGAATGGATACGAACACTGAAGATAGACATTTGGGAGTAATAGGTGCTGCTTATATTAATTCAATAGAGGAAATTCTCATAGAGGAGCATGATGATTTGAATTTGTTGTTATACAATTTACCAGATTTGAAATTAGAAGAGAATTATCTCCTGGATGATTATCGTCCGAGAAAGTCTACCAATTCGACCTTATGGCTCTATGTTAGAGATAAGACAATAAGGCATCTTGTTGATAGTGACTTTAAATACAGAACTAATAATTTCTTTTATGCCTTGGGGATAAATAGAAATAAATGTCGAATAGTGAGCACCTTTAGGATAGGAGGAATTCCTATCCTAAAATATAGAAAGAAGGTTTTACCTAAATTCCCATTTTTATATATTTCTTTGCCTTTTACTGAAGCTGCTATTTGGCAAGCTTATTTGCTATGGCAGACTTTTCATGTAATAGGAATGCGTTGGCATGGCGAGTATGAAAGACGTTTATTTATTAATCTACCTAACGATATAGAAAAAATTAGAGAGGAACGGCAAGTGAAGAGACATGGTTCTGAGGAGTCTGAAGGCTTAATAAGTAAGTGTCGGGAAGTATATTCATTACCTTCACTTATTCTTTCAAATGAAGTGGCTTTTATTACTCATTGCTGGTTTTCTCAGTGGGGAGGACTTTTGCAGATGACATGTAGAGTTGAATATAATAAGCGTAAAAGACAAATTACTAAATTTGAGATTGTAGGAGAAAAAGTTCTTGTAAAGTATGATTGTGCCATTATGTATTAAATAGGTAGCTTAATACAGAAAAAAGTGTGGTATATGTCTGAATATTCTTGGAGAAAAGTGTAACTTTACGATCGTATAATTGAGAGAAAAGTGTGTTTGTTGATGCTAAAAATCAAGAAATAAATGTACAGAAGCAGAATTAAGGATCTGAAAGAGTGGAAATTGTCTAAGAAGAGAAAGCCACTTATTTTTCTTGGAGCAAGACAGGTGGGTAAGACTTGGCTTATTCAGGAATTTGGGAAAGCCGAATATAAGCAGGTGGCATATATTAATTTTGAACGTCCGAATGCACCGAAGACTCTGTTTGAAATAGATTTTGATATTGACAGAATCGTTACAGTACTGAATGCTTACTGTCATTTGGCAATCAGTGCCGACGATACTTTAATTGTCTTTGATGAAATTCAAGCTGCGCCGAAAGGAGTTACTGCGTTGAAATATCTATATGAAGATGCACCTCAATATCACATTATTGCAGCAGGATCGCTACTGGGGGTGAATGTACATTCAGGAGAATCTTTCCCTGTAGGGAAAGTGGATTTCTTGAAACTCAGCCCGATGTCGTTCTACGAGTTCCTGCTTGCAATCGGTGAGACTGGTATTGCAGAATTGCTAGAGAAGCGTGATCTCGACAATCTGACCTTTTTTCATTCTAAGTTGACTAATCTTTTACGGTATTACTTATTCGTAGGCGGGATGCCTGAAGTTGTTGAAGAATTTGTTGAAAGTAGAGATTGGAAGCAAGTCCGTAACATTCAAAACCAAATACTTGAATCTTACCGTAATGACTTTTCTAAGCATGCGCCAGCAGAGGTTTTACCACGTATCAATATGGTTTGGGACAGCATTCCCATGCAGCTTGCAAAGGAAAATAAGAAATTTATTTATGGTGTCATTCGTGAAGGGGCACGGGCGAAGGATTTTGAATTAGCTATTCAATGGCTTACTGATGCAGGCTTGCTGCACAAAATCTATGATGTGTCGAAAGTAGCTTTGCCGTTGGCTTCCTATCGCGAACTGTCAGCTTTCAAACTCTTTCACAATGATGTAGGTCTGCTTGGCGCAATGTCTGGCGTGGGAGCCATGACAATAGTTGAAGGTAATGCTGTCTTTGAAGAATTTAAGGGTGCACTGACCGAACAGTATGTCTTTCAACAATTCATACAAAATGAAGAATTGGCCGTTTATTATCATACATTTGGCAACAGTAAATACGAGCTTGACTTTGTTGTCCAGAATGAGAGCGATGAAATTATTCCTGTTGAAGTGAAGGCAGGTACAAATTTGAAATCAACAAGTTTTAGGTTATTTTGTGAACAACATCATCCGAAAAAGGCGATTCGAACGTCTTTAGCCGATTATAAAAAAGAAAGTTGGTTGGTAAATCTGCCATTGTATGCGATAACCACAATATAATAGGAATATACATAGCTGAGTTTTGGACTGGCGATTGTTACCGTTTCCCGTAAAGTTTATCAATTAAATCCTGCCGACCTATGCGCCGTAATTCATTAATGATATTCTTCCGTTCTTCAGGCTTATACCAGAAGAAGAATTGACGTTGCGCCAACTTCTCCCGTTGTGTCTTTGCACTGAATATGGGTTCGAGTGTATAAGGATGATAACCTGTGTACCATGCTTCGGTGGCAACAGTCATTGGAGTAGGGGTAAAGTCCTGTATCTGTTCCAAATGGAAATCCAGCCGTTTGGTAATCACTGCCAACTCCGCCATATCTTCTTCCGTACAGCCCGGATGGCTGGATATGAAGTAGGGGATGAGCTGCTGACGCAGTCCTTCTTCGCGATTGATGCGATCGAAGATTCGCTTAAACTCTTCGAACTGTTGAAATGACGGTTTGCGCATCACATATAAGGTACGGTCGCTGGTATGTTCGGGGGCAACTTTCAATCGCCCGCTGACATGATTTACAATTAATTCACGGGTATATTCTTCCGCACTTCGGTTGGTGGCTTCGTCTTTACTGCGATGGAGTAACAAGTCGTAGCGTACGCCACTACCTATAAAGCTTTTCTTTATTCCTGGTAATGCATCTACGGCATAATAGACATCGAGTAGCGGGCGATGATCCGTATTCAGGTTGGGACATACTTTCGGATGGATACACGACGGACGTTTACACTTCATACACACGCTTTCATCACGCCCTTTCATGCGGTACATGTTTGCCGATGGTCCTCCCAAGTCACTTAGGTAACCCTTGAAATCAGGTAAATCCATCACTGCTTTAACTTCGCGTAATATACTTGGTTTGCTGCGACTGATTATAAACTTGCCTTGATGTGCGGAAATAGTGCAAAAAGCACAGCCACCGAAACAACCTCGGTGTATATTGACCGAGAACTTAATCATGTCATAAGCCGGAATACGTTTACCCTTATATTTAGGATGAGGCAGGCGCGTATAGGGTAGCTCATACGAACGGTCAAGCTCTTGTTCCGACATGGGCGGATAAGGAGGGTTGACTACGACAGTGAGTTTGTCCGTCTCCTGCACAATACGCGAAGCGGCATATTTGTTGCTTTCTTCTTCTACATAGCGGAAGTTAGCAGCTTGTTCCTTTTTATCCTTAAGACATTTGGCATGCGAAGCCAGGCGGATATCACCTTCTTGCGATGCGAAGTCGGAAGTTTTGCAGGTATATGCTATCTGAGAGATTGTAAACAGCTCTTTTATATCTGGCACTGTGAAGAACCGTTTATCCGGTGATGCATTGGTAATGTCTTTCATCCGTTCCACCATTTCCACAATGGGTTTTTCACCCATACCATAAATGAGTAGGTCGGCACCGCTATCTACGAGAATACTTTTGCGTAGTTCATCTTGCCAATAGTCATAATGGCTGACACGGCGTAGACTAGCCTCAATTCCGCCTAAGACAACCGGAACATCGGGATAGATTTTTTTTAGGATTTGAGTATAAACAATAGAAGGATACTCGGGACGCATATCGGGGCGGGCGTCGGGTGTATAAGCATCTTCACTGCGAAGGCGTTTGTTGGCGGTGTATTTGTTCACCATAGAGTCCATACATCCGGCGCTTATGCCGAAGAAAAGACGTGGACGCCCGAGCTTTTTGAAATCACGTAAATCGTCACGCCAATTGGGTTGTGGAATGATGGCTATACGCAATCCTTCCGCTTCGAGTATACGCCCTATAACGGCAGCTCCAAAGGAAGGATGGTCAACATAAGCATCTCCACTGAATAAGATCACATCCAATTCATCCCAACCACGTAGCTCTACTTCTTTCTTGGTGGTTGGCAGCCAATCGGTCATTCGATATTCTTTCATGCTGCAAAGGTACGTGATAATTTTAGTATTTTCATGCAGTCGGAAGAAAATATGCCTTAAGGCGCTATGCTACAGGCTTCTCTTATGGCTTTGCACATGCATCGCAATGATACGGATACCTTTTTCTGAAAGGTATCCCGTACTTTGGATTTAAGAGGTTCTTAAATATCTATTGAAACTTATTTAACGGTGAATTGTACTGTCATTTGCTCTCCATCGTATATCTCCCGAAATCCTATTTTAACTTCGGAAAGATATTCCTTTAGATCACTAAAAGCAGTGGCATCATCCATGATGATTTCCAATTTATCACCCATATTGGCATCGCATAATGCCTTAATGGCAGGTATAAGCGGGCTGTATGGCAGTTTCCCGCAAGTATTGATTGTTTTCATTCCTCTTCATCATCCGTTGTTTCTTGATTGGACAGCCATTCGATATAAAGTCTGATAAGTTGTTGCAGACCGAATGCTTTCATATTATTGTGGTAGATTACATCGATGCAGAGGTCGAGTAGATCTTTACTGTCTTCTTCTTGTGAAGCAATAAGAGAGCGGATATTCAGTCTTAGCTTTTCTAAAACAGCTTCATCTACAATGCCATTACTATCGATAAGATGACCGAATAGTCTATATTTCTCAATTGTAGCGAGATTCTCTTCCGAAATATCCAGTTTACGAGAGCCACTGGGATTTGCTTGTATAGTGTACATAACGCTCAGAATTTAAAGGTTTCACATCTGAAACAAAGATATAAATATAATAAGAAAAATGAGTACGGTTAACTACATTTAGCATAAACATACAAAGTCTGGCATAGAAAGCCCACAGAATAGAACTAAAAGTGTTGGAAAGATAGAGAAGGTATATAAACATATCCGCCCTGATGCGAAACAAATCGTAACAGGGCGGATATTCGTCAAAAGCTGTGAAATTTATAATTCCACTCCTTTGTTATCTACCAATACATGTTTACCAGCTTTGTATTGGTACAAACCCACCTGTAATTTCTTCTTATTGGCTTGGTCGGGCATAACCACAACGAAGTTCATATTTATATTATCTTGATCTATTACTTCATTTTTATCACGGGTTTTCTTATCTTCCCATGTGCCGGAATTAGCATAAACGCAAGGTTTACCTTCCTGGTTGGTATAAGATTTAATCATTGGTAAATGAGTATGGCCGAAAATAACAACACGGATAATGGACTCCGGAAGATTGAAATATTGTACATATGATTCGTCATCAATGAATTTCGTTTCCAAGCTACCTTTTATTGCTTCGTTAATATCAGTAGAAACTTTTGCATTATTGTATATCAAACGTGAATTCCAATTGTCTTGAGTAAACAGACCATTATATAATTTCATTTGTATACTGCCGTCGGGTGCACTATAAGGTAGGACGTCATTGATGGAATATGTTTTGGTGAAATTTCCCACCTTTGTTTTAATAATGTTATCACTGAAGTTATCTTTTACATAAATAACTTTCTCCATCACGTACTTCCACAAACCATAGTAAACGTATTTACTATATTGTTCGGGATCACTTTTATCTTTCTCCGGTATAGTGGGGACTTTTGTTGCAGCTTCAGGCGTAGTAGGATCGGTAAATGAATTCGCTGCGATACGTGCAAAGAAATATCCCGGAGGTAATGTCGCACCCGGTGCTTCAGATTCATTGGCACCCGGAGTCATTGCACAGAAAAAGTCATAACGATGTCCATGTTCGATGGCTATTTCCGGATAACCATCCGGGTGATAGGTTCCTATTCCAAACTTCTCCTTTGAGTCGCGAGCTTGATTCACTCCCGGCATTGCAATATCAACGTTCTCAGCGGTAAATCCCATATCGTGATTACCCGGGATGTAAGTGACCTTTACCTTACCATCTTTAATAATGCGATTTAGTACGTTAAAGATGCTCTGATTCGCAGCTACTGTTTTTCTGATGAAGTCGGCTTGAGTGCCACCGGCGTAAGTGTCTACCCTTGTAGGAATATACCACTCGTCGAACATGTCGCCTGCGATAACCAGTTCTTTTATCGTAGCTGATGTTCGCACTTCATTGAGAAATTCTTCCAATCGCTTTAGGTGCTTTACATCTTCGGAATAAGCCAAGTCGTTTCCAAGATGCAAGTCGCTGATGACAACAATCTTGTCTCTTTGAGTGCTAGTGCTCTCGTTGTTAATATCAAATGGATTTGATGTTACGGCCTCTTTGTCATTTGAGCTGCATGATGCCAAAGCGAAGGCTACTCCAATTAGTAAAAGTTTTAAATTGTTTTTTTTCATTATGTTTTAAATTTTGGTGATAAGTGTTATTATCTTAATGTTGTTATCGTTTTATTAAAAGTCCATTTAGTAAAGATGTACTTACTCTTTTATATAATTGTTATGGGAATTTTCATCTTTAGTAAAATGATATTTAGCTGTATTATTCTTTTCAGCAAAATTAGATAGAATGTTGTATGCTGATGTTTCATAATTACAAAAGCTATGTATCATAAATACAATATCTGTTAGTTTGCACCTGTTTATGTCTATTTATTAGGGTTATTGGATATATAATTCTGTCAAGAATCTTTTTTAAAAATTCAGATTCTTTACTAAACCCCTTTATAAATCGCGTGTTTTTTATACTTTTGTATCTCGTTATGCAAAGTTTATATTTAGCTACAACATTTGCAGCTGCAGTTGCATGCCTGCTTACCTCTTTGTTAATTTTTGCTCGAAGAAAAAGCGGAGAACGTTCGCGTGTAATTCTAGCATGTATCGTTATGTTTTCTGTGGGAAACTATATTCCTCGTTTTATTGCATTATGTAATGGTGAGGAGCCTAAATTAGTCATTTCAGTACCCATGTTACTTGTGGCTCTTTTTATGGTGATTTCGTATATAATGTATCCTATAGAAGTTATATCTCCGGGATATCTCAATTTTCGGCGCATTGTTAAACTATACATCCCATGGCTGGCGTTGGTAGGTGTGTATGGACTAAGTCTTTTGTTTGGAACAACTTTCCCTCCTTACCATACGTTGCTCCACATGTTACCTCAGCTCACGGAATTCAATGTCTGGTTCCGTCTTCTACTTTCGATATTGGTCTTTGTTCCGGTATTATTCATATTTACTACTCCATACACACGTCGTTATAATAACGCAGACAAGACATGGATGCTGAAATATACACTTTGCTTTACTATTAATACCATAGCCTATATGATTGTGCTGATGGTTGATTCGTTGATTGTGAAGATACTGTACTACTATGTGAGTGCAGGTTGCAGTATTTATATTGCTTATATGGAGTTATTTGAGAGACTGATTGAAAAGCAGCCTGTAAAGGGAATGAATATAGTGAGTGTTGGTGAACTTGATTGTGAGGAAATAATTCCACAGTTAAGCCAAAATCCTTTGTGTGAAAGAATCATTCTTCACATGAATCGTACATGTGATTACAGAAATCCCGACATTTCTCTTAATATGTTGGCCGGCTCACTGTTTACTAATCGTACTGCTCTTTCGAATGCATTGCGTGAATTAGGCTATTCTAGCTTTAGCACTTATATCAATACATTGCGCATAAAGGAATTTATAAGATTGATCAACAATAAGGAATCTGCTAATTATCAGGATGCTTTTTATGACGTCGGTTTTCGTTCGAGAGCTACTGCACTTCGAAACTTTAAGCGCCATACAGGAAAGATTCCATCAGAATATTTCTCTGAATAAAGAGTTTGATTAACTTCCAAATAACTCGTCTTTATTTTCAAGCTCTTTCCACCATTTTTAATGATGCGAATTACTATCTCTTGAGTCGTGTCATTTTGTTCCTTGTTCAAAGAACTGTAAGATTGAAGCCATAACTGCATTACGGTCGCTTTCCTGAGTGATGCTTTCAAAAGGGAATCCCATTACAAACGTCCGATAATTACCTGTATAGGCTGTTGCAGCGCATTGGTTGTTAGTGGTATATAACATAACGGGAAATGCTGTTCCGACGGGTTGGATGATATCCGGCGATATTACCGGGTAAGTTTTTTCATTAGGTAAATTAGGGATGGTGAGATTCCTGCCAAGCCCCTTTATAGTGGTAACTGCATCACTTGATCCATTGCCTTTTGCTTGTTTTTCATTTTCTGTATTCGATTGTATAGCTGATTGTGATATTCTTAGTGTACCGCCAAAGCTGTATTTTAAAACATTCTGTGTAAAATTTCTGTTACCTTGACTGTCGTTCATATCGCTGGCAATATAAGAACCACTTACCAGTAATTTACCTCCCGACTGACAGTATGCAGTTAATATTCGCTGTATTGGCGAGCTGAAAGTCTTATAATATTTATTACTTGACGGATTACTATGGTCTTCTTTTTCCAATCCGAGAAGATAATCCACCACATTGTATTGATATACTTGGACTTTTTCTTTTTCTACCGCTTCTTTACTACTCGACACAAAGCTATACCCCCCTGCAGCTTGAATGGCTTTCCCATGTATGAAAGAATAGTCGAATGTATTCCCTGCTATTTTCATCCCTTCCAATTCACTGGTACTTTCACCCAAACTCTTACCGGCTTGCGTGCGAGAAAACTCTTTTTGAGTTCCACAAAGTGAGATATCATAAAGGTACGGAACTCCGGGATCGGTGCTGAGATCAAAACCTGCTTGATCGGTAGTATTAATTGTGGCCGGTCCACTGAGTCGGTTGAATCCATTAATGATCAATACTTTTCCTTTCTCACGTTTTGCTTTATAAGCAGAGAGTATTTCCGAAGAAAAGCTTTCACCACCACGATTTACAGCGGTCACTTTGAATGAATAGGTAATGCCGGGCTCAATTTTTGTAGAATAAGAAGAGGAACTCACACGGGTGCCATTGTCAAATCCACCATGTCCGACGCGCCTATAAACGATATATTCATGAGGTTTTGCTGTCGGTTCAAGTGGATCAGTCTCACCTTGCCATGATAAATCCAATGTATTTTTCTTTTTCCCAAATTGAATGGCAAAGTTGCTGACGGGTAGGGGTTGCACAACATACTCTTCTCCGTGTTGGCTGCAAAGATATTGGAGAATCCCTTTATAGATTGCGCGTCCAATAGTAAATTTGAAATTCGGGTCATGTCCCAACTGCATGTCTGCAAAGTTTTGATGTGCCAATAACTCTATGATTGTGGATGGAACTGTCGGAAGACGAGTTTCACTATAATTCCTGTCCCACATACTACGACGTGTCCAGTCTACCTTGAATGAGGAACGGATATCTTTTTGTATTTGCGTCAATAAAATATCAGATAAATCACGTGAAGCATAGCGATCGGTGCCGGCAGCTAATTTTCCATCATTGAAGCTGGTGGTATATATGCCTAAAGTTCCTATAATCTGATCATTTTTGCTAAAACCGGCATCACTATGTAGAGCCACTGATAGTTCGAAAGGAATTCCAAGCCCTTTTTGTGATGGGTTGAATACCGATCCTCCCGCCAAGTAATTAATAGTATTGGAACGGACATTGATATCATCAGAATAGTCGTCTGACCCTTTTCTTCCTCCATAGACATTATAGGGCATTCCGTACCATTGTGCAGAATAACGTGCACCTTCAAGATAGCGCGGTAGACCGCTGATTTGTCCACCTCTTGAAATATTTCCCATACCTCCTCCGAAACGCACAGCATCTGCGCATACCACGCCATTCTGCTTGCTCTCATTGCTGAGCACAACCATTCCGTAATCGTTCCTGCCTTTATCGAAAGTAAATGTTCCCAAGTATACCCAAGTCCCCCCTCCAATTTGCTGATTGACCTTGAATTCTGTGACTCCGCCATTGTGGTAAACTAGATACTTTGCATCATTTATGCTATTGGGTAAAGATTGATAGGATATATATACTGCATATTCTCCGGTTTCTGGAATATCGGGTATCCATTCGGCAAAAGCTTTATTCTTTTTCTTTTCAGTACGGGTGAAACGAGCTGTTCCTGTTTTAAAGGGGTTTTCGCCATCTTGATAGATTCGTTTTTGTTGAGCAAATCCCTGTTGATTAGTCTTTTCCCATTCTGCTTTGCGACTTCTTACGTCAAGATAGAGGGAATTTACTCCGCTCCCCCGATTGGCGGAATTGCCGTCATTGTCTACAATCACTTCATTCTTCTGTATATCCCGTTCGCGAGGAGTGAATACGTTGGCTCCGGCATTTTGCAACATAGGGATTACGTATGGGATAATGAAAGATTGGGTGAATTGGTCTTCGGTAGTGCAGAATAAGCGTGGGCGTTGCCATGACCACTCATTGGTCTTATCAATATAATATTTACCATGACTTTGCCATAGTGCAATGTGTTTGTCTTGTAATCCACGTGATACTTCGTAGGGACGTATCCTGCTTACCCACGGATTGCCTTTATATTCAATGTTTTCATATAGACGGGATTTATCTTTTTTCCCTTTTCGATAGATATTAGGGATTAGATCGTCAATGGAACGTCCCCCCGTCATAAGTGATATATCGAAGTAATTCACCGGGCCCGGGAGAATTTGTTTTAGATTATGATAGATAGCATCGGTAATATCAGGTCGGAAAGGCTGATATGCAAATTTTTCATCGGCATATATAAATAGCTTTTTACGATCAAAATCAATGCGGAAGCTATCCATTTTACTTATTCCTATATTTACATTATTTGCGGTATATTGTTGGAAGAACGACTGTAGACGATCGCGCACATTATTTTCGATATCTTGGGCCTCTATTCGCCCTGTTATAATGGTTATAAAGCAAAAAAACAGATACAATTTTCTTTTCTTCATCATTTTATTGATCATTTGAACCGTAGAATATTCAGGCTTCTATCAGATAGTTGCAAATATACAGTATAATTTTTGAATGTTCATGTTGATGAATGCAAATGCGAGTTTATTTTAAAGAGTCATATAAGCTTTACTTTCAGAGGAGATTCTTTCGCTTGACTCCGAAATAAAGAGAAGAAATACATTGATATGCCAATGGAACTTTACCATGCAAAAGAAGGAGAACGAAAAGAGGATAAAGGAAGAGTGAGAAAGTGATAAGGAGAACGGATAATAACCCGTTTAGTTGTCGTCAGATATAATCTGGTAACTACAAATGAGTTATTATCCGTTTTATTATGGTAGGATAGACTTTACTAGAGCGGAATGTATTCCACAAAAGCTTCCATTGCTTCGTAGGAAGCGAGGCCAAGACTATCATATAATGCAGCAGTACCGCGATTGCGATCTTCACTACGTTGCCAGAATAGACGTTCGTCGTTGCCCATGAATGGAGCGCTTTCCATTTGTGACTGATGCTTCAATATGGAATTACGTTTGGCTCTTAATTCTTCCGGACTGATGGGAACGGCCATTTCAATGTTTTCAATTTCCCATTCGGCCCATGCACCACGATACATCCATATACGACAGTCTTTCAACCATTTTGCACCTTCTTCTTTCTCTTGATCAATTGCAGCAAATACAGCATCGGTGCATACACGGTGTGTGCCGTGAGGATCTGCCAAGTCGCCTGCTACAAAAATTTGGTGAGGCTTAACTTCACGAAGTAAGTTACGTACAATTTCCACGTCACTCTCACTAATCGGATTCTTTTGTATCTTACCCGTCTCGTAAAAAGGAAGATCCAAGAAATGACAGTGATCCAGCGGAATATTATTATACGTACATGCCGTACGGGCTTCACCGCGACGTATTAATCCTTTTATCGTGAGGATGTCACGAGTATCAATATCGCCATCTTTTTTCTCTTTCAAGAAATTACGCATTGCTACATATGTGTCCGAGATGACTTTATCTTCGCTATTATTGAAGATCTGATTGAAACCATTGATGAAATGCAAAAAGCGAATTACTTCTTCGTCACCGACAGCGATATTCCCAGAAGTCTCGTAAGCTACGTGTACGTCATGCTTCTGTTCTACTAGGCGACGTATTGTTCCACCCATCGAAATCACATCATCATCGGGATGAGGAGAGAATACAATTACCCTTTTCGGATATGGCTTAGCACGTTCGGGACGATAAGTATCATCGGCGTTTGGCTTCCCACCCGGCCATCCGGTAATGGTGTGCTGCAAATCATTGAAAATCTTTATATTTACATTGTATGCTGATCCGTAGAGTGCAAGTAGTTCGCTCAATCCGTTTTCGTTGTACTCTTTGTTGGTTAGCTTCAATATTGGTTTATTGGTCAACTGACATAACCAAACTATTGCACTGCGAATGAGTTTATCGTTCCATTCGCATGACGTAACTAGCCATGGACGTTGAATGCGGGTTAAATTTCCGGCAGCTGCAAGGTCTATAACAACCCGAGCATTGTTATGCGTTTGCAAATATGATGCAGGGATAGTATCGGTCACCGGTCCTTCAACACACTCTTTTACCATTTTTCCTTTTTCGTCACCCCATGCCATGAGATAAATATTTTTGGCGGCAAGAATAGTGGATATACCCATTGTGATAGAACTGACCGGAGTACTTTCAATACTTCCGAACATCTTGGATGCTTCGTTTCGTGAATCATTGTCGAGTAAAATCAATCGGGTAGTTGAATTGAGTCGGGATCCAGGTTCGTTGAAACCAATATTACCTACACGTCCTATACCTAAAAGAGCAATATCCAATCCACCGAAACTTTCGATGCGCTGTTCATACAAGCGACAATATTCGAAAATAGTATCTTTTGCTATTGTACCTTCAGGACTGAAGATATTTTGTTTGTCAACATCCACATGATTGAGAAACATTTCTCTTAATGCATTCAAGTTGCTATTGATAGCATCCTGAGCCAATGGATAATACTCGTATAAGTTGAAAACGATCACATTGCGAAAGCTTAAACCTTCTTCTTTGTGCATACGGATTAGTTCCGAATAAACGTTACGGGGAGAACTACCACCTGTGAGGGCCAAAACACAAAAGCGTCCGGCCTTTTGCTTTTCACGAATAATATGCGCAATTTCGCTGGCTATGTGGTTGGCGCCTTCTTCCGGTGATTCATAGATATCAGTCGGAATTTTTTCCAGTCGGGTGAGTACTGACCTTTCAAATGCATTCTCAGGTTTATAGTACCTGGGGGAGACTCTGTTAAGAGTAATCTGAGAACTAAGATTGGTTTTCATAAATCGATTTTGTATTAATAATAAATGATTAAGCTTGTATTCTTTTGTCGCTTGTTTAGACTAAAACAAAATAATGAATGCAATGTTCATTGTTAACTCAAGGCAAATTTAGCGACTTTTGAGCAAATAAAGACTCACTTCTTTTAGGTATTTTTTCTAAAAGGAACTTAAAAAACGTCTCTGATGTTTAAGGCTGTTAATCTATAGTGAAGTGATCTGCATCTTTCCATGCAGGAAATTTTTTTCTGAATTGTCTCAGTGAAGATAAATCGATTTTTGCAGTGGATACTTCTTCTTTATTATCAACGCATTTATAGATAATTTCTCCTTTGGATGAATATAAAGTGCTTCCTCCATTGTATCGAATGTAATTTCCATCTTTTCCTATGCGGTTGACTCCACATACATAGCTCATGTTTTCCAAGGCGCGAGCTTGGAGTAGTACATCCCAGACCTGCCGCCGTGATTCTGGCCAATTGGCTACGTAAATAAGTAAATCGTATTCGTTGTTTACATTACGACTCCATACCGGAAATCGGAGATCATAGCATACAAGTAAACAAATATTCCACCCTCGATACGAGATAAGTGTACGTTGATTCCCTGAATCAAAACTGTCCGGCTCACTGCCCATTCGGAAAAGGTGCCGCTTATCGTAATAAAAAGCTTTTTTCTCTGGAGTAATAAAGAAACCTCGATTATAAAATTTCTGTTCTTGGGAAGCCTTTTCAGTTCCATCAACCGCAATATAGCTGCCCGCTATAGCTAGTTGAAATGTTGAGGCCCATTGCTGTAATAGGGATATTGTATTTCCGGTTATGGGTTCGGCTAGTGTATGGCTATTCATACTAAATCCGGTAGTAAACATTTCGGGCAGAATAACAATATCAGTTATTCCGGAAAGTTTTTTTAGCTCTTCGTATAAAGAAATAAGGTTAGCACTCTTATTTTCCCAAATAATATCGGTCTGAAAGAGGCTAACCCTTATAGTTTCTAATTTTTCTTGTCCATCCGTATTATACATCGTCGTTGATAGAATAATAAGGTATGAGGTTAAAGTTATTCGCGCACCTTACCTAAACTAAAGTTCTCAGGTTTTTTCCCCTTGAAATCTTTGAAGTATAGTTTTATCTCATTTAAGTCCTTTTCAAAATCACCGCTTGGGGTTATTGCTTTTCCAACAGTGATTGTTTTGCTCGGATAATCAATACCAATAAGAATGATAGGCACCTGCGCTTTCATTGCAATAAAATAAAATCCTTTCTTCCATTCGGAATTTGCTTTGCGCGTTCCTTCAGGAGTTATAGCCAAATGAAAGCGTTTCTTTTTTTTGAAATTTTCTACCATCTGGTCTACTAATGAAGTTTTACGTCCTCTATCTACGGGTATTCCTCCTATGCCTTTAAATAGTATTCCTAAAGGAAAGAAAAACCACTCTTTTTTCATCATGAAAGAAGCCTTTCTTCCCAATGCATTATAGAAGATTTTTCCAAAGAGTAAATCCCAATTAGAAGTGTGAGGTGCCACACACATAACGCATTTATCGTAATCGGGTACTAGGACGACCTTTTTCCATCCTAATATGTAGCGATAGATAAAGCTGAATATAACTTTCTTCATCCTGGTATTATTTCAATTTTCCTAAAGCTTCAATCACTTCATCCACTTTGGTATTGAAATCTTCTTTCAACTTTTTGTAATATTGCTTAGCTTCTCCCGGTGCAGTATGACTGATACGGCTAATGTGATCATTTTGAATTTTTAGTATTTCACCCATTAAGTCATCTGCTTTCTTTTTGTCTGTTCCGGGTACATATAAACTGTTTACTAAACATTCCATAAATAGCTCTCCTGCAATATAATTGATGTTCTTTTTGAGTTCTTTTCTACTTGCCATATTCTTTAATTTTAATGTGATTGAATTGAAATATTCGTGGTAAAGATAAGTACTTTCCATGGCATAAACCAACATTTCATTTTTTTTTTGATATATGCACTCTTTCGTAATTCGGAAAAAAAAACGAAATTTGCAACGCTTTAAAAACAGAATTTTACTAACACCTTTAAATAAATAATGAAATGACTAAAAGTGCATTGCAAATTGCAAGGGCTGCTTACCAGCCTAAACTCCCAAAAGCGTTGAAGGGCGCTGTTAAAGTAATGGAGGGTGCGCCTACCCAATCTATTGCTGATCAGGAAGCAATTAAAAAGTTGTTCCCGAATACATACGGAATGCCTTTAATTACATTTGAAAGTACAGATAAAGCAGCTGAATTCCTTGCTATCAATGTCGGTGTAATCTTATCGGGCGGTCAAGCTCCGGGTGGACACAATGTGATCTCCGGCATTTTCGATGGTATTAAGAAGTTGAATAAGGATAGCAAATTGTATGGCTTTATTCTTGGTCCTGGTGGCTTGGTAGACCATAACTATATGGAGCTTACCGCTGATATCATTGACGAGTATCGTAATACCGGTGGTTTTGATATCATTGGTTCCGGACGTACAAAACTGGAGAAAGAAGAGCAATTTGAAAAAGGCTATGAGATCCTAAAGGAATTAGGTATTAAAGCTCTAGTTATAATTGGTGGTGACGACTCCAATACTAACGCATGTGTATTGGCTGAATATTATGCAGCTAAACAGAGTGGCGTTCAGGTAATTGGTTGTCCGAAAACAATCGATGGTGACTTGAAAAACGAGATGATTGAAACTTCTTTTGGCTTTGACACAGCATGTAAGGTCTATTCTGAAGTAATCGGTAATATTCAACGTGACTGTAACTCTGCACGTAAATACTGGCACTTCATCAAATTGATGGGTCGTTCAGCTTCTCATATTGCATTGGAGTGTGCGTTGCAAACTCAACCGAATATCTGTATCATTTCTGAGGAGGTTGAATCTAAAGATATGTCTTTGGATGATATCGTGACTTCCATAGCTCAGGTGGTTGCTGCACGTGCTGCACAGGGTAATAACTTTGGTACAGTGCTTATACCTGAAGGATTAATAGAATTTATTCCTGCTATGAAGCGTTTGATTTCTGAATTGAATGATTTTCTAGCTGCAAATGCAGAAGAATTTTCTCACATTAAGAAATCTCATCAACGTGATTATATTATCAGCAAACTTTCTAAAGAAAATGCAGCTGTTTATGCCAGCCTGCCCGAAGGTGTTGCCCGTCAGTTATCACTGGACCGTGACCCACACGGAAATGTACAAGTATCTCTTATTGAAACAGAGAAATTATTGTCTGAAATGGTAGCTACTAAACTTGCTTCATGGAAAGAAGAAGGAAAATATGTAGGTAAGTTTGCTGCTCAACATCACTTCTTCGGATACGAAGGACGTTGCGCTGCTCCGTCTAATTACGATGCTGATTATTGCTATTCATTGGGCTATGCTGCATCTGCTTTAATAGCAGATGGTAAAACCGGTTATATGGCTTCAGTTCGTAATACAACAGCTCCTGCCGACCAATGGATTGCAGGTGGTGTACCTATCACTATGATGATGAATATGGAACGTCGCCACGGTGAGATGAAACCGGTAATTCAGAAAGCTTTGGTGAAGTTGGATGGTGCTCCATTCAAAGCATTTGCTACAAAACGCGATAGTTGGGCAATGGTAACGGATTATGTATATCCGGGTCCTATTCAATATTTTGGTCCTACAGAGGTTTGTGATCAGCCGACTAAAACATTACAATTAGAACAAGCTAAATAATAGCTTTCATTAACTGAAGGCTGTGTCCGAAGTTTCTACTCTTTATTTTTCTTTATGTTATGCATATAAGAAAGTATATTGAGAAAAACTTTAGGCACAGCCTTTTTCGTTTTTTCTTTCTCTTTGGATAACAACACTCTTATTAAAATATATGGCATATTGGGATACTCCGGAATGCAGTTTTAATTCTTGTTTATTATTAATGAGTGTGGTTGATAATAGAAGTTATTAGGCCTTTTTCGAAGCTCCAAGTATGAAAAGCCATTTTTTTCATGTACATTTGTGATGTACATATTTTACATTTAATTATCGCTCCATTTATCAGATATTATGGTTGCACAGAAAGGACGTACCAAGCCTAGAAAATCTGCGACTCCACGCAAGAAGACTACTCGCTCATCGAAGAAACATCGGGAACGAGTAATGCCCGTCTGGCTGCGCAACATCATCGCACTTTTTATTATAGCGTTCTTCTCTGTAGCATTTTATTGGTTTTTTGTCCGTCCGTATGCCTACCGTTGGCGACCTTGTAATGGCATAAAAGCGTATGGAGTCTGTATGCCGGTGGACTATGAAGTTCATGGCATTGACGTGTCTCACCATCAGGGGTTTATTAATTGGGATCAGTTGTGCAATAATAAGGATCTTAATTTCCCTATCCAATTTATATTTATAAAGGCTACGGAGGGAGGAGATCATAGTGACTTTGCTTTTCAACACAACTTTCGGGAAGCGCGACGTCATGGGTTTATTCGGGGAGCCTATCATTATTTTAATCCAAAGACAGATCCTTTGAGACAGGCGGATTTTTTTATTCGTACAGTGCCACTTACTGAAGGTGATTTACCTCCCGTACTTGATGTGGAAAAGACAGGTAATCGTTCTATCCCTCAATTCCGGATGGCTGTAAAAACTTGGCTCAATCGTGTTGAAGCTCATTATGGAGTGAAGCCGATCTTGTATACTTCCTATAAATTTAAGACAAAGTACCTCGATGATCCTGCATTTAATACCTATCCATATTGGATTGCCCATTACTATGTGGATTCAGTAAAGTATGAAGGCCATTGGAATTTTTGGCAACATACCGATGTGGGTACAGTACCTGGAATTAAGGAAGACGTCGATCTGAATGTGTTCAACGGGTCATTAGATGAATTGAAGGCTTTGGCTCTTCATAAATAAACACCTTTTTATCATCATAGTAATGACTTTATTCATTGCGTCTCCTTTTCTGTAATTAAATTTTACAAGGTGAACTTCACGCTAGCCCAATTATTCTTTTCTTTATGGTGTAGATAATCGAGCCCGTTCTCTTCAGCTTTCGCACGAAGGAGTGGGATATCTTTTACGTAGAATCCGCTGATATAAAGTTCAGAACCCGGAGTCATACAGCTGACATATTTTTGCATGTCATTGAGTAAGATATTACGGTTAATATTGGCAATGATAACATCAAAAGGTCCCTTCCCTTCCAATGAAGATGCATCACCTTGAGAGACAGTAATATTATCTACCCCGTTTAACTCTATATTTTCTAATGAATTGCGTACACACCATTCATCAATATCGATAGCTGTGCATGGAGATGCACCTCGCATGCGCGCCAAGATGGCCAGAATTGATGTTCCACATCCCATGTCGAGCAGTGATTTCCCTTTCAACTCCGCTTCGAGTAGTTCTGCGATGATCAGACTTGTTGTTTCATGATGTCCTGTTCCGAAAGCCATCTGTGGGTTGATGACAATATCATATTCCACTTTAGGTATATCATGATGGAAAGTACTGTGAATGGCACAGCGGTTATCAATGACAATCGGTTGAAAGAAATTCTTCTCCCACTCTTCGTTCCAGTCTTTATCTTCAGCCTCTTTCCAAGCATATTCTATGGATGTATTGGAAAGAGGAAAACTGCCGATTGCTTCTTTAACATTTTCTTCCACATAAAGATCTTTTTGAATATATGCATCCAATCCATCAGCTTGCTCAATAAAGCTTTCAAACCCTGCATCGCCAAGGATTCCTGCTAAGACATCATTTACTATTTCTGTATTCGGATTGGTTTTAAAGTGGAATTCTAAATATTTCATGCTAAAAATTATTATTTTTGTTAGGGACTGCAAACCTACATGATAATTGGTGAATTCACAAGTTTGTCCATCGGAATTTGCCTTCTAGAAGCTATATTAGGATTTTAATTCATTCGCTCTATTTAGGGAAATCCCTATTAATGTTTGGGGGAAATCTCCCGTGAGTAGTAAATCCGGCTGTTATCTTTGCAATGTGAAAAAGTAGATATTTTAAAACCTATAAACCACACTTAAATATGAAAAAGATTGTTTTTTTATCGCTTTTGGCTTTCTGCCTTCCATGGATGTTGGCAGCACAAAGCATAGATGACGACCTTTACTACGTACCCTCTAAGGAAAAGAAGGAACAGAAACAGACGACGACCAAAGTGTCCTCCTCTAAAGAAGAAATCGTGGTAAAGTCTAATACACCGACAACGGTTTATGCCTCTCCCGGTCAGACTACTATTGTGGTTCGCGACCGTAAAGGTAAGACTCGTGACATAGATGAATATAACCGTCGTTATAGTTCTAAAGAAAATGATTTTAGCTACGACAATGATACATTGTATGTAGACGAAAAAGATGCTCCGGATCCTGATGGAGAATGGGTAAGTGGATTTGATGGCTCGCAGGATGATTATGAATATGCCATGCGCATCATCCGTTTCCGTAATCCGCGTTATGCCATTAGTATTAGCAGCCCGTTATATTGGGATGTGGTCTATGGCATGAATTCTTGGGATTGGAACGTATATACTGATGGCCTTTATGCTTATGCTTTCCCAACCTTCTCTAATAATATGTGGTGGGATTGGCGTTATAATTCCTATGGCTGGGGATGGGGGTATCCATCTTATTATGGTTGGGGCTATCCTTCCTATGGCTGGGGTGGATTTTATAACGACTGGTACATTGGCTGGGGCGGCTGGTATGGCGGCTGGAGCTGGGGACATAACCACTCCGGTTGGGGACATGGTTACTATCCCGGTGGTGGTGGAAGTCACTGGGGAGGTGGATGGGCCGGTACATATACCAATCGCCGATCAATTAGTTCACGTCCCGATGGCATGACACGTAGAGTTGTTGCTTCCGATAGAGCCGTTTCTTCAAGAGGCGGGTATATGATAGGACAGGACGGTACGGTAAGACGTGGTTCTTCCACTTCCGTAAGACGCGTTGTCGGAACACGTTCTACATCAGATGATCTTATACGTCGTGGAGTGAGTGGGCGTACAGATGCTGCTTCTTCCAGAAGTTCAATGTATACTCGCCCGAGCAGTACACGCAGCAGTTCATACGATACTAATGTAGATGGTGCACGTAGTAGCCGTAGATCATATTATGATGGTGGTTCGCAAGATTCACGTACCGGAACAGTAACTGTACCAAGTAGTCGCTCTTCTTCATCAGTACGTTCCAGTGGAGTTTCAACATATTCACGTGGTTCTTCAGAGAGTTCATCACGTAGCTATTCCGGTAGTAATGAGCGTACATATAGTACACGTAGTAGTAGTACTCCTTCTTATAACAGTAGCTCACGCTCAAGTAGCAGCAGTAGCAGCAGTTATTCATCCGGTGGAGGTAGTAGTTCTTCACGTTCCAGTGGTGGCAGCAGCTCCAGTGGAGGTGGATCTTCACGCTCGGGTGGAGGTAGACGTTAACAAGGATTCTGTTTTACCAAAGTTTGATTTAAAAGAATTCAATTATGAAAAGACAAATAATATTAGGAGCTCTTTTCCTGATAGGAGGGATAGGAGCACAAGGGCAGAATGTGTATGATGCTGCCAATATAATCAATAAAGATTTGAGTGGAACAGCCCGTTTTGTCGGCATGGGTGGTGCTATGGGAGCACTGGGTGGTGATATCTCGACTATTGGGACAAATCCTGCCGGTATAGGACTCTTCCGTAGTAATGATATCAACACTTCATTTAGCTTTTCGACATTGAATACGGAAAGCAAATACAACGGAAGTACATTTAGTACGGATAAAAATCGTTGGGATCTTAATAATATAGGTGCTGTCTTTACTACTAAGATAGGAGATCAGGGTTCTTTACGCTATGTGAACTTCGGATTTAATTACCAACGGAGCAAGTCTTTCTATCGCAATATGAATATGGCGGGAGACTTAGGAGGTATGTCACAAACTTTCTTTATGGCTTCAGCTTCCGATAAGCTTTATCCGTCTTATTGGGATAATGGAAATCATTACAACAATAATGATATAGGATGGCTCTCGGCATTGGGATATGATGGATATCTAATTAATCCGTCGGAAACAACTTCTATAACCGATTATCCTTTGAAAGATGTAAATGGGAATCAGATTAAAGATAAAGATGGAAATCCTTTATTTTTGAATTATGATTTCTTTAATAGCATTGTGGGTAATAGTGCACAAGTACGTGACTTCCATTCAAGGGAAAGAGGTGGTATTGATCAATATGATTTTAATGTGGCTCTAAACTTTAATGATCGTGCATATTTCGGTTTGACCATTGGAGCTTATAATGTGGATTATACTAAGAATACCTATTATGATGAGGATTTTGGAAATGGTGAAGGATATACTTTGCAAAGTTGGAATAATATTAGTGGTACAGGATTTGATTTTAAATTAGGAACGATATTACGCCCATTTGAATATTCTCCTTTGCGTATAGGTCTGGCTATTCATACTCCGGTATTCTATAACCTGACTTTGGCGACAAGCGCTCGAATGGAATCTGATGTTTATGCCAGTGCTGATGCAACGAATACTACAAAGCATATTATTGATACACAAAATCAGCTAAACGGTGATATGAAAATGGACTTCAGAATTAATACTCCATGGAAGTATAATTTGAGTTTGGGCTATACTTTTGGTAGTAATCTGGCATTAGGTGCGGAATACGAATATCAGGATTACTCTACAACGCGATTTAAAGATGGTGATGGAAATAGCAAGGGGGTAGAAAATGATGAAGCAAAATATACGATGAAGGGTGTGAATACTTTTCGTATAGGTGCTGAATACAAGGTAATTCCTGAATTTGCTTTCCGCTTGGGATATAACTATACTTCTGCTATATTTAAAAAAGATGCTGTTAAGGCTCTTCCTATCAATTCCATACAAACAGATACTGATTTTGCAAATTTGCAAGCTATGAATACATATACCATTGGCGTAGGTTATCGCGGATCATCTTTCTATGCAGATTTAGCTTATAAATATTCTATACAGAAATCAGATTTCTATCCGTTCTGGTATCTGGAAGGGAATAAAATAGAGAAGCCCCAAAATGCTACAAAGGTAACAGATTCTCGTAGTCAGGTTTTATTGACTTTAGGTTTCAGATTCTAAAAACTAAAAATGAAATGATTCAGTAGTTTTTCATTTAATACTTGTTTATAACTCAAATCCCCGACTGTAGATATTATAGGCGGGGATTTTATTTTTTATTTAGTATCGTTGTTTTTGTTGAAAAGATAAATACGGTCTAATATGCTATTTTATCCTCCTTTTTTGCCCATTCTTCAAAGCCTTTTATTGCTTCTTCGGGGAGCATTACCGCTAAAGGTAGTTTACGATCGGCAGGATTCAACGACAATTCGTCATAGATAAACGAATCGTCAAAGCCTATCCTTTTTGCATCTGTTTTATTATTGCCGTAGTATACTTTGTCAAGTCGAGCCCAATAGATGGCGCCTAAACACATCGGACAGGGTTCACAGGAAGTGTAGATCTCATATCCATGCAGATTGAATGTTCCCAACTTTAGAGCCGCTTCACGGATAGCGCTTACTTCGGCATGTGCAGTCGGGTCACACGAGGCAGTTACGCGGTTTACCCCCGTAGCTACTATTTCTCCATCTTTAGCAATGACAGCTCCAAATGGACCACCACCATTGGCTATGTTCTCTATGGAAAGCTCTATCGCTTTTCTCATCAATTCTTCTTTAGTCATGTAAGCTTGCTTTAATTAGTTTACCTCAAATACAAATGTACGCTATTTTTAGAGTTGTGATATTGGCTTTGACACTTTTTACTCTTTCTCTTATATCTTGTCTTTTGAATAAGGTTGGTTTGTATTTGAAATAACCATGATTTGAATAGAGAATCATACTATACCATTCTATGAATCTTATTATATGATTGTATGAATCATACTATACTATTCCATATATAGAATAGTGCTTATGGTGAGGGGGCGTTTAGCACTATAAGCTGCTATTATATAGCAAATTGCCGCCTTCGAAGGGTTTTCGAGGCGGCAATATTATATGATTAATGACTGGTTGCCGATAAATAAAAACGGCATATTTATAGTTTGAAATCTCAGCTTTGGCAGGTAAGGTCAATACTAATTTACCAATACCAAGAGAAGCCAAAGCCGATTGATGACTGATATAGTTTGGGACCTTTTTCCTTTTCAAATAAAGGTGTAAGCCCAAAACGAGAGTAAAATCCGAAATTTCTGTAACCAGCTTGTATAAGAAGATTTAAACCAAGCGGATTAGTATTCAATTCATCACTTAGAGTATGTTTCTTACCATCATATTTAGCTCTTGAAACAATTCCTGTACGCCACTCAGCTTCAATTCCGGTGGATACAAATGCTTTACCACTACCGAAGCGAGTCTGCCATTCAAGACTAATGGGGAGCCGGAATGTCCAGTAACGTAACCAACTTTTGTCATATTCTATATCACCCGATGCAGGTTTATATACGGTAATTCCATCAATTTTTTCAATGCCGTAGTTATCATCCAATTTGTATACGATACGGGCAAAGCCTAATGCAGAAGTTATACCCCAGTGCCCATCCGAAGTGATAGGCACTCCACTATTGCAAAGGTTTATTCCCCATTCCCATGATTTGGAATTGATTTGGGGAAGTGAAGATGAATAGCGAAATGCATTACTTGCAGATTTATTAAAACCCAAATAGAATACAGGATAATGTGGCTCAAAATGATATGCATTCTTTCTTGTTTTACTAAATGGGGTTGATATGATAGTAGATCTTTCTATACTGCGTCCATCCAAATAAACGCCTTCGAATACCTGTACGTCTTCAACGCTATCTTTAAGGGCCTTAGTATTAAACATCTTGACCTTTATTTTCCCATTCTGCTCATTGATGTTAATTTTCCGTCCGTTGATGTATACGGTGGTGTCTTGCGGAATGCTCTCTTCTGCCATTGCGGTCATGCTGAGCATGAGAGATAGTAAAAATAATATCCGTTTCATAATTGATAATATTTATGTATGATTAATAGATTATCGATTAGTCTTTGTTGAACATGAGTGACAGGAGGTCGTCACTGTCAATCTCTCCTTCGATGTAGATCAAGGTCGCTTCTCCTTTTTTCCCCAAGCGGAAAAGTATATAGCGATTGATACCTTTTTGTATAGGCGGCAGCTGATAGTATCCCGATTGTATGTTGCCGTCGGCTACCACTTCTTTGATTTTCTTGGCATGTTCGCGGTCTGCTTCCAAACTACGGTAGATTTCGGACAAAGCCCCTTCCGGCCTTTGCATCTTCAAACTCTGATAATGGGTGATATCCCACGTTTTGGAAAGATTCTTAGACAGTTCGACGTATGTGGAACCTTTTCGGTTGCCATATTTTTGGAATACGTCAGCTATTTGTAGTCCCTTTTGGGCGTATATGCCTGCGCTGCACAAAAGTAGCAGACTACATAGCAGGGTACGAATAAGCTTGTTCATGACTTTGTTTTTTATTTTGATTTATCTAAATTATTCAAACATCAGTTCGCGCATATCCTCTTTGCTCATCTTCATATCGTTGAAAGCATCAAGAGCTTGTTCGCGTACAATTTTGGCATCGGTATATTTCTTTCCATTAATAATGACATAATCTTGTTTTGGCGATGGATTATTCTGAAAAATCTGACTTACACCAATAATGAGTAGCAATCCCGCAGCTATTCCGACCATACTGTACATCACTCTCTGCTTGAAATTACTCTTCGTGCGGGGTTGCTTTCTATGGAATTCCTTTGATTCCATATCCAGTGAAATAAAGAAAGAGCTGTATATCTCCAGATGTTCCGGTACGTTTTTCCCACTGAAGAAGCGCCTAAGCTCCTTTTCTTCTTCACACGAAGTTCTCCCTTCGAAATAACGTTCCAATAAATCTTCTATCTTCATGCCTGTTTCCTCCTTTTCTTTTCTTGTATAGCCTGCAGGTAAATGTCCCTCACTTTCTTGCGCGCTCTCGACAGATTGCTGCGTATGGCTTCGGCACTGCATCCGGTGATTTCTGCAATCTCTTCCGTTTCGTACTCTTCGAGATCCTTCATCTGCATAATTGTGCGTTGCAAAGTTGGTAGCGAAGCTATGATTTCGTGCATCAGCCGCATCTCATCATGAGTTTCCATTAGTCGCTCAGGAGTGCTATTCACTGTTGAATCGCTGACCTGTTCCAGAGAAGTGTCAGTGGTACGCTTGCTTCTGAGTACATCCATACAGAGATTTCGTGTCACAATCATGGCAAAAGCTTCGATGCTTTTGTATTGCTCCATTTCCTCCCTTTTATTCCACAATTTAAGCATTGCTTCCTGCACGGCATCTTCCGCATCTTCCGGGTTGCCGATAATCTTCCGCGCATAATTCAATAATTTGCAGCGGAGTGGTAGTACGCTTATTTTAAACTCTTGGAGTTCCATTTACATGATTAAGACGAATGAGAAAAGTAAACGTGACATGCAAAATATTTTTTTTTTAAAAAAGGCCATCTGATCAGTACAGATGGCCTTTTTATTATTTTAGCATGATTATTCTATCTCTATATCACTCCAGATATATTGAAACAGACAATCATCGCCGATTTATTTTTTGAAATAGCGGTTGTATAAACCTTCAAAAGCTTTGCCATGACGAGCTTCATCTTTACACATTTCGTGTACGGTGTCATGGATAGCATCAAGATTTAAAGATTTTGCACGGGTAGCAATTCGCTTTTTATCTTCGCAAGCACCACATTCTGCATTCATTCTTTTCTCAAGGTTGGTTTTAGTATCCCAAACACAGTCACCCAATAATTCCGCAAATTTAGCAGCGTGTTCCGCTTCTTCCCAAGCTATTCTTTTGTAAGCTTCCGCTACTTCGGGATATCCTTCGCGGTCAGCCTGGCGACTCATGGCTAAATACATTCCGACTTCTGTACATTCGCCCATGAAATGATTGTTCAGATCCTTAATCATTTCTTCATCACATCCTTTTGCTACCCCTATTACATGCTCATCAGCAAAAGTCAATGCGCCACCTGGCTCTTCTGTAATTTCAACAAATTTACTTGCAGGAGCCTTACATAGAGGGCACTTTTCAGGTGCAGCATCACCTTCGTATACGTAACCGCATACGGTACATCTAAATTTTTTCATTTTCTGAGTTTAATTGAATTAGTTATATATCAGCTTCAGACGCTATGCGTCATTGCGTTTACAATATTTGCAGATACCTTTATAATAATAGTGCTCTTCCTGCACATAATGTCCTCCTATTTCCAGTGCTTCCACTTTTTTAATATCTTTATTTACAGGAAGGTCATAAACCCGACCACAACATTTACATAAGAAATGGGCATGTGGCGTGGTGTCGGCATCATAGCAGGTATTTCGTTCGTCAATAGTCAGTGTTTGCGCTGCTCCATGCTCACTTAATAGCTTAAGAGTATTGTATACCGTAGTTTTTGACAGTGTAGGCATAGAGGGCGATAAAGATGCATAGATTTGTTCTACAGTAGGATGTGTATGGTGCTCCACGAGGTATTGCATAATAGCAATACGTTGCATTGATGGTTTAATGTTATGTAGTTCAAATAATTTAATGACGTCCATGACTTATGGCTTTTACAAAGTTGTAATAATTACACTTGATTTATTAGCAAAGGTATATAGAATTTTATTTTTCCAAAAGTTTTTCGAGGCTTTTTTTAGCAGGGTCATATTAATACCGTATTTTTGTAGAAAATAGAATAGTTATCCAATTATGAACCACGGATTTGTTAGAGTTGCTGCTGTAGTGCCGCATGTTAAGGTTGCGGATTGCAAATTCAATGCTGGAGAAATAGAGCAAAATATAATTAATGCCGACAATGCCGGTGTACAAATAGTTGTGTTCCCCGAACTTAGCATTACGGGATACACATGCGGTGATCTATTCGGCCAGCTTCTGTTGTTGGAAGAAGCTGAGATGGGTTTAATGCAAATACTCAACAGTACACGACAGTTGGACATCGTTTCTATCATCGGAGCCCCTGTGTTTGTTGGCGGTTCGTTATTGAACTCTGCCATTGTTATTCAGAAAGGAAGGATATTGGGAGTTGTTCCTAAAAAATATCTTTGTAATTATAAAGAATTCTACGAAAAACGCTGGTTTGCCTCTTCTTCGGAAGTTACAGAAACATCAGTTCGTTTGTGCGGACAGAACGTTCCTTTAGGTGAACATTTGTTGTTTGAAACATCCGATGTGACTTTTGGGGTTGAAATATGTGAGGATATGTGGGCTACCATTCCTCCAAGCTCATACCTGGCTTTGCAGGGAGCTGAAATATTATTCAATATGTCTGCTAGCAATGAAAGTATTGGTAAACACAATTATCTATGTTCATTGATCGCTCAGCAATCTGCTAGGTGCATTGCTGGGTATGTGTTTAGCTCTTGTGGCTTTGGCGAATCTTCCACTGATTTGGTATTTGCCGGTAATGGGTTGATTTATGAAAACGGTACGCTACTTGCACGATCAAAACGCTTCTCATTTGATAGTCAGATGATTATTAGTGAAATAGATGTGGAACGCATACGGGCGGAGCGAAGGATGAATACCACTTTTGCTACATGTAAAGGTCAGTGTACTTCTGATAAACTCATCCAACGTATACCGGCCGATATATTTAAACCGCGGTCGTTTACCATCACACGTCGCTTCGATAAACATCCTTTTGTCCCCCAGGGGCCTGAACTGGATGAACGTTGTGAGGAGATATTTGCCATACAAGTGGCTGGATTGGCGAAGCGCTTAGTACATACTTCTGCTAAAACAGTTGTCGTTGGGATATCCGGTGGCTTGGATTCTACTTTAGCTTTATTGGTTTGTGTAAGGACATTCGATAAGTTAGGGTGGGAGAGAAAAGGTATAATAGGAGTTACAATGCCAGGCTTTGGGACTACCGATCGTACTTATACCAATGCATTATCTCTGATGACTTCGCTTGGAGTCACCATTCGGGAAGTAAATATAAAAGATGCTTGTATTCAGCATTTTGAAGACATTGATCATGATATGAATGTGCACGACGTGGTGTATGAGAATTCTCAGGCACGCGAACGCACACAAATCCTCATGGATATTGCAAATCAGACTTGGGGATTGGTTATTGGTACGGGTGATCTCTCGGAGTTGGCATTGGGGTGGGCGACTTACAATGGTGACCACATGTCGATGTATGGAGTAAATAGTAGTATACCCAAGACTCTGGTGAAACATCTAGTTCAATGGGTGGCCGATCATGATGTAGATGAAGCTTCACGGGCTACTTTATTGGATATAGTAGATACACCGATTAGCCCGGAGCTCATTCCGGCCGATGAAGATGGCAATATCTCGCAGATAACAGAAGATTTGGTTGGTCCCTATGAACTACATGATTTTTTCCTTTACTACTTTATGCGATTTGGTTTCCGACCCGCTAAAATATATACCATCGCTGTTTCTACTTTTGAAGGCGACTATGATGGACAAACAATAAAGAAATGGTTGGGTGTGTTTTTCAGACGCTTCTTTAATCAACAGTTTAAACGTTCGTGCCTACCTGACGGTCCTAAAGTAGGAAGTATCTCTATTAGTCCGCGAGGAGATTGGCGCATGCCTAGTGATGCCTCTTCTGCATTATGGCTTAGTGAGATTGAAGCATTGTAAAGAGACTGTTGTTGATGGGATAAAATGGGAGAAAGTTACTTCTTTTTCCCATAGTATTTTTTATATATTTGCTTGAATTCGTTTCCTTTTCTGAATCCTTCCAACCAAGAATTGAGTGTCTTGAGCAAAATGGGAGCTTGCTTGCTGATTCCCCACGAGTAAAATTGCGTAAAGCTGATAGCGGTATTGATATCTATTTGAGGCATACTGTCGGCAGCGGCACGAGCTATTTCTTGATCGCATACGGCATAATCAATATCACCGTGAGCAACCAATGAAATAAGTTGTTCCGAGCCATATTTATCTATTTCTTTGGCATAGATGGTATCACCTATTTCGTTACCTAAATTTTTGATGCGTAATAAAGATGGAGAATTCTTCACTACATAGAGCGTTTTTTTAGCCAAATCCAATTGACTTTTAATGAATGTACTATCTTTCACCGGTTTCTTTCGCTGTACCAAAACCTGCCTGCTTAGAATAATTGGATTAGTTAGCAGTAAGGAGTCTTTCAGATCGCTTGTAGCCAAAACGCTATTCGCTATAATATCATATTTGCCTTCAGCTAGTCCTTCAAGTTGTTTGTCAAAGCTCATTTCTGGGGTTATGACAATCTTTAAACCGTGATCGCGAGCGAAAGCTTGTATGAGTTCATAATGAAATCCGGATAGCGTATCTCCATTCACATGGAAGCTAATCGAATTGTATTCAGTAGTGACATGGAGTTCTTTACTAGCCATTATGGTCGGATAGTCACGTGGATGCCCATGCTTTTCTCTGTTGAATATAAAATGAGCCAAGGCTACAGCTATGACGCCTATAACTATATATCTCAATAACTTTGTTTTGGCTATATTCATAGTAAATTAATTTAGTCGAACATATTCCAAGAAAGACCTAGCTTAAGTAGACGAGGATTGATGGGATAATGCGGGACTAAAAAAGAATTGCGATTACCCATTCCTTGGTTTACATGGTACATCATTACAAAGAAACGTGTCCGTTTTAAATGAAGATTCGCATAAACATTTACGATAGGATATCCTCCTATTTCCACTTGATCGGTGGCTGATTGCAGATAGTACTGTTGTATGGCAGGCATATATGCCGGTGCATGATATTTAGAAAAATAACTGACGTCAGCACCTAATTGTATGCTCAATACCTTTTTCGCTACTTTTGCCTGTAGATAGAAGTTATGGTAGAGTGATAAATCAGGTAAAGGTATAATGTTTCCCTGACTACTCTTTTGCCATGTTACCTCATTATCCAAATGGAAAATACCAAGACGGAAGTTCTGCTTAAAGGTGGCGGATACTATCTGTATGTTTTGACTGTATTGCTCCGGCAAGGCACTTTGGTTGAAATAAGTATAGTTTTTTATATTTTCTACGCCAACTTTTAAGTTGCTTCCCCATCTTTCAAAGTTCAACTCTCCTTCTATATGGCTTCGGAATTCCTTGTCCATATTGTCGTTATCCCAAAAGAAATGATTGGAATGGTAATGACGCAGATAGAACGACGGAAGAGTATTTGTGATAAAAGCACGTCCTATCAGATTGATCGTATCTTTACCAAATGTAAAGTTCATGTCCATATTACCATTTAAACGAAACTGTCCAAGAGCTTTATCAAGTAGACCTATTTCCCCATTGATGTTGTAATGCAAAAAACGTCCCTGTCTTTTGGCTAATTCACCACCAATATAAACTTCTTGCTCAGTATAACGGGTTGTTTTCACACTATCCAAATCTGTGCGTACTTGCAGCGTATCCATCAAGTCATATCTGCTGTACTTATGTGAAATATATGCCGTCAATCCGGCTTTAGCATATTTGTTAAATCCTTCCAATAAAGCAACGCCAAATACGTTCTTTATGCTGAAAGCTTCCGTAGAGTCTTTTGAAGCAAGTTTTTTATTAAAATACGAATTGTCATATAACTTTTCAGCTTCAGTCTTAGCCCCATAACTATGTTTTGCTCCCTCAAGTTTGAGAGTATGTATAAAGCTTGTGACCGGGACGAATTCCTCCGTATCAACCGTGTCTTTCTTCTGCTCATCTATCTTTGTGGTATTCCGCTTGAAACCGAGTCGATATCGATGAGTGAGATACAAGTAATAATCATTATTGCGGTTTGTAGCGGGTTGGTCAAAATTGACAGGAATAGTAGTCGATTCATATTCTTTTTTCCCTTCGGCCATATTTTCGGGACGGGTGATATATTGATCATTTTGAATACCACCATTCTCATTCATTTTCAAGTTATAGGTGTTGAAAACACCTTGGATTTGATAACGATCACCAATATAGCTACCAAACAATCTGCCGTTGAAATGAGCTGTGGACTGATTGGAATAAAATCCGCGTCCGTATAAGTAGTCTATGTTAAAACCAAAAGCTGTCCTTTTATTGGCATTAACCGAAAAGTAGGATTTAAACCGTTCTTCCCCGTTTACTTTGTCACCGGCTTTATAATAAGTCAGGTTGGTATAAGGAACATTACTATTGGTGAAATTGATCTGCCCCGGATTTTGAAAGAAGCTTGAATACGGTTCCATAAAGATGGAAAGGTAGTCGTAATTGCTACGTTGAAAAAATGAACGAGATAAACGGGGGGAGCCTAGGTTGCCGATATAGTTGTAATTTCCTGTTATACCTTCTACCAAATTGGTGTTTTGAAAATGATGGTAAACAGTATCTACAGGTATAATAATGCGATTACCCAATGTTTCACTTAGCCTCCACATATACAGTTTGGGTGGAAGACTTTGTATTTCGGTACTATCGTTATTTAAGTTAGCCGGTCGTGTGGACGGATCTACTTGGTTGCCGAATTGGTCACGGTTATTTCGATTGAGAGTTTGTTGGGCATATATGCTCAATACTCCAAGAGTGGTCAATATGATGTATGTAAGAAAAAAGCGTCTCATAATTAGTCGCAAAGATACAATAAAAAATTATTCACCTGCTGAATTCTATATTTTTTGCCTATTTTTACAAACGTACCATTGTATTGCTGATCTTGATATATTTAGAAGCTTTTCTGTTGCGTAAATATCTGCGATGATTTAGGTAGATACTGATTTGGCTGATTAAAAAAAGGGCCCCGTTGCATTAACAGAGCCCCTCACTAAATCTTTATTTTGGTGATAATCCAATAAAAGGATGATTCGGATTATACTTTTTGAATCAATTCCATACCTTTCTTTATGGCTGCTTCATTCATTGGTATCAAATGGTGGTGACGTTCAGGCAGAGTCTTTTTCAGACCTTTGATAACGCTCTCCAAAGTTACCATTGGTTTAAGCTTTAACAAGCCTCCGAGTACGATCATATTAAATGCTTTTGCATTATTCATTTCATTGGCTGCATCCATTGCATCAATTCGATATACATTGATGTCTTTTCGTGTGGGCGGGTGGAGTATACCATATCCGTCATATATTAAAACGCCACCTGGTTTCACACGGTTTTCAAATTTCTCGAGTGATGGCTGATTTAATATGATAGCTGCATCGTATTTGCTCAATATCGGTGACGATATTTTATTGTCACTGACAATAACCGTCACGTTTGCAGTACCACCACGTTGTTCGGGACCGTATGCTGGCATCCAGGTTACTTCCTTTCCTTCCATTAATCCCGAGTATGCCAATATCTTCCCCATAGACAAGACACCTTGTCCACCGAAGCCTGCTATAATTATTTCTTCTTTCATAGTTCCTAATCTTTATTCACTCATTATTTGTCTTTTAAATCTCCAAGTGGATAATATGGGAACATGTGTTCCTGCATCCATTTGTTTGATTTATCTGCTGACATTTTCCAACCTGAGTTACAGGTTGATACAATTTCGACTAAATTAGAACCTTTACCGGCCATTGAGTTTTCAAAAGCTTTACGAATAGCTTTCTTTGCTTTCTTAATTGCAGGAACTGTTTCCACACTCTGTCTGGTGACGTATGCCGTACCTTCCAATTGAGCTGCAATATCTGCCATCTTAAGGGGATATCCATGCAATTGGACATCACGCCCATAAGGACTTGTAGACGTTTTCATACCCACTAAAGTAGTGGGAGCCATCTGTCCTCCTGTCATACCATAAATGGCATTGTTGATGAATATAATAGTGATATTATCGCCACGATTCAAAGCATGAATAGTTTCGGCTGTACCAATACAAGCTAGGTCACCGTCTCCTTGATATGTAAATACCAATCGGTCAGGCCATAATCTTTTGATAGCGGTCGCAAGTGCAGGTGCACGTCCGTGAGCCGCTTCTTGCCAGTCAATATCAATATAATTATATATGAACACAGCACATCCTACCGGAGAAATACCGACGGCTTTTTCCGCCATTCCCATTTCTTCGATGACCTCGGCAATCAGTTTATGCACAACACCATGGCTACAACCTGGGCAATAGTGCATGGGATTATCGTTCATCAGGGTTGGTTTCTTGTAAACCAAGGCTCCTGCGTTTATGATATCTTCTCTTGTCATAATCTTAATTTTAGGTGGGTAACTTTATTGTTTACCCGAACGTTTGATAGATCGTAGAAACAATTCAAGGAACTTAATAACGATAGCGCTTCCACACAAGTAAACGAATAATGAGTTACCGTTTTTTCCTGTAAAATAGAGGATAACCGCTACCAATACAAGTATCATAAAAATGATGTTTAAAATACTTCTTATTTTATCAGAGTTCATATTCATATTGTTTATCTAAATTCTGATTTTAAAAAAGCTTTTCTTTTAATGCGTGCACTATTTCATCCGGGTCGGGTACAATACCGCCTAAGCGTCCGAAATGTTCAACGCGTATTTTACCGTTTACTGCCAAACGAACATCTTCGATCATCTGACCGGCGTTTAGTTCTGTAACCAACATTCCTTTTACTCTGTCGGCATACGAAGCAATGACTTTTGTAGGGAAAGGCCATAATGTGATAGGGCGCAGCATGCCAACTTTTATACCTTCTTCACGTGCCATTTCCAATGCTTTTTGTCCAATGCGGGCCATAGAACCGAAAGCTACAATAAGATATTCGGCATCTTCACATTGAATTTCTTCATAGCGAACTTCATTCTCTTCTATTAGCTTGTACTTAGCTTGAAAGCGTAGATTATTCTTTTCCATTTCCTCAGGTTTCAACTCAAGTGAGGTAATGATATTAGGCTTACGCATATTTGTTCTTCCGGTGGTTGCCCATGGACATTCTGCTATGATTTCTTCTTCGGTACGACGGGCCCTTTGAGCAGGAAGCACTACCTTTTCCATCATTTGACCAATAACACCATCAGCTAAAATAATAGCCGGATTACGGTATTTGAAAGCTAACTTGAAGCCTAAATCTACAAAATCAGCCATCTCTTGCACGGATGCCGGTGCAAGCGCTATTAGACGATAATCGCCGTGGCCTCCACCTTTTACAGTCTGAAAATAATCAGCCTGACTTGGTTGGATAGTTCCCAACCCCGGACCACCACGCATTACATTTACAATTAAACAAGGGAGTTCGGCACCTGCAATATATGAAATGCCTTCTTGTTTCAAGCTGATGCCGGGACTGGATGAAGAGGTCATAACCATCTTTCCGCTTCCGGCGCCGCCATATACCATATTAATAGCTGCTACTTCACTTTCTGCCTGAAGCACTACCATTCCGGTAGTTTCCCAGGGTCTTAAGTCTGCAAGAGTTTCCAGTACTTCCGATTGGGGAGTAATAGGATATCCGAAGTATCCATCTACGCCGCAGCGGATTGCTGCATAAGAGATCGCTTCGTTCCCTTTCATTAATACAACTTCTTCTGCCATATTATACAGATTTACATGTTTATTCTACTTTGATTTTATATACGGAGATGCACCCGTCCGGACATACGTTTGCACATGCAGCGCAGCCGATACAGTCATCTTCCAATACGGGGTGGGCAAAATTATACCCTTTCATATTTACTTCTTTGGCGAGGGATATTACATCCACAGGACAAGCGACCACGCATAAGTTGCATCCTTTGCAACGTTCGGTGTTCACTACAATCGCTCCTTTTATCTTTGCCATAATTTACGTTTACTTTTATATTTAATGATTGTACATGTCTTTATTAAAGAAATTCAATATGTTCATAGCCATTTCTTCTGCCTGGGCGGCAGGGCTGTTTGGATTGATTTCGATGGCTAGTCGATAATTATTTAACGCTTCTTGCCAGTTTCCCAGCTTTCTGTAAGCGTTTCCTTTAAGATAATATGCTTCGTCATGGGAAGAAGGTGAGGTTTGGAGATAATGATCAAGCATCCGGATTGCCTGTTCCACATTCCCCTGATTGATAAGCTCTTTGATTGTTTTCAGTTGCTCCATATCCATATCAATTTCCGGTTATTAGTGGGCAAATATAGTCTTTATTTGTAGACGGAAAGCAACAATTTCGTGAAAAATAAGAAAATGCCATGTGAAAACTTAAAAACCCGGAATCAAGACATTTTATCAAAATGTCAATGATCCGGGTTTTGACCTATTGAAAACTGATCTTTTATTTAACTAATTTCTTGTTGATATACAGATTTTTAAGTGTAACATCTTTTGCACCGGTTATGCTATTTCCATTCTTGGATACATTGTTGAAATGAGAATCTTCAACGCTAATATTGTAAACATGATCATTGTCACCAAGACCAACGATACTTACTCCATATTCACTTTTCTCACTGGTGATATTTTTGAGATGAACGTTTCTTACGATAGGAGTAAACCCACGGTTACATTTTTCTCTATTCTCATATTGCAGATTGATATGTAATATGGCTTCTTTACATTGCCCTACAGTAATATTTCGTACAAATACATTTTCAATAAGTCCCCCACGGCACGTGCTGGTCTTAATACGGATTACTCTATCTAATTCAGGACTATCCATTTTGCAGTCTTCGACAAATAGATTGCGGTATCCACCAGATATCTCACTTCCTACTACTACGCCGCCATGACCATTTTTCATAAAGCATTTGCGCACAATGATATTCTCACTTGGAATATTCCACTTTCGCCCATCGGCATTACGTCCCGATTTAATGGCTATGCAATCGTCACCGGTATCGAAAATACAATTTTCGATCAATACATTCTTGCAAGATTCCGGGTCACATCCGTCACCATTAGGTCCCCGGTTGAAAACATGGACACCACGGACAATAAGGCTTTCACAAAATAATGGATGGATTACCCAGAATGGTGAATTAAGTAAAGTGACATCTTCTATCAAAACTGTATTGCAAGAATAGAAATTAATGAGTTGCGGGCGCATACCATCTTCTGGAGTCATGATACGCTTATAGATAGGGGTTGATGTTTCACCATACATTAGAAGTCGTTCGCGTCCTCCATTGCGTTGAGCTACCATACCTTCTTTCCAACCATATTTGGGTGCGCCACACATTGCCCACCAATTTTCGTTTGCTCCTTGTCCATCAATAACTCCTTTACCTGTAATTGCAATATTTGTTTCGCCGTAGGCATAAATGAGAGGATGTGCATTGTAGCAATCTATACCTTCCCAACGTGTAAGAACAGCAGGGAAATATAGACTTTGATCGGTCGAAAACTTTAGTGTAGCTCCTTCGGATACATGAAGATTCACATTACTCTTTAGAGTGATAGGACCTGTATAAAAAGTTCCTTTTGGAATAACGACTGTTCCACCTCCATCCAAACTGCATTTCACTATGGCTTGGTTAATTGCTTCATGGCAAGGATCATTTGGCGTATCGGGTTTTGCTCCGAAATCAGTAATATTGTAAGTCCGATCAGGGAAAGAAGTCTTCTTTATCTGACTTTCAATCATCGCGCTTTCTCTGAAAGCTTTGTCAAAATCTATCGGGTTAGCGTAAGTTGTTACGACCCAAAGAACTAGGCAAAGTATTCCGAATAATTTCTTCATGCGTCCTCTTTTTTATTGGTTATTAGATATTTTGCTGCAAAAATAATGAAAGCTTTCTTTTCCGTTGGATGAGATTTTGACTGAAATGGTGCAATAATTGATAGTATATAAGCCTTATGGATATAATAACTGGATACTATATCTTTTTTAAGTATCAATATTATTATAGTTTGAAACAAAATTGTTTTTTTTGATATAATAAAAAGGCTTTTTTTGCAATATATTTTCCGTTGGAGAAGTTTTATACGGATTCGATCCTGATTATTAGAACTGTGGATCATGCTTTAATTCGTTTGTATAATTATAAGTTTAAGATATAAATATGGAAAACACTAAAAATACTTCGTTAACGAAGTTAATTCCTGTAATGCTTTGCTTTTTTGCGATGGGATTTGTTGATCTGGTTGGTATTGCGTCCAACTATGTAAAAGCCGATTTGGGACTAACAGACTCACAAGCCAATATCTTTCCTTCTTTAGTATTCTTTTGGTTCTTGATCTTTTCTGTACCTACCGGGATGTTGATGAATCGTATAGGGCGGAAAAGAACGGTACTTTTTAGCCTTGTGATTACATTCTTTTCTTTATTATTACCCGTATTCGGTGATAGTTATGCATTGATGTTAATCTCTTTCTCTCTTTTAGGTATTGGCAATGCATTGATGCAAACGTCACTTAATCCACTACTCTCAACGATTGTGAGTAAGCATAAGTTGGCTAGTAGCCTCACTTTTGGTCAGTTCGTGAAAGCAATTGCCTCTTTTTTAGCACCATACATTGCTATGTGGGGAACAACAGCTATTCTTCCTTCATTTGGGCTTAGCTGGCGTATATTATTTCCTGTTTATGCCTTGATTTCTATCGTTGCAGTGGTGTGGTTGAATGCAACTTCAATTAAAGAAGAATTCGAAAAAGGGACGCCATCCACATTTATACAATGTCTTGCTCTCTTAGGTAAGCCATTCATTCTTCTTTCATTTATCGGAATCATGTGCCATGTGGGCATTGATGTAGGAACTAACACTACTGCTCCGAAAATCTTAATGGAGCGTGTTGGCATGAGTCTTGCCGAAGCGGGGTTTGCAACAAGTTTATATTTTATATTTCGTACAGCCGGTTGTTTGCTTGGTTCCTTTATTTTGAGACGTATTTCATCTAAATTATTTTTTGTTATTAGTGTCTGCATGATGCTTTTGGCAATGGCTGGACTTTTTGCATCCCGTGATATTAAGGTTATATATGTATGCATAGCTTTGATTGGTTTTGGGAATTCCAATGTATTTCCGATTATTTTTTCACAGGCTTTGTTGTGGCTACCTGAAAAGAAAAATGAAATTTCCGGTTTAATGATTATGGGATTATTTGGAGGAACAGTATTTCCGCTTGCAATGGGATTAGCTAGTGATGCTTTGGGACAAGGAGGGGCGGTCTTGATTATGACGGTTGGTGTTATTTATTTGCTCTTTTATATGTTTTCTATTAAAAAAGAAGCTTAATTCGCTTTTTATAAGTAATAATATAAAATTATGAATACCATTATAGTTGGAATGGGGGAAGTACTGTGGGATGTACTGCCTCAAGGTAAAAAGATAGGAGGGGCTCCGGCTAATTTTGCTTATCATGTTTCGCAATTCGGTTTTGATAGTCGCGTGGTCAGTGCAGTGGGACGTGATACTAATGGAGATGAAATATTGGACATATTTGCGGAGAAGAATTTACAAGGATTAATAGAACAAGTGGACTATCCAACAGGCACGGTACAGGTGACTTTGGATATGGATGGTGTGCCATGTTATGAAATTCGTGAAGATGTGGCTTGGGATAATATTCCGTATACAGGTAAATTGAACCGATTGGCTTTATCAACACGTGCGGTTTGCTTTGGATCATTAGCCCAGCGTAGTGCAGTGAGTCGCGCTACCATTCAGCATTTTCTTGATGTGATGCCTGATGGCGAAGGGCAATTGAAGATTTTTGATATCAATCTCCGTCAGAATTTTTATACTAAAGATATTCTTTGTGATTCAATGTCTCGTTGCAATGTGTTGAAAATAAACGATGAAGAACTGATCATTATCAGTCGCCTTTTTGGTTATCCGGGCATTGATTTGCAGGACAAGTGTTGGATCTTAATAGCTAAATACAATCTTAAAATGCTTATTCTGACTTGTGGTACAAACGGTAGCTATGTGTTTACTCCGGGGAGTGTTTCTTTCCAAGAAACGCCGAAAGTTCCGGTTGCTGATACGGTTGGGGCGGGTGACTCTTTCACTGCTGCTTTTTGTGCTTCCATTTTATCAGGGAAAACTATACGGGAGGTCCATCAACTTGCAGTTCAAGCATCGGCCTATGTGTGCACACAAAATGGAGCGATGCCTGAATTACCTGATAGCTTAAAAATTATGATAAGTAAAGTTTGACTTATAGACAGTTAGATATATAAATATCCTGTTTTGAGATAATTACATATAAAAGGATGTTTTTTCATTCTTAATATGATGAAAAAAAAGACATTATTGTTTTTAGTTGGTTTGCTAACCTATCTGTTTCTAGTATCGTGTACGGGCAATGAGCCTCATTATCGTATTGGTGTGTCTCAATGTAGTGATGATGCATGGCGTCATCAAATGAACAAAGAAATTCTTCGTGAAGCTCTTTTTTATGATAAAGTGGAAGTCGAAATCCGTACGGCTCATGATAGCAATAAGCAGCAGAAAGAAGACATTCACCATTTTATCGATGAAGACGTTGACTTATTAGTAGTTGCGCCTAACGAGGCAGCTCCTATTACTCCTATTGTAGAAGAAGCTTATAATCGTGGAATTCCGGTAATTGTAGTCGATCGTAAGATCCTCTCCGATAAATATACGGCTTATGTTGGTGCAGACAATTACGAAATAGGCAAAGCTATAGGCAATTATATTGCCGCCATGTTGCATGGCAAAGGCAATATAGCTGAACTTACCGGCTTATCGGGTTCCACGCCTGCTATGGATCGTCATCATGGTTTTGCTTCCGCAATTGCCGGTTATCCGGGTCTTCATCTTCTTGCTCATGAAGATGCCGGGTGGCGAAGACCATTGGCTGAAGGAAAGATGGATACTTTGTTAAAGCGTTTTTCCAAAATTGATGTGGTTTATGCTCAAAATGATCCGATGGCTGCAGGAGCTTATACTGCCGCTTTGCAGAGGGGAAGAGCACGCGATATCCGTTTTATTGGTACAGATGCGTTGCCGGGAAAAGATCTAGGTGTAGAGCAGGTGTTAGCAGGTAAGTTGGATGCTACTTTTATTTATCCTACCGGCGGTGATAAAGTCATGCAGATTGCGATGAAGATATTGAAGAAACAGCAATTCCCTCGGGAAACATTACTGAATACTTCTGTAGTGGATAAGACCAATGCTTTGATCATGCAGATGCAGACAGCACATATCTTTACGTTGGATGGAAAAATAGAAATGCTGAATGGTAAAATTAATCAAAATCTTGACCGCTACACTACTCAAAAGATAATACTTTATGGTAGTCTGTTGATGCTTTTGTTGCTAATAGGACTCCTGATTGCCGTCTACTTCTCGCTACGCGCCAAGAACAAGTTAAATAATGAACTCTCTCTCCAAAAGCAAAAATTGGAGCTACAACGAGATAAACTGGAACAGCAGAAACTATTGTTGGAAGGACAGAAGAATCAATTGGAACAACTCTCTAGTGAATTGGAAGAAGCTACACATGCCAAGTTAGTGTTCTTTACCAACATCTCGCATGATTTCCGCACCCCGTTGACTTTAATATCTGATCCTGTGAATAAGCTATTGGAAGATTCTTCACTTAGCGAACGTACCCATTATCTTTTGGAGTTGATGAAGAAGAACGTCAACATTCTGCTACGGCTGGTTAATCAGATTCTTGATTTTCGTAAGGTAGAGAATGGACGGATGGAGTTTCATCCCGCACCTTTCGATATGTTGGAGAACTTTAGGAGTTGGAACGACTCTTTTCGGATGGCTTTCCTAAAGAAACATATTTCTTTCCATTTTGAAATATCTTCCGAATTGAATTTTAATATTATGGCAGATGGAGAGAAGATGGAATGTATTTATTTTAATCTACTTTCCAATGCGGTGAAATATACTCCGGAAAACGGGTCGGTTGTCGTAAAATTGGATACAATTCATGAAGAAGGAGTGGAAGGAGAAGCAGAAATTTGTTTTTCTGTATTTAATTCCGGTAGTTATATCTCTCCGCAGGAAGTTGAAGCTGTTTTTGAGCGTTTTTATCAGGTTAGTGGACATCAAGCCGGAACTGGAATTGGGCTTGCATTAGTGCATGCTTTTGTTGAGATGCATAGTGGTCATGTTTCTGTGAATAGTGATAGGAAGGGGACTACCTTTTATGTTACTTTCCCTATCCGGCCCATTGAGTTCCAAACTCCTAGTGTAAGTATAACATTACCTGACGAGAGTATACCTAACAGTGTATTGGAACAAGAAGCTCTTGACGATGATAAAATACCATCTTCAGATCTTCCCTCGATTTTAATCATTGATGATAATCCCGATATCCGCCAATATGTAAAGATGCTTCTTACCACGGAATACAATGTGCTTGAAGCGCAAGATGCAAATGTTGGAATCCATCTAGCGATGAAATATGTTCCTGATGTTATTGTTTCGGATGTAATGATGCCAGGGATGGATGGTATTGAGTGTTGCCGTCATTTGAAGAGTGAAGTTCAAACCTGTCATATTCCTGTGATTCTTCTTACAGCTTGCTCTCTTGATGAACAACGTATGCATGGCTATGATGGTGGTGCTGATAGTTATATTTCAAAGCCTTTTAGTTCACAACTCTTATTATCACGTATCCGAAATTTAATTGCTTCCAGACGTCAACTCCGGCAATTCTTAGGTGATGAGCAGATGCTTGTAAAGGAGGATATCTCGGATATGGATAAAGATTTCGTATCTCGTTTCAGAGTACTGATAGAGAAAAAAATGAAAGAGTCCGGATTAAATGTGGAAGATTTGGGACGGGATATGGGTATGAGTCGTGTGCAGCTTTATCGGAAACTAAAGTTCCTGACAAACTATTCACCTAACGAGCTTCTGCGTCAGATGCGTCTGAAAAAAGCGGCATCTCTGCTTGCTTCTTCCGATCTGACAGTTGCAGAGATAGCTTATGAAGTAGGCTTCTCTTCCCCTTCCTATTTCACTAAATGTTATAAAGAAGAGTTTGGAGAAAGTCCGACGGATCTTTTGAAGCGGAAGGAGGGAAGCCGGAAAGCTTAAAATTGCAAAAGATAGATGGATCAGAATTTGAATTTCTCTATTATTCTAATCATATTGAACTATTATTAATTGTGAAGTGCAAAAATAAGCAAATAAATCAAAGGATAACTACATATTTATAAAAATGGGGATGTCGCTTTGAGCGCATCCCCATTTTTATAAAAAGATTCCCTAAGGTTTATCCAAGCGGATCATCGTCTTTACCATCTCCACCGGTACCACTGCCACTTCCAGAGCCATTACCGCCATCTGTATTGCTTCCGGACAGATATAAACTATTGGCTGGATACAACCCGTTATCACTCACCAAACCTAGATAAAATTCCAGATGATCGGCATTCCAAGTGGTAGGTATAGTCACATCTACTTTTCCTTCGACACGTGTAGCCCCATGAGTGGCATATACTGCTTCTTTCTTAGTAACGTTGTATACCAATGGCATCGTCAAATCTGTAGCTTGTGCATTACCTTGCCCGGTATTATTCGTCCATGCAAAAGCAATCTTCCCATCACTTTTAGTAGCCGAAGCCTCTGTTAGCGGGGTTAGATTACCATGTGAGACCAATACCTTGCTATAAGTAATACTTTCATTGGTCATGGCTTTTTTAATCACATAAGACACTGCCGAATTAAAAGCGGACTGATGTTCTTTAACTCCATTATAACCTATACGCAAATAAGCTGTTATCGGTTGTAGAAAACCAATCACACGAGCAAAACGTTCTTTTTGTGCTGACTGTGCAGCCGAACGGGTTTGAGTTACATTTTGAGGCATTGAACGCATATAACTGATACCTTTCCACGAACTGCCTATCACATTACCAACTTTTCCTGAGAATCCGCCGAGGATTCCTTTTTTAATTTTTCCCATTACAATTAATGTTTTTAGAATTAATAATCTTGTTATCGGACTTGGCACGAGCTCTTTTGCCTTGTCACGACACAAAGATAGGGAGGGTTTAGGCAGTCTTTTTAAACGGCGTTCGGCTTGCGTTACTTTGCGCTATTTTGCTATATTATATAAACCAAAGATTCTTTTTTCCAAACGCAGGAAGTACTTTACTATCGAAGAACGGAATAATCTGTGCCATCATTTCGGGATACTTCACCGTGACAGGCAAATTCTGTTGACTGACCGATTTCCAATACATTCGCGAAAACTGATAAACCTGAGCTACCAATTGATGCGCAACTTCTTCACCGACTATCTTTCTGCTTCCTCCGGCATCCGTAGCAATGGCAATTTTAATCTTTAATGGCAAATGATACTTGCCCTTAAATTCATTATCCATCGAATACCGCGTGTTATTAAATAAAAGGAACTGTTCCTTTCCAAGTTCCACATAAGTGCCGCTGACAGGCATCAAACCTTCAAAGTCCGTGTCGAATGCCAGCACTTCACTCTCTTCCGTTTTATTGATAGTCACTACATACACTGGTATATCCAAGCCTTGCGAATACAGCATACTTACAATCGGTTTAGCTTCCTTTCCACTCATCGTCTTATAATAATGGATAACGATTCTTTTTGGTAATTTACGCTCATTGCTCACATACAGACGCATCGCTTTGCGCAATTGTGCGGCTATACTTTCCAAATCATCATTACAGAAACAGTCACAATTACAGAAAGTACCTTTTTGGTTAAAATAGAATGCGCTGCCGATGTAACGTTTTCCTATTGCCAACGATTTAAACGCGCCTACTCCGATGATGAGATCATTTTGCAGATCCGGTGTTTTGAGCACCCAAGGTATTCCATCTATTTTTGCCAGCAATGCAATTTCAATATTAGGTAAATGATAGGAGAAATCCTGGCTTCCCGGATGTTCCTTATAAATCACTTGCGACGTGATTCCTTTATTGAGCAAAATCTCTTTTATTTTATAATAAAGTGCATGATATGGACTTTCACTATTATCCTTGTAGATGGGGCTGATATAAATGCCAACGTAAGTAAATTCGGGTGAAATATCTTTTTGATTCAATTTATCTGTAATTTCCTTTTCGGCAGTATCAATGCTATTGAAAAAAATACTTCCGTTATGATCGGTCACAAACGGCTGTTTGATATGGCTGGAAAGTGATCCAAAGCGCTTATCCGGTATTCCATTCTGCTCATTTTTCTCCTTGCCGATAAAAACATCATATAAATATTGGCATACTCTTTGATCTCGTAACTGTGCAATGAAGAAAAACTTTATTTTATTATTGGCTGACGGTCTGTACGGACCATTGTTTAAAAATCCTTTATATGGATCTACTTCCGTTTTATCTTCTCCAAAGCGTAACAGACTTGCCGTGTGAGGCACTTTACGGATACACTCGGTAGGGACAATAATAAAAGAAGGATCGCTAAAATGAAGCGTTCCTTCCCATTCTTTTCCGCTAATTTCCTGCTCTATGAATTCCCGGATTAGATTTCTTGTCCTTATATATTTGTTTAGAGTGTGGTATCGGTTCTCTATGATTCCCCATTCGGCTGCCAGTTCCCTGTTAATTACAGGATAAACATGCTCCAAATCAGCTTTATCTTCAGGAGTCAGTTTTTCTACATTAACAATCCGGTTTCCAGCCATTACATGATAATGTTCCGTTTGGATATCAAGCGTCCCGATACTCTCCGTACCCACCAAAGAGACTCCGTTAAAAGCAATTTGTAATTCATGTCCTTCGGTAAACCTTTTATATTGCGGGGTCAGTGAAAACTTCCGGTATTGTACGGCACGTTCATACGGCTGTTTGCGATCCTTTATCCAGACTTCCACGTTACCCACAAAATCCCATCCTACGATAGCGTTTTTCCTGAAATGTTCATAGAAGAGCTGTCTAAGGCATATTTTTTCAAGTCGTGGTATTCTACAAAGATCAACAGTTACCGTATAAATTTTCTTTGCTGCATCTATCTTCTTTTTTGAATCAAAAGTAAAGAACAACCGGTCCACCGTTTCCAATGCTTTCTCATTGCCCCACACCTCTGGCAATTCATCCCGAAAGACACATTGCCTGTATTCATCCGACTTTTCTACGCATAGATCCAACTCCATAACAAGGGAGTCCACCTTAAACCTAATGGAATTTGTTTCCATAATTCTGTTAACTAAAAGATTTACCTACAAAGGTATAAAACATCATACAACTTTTAAAAGAATAAATGGAAAAGTTATTCATGGCGAAATATGCAGAATATCTCTATTACCATTCTTTTATAGTTGAATATACTTTATTTATCTTGCAGCTATTGCTTGCTACGAAAAGACTATCTACATTTGTAAAGTCATCGCTCGAAGAACGAAGGACTTGGTTACCGTAAATGCGGTTTTTTTATACTTCTATTTTGATAGAAAGGCTGATTGTCACAATCCACAAAAACCTGTGATTAAAATGTAGTTTGGCTGTATCTATTCCACGATAACAATCCTATACACTGCCTGTCTTTTCCAATACGGGGTTCACCGAATGCATACGCATTGATAGTGTCTATTATTTTATTCCTAATGCTTTAAAGACAGCATCCACAGGGTCAGAATATACTTCCAAACTAAATTTAGAAATCAGATCGGCTGGAACTTTTGAATATTGCATCATATCAGCAACTGGTATCAAGATTCTTTTAGCACCTGCATCTTGTGCTATTTGCAACGCACCTGCTAGATCACTTGTCGGAATAATTGTTCCTCCAATACTCATGGATCCAAGAACACACATCTGAGGTTGAATGCTACGTCCTGTCAAACCTGAAACCAGAGAAATAAATACTCCCAATTCAAGTCCTTCAAGAGTACCAATACCATTGATGTCTGTTGCCTTCATATGCATTTCGTTATCTGTAAAACGAGTGCTTTGTGATATTCTACTTAGATTTGAACGGCAGTAGTTTACAGCTTCTTTCAGCTCATCGTTGATTGCACTACCACTACCGAATCCTGTATGAGTGAATTTACCATTGCCTGCCATTACTTGTAAATCCAGACGAACAAGACCAAGATTACCTTCACTTGGTTGATGTGCCACTCCATACAAAGAGCCAGGTTGCATATCTCCTTCAGGTATAAGTGCTGAACCTCCATTTTCTGGTGTACTTACATATCTTTCCTCACCATTTTCAAGATCAATATAACTGAAATGTACATCGTAGAATTCAAGTCCACCAATCTTCTTCAATTGCTCCTTAATACGACGACGACCAATCAATGCATATTCCAGACACATTCTGACATCTTCCTTTCCAAACTCTTCATCTGGGAATAATAGCTTCAGCAATCCGCTCACAGTCTTTTTCACAGCAATAACATCACGTTGATTCAAGTCTTTACCCAGGCGGAAATATTTCTGAATAGCATCGCTGTAACTACGTTTACGCATCTCTCTTAGACACTCTGAGAAGTAATCTGAGATGAAGCCAAAAGAATCTGTGAAGAATTCAGGTCGCATCTTAGGAATTTCCCAACCAGGAAGATAATGATGGAAACGGTCGAAGAAAGCAGTGTCAATCATATCCTTTGGGAATGGCGATAGTAGATGGTTTACTTTAACTAAGTTCTCTATGCTGCCATTGATATTACCGACAAAGACCATAGAGGCATTGGCGTTAACGCTTTCCTTTCCACGGCTGAATGAACCGTTAGCCATATATCCTTTCATTATCTGAATGCCATCTTTATCTTTCATATTAATACCGGCAACTTCGTCAAAAGCCACGACATCCCATGTTCCCACTAATCCCACTTGGTGCCGGCCCATGTTATAGAAGAGATTGGCTACCGTTGTCTGACCGCCTGAGATAAGTATAGAGTATGGTGACAGTTCATCATATACGTATGACTTGCCTGTACCACGTGGGCCGAGTTCGCAAATATTGTAGTTGTTCTCTACGAATGGAATCATACGAGCTACCAAATGCCACCGTGTCTTTTCATTTAGATTCGATGGTTCCATACCAACACTACGGCATATCACCTCAATCCATTCCTCAAGAGAGAAATATTTTCTGTTCTCGATATATTCATCCATATCTGTGGCGGGCATCTGAATAGGCTTTAGCGTCATGATGCGGAATGGGCTTCCTTTGCCATTCTCATCATAATCATATTCCATGTCTATGATACACCAAATGCCTCCACAAAGCAACTTCTCATATTGCTTTATGTAGGAATCATCTATGTTAATATGCCCGATGTTGATATTAAATATTTGACCTTCATAGCAGTCATTTTTTTCATTGAGTTTGGCTGTTACTTTATCGATAATTTTGTAATGTCCCAATTCTCTGATTTTAGATTTAATCTTCTCGGCTTCATCCGGGCGAACAAAGTTGTCAGCAAGGACACGTTTTACCATGTCCACACCATTTCTTATATCGTCTTCATCATCAGTAGCACAATACATACCAAGAAGATACTCAAGGACATAACTCGGGACATTCGCACCTTCCTTAATGCTCTTTGTCAAATCCTTACGAACTACTTTACCTCCATAATAATCGTTTAATTTTCTATCTATCTCGTCCATAGTTATTAGTCTTTAAAATTCCGCTTGAAACATTACATTCACTCTGTATGGAAATTCCTTATATTTCGCAAATTGATCGGAATTTGGAATAGAACGTTCCATTCTCAACACTACTTCCTGCCCATTAAGTTTACTCATTTGGTTACGGAACATGAATGTATATTTCTGCTCTCTTTGTGTTGTATCATTACTTTCACTGGCAAAGGTTGTAGTGAATGAATCGGATATCAGATTATCCTCTGCATCATAGAAACCTATGCGTAGTGTAATTTCTTTAATTTTTTCTGTAACCGCTTCTGTTTGGAAGAAACTGATTGTCTGATTATTTGTAGTCAATTTAGCTCGTTTGTTGAGTATATCGACATCCACCTGACTGACATCTGCGGTTTTTTTAATATTAACATGGAGCACAGGGACAACCACTTCTTGCAACATACTTCCTCCATGAACAAAGCGACTGCCAGAACCTTGTTTGCGAATTCTGTTCATTCCTTTAGCTGTCTGAACTTGCAATCCTGCTTTAAGTCCTACATCTTCACTGTTCCATGTCTTTACAGCAGGAGAGGGTTGCAGGTTAGTGCCGATTACAAAACGACGGGCATCAGTAATAATATTACCCATTACCTTGAAGTCAGTAAAGTCGCTTTCATCAAGTTGCTCATTCTGGTACAGATAACCATGATCGGCAGTAATGAGGATATTTGAGCCATTGGCATTGCGAATCATCTCAACAATCTTCACAATGTTATCAAACTCATCTTCTGTTGCCTTGAACACATTACCTTCTGTATCCTTGTTGTCACCAGCCTTATCAATCACATTGCTGTAGATATAAATAAGGTCGAAATCCTTGAAATATGTTTTAGGTGAAGTGATCGTCAGGAAATCATCGCTTCTGATAGCCAAGCTATTTATCACTCTGTTGCAAAGCACTTTCTTACGAGCATCAGTTCCTTGTGTACTCATTCCGTCTGCAAACACCACATCGGCATTCTTTTCATACGACAACTCACGATTAGGTAGTAGAGCAGCCATGCCCAGCTGAGTATATGATGGTTGAGTAGAAAACATAGGGTCTTTCATTGTCGATTCCATACGACTCACTCTGTTTATTCTCTGCTGTAATTCCATCATTGTCTCATAGCGAAGTGCATCGCTAATAACAACGAAGAGTTTGTTTTTCTTTAGAATATAGGGAGAAACATGGAAATCATAAAAACGTCGTTGAGGAATATATCTGTCTATTTTCCAATTATCCATACCATCTACTATTGGTTGCCACTTATTAGCAAGTTGCATCAGATAGCTGTTGGTATAGGCACGTTGAACCATATCTGTTATTTTAGATAAAAATTCCGGTTTACATTCAGCCTTTGATGCTTCACGAATATAATGACGATAATTCAAGTCGATAGAGTAGAGCTCGTTTATATACAATCCAAATCCTTCTTCCGGAGAATTAATGATAAGACCATTCATCTTTTGGTCAATATCCTCCAATGTACGTCTTGCCTCAAGTAATGCCTTTAGGGTATGTTCAGCTACACCAAAGAATAGTCTATTTTCTCGTTCGTCGACAATCGACTCGATTTTATCTACGGCCATCGTCCTATTTACAACCTCTATTTGCAGATATTGAGCTATTACCATATCTACACAAGGGAATGTTTCTATTGCTATCAAATCTTCTATCCTATGGTCTAGAAGAGTCCGTTTTATGCTAAGTTCCTTTTCGAGTAGAGTAGCCCAACCCTTATACATATCACCGAATTGACGGCTATCTCTCCAATCGTGCATGAAAATTCCTGCTTCATTGGTGAGCTTTCCATGACCAAAGTGACTGTTCATATCGTCCAGAAACAGAATAATAATTAAATCTTTGATATTTCTCTGTTTATCGTATCCGAACATCTTCTCTACCTCAGTCCAATACAAATCCGAAAGATTGTATTGTTCCATTTTGTCCAGCATATCCTGCTTTCCTTCAATAGCTTCTTTTGCAAGAGCAAAGGTGAGCTGGTCGTAATGAGGTTCAGTGCGACATACCACAGCAAGCATTTGCTTTTCTATAACATCCACATCCATTCCTTGACGTAAACGAGAGGTAAGTTTATTCCTATTGCTGGCTGTTTTGAAGAAAGCTGCATGTTTATCTACAACCTTTTGCTTAAGTTCCATAGGTATGCCACATTCTGCGGCATAAAGGGAACCCATATCAGCTGAGAATGGCATTGCTTCCATCTGTAAGTCAAGTAACCAGTTGTTTTCATCTTCTGGTTGTGCCTGTGTACTATATATTAAGAATCCGCGCTCCGGTTGTTCACCTTTCAATACCCTATATTTTATAGTGAAAGCATTATTGTTAAGCATAAGAATCTCTACTCCACGCAGTTCGAGCGAACTGACAAACTCTTGCATTTGTCCTCCCTCATCATACCAAAATACGAGTTTCTTACGATCTATAAGGTCGCTAAGCACGCTTTGTACCTTTTCTTTCGTTGAATCTGTCATCTTATTCAATTACCAATTTGTATTTTTGTTTATTACTATTGGGCTTATCTGGAATTGTCATTGCGATAACACCGGCTTGCATCATCTTTTTGAAATATCTATTTTTTAAAGTACGAGGTTCTAGTTTTAGAATTTTTGCGATATCTGCTGCCGAAGTAGGTTCTTGTAATTGATTGAGAATATTATTTATTGTATTCCTCTCATCTTCTTGGAAATAACTTGGTATCAACTTGGTAAATAACTTGGTAAGTGACTTAGAAAAGCCCTTGTTATCACTCTGTAAATCAATATATTCAATGGCGGAATAACTTATCACTTCAAATGCTGTTATCTTATCAATGTTGAATGTTGGCTCTTTACAACCATTCTCAACCATCATATTCTTTACACGGCTAACTCCTCGGTTAAACATATTCACATAACCCATAACTTTCAAGGCTTGTGCAATAATCGGATTGCGATAGTCATTTATGTCAGGGAAATTTTCAGGACGTGCCTTTCCATATAACCCACCGGGGTTCATGATCTCAATTCGGTTGGTAAACTGATAAAAACGCGTTGGCATGTTCGCTTGATAATCGCGGTGCATACAGGCGTTTAACATCAACTCTCTAAGTGCATCAGAAGGATAATTTGACTGATTTTTTTCTCTAAGTGTACTCACCGCAACCGGGCGTGTTTTAACTACCCCATAGTTAATAAATGCCTCTAACTTAGGCATCATCATAGCAAGACAGTCATAAAATGGTTTGTCATCATCTATTTCTGCACCTTTATCCAAGCCCAGAAAACTCACATATTGCACATAGGCTCCATACAAGAATTGTTTGGGATTCTTACCAAATAACACAATACTAGCATTCGTTGGGCAATTGTTTTTCAAATCAAATAGCCCTAAGGCTGCCATCTGTTGTTCTATGGTACGTGTATCATTTGCCAATTCTGTCGCATTGACTGCTTTGGGTATGTAATTTTTCTTAATAAAATCTACGTGAATATCATTGATGGTGGATTTGAAACAAGGAGCGGCATCAAAAGTAGCCATATTGCTCATACGCTTCTCTGAAAGAATTCGTTCTTCGTCTATTGTGGCAATATCTCTTCTTGGTCCTATGCGAATGAATGTTCTTCCCCTATAGCGCACAGGAGTAGAAAACGAAGGCTGTACTTCTACGATAAGTAAATCACCTCCTTCCAATTCGTATTGTTCACATGTCATCATAGGTAATGGCAAAATATTGCCATCGCTACGGATACCTGATATTTTTTTGAAAAGATTGTCATCGACTTTCAGCCCTGACAGCTCACCATTATCTTTGGCTCCTATGATTAGATATCCATTTTGTCGTGAGTTTGACATGTCATTACTAAATGCACAGATGGCTTCTTGAAACTTATCCATATCACTCGTGCTCACGGTACGCTCTATTCGTGAGGTTTCTGTGCTATTTAGCAGATTGTATATTTCGTCCTTTGTCATAACTTCTGTATTCTTTTAATTAGGATTCTCAAGTGTATTAATTAACTTCTTTATCCAAAATACGATACAATCTAATTCTGCGACATATTCCTGAAGAACTAATGCAAAAGAGTGCCCTGATTGTATCAATTCAAATTTAGGAAAAGATGTATTTGAGTATTTTTTAGCTCCAATTTTAAACGTATCTATTGAACCTTCAATGGTTTTAAGTTGTTCATACAATGCTTCTTTTATACAATTACGAATATCGTTAGGAATATTAGTATTGTTACTGAATGCTTGTTCTACCAATCTAATAGCTTCAATATATGTTTTTCCAATAATTGGAATCTGACTTTTAAATTGTGTTTTACATATATCTATGGCTAATTTAAATGCTTTTGCATGTTTTGATATTTGCTTGTTTGCAGTCAATTTATCTATACCACTCTTGTTTTGGTCAATAAATCTAGTCATAGCCTCGTTATGACTTTTATATTTATTATCAAGTTGATTTAATACTAATCTACTATTTGATATAGTTTCTGCACAATTGTCAAGAAGTTCCTCCCAATACTCAGTGTCATATATATCATCGTTATCGGATTCTGGTAGTACGAAATCTGATTGATAAGTATCTATTATCGTATTTAATTCACTCAATGATTCCTTATTGAGTTGATGAGTATTTAGTATAGTAATCTTGTGTTTTTTATCAGTTTTTGAGATATTATGTTTCTTAACTAACTCCCAATAAATTATATCTTTCTCAGGATCACATAATGCTAATATTACGGGTACACTCGACGATAGCCAGTATTCATAATGAATATTGTCAATATAGTATGTGGAATTACCGTTCTTATCAATGTGAACATTTCCTAAACCAGTTTTAAGTTGTATGGATATAAATTTAGCTGTTGGTAATCCTTCTACAACTTGCTCAACAGTTGCATCTATTCCTACATCTGAGTTTGTTGTATTGCGGCATATCCATCCTAAATTCTTTGAAATACAAAGATTAAGAATGGATACACCCAAATCATCAGTATTTGAATATCTATTCATTATTTGAAGTTTAATTTATTCATCGTTATTTTCCAATCCCTTGATAGGCTCTACCAATGGATAGTATTTAGGATAGTTGGTCTTTACGCCATCGTCTAAGTCAATAGTCATACGATGACTTGCCATTTCTACTAGTTGCTGTTCGAACGCACGAACTTCACGCATTTTGTCTTTCAACTCCTCGGCAAGTTTTAGGGTTTTGTTGCGCTGAGTTGTGCTCAAGTCATCACGAGTGGCTTTGTCTTCAGCTTCTTTAAGCTGCATCTCCACTTTTTCGAGATATGGATGCACATAGTCAGCATGAAGTTTAGACAACGTGTCGTTTTCTATACGATGCATATATACCAAAGCCTTGAAGTAACCTTTCTTTTTTTTGTCGCCCATCTTTGATGAGAAGAGCCAATAGATTGGTCTCTTCTGATACATCTGAACATGGTCGGTATAGAATGTCTTGAATAGATATTCACGAAGCTCACAGCCTAATGCGTCATTGATATATTTCAAGTTCTCATAGTAGTTTTCTTCGCCGAATAATTTTCTGATTGCCAAATGAATGCGTTCTGTCATTTCATCAGCAAAGAAATCTTGCTCTTGAATAATTGGAATGATACCATCATCATCAATTACCAGTGTACTATTGAAGCTATTTACGAGACTTTCTACATCTAGTCCAAGACTCTGTAAGTCTTCTCCTTGACTTGCTATGATTAGTCCAGGCTTATCTACGGAGTATCTGCCCATATAACAGCCAACAAGGTAACTAATAAGTTGCTTTATGAGTACATCATGATGCCATACCATCTTACGATTATGGATTACAAGATATGGCTCATTTTCTCCAATTCCTGTACCATCTTCAAAGCTGATTTCACCTTTTTGAAGAATTGTGATTTCTTCAGGTTGCACATCAGGAGTTAGTTCATCTTGTAGTCCGTAGATTTCAATGAACTGGTGGTTGAGATCTTCTTCGTTTGCATGGAGCTGCATAAAGCGTTGCTCCCAAATACCTTGGTACTCTTCTACCAATAGCGACAGATTGAAGCTTGTCGTTAGTTGCTCTCCTTCTAAGAATGAATTCCTTACAAATATCAATTCATTAGTTTGGAAATCCCAACTTGTTTCATGAGCATCCCAATCATGTTTGCTGATAGAAATATTCTGCTGAACACAAGATTTTACCTGGCCTATAGAAGTACCAATTTTAAAAACCAATGGAATAGAATTAACGTCTTCTATATTAGTATTTATTGTTGGATTTAAAACTTTTAGGTACATATCTATAATTTTGGTGTTCATAATACCCAATATAGTTTCCCAATTATCATGTCGTGGCACTCCAATTGAGCCTGAAACATCCCACAAAAAGCCATTATCACAGTAACGTGTTGAAAATTTACGAGAACCAATTAAAGCCCATGTAAAACAAGGCTTTAGATAATATTTAGAGTTCGTACTTCTATTTCGAACTAAATAATTACCGCCATTTAACCAATATATTACATATTCATTATTCCCATACCATTTTCGTACGCTTCCTCCTTTGGTATATGCTATCCAATAATTTGAGTTACTAAAAGAATTGGAATGGATAGAGATGTTCTTAAAATTAATTTCATTCCATAATCTTAGGTATTTATTTGTATTTCCCGTGATTATACCTTGCAAGCTATCTAGTTCATTTGATAAGAAACGCTTATATAGGAAATTATCTTTTGCTTTTTCAGATGCCCAATATGATATTTTGTATCCAGGAATCTTCTCAAAGTTCTTCTGAGAAGATTCATAATATAATCTAAGGCCATTATCCGAATACTTGAAATCAAATACTTCAACGTTAGCAACATCTTCATCACGATAAGATGAAAAATCATACTTTAAATTATGGTTACCTAAGACTTGTAGGAATAGTTGACCAATATGAGTAAAATATATATGTTGGAAATTTCTCTCATGCAAACGGAAAAAGCATCCTTTATTTTCATTGCATCCTTTACTATATGTAAACGCAACAGAGCCCCAATCTATACCAAAGATTCCACGCCCCATGTGTATAAGAGACTCAATATGGCAATCTTTGAGTAACGTTTTTCTAAGTTTTTCAAATGATGATAAAAACATCCACGATGGTAAATTAATCATTGCCATCTTTCCATTTTTAGCACAGAAGTCTATACATCGTTCCATAAAAGCGACCATCGTGTCCGCTTTTGAATCTACATAGTTATTTTTTAGAAAAGAAGATAATGCATCTCCAAATCCCTTTCCCAAATAAGGCGGATTAGTAACCACACAATGATAAGAACTTGATAAAAATTTTGCTTGTTTCTTTAATATCCGTTGATTAAGTCCAAACAAACTATTTTCCACTTTGATAGCAACACATTCTTCTGGAGATACCTTTAGCAAAGAACCTATGGTATCGACATTCTTGAACTGCCACATCAGCGAATCTTTGCTCCAATTACCTGCGGATTCAATTGTGTCGTGATCTATGTTTTGTAAAGCAATGACATTAGGTGATACGGTTCGACGCAAATAGCGACTATAATACGCACGTGCTTTCATGGTAAGCGCAAAGCTGGCTAATTGATAGCATCGTGGATCTATGTCGATACCAAAAATATTATTTGTCAAGATAAGACCCGGAATATCCTTTTGCATTTCACCTTCTTCCTCATACATCTTTGTGAACAAGTCGAAAGCATATACTAATACGTGAGCACTACCCATACAAGGGTCAATGAAACGTATATCAGAAGCTTGGCGTATGTCTTCAGGTATTGGGTCAATCTGTCCTTCTGGAGATTTGATGTAATAAGGCATTTCATGGATAAGACTACTTTCCGGGTGTAATGTCATCCAAATCTTACCAAGCGAGTTCTCAACCATATAGCGTACCACCCAGTGAGGAGTAAACAACTGCGTGGCAGCTGCCTGTTCATCGCTCTTAAGTCCCCCTTTCTTAGTCTTCTTAACCTCTGCATCAGCCTTGCGGTCAACAATATAGAATTGATAAAGCCATCCCATCAACTCCACATTTTGGCAATCCTCGTCGGTCATTCCGTTACGAATGTCGGTTACAAAACTCTGTTCCGACAACAAATCATCAGGCAATAGCAGTTCAGAATAGTCGGCAATACGCTCAAAAAGGAAAGGCATAGCACTGTTTTTCTGATTACATACAGCAATCAAAAGACGACGATAGAGTTTTGCCTCTGGTAGGATTTTTTCTTCGTCAGAGAGCTTCAATTCATCATCAATAGTCCCACCCATTGCGTCCTGCAATATCTCTGGACGGGTTTGTCCTGAAGCAGGGGAAACTACCTTTGGAGCATTATAACCATTAGCATCCATGAAACGAAAGGCCATTACACGGTTGAACCATGTGTAGGCTACTTCCTCTACAACATTCTTTTCTGTTTTGCTTGCAATTTCTTTGCGAAGCTTATCTATTTGAGTCTCATAACCACGCAATTCAGCAGAATCTGCTTTAAGTACAAACTGAAGTTTTGTTGTTATCAACGAAATCAGTTTTGCACGAGTCTGCTGTGCGAATGCTTTAAGTGCGGCTGTATTTGTTGCCATGTCTTGTTCCTTTATTAGTTCAACATAATGTTGTTGTTCTTGTCAATATAGTCTAAAAGTTGTGAGCGAAGTGCATTAATATAGTCCTCAACATCTTGCTTGTTCTCAAGCATTGGCTTACCAAAATCAACGGTCATTGCTTTTTGCTTATTAACGAATGTACGAGGAACAGGCGTTTTTATAGGAGGTTCAGTAGTATGAACACCAGCATTATTTTTTTCTTTCTCTTTGCGTTTAAGATCCTCTTCTTGCTGCTTTTCTTCAATCCATTGGTTAATTGATTCAATGCATTTATCGTATGCCTTGTTTACACTATCTTTTTTCGCCAATAGGTTTCCTATAAAACGATCCTCGGCAATGGATGTGCTTATTGCACCAAAAATTGCTGTAATCTGACTTTGTTGAGAAGCTTCCAAAGTGGCATAAGTAGGAAGCGAGGTTAAACTTTGTAGCTTATTGCTTATTAAGGCTTCAACTTCTTTGCGTGCTTCGTCCTGTTTTTTATGAATCTCTTCAGATATCGTATCCAGCGTATCTTTTGCTTGTGTCATCATTTTCCATGGTGCCTTCGAATCAAATATAGCATCTATAGATGCGATCAACTCAGCGTTTACATAACTCAAATTTGCTTGATTGCCTTTCTTGAGAGTATCAATGCGTTTAAAGATATCAAACTGTTTGCCATTAACGAATTGACAAATTACATCAGTTTCTTCTTTTATATCCAATGCGGCTTCCATCTTAGCTTTATTGTTGTATAGAGCAGGATATACACAACCTGCCAACTGACTGAGAATAGGGAGAATGCTGTCAATAGGTTTTACAAATTCGAAATGCCATTGGTCTTTTACAGAGCGAAGTTCTGAAATTTCCTTGTTTAAACGAGTCACAAATGCACTATGAACATCTTTTGCCCCTTGAGCAGAGCAACTCTCATCATCAAAGAAGTCTTTGTATAGGTTCTTTAATGCTGCTATCTGAGCGTTTGTGATGGTTTCTTCAATATCAATTATAAGAACATATTGTTGATTTGAATTGGTCAAATTAGTGTATAGATCTCTATCGGCAACAATAGAACCATTGCTGCGGAATGAAACCTTATCCATCTTATAAAGTTTTGCAAGTATACACAATGAAGCTGTTTCATACCAGCCATAATTGTTACCCTTAAAATACTCAACAAGGTCTTTTGCTTTAGTACGGATGCTTAAACTTTTGTTTCGATTAATCCAATTGAACATCTCAACCATACAGTTATCCATTTCATCACCAAATATTCCTGTATTTGTGTTATCAATGATGCTGCGAAGCATAGAATCGTCATATTCTATAGTGAGCATCTTCAAGTTAGGATATACAATCTCTATAAGACGTGACATTCCATCATTCAAACGAGTCTTGAGTTCTGATGAACGAATATCAGTCAGTTCCTGACCTGCCATGTAAAGACGTGCATTCTTTGTAAGGTTTGTCAATCGTTCTACAATTGTAGTACGGCGTTGAGCATTAACACGACGTTTGTCAGTAACTATTTGTTGACGATAGTTGTTACTTTGTCCTGAAAGCATACGTGTAAGGCACTTATCTGCTTTTTTGAACATTGCAAGGTCTTCAGACATATACTTATCTTCACCTAGAACCACACACAATTGGTTTGAGTGTCCCATAGAATACATCATCATAGACTGTGGATCGGTGCTTACACTTACATTAAGTGGAGTGATGAAGTGAATATACATCTCGGCATCACGACCATCCTGCTGTTCATCTACCATTCTACCATAAGAGAAAATTTTGTTAGCAGAAAGTTTGATTTTTGAGTCAGAGAAGATTTCATCACGAAACATCTTCTTTAATTCATTATTGATAGCATCCGGAGCGATGTCCTCGTTCTTAATTTCAGTCTCAATATCTTTTTCTTCGTTGGTTTGGTAGTGGTATTCATCACCTGCACCTTTTTCAATATATGATGTACGAACCAACTTATTCAATGCTTCTTGTATGCGGCTCTTATATTCAGGGAAGTCCGTATCAAGAGTTGGTAACATTATCTTAGTAATATTGTCTGTAGTAGAAGGGAAACCTTTTACATATTTAATGAGGAACAAAGCTTTAAGTACACTTACAGCTAATTCATCATCGAGAGTACGTTCTGCTTGTTGAATATCTGATTGTATCTTTGTTTGAAGAATACCACGGATACCCTCATACATATCACTAAATTGAACAATCTGATTTAAGTCTTTATCCTTATATGCCTTGGCAACTTCTTGTGTAATAGTCAAAAGAGAACGTTCACCTACTGATTGCTGTGTACCGCTAAAAGCATTATTCTTGCTTAATTCGATGATTGAACGTTGAAGCAAGTCGAATTGATAATCAACAAATGGAAAGTCAATAGCAAACTGGTCAGCAGCTTTATATCTTGTCTTAAATTGGCTATTGTCACCGAAATTGAAGAGACTCTTAATAATGTTTCTTTGATTCTCAAAAACTTGACAAAGTTGTTTATGAGGTTCATCGTTCTTCTCAAGCAAACGACGTTGAATGACCTCGTCTGCATTGGCACTTGTCAAGCTAATACGTGTGGTGAAGCGTGCTTGAATACGAGAAAAGTCATATTTCTGTTGTTTCTCCAAATCACCAAGAGTGGCATCAATGTCCATCTGAGAAGTAACGATCATAGATGCACGTCCTTCAGTTTTGTCAATAAGTCCTTCCGCTATAGTTTGTAGACTAAGCATACGATGTACATCTTTACCTATAAACTGGCCAACTTCATCAACAAAGAAAATAAAACGAGTACCAGGCTGTTGTCTATCTAAATGCTCCTTGACTAGCTTTACAAAACCATCAATGTCAAGTTTGTAGTTCTTTATCTGAGTTTGAATATTCTGATAAGTAGTATCTTTTGATACACCTTCTACATCAGCCATGATTTCGGCCAGTTTCTGTAGTTTCAGCAATATTGACTTACGGGCATCTTCCCATTCTTCACCAAAGCGAGACTTGAATTCTTGTTTTAGATAATCGAACTTGCCTTTGTTGTTGAAGTAACGTTCAATCTCCGCAATCTCAGGTTTCTTATCATCGAACCCCATCTTGCGATTGAACTCTTTTAAGAAGATATTTAATACAGGGTCTATACCACCTTTGGCTACACCATCGAGTTTTTCTTGAATATTAAACAGTACACTTTCTGTTGGAACAGTACAAGCTCGGCGAATATCACCTTCAAGTTCGAAATCTGAATCTGCTTTCTCTGCAAATATTTCTGCACACTTACGCCCTTCAACGGTCAATTCGTTTTCCAGAACATAAGAAAGGATCTTCAATAGGTGAGACTTACCACTACCGAAGTCACCGGAAATCCAAACACAAGTCGGCCTTCCTCCAGGAACTAAAGTGCGGAATAGAGCAGGCAGTAACTTAGGTTGTTGCTGTTCAGCTGTGATTACATACTCGGTGATTTCATTAGCTAGTTCAGTTTTACTATCAGCCTTGATAACACCATTAATTGGACGTGTAATGTCTTTTTTGTAAATAAGTTCCTGTATCATGCCTTAAATATCTTTTATTTCGTTCAAGTTGTGCCCTCTGTAATAATTCTCATCTGAAATTTTGCCAAAGAGTTTCAACTGTAAATTGTTATAGTCTCCAGGAAAGAACATTACCAAATTGCAATCATCGGTAAGCTCATCAATATTGTTTAATATTCCGTGTGAGCGAATAAAAGGATAAATACTTCCTACGCCACTAATGAATACAAATGAAGGGGTTGAGTTGGTAATAGCTTCATGTATTTGTGGAATGACTATGGATTTGATATCCAGCACACTATCAAGAGTAGCTACAATATCTTCTGGTGAAATATTTACTTCCTCCTCAAGTATCGTTTCAAGCACACCTTCTTCCGTTAATATCTCCATACATAAATCGTACAGATTGATGGATAAGGATTTTATTCCTTTTTTACTCAAACGATTTGTGAGTCGTTTTATCTGACCATCTACTTCAGATTGTTTATCTGATGGGATTGGTTGAATATATAAAGGAAGTTCTCCACCTAAATTTTTCCCGAACTCAGGTGAGATTAACTTATTAAATACACCATCAAAAAGTGTATCCATGTTGATCGTTTGGTTATGCATATAAGTCATGAAGATTAGTTATTTCTATATTTGAATAAAGATATATGGATAACCACTTGGCGTCATCCTTCACTATGAGCTTCTCAAGTTCTTCCGTAAGATAGGGACGACGAATTTCTCCATTTGCGACAGATTCAATAAGTCCTGTTTGCTCCAGTATTCGGAAGATGACCTGCCGCATTTTAGCCACAGTCTGTTCTGTAACTTTTTCCAATTCAGGATGCTCGTATTTCTTTTCATTATAGAATTCATTAAATGAGGCATGTGTGACTTTTTCCTGCATATTGTAAAAACATTCGCGCACGTTCTCTGTTATAAAGTCATAGATAAATGCATGTGCTTTGCAAATCGCAAGAAGTACTAGCAATTTACGGATAGCAACAGTAGAATTTACGAGCATACGAAGTTCTGCACTGTTGAGTGATTCCAATCGCTGTTTCATTAGTACAAAATATCTTTGATTGGAAGATGCTTTGTCTTTATTCATTAAATTCTCTTTGAAAATTTTCTCTTTTGTGCGTTCCCAATCGCCATCACATGCCAATAAGGCTCCAGCTACGGCATGAGTTTCATTCATCATAGCGGCCCCTGCTGTGAATGACATATTATATATGTTATTCTCTGCTTCCATAATGTTTCTATTCTACTTTTATATACTTTACATCAGATTTCGATGAATTCAAAAGCTCTTTCACATCTACTTCAAGTACTTTGGCAATATTCAAGAGAGTTTCTAATCCTGGCTGAGTAGTATTAGTACACCACTTTGAAACAGTTGCAGGGTCTTTTCCCAACTGCTCTGCCAGCCATTTGTTTGTGCGCTTTTTCTCCACTAACACCACTTTCAGCCTATTAATATCTTTTGTCACTTCCATCGGAATAATATTATTATGATTTAAGTTATATTTACAAAGATAACAATAATTCCTGATAGTACTCCATAAATATTGAGAAATCATCAAAAGAATTGCGGATTACATCAATTTTATGGTATATTAATGCGATTCTGTGTCTTTTATGTGACTATCTTATAATGTCTTTGCGCAATTATATCATTGATATATCGTACCTTTGCATTAATAGTTGATCACTTTAGGTGCAAGGCAGACCTTCATAAATACAAGGATGTAACTTTCCTTATAACATTCAGCCTTTTGATATTGCCAACGTCACGAACGTATAAAACCTGATAACAAACCTTCGGAAGATGTAGGGCATCATTCTTATTGATGTTCCAGACAATTTGACCCTACAAGGGCTGATTCTCATCTTCGCAAAATCGGACTATATTATCTGTTCCTTTCAGTATGAACGAAAAAACAAAAATAGCATGTCACAATTAAGCAATTTACCATTGCTGTGGAGTATTTGAAGGGTACGTGGGCTGATATGAATCATCTGCATTATATCTTGATTGTGGAGCGAGCAGGCTCCCTTGTGCACCGAGAATACATAAAGACCGCTCCAAGCAACCAATTAATTGGCACTTCTTGTACGAAAATAATGTTATGTAGAGGGTTAGGCTCAGGCTCAGGTATTATTGGGGCTATGAACGAAGGTGCCAATATTGAGCTTGTCAATAACGAATCTGGTAATCAGTTTACCGGAATCATTTACAGAGAAGAGAAAGATAAGCTGTCCGTAGCTGAAAAGAATTTGTCTCAAGTTTTAGAGACGTCTGTCCCCAGCTTGTCCCCAGTTTGTCCCCAGCTCACAGTGAAAGGTTTAGTTAATTTATAACTCATAACGATAGAGTATGTTCAAAGAGAATGTTCTTTCGATTACTACCGCAATTCACTACAGACAATATTTAATTTGTAAATAATAGCCTTATGACAAAAGAAGAATTATATGCAGTTCGGGTAAGAAGGGCTAATTGTTTAGTTCTTATATTTTTATCTCTGTTATCATTTTCTTTTGGTTGATATTAGTATTTCTGAGGAACAATACGTATTTTTACCGCAAAATATACGGAGAATACTATGTCAATCTATATTTGGCAGCAAAAAGACTGGCCCGACTTTACTTGGGATGACGCAAGGTTGTCTTATAAACTTGGTAGAGTCAGGAGTTTGCAAGGTAAACTTGTAGGCAGAATGAGTGTGCTCGGTTTTGACCTGAAAAACAGTGCTATGCTTGATGTGCTAACAGCAGATATTACAAAATCGTCAGAAATAGAAGGAGAGGTATTGAATGCTGATCAGGTGCGCTCTTCCGTAGCCCGTCATTTGCGAATTGAAATAGAAGGACTACCCGAAGCAGATCGTTATGTGGATGGGGTAGTGCAGATGATGATGGATGCTACTCAAAACTATATGCAGCCATTGACAGATGAACGCCTTTTTAATTGGCATGCAGCTTTGTTTCCTACCGGAAGAAGCGGAATGTATAAAATAACAGTTGCCGATTGGCGAAAAGGCTCAGAGCCGATGCAAGTTATATCGGGTGCAATGGGAAAGGAGAAAATTCATTATCAAGCACCTGATTCGGGTAATGTGCCTTACCAGATGAAACTGTTTCTGGCTTGGGCTAATGATAATCAGAAGATTGATGCTGTATTGAAAGCTGCTATTGCCAATTTGTGGTTTGTTACCGTTCATCCTTTTGATGATGGGAACGGGCGTATATCCCGAACGATAACTGATTTGTTTCTGGCTCGTGCAGATGAAATGCCGCACCGTTTTTATAGCATGTCTGCTGCGATATGTAAGCAGCGTAAAGGCTATTATGAGGTATTGGAGAAGACACAAAAAGGTGGTCTGGATATAACTTGTTGGCTTGAATGGTTTCTTGATTGCTTGGAAACGACTTTGATTGATACCGAGAGGTCAATAAGTACAATTTTACAAAAAGCTGTTTTCTGGGATAAGCACCGGTTAGTCTCCATGAATGAACGGCAAATAAAAATGGTGAATAGGCTCTGGGATGGCTTTGATGGGAAGCTGACTTCCTCCAAGTGGGGTAAGATCACCAAATGTTCTCCTGATACTGCACTGCGTGATATACAGGATTTAATAAATAAAGGTGTCTTGCGTAAAACCGATGAAGGTGGACGAAGTACCAATTATGAATTATTTTTATAAAAGTTTTGCGGAGAATATTAGGCCTATTCTCCGCAAAATATGCGACAAAAGTAAGCGTTATTCTCCGCATCATGGATAGTAAGTTCGTAAGCCATCGGCTAACTGCGTATAGTGAATCAAAATAGAACCTTGGGATATCATATTTTTATCTCAAGGTTTTCAATGATGTAATGGATGTTGATGATTTCGCAATTCTCTTGGATTTCGTGGATTTCAAAGGTAAGCCTCCGGTAAAGTACATTAAAACAAATTAGTTTTATAAAAATGGAAAAAATTAAGGTTCTTTTGTTCATTAAATCCAATACCTGCTCAGCAGATAGTCTGATGAAGCATCTTTAATACCGTAGAAGGTTTGACTGCGATTATATTCTGTTTTAGATGATATTCATTTTCTTGGGTTGTGTCGCCATATATCTTGAGGTTTTATGTTCGTCTCAAGATAATAAATTCATCAAAACTGTAACAGCATGCTCCGTTGACATTAGTCCAATTACTAGAAGGCACTCATCAGATGAATTATATCTTTTGGCAATAGGATATCTTTTGTGTCACCTGAAGGCTGATGTTTTAGAAATAATTTCGCCACTATGATATGATTCTTCGCAAATGGTAACTTTTCGGCTTTGGCTTTCAACTCCAACAATAATCGATCACTGTTTTCTCCGGTTGTCCACTTGCATTCACCAACAAGCAAATATTTTTTATCTAATGACTCTGCAATAACATCTATCTCTATCTTTTCTGTGCGAGAAACATTGCCCCACCACCTGCGAGCTATGCCATAAGTAATCCCGTCAATCTCATTGCCGGAAATGGATTCACGGCACAATTTTTCCCAATATTGAGCCACATAGGCTGTAAATTGAGCTTCATAAGCTGACAGGATAGGCTTTATTCTACCCAATTCAATGAAAGAACGATTGGGTACGATAAATCGGAAATAAAAACTCATAAACGGATCACAGATCTTATAGAGACTCTTTTTAGAATTTTTCTCATTTTCTCCAAAAGGGATTTCTTTTTCAAGATAGCCCAGTGAGATCAATTTGGATAACGGACGAGACAGATTTGTAGAAACTTCCCCACATCGTCCCGCAATCTCGGAGAGTTTATTGGCTCCCAATCCTACATAAGACATTATTGTAGATGTTTTCACAAAATCATTCATATCATCTTTAAACAACTTCATCGGTTCTTCATATAAAGTTCCATTTACAGATAATAGATTACTTTTCACCGAATCAATGAGCGTTTTATCCCCCTCTCTTAATTCCCAATAGCGAGGAACGCCACCCCACACTGCATATTCTTCAATGGCCTCTATGTCTGGCAGTTTAAGTGCTTGCTGGATATAGGGTAATTTGATCGGTGTAATTTTAAGTATCACATCTGCCCGACCATATAGAGGTGATGTGCTATCCAATACCAAGCCATACATCAGCTGTTGAGATGAACCACACACAATCAAATTATACTTCAACTGCTTTGAGTCCAACTTCTTTTGCAAAATAGATGGTAGCTCAGGGCAAGCCGAAACGAGGTATGGAAACTCATCAAAGCATAATGTAAACTTTTTGTCAAGCCTGTTATTAAGTGTATCTAGTAGGGAATCCCAGTCTGGATATATGACTTTGTCGAACCCCTTAATGACATTGCCAATCATCTTAGCAAGTATCTCCCTTTGGTGTGTCGCTTCGGTTTGGTCAGCAAGATAATATGCGTCACGTGAGGTCAGCACACGTTTTATCAGTGTAGATTTGCCCAAACGTCTGCGCCCATAGACAACGACAAATGATGTATTGTCACCTGCGAGTGCTTTAGTCAGCCGCTCGCTCTCTTCTATTCTATCTACAAATTCCATACTGATTATGATTATGTTATGCGAAGATAATGTTTGTAGAGCATAATAACAAGCATTGTACCCTATTTTTTAGTGCAAGGCTTTATGGAATGATTACACTTACAAAAATATAAGCATATATTCTACTACAAGTATGCCTGACAGTGGATGATGAAAACTTTAATATAGAATACGATGGTCTGCTGTCAGCTTTTTATTTCTTAATGATGAATTTTGTCATCTTTCTTGCGGCGCATTTCTCTGTCAATTCTTCGATTACCTGAGTCGTATGCTGCTTTGATAATCCAATTTCAGTTGCCACCGCAATAATATCTGCATGTGTAGGCTCTCCTTTGCCGTTTATGGTCGTAGTATGATAGCCGTTAAACCCACTACTTGGCAAGAGGTCATAGGCAGGCGAAAGCTTCCATGCTCCATCAATCCATTGGAAAGAGAAGTTTTTGGCATGATCGTCCCGGTTTGAAATCAGGACATTGAATACCATTAAACGGAACATTTCCGCCACTTGCTCCATATCTTTGGTAAGATTCAATGTCAATTTTAACAATATGGAGTAATCAAGGCTTGGAATCCGATAATTAGCATGTAGTAATCCTGCCGCACTTGCTGTGTGAATCTTACCTTGAGGAGTTCTGTCGAATCGTTCGACTCCAAAATAATGATTGCCAAATAAGCGAGTTTCCGCCATTCGTATTCCGCACTCTTTGGCAAGTATTGAGTAGTTATATTCTATTTCTCCTATATTGACAGGATTGCTCGTTGCCTTAAACTTCACTAACCATTCCCGTTCATCTATTTTGGCAAACACTTTTGGCCGTGCTCCACCGGATGAACCTCCATATTTGTAAAGCAAGTCTACGGAACCCGTACTTTCTTTGCCTTTGAGTATATTTTCCGTTTCCTTTGCCAAATGGTCGAAATCAAGGAATTCTTCATCTGTGGCGACACTTTTGTCCGGTCGATACTCCAGTGCACCACGTCCGGTAGAGCCAATGAGCGACAGCCGTTCTAAAACATTCAACTTGTATGGATCTATCCCTTTTTCTTGCAAATAGCGATCAAGCAAAAGATTACCCCAACCATCAGGCAGACTGTCATCGAAAACGCCGAAATTCCCACCAAACGGATCTTGCTTGGCCATTACCAATCCCGGTTTCAACGGCAAATAAAAAGGAGATATTGAAAAGCCGTTTCGTATCCAATCCGCATCATATTCAAAGCCACATAGCCCTTCGGGAGTGAGAGCCATTCGTCCAACGCGCCTATCAGACATGAAAACCTCTATTATTGAAATATTATTCATTCTTATTTCCTCTCTTTCTTTGCTTCGATTGTTCTGTTTTTATTATATCATCAATACTTTGATAGGTCTTGTTATTAAAAAGACTTTCAAACTCTTCCGTCATATCCAATGCAAAAGCAAGCATCACTAATGAGCGCAGGGAAATCTCGCCTGTCGACTCAAAACGTCTATAAGAGGGTAAAGAGACTCCCGCCTTCGTTGCAAGTGCTTTTTGCGTCCATCTTTTTTCCAATCGTCTTTGCTTAACACGCCAAGCAATACCTGTCATCAACATGTCAGGCGTCTTGTTTATAAGAGATAATATATTATCATTTACATTTATTTTCATCTATATATTAATATTATATGATCACTTACAAAGTTAATCAAAGTTTCGCATTTATCAAACTGATAAATATATAAAAACGTTATTACTAACAACTTTATTATTAATCAGTTTGCAAACTCTGCATGTTCAGGTTTTGCACCATCTTTTAACTTTTGCCATGTGCGCTCAGTTTATACATCACATAATTGTTTCGTAAAATCTGTTCAACGTCACTTTTAATATAATAGATTTTATTGCGAATGCGTGTGTATGCCAATGTACCATTGCTGCGGAGTGTCTGAAGAGTACGCGGACTGATACGAAGCATCTGCATCACATCTTGATTGTCGAGCAAACAGGCTCCTTCCATTTTGTTTTCCATTAATGTATCGTGTTTCCGGTCATTTTCTACTCCGGAAACATTTTTTGAAGGAGTGTATTGTGATTTCTGGCCGGCATTTCCTTCATTTCTTAACGAGCATTCCATTAGCTCCACTTTGTTTAATATTTTTTTCAGCATTTCATACAACAATTCGTTTGTGACAACAACAGATTCTTTCCGTTTCATTTTTTTATCCTCATTCACCGAAAGTCTTTTGCCTTATGGCGGTTTTCCGTTCGGCGGCGATTCCTGATGAGAAAACCACGACTTCGTTCAATGAAATCGCGGTACAAATGAATCGGATGAAAAAATGCTGAATCAGTGTTGATTTTGAATCAGTAAAATCAGTACTGAATACTTATTTAAATCATTAAAATTTATATTTAATAAACAATTTGTATATTGATTTTCAATCACTTATATTCTAATATATAGCCTACTGTATATCAATATAAAATGCTGATCTTAATTGTAATAAACTAAAATCAGCACTATATCAGCAATTATCCGCTCTTATTTTTTATCCTGGCAACTTTTTACATCTTGGGCATACGATTTTGGAGCTTTTGAAAAGACCTTTGCTGTAGTGCTCTTTTCGGTATTGGCAAATTGGGAAAATACGGCATGGAGAAAGTTAACGAAACACTCCCGCGGAATAGACCGGGAACAATCTTCTTTATAAAGTAAATAATAGGTGTAGCGCAAATGCTCGATGGAGGTTACGGTGCTGATGGAGTGTAGATCGGCAGGCATTTCGCCCCCGGTCTGTAAAAAGGAATCGGTGTAGAGTAACAATCGATTATAATCTGCATCGGAAATGATTTTTTTGTTTTGCGGATTGTAACCGCTTAGAAAATCTAGTCGCTTATGTGCCAAGCGGATAGATTTGGAGATTTCCGCTTTCGTTCTTTTAGCTTTCAGGTTGTTTTGCCGGGCAGCCGGTTCAACCGCTAGAAAAGACTGTGCGATATTCTTCCGGCATAACTCTATTTGCGCTTCCAGCCAATGGTTTAGCTGGCGTGGAATGGTAAGCACTAAAGCTTTACAGGGTGGTATCCAGATAAACTTTTCCTGCTCTTTTTCGAGAATGCTGATGATTTCCCGGGGATTGGTCCGGGACAAAGTATCGTCATTTATTGTTTGCTGAAATTTTTTGGAAATCCGGATTGTTTCCGTTTCATCTCCTAACTGTTGCAGCGAAACTTCCTGTTCCAGGGACACTTCTTCACTTAGTGCGTTGTTACTCTGTTGCAAAAAAATGGCGTTCTCCAGTATCCTGGCAACAGCAAGCAGTGATGTATCTTCGGGGCACGTATCCAATAGTCCGGTTACTTCCCGAAGTATAGGATGCAAATCGGCTACAGGTTTGCCGGTCATGATAGCTCTTTGTACTTTTCCTGTATAGATAGCACACTGATAGGCTTCTGTCTGTTCTTTCGAAGGATAACAATCGAAAGCATCGTAGAAGAAATCGTCAAAAGGACGATAATCCGTTGTTTTTAAGATCTCTTCAAACTGAATAACCACTTCATAATAGAGCTTGAAGAGATACCGGGTAAGTATGCAAAAAATATCGGATTCACATTCCATGCGCCGGTTGATGTAACGGATATATTCACAGAGGTAGGAGAGTACCTCACGTACTTCATTACGAGTTTCAATGTCGGAACAGAAGCTTCGGGCATGTTCCAAGAGGGTAAGTTGGGTCAGCCTTATTTCCGCTCGCATTGCGGCATCATAAAATCGTGCTTGCGGAGTATCTTCATCTGCCAAATGTTTCATGTTGATTTCCGGACTGATATAATAGGTGGGAATAGGAGTATGTATATCCGAAATAAGGAGAGTGATGTCGGGTATCTCTTCCTCAAATTGAAAATTGATATACTTGCCTAATGCTGCACGCAGCGTTTTTCTCAATTCCGGTAGCGTTGCGGGCAGAGAAGATAATTTTCGGTACAGTTCGGGGAAAGGAAGATCCGCTACATGCCGGGGATGCAGCATGCCATGTACAATACCATCTGTTAATTGAAGATTCATACGAACGTAATCAAAATAAACTGTTCTAATTTATCATAGAATTTACGAATTTACAAAAGATTTCCATTCGGGTGATGAAATATGAAAAAAAACGAGACCATCTCCATACCAAGTCCATACCATCTCCACTCCATCCTTACTCTGGTTCGCCTCAGCTATAGCGCAAAAAAGTGGAGAAAGTACGAAGATGGTATTAAGAAAGTATTACTAAAATATACAGAAAATGAATCCATATATTGTATGGAACAGCCGTTTTTTATAAATAAAAAAAAGAGCTACCTTTAATTTTCGAGGCAACTCTTTTTTATCTGTTTGGAACAGTCTTCCTTTTTGGAGTTCTGTAATCAGTGTTTTTTATTTCACCGGAATTTTATCAATTCTTTTTTGATGACGTCCACCTTCAAACTGGCCTTCAAAGAACTCTGTCATGATTTTGTCGGCTTCTTCATTGGTCACAAATCGTCCGGGCATGACAAGGATGTTTGCATCGTTGTGTTGACGTGCCAGACGTGCTATTTCGGGTTCCCAGCATAGAGCCGCGCGAATGCCCTGGTGCTTATTAAGCGTCATGCTAATTCCATTACCACTGCCGCAGACCGCAATACCGGGATAACATTCACCGGATTCTACAGCAAGAGCTAACGGGTGAGCAAAATCGGGATAATCGCAACTCTCTTCACTGTAAGTGCCGAAGTCCTTAAATTCCCAACCTTTTGAAGTCAACCAGCGTTTAACATACTCTTTTAATAAGTATCCGGCATGGTCGGAGCAAATTCCAATAATATTCATTTTCCTTTGTTTTATAAAAGTTCTGCAAAGGTCTTTTGTTAAAGCATTGCCTTTACTTGCTTGTACACATTCTCTGCTGTAAATCCAAGTTTCTCATCAAGGACTTTGTACGGAGCTGAGAATCCGAAAGATTCCAATCCCCACACCTTACCATTATATCCGGTTAATCCTTCAAGAGTTACAGGAAGACCGGCTGTGAGGCCGAATATTTTAGCTCCTGTTGGGAGAATGGATTCCTGGTACTCTTTGGGTTGATTGCGGAATAAGCCTTCCGATGGAACGGATACAATACGAATTTTTACTCCGTCCTTTCTTAAGAGCTCGGCACCGGCTACTAAGGTGGATACTTCAGAGCCTGAAGCGACTAATATGATATCCGGATTTTCTTCTGATCCTTTTACGATATATGCGCCTTTGGCTGCCTGACTGTAATCGTTTCCGGCGGGTAAGTTGGCTATATTCTGACGTGAGAAGATCAGTCCGGTCGGAGTGGATGTGTTTTCCATTGCCAGTTTCCATGCAACTGTGGTTTCTTCCACATCAGCAGGGCGAAGTACCAACATTGAGTTATGTCCTTTGTGGTTCTTCATTTTTTCCATCAGACGGATTTGCGCTTCCTGTTCCACCGGTTCGTGGGTTGGTCCATCTTCACCGACACGGAATGCATCATGGCTCCAGATGAACTTCACAGGAACTTCCATCAATGCTGCCATACGTATGGCGGGTTTCATGTAGTCGGAGAATACAAAGAATGTACCGCATGCGGTAACAACTCCTCCATGCAACGACATACCGATGCAGATACAAGCCATTGTCAATTCCGAAACACCGGCTTGGAAGAATGCTCCACTGAAATCTCCTTTCTTGAATGAGTGGGTTTTCTTTAAGAATCCGTCTGTTTTATCTGAATTTGAAAGATCGGCTGAGGCTACAATCATATTCTCAACATGAGTAGCCAGTGTTCCCAATACAGTAGCGGATGCTGCTCGTGTTGCATTTCCGGCTTTCTGTTCAATAGCGGACCAATCAATTGCCGGAATCTTTCCGGAGAAGAATGCCTCCAGTTTGGTAGCTGCTTCGGGATTTGCTTTAGCCCATGTAGCTTTTTCGGCATATTTTTCAGCTACAATCTTTGCAAGCTCAGCTTTACGCTTTGCATATAATTCAGCTACTTCAGGGAAAAATATAAATGGATTTGTTGGATCACCGCCAAGATTATTAATGGTGTTTGTGTAAGCATCACCACCCAGCGGAGCACCGTGCGTCGCACAATTAGCTTCATAACTGCTTCCGTCTGCTTTTCTGGCCCCTTTGCCCATTACGGTTTTGCCTATGATAAGAGTCGGATGTTCCTGCTCTGCTCTTGCTTCATCGAGAGCTTTACGGATAGCAACAGGGTCATTCCCATTAATTTCCAGCACTTTCCAACCCCATGCTTCATATTTCTTCGCTGTATCTTCAACGGTTACATCCCTGGTTTCGGTGGATAGTTGAATGTCGTTGGAGTCATAGAACATGATCAGGTTATCCAATCCTAAAGCACCTGCAATACGTCCCGAACCCTGCGAGATTTCTTCTTGTATGCCACCATCTGATATATAGGCATAAATGGTCTGGTTCATGACCTCATTGAAGCGCGCTTTCATGAATTTAGCGGCAATGGCGGCACCTACGGCAAAAGTATGCCCTTGTCCTAAAGGACCGGAGGTGTTTTCTATGCCACGGGATAAATCACGTTCGGGATGTCCGGGAGTGGGGCTTCCCCATTGGCGGAACTCTTTGAGCTCATCTAATGAATACTTTCCAGCTAATGCAAGTACGGAATATAGCATTGGCGACATGTGTCCGGGGTCGAGAAAGAAACGATCGCGTGCTTCCCAATCAGGATTAGCAGGATCATATATCAGGTATTCGGAAAAGAGTACATTTATAAAATCGGCACCGCCCATTGCACCACCGGGGTGTCCGGAATTCGCCTTCTCAACCATTGATGCAGCTAGGATGCGGATATTGTCTGCTGCACGATTCATGAGTTTACTATCGTTCATATCTTTTGAGATTAAAATTGCTGATATTTTGAGGATTCTGTAGCAAACAGTTTCAACCGTTTGCATGGACAAAGATAAATCTTTAATGCGTAATATACAACTTTAAAACAAAGGCTTAGCTTTGAAGCTTCATCTTCCCATTATAAAATCCCTTGTCGAAGTATATTTGCAGGAGGTTCGTTAATAAAAAAAGCGCCTCTCATATAATGAGAAACGCTTTTTATCATTAGCATTTGTTTTTTATACCAATTTGCGGGCACCATCGCTAATCACTACATCATAGATCTTAGGGCTCCTGCCAAATTTTGCTTTAAATTGTTCTTTCGCTTTTTCGATGAAGGTAGAATACAATTCTTCTTTAACGAGATTGATTGTACAACCACCAAAACCACCACCCATTACTCTGGATCCTGTTACTCCACAATCAAATGCAAGATCATTAAGGAAATCGAGTTCCTCACAGCTTACTTCGTAGAGCTTGCTCATACCATGATGGGTTTCATACATTTTCTGGCCAACGGTTTCGTAGTCAGCTCTTTCAAGAGCATCACAAACATCCAATACTCTTTGAATCTCTTCAATAACGTATTCTGCACGTTTGTAGTCTTCCTCACTTATATCGCTTTTTGCTTCAGCAAGCATTTCCATGCTACAGTCGCGTAGAAATTCTACATGAGGATGTTTTTTTTGTATAGCTGCCACGGCACTCTCACAACTTTGACGACGTTTGTTGTAAGCTGAAGAGGCCAACTCATGTTTAACAACTGAATCAACAAGAACCAAACGATAGCCTTTAGGGTCGAATGGAAAATATTGATATTCAAGCGAACGGCAATCAAGGCGGATAAGACTTCCTTCTTTTCCGAATACCGAAGCAAATTGATCCATAATTCCGCAATTTACACCGCAATAATTGTGTTCTGTTGCCTGACCTACTTTAGCCAATTCGAACTTATCTATTTTGTTGTCTCCGAATAAATCATTCAAAGCAAAGGCATAGGTGCTTTCCAATGCCGCCGAAGAGGACATACCGGCTCCCAAAGGAACATCTCCTGAAAATGCAGTATTAAATCCTTTTACAGCTACACCGCGCTTGATCATCTCACGGCATACACCGAATATGTATCTAGCCCAGCTTGCACGTGGAGCATCTTCTTCATTCAGCCCGAATTCTGTGTAGTCTTTTAAATCGATTGAATATGCTTTTACAATGTCGGTTCCGTTTGGTTTAATTTCTGCAACCATTCCTTTATCGATTGCTCCGGGAAATACGAAACCTCCGTTATAATCGGTATGTTCGCCAATAAGATTTATACGACCAGGCGAAGCATACAGTGAGCCTGTTGTTCCATCAAAGTGCTTGATGAAACGAGCTCTTATGTTTTCTATATCCATGATACTTAGTTATGTTATGTGTTATTGATTTAAATTCTGACTTTATCAATCTACAGGAATATCTTTATTAACATTCTTGCATCCAACTAGGCCGTAGAATAATAAATATCCCAATGCGATAATGATAACCCAATAGCTTGTCATGAAACCGGCTACGTCTGCTACCAAACCTTGAATTACAGGGAGGATACCTCCACCGCAAACCAAAACCATGAATAATCCTGAAGCAGCAGCTAAATATTTGCCCAATCCTTCTACTGCAAGGTTGAAAATTCCACCCCACATGATAGAAGTACAGAGTCCAACCAAAACTAAATACATTGCATTAATGGGGACTTCTGCAAGGCCGAATGATAAACCGCCTGTTGCGCTTTGTTGAAGTACGGGCAGATTAACAAGTGAGTCTGTAGATGAAAATATTGCTAGGAATACCAAAACAAGACCCAAGGTTGCTGTAAATATAAGCATTGCTCTGCTGGAAATTTTAGCTCCTAAAGAAGCGCCGGTCAAACGTCCTATCAACATGAGAAACCAATATGTACCTACTACAAAGCCTGAGATTGTTGAAGCAACGCCTGCTCCACCTTTGTCTACCGTCTCTGTTAAGAATAGATTCAATGTACCCGGTACCCCTACTTCAATACCAACATATACGAAGATAGCGATAGCTCCAAGTATAAAGTGACGGAATTTTAATGCTCCGGACATTAACTTGCCGATAGGTTCGGTTGAAGTGTTCGAATTCGGTTCAGGTATTGGAACAAACAATAATACAAAGAATGCAATAGCGAATACGAACATTGCTGTATACATTACAGGGAATATTTGAGATATCGTAGCCTTTTCAATAGAACCGGCAATAAGGATACCTACAAACATCGGAGTGATAGTAGCCATTACGGAATTGAAAGAGCCACCAATCTGAATTAACTGGTTACCCTTGTTTCCTTCTCCACCAAGTTTGTTTAACATTGGATTTACAACGGCATTAAGTAGGCACATGGAAAAACCGGCAATGAAAGCACCTGCCAAATATACGGCAAAAGCCATATTTGGGCTAGAGTGTCCTGACAGGAATTGAACTCCTACGCCAATAAAACCTACTGCAACGGCAATAAGTGCGGTCTTTTTATAACCTACGCGTTGTAATAATATACCACTTGGTATGCCCATTACAGCATAGGCGATAAAGTTACCAAAGTTACCTAACATACCCAGGGCATTAGATACTGAGAACTGATTTTTCAGCACAATCCCCATAGGAGCGGCCAGGTTGGTAACGAATGAAATCATACCAAAAAGGAAAATCATCGTAATAATGGCGATGAGTTTACCGTTCTGTTTTTCTTGTGTCATGATTGAATAAATTATAAGTTATAAAATTAGGTTAGTTATCTTTAGGATTGTATGCCAAATTTATATATTGTCGTTTGTTGGTATTCATCTCCAGGTAATAAAACAGCTGAAGGGAAATAACTTTTATTAGGAGAATCCGGAAAACATTGGGCTTCGAAACATACTGCGCTTCGAGCTGGGAATGTTGCGCCGTGTGCTCCGGAAAATCCTCCCAACCAATTACCTGTATATAGCTGAATTCCATTCTCTGTAGTATAGACTTCCATACTGCGGCCACTTACCGGCTCTGTATATGTTGCGGCCAAAGTTAAAACACCTGCTTCCGGCTTTTTTAACACATAACAGTGATCATATCCCGCTCCATTGATAAGTTGCTGAAATTTGTCTTCGATGCGCTCTCCTATGGTATGTGGAGTACGAAAATCCATAGGGGTGTTTTCTACTTTTAAGACCTCACCGGTAGGAATTGATACTTCATCTATAGGGATAAAATGGTCGGCGTTAATCGTAATGGAATGATCAAGCACTGTTGGAGTTGGGTTGGATATACCCGCCAAATTGAAAAAGCCATGGCTGGTTAGGTTCACAACAGTGGCTTTATCAGTAGTTGCTCGATATTCTATTACTAAAGAATTGGATTCACTCTCTAGATGATAGATTATTTCGACCTTTAAGTTTCCTGGAAAGTTTTCCTCTCCATCTTTTGAAAGGTAGCTAAAAATAACAGTTGATGAATCGGCTTGAGTAGCATCCCATACTCTGGCATGAAATCCGGTAGGTCCTCCGTGTAAAGAATTGGGGCCATTGTTTATACTCAATTGGTGCTCTTCTCCATAGAGCGTGAACTTTCCCTTGGCTATGCGATTACCGTAACGCCCTATTGTTGTATTTAGAAATGGCTCGGGACTGTGAATAACGTGATCTATACTGTCGTGCCCTAATATGACATTGGAATGCTTTCCGTTTTTATCAGGTACCATGATAGAGAGTATGGCACATCCATAATTTGTGACGGCTACCTCCATTCCATTGGTATTCTTTAAAATAAATAAGTCGGTTTTTTTATTGTTTATATTCTTCTGAAAGTCTTTTTTATCAAGTCCTGATAAGTTGCTTTCATTTGAAATAGTGTTTATCATACTGGGTATTATTAAATTTATTGCAAATAAAAAGAAATTCTTTTGTTCCTACAAAGGATTGGACTGAAATATAAAGTTTCATTTAGGAAAGTTTAGCGTTTGATATTCGTGTGATAATTTGATATTTTTTTGTATGTTTGTCCTTGAAAAATTGAAAATGCAATACTTAATAATTAATGCTTTTAAAAGTATATAACAATGTACCCTTTGAAATTTGAACCCATTTTAAAACAGACGCTTTGGGGAGGTGATAAAATTATCGAATTCAAACATCTGAATGAATCTCTATCGAATGTCGGTGAAAGCTGGGAAGTATCAGCAGTTGAAAATAACGAGTCAGTTGTAGCTAATGGTCTTGATAAAGGACTAACTCTGTCGGAAATGGTCAGAAAGTATCGTGGAGATTTAGTTGGGGAAGCTAATTATGCCCGCTTTGGCTCCAAGTTCCCTTTACTGATTAAATTTATTGATGCGAAATTAGATTTATCTATTCAAGTTCATCCTGGCGATGAACTTGCCAAGAAAAGACATAATTCTTTTGGTAAAAATGAAATGTGGTATGTCGTTTCGGCTGATAAAGGTGCTAAATTGATCTCCGGGTTCTCTCAACAAATTAGCTCTAAAGAGTATAAAGAGCGAATTTACGACGGCACATTTGCAGATGTCTTGCAACCTTGCGAAGTTCAGGAAGGCGATGTATTTTATGTACCTGCCGGGAGAGTCCATGGTATAGGTGCAGGGGTTTTTGTTGCTGAAATTCAGCAAACTTCTGATATTACATATCGTATATATGACTACAATAGAAAGGATAAAGATGGTAAATTGCGGGAGCTTCACACCACTCAGGCTATAGAAGCCATCAACTTTAATGATATTGAAGATGATTTTCGTACAAAATATGATGAGCTGAAGAATGAGCCGGTTGAATTAGTCGCAAGTCCTTATTTTACAACTTCTGTATATGATATGGAGGAAGAAATCTCTTGCGATTATTCGGAATTGGACTCTTTTATTATATTTATCTGTATAAAAGGAAGCTGTCGATTAATAGCTGATGGCGAGGAGGAAATTTCTTTGACTTCTGGCGAAACTATTCTTTTACCCGCTGCAATACAAGAGGTGAAAATTATACCAGATGGAAACGTGAAGCTTTTGGAGACTTACGTTTGATCTATTAATTATTGAGGCTATGTTTGTTGTTGTATTGAGATAACTTCATAGCCTCAATATTATTTGCTTAATCTAAAAATACTTTTTATTTTTTTGATGACTTTAAACCCTAATATAATTCCATCAAATAAAACCATTCCGGTGCTGAATGTTTGAATCAGATTAAAACTTTTTGATGTGAAAGGTTTAAAGGGGGAAAATATTTCTTTTGCTTGATTTGATAAAATTTCTTTCTGAACTTTTATCTCTTGTTTTTTTATTTTCTTTAATTGAATAATTTCATCAAGCGTTACAGGTGCTTTTTGCTTTATCTCATTCATAATAGGTCACTGTTCGTTTTCCAAAAATAATTTTGCTATGAATTTTGCTATCGGATTAAAGACTATTCTTTTTCTTAGAGTAATAACGGCAATAATAAGTATAGTATGTATGATTGCAATAATACCAAAACTTGCCATTAAGCTTCCGATAACAGGGGCTAAAAGGTAGGCGACGGTGAAGGATAGATAAAATAGAGCTACCATGCCTAGGATGAGCACTATTAGTAGTAAGATGAAAGTGGACAAGAGTATTACTAATTTTTCCGTTACTTCAATTTTTATATATTCTTCCTGTAACTTTAAATACTTTTTTCCCTCTTCAAATAGTTGCTGGAAACTTTCTGCATTTTGATTGTTTGTAAACATGATAGCTCTATTTTAGTTCTTTACTCAGCTGCTTCTCCTTTAATTTCAGCTGCAATCTCATTTACGAGGTTCTCCATTTCATTGTGACTTAGCCGGATACCTTTTTTACGCAATATCTCTGCTATTTTGTGACGGGTGTTTTCTCCTTTTTCGGGAGCGAATAATATACCCAAAGTAGCACCAACGGCAGCGCCACCTAAAAAAGCTGCGAATAAATTTAGTCCTTTCATAATTTTTTTTTCTAAAATTTAATATGCTGTTACAAATTAAACACTTTATTCCAGAATGTGTTCAATTTATCCTCTAGTTATTATTCTATATTTGTGTCGCCATAATAATGGCCTTATCTGTATTTTAATAAAAGAACTTATATTTGCACTATCTGAGCATGTATATTTAGGCTTCTATTGCTTCTGTATAAACTTTATTAATTCACAATATATATAAGTATTTAGCCTTTTGTAGCGGTGTCAGTTAATTATATTTAACGTAAAAAGTAGTATAATGACGATTAGTAAGACGTATTTTTGCTTATCAATATGGATCATTCGTAAGAGACGGGTAACCCCTGAAATATTATGAAATAGTTTAATTTATTAATAATAAAGATTTGGATTATGAAAAAATCAGTTGTATTAGTAATTGGAGTATGTATTGTAATAGCTTTTTCTTCTTGTAAGTCAAGTGAAAGCGCTTACAAAAAAGCGTATGAAAAAGCAAAACAACAAGAATTAGCTCAGCCTCAAAATGCGAATGTTACTACGGAAGTTGCTCCTGTCGTTAGCACTCAATCGGCTCCTAAAGTTGTAGAGAGCTCAGCAGCTGGAGTACGTAATGAAAGAGTGGAAGTAGTATCTGGTAATTACGGGCTTAAAGATTATAGTATTGTATGCGGTAGCTTTGGCGTAAAAGCTAATGCTGAGAGTTTGAAAGACTTTTTAGTGAGAGAGGGTTATAATCCTGCTATCGCATTTAATGCTGATGCAGCGATGTATCGCGTTATTGTGAATACTTTCGATGATCGTGCATCAGCTTCAAATGCACGCGATGCTTTTAAAGCTAAATATACAAATCGAAAAGATTTCCAAGGAGCTTGGCTATTATATCGCATCAAGTAATTTAAGAATATACCTACGAAAAAACGGGGAGTGTTTATTTAAACACTCCCCGTTTTTTTTATATTATGATTGTTTGTTTATTTATTGCCCTTCCTCCTTAACTCTTGCTAAATACTGTCATATTTTACTTGTTGAAATAAATTGCATGATGATTATTTGATACATTAATAATGTATCTATATGTGCTGTATGATTTATTAATAAAGGGATGATTATATTCTTTATATGATAATAAATTGTTATTTTTATGTGCTGTTTTGTTTCTTAATTGTTGCTTGTTGCTGTTGTATTTTAGCTTTTTTATGCTTTAGCTCTCCATGTGAATATATAAAATATTTGTTTTTTCATGTAAAATTCTTTGGCTTTATTGAAAAAGTGTCTATTTTTGTGATGTTATTTGTGTTTATTAACAAATATCGGGATATTTGGAGGTTGATATAAAAAAGTTGGTTATGAGAAGATGCTCTAGTGCTGAAACAATTGTATCGTTCTTTGCGTTTTTATTATACTTGCTTATGCCACTTGAGGGATATGCCCAAAGTGCGGAGAAAGTAATAACTACTCTAACTGATATGGGATTTGAAAATGTAGGTTGGACTGAAGATCAAAAAGAGCGTGTTTACGTTCTCCAAAATACAGCATTTCGTGCTAATGGGGTTGGATTAGGGAAAGCAGTTGATATTATTCAGAAGGGAGGTTTGCCGGACAACAAATGCTGTAGGATTGTTGTTTTAGATAATAATATACCTCAGATATCAATATTTTATAGTCCAGAGAAGAGAGATTCAGTATCACATATTTCTAGAGTTGATTGGACGGTTGGTTATGATATAGGAGACACTTGGAAACGGGTGAAGGAAACAAAAAATAGTTCTTTGTTTAAGGTTGATGTGGTTGTATATCCGGATTTTAGTTTTCAGAACTTGATAATCACGCAAATATATCAAGTGTTATTTAATATAAGTCCGGCTATTGAAGTATCTTTTTGGAAAGGCATGAAGCTGACGGGACAGGTAATATTCCCTGTTTATAATGAATATGGGAAGAGATATAGCCAAATTCGTGAAGGGTATATTACATTATCCCAAACATTTCGATTACCTTATAATATATTCCTTAAAGGTATAATAGGGACTTTCAATAACCGGAGATGGGGAGTTGATTTATCTGCTAAACATTATTTATTAGCAGATAATAGATTTTCAATTGAAGCGGAAACAGGATATACGGGTGCTTCAAGATTTGAAAATTTTGCTTGGCATGTAAGCCCTTTAAAGCGGTGGACATGGACTTTAGGTGGTAACTTTTATTGGCCAAAGTACAATACATCCTTCAGTTTAAAGATGGAGCAATACTTGTTAGGCGAAAAAGGGGTTCGAGTGGATATGATGCGCACTTTTCGTTACGCTGCAATCGGTTTTTATGCAATGAAAGCAGAACATGCACCCAAAAACGGTGGATTCTATTTCCAAATATTACTTCCTCCTTATGGTAAATATAAGAGGAAATATGTTAGAATAACGCCAGCCAAGTATTTTGGTATATTATATAACGGGGGAAATGAGCAATATTATGGGAAATCATATATCCCGGAATTAAGTACAGTTTATGGATATGAAAGTAATTTTAACCCATATTTTATTAAATCGGAATTATTAAATTATTAATCATGAGATGAAAATGAAAGTAAAAGGTAAATTTTTAGGTTTAGGTGCTAAGTTAGCAGCGGCCTTATTTGTTTTTTGTGGAACGACTCTTGTGGGTTGCTACAGTGAGAATGATGATGTAGCGATTCCTTATGTAGAGTCTGATCCAATCTATACTATTACTGGCGTTGCCTTAGACGGTAGTGGTATGCCTCTTAGTGGTGTGCAGGTATCTGTAGCCAGCACCAGCTCTTCTGTTACAAAAGCAGTTACAGATATTACAACTACTGGCGCCAATGGTTTATATACTATTTCTTCAAAAAACAACAGTTTAGGTAAGCGTATTGATAATACTGCCACTCCTAATGTCGGCGCTAATCAGGTGACGTTTACTTATAAAGGTAAATCCATAACCTTTACAGCAAATCTGGCTGCCGGTGCCTCTGGTGGAGCTTCTATTGGTACTCAAAACGTTGTATTTGTGGATAATACGGTTTATCCGGATGATGACCGAGCTACCTATACTTTTAATGTTGCAACTACAACTAAAGATTTTGTGAAATCATCTTCTAGCGATCCTAATCTGGATATTGTAAATAGTGGTGATAGCAAAGAAAACTATTCCTTAACTCTTGTTTTACCTGCCGGAACTAAGTACCAAACTTCTATAGCTACAGCCTTTACAAATGCTCCTGTTAATGCAAAAGAAGCATTAACGGCATATGCAAAAGAAGTCATTGGAGACGTCACAGATAATGTAGTGAATACTGACTATCTTTACGCTTTCGATTTGCCGGCAAGGAGTTTTTTGAAGACTTTGACTGTTACAGCTATATATGAAACAAAAACTTATACTTTTACATATAAAGGCGTAAATTATCCTGTAACATTTACCAAGTATGGGGCATATACATTCTCTCGCGAATATGATTCTTGGGATCATAATCATGGACACGGCCACGGACATGGGCATGGTGAAGATTACAATGCTGGAGGTGGTATCGTAGATGGAGTAAACTAATACATTTGTAGAGTGGGCAAACAGGTGTTCTTTGATATAATGGATCAATGTAACATATGATAAAAAAGGTAATAATATTAATTTTTATTGTGTGTAACAGTAATCTCTTGTTTGCTCAGCTCACTTATGGGACAACGGGTTTACTTCATGCCCCTTCGGCTGAGATGCAACGTGATAAAACAGTAATGATAGGTGGTAATTTCATGAATAAGGAGATAACTCCTGCCACATGGTATTATAATACTTATAATTACTATTTGAATGTAACCATCTTTCCATTTTTGGAAGTAGCTTATACTTGTACTTTGTTTAAAGCAGAAGCGTTAGGATTGGCTCCTTATGGTTACACTGGATTTACAAATCAGGATCGATATTTTTCGTTCCGACTGCGAGCTTTGAAAGAGGGACAATTATGGAAATATGCTCCGGCTGTGGTATTAGGAACTTCAGATCCTTTTACTTCTTCGGGTGGAGGGGTTATTGATTCTAAAGAAGGTAATGGCTATTTTAGTCGTTTCTTTATTGCAGCAACAAAGCATTTCCAAATCGGTAATGAAACCATAGGAGCACATCTTTCTTATCTTTATAATAGAAGAATAGAATATAAGCTCAATGGATTTGCAGGTGGAATTAGTTATTCCCCTTCCAAGCTCCCGGATTTAAAGCTCATTGCGGAGTATGATTCAAAAGATGTTGCATTAGGTTGTACTTATTTGTTCTTTAATCATTTGCATTTGCAAATGGAAATGCAACAAATGAAGTATTTTACAGGTGGGGTAATGTATAAAATATATTTGAAGTAATGCCCTGTTGAAGAAATAATATAAATAATAAAACAAATAAAAAATGAAAAGTAAGTTAGTAATATTATCTTTATTGGCAGCTGCTGCAACTACGGCGACTGCTCAAACTAAAGAGAAGTTCTATAGCGAAAAAGCTAAGGACAATGTCTTTGTTAGTGTTGGTATTGGTGCACAAGCTAGTATGAATTCGGATAATAGCTTTGGGGATGCAATAACTCCTCATATAACTTTGTCATTAGGGAAATGGATCAATCCGGTATGGGGATTTCGTGGTCAGGTATCCGCTTGGAGTCAAAAGTTGAATATGAAACGTAATGCCGGTACTTATGCAGTTACCAATGGAGCTTATGTGTTGACTCCAGGTAATAATGATAATTATGAAACGTTCAAATATGTAACGACTCATTTGGATGGTTTGATGAATTTAAGTAATTTATTCTGTGGCTATAACCCTGATCGTGTATTCAACCTTTCTGCTTTTGCCGGTCCCGGATTAACTTTTGCTAAAGATCGTTCTGACGAAAGTATCTTATTAAATAATGCGAATGGAACTTATACCAGAACAGTAGAATCCGGTGATATTAAACCGATGATCAATGGTTCTGTTGGTTTGCTGGCTAATTTTCAAGTGAATAAATATGTTTCTGTTGATTTGGAAGCTAGGGGTGAAGTTTCTCCTTCTATATTTGGTAAGTACAGTAACAATAGTTATACAGATGGAGCCGTATCTTTGACTGCTGGAGTAACTTATACTTTTGGTGGTAAGAATTTTGTCACTTGCGGGGCTAAAGTTGACCAAAGCGCTATCAACGACGAGCTAAACAAATATCGTAGAGAGTTGGCTCAAGCTCAAGCTGATTTGGCTGATTGCAAGAATGCTTTGTCAAATGTAAAACCAGCTGAAACTAAAGAAATTGTTAAGGAAGTTGAGACTGCAGGTCCTCGTGCCATTTTCTTCCGTATTGGCAGTGCCCGTATTGACGATTATGGGAAAGTTAACATCCAGTTGGCAGCCAAAGTTTTGAAAGCTAATTCGGATAAGAAATATAAGGTTGCAGGATATGCGGATAAAGCTACAGGTAGTGCAGGATGGAATCAAAAGCTATCTGAAAAGCGCGCCCAGGGTGTTTATGATGCCTTGATTAAAGAAGGTGTAAGCAAGGATCAGCTTGAACTCGTAGGATTTGGTGGTACTGCTAACATGTTTGGTAAGAACTACTTAAACCGTGTAGTTATTCTTGAATAAGGATATCTAGTTACATATTAAATTTACATAATCGTGCCGGGAATAATAAATTCTTGGCACGATTTATTTCTAGGCTTTAGGGTGCTGCCAATACTTTATCGTCTCGATTATTTTTTGTGAAATCTCTTATATGTGCTGAATCTATTATTTGTTTATTGTCGGCTTTTTATTATTATAATAGTCTGGAGTTTATAGTTTCAATTTTAAATCGTAATTTTGTCCCCTAAATGAGTCGAATTCTAGCAATTGATTACGGGAGAAAACGTACAGGGATAGCTGTCAGTGATATATTGCAGCTTATAGCAAATGGATTAACTACAGTTCCCACTAATGAGCTTTTACAATTTCTTTTCACTTATGTTTCTAAAGAACCCGTGGAAAGAATTCTTGTTGGTCTGCCTAAGCAGATGAACAACGAACACTCTGAAAATATGAAGTACATTGAGCCTTTTGTTCGTTCATTAAAAAAACTTTTGCCCAATATTCCTATAGAGTATGTTGACGAACGCTTTACTTCAGTTCTAGCTCATCGTACGATGTTGGAAGGAGGCTTGAAAAAGAAAAGTCGCCAAAATAAGTCATTGGTAGATGAAATAAGTGCGACGATTATATTGCAAACTTATTTAGAGAATAAGCGTTTTATTTCTTCGAGATAATAAATTAATGTATTATATAAATTGAAATAGTATATAGAATGATTTTACCTATTTATGTTTACGGACAACCGGTTTTGAGAAAAGTAGCTGAGGATATTCCTGTGGATTACCCCAATCTGAATGAGCTTATATCAAATATGTTTGAGACGATGGATAACGCTGACGGTGTTGGATTAGCGGCACCTCAAATAGGCCTTTCTGTGAGGGTAGTAGTCATTAACCTTGACGTTCTATCTGAAGATCAACCTGAATACAAAGGCTTTAGAAAAGCATTTATTAATGCCCATATTGTCGAAAAATCAGGTGAGGAAATTAACATGGAAGAAGGTTGCTTAAGTTTGCCTGGGATTCATGAATCCGTGAAACGTTCCGATAGAGTTCGTGTAAAATACCTGGATGAAAATCTAGAAGAGCATGATGAGTTTGTGGAAGGCTATCTGGCTCGCGTTATGCAGCATGAGTTTGATCATTTGGATGGCAAAATGTTTATTGATCACATATCTCCTTTACGTAAGCAGATGATTAAAGGAAAACTTAATGCAATGCTCAAAGGCAAGGCTCATTGCACTTATAAGGTAAAAACTCTCAAGTAGAAATTACTTATAAATGGTATAAAGCTACAAAAAATATAAAAAGCATACTCTTAATATTTGAGAGTCAGTTAAAAGCATTATTTTTGTTTCGTATACAAGCTACTTATAATACAAGATGGTAAAAAAAATATTGATAGCATTAATGCTATTTCCTACGTTCTTGTACGCTCAGATTAATACGGAACGAGTAATGACTATTGCCCGTAATGCTCTTTATTTTGAGGACTACGTACTTTCTATCCAATATTTTAATCAAGTGATCAATGCTAAACCATATTTATATGAGCCTTATTTCTATCGGAGTTTGGCAAAAATAAATTTGGATGATTATCAGGGGGCCGAAAATGACTGTGATGCTGCCATAAAGCGTAACCCTTTTGTAGTTGGAGCATATCAGATAAGAGGCCTGGCTCGTATACGCCAAAATAAATTTGATGGAGCCATTGAAGACTATAGAATGGCTTTGAAATATGACCCGGAAAATGTTGTATTGTGGCATAACTTAACGCTATGCCATATGCAGAAAGATGATTATAAGTCTGCAAAAGAAGATTTAGGCAAGCTCATGGCGGTTTCTCCCCGCTATACGAAAGCTTTTTTGATGCGTGGCGAAGTTTTTCTAAAAGAAAAGGATACTATTCAAGCATTGAATGATTTTGATAAGGTTATAGAAATGGATCGTTATGACCCTGATGGCTGGAGTGCCCGCTCTATGATCCGTATTCAACAAGCTAAATATGCTGATGCAGAAAAAGATCTTGATCAGGCTATTCATTTAAGTGCAAAAAATGCAGGCAACTATATAAATCGTGCATTAGCTCGTTTTCACCAAAATAATTTGAGAGGTGCGATGAGTGATTATGATTTTGCTTTAGATATTGATCCGAACAATTTTATAGGCCATTATAATAGGGGGCTGTTGCGCGCACAAGTTGGTGATGACAACAGGGCGATCGAGGATTTTGATTTCGTATTGAAAACGGAACCTGAGAATATGATGGCAATTTTTAACCGCGGATTGTTGCGTGCTCAGACAGGAAATTATCGAGGAGCGATAAATGACTATTCAAGGGTAATTAAACAGTACCCCAGTTTCATGGCCGGATATTATTATCGTGCAGAAGCTCGAAAAAAAATAGGAGATCGGAAAGGAGCGGAGTTGGATGAGTTTAAAGTTATGAAGATGCAATTGGATAAACGTAATAATACTCATGCTGGAAATAATAAAGCACTTTCCGATAAAACAAATGAAGACGAGAAGAGTAAAACGCGTAAAAAGTCTGATAAGAATGTGGAGAATTACGGCAAAATTGTGATTGCTGACGACTCTGAGATGGATCAGAAGTATAAGAGCGATTATCGTGGCCGTGTGCAAGATCGAAATGTGGTAATAAAGCTTGAGCCAATGTATGCTTTGACGTATTACGAGAAGGCTAGTGAGGTTAAGCGTTTGATTCATTATTATAAATATATCGATGAACTGAACCGTGAGAAAATCTTTCCAAAATCCCTCGTCATAACAAATATGGAGGCTCCTTTGACAGAAGAGCAGGTTAAGTCACATTTTGCCTTGATTGATGCTCATACTTCTGACATTGTTGCCAATGATCGAGATGCAAAGAAGCGTTTCTTACGTGGAATGGACTTCTATCTTGTGCAAGATTTTGCCAGTTCTATAGATGATTTTACCAAAACAATTTTACTTGATGATAAATTCTTCCCGGCATATTTCATGAGGGCATTGGTTCGTTGCAAGCAGTTGGAATATAAAAAGGCTGAAGCACAAGATGACCCGGCACTCCCTGGAGATGTACAAAAACAGGCAGAAGTTACTGCAGTGGATTACGAAATTATAAAAAAGGATTTGAATGCTGTTATTCAATTAGCTCCGGACTTTGTATATGGTTACTATAATCGGGCAAATGTGTTATCGCTCTTAAAGGATTATCGTGCAGCATTGTTAGACTACGATAAAGCGATTGAGCTCAATAAAGATTTTGGGGAGGCCTATTTTAACCGTGGATTAACTAATATCTTTTTGGGTAATAACAAGCAAGGCATTGCAGATTTGAGTAAGGCTGGTGAACTAGGAATTGTATCTGCATATAACGTTATAAAGCGTTTCACGGAAACACGTGAATAACATTCTTCTGCCAAAAAATGGATAATAAGGAAGATTTGACTACTTTTGTGTCTTGAAAATTGAAAACATAACGAATTATGATAAAAATAACTTTTCCAGATGGATCTGCTCGTGAGTATAACGACGGAGTTACTGGCTTGGAAATTGCTGAGAGTATCAGTTCCCGTTTAGCGCAAGATGTTCTTGCTTGTGGTGTAAATGGTGAGACTTATGATTTGAACCGTCCTATTACGCAAGATTCTCAGATTGTTCTTTATAAATGGGATGATGAACAAGGTAAACATGCATTTTGGCACACCAGTGCACACTTGTTGGCGGAAGCACTGCAAGAGCTTTATCCTGGTATCCAGTTTGGTATAGGTCCTGCCATTGAAAACGGGTTTTATTATGATGTAGATCCGGGAGAGGCTACCATTAAGGAAGCTGATTTGCCTGCTATTGAATCAAAGATGGCCGAGTTGGCTGCCAAGAAAGAAATATTGATCCGTGAGAATATATCTAAAGAAGATGCGCTGAAAAAATTTGGAGATCGTGGTGAAAGCTATAAATGCGAATTGATTTCCGAATTGGAAGACGGGCATATCACAACTTATACTCAAGGAGATTTTACAGATCTTTGTCGTGGACCCCATTTAGCAACTACAGCACCAATTAAAGCTATTAAGCTTATGTCGGTAGCAGGAGCATATTGGCGTGGTCATGAAGATCGTAAAATGATGACCCGTATTTATGGCATTACTTTTCCAAAGAAGAAAATGCTAGATGAATATCTTGTTATGGTTGAGGAGGCGAAAAAACGTGATCACCGTAAAATCGGAAAAGAAATGGACTTGTTCATGTTTTCCGATACAGTAGGCAAGGGGTTACCAATGTGGTTGCCAAAGGGTGCTGCATTACGCCTTCGACTCCAGAGCTTTTTACGTCGTATTCAAGCACGCTATGATTATCAAGAGGTTATTACTCCACCAATTGGAAATAAGTTGCTATATATTACATCAGGGCATTATGCGAAATATGGAAAGGATTCTTTTCAGCCGATTCATACTCCGGAGGAAGGGGAAGAGTATTTCTTGAAGCCAATGAATTGCCCTCATCATTGTATGATATACAAGAATTCTCCTCGTTCATATAAAGACTTGCCTTTACGTCTTGCGGAATTTGGCACGGTATGTAGATATGAACAGAGTGGAGAATTACATGGTTTAACTCGCGTACGTAGTTTTACTCAAGATGATGCTCATATTTTCTGTCGTCCGGATCAAGTTAAAGATGAATTCCTCAGAGTAATGGATATTATTTCTATTGTTTTTAACTCTATGGAATTTTCTAACGTTGAAGCGCAAATTTCTTTGCGTGATAAGGTCAATCGTGAAAAATATATCGGTAGCGATGAAAATTGGGAGAAAGCTGAACAAGCCATTATTGAGGCGTGTGAAGAAAAAGGATTAAAGGCTAAAATAGAATATGGGGAGGCTGCGTTTTATGGCCCTAAGTTGGACTTTATGGTGAAAGATGCTATTGGTAGGCGTTGGCAACTTGGAACAATTCAAGTGGATTATAATTTACCGGAGCGTTTTGAACTTGAATATACGGGTGCTGATAACCAGAAGCACCGTCCGGTGATGATTCATCGTGCTCCTTTTGGTTCAATGGAGCGTTTTGTTGCTGTGCTTATCGAACACACCGCCGGTAAATTCCCTTTGTGGCTTACCCCCGATCAAGTGGCTATTCTACCTATCAGCGAAAAATTTAATGACTATGCACAATCTGTTAAGCAGACGCTTAAAAGATATGATGTTCGTGCTATAGTGGATGAACGCAATGAAAAGATTGGTCGTAAGATACGTGACAATGAGTTGAAGCGCATTCCGTATATGCTTATTGTTGGTGAAAAAGAAGCACTGAACGGAGAAGTTTCAGTTAGAAAGCAAGGGGAAGGAGATAAAGGTTCTATGAAATTTGAAGATTTTGCAAAAAAAATGGAAGAAGAAGTGCAAAATATGATAAATAAGTGGTAAATTTGCGCCCGATTGTTGTAGCTCAAGTGTAAAATGTTTATAACTAAAATGCTTGTAACTAGCTTTCTATAGAAATTTTGAAATAAGAATATATAAAACAAACAGGAAGAAAACGTTTTTAATGAAGAATGACAGCTTAAAAGGGCAGTATCGGATTAATGAACAAATCCGTGCCAAGGAAGTCCGCATTGTTGGTGACGAAGTAGAATCTAATGTGTATCCCATAGCTCAGGCTTTAAGACTGGCGGAGGAACATGAAGCGGATTTAGTAGAGATATCTCCAAATGCACAACCTCCCGTTTGTCGTATTATTGATTACTCTAAGTTTATATATCAATTAAGAAAACGTCAAAAAGAACAGAAAGCAAAGCAGGTTAAAATCAATGTGAAGGAGATTCGTTTTGGTCCCCAAACAGATGATCATGACTATAACTTTAAGTTGAAACATGCTAAAGGGTTCTTGGAAGATGGCGATAAAGTTAGAGCTTATGTGTTTTTTAAGGGACGCTCTATTTTATTCAAGGAGCAAGGAGAAGTATTATTGCTGCGTTTTGCTAACGATTTAGAAGAATTTGCAAAAGTAGATCAGCTTCCTGTACTCGAAGGTAAGCGTATGATTATTCAGCTTTCGCCTAAGAAAAAAGATGTTCCTAAAAAGAATCTTACATCGGTTAAGCCTCCTGTTGGTGATGCAACAAATACCGAAGTGAAAGAAAAAGAAGAATAAATGAATAACGCAGGTGTAGTGCGTTTTCATATCATTAATAATTAAATAATTAATAAAATGCCAAAGATCAAGACTAACTCCGGTGCCAAAAAGAGATTTACTCTTACCGGAACGGGTAAAATCAAAAGAAAGCATGCTTTTCATAGTCATATTCTGACTAAAAAAACCAAAAAGCAAAAAAGAAACTTGTGCTCTTCAACTACAGTAGACGCTACGAATATCAGCCAAGTGAAAGAGCTTTTGGCGATGAAGTAATCATGTAAAAAGTATTTTAAGTATTAACCGAATGCATTTAGCTTTAAGTTCATTGCGTGAAGTAATGACGCTAACATTCAAAAACAAGTAAAACTATGCCAAGATCAGTAAATCATGTTGCTTCAAGAGCAAGAAGAAAGAAAATTTTGAAATTAACCAGAGGTTACTTTGGTGCAAGAAAAAATGTTTGGACCGTTGCCAAAAACACATGGGAGAAGGGTTTAACATACGCTTATCGTGACCGTAAGAATAAAAAGAGAAATTTCCGTGCATTGTGGATTCAGCGTATTAATGCTGCCGCTCGTTTGGAAGGTTTGTCTTATTCTAAATTGATGGGTGCTTTGCATAAGGCAGGCATTGAGATCAATCGTAAGGTATTGGCTGATTTAGCAATGAATCATCCCGAAGCATTCAAAGCTATTGTTGCTAAAGCAAAAGCTGCATAACGCTAAGCTTTTTATATAACTGAAAGCCGATTACAAGAGTAATCGGCTTTTTTTTTAATTAAAAAATATACATTTGTACCATTTACTATAAATACAGTGTAATATGAAGAAATTAGTTTTGTTTTTATTGGTTTCTGCATCATATATCTTAGTTGGTGCACAAGAAGCCCGGCTCCTTCGTTTTCCATCTACAGATGGTAATGAAGTGGTCTTTTCTTATGCTGGAGATCTTTATAAAGTTTCAATAAATGGAGGGGAGGCACAGCGCTTAACATCTCATATTGGGTATGAAATGTTTCCCAAGTTTTCACCGGACGGGAAGACTATAGCATTTACAGGGCAATATGATGGTAATACGGAAGTTTATACTATTCCTGCTACAGGAGGGGAGCCACTACGTATAACCTATACTGCAACAAATGCACGTGATGATATTGGCGATCGTATGGGCCCAAATAACATTGTCATGGGATGGACTCCTGATAGCAAAAATATATTATATCGCAATAGGATAGGTAGTGGATTTGTAGGGCGTTTATACTTGGTCGATAAAAATGGAGGCCCATCTGATGCTATTCCTTTACCTGAAGGTGGTTTTAGTAGTTATTCACCCGACGGAACAAAACTGGCTTATAATCGTGTTATGCGCGAATTTCGCACTTGGAAGTATTATAAAGGCGGAATGGCGGATGATATTTGGATATACGATCCTACGTTGAAATCAGTAGAGAATGTAACTAATAATGTTGCCCAAGATATTTTTCCAATGTGGATTGGCGATGATATTTACTTTCTTTCCGATCGTGATCGCGTTATGAACATATTTGTATACCACACAAAAACTAAACAGACAGAGAAGATTACTAACTTCACTGATTATGATGTGAAATTCCCTAGCTGTAATGGCAATACGATTGTTTTTGAAAATGCCGGATATCTTTATAAGTTAAATGTGAAAGATCAAAAAGCGATCAAAATAAATATAACTTTGGCATCCGATAACATCTATGCTCGTAGCGAAATAAAAGAGGGTAGTAAATATATTACGGATGCTAGTCTGTCTCCTGACGGTGAGCGCTTGGCTATAACTTCAAGAGGAGAAGTATTTAATGTTCCATCCGATAAGGGTGTGATTAAAAACATAACACGTACACCTGGTGCTCACGAGCGAGATGCACAATGGTCTCCCAATGGGCAATTTATTGCTTATATTTCTGATGCTACAGGAGAAACAGAACTTTATTTGCAAGATGCTAAAGGTTCCGAACCAATTGAATTGACTAAAGATAATGATACTTATATTCGTTCTTTTATTTGGAGCCCCAATTCAAAATCTATTGTCTATGTTGATCGTAAAAATCGTCTCAATCTGCTCAATGTTACATCTAAAAAGAAGGAGATGTTGTTGCAGGATCCTGTTGGAGAGCCTCAAGAGATTAGTTTTTCTCCAGATGGCAAATGGCTTACTTATACCCGGTTAGAGTCTAATAATTTTGGTGTTGTTTACGTTTATAATATAGCCGATAAGAAAGAGCATGCGATAACAGACAAGTGGTATGAATCTGATGAACCTGTTTTTAGTAAAGATGGGAAATATATTATTTTTTCTTCATCAAGAGATTTTAATCCTATCTATGGTTCAAAGGAATGGAACCATGTCTATAATTACACCAATGGGATATACCTCTGCCTCCTTTCCAGAAATACTCCTTCCCCTTTTCTTGCAAAGGATGCGGAAGTAAGCGTAGCAGCTGCATCAGATAAAAAGGATACAGATAATAAAATTGCTGATAAGAAGAATGTTGATAAGAAAAATATAGCATCTAAAGATACTTTGTCTACTATTAAAATTGATTTTGAAGGTATCTCTGATCGTATAGTAAATCTCCCTTTGCCAGCTTCTATTTACCATAATTTTTATTCTGATGGAGAAAAAATATACTATTCAAAACGAAGCTCTGCAACCGTGTATGATTTGAAAACTCAAAAAGAAGAATCTATAGCTGAGGGAGCATCTATGGATTTAAACTATAGTAGTAAGAAAGCTCTATTCTATAAAGATAAGAAACTTTATGTAACGGCTATTCCTACTGGGAAAATTGAATTGAAAGATGCTGTAGGTGTCGACAATATGAAGATTTTTACTGATTATCCCCAGGAATGGGCTCAGATTTTTGATGAAGCATGGAGAGCTTATCGTGATGGTTTCTACGTAGAAAGCATGCATGGAGTTGATTGGAAAGCCATTAAACAGAAATATGCTGTTTTGCTACCATATGTAAAAAATCGCCTTGATTTGAACTATATAATAGGAGAAATGATTGGCGAGCTATGTATTGGTCATGCGTACGTAAATCCTGGTGAAGCTGATCGCCCCGATAAGGTAAGCACTGGTCTGTTAGGTGCAGATATTTCCCGTGATAAAAATGGATTCTTCCGTATAGAGAAAATCTATCAGGGTGCATCATGGGATAAAAATTTGCGTTCTCCTTTTACCGAACCTGGTATCAATGCAAAAGTTGGTGATTATATTGTAGCCATTGATGGCATTCCTACCAATACTGTTAAAGATATGTATTCCTTATTGGTAGGTAAGGCTGAAGTTCCTACAGAAATTATACTGAATAGTAAATCACAATTGGCTGGTGGTCGTAAAATCGTAGTCAGCCCGTTGACTGAACAATCTACTTTGGCTCAGTACGAATGGGTGCAAAACAATATCAAAAAAGTAGAGAAAGCATCCAATGGAAAAATCGGATATATATATATACCGGATATGGGGCCCGAAGGATTAAATGAATTTGCCCGTTATTTTTATCCACAGCTCGATAAGGAAGGTTTAATTATAGACGACCGTGCCAATGGTGGCGGAAATGTATCTCCGATGATTCTTGAACGCTTGTCTCGCGAACCATACCGGCTCACTATGCGTCGTGGTTCTTCTCGTGTCGGCACTGTGCCAGATGCAGTTCAAGTTGGCCCCAAAGTGTGTTTAATCAATAAGTATTCAGCTTCCGATGGTGACTTGTTCCCATGGGGATTTCGTGCGTTAGGACTTGGTAAGCTTATCGGAACTCGTACATGGGGGGGGATTGTTGGAATATCCGGTTCCTTGCCGTTTATTGATGGGACGGATCTTCGCGTGCCTTTCTTTACCAGTTATGACCCTAAAACAGGACAATGGATTATTGAAAACCATGGAGTAGATCCGGATATTCTAATAGATAATGATCCTGTTAAAGAATGGGGTGGAGAAGACCAACAACTTAATCGTGCGATAGATGAAGTAATGAAAGAGCTGAAGAATCGTGAGCCGCTTAAACCTGTTCCTGCTCCAAGGGTGTGGAATAAATAAAAATTAAGAAAAATCACTTATGTATATAAGTTGTTGTGAAGCAATGATTAATGCATGACTGGCTTTAAATATTACAGATGAGTATAGAACAAAAGGCATTTATGGTTTGTTTCTTTAATAGAAAAGGGCTACATTTGTAGAAGAAAAAAGAGCCGCATTGATTGGATCGGGAAACTCATCAATTTCTACGAGATACCGAGACAAGCTTCGCTTCTCGATGGCGGGCCACGCCTTTCGGGGTAACTTTTAAGTCGGTGGATTACAAAGAGGAGGGGCACTCAAATCATGTCATTCGGAGTTTCATCACATCATCGATGCGGCTTTCATATAAAAGGAATGGTAATTTCAGAAATTACCGTTCCTTTTTTCTTTTTCAAAAGAATATTATTCCACTGATTCTTTCTACCTTTGCCGGACTTTAATTTAATAATAAAAATGAAGAAAAGTGTAGTCAAAAAACTCACTCTGGGAGTTTTGGCAATAATAATTTTTTTCCTGTTGCTTATGGGGTTTTTCCTGTTCTTTCCTCAGTTTCATCCCCAGAAAACAGCCTATGTTTATATAGATCGTGATGATAATGCCGATTCTGTGTGTTACAAAGTGGATAGAGTAGGTAAGCCTACTGCAATATCAGGTTTCAATTGGCTAGTAAAATGGCGTAATTATTCCGATCATATTCGTACAGGGCGTTATGCTATTCATTCAGGAGATAATGTATTCAGGGTGTTTAATAGAATATACAAAGGACATCAAGAACCTTTAAATTTTACAGTTGGTAGTGTTCGTACTTTAGATAAGCTTGCACGTAGTGTCGGTAAGCAGTTGATGATTGATTCTGCCGAAGTGGCAACCATGATGAATGACTCGGTTTTTCGTGAGAAGCTCGGATATACAAAAGAAACTTTGCCAAGCCTCTTTATACCGGAAACGTATCAAGTATATTGGAATATAAGTGTGAATGAGTTTTTTGACCGTATGAAAAAAGAGCATGATAAATTCTGGAATTCAGATCGTATGGCAAAGGCTAAAGAGATGGAATTGACTCCCGCTGAAGTTTCCACAATGGCTTCCATTGTAGAAGAAGAAACAAACAATAATCAAGAAAAAGCTATGGTGGCAGGATTATACTATAATCGTCTGCGTGCCGGTATGCCATTGCAAGCCGACCCTACCATAAAGTTTGCTTTGCAAGACTTTGCTCTTCGTCGGATATCTAATGAGAATTTGAGAGTAAACTCTCCATATAACACTTATCGTAATATTGGTCTGCCCCCTGGTCCGATACGTATCCCATCTACCATTGGTATTGATGCAGTATTAAACCATGTGAAGCACAATTATGTATACATGTGTGCGAAAGATGATTTTTCTGGTACTCATGCTTTTGCTGCAAATTATACCGATCATATGAAAAATGCCAAGAAATATTGGAAAGCATTAAACGATCGAAAGATTTTTAAATGATTTTGTGATAAAATAAAAGCAAAAGGCTATATTTGCGGACGAAAAACGCAGGTAATGCAGATTGGCAAGGGTATATGCCTTGTTATCGCTGCGTCACCTGCGTTTTTCTTTTTTTATAAATATAAAGATAATCTAAAATATGAGCAAACAACTCTTGCTTGGCGACGAAGCTATTGCACAAGCTGCATTGGATGCCGGTCTTTCTGGTGTTTATGCCTATCCCGGTACTCCTTCCACTGAAATTACAGAATACATACAAACAGCTCCTTTAACTGTGGAGCGTAATATCCATAGTCGTTGGTGTACTAATGAAAAGACCGCCATGGAAGGCGCTTTGGGGATGTCTTTTGTAGGTAAACGTGCATTGGTATGCATGAAACATGTTGGGATGAATGTAGCTGCGGATTGCTTCATTAATTCGGCTGTAACCGGAGTAAAAGGCGGACTTATTGTCGTTGCCGCTGATGATCCCAGTATGCACTCCTCACAAAATGAACAAGACAGCCGTTTTTATGGCGATTTCGCTTTGATACCGATGTATGAGCCGAGCAATCAACAGGAAGCTTATGACATGGTTTATAGTGGATTTGAGTTTGCCGAACAGATTGGTGAACCGGTGCTAATGCGTATGGTAACCCGTCTTGCCCATTCACGCTCAGGTGTCGAACGCAATATACAAAAACCTCAGAACGAATTGTCTTTTAGTGATGATCCACGACAATTTATTCTTTTGCCCGGTATTGCCAGAAAACGTTATAAAGCCTTATTGGAGAAACAAGATGCTTTCGTGAAAGCTTCAGAAGAATCTCCTTATAATCAATATATTGATGGGCAGAATAAGAAACTTGGTATTGTGGCATGTGGCATTGCATTCAACTACCTTATGGAAAACTATCCTGATGGGTGTGAGTATCCGGTGTTAAAGATTGGGCAGTATCCACTTCCTCAAAAGCAACTTCTTAAGTTAGTAGATGAATGTGACGAAATATTAGTCCTTGAAGATGGACAACCTTTTGTTGAGCGTCTGATTAAAGGTTATTTAGGTATTGGTATTCAAGTGAAGGGTCGTCTTGATGGAACCCTTTCACGCGATGGCGAACTTAATCCCGATAAAGTGGGGATGGCTGTTGGAAAAGATATAAAACCGACTTTTCAAATTCCTTCATTGGTGGCGATGCGTCCTCCTGCCTTATGCGATGGTTGTGGGCATCGTGATATGTACACTGCATTAACAGAAGTGCTTCGTGAGGAATATCCCGGACATAAAGTCTTTAGTGACATTGGCTGTTATACTCTTGGAGCAGGGGCTCCATTCAATGCAATTGATTCTTGTGTGGATATGGGTGCTTCTATTACGATGGCCAAGGGTGCAGCAGATGGCGGTTTGTATCCTGCTGTAGCTGTCATAGGGGATTCCACTTTTACACATTCCGGCATGACAGGCTTGTTGGATTGTGTGAATGGAAACGTTAATGTTACCGTCGTAATTTCCGATAATGAAACAACTGCCATGACTGGCGGACAGGATTCTGCTGGAACAGGCCGTATCGAGGCTATCTGTTCCGGTATAGGTGTATTGCCTGAGCATATTCGTGTGGTAGTACCTTTGAAGAAGAATTATGAGGAAATGAAGCAGATAATCCGTGAAGAGATTGAGTTCAATGGTGTATCGGTAATTATTCCGCGCCGTGAATGCATTCAAACTTTAGCGCGTAAAAAAAGAAAAAAGTAAGTCGTACGATTATGAAAAGAGATATAATACTCGCCGGAGTAGGCGGACAAGGAATTCTTTCCATTGCAACGGTCATTGGTAAGACTGCATTAAAAGAAGGTTTATATATGAAACAAGCTGAGGTTCATGGTATGAGTCAACGGGGAGGCGATGTGCAGTCCAATCTTCGTATCAGCGACCGCCCTATATCATCCGATCTTATTTCTTTAGGTAAATGTGATTTGATTATTTCATTGGAGCCGATGGAAAGCTTACGCTATTTACCATATTTGAGTCCGGAGGGGTGGCTGGTAACAAATGAGACACCTTTCATCAATATACCCAACTATCCTAATGAAGATGATGTTAGAGCTGAATTGGAAAAGCTTCCTCATAAAGTTATTCTTAATGTGGATAATGTGGCTAAAGAGATTGGCTCTTCCCGCGTTTCGAATATTGTATTGCTTGGTGCTACTATTCCTTTTTTGGGTATAGATTACGACAAAGTACAAATCAGTATTCGCGAAATTTTTGCTTCTAAAGGAGAAACGATAGTAGAAATGAATCTTAAAGCCCTTGCAGCCGGTAAGCAAATTGCTGAAAATCTGATAAAATAACGACATCTGACATAAACTCATGAAAACACAATTTTGGGAGCGGGATATCGAAACGATGAATCGTGATGATCTTCACCGACTCCAACTGGAAAGACTGAAGAAAACGATAAACATTGCTTCTCACTCACCACATTATTGCAAGGTATTTAAAGAATGTGGTGTGACAGCTGACGATATACTAACACTGGATGATCTTCGTCGAATTCCTTTTACCACTAAAACGGATATGCGAGCCAATTATCCTTTTGGATTGGTATCCGGAGATATGGCTGCTGATGGAATACGTATTCATTCGTCGAGTGGAACCACCGGAACCCCGACGGTGATTGTTCATTCGCAGCATGACCTGAATTCTTGGGCCAATTTAGTGGCAAGATGCCTTTATATGGTTGGAGTTCGCAAGGAGGATGTGTTCCAAAACAGTTCCGGTTACGGCATGTTTACCGGTGGATTGGGCTTTCAATACGGTGCCGAACGTCTGGGGGCACTTACTGTACCCGCTGCTGCCGGAAACAGTAAACGGCAGATAAAATTTATCACTGATTTTCACACCACGGCTTTGCATGCAATTCCGAGCTATGCAATCCGTCTAGCGGAGATTTTTCAAGAAGAAGGACTTGATTCTGCTGCCTCTACATTGAATACTCTTATCATTGGTGCTGAACCCCATACAGACGAGCAACGACGTAAAATAGAGAAAATGCTTGGCGTGAAAGCATACAATTGCTTTGGAATGACCGAAATGAATGGGCCCGGAGTTGCGTTTGAGTGCCAGGAGCAAAATGGTATGCATTTGTGGGAGGATTGTTATATTGTCGAAATTATTGATCCAGAAACTGGAGAACCTGTTCCAGAAGGTGAAGTAGGAGAGTTAGTCCTTACCACTCTTGATCGTGAAATGATGCCTCTCATTCGTTATCGTACTCGCGACCTTACCCGTATACTTCCCGGTCAATGTCCTTGCGGACGTACTCATGTCCGAATTGACCGCATTAAAGGACGTAGCGATGATATGTTTATTATAAAGGGGGTGAATATCTTTCCCATGCAAGTAGAAAAAATTCTAGTACAATATCCGGCATTGGGTAGCAATTATCTTATTACTCTTGATACTTTGGACAATCAGGATGAAATGATTGTTGCAGTTGAGCTTAGTGATCTTTCTACCGACAACTATATTGAGTTGGAGAATGTACGTAAAGAGATAACCCGCTTATTGAAAGATGAAATCTTAGTAACTCCAAAAGTAAAGTTAGTGAAGAAAGGCTCATTACCTCAAAGTGAAGGAAAAGCTGTTAGGGTAAAAGATTTACGTAATAATCGCTAGACTTAAAATACTGAAAAAATTCAATTTTCATATAATTCTTTTTGGTTTATATTAAGTTGATTGTTTGTAAATTTGCATTCGCAATGGCATTGCATATTATGTTGAATCGGATTATAGTTTGCGAATAATGATTTTATATTTTGTATTTACAAGCTTATGTTTGCTTGTTATCATTCTTGGTTATTTTAGGAATAAACGTGCTAAAAAGTACGTAGTTCGCATCGTAGACAGTAATTGTGTAGGTTGTCAACAGTGTTTAAAGAGATGTCGCCACAAAGCTTTGGATACAATAGTAAGTGATAAAAGGAAGTCGGTGGTATTAAAGAACGCTCGAAATTGTACAGCTTGTGGTGATTGCATTGCTGTGTGTAAATTCAATGCCTTGGAGTTGGTTCTACGGTAAGATCAAATTGGCTATCCCGATTGGTCTTTCGTTGTATTCTGCTATTTATACCTATCTTATAGATCGTTTTGAGTCTATTGTTTTTTTAAGTTAAGCTTTACTATAATCTTTATATTTATTCGACTAAATTATATATTTGGTCGAATATTTCTATTTTTGCAAAATATAATATGAAGTTAATAAACAAAATATGAGAAATCGGATTTTATGTGGAGCCCAAAAGCTTTTTCAAGAGAAAGGATTGGGTAAGATAACGATGGAAGATATTGCCAATTTCATCGGGAAGGGGAAGAGCACTTTATATTATTACTTTAAAAGTAAAGAAGATATATTTAGTGCAGTACTCGATATGGAAATTAATGAAATAATTGTAGAGGCAATACGTCAGATGAGCCAATGCAGCACATTTCTTGAAAAATTAGAAACGTTTGGTCGAGTTAAATATGATATGACTCGTAAACGTAAAACGCTATATGCTACTATGGAGCGTTTTACTGCTCCTGAAGAAATGCAACAATATTATTTAATCAAAAGTAATGTGCATTTAAAATATGTACAACAAGAGAAAATAGCTCTTTTACCAGTCTTCTTGGAAGCTATTTCTCAAAACATAATAAAGAAGCTTGATGACGAAGCGTTAGATACGACAATTTTAGTCTTTTTGTGCTCATTACGAGGACTTAATCGTGAAGTTTATTTGCATGGACGTTCCGAAGATGCTATCAAGCTAATTCGTGTCCAGTGTGAAATATTCTATAGGGGTATATCTTGATTTTTTTTGTTTGTTATTCGACCGATTCCGTTATTTAGTCTAAAACAAGTGATTATGGTAACTCCGTATGTATTTAGGGTTTTTTCTTCCAGGAATTATAGCTATTTTTTCTTTGGGCAAATTATATCAAGAATGGGCACATGGATGCAGCGTACAGCTGTAATTTGGGTGGTTTATACTATTACCCATTCTTTGCTGATGGTTGGCATTGCCACTTTTGCAGAGCAGTTTCCTTCTTTTTTTCTCTCTCCGGCAGGAGGAATCACGGCAGATAAATATGAACGCAATAAAATAGTAATCGTGACTCAGATAGTTTCTGCCGTTCAGGCAGTCTTGCTTACCGTGCTTTACTATTTGGGGTGGCATTCTATTTGGCTCATTTTGTTTTTAAGTCTTATTTTGGGGGTGGCAAACGCTTTTGATATACCAGCTCGACAATATGGTAAATGACCTTGTGGCAAACCCTGACTTTTTACCCGGAGCAATTGCAATGAACTCTTCTCTGAATAACTTTACACGTTTAGCTGGTCCGGCATTAGCAGGAGTTGTAATGGCTGCATATGGGGCTACGGCTTGCTTTGCTGCAAATGCAATAAGTTTTATAGCTGTCATTTATTGCCTTTTTAAGCTGAAAATACCCAAGCACGGTGAAACAATGACGCGGAATAAAAATTCTTGGAAGAATTTTAATGATGGATTAAAGTATACCCTAAATAATAAAGAAATAGGTAGGACGCTACTACTGGCTGCATTAGTTTCCTTTTGGGTAATAACATACAATACGTTGCAGCCATATTTTGCGCATGATGTGTTTTCAGGAAATGCAGCTACTTTTGGCTATATTAATGGAGCTACGGGATTAGGTGCTCTCATTAGTACATTAGCAATTGCTTCTCAAAAAAATGGAAGTAAGCTTAAGAGGATGCTGTTTTTTAATTTAATACTTCTAGGGTTTGGCCTTGTTGTGATGTCTTATGTACACATTTTATATCTATATCTTATTTTGAGCTTAATTTGTGGCTTTGGAGCAATGTCTACCATGCCTATTTGCAATACTATAGTTCAGACGGTTTCATCTCCGGAAATGCGTGGTAGAGTGGTTGGTTTTTTTGCAATGGCTACGATGGGTATGATCCCCTTGGGAAGTTTGGTAATCGGATGGTTGGCAAAAATCATCGGACCACAGAATTGTCAATTTGCCCAAGGTATTGTTTGTCTACTCATTGTTGGAGCTTTCTTCCGTTTTTTTAAAAGAGAAAAACAAAGCACGATTTTATAAGGTGCTTTGTTTTGGTTTGTTATTTACTAATCTCTTATTTTTTAGTCTGTTCAATCTTATTTCTGTGGCCTGTATTTCTCCAAATCTACAGTTCTTATCAAATTAATTTATGATCCCATTTTGCTAAAAGGTTTTTTGCCGAATTGTCTCATTTGTCCACAACTTATGTTTCTTAAAGAATAGATTTAAATTCTTTAAAATCGTATTATTTTATTTAATTTTAGAATGATGTTTTATGCTCAAACCTTGCTGTAGGCTTTATTTCTCTTTTTATTTTGCCTGTTTGGATTTAACTTACGATTAGATACATTTGTATTCTCAAATTACAATCTTTATAAATGTTATTGAGTTTCAATAAAAGTAAAATAATTGTATTCTATTTAAATATAAACTTACTTATTCAGATTGTATCTATAGGTCATTATGTAGATATATATATAATTATATTGTCTATTATATATCATTATGATATATTTATCGTTTGTCTATATATAGTATATTTTGCGGATAAATATGTTTCATAGTTACTAAATATGTAAATATTTGGTTTTACAGTTACATAAAGAAAGCTATATTAAATATAAAGTGACTTTTATTAAAAAACGCATCAATTTCTTTTTGGTTTTAAAAATGATGTATATATTTGCAAAGTGATAGATTAAAAATTGTTTTTCTAGGTTAATTTTTTAAGAGAGAATTTATGAAAAGAAAGTTAATGTTATTATTAACCTGCCTCTTTGTGGGCATAGGTTTAGTAACGGCTCAAACATCCAAGATCTCGGGGGTTGTGACTTCCGAAGAAGATGGTGAGCCTGTTGTGGGGGCATCGGTATTAGTGAAAGGCTCTACTATAGGGTCTATTACTGATATTGATGGCAAGTTTACAATCTCTAATGTACCGGCTTCTGCCAAGACTCTTCAGGTATCATTTATTGGTATGACCACTCAGAATGTTGCAATTAAGCCCGGCGTTATCAAGATTGCTTTAAAACCCGTGGCAGAATCTTTGGATGAAGTGGTTGTTACCGCACAAGGTTTAACACGACAAGAGAAATCATTAGGTTATTCTACACAGAAGATTTCCGGTGATAAATTAACAACTGCTCGTCAGACCGACTTGGGTAATGCGATGGCTGGTAAGATTGCAGGTGCCCGTTTCTTTGGTGCTTCGGGCGCTACGTTCGATTCCGGTACTATCGTACTTCGTGGTACGACGGATTTTACATCTATCGCAGGTTCCGAACCAATATATGTGGTAGACGGGTCTATTACCAATAAGAATAGCGTTAATATGGATGATGTTGCCTCAATCAATGTGTTGAAGGGTGCAGCAGCTACGGCGCTTTATGGGTCTCAAGGAGGTAATGGTGCTGTCATCATTACGACGAAGCAGGCTAAAGAAGGTAAAGGTGGCATTGAAGTGAGCCATACTTTGCAATGGGAAAGCTATTACAACCATTTTAATCTCCAAAAGGAATATGGTGGTGGTAGCTTGGGCTATCAGGGAGAAGTAGACGATGCTAAATACGGAAGTCAATATGACACCATGAGCCCGGAGTACCTTTATGGTAAAGTGAAAAACTATGTGAATGGTGATGGTTCATATTATTATGATTACTATTCAGACGAGAGCTGGGGAGCTCGTTTTAATCCGAATGTGAAGATGGCTTCTGCATTATATTTCGATGAAACCAGTTCAAAATACGGTGTGGCTGATCCTTATGTTGCCCGCTTAAACTTGGGTGATTTATATCGTACAGGAGTTACCAACACCACTAATGTTGCTTTTTCTAAAGCCGGAAAAGATTATACTTCACGTATTTCATTCACCAATAGTTCCAGAGATGGTATTCAACCAAATTCTGACGCTGTGCGTCGCTTCCTTTCGGTTAAAACGTCATTTAAACCGGCAACTTGGATGAATGTGTCATTGGATTATAAATATACTTATCGCCGTAATCATAATGCTGCACAAGAAGGTTATGGTGGTGAACGTAATGTTACATCTGAATATCTGCAATGGGGACAAACCAGTGTTGATATGAAAGATTATAAAGATTACCGACGTGCTGATGGAAGCTGGCGTACATGGAACATTGTTGCTCCTGATGATTTAAGCGCTAACTTCCATGATAATCCGTATGCTGTTTTAGATAATGCCAATGTATATACTACCGATCAATGGAATGTATTTACAGGTGATGCCGAGATTATTTTACCATATAAATTTAAGGCTGGAATCCGTGTAATGGGCAATATGAAGAATAATAATGAAGAAACAAAATACGCTAACGGTTCTATTAATTTTCAATCTAAATATGCTGAAAATCAATATCATACACGTGATTTAACCGTGCAGGGCCGTTTAACTTGGGGTGATCGTTTTGTAAATAACCGCTTGTCTGTTGATGCTGCTGCTTTTGCAGAAGAACGTAATTATAATTATGGGATTCTGAAAGCTAATACAAACGGAGGGTTGACTATCAACGATTATTATAATTTGGCAGGATCGGCAAGTTATGTTACCGCTACTAATGAAGAGCAACATTTCAAAGAAAGAAGTTTATTCGGTACGGCTACTATCGGACTTGATGATACCTATTATTTGGATGGAGCTCTTAGAAACGACTGGAGTTCGAAACTCCCTGCAAGTGGAAACAGTTATTTATACGGAGGTCTTTCGGGCAGTGTCATTTTAAGCAATTTCCTCAAAGAAGCTACATGGCTTAATTACTGGAAGGTTCGTGCTTCTTTAGCTCAGGTGGGTTCTTCTTTGGATGTGTATAAAACATTGCCGGTATATGAAACGGGTGATAAGTATAACTCTAAAATTACATTATATCAATCTGCTACACAGCTCAACCAATCTATTAAGCCGACTATTTCCACGACTTATGAAGTTGGTACTGAGTTTCGCATGTTCGACAGACGCTTTTGGGGTGATATCAACTTATACCAACGTGATTCTAAAAATCAGATCATCAATGTAACTGTTGCTCCTCAGTCGGGTTATTCTTCGCGTCAGATGAATGCCGGGTTGGTAAGAAACAAGGGTATAGAAATATCTCTTGGAGGTACTCCGGTGAAAACCACTAATTTCCAATGGGATATTGAAGGAAATATTTCTAAAAATAAGAATAAATTAATTCGTCTGAATGAAGATATTCAGCAATACACCCTTGAAGGAAACCGCTTTGTTTACAATTGGTACTTGAAAGCGCAAGTAGGTAAACCTATCGGTGTGATTACCACAATGGCTCGCGCTGCGCGCAATGAGGATGGTCAATTATTGCTGAAGCCCACTACAAGCGCTGCATGGGGTGGTGGTTATCAGCTTACCTATGAGACAAATGTAGAGAAAGAAGCCGGTAATTTCCAACCTGACTGGACTGGAGGCTTCTCTACCAGTGTGCGTTATAAAGATTTCCGTTTAAGTGCCGACTTTGATTTTATGATTGGAGGACAAATGGTATCTTGGACAAACCTTTGGGCTAACGGTTCGGGAACTGCTGCTGAAACTTCTTATATAAATAATAAGGGCGTAAATGTTCGTGAAGGTATCAGTAAAGGCGGTGGTGTATATGTAAAAGGTGTTGACTCCACTACTGGTAAAGAAGTTACTGCATATATGAATGCCTATAACTATTTCCATAATGAAGCTAACTATGATAACGACGCATGGATTTATGATCGTACCTATGTGAAATTGCGTGAGCTTTCTTTAAGTTATACAGTTCCAACTTCCTTACTGTCAAAAGCTAACATCGGTCTTAACTCGGCAAGCGTTTCATTTGTAGCGTCCAATCCATGGCTCATCTATTCGGCTTGTCCTAATGTAGACCCGTCCGAAGCTGGGAAAAACTGGATTGAAGGTGGTCAGGCTCCTTCTACAAGATCTTTTGGCTTGACTGTTAAATTAAGTTTTTAATAAGCAAAAATAGGAGAAATTAGAGATGAAACATATAAAATATTTATTACTGACATTAACCATTATAGTAGGGTTAACAGGATGCGATATGGGGGATTTTGGTGATTTGAATAAAAACCCGAACAAGCCTAGTGATGCCTATACTTCCATGCTATTTACATTCTCTAGCAGATATGTACGTAACTTTGTGATGACCAGTTACAGTTATGACCCTTGGCCTATGGAGTGGACAGGCTATCTATCTGAATCGAAAAATAATCAATATGGACCATTGCAAACGACGGTGAATTTCGGTACAGCAGATTACTACCGTTATGCCATTAAAAACCTGAATACTGTCATTTCTATGAATGAAGATGCTGCTGTTAAGAATACAGCAATTGTGGCTTCGTTTGGTTCAAATGATAATCAGATAGCGGTTGCTAAAACATTGAGAGCTTTCTTCTACATGACATTGACAGATATTTTGGGCCCAATCCCATATTCGGATGCATTTAAAGGTGAAAGTGATGGCGTTTGGACTCCGAAGTTCGATTCGCAGGAATCTATTTACGCTTCTCTTGATGCTGAATTGCAGGCTGCATTTGCCCAATTCGATACGAATGGTTCATTGACTGACGCCGATATCCTCTATAAAGGTGATATCAGCAAATGGAAAAAATTAAATGCTACCTTACGTATGTTGATGGCAATTAAGATGGCTGATGTGGATGCAACAAATGGTAAGACCCGTTTTGCTAAAGCGTATGCTGATGGCGGTATGACTGCTGTGGGAGATGGACTTAATTATACTTTCGACAGTCAAACTAACGGTTGGAGCTGGATGTACTATATAGGAAATACCGGTTATTCTTCGGCTAATCTTAACTTTGTGCCAAACAGCGTGATTGTGAATGCTCTGAAAGATTACAAAGATAATCGTTTGTTTACTTACTTTGATTTGATTGGATATAAAGGTAATCGTACCGGAGACCCAACAGACTTTAATGCGTATTATGGTGTACCATTCGGTTTGGAGTCTAATGATGCTGTTACGGCAGCTGCATCAAAATGCTGTTCGGTTGCAGCAAAATACTGTGAGCAGTCAGCTACTTATGGAGTTATCACCACTGCCCGTGCATTGCTAGTTGAGGCGGAAGCTGCTGAACTGGGTTGGATTACCGCCGATCCTAAAGCATTGTATGAAGCCGGAATTCGTGCATCGTTCGAATTTTCTGGTGCAGAGGGTGTTGAAGATTATATAAAGACCACAAAGGTGGCATTGTCTACTGACAAAACAGAAGCCCTTAAACAAATCGTAATGCAACGTTACTTGGCTGGATTCCTTACCGATGGTGTGGAAGCATGGTCTGACTGGCGTCGTTATAATATCCCGGTGTTGCCTATTGAAGCTGGACAAGCTGTTAATGGTATTACAGTCTATCCTTATAGAATGCAATACTCCGATACGGATAAACAATATAATGCAGAAAACGCCAAAGCAGCTATTGATCAATATTTAGGTGGAAGCGATAACCGTTGGAAGCGTGTATGGTGGGATACCAAAGACAATATTTAATTATCTTTATAATAAGCTATACAATAGAATATTATACATAATTAAAAAGAACTCTCTCTCTTGATTTTTGCATATTATTATGCGTTTTATTCTAACTTTACATTGAGGTGAATCCTCATTGTGTTAAGGAAGAGGGCGTCCGCGTAGGATACTCTCTTCCGCTTGTTTTATGGTTAATACGTTGTATATTATACATTGCCATTGATTATTCTCATTTTATTGAAGTGTATCTTTGATAATTGTTTTTTTTATTGATAAATTATTACAATATATCTCTGCTTAAGTATTGTTACTTTTTAATGATGAGATTCAATTATAGTTTGAACCTAATTCAGTCGTTACCTGAATGGCATTCACTCGTTACTTCAATCCTATTCAGTCGTTACTTGAATATACCCTCTTCGGGAAGACGTTTTGAAGGGGTTTCGAACGAGGATGAAATTGGATGAAAGCTCTTTATAAATGATTTGAAAATAATATACATTTATGCGCGTGTTTGAAAATACCTAATAATATTTCCTTGATATGCTTTGCATGTGATAACGCTGGCAAGAACGGATATTGCCTAATCATTCCTATAATTAGATACTTGCAACACATTCTATTTTTGAGTATATTTTGTAATACCTTAGGATTCTTCGAAAAACTATCGTAAAGCATTATTCAGATTTATCTTATAGCCTGTAATTTATATGGATGCTTGTTGAAATATTAAGTATTTCATATACTTGCGTTAAAACAGTTTCGCTCTAAGAACTGTTATATAAAAGAACTTCTGTACTTATAGAAGCCTAACTAATTAATCGCATAATAATGAGTAAACTGTTTTCAGAAATAATTATCGGACAACTAAAGTTGGAGAATCGAATTGTTGTCCCGCCAATGTGTCAATATTCCGCAGTAAATGGACAAGCTTCCGAATGGCATCTGATGCATTATGGTAATTTAGCCCTCTCAGGGGCAGGTCTCTTGATTTTTGAAGCTACAGGTGTAGCTCCTGAAGGGCGAATCTCGTTTGCCGATTTGGGGCTTTGGGATGATAAAACAGCTTTTGCTTTGAAGAAAGTCGTTGATTTTATCCACCTTCATTCTCCTATTCATTTAGGCATACAGCTATCACATGCAGGTCGTAAAGCGTCCACCGATTTGGGATGGAAACCTGATCGATATATAGCCCCCGATGCTCCTAACGGTTGGCAGACTTTTGCTCCATCGGCAGAACCCTTAACCACAGGGGGAACTATTCCAAAAGAATTGTCGAGAAATGAAATAAAGGCAATAGTCCGGCAATTTGCCCAGGCAGCTAAACGTGCAGTGGATATGGGGTTTAATCTTGTTGAATTGCATGCGGCTCACGGTTATCTGATGCATCAGTTTTTATCCCCTATTACTAATAAGAGAAAAGATGAATATGGTGGTAGCTTGGAGAACAGGATGCGTTTTGTATTGGAAGTCTTTGATGCTGTAAAATCTGCTACACCAAAAGATTTTCCTGTTTGCATTCGGATATCAGCAACAGATTGGATAGAAGGTGGCTGGGATTTGAGTCAAAGCATTGAATTGGCAAAACAATTGGATAATAAAGGTTGTGGATATATCCACGTTTCAACCGGAGGTATTGATGGGGGATTACAAAAGCTGCCTACGATACATTCCGGATACCAATTATCGTTTGCTGAAGCCATAAAGAAAGAAGTGACGATGCCGGTTATAGGAGTCGGTTTAATCACAAAGCCCCAAGAAGCAGAGGATGTGATAAATGAAGGGAAAGCAGATTTGATAGCATTAGGGCGTGGAATGTTGTATGATCCAAGATGGGGTTGGCATGCCGCCGCTGAGCTGGGAGCTAAAGTTGCCGGAGTAAAGCAGTATGCACGTTGTAAGCCCCATGAAGTGAAGGAGCTCTTCAATGAAGCCAATATCTGATATACATAGCCAAGTCGGTCGAAATAACTTTTGCGGAGCAAAAGTCTCATTGTTAATTTTCTGACTTTATTAGATCGGGCATGAATGGATATTAATTGAAATAGTATATCAGTTGTACTGTCATCATGCATCAGTTATATTCTCATCATATTTCAGTCGTATAGTCATTATACCCCATTTGGATATTGTTCTGGATGGGGTGTTTTATGTAATGGGTTTTGCATTCACTTTTTTTCAATCTTGCTCTTTGGATGATACCAGGTTTGCTAACTCATGTATTTCTTTGATGTGTAGCAGTAGGTGATCTAAATATCCCTCTATCATTTCTTTCAATGTGACCTTTGTACCTTCAAAATCGCACCAATAACTACCTAATTTATTTTTATCAACGGAGTGAATAATCTGAATGATGTGTAGATTGTAAAACTTCCATAATTGAATCAGATTAGTCCAATCAGCATTCTGATAATTTTGCAGGGCTATCCATAAATCATTATCTTGGCGATAATCCGGGAAGAAAAGCAGATCTTTGCTATACTGCAAACGAACGATGCGTTGATGATTGTTGGATGCCGAATCAACCAGATGACCAAGTATCTGTTTAATAGTGCGATTCTGCTTGTTGCGTCTTTGTGTAATAATCTCAGTTGATAAATCTTTCAATAAGTTTTCTTCTGTTTCAATGATCTTTACGATAGCATCTGTTATATGAGTGAAATCTGTTTTTGGCATAGTGTTTTAGTCTTAAAAATATATAGAAAGTAATATATAGTAGATATATGATTTAGTGTTATTCTGTTTTTACTTATTAAAAGCACTTTTAAAGTGGTTGTAAATCTAATGGTTAATCTTGATATACCAATCAAAAAGAGAAAAATAAAGAATGAGTGGCGTAAATTTGGTTCTATTGTGTTTTAAGTTTAAGCAACATATGGGTGTTGTGTAGTCTCACGATGATGTTTCTAGTATTAGAGTGGTGTATATTATACTTTAGTTGTGGAATGTTTTTTTTGCTTGTTTTTTAATAAGCTAAAAGTAGGTGCTGTTGAAAAAGAAAACTCCCTGATAATAAAAATTATCAAGGAGTTTCTTTGTGTGATCCGCTTGGGGCTCGAACCCAAGACCCCAACATTAAAAGTGTTGTGCTCTACCTGCTGAGCTAGCGAATCAAGCCTTATATCTTTTGCTGTTAAGCGGGTGCAAAGATAGGTACTATTTTGGAAATAGCAAATGGATTTGGCTTTTTTTCTTATCTTTGTACGCATAAACGAACTTAATACCTATATTATATTTATGGCAACAGTTGACGACAAGAAGATTATCTTTTCCATGGTAGGGCTGAACAAAACTATTCAGCAGAACAATAAGCAGGTGTTGAAGAACATCTACCTCTCGTTCTTTTACGGAGCGAAAATCGGAATTATCGGTTTGAACGGTTCGGGTAAATCGACCTTGCTGAAGATTATTGCAGGACTGGATAAGGCTTATCAGGGCGAGGTTGTATTTTCACCCGGTTATTCTGTGGGTTATTTGGCTCAGGAACCTTACCTTGATGCTTCAAAAACAGTGAAGGAGATTGTAATGGAAGGAGTGCAGCCTATTGTGGATGCATTGAATGAATATGAGGAAATTAACCAAAAGTTTGGCTTGCCCGAATATTATGAGGATTCCGAAAAGATGGATAAGCTCTTTGCCCGCCAAGGTGAATTGCAAGATATTATTGATGCTACCGATGCATGGAACTTGGACAGTAAATTGGAACGCGCAATGGATGCACTTCGTTGTCCACCCGAAGATCAGACGGTAGAATATTTGTCGGGAGGTGAACGCAGGCGTGTGGCACTTTGCCGTTTGTTACTTCAAAAGCCGGACGTATTATTGCTGGATGAGCCTACCAATCACCTTGATGCAGAATCTATAGATTGGTTGGAGCAGCATTTGCAACAATATGAGGGTACGGTGATTGCAGTGACGCATGACCGTTATTTCCTTGACCATGTAGCAGGATGGATTTTGGAACTTGACCGTGGTGAAGGTATTCCTTGGAAAGGTAATTATTCAAGCTGGTTGGAGCAGAAGACTAAACGCATGGAAATGGAGGAGAAGACGGCAAGTAAACGTCGGAAGACTTTGGAACGCGAGTTGGATTGGGTGCGTATGGCTCCTAAAGCTCGTCAGGCTAAAGGCAAAGCTCGTCTGAACTCTTATGATAAATTACTCAGTGAAGACGTGAAAGAAAAAGAAGAACGATTGGAAATCTTTATTCCTAATGGTCCACGCTTGGGCAATAAGGTCATCGAAGCTAAGCATGTAGCTAAGGCTTATGGTGATAAATTATTATTTGACGACTTAAACTTTATGCTTCCTCCCAATGGTATTGTAGGCGTAATTGGGCCTAATGGCGCCGGTAAAACAACGCTATTCCGCCTTATTATGGGGTTGGATAAAGTTGACCGTGGTGAGTTTGAAGTGGGAGAGACAGTGAAAGTGGCTTACGTAGATCAGCAACATAAAGATATTGATCCGAACAAGAGTGTATATCAAGTGATCTCCGGCGGAACGGAACTGATCCGTATGGGTGGTCGTGATATTAATGCACGTGCTTATTTGTCGCGATTCAATTTTACGGGTGGCGATCAAGAGGAACTTTGCGGTGTGCTTTCAGGTGGTGAACGTAATCGTCTGCACTTAGCTATGGCTTTAAAAGAAGAAGGCAACGTTTTGTTGCTCGATGAACCTACCAATGATATTGACGTGAATACACTGCGTGCACTTGAAGAAGGTCTGGATGACTTTGCAGGATGTGCCGTAGTAATTAGCCATGACCGTTGGTTTCTTGATCGTATATGTACACATATTCTTGCTTTTGAGGGAGATTCCAATGTTTTCTTCTTTGAAGGCTCATATTCGGAATATGAAGAAAATAAGATGAAACGTTTAGGTAATGAAGAACCAAAACGTGTAAGATATAGGAAGTTAATGAATGACTGATCCGGATGATAGATTGAAACGGAAAGGCGTTTTATTGTTATCAAATAGAAAGCTCTACAATCGTTTGTAGAGCTTTTTTGTTACATACTGTTCTCATACGTTTTTTTTCGTTTAAAAATGTAGCACGGTTGTAATATCCAAATGGTTTTTAATATATATATTTGCGTCTTAGAACATAATTTAATGTTTAATTAACACTATTAGTGATCAAAATTTAACTTTATGCTAAGTAAATTCAGGTTAATGCTTACTGCAATGCTAATGTTGATTGCCGTCGGCTTGAATGCGCAGGTTACTACTTCTTCTATGGGAGGTAAAGTGACCGACTCAAGTAATGAACCTATTATTGGCGCTGCGATCAGGGTTATTCATGAACCTTCTGGTACGCGCTATAATGCCATTACTAATGTTGATGGTCGTTACTCTATACAGGGTATGCGTGCCGGAGGCCCATACAAGGTGGACATCTCATACGTTGGATTCCAGTCTGCGGTTTTTATAGGTATTAATTTATCATTGGGTGAAAATTATACGCTCAATGCTAATATGAAAGAATCCAATGAATTGTTGGATGAGGTGGTGATTACCGCTGCAAAGAGTAGCAATATGAAGTCGGATCGGGCTGGAGCAATTACGAGTATAGATAGTAAAGCAATGGCTGCTATTCCAACTGTAAGCCGTAGCTTGAATGACGTGATGCGTTTGTCACCTCAGTCTAATACTACTAGTAACGGTTTTGCAGTAGGTGGTGGTAACTATCGTCAGTCATATATTACTGTAGACGGTGCTGCTTTTAATAATTCATTTGGTATTGGTTCAAACCTTCCTGCCGGAGGTTCTCCTATATCTATTGATGCATTAGAACAGATGACTGTATCTGTTACTCCTTATGATGTTCGCCAAAGCGGATTTACCGGAGGTTCTATTAATGCGGTGACTAAATCAGGTACAAATCAGTTTAAAGGTTCTGCTTACAGTTTTATAACAAATAACCATTTAATGGGTTCCAAGGTGGGTGATTCTGATTTAAGCTTGGACAAGTCTCATGATGTGACTTATGGAGCTTCATTGGGAGGCGCTATTATTAAAGATAAGCTGTTCTTTTTTGTAAATGGAGAATATGAGGATGTCCTTTCTGCGGGTCCTATAGCTCGTGCACGTGTAAGTGAGTCTGATGCAATTTCTAGTATCAACCATCGTCCAACGGTTGCTGGAATGGATGAAATTCGTAATTATTTAATGAAGACTTATAATTATGATCCGGGAGCATATCAAGATTATAATGCAAGTTCTCCTTCTTATAAATTTTTGGCTCGTCTAGACTGGAACATAAATGATAAAAATAAATTGAACTTCCGTTTCTCTAAGACAAAAAATAAATACAGTTCAGCACCTTCAACTTCTACAAGTCCTTGGACTGCTAATGATATTTTCCCTGGTAATAGTTCAATTAGCGCGGGGCAAGGAGCTTCTTCTAATTATGGACTATATTTCAAGAATTCTCGTTACTATCAAGAGCAGAATTTCTCATCCATTGCTTCTGAGTGGACTTCAAAATGGGGTAAGGTAAACAATGCTTTGCGCTTTACCTATTCTTTCCAGGATGAACCTCGTTCATATGATGGAAATGCATTCCCTACTACTTATATACTACAAGATGGTGCGGTGTATGCAATGTTTGGTACTGAATTGTTTACTGAAGGTAACTTACGCCAGGTTAAGACATTTGTTGTTACAGATGAGGCTAACTGGTCATTGGGTAGCCATAATTTGATGGCTGGTTTGCAATTTGAGTCTAACTCTGCTGTTAATGGTTATGCTCAAGGTGCTAATGGTGCTTATGTGTTTTCTTCTTGGGATGATTTTGTAGCCGGCAATAAACCTTCGGCTTTCTTGATTACTCACGCTAACAGTGCAGATTTATCTCAATTCCAATCTAAGATGAAACAAATGCAGTATTCTGCCTATTTCCAAGATCAATGGAATGTTAGTGATAATTTCAAATTAAATACAGGTATTCGCTTTGAGCTTCCGGTCTATCCTTCTTTTGATAATAACTATAATGCAGCTTATGCTAAATTGCATTTTGCTGGAAAAAGCTTTTCTACAGATCAACTGCCAAAGAACTCAGTAACAGTATCTCCACGTGTTGGTTTTAATTGGGATTTGACAGGAGAACGCAAATACGTGGTTCGTGGTGGAACCGGATACTTTGTTGGTCGCATGCCATTTGTATGGTTGGTATCTGCAGTTGGAAACTCTAACGTTGGACAAATTCAATATTCATTTGACCCCAAGCATCCTGCAACAGGAGTAATTCCTAGCTTCCATGCCAATAGAAGTGATATTTTGAAGGAGTTGTATCCTAATAATTTTGATCCTAAAACTCCGGTTGCCCCAAGCTCTCCGACGATTATTGATCGTGACTTGAAGATGCCGGCTACTTGGAAAACATCATTGGCTTTTGATGCTAAGTTACCCGGTGATGTAGATTTTACTTTGGAGGGTATCTATAACAAAGACTTTGGACCGGCTGTGATTAGTAATCCTAATTACTATGCATCTGCTACTCAACAAGTATCTACTAATGATTATCGTGCTAAATACAGTTCTTATAATTCTCAAAATGCATATTTGATTGAAAATGGTGATAACAGAGGGTATTATTATTCTATCACCGCGCAATTACATAAAGCATTTGATTTTGGCCTTGACTTGTCTTTTGCTTATACTCATTCTAAAGCTCGTTCTTATGGTGATGGTATTGGCGATCAGGTGACTTCTGCTTACAAGACCAATACCTATTCTATAAATGGCATTAATGATCATGAATTGGGTTATGGTACTTATGTAGCTCCTCACCGTATTTTGGCTTCTGTTGGTTATTCTATCGCATACGCTAAAATGTTTAAGAGTAGTTTTTCATTCCTTTATGAAGGTGTACCTATGGGTTATGCTGGTGGTCCTTATTCATATTCTCGCTACTCTTATACTTATTCTTCTAATATAGTAGGTGATGGCGGTGCAAATAACTTGATGTATATTCCTGCTTCGAAAGATGAATTGACTTTTGCTGATGTTACTGCTAAAGTTAATGGAGTAACTACCGTAACTTACTCAGCTGCTGATCAGAAAAATGATTTTTGGAGTTATGTAATGCAAGATAAATACCTGAGGAACCACTTGGGACAATATGCTGAACGGGGCGGAGTTGTAATGCCTTGGCATCATCAGCTTGACTTTAAATTCAATCAGGATATTAATTTAATGGTTGCCGGTAAGAAGAACACTTTGCAGTTTGGTGTTGACATCCAAAACCTTGCTAATTTGCTGAATAAGGATTGGGGACTTTACAAACAAGTCAATACTACGGCTCCATTGAAATATAATGGTAATGGAACATACACTATGTTGAAAGTAAACAATGAAGTGTTGAAGAATACATATACTAACTATAACAGTACTGCTTCTACTTATCGTGTGATGTTTAGTGTACGTTATATTTTCAATTGATAAGAAGTTGATTTCATACTGATGTCGAGAAATTTGATTCAGACTTCTCAGTACTGAAAGAAACGTTATATTTGAATAATTTTCACCCCAAATGTGTTAATGCGCATTTGGGGTGTTTTTATAGATACTGATAAAATGTCTTGCTATAATTGAAATTGCCTTGCACATTGTTTTGATCATAGGTCTCTTTGTTTGTTAAAGTGTTAGCCCATCTTATTTCTATGATATTTCTATTATGAACATCAATTTAATTTTATTTTTTGCAGTGCAAGAAATTTGTATAAATATAATGTAACTATAAAACGTTTAATTATATTTGTGTCTTAATACATAATTTAATATTTAATTAGTTCATTAACAAAAAACAGAAGTATGAAAAAACATCTCATTCATTTCCTGTTGGTGGTTGCACTATCGGCTTCCAGTGCCGTCTCATGGGCGCAAACTACAGTGAAGGGTCAGTTGGTAGATGCTGAAAGTGGTGAGCCACTGGTTGGTGCCTCAATATTAGTTGAGGGAACTTCCAAGGGTAGCATTACGGATATTGACGGCTTTTTCAAGCAGAATGTCGGTACAAATGCTACGTTAGTGTTTCGTTATATTGGTTATAAAGATCAAAAGAAGAAGATTACTCAGAAAGGCGGTACCATTGAGTTGGGAGTGATCAAATTGGATCAGGATGCTGTAATGCTGAAAGATGTGGTTGTCTCTTCTTCATTAGCAGTTGCCCGTAAAACTCCTGTTGCAGTATCTACAGTAGATCCTATTTTTATTGAAGAGAAGTTGAGTACTCAAGAACTTCCTGAAATATTGAAATCTACACCGGGTGTTTTCGCAAATAAGCAAGGCGGTGGATATGGTGATTCTGAAATCTACATGCGTGGCTTTGGTAATGAAAATATCGCTGTTATGGTAAATGGTGTCCCTATGAATGATATGGAGTGGGGCGGTGTGTATTGGTCCAACTGGGATGGGTTGCGTGATGTGGCCCGTAGCATTCAGACACAACGTGGTTTAGGTGCCAGTAAGTTATCAGTTCCTTCAATAGGTGGTACCATTAATATTGTGACGCGTGGTATTGATGCTAAAAAAGGTGGATTTCTATCTTATGGTCTTGGAAACGATGGCATGAATAAGATATTATTTTCTGCATCTAGTGGAGTAAGTAAAGATGGTTGGGCCTTCTCTCTATTAGGAGGAAAGAGTTGGGGTGATGGTTATGTACAAGGCACTAATTATAGTGCTTATAATTATTATTTTCAGTTATCTAAACGTTTGAATGAGAATCATCAATTATCTTTAACGGCTTTTGGTGCCCCTCAGACACATTACCAACGTAGTAATAGTGGAGGTTTGACTATTGCAGATTGGCAAATGGTGGAGAAGGTGTATGGAGTTAAAAACTATAAATATAATCCTTCTTATGGGTTTGATGCTAATGGACAACAGCGCTCTGGAGACTATAATGCTTATCATAAACCCCAGATCAGCTTAAACCACCAATGGCAAATTAATTATAAATCATCTTTAAGCACTTCAGTATACGTTTCTATTGGACGTGGGTATGGATATTCGGGTCAAGGTAATAATAAATTTTCATCATATACTTACTCCGATTGGTATGGCGCCCGTTATGGTGTGTTACAAACAAAATTTCGTAAACAGGATGGTACTTTTGACTACGGAGCTATCGAAACCATTAATCAAGGTAGTGAATATGGTTCATTATTAGCAATGTCGAAATCAATAAATAATCATAACTGGTATGGATTGGTGTCTACTTATAGCACTAAATTTGGAAAATATATAGACTTTTACGGTGGTTTGGATTTTCGTTATTATAAAGGTATGCACACCAATGAGTTATCAGATCTTTACGGTGGTAAATACTTCATGGATCCAAGCCGTGGAAATGTTAAAGTTGAGAATAATATAAATGCTTCTTCTGATGCTTGGAGATATCAAAAGCTGGGAGTGGGAGATGTTATTTATCGTGATTATGATGGCTATGTAATGCAAGAGGGAGGTTTCTTCCAAGCTGAGTATAATAGAGATAAGCTCTCCGTATCTTTTAATGGAGCATTATCAAATACCTCTTATTGGCGTAAAGATCATCTTTATTATGATGAAGAACATGCAAAATCGAAAACAGTTAATTTCATAGGATTTACAGCAAAGGGTGGGGCAAACTATAATATCAATGATAATCATAACGTATTTATGAATATTGGGTATATAAGTCGTGCTCCGAAGTTCTCTTACGGTGCTTTTCTTTCTGCTACTACAAGCAATGTAACTAATAAAGAAGCTAAAAACGAAAAAGTACTTTCTGCAGAATTGGGTTACGGATGGCGTAATAGCTGGATGAAGTTGAATGTGAATGGTTATTATACCAAATGGATGGATAAGACAATGACTAAGAGTGGTACTTTAGATAATCAACAGGAATACTTTATGAATATGAGTGGCGTAGATGCTCTTCATAAAGGTGTGGAGGTTGATTTAAAAGCCAATCCATTGGAATGGTTGGAATTATCCGGTATGCTTTCTTGGGGTGATTGGAAATGGGATAGCGATGCTGTAGGCTACGCTTATGATGTGAATGGCTTTGCTTTACGTCCTGACGGTACGGTAACAACTCCAGGTGCAGCTGACCAGGCTTATGCCGGTATAAAGTTGAAAGGTATTCGTGTAGGAGGCTCTGCACAAACGACAGCTGCTCTTGGCGCAAATGTGAATATAGGTAAGCAGGTTCGTTTGGGTGCTGATTGGACTTATCAAGGACGCAACTACGCTTATTATTCTTTTAGTGGTAGTGACTTGTCACTTGGAAAGGATATTCAGATTCTTTCTCCATGGAAAGCTCCTGCAGCCAGTCAGATTGATATGAATGCTTCTTATAAATTTAAGTTTGGAGGGCTTGATGCTGTATTGTCGGGTAATATTAACAACTTACTAGACTATCAATATATCTCTAAGGCATATAATCCAAATGCTACCGTTTCTTCAACTTATAAAGAAGCTACGGCTGATAATGTATATGTATTCTACAGTTTTGGCCGTACTTATAGTGTTAAATTAAGGGTAAACTTCTAAAAACAGAAAATAAGAGACTAATATGAAAAAAATACTATTCGCATCATCATTTCTGTTGGCTTTATTATCTGCTTGCAGTGACTATAATGATCAGTTTGGACTAAATTCTAATCTGACTGATGTAAAGAATATGACAGTGACTTTGCAATCCGGTGAGTACGCTTCGATAGCTCAATTGAAAGCTAATCAAGAACTTGCTCTTTCAAAGGATCCGGAAAATAAAACTGCACTGGTTGCTTTAAATGCTGTGGGAAGTAGTAAGTACTTCACCGAACAGGCTTCGGGAGAAGATTATTTGCCTGCATATTTGAATTCTAAATATCCAAATGCTGATATTGGCTCTAAATTTATAGTAACTTATAATCAATATCAAGCTCCGTCAGCGTACTTGGCCAGTTTTAAGAATATATCAAGCTATACGTTGACGAGTGATGATTATAAAACAGTGTGGGGTAATAGTATAAATGCTTCTTTTCTTTCTCCTTTATCAATTAGTAAAATTCCTTCATTACTGAAAAGTAATGTTACGGGGGCCGCTGCTGGAGATATGAAAGTGGTATACTACGCATATTCCGATGTTGAACCAAGTTCTGGTGGAAGTAATAATGGCGGTGAGGTTTCATATACTAAACTTTCTGAAGTTGTTGCAAATACCACTGGAGCCGAATACACTGTAAAAGGTCAAGTTGTGGCAACTTATGCTCGCGGCTTCTTGTTAAATGATGGAACAGCTAGCATTTTGGTTTATCTTAATACTTATGCTAATTATTCTGTGGGTGATGTTGTCAGTGTCTCTGGTACAACATCTAAATACTCCGGTTTGATGCAGTTCCCTGCTACTTCTGTAATCACGCTGTTGGAACGTAGTAAGACTTTTGCATATCCTTCTGCTCAAACTTTGGATGGCGCAGCATTGGATGCATTGTCTGCTGCACCAACGGTAAAATATGTTAGCTTTACGGGGAAACTTTCCATCAGTGGCACTTATTATAATATAGCGGTTGATGGGGCAACTCGTCAAGGTAGCATTTCCTATCCGATAGGAGGTGTGGTTAGCAGTGATTTGAATGGACAAGATGTCACTGTGACTGGTTATTTTATAGGTAGTTCGACAAAGTTTGGCAACGTGATGGCTACTTCAGTTGTTGCTAAAGGGGCAACGCCTACAACTACCCCTGTTGGTGTAGTAGCACTTGCAGCTGCCGGTGATTATACGGCATCAGGTACAGTAGCTGAAATTTATTCTCGTGGATTCTTACTCTCTGATGGTACAGGGAATATTCTTGTATATAAGAGCAATACGGGAGTCAATAAGGGTGATGTTGTCACAGTTAAGGGAACAACCTCTGCATACTCTGGTTTTATGCAGTATGGTGCTACTGCTGAAGTTACAGTGAATGCCACGGGCGGTCAGGCAATAACTAAAACTCCTATGGCGCTTGATACCAAGGCAATGGAAGCTTATCTGACAGCTCCTTATGTGGCTTATGTTTCTTATGAAGGGACATTGAGTATCAGCGGTAGTTATTATAATGTAATTATTGACGGATCTACCACGGTGCAAGGAAGTTTGTCTTATCCTGCTACCGGACTTATTAGTCCTGACTTAAACGGTAAGAAAGTCGTAGTACAGGGATATGCCATTGGTGTAAGTAGTGGTAAGTATTTTAATACTATGGTTACTTCTGTTCAAGAACCGACTGCAACAAAAGCGTTGACTACAAGAGCAGCGACTCGTGGTGTACAAATACAACCGAATGCTGCTGCTTTATATGTTTATGATGGCTCTGCATGGTCTGCTTATTCGAATTCTGATGTTAAAGTAAATGTGCTTAATCCAACAGTTTATACTTCTTTAGGGACGAATGCAATAGCCAACCCTGATTATATATTGCCAATCTATCTAGCTAATCTATATAAATTTGCTACTGAAGGTGATAAAGTTGTAGTTGTTTACAACAATACTGCGCAGACGTCGAAGGCTGCAGAATATACATTTGAAAAGGGGATATGGATTGCAACTCCTGCATATGTTCCTGTAACGACCACTTTCAGTAAAGACGCAAATGGCATTGCAGCTAATATGAGTGTTTACCTAACCGAGTCTTTCTTAGGAAACGACGGTGGATTTACCATACAGAATGTAAATTTAGGTGGTTTGACTTATGTTTGGAGTAATACAGCTTTGTATGGTTGGAAAGCAACAGCTTATGCTAACAATACCAATAATCCTGCTGAGAGTTGGATTGTATCACCTGCTATTAATTTCAAAAAAGGGGTAGCTCCGCAAATGACCTTTGACGAAGCACATCGCTATTTGAATGGCGAGGCAGTTACAGATCATTTCATGGTAATGATTTCTACTGATTATAGTAGTGATGTGACAAAGGCTACTTGGACTTCTTTGGCTGTACCTACATGGTCGGATGGTGCTACATGGGATTTTGTGAATGTAGGTCAAATAGATCTAAGTGCATATATTGGAAAAACGGTACACATCGCATTTAAATATGTAAGTAATAGTGTAACAGCTCCTACTTGGGAAGTAAAAAACTTATTGATTAAGGAAAAAGCTGATGAAGCAGCTAAATAATACTCGTGTTTATGAACAAATTGACAAATATACTTTATCTATTTCTGTGCATTTTTTGCTTTGCTGCTTGTGATTCATCGGATGCACCTGCAAATGGATACATTGCAACCACCGAAGAAAGTTCTTCTTCTCTCGTACTCAAAGGGTACGAGGGAGGAAACCTCGGTTTCTCTGTCTTTCAGCCAACAGGATTTGATAAGCCCTTTTATATAAAAAATCAAAAATTCACTGGAACGGCTTTTAATTTTATAAAGGGTGATGCCATGCGACTCGATGCTATGGGTGACGTTCCTTTGACAGGAGATTGGAAAGACAGCATTTCTATCGATAACAATTCTACTTATTGGGTGCGTTATACTTCCATCAGTGCATATAAATATGCCAAAGTACGTGTGGCATACATTCAAGGAAATAATGTCGGTATTGAATATATTTTAGGTAAGACTGATCAACGTCCTAATGCCAATGCAAATACTGGTTATGACAAGGTATCGGTGACTAATTATGAAATGCCCCATTTGAATGCTTCAAATTATTATGTTGATCACTATGTTACTTTCAATGGTAGTCAAGTCTTGAATTATGCGCTGGAATGGAATGCTGAAAAAAAACATTCTGCATGGGTAGCTTTTTCTTTTGATGCCGTGACTAGTAAGATTGCTATTGATCGTACGGATAGTTGGGCTGTTGATCCCGGACTGCCTACTTCGATGCAAACAACCGAGGAAGATCATAAAAACGATGGTTTTGATAAAGGACATTTGTGTGCTTCTTACGACCGTGTTTACTCAAAAGATGCCAATGCGCAGACATTTTATTATAGCAATATGAGTCCGCAGATAGCCTCTTTCAATCAAGGATTTTGGGCTTCTTTTGAGGGGCTCGTTCAGAATTGGGCACGTTCAAATAGCTATGATAAACTATATTTGACTAAAGGTGGTACTATTGATCAACTTCTCATCAACTATGTCGATAGTAGCAAAAGTCAATGTACCAATGACAAGGGTTTTACAGTACATGGACTTGCTTGCCCCAAGTATTACTTTATGGCTATTTTAAGTGAAAAAGCTGGAGTGTATCATGCCATTGGTTTCTGGGTGGAACACCGCGATGATTATGGATATAGTAATGGAAAATACGCTTCTAGTGATGTGATGAAAACCTACGCGGTAAGCATTGATAAGTTGGAACAACTCACTGGTCTTGATTTCTTCTGTAACTTACCTGATGATGTTGAGAATCAGGCCGAAAGTACTTATAATATGAGTGACTGGGCTTGGTAGTTCGATTAATTATATAGGAAAATATTTGAGATATTTCTCTTTAGTTGTTCTTATAATATGAGCGCTCCGTTACAATATAACGGAGCGCTCTATCTTTTTGGGGTATGCTCATTTATGATATTTCATTCAATACGACTATTTTAATTTCATCTTCATAAGTACCGGATTATGATCACTCGATAAGTCAAGATCTGGAGAGTAGTACCGAATACCCTTATAATTAGCAGGATGGAATATATAGTCTATTCGTAGAAGATGTTTGTAGTAGCGATATGTATACATATATCCTTTTCCACATGTTTTAAACCCATCTTTAAGCCTTTTGCTCAGTTCATGATAGACATAAGAAGATGGCAATGAGTTGAAGTCACCGCATGTGATGACTGGATATCGACTCTCATCAATGAGTCGGCATATACTGTCAATTTGTGTAGCACGTTTTATACTATTATCATATAATGTTTCAGCCGCACCTTTCATAGCGATCACTTCACGTTTGGAATCTCTAGAAGTTAATTCACGTTCCCACTTTCCACGGTTAAGGCTTACGCTGGTGGTCTGTAAGTGATTGTTAATAAGGCGTATTGTGTCATCCTTAACCACTATGTCACAGAACATACTACAGTTGGAACTCCCAGTGTATGTGATATATTTGTGCCTAATAATAGGATAGCGACTAAATACAGCTATGGGGAGTATACCTTGGATGGAATCTTTTGAAGGTACACATACATATTGCCAATGCGAGAGAATCCGCCGAATACTGTCTATTGGAAAGTATTGATTGTCCTGAAATTCCTGAAAACAGAGAATATCGACTTTCTCTTTTTGCATATAACGGGCTATTTCTTTGCATGAATAACCGGTGATTTCATTTCCAAAGCTTTGCACATTGTATGTGGCTAAAGTAAGATTAGTCGAGGTACTATCATTTAATTCCGATTTGTCTTTTTTTATTTCATGGAACTGAATAACAGCTGTCAAATAATTCCAGTTGAGCAATAGCGCAAAAAGAGGAATTAATGCTAACCATTTACGTGCTATCGCCCAGATAAATAATACCAATATATTAAGTATAAGCAATATTGGAAGAGATACTTCTAATACTGGAAAGATCACAGAAACAGCAGGGTTGTAATGCCCGGTGAATGAGCCAATAATGGTAATTCCCGAAAGTATCAAGGTTATAATAACCGGGATAGTGTACAAAAGTCCTTTTACAGCTGTTTTCCCCATATTTTTATTCCTTTCTTGATAAATATTTATAATCCTTATTTAGCTACGTTATTGATGGGTTTGCCATCAATATATGCTTTTATATTATCGATCAGAATATTCATTAAACGTTCTCTTGCTTCCGTACTTGCCCATGCAATATGTGGAGTAATGTAACAATTACGGGCACTTAATAATGGATTATTTGCCTGTGGAGGTTCTTGTGATAAAACATCAAGTCCGGCTGCATAGATTTTCCCTTCATTTAAAGCATTGGCAAGATCTTGCTCATTAATAAGCTGCCCTCTACCGGTATTAATCAAGATTGCAGATTTCTTCATAAGTGAGAGACGCTCTGCATTAACCATTTCACGGTTCTTTTCTGTCAAAGGACAATGGAGTGTAATGATATCGCATTCGGCAAACAATCTATCTAAATCCAGCTTTTTGATCTCAGGTGGTAGTTGGAGTGTAGTTTTTGAAGTGTATGCGTACACTTGCATGCCAAAGCCAATGGCTACACGTGCGGTGGTATATCCGATGTGTCCTAAACCTACAATTCCTATTTTTTTGTTTCGTAATTCTATAAGTGGAGTATCCCAAAAGCAAAAGTCAGGATTACTGCTCCATCTGCCTTTACGCACTTCTTCAGAATGATGTTGGACTTGTTGAGCAATGTTGAGGATATGTGCAAATACCATTTGCGAGACCGAAGGAGTGCTATATGAAGGTATGTTTGTTACTATGATTCCACGTTCTTTTGCAGCATTGGTATCAACAATATTATATCCCGTTGCTAGTACTCCGATATACTTAAGTTGAGGTAATGCTGCTAATGCTTCCGCTGAGATTACTACTTTATTTGTTAGTAGAACTTCTGCGTCGGCAGCTCGTTGTAAAAGCTCATCGGGAGCGGTGCGCTCATAAATTGTGCAATCTCCTAAAGTATTTAATTCACCCCATGATAAATCTCCCGGGTTGGCGGCGTAACCGTCTAATGCTACTATTTTCATTTTATCTCTTATTTATTGTTAGAACCCATTTTATAGTATCAAAACAAATAACCCATATTTTGTTCGTTTACAGGTTTAATTTTGATGTATGTTTTATTCTCTTGAGAGTATATAGCTACTTATTAAGAATAAAAAGTATTAACAATGCTTTGGCTGCTTATTATTGATTATTCGTTATCTTCATAACGCTTTCCCCATAACTCTTTCATTCGTTCTGCATGTTTTTTTTCTGCAGCGTTATTCTGAGGTTTCCAGATATGACGATCTTTTAATTCATCGGGAAGAAATTGTTGTTCTACAAAATTATTAGTATAATTATGAGCATATTTATAATTATCGCCATATCCCAATTGTTTCATTAATTTTGTTGGAGCGTTCCGTAAGTGTAATGGCACAGGTAAATTTCCGGTTTCCTGAACCATCTGTAAGGCATCCCCAATTGCTTGGTAGGCGGAATTACTTTTTGGACTTGTAGCCAAATAGATTGTGGTTTCAGCAAGTGGAATTCGTCCTTCTGGCCATCCAATCTTCATTACAGCATCGAAACAAGCGTTAGCGAGCAACAAAGCATTAGGATTAGCTAAACCAATATCTTCAGCAGCTGAGATTAATAAGCGACGGGCAATAAAAGCCGGATCTTCACCTCCTTCAACCATACGCGCTAACCAATAGATAGCACCATCAGGGTCGCTACCACGAATAGATTTTATAAATGCGGAGATGATGTCATAATGCATTTCACCATCTTTGTCGTATGCCAGTGGGTTTTGTTGCAAACGCTCCGTTACGATTTCATTAGTTATAATAACCGGATCTGCGCTTTCTGCGCTTACTACCAATTCTAATATATTGAGTAGTTTACGAGCATCTCCACCACTATAGCGCAACATTGAGTCCGTCTCTTGCAATTCTATTTGACGTTCTTTCAATATTGTGTCGGTAGAAATAGCCCGGTGCAGCAAATCTAATAGATCTTCTTTATCCAAAGATTTAAGTACATAAAGCTGGCATCGGGAAAGAAGTGGACGGATGACTTCAAATGAAGGATTTTCAGTCGTTGCACCAATTAATGTGATAGTCCCATTCTCAACAGCTCCAAGCAGGGAGTCTTGCTGTGATTTGCTGAAACGATGTATTTCATCAATGAACAGGATAGGATTGGCTTGTGAGAAGAATCTGTTGCTTTTGGCACGCTCTATCACATCACGAACATCTTTAACGCCGCTACTTACTGCACTTAGTGTATAAAACGGGGTCTCCAGTTTATTCGCTATGATTTGAGCCAGAGTTGTTTTACCCACGCCGGGAGGGCCCCAAAGAATGAACGAAGATATTCTGCCCGCGTCAATCATTTTTCGCAGTATAGCATCCGGTCCCACAAGATGTTTTTGACCGATGTACTCGTCCAGTGTTTTAGGGCGGAGTCTTTCCGCTAGAGGTTGCACGTGGTTTAGTATTTGATAATGAGCAATAGCCCTTAGTTCTTCAATTATATTCTTTCTATCTAATTAAAGTGAAAACTTTAATTAGAAAATCATTAATATCATAAATCGGATACCATCTTTTTGTACTCCGGGATAATTGAGATAAGTCAATCGGCGTACATACTCTACGTGTAATAATTTGAAAATGTTATATACTCCCACACTAGCTTCCATATAAGGAGTGTTATCCATTACACGACTAGTTGGTAAACCATTACGCATAGGGAAAAGGAACAATTCACTATTCTGACTCTTGTATGGATTATTTTTGTCTGTTAATGTTCCATATAATCCACGGATACGGAATATTTCTCGCCATTTAAGGCTCTTTAGCAATGGAATGCGATTGAATAACTTGCCATTCAGATCGTATGTTAATGCCATTGATGCATAGCGGTCATTTAAAAACTCCATATTGTTGATGAGGTTAAAAGACTCATTATGTTGCGTAATATATGACAAGTTTGCCATGGGTAAGTTTAGTAATGGAAAAGGAACTGTATTCCATTGGGCACCTCCGCGAAGAGTCACATCTAACTTACCCCATGAACCGAACCAAAAGCGCTTACGTATACTGGCTTCTGTTAAATTGAAATTGTAATCGCCTCCAAGTACCCCTTTAAATCCTGTCGTGTGTGAAATAGAAAATATGGGAGCATCAAAGGAAACCGGTACACGACGCTCTTTTGTATTGACAAAACTTTCGCCCGGGGCATAACGCAACGTAACACCAAGTTCACTTGTTGTGATATCTTTGACAAAAGTATTCGAGACTCCCCAAACACCAGGACTCAGTCCGTCGTTTTTCCAAAATTGAAGTACTCCACCGGCAGGTTCATCATTACGATGGCGTGCAATGGCTTTTAACGAAAAGCCACTATTTGTTTCGAGTTCATAAGTCAGAGTTGCATCTCTTAGATACGACATTTGATCTACTTTAGTCCATTTCCATCCTACAAACATATTATCTTTATCTGTTTCCAGATATTTATCCATAGGAGACATTACATCATAACTGTATGTAAAGGATAGGTAATTCTTAGGGAATTCCCATAGTACATAATCGCGCTTGTTAAAAGAATATGCTGCTTGCCCTTTATAGAACCATTTTTCATCTTTAGTTCCATAAGCTCCATAACCGCTAAAGCTCCAGTGCGGATCAAAATTACCCGTGGTCATACCACTTAATCGGAAGCGAGTTCCATTGACAAAGTTGTTTGTAACAATAGTATTGATAGGACCTATGTCAAATTTACTAGGATGTCCCTTGCTTCCTGTTTCTACAAAGTTTTCTATTAAAGCCTTAGCACCGAATATTACATACTTAAATCCAGGAATTTGTTCAATACGGTTCATAAAGACATCCATATTACTCTCTTTGGGAGTAAGAGGAACTTGCCTGACTTTAGCCCAATACTCATCACTCTTATTTAGCATGTTGGCTTCTTTTATGACATTACCATTCAGTCGGAAAAGCCGATTCTCTATTTCATCGAAGGTATAGTCGCTATATTTGGTCGTTCGTTCTATTTCAAGGCCTTGTATGCCTTTCATAAAGCTTAGCTCAACTGTCATATCATCATCAGTCAATACCCAGTTTCCTTTGTCAAGCTGTTTGTATTTCTGTACAATACCTAAGCTGTCAACAAAATTGACTCCGGTTTTCTTCGGGAGGTTCATTGTACACTGTTTAACAGCGTATGTAGAGTCTTTCACTACGTAAAGATGCCCTGTAAAACCAAAGTCTTGAGAGTTCTGTGGCACGAATGTTAAATGCACACATTGCTGACGATCAACCATTACGGTATCCATCAAATAGTATTTATAAAAAGTAATAGCGCCTTTACCTATGGGACTGACAAAGTAACTTTGCAATAGGCGGATGTCATCATCATAGATGTTGATATCGGAAAATACATCATTTAATATTGTCCCTAGCATATCTCCCGTATTGAAAAATTCTTCAATACCGCTTGAATTATATCCTTCAATAATGGTCTTTTTACTTTTGGGCTCTTTTCGGTATATAGTACGTGATGATGTTTCCTTAATAGAAATAGGTAGAATCATTTTATGAGTTTTGGGCGATGTTTCTACTTGATCTTTAAAGAAAGAGAATTTTTTGTAGATACCTTTTTCTAATTTTTCATTTGTGATGTCATTTATGGACATCTTCATCTTTTCATATCTCCTGTATTGGTAATAATCGTTTGTTTCCAGCTTTAATCCTTTTTTGTGCTCAATAACTTTTTTCATGAACTCTACGGCTGGATTATTTTTGCGCGAATATTTTTCTTTCTGTGGTTTAACAACGATTTCCGATAGTTGAATATCCGTCGGAACCATTTTTACGTTTAATACTTTGGTATCCGGTTTTATACGAACTCTCTTGGTGACGTATCCAACGGAAGAAAAAGTAAGCTCTTCCCATCCTTTGCGGCTCTCCACTTGGTACTCTCCGTTAGCATTAGTAAGTGCTCCTACACCTTTTCCTTCATATTGTACCGTGATATACATCATTGGTTCATGGGTAATGGAGTCGGTTACAACTCCTTTTATCTGCCCCGATACGCGGGGAAGAATAAGAAGGAACAGCAAAAAAAGGAAATACTTTCTATATTGTTGTTTCATAATTGTATGAATGTCTCTCTGGTGGCAAAAATAATAAATTCTTATTGAATATATTGAGAAGAATAATTTAATATAAACTAATGAAATCTGTGGAATGTTTATCTATTATTCTTTTTTAGCTATTATCTTCTATTTTGACGGTTCATAAGTAAAGATTATTACCCGTCAATTATCTTTATGTTATTATTGATGTTTTGCAAAATATCCTGTTTCCTTAATAAGCAACTTCGCTAACTTTGTGAGTTTAAAAGCATATTCTTATATAACCTCATAGCAAAAGCTTACTTTTTGAACACTCGAATATTCGGATAAAAATTATACGGCTGGGGGACCGGATGCTAGTGGGAGGAGATGTTACATTTATTCCTGTTCTCCGTTTAGTAAAGTTTGTACTATTCTTTCTGCCGTTCTACCATCCCAACGATCGGGTAGGGTAGTGTGTTTCCATTCATCGTGCATCAGAATATTCATTTTCTCAGAGAGAGCTTCGGGATTCTCGTTAACCAATTCATTGGTTCCCATACGCCATGTTTCCGGGTGTTCTGCATATGAATTGATCGTAATGCATGGAACATCCATAAAAGTTGCTTCTTCAGCTATATTTCCGGAATCGGTAATGATACCCTTGGCTTCATTAACAAGAAATCCGAAATGTAGATAACGTTGCGGCGGTAAAATGTGTAAATTTGAAGCTTTAATATCCATAGCTTCAATTGCGCTTTGTACATAAGGATGTAAAGGCGCAACTATGGGTGTCCCTTCTGATTTTTCAATTATGGTAAGCAACAATTTTTTTAGAATGTTTCTTCTTTCAAGTAGATCATGCCGGTTGAGCGTCAGAAGGAGGTAACCTTTTTTTTCTAATCCAAGTGTAGAAAACCATAGTGGCTGAATGAAACGATTCCGGTTATAGCGAATCGTGTCGATTAATATATTACCTACGTAATGAATGTATTCAGGTATCATGCCTTCTTGATTAAGATTCCGGTTGGCTACCATACCTGCCGTGAAAAGATAATCGGATATGGCATCGGCTATAGTACGGTTTACTTCACGCGGCATATTCATATCGAAAGATCGTGTCCCTGCAATTAAATGTGCAACTTTAAGTCCTCTTTTTTTGGCTACAATGGAGCAGCTCATTGTGGCAGTAAGATCATCAACCACAAGAACGACTTGAGCAGGGTGATCATTAAGCTCTTTTTCAAATGCAAGCATGATAGCAGCTGCAACGTCGGAATGATTGGTTCCGGTTACATTTAAAAAAGCATCCGGCTTCTTCATGTCCAAGTCGGAAAATAAAGATGCATCAAGGTTTTTGTCCTCTTTTGATCCCGTATAGACCAGACGATATGCTATATCTTTTCCAGCTTCACGATATGAGTTAATTGCACGGGTAATAGGTGCTATTTTCATAAAGTTCGGACGGGCTCCCGCTACAATTGTAATTTTCATTTTTAATTGCTTTTTATATTCCGGGGGGCAAAAATACGGTTTATTAGGGAATTTATTTGTTACTTTGCCCATAAAAATCTTTCAATATGCCAACTTTTGTCCAAATACTCGACTTTATAGGAACGTTTGCTTTTGCCATTAGCGGTATCCGTTTGGCTTCGGCGAAACGGTTCGATTGGTTTGGAGCTTATGTTGTGGGGTTTGTCACGGCAATAGGAGGTGGGACAATACGCGATGTCTTACTTGATATAACTCCCGGTTGGATGGTGAATCCAGTATATCTTATTTGTACCGGTTTGGCCTTAATCTGGGTGATTCTTTTCGGCAAATCGTTAATACATTTACATAATACTTTTTTTATATTCGATACCATTGGTTTGGCTTTGTTTACTGTGGTTGGTGTGGGCAAGAGCTTGGCTATGGGTTATCCTTTCTGGGTCGCAGTTGTAATGGGAAGTATTACAGGTGCCGCGGGAGGGGTGATTCGCGATGTGCTAATAAATGAAATACCCCTCATCTTTAGAAAAGAGATTTATGCAATAGCTTGCGTCTTGGGGGGGACAGCGTATTGGCTTGGTGCAGTATTAGGTCTCGAATCTTATGCCTGCCAATTAATAGGTGGAGTAACAGTGTTTCTTACACGCATTCTTGCTGTGAAATATAAAATATGTCTTCCTCTCTTGTCTAAAAATGAATGATTTTCATCCGATTCATAACAAATAATGTTATGCCTTATTACATTGCTTGTTAGCCTCCATTACATTACTTGTTATATTGTAGATTGTTACTTGTTCTTTTGGGTTTACTACTTAGTATTTATCATTACTTATCTTGTCGGAGCGCTATTTGAAAATATGTTTACTCTTATGTTTGTTTTTAAAGCTATTTTTTTGCATTTTTAATGTAATGATTTTGTAATATATCTGTCATATTAATTAAAGTTGTCGATGAAAATACGAATACTTATTAATAAGTTGGGAAAGAGTTGTAAATATTTGGCCTTTTTCTTTGATTAAAAAAAACAAAAACTTATATTTGTTTTTGACGATTAAACTATATAAACTATTTTTTAGGAGGGGATATTATGGAAAATAATTTCAGACAAGACCTGTTAGGCGTACAAGACGATTTATTGCGCTTTGCCTATAAATTGACAGCGGATCGAGAAGAAGCAAATGACCTGCTACAGGAAACCTCGTTGAAGGCTTTAGATAATGAAGACAAATACATGCCTGATACGAACTTTAAAGGATGGATATATACGATAATGCGCAATATATTTATTAACAATTACCGGAAAATTATCCGTGAACAAACATTTGTTGATCAGACCGATAATTTTTACCATCTCAATCTACCTCAAGAATCGGGTTTTAATAATACCGAAGGCAATTACGATTCAAAAGAAATGCATCGAATAGTCAATGAACTGCCACGTGACTTTAAAGTTCCCTTTTCTATGCATATATCCGGATTTAAGTACAGAGAAATTGCTGATTATCTAGGCTTACCTCTTGGCATGGTGAAGAGTCGTATATTCTTCACTAGAAAGCGATTACAACAAGAACTAAAAGACTTTGTCTGATTTTTCTTTTTAAGAAGATATCCTAGTTGTAAGCTGACATAAGCTAATCTTTACAATAGATCATTAAAAATGCCTTAGAAGGCAAATATTTCTTGCATTTTTATGCCTTAATGATAAGAGAAAGCCTTACCTTTGTGAGGTCATGTAACCCGATTATCTATGTAAAACCATATTATGACTAGTTAAGATGAAAAAGGAAATTAGATTTAGCCTTGTTTACCGTGACATGTGGCAGTCGTCCGGTAAATATCAACCTCGTGTAGATCAGTTAGTTCGCATTGCACCTCTTATTGTGGAAATGGGATGCTTTTCGCGTGTTGAAACTAATGGAGGAGCTTTTGAACAAGTCAATCTACTTTACGGTGAAAATCCCAATAAGGCTGTGCGGGCTTTTACCAAACCTTTTAATGAAGCGGGCATTCAGACTCATATGCTAGACCGTGGACTCAACGGTCTTCGTATGTATCCGGTGCCTTCTGATGTACGTCGTTTGATGTATAAGGTTAAGCATTCACAAGGGGTTGATATCACACGTATTTTTTGTGGATTAAATGAAGTTCGCAATATTATACCGTCAATTAAGTATGCTCTTGAAGCGGGTATGACTCCACAAGCTACTTTGTGTATAACGCATTCTCCTGTCCACACAGTAGAGTATTATGCAAATGTGGCTGACCAACTTATTAAAGCTGGAGCACCCGAAATCTGTCTGAAAGATATGGCAGGTGTTGGTCGTCCGGGAATGTTAGGACGTCTGACCAAGGCTATCAAGGACAAACATCCGAATGTGCTGATACAATATCACGGTCATAGTGGACCGGGCTTGTCAATGGCTTCTATTTTGGAGGTTTGTGAAAATGGGGCCGATATTATTGATGTGGCAATGGAGCCAATGTCTTGGGGTAAGGTTCATCCGGATGTTATTTCAGTTCAAGCTATGCTGAAAGATGCTGGATTCCAAGTTCCCGAAATTAACATGAAAGCTTACATGAAAGCACGCTCAATGACTCAAGACTTCATTGATGATTTTCTGGGTTATTTCATGGATCCTTCTAACAAGCAGATGTCTTCACTTTTATTGAAGTGCGGATTACCCGGTGGTATGATGGGATCAATGATGGCTGACTTGAAAGGTGTTCATTCAGGAATCAATATGATTTTGAAAGGCAAAAACCAACCTGAATTGAGCTTGGATGATTTGCTTGTAATGCTTTTTGATGAAGTGGAATATGTATGGCCAAAATTAGGTTATCCTCCTTTGGTTACACCGTTCAGCCAATACGTTAAAAACGTAGCATTAATGAACGTGATGCAACAAGTGAAGGGTGAAGAACGTTGGACAATGATAGATAGCCACACATGGGATATGATTTTGGGTAAAAGTGGAAGACTGCCTGGTCCGCTGGCTCCTGAAATTATTGAATTGGCTAAAGCTAAAGGTTATGAATTTGTTGATACCGATCCCCAGTCTAATTATCCGGATGCTTTGGATGAATATAGAAAGGAAATGGATGAAAATGGTTGGGAATATGGACAAGATGACGAAGAACTCTTTGAACTTGCTATGCATGACAGACAATATCGCGATTATAAATCGGGGACAGCAAAGAAAAGATTTCTAGATGAATTACAACGTGCTAAGGATGCCTCGATGGCGAAGGGTGGTCTTTCTGAAGAAGAGATTAAGAAACTTAAACGAGTAAAAGCAGACCCTGTTATTGCTCCTTCTAAAGGACAAGTACTTTGGGAAGTTTCTGTTGATGGTCCTTCAACTGCTCCTTTCATCGGCCGGTCATATCAAAATGGCGAAGTATTCTGTTATCTTTCTACTCCATGGGGAGAATATGAAAAGGTACCTGTTGCTTTCAATGGACAAGTTGTTGAAATTTGTGCTCGTCAAGGAGCTATGGTCAATAAAGGAGATGTTATAGCTTATGTAGAGCGTACTGACATCTTTGCATAACCATATTTCATAAGAAAAATAAGGGATTTATAGAATCCCTTATTTTTTGCATTCTTAAATTACATTATTATCTTATCCATTTATTAATTATTTCTTCCAACTCTTCGTGTTTAAAAGGTTTGGTTAGAAAATCATTACAACCAGCTTCTATAACAGCATTGCGATCATCTTCATAAGCAAAAGCCGTAAGTGCAATAATAGGGATACTTGCTGATGTTTTGCGGATGACTCTTGTTGCTTCTAATCCGGATAGTTTGGGCATCTTGATATCCATGAGAATTAAGTCCGGACAGGAGTCTTCAAATAGTCTAATAGCTTCTTCTCCATTTTTAGCTCTTTGTAGATGGTAGAATGATCCTAAAATGGATCGAACTAGAATGTAATTACTATCGATATCTTCAGCAATCAAAATGTTTTTAATTCTATTATATGTGATATCTTTTTTAAGTTCAGTTTCACCATATAAAGTATCTTCAGTAATAATCGGTATGCTAGAAACGTTTGATTTATTACTTTGTACTTTTGTGTCAGATATATTGTTTTTTAGCGGTAAAGTAAAATAGAATGTAGTTCCTTCGCAAACTTTGGACATCACAGATACCGATCCTCCTAGCTTCTCTATTATAGTTTTACATATAGCTAACCCTAGTCCAGTACCTTCTGCAAAACTGTTTGCTTTTATAAAACGTTCAAAAATCTTATCTATTTTATCTTGAGGTATACCACATCCGGTGTCGGTTACATGAAAAAGTATGTATTTCCCTTCTTGTCTGTATCCATAGCGAACGCTTCCCTTTGTTGTAAACTTGAAAGCATTTCCAATAAAATTGGATATTACTTGGAAGAGTCTGTTTTTATCGGTACTGATGCAGATATCTTCGTCTGAAGGTTCAAATACCAATTGAACACCATTTGGGCATCTGAAAACGTGCGCATCGTATATTTCATTAAATAAGGTGTTAAGTTGAATCGACGAAAGATTGAAATCCACAATTCCTGATTCTATTTTTGAAAGATCGAGTATTTCATTAATTAGTTGCAACAGCCTTTCGTTATTTGCTTCAACTATATTATAATAGTTTTTACGCTCTTCCATATTTTCACTTTCTGCAATTATCCGTGAAAACCCGACTATAGCATTAAGGGGGGTACGTATTTCGTGACTCATGTTGGCTAGGAATGCAGATTTTAAATGATCAGATGTTTCTGCTTTCTCTTTTGCAGCAAGCAATTCGCGCTTCATTAATTCCAAGTCCGTAATATTCCATTCAATACTCAGTAGTACAGGAGGTGAGTCATTACTTTCTATTCTCATTTTACGCCTGTCTAAATAAATCGGATTTCCATTGATATCTCGCTTTTCTATGATGTAATGTTTCTCTTCTCCACTTGTGGCTACATGTATATCCTCTTTTCTCTCTTTTTGGGCTATTTCAATCGGGTATATACTAAAGTCGTCTTTGCCCATCGTATTTTGGTACTTTTGTCGGTCATTACTTATATCTCGGCTTCGATATAAGTATTTGTATCCGTTTTCTATATCTTTTACTGTGATTGCAGCCGGTAAATTTTCTATAATCTTGTTAAGAACCTGACTAAATTGCTTAATTTGTTGCTCATGCCGTATACGCTGGCTAATATCCCTACCAAATACCCAAAATGTTTTTACACCTTGATCGCTGGTTACTTTATATAAATTCCCTTCGTATGCAAGTATTTCAGGGTGTTTGGGAAATGGATTATAAGTAATAAAACTAGTGTTGCGGTGATCTTCGTTAACAGAAGCTATAAGTTGATTCCATTCGTCGAGATTTCTTACGTATGAGCTTATATTGTATATTCTCAAAGTGGTAATATCTTCTGCGCTCCCCAAATTCTGATGATATTTGTATCGACGATTTGCAAAGAGCAAAGCTCCATCCTCGCAAATAGCTACAACGTCTTCTGTGGAGTTATCTATGGCATGTGTGAGTAAATTAATATCATTTCGCCTCTTCTGTATGTCAGTAACATTCTGAATGTAACCTTCCAATATAATATTCTCGCTAGAATGGTTCTCATACGAAAAAGTCTTTAGACGGATGTAATAAATAGTATTTTTATAGAATATACGGTAATCAATGCTATCTTCAGTATTTCCTTCTAAGTTTTTGTCTAACCAGAGGGTAAAAGCATCTCTATCTTCCGGGAGAATGATATTTAGATATGACCCTAGTGGAATGTATTGCTCTTTATCTATACACATAATTTGGGTGTGCCCGGAGTAGCTGAAATTTGTAGTTTTACTACTGTAGGTCCATTTTCCCAAAAGGGCTACCTTTTGCACTTCGGAAAGTTCTTTGTTGCTTTTTTCCATTTCCAACTTTTGTTGGCTTCTTGCAGTGATATCTCGATATTGGCAAAGTATCATATTATCATAAGGCTGCATAATGCATTTAAAGAAGTAGGTTTCATGCCTAATAGTCAATTTGTAATTGCGAGTGGATTTTATGTTTTGTCCCACAACTTTCTTGAATTCCGAATAAAAAATTTTACGGGTGTCTGTTGGCAGTTTTCTTATTAAATTTTTCCCTGTTAATATTTCTTTTTTTAAAAACCATAGATCGGCATCAAATATAGCAATGTCAATACATATCCCATTTTTATCCAATAGTATGAGCGTGTCGGATACCAAGTTTAATAACCTTTCCGCATTGTCGGGGATCTTTAGAATACTTTTCATGATTTTGTGTCCTTTCTTTTTGTGGCTTATCGGTTTGCTCTTTTTGCTTTTTCCCATGTTCCGGTGTTATTGCGTTGCCTAAACAGATAAAATCCTCCTCTAAACACATTCAGATTCATAAACAGAAAGTAGTAGGGAACAAAGAGTATTTTGCTTGTAATTTGTTTTTTTGAAATGATATAACTGCAAGTTCCCATTATGTAAAATACGGTTTGTAGAACAAGAAGTATAATATATATGAAGGAAGAAGTGCTATAAACTAATACTATATTAAATGGAATCAATAGAAAAAGTGCAATGGGGGTAACTGACCAGCGTAATACGCGGTGTGACAGATATTGGAAACTGAGCCATTTATACTTGAATGGGTTTAATAATGCACGTAATCTCCAAATGGATTGTATACCGCCGGCTGCAATTCTTATTTTGCGCTTTTCTTCTTCATGCATGTCTGCTGAACCTGTTTCCATTGCGTATGCTTCAGCACAATATTTTATGGTATATCCCCGCATTGCTATGCGGAGTGAAAGAGTGAAGTCGTCTAATAATGTGTCGACTTTCATTTTTTCAAAAAGCTCTCGTCGGATTGCAAAAAGCTCTCCTGCTGCTCCAACAGTGCTATATAGTCTTGAATCGAGTGACTTAAGTACCGATTCGTATTTCCAGTAAATACCTTCACCACCAGATGCAGCATTATCTTTTTCTTTGACTATAATGCGTTTCTCACCAGCTACACAGCCCACTTTCGGATTTGTAAAAGCATTTACTATTTCAATTAAAGCCTTATTATTCAGATTTGTATTGGCATCAGTGAATATAACAATAGGGGTTGATACATATTGCATGCCTCTATTTATAGCTGCTGTTTTACCCAGTCTTTCGGTTTGATAAAGGACTTTCGCTTCTTTCCATAAGTAGAGTAATTCATTTGTCTTATCATTACTTCCGTCGGTAACCCAAAGTATATGCAATTTATCCATTGGATAATCCAAGTCAAGACTATTTTGCATTTTGTCATTCACAACGCTTTCTTCATTATAGGCCGTTATAAATAGAGTAATATGAGGCAATGTGTTATAGGAAATATTAGAAGAAGCTTTATGAATACTAAATGCTTCTTTTATTTTAACAAATAAATACAGAAATATTCCATATCCTACATAAGTGTAGAAAACAATAAAAAGGCATAACCAAAATGTTATTTCGCAAATTTTCATTGTGATATCTCAATCAGTTTTCGAGAGATTTGTTTGTAAATAACTTCAAAAATATGAATAATATATTTTTAAAACAAGAAAAAGAATTGAAAACGTGCAATGCTCTAATGAACTTATTGAATGTCGAAATATAATGTCATTCTTGTAGAGTTGATGAAAGGGTCAAAGATTACGTTCTGAGTATTAATTTATCTTTTTATTTATTGAAAATCTTCTATTTTGCGAAAAGATATTAATTTTGTATCCGATCTTGGTTTCATGATTGCTGAAGACACTGTTTGGTGATCCATCTAGAAGTTTTGATATAATTTTATAAATTGCAATTGTTCTTGAATATGAAAAAATGTTTTTTATCTTTATTCGCTTGTTTTGCTTTCTTGTCCTTTATCGGTGCACAGGATCAAAGAGGTGGAATATCCGAATCCATGCTTAGTCAAATTAGGCAAAGTTATCAGGGGACTTCTACTGATAAAGCTATAAGAAATGCTATTGGAAGTAATGATATCCAAAAGTTGGTGATCAATCAGGAAAATATTAGTGATATTGATACTCATTTTTCTATAAAAGTTAAATCTAAAGGAATTACCGATCAAAAGTCTTCAGGTCGTTGCTGGTTGTTTACAGGATTAAATGTTATGCGTTCTAAGGCCATAGCAAAATATGATTTCCAGTCTTTTGAATTTTCCCAGATATATACTTTTTTTTGGGATCAGTTGGAGAAATCAAACTTATTTTTACAAGGCATTATAGATACCAGCAATAAGCCTTTGGATAATAAAACAGTTGAGTGGTTGTTTAAAAATCCATTAAGTGATGGGGGCACTTTTACTGGAGTGGCCGATATTGCAATTAAATATGGACTTGTTCCACGAGAAGTTATGTCGGAAACGAACAGTAGTGAGAATACGTCGAAAATGTCTAATTTGATTTCCTTGAAACTAAAAGAGTTTGGCTTGGCCTTACGCGACGATGCAGCTAAAGGTGCAAAATCTTCGGTTTTAGTGAATAAAAAGACGGAGATGCTTGGCACTATTTATAGAATGCTCGTGTTGAACCTTGGTGTTCCTCCTACAGAATTTACATTTATACGTAAAGATGATAAAGGAAACCCTGTTGAGATAGAGCATCATACTCCAAAATCTTTTTTGAAAAAATATGGTGATGAGAATTTCCTTAGCAACTATGTCATGTTGATGAACGATCCTACTCGTGAATATTATAAATGTTATGAAATAGAATTTGACCGTCATCGTTTTGATGGAAAGGATTGGACTTATGTCAATTTGCCTATTGAAGATATAAAAGCAATGGCTATTACTTCATTAAAAGATAGCACTATGATGTATTTTTCATGTGATGTTGGTAAATTTCTCGATAAAGATCGCGGTTTACTTGATGAGAATAACTTTGATTACGCTTCGCTAATGGGTACCAACTTTGGAATGGACAAAAAACAGCGAATCCAAACTTTTTCTAGTGGTTCTTCACATGCTATGACTTTGATGGCTGTTGATATTGATAAAGATGGAAAACCTACGAAATGGATGGTTGAAAATAGCTGGGGAGTAAAAAGTGGTTATCAGGGGCATTTGATTATGACTGATAAGTGGTTTAATGAATATATGTTCCGCTTAGTTGTTGAATCTAAATATGTTCCACAAAAAGTGAAAGATATTTTTAAACAGAAGCCGATAATCTTGCCGGCTTGGGATCCGATGTTCGCTGAAGAAAATTAGAAAAGTGTCTGTATATTCTCGTGAATAATGTGAATTTATTGAGGAAAAACAATATTTTTATTGAATAAATACAACAAAGCTGTTCCATTTTGGGACAGCTTTGTTGTATTAGGTATTAAGGTATAAAAATATGTGGAGACTTATCTGTATCTTTGCATAATTAATAAATATATATATTTGAATGAACATCTCTGAAATCTTGCATAACCTGCAAATTGAGCATTTAACTTCTATGCAGGAAGCTACGCAAAAGGCATACGATACTGAAAACGATGTTGTACTGTTATCACCTACTGGTTCCGGTAAAACATTGGCATTCCTAATTCCATTGGTGCAAGCGCTCGACCCCAACATTGATGGTGTGCAATCTTTAATATTAGTTCCTTCGCGAGAGTTGGCATTACAAATAGAGATAGTTTTTAAAGCAATGGGGAGTGCCTATAAAGCTATAAGTTGTTACGGAGGTCGTCCTGCAATGGAGGAACATCGAACAATGAAAGCTGTACATCCTGCTGTAATAGTGGGAACTCCTGGACGGTTGAATGATCATTTATCAAAAGGTAATATTTCTGTGGATTCAATTGCCACACTCATTATTGATGAGTTTGATAAATCTTTAGAACTGGGTTTTCAGGAAGAGATGGCAGAAGTAATAGGCTATCTTACAAATTTAAAGAAAAGAGTTTTGCTTTCGGCTACTGATGCTGATGAGATTCCTGCATTTACAGGATTGGATAGGGTTATTAAATTGAACTTTTTAGATTCTGAGTCGGATGCCGGTCGGCTTGATGTGAATCTTGTTATGTCTCCTGAAAAAGACAAGTTAGAAACACTCTATTGCTTACTTTGCACTCTTGGAAGTACATCTAGTTTGGTCTTTTGCAATTATAGGGAAAGTGTAGAGCGCACAGTTGACTATCTTAAATCAAAGAAATTTCCTTGTGATGGTTTCCATGGTGGAATGGAACAACCTGATAGAGAACGTGCTCTTTATAAATTTAGAAATGGGAGTAGTCAGGTTTTGATTTCTACTGATTTGGCTGCGCGTGGACTTGATATACCGGATATTCAGAATGTGGTTCATTATCATCTGCCTGTAAATGAGGAAGCTTATACTCATCGAAACGGACGTACCGCACGTTGGACTAAGGAAGGTAAAGCTTTTTTGCTGCTGCATGCCGAAGAACAAATCCCCATTTATATTAATAATAGTATACCGGTTTTTACACTTCCTGAAATAACTCCAAAACCAACAAAATCTATTTGGACTACATTATATATAGGTAAAGGGAAAAAAGATAAATTGGGAAAGACAGATATTGTTGGTTTCTTATATAAAAAAGGGGGACTTGCTCGTGAAGATGTCGGCCAGGTAGATGTGAAAGATCATTATGCTTTTGTCGCAATTCGACGATCTAAAGTAAAACAATTGCTTAATTTAATTCAAGGAGAGAAGATAAAAGGAATGAAAACCATTATTGAAGAAGCCAGATAACTTCTTATGATTATTTATTAAAAAGGCACTGTTACTTCTTTTTTCTAAGTAATATATTGGTTGAACTTTCTTTTTGTAGCAAGAATTGTTTCTTGTTATATTTGAATAACAAAATGGTGAATATTTAATGTATAAACCAATAAAAAGTAAGGTAAAGCCGGGGTAAAAATTGTTTTTCATAAGGTTTGGTTTGTTTTACGGAAATAAATCTGTAATTTCGCCATGTCTAAAGACACTAATAACGAATTGTATAACCAAAACAAACTTCAAATGAAAAAGCATAATTTCAATGCAGGACCTTCCATTCTCCCGCATGAAGTGATTGAAGAAACGGCAAAAGCTATTTTAGACTTTAATGGATCAGGCCTTTCATTGATGGAAATCAGCCATCGTGCCAAAGACTTTCAACCGGTTGTTGATGAAGCTGTGGCATTGTTTAAAGAATTACTTAATATTCCCGAAGGTTATTCGGTATTATTCTTAGGTGGAGGTGCAAGTCTGGAGTTCTGTATGGTACCATATAACTTCCTAGAGAAAAAAGCTGCTTATTTAAATACTGGTACATGGGCAAAAAAAGCAATGAAAGAAGCTAAAGGTTTTGGAGACGTTGTAGAAGTTGCTTCTTCTGCTGATGCCAACTATAATTTTATCCCTAAAAATTATTCAGTTCCTGTTGATGTGGATTATTTCCATATTACTACTAATAATACAATTTTTGGTACGGAATTAAAAAGTGATCTGAACGTAGGAGTTCCTATGGTTGCTGATATGTCTTCTGATATTTTTTCTCGCCCTGTTGATGTGTCTAAATATATCTGTATATATGGAGGGGCTCAGAAAAACCTTGCTCCTGCAGGACTTACTTTTGTCATTGTGAAGAATGATGCTATAGGTAAGGTATCACGATATATTCCTACGATGTTGAATTATCAGACTCATATAGATAATGGTTCTATGTTTAATACTCCTCCTGTAGTTCCTATTTACTCAGCTTTACTGACATTGCGTTGGATAAAAGCTCAGGGTGGTGTAAAAGAGATGGAACGCCGTGCAATTGAGAAAGCAGATTTACTTTATACTGAAATAGACCGTAATAAGTTATTTGTGGGAACAGCTGCCGAAGAGGACCGCTCACGTATGAATATTTGCTTTGTGATGGCTCCTGAATATAAGGACCTCGAAGCTGACTTCCTAAAATTTGCAATAGAAAAGGGTATGGTCGGAATAAAAGGACATCGTTCAGTTGGTGGTTTCCGAGCATCTTGTTATAATGCTATGCCAAAGGAGAGCGTTCAAGCTTTGATTGATTGCATGCAAGAATTTGAAAAACTTCATTAATAATTTAATGTATTACAAATGACACGGATTTCCACAGAGATTATTTAATGTAAACTGTGGGAATCTGTGTCATTTGTGGTCTATATCATTATTCCTTATAAACTATGAAAGTCTTAGTCGCAACAGATAAACCGTTCGCACAAATAGCAGTGGATGGTATTCGTAAAGAAATTGAAACAGCAAGTCATGAATTAACTTTATTGGAGAAATACACTTCCAAAACAGAACTTTTAGAAGCTGTTAAAGATGCCAATGCTATTATTATTCGTAGTGACATTATTGATGCGGAAGTATTGAATGCCGCTAAAGTTCTAAAAATAGTTGTACGTGCCGGCGCGGGTTATGACAATGTCGATTTGGAAGCTGCTACTGCTCATGACGTATGTGTGATGAATACTCCCGGGCAAAATTCTAATGCAGTTGCTGAATTAGCTTTTGGCATGATGGTTATGGCCGTGCGTAATTTCTATAATGGAACTTCCGGAACCGAACTGAAAGGAAGAAAGCTCGGTATTCATGCTTACGGAAATGTAGGGCGTAATGTTGCTCGTATCGCTAAAGGGTTCGGTATGGAAGTTTATGCATTTGATGCCTTTTGTCCTAAAGATATTATTGAAAAAGACGGAGTTATAGCACTTGCTTCCGCTGATGAACTCTATAGTAAGTGTGATGTTGTTTCTCTGCATATTCCTGCTACAGCTGAAACGAAAAATTCAATTAATTTTGATTTGGTCAATAAAATGCCTAAAGGTGGAATTTTAGTGAACACAGCTCGTAAAGAAGTCATTAATGAGGCTGAATTAATCGAGCTAATGAAAGAGCGCACTGATTTAAAATATGTTACTGATATTATGCCTGCTGCTAATGATGATTTTGCCACAAAATTCTCAGGCCGTTATTTCTCTACTCCTAAGAAAATGGGTGCTCAGACTGCTGAAGCAAATATAAACGCAGGTATTGCGGCAGCTAAGCAGATTGCTAACTTTTTTAAAGATGGTTGTGAAAAGTTTCGCGTAAATAAGAAATAATTGTAGGGAGTAAGATATACGTAACATTGTTATGATGAAAAAAGGAGCATTTTATTTGTTGATCTTAGGTGCTATTTTATTTTTATCAACTATTATACTTCGAGATAAATTTACTGATTTTACTATAGGTTTCTTTGAAGGTTTCTCCATCGTTTTGATTATAACTTCTGTAGTTTATCTTGTTAATGTTTATCTTTTGAATAAAATATAGTTATATTTTACTATGAATAGAGTTTTAATAGGAAGAACGTTAATTGCAATTTCCTTATTATTGCAATTTTTAAACCTGTTTTTGCGTGAATATTTTTCTGCTTCTTTTGTCGAGATCCTTAAGGGCGCTGCATTCGTGCTGATTGTCGTTGGTCTCGTATTAGTCTTGAGTAACTATTTCTCAAAAAGGCAATCTGAATAGATAAATTCTTGTATCATTAAAAAGAGAAACAAATTCAAATTGCAAAATTATAAATGATAATAAATTTATTATGGCAACAATAAAACCTTTTCGAGGTCTGCGGCCTCCACAAAGCTTAGTAGAACAAGTAGCATCGCGCCCTTACGATGTATTGAATTCTACAGAAGCTCGTGAGGAAGCTAAAGGTAATGAAAAATCATTGTATCATATCATTAAGCCTGAAATTGATTTTCCTATAGGAACAGACGAGCACGACCCATGTGTATATACTAAAGCCGCAGAGAATTTTCGGAACTTTCAAGATAAGGGTTGGTTGATGCAGGATGGTAAGGAAAATTATTATGTTTATGCACAAACCATGAATGGCAGAACTCAGTATGGTCTAGTGGTTGGAGCGTATGTACCTGATTATATGAACGGGGTAATAAAGAAGCATGAACTGACCCGACGTGATAAAGAAGAGGATAGAATGAAGCATGTTCGTGTAAACAATGCAAATATTGAACCTGTCTTCTTTGCATATCCCGATAATACTTTGCTTGACAGTATTGTTGGGCGTTATGTCAGTGGAACGCCTGTGTATGATTTTCTTGCTCCCGGAGATGGATTTGGGCATAAATTTTGGATTATAGACAATCGAGATGATATTGAATCTATTACTACTGAATTTGCAAGAATGCCTGCTTTGTATATTGCTGATGGGCATCATCGTAGTGCTGCTGCTGCTTTGGTGGGTGCTGAAAAAGCCAGGCAAAATCCAAATCATACAGGAAAAGAAGAATACAACTACTTTATGGCGGTTTGTTTTCCAGCCAATCAGTTGACTATCATAGATTATAATCGTGTGGTTAAAGATCTTAATGGACTTACTACTAATGCTTTTATAGAGGCGTTGGAGAGGAATTTTATATTGGAAATTAAGGGTGAAGAAATTTATAAACCATCGGGCTTACATAATTTCTCTCTTTATTTGGAAGGTAATTGGTATAGTTTAACAGCAAAATCTAGCACATATAACGATAATGATCCTATAGGGGTATTGGATGTGACTATATCTTCTAATCTTATTCTTGATGAAATTTTGGGAATCAAGGATCTTCGATCAGATAAACGTATTGATTTTGTTGGTGGTATACGCGGTTTGGGCGAACTAAAGAAAAGGGTGGACAGTGGTGAAATGAAAATAGCTTTAGCTCTCTATCCGGTTAGCATGAAGCAGCTCATGGATATTGCGGATACAGGAAATATAATGCCTCCCAAAACGACTTGGTTTGAACCGAAACTTCGTTCGGGACTCATTATTCATAAATTGGACTAATATAGCTTTAGTTAAAATATCGGTGTCTTTTTGAAGAAGCTGTCTGGCTCTTATTGGTAGACAGCTTCTTGTTTTTAGCAAACTTTTATAAAGTATATGAGATCGTAATCTGAACGGTGTTAGTTAAGTTAATACTTTTTTTACTACACAGTTTAGATTGCGGTATCCTTATTTTGTTTGTTAAAGCTCTTCTTCCTGGTGGGAAGCAGGGCTTATTTTATAGAATCTTTCTTATAAACTTGCTAAATCTGTAGCTTGTTTAATTCGGTCGGCTAATCCAATTCCATTTCGAATACCACCGGCTAAAAAAAGTCCCTTATATTTTTCTTGTAGCAGATTTATTTTTTCGAGACGTTTTTCCGTATCCGCTTCGTATTGTGGTATTGCTTTAGAATGCCGGAAGATATATATTTTCTCTATTGGTGTATCCTCCGGATATTTCATCATTCGATGTAATCCTATCTTTACCAGCTTTATAAGCTCTTCATCCGAAAGATCCAATAAATTCCGATGGTTCATCCCACCAAGAAAAAAAGATAATGATGCTTTTCCTTTGGGGGCTCTGTCGTCGTAGCATGATGAATTAAATAAAATACCCAGTATTTTTTCTTTCTCTATTGAAGGTATTAATCCACCAAAGGCAAGGGGAACACGGCTATTATCGTTGAGCCCTACGCCGATTTGTACTACTGGAGCATAGGGAAGAGATGAAATTGGTTCCATTTCTTTCGCATCAATAAAAGGCAATAAATCAGGTAAAGCATAAGCTGGTACAGTAGTTATTACTTTTTTTGATATTACTTTTCTTTCTTTAGAACCTAAAGTTACGATCCAAGAGTCATCTGAAGAAGGCTCAATTTTTATTGAATTAGTTGAGAGTTCTATTGATTCATCACCAATTTTTTTCTTCAGAGCTTTTACCAATTGTTCAAATCCACCTTTTACAGAAAAAACATCTTTTGAGATACCTTGTGCTTTCTCTGAAGCCAATGCTTTTCGCCTTTTAATTGCACCACGAATAAAGCTACCGTATTCATCCTCTAATCTGTAGAGCTTCGGCAAAGCAAATCGCGTAACCAAACGATTTGGATCACCTGCATATACTCCTGATACAAAAGGGTCAACAGCATAGTTTAGATAAGACTTGCCTAATCTCCGTTTTACTAGATTAGCAATACTTTCATTCGGGTCATTACCTTTCTTTCTGAATGGTTCGAATAAAATATTGATTTTATCATACCAAGAGAATAAGTTCGTGGATATGGCACTTATGAGTCCGCTTGGCAGTGCGCGGAATGATCCTTTTTTCCAAATAAGTCGGACCTTAGCTTCTTTACGGGCAACTTGCAAAGTGCAATCATTTTTCAGCTTGTAGAATAAGTCCAATACCTCTTTGTTTGAGATTACCCCTGTATTGGGTCCGGACTCAAATATGAAGCCTTCGTCATTTATAGTATGTAATTGCCCACCAATCCGATCCGTCTTTTCCAATAGTAAGACATTGACTCCTTTTTCTTTTAAAAGGAAAGTGGTGACTAATCCTGTTATACCACCGCCAATGACCACTACTTCAACATTCTTATCCATTTTGAGTTATTATTTATAAGTTCTGTTTCTATACAGGTTTTGAAAAGCGCAGTGTATTTCCGTTTCGCATTAGTGGGTCAAATATTGCTGCTACATTACGTACATAAAGTGCTCCCTTCTTGGTTACTTTGATTTCTTCAGGACTTAGAGTGATGATTTCATCTTCTTCCATTTCCTTTAATTTGGAAGCATCGTATGTTAGACGACTTTTTATTTCTGGTATCGGAATTTTGATAAGTTGTGCTAGTTCCGACCAATTTAGTCTTTCATTGCACATTAATGTCGTTATTACTTCTCTGGCTAATTGCTCTTCAGAATTTAAAAGATATCCTCTCATCACGGGTATGTTTCCTTTGTTTATAGATTCAATATATTGTGGGATGCTGCGCGTATTTTGACTATACGCAGTTGAAAGCTGACTAATAGCGGTGACACCAAAAGCATAAACTTGTCCGGTAGTCATTCTTGTACAATATCCTTGAAAATTGCGATGCAATAGTCCATTATTCAAAGCTACGTTAAGGGGATCATCCGGTAGAACAAAATGATCTAGTCCGATTGGCACATACCCTTGAGCTGACATTATACTGTTAGTCTGTTGATAAATAAGGCTTTTAACTTCACTTGACGGTAGTCCAGCTTTTTCCAAAATAAGTTGATCTTTATTCACCCATGGTACATGTGCGTAAGAAAATGTAACTAAGCGGTCAGGCTTAAGAGATACAGCTTTTAAAATCGTTTCTTTAAAACTATTTTCTGTTTGTCCTGGAAGACCGTATATAAAATCGAGATTAATGGATATGTTGTGAATACGAAGAATTTTGAATATCTCTTCTACCGGTAACAAAGATGGTCGCCTATTTGCTATTCTTAACACCTCCGTATTGAAATCTTGTATTCCAATACTGCAACGGTTAAAGCCTGCTTCTACTAATTGTAACCAATGTCTTTCCGTTAGATACCCCGGATGGCATTCTATGGCTATTTCTGGATAATCGATACACTCGAAATTAGAGAGTAGTAATTCATTTATCTCTTTTAAGTGATGTAAAGGGATAGCAGTTGGGGTGCCTCCTCCATAATGTATCTGTGCTATTTTACGATTCTTGTTAAGTAAAGGTAGAACTAGCTGAATCTCTTTTTTTATTGCATTTACATAGCTTTCCACAATTTCTTTTTTTTCCATAGGGTAGGAGTTACATCCGCAGTAATAGCAAAGTTGTGGGCAAAATGGGATGTGAATATAAAAAGAAATAAGAGTTGGAGAAGTCTCGTTTGAAGCAATGATTGCTTCTTTATATTCTTTTTCATGAAATGCTTCATGAAAATAATTAGCGGGAGGATAACTAGTATATCGTGGGGTAGGAACATTATATTTTGAAAGCAGATCTGTTGTCATGATCGAAAGAGTCTTTTGAAATAAAACAATACGTAAATAAGCGATAAAGCCGACAATATACTTTCGGCTACAAATAAGGCTGTATATCCGCAGTGATCGGCTAGTTTTCCGCTTACTACAGCTATGAGCATACTGCTTAAATGTAGTACAACTATTTGAATTGTGAAGTCAGTCCCTTCACGACCAACTCTGACATAATCCATTGCAATGGTATAAACAAGCACTGTGGCCAGTCCGTAGCTAGTCCAAAGAAATAGGATCCCCAAATATAAATTTAGGGTATTTAGCACGTCAAAGTATGATAAACCAGTGAAATATAGACCTGTAAAGAGAATGCAACTAGCGAATATTGTCGCAGCATATCCTCTTCCCCAGTTTCGGATAATATAACCACTAAAATAAGAACCTATACAGCCACAAAGTGATCCAAATATGCTAAACATAAACCCGATATGTGCAGTGGGGTAGTTTAAGTCGACGAGCCATGGTTTAAGCATGGCAAGTGTGCCTATTAAACCTCCATTAAACAGAACTAAAAATGTGAGTTGAGGTATTATTCTACGTTGTCGGAAGAATAATACCAAGTCTTTCATACTGATTGGTGTTCGTCCTGTGCGGGAGACAAATTTTTCATCTTTATATCGATATAGTGGGAGAAGCATTAGAATCAGAAACAAGGACAAACCTAATAACATGAAAGTCCAGCCTGTGTATTTATATAAAATCAATAGGAGTCCTCCTCCAACAAGAGAGCCAGTAAAACTGCCCATACTCTGCATACTATTGCCATGGCTTCTGTCTTTGCGAGAGAACGAAAGTGTTGTTAATGCATCTGTTGCAATATCCTGAGTCCCGGATGCAACAAAAGAAAGCACAATTAATGCCAATACAAGTATAAAATTTGTTTTTAAATCAAGAAAAGCAATTAGTAAGATTAGAAAAGCATAAACAAATTCCGAATAGATTATCCAATATTTATACGTTTTCAATCCTGAGGTTTTACCATCAACAATAGGCGCCCATAAAAATTTTATAATCCAAGGCAGTTTTATTAATTGGAGTAATCCTATTGAAGTCAATGAAAAATTATCTTGTCTCATCAATACCGGTAACAAGGTGCTAAAAAGACTCATTGGAACCGATTGAGCAATATAAAGAGAGAAGAAAGTAAATAATTTGTTGAATCTTTTATCCGGCATTATGCTGATCTTATAATGTAAATGATATTGTTGTCCCAAAGGTAAGCGGTTTTCCCTTTTGAGCAAAATATTTTGTGCCTAACTGGAATAAATAAGCTGCATAATCTTTTGATGTTGCATTTTTAATCCAAAGATCAATCGTGAGATTTTTCCTTACAGCAGAAACCTTACCATTCAATATCCCGTAGAAGCTTTGACTTACAGCATTTGCTTCATTCCAATATTGTTTTCCAATGCCGGTGTATTGGGCTGAAACCATTAAATGGTCAATATATCCGGAGTAAAAATTGAAAGTGTAGCTACCTCCCAACATAATAGTTTGGCGTGGTACATAGGGTGTATAATTGTCCGAATAGTCATCACTGCCATATAGATACTCTATAAATTTAGCTTCGGTGTAACCATAAGAAAATTGTAGGTTTAGTTGAGATATAGGCTGCGCTTTTAACGAAAATTCAGCTCCTTTGCTGTAAGACTGTCCTGCATTTGTGAGGATCTGCCCGGTTGGAATTTTGTGTGAAATTTGTTGATGTCTCCAATCAATATAAAAGAGGGCTAAATCACTTTGAAGCTTTCCGTCGAACATCGAGACTTTTCCTCCAACTTCATAATTCCAACTATATTCCGGATCATAAGTTCTCTCGTCATCCGCAGTGAAGGAGACATTGAAGCCACCGGTTTTATAACCTCGGGTGGTAGTGGCATAAGCCATATTGTTTTTATCGAATTGGTATTGCAACGATAATTTAGGAGTCAATTGAGTAAAACTCATTTTATCATTTAATTGGCTATTCAATGTTTTATTTCCATCTTTTAATGTCCAAACCTTGTAACCTTGTTTATCTCTTTCTATATCTATTCGTATTCCCAAAGTCGCAGAAAGGTGTTTTAGTAAAAGGTCTTTTATTGTTGACTGATGATAGAAAGCTAATCCGTATGACGGTTCTTTATAATCTTTTTGAGTCGTATATAAGACTGTCCGATTGGCTATATTATAAAAAGCGAATATTCCGTTAACCCATGTAAATCGGTTGTTATTCTTGGATCGCATTTCCAATTCTTGTGAAAATTGGTTCTGACGTTGGGTTTGTATGACAAATGTATTCGCTTGTGAAGTGAAATCCTGGTCGATGGCTTGCTTGTCATTTAGATTTTGATATCCAGTGACTGATTTTAAAACAAAGTACGGAAATGTATAGCTGAGTGTGAGCCCTGAAGTTAAGACTCCTTGTCGATACGAACTGTAGCTGTTGTAGTCTGCATCATTGATAACTCCTGTATTCTGATTATATAATCCGTATGGATAACCTCCTTGGTCAGTATATTCGTAATTGACTGCCCATAAACCTTCTAGTCCGCCATCTGTTATCCATTGTAGTTTACCTTTTGTTGCAATATGGTTGGACCGGTCTACTTTCTGTCCCAAATACTGATTGGTGAAGAAACCATCATTATATTTATATTTGGAAGAGAAAGAATAACCTACTTTTTCGGAAATTTTTCCGTAATATGCCCCGGATGATTCGATTTGTCCATAGTTAGCAATTGTTTGACGAAAGTTAAGACCTTCATAATTCAATGGATTTTTAGTATAGATATTGATAATTCCACCCATTGTGTTACGTCCGTAGAGTGTAGCTTGTGGTCCTCTTAAAATCTCTATACGATTTACTTCGTTCATATCAATGTCAAACACCGATTTATCAAAGAAAGGAATGCCGTCAACATATAAACCTACCGAAGGGGTTAGCTTTGATCCTATTCCGCGAATATAGAGTGGAGAGGTTAGCTTTGAACCATAATCAGGAAAGTAGAGGTTAGGAATATATGAACTGATCTCTTTAAAGTCTGTGATATTACTTCTATTTAGCTCGTTTATCGATAATATGGATACTGATGCTGGTATCTCTTTAAAACTTTTTTTTTCTTTGTATGAAGTCACTACTACTTCATCGAGTGAAATTAATTTGTGTGGGATAGAATCTGGATCAGATTCGGTAGTATTGGCAAAGCTTATTGTAGATAACAATAATGCAGACAACAAAAAATAAAATCTCATCTTTCTTTTTTTGGGTGCAAAAGTACATTACTTTTGTTTCCAAAGCAATCCTCATTTATGAGGATTTAAGGTAGTGTTTCATTTTTGTCATAAGATATTAAAATAGACTTGCTTCGAGTATGGTGTATAAATCCCATATTTGTGGTATGGATTAGTTTTAAAAAGTTTTTTTTCTTTGCAGGTGTGCAAGGAAGGTAAATTTCAAATTTTAAATAGTTATCATTCTTATTAATATTAATCATCAGTAAAAACCAATGTCGATTTTTACAGAAACCAAATCACATCAAAAGATGAAAAAGTTTTTAGTACTGGTATTTTTATGCGTTGGCGTGTTAGTCAACGCACAAAATGGATACAAAAAAGTTTCCATAGAAGGAAAAGTTGTAGGAAATATCTCAGGAAAAGTATACTTGCAGAAGCTTCAAAATAAAAAATATCAGAAGCTTGACTCTGTTACAGTCACAAATGGAAATTTCTCTTTTTCGAAAGATTTATACTTGCCCGAAATATACACTCTGTCAATGGATAATAGTCAAGGTTCATTATTACTCTTTTTAGATAAAAGTAAGATATCGGTGACACTTAATCCTTCTGATGGATATTCTAATAGTATAATTAAAGGGTCTGATTTACAAGATTTGTATGTCTCTTACAAGAAAGAATCAGATGTGAAAATAGATGAGTTTATAAAGCAGCATCCTAACTCTTTGGTTTCGCTTTATGCTTTATATCGCGATTTTTCTTATCGACTGACACCGCAAGAAATAAAAGCCAATCTTCAGTTATTGAATCCTCCTTTGCAGAATACCGAATATGCTAATATTCTGAAAGAATTGGTAAGCACTATGGAGAGCGTGGCTGTAGGAAAGAAAGCACCGGATTTTGCGCTGAAAGATCCTGAGGGAAATGTTGTCAAGTTATCTGACCGTTTGGGTAAAGGCTATTTGCTAGTTGATTTTTGGGCATCATGGTGTGGTCCTTGCCGCAAAGAGAATCCTAATGTGGTAAAAGTTTATTCGGAATACAAAGATAAAGGATTTGATGTTTTTGGGGTATCATTAGATGCAAGCAAAGAACCTTGGTTAAAAGCTATAGAGAAAGATCATTTGACTTGGACACATGTCTCTGATTTGCAATTTTGGAATAATGCGGCTGCAAAGCTTTATGGAATACGATCTATTCCTTCAAATCTTCTTTTAGATAAGAACGGTGTTATTATAGCAAAAAATCTTAGAGGTGAAGAGTTGGAAGCGAAACTGGCTGAATTATTGACTCAAAAATAAAATAGCCTATAATTAAGCTTATATAAGTGAAAGATTACGCGCTCACTGTTGTTCCACACTTTTAAATGTCTCTTTCATCGCTATTGTAATGCTCTAGGTTTATTAAAAGATACGGGATTGTTTCGTAAGAAGCAATCCCGTATCTTTTAGGTACAGATTGAATCTTTTTAATGCTACTTTTTATAATATTACCGTACATCCTCCTTTATTTCACTAAATATACTTTGAATGTGGTATGTAAATACCATACTTGTGGTATGAATTAAAAGTGAATAGTTCCTTTCCTTTGCACTTATAGAATAAATCAATAAAATAGAATTCAAATGAAAGCAATTATTGAAAATAATTCGAAAGAAAAATATACTATAGCTTTTCCAGTAGGCATCGCTATTTGTGATTTATCTAGTTCTTTCTTCATGCGAATGTGCTGCTGCTGAACCTTATCTTTTTAAAAGCTAAAATCCTTATTAATAATATTAATTATTTGTGAAAATCAATATTGATTCTTGCAAATTCCAAATTAAGTCAAAAGATGAAAAAGTTTTTGTTAATGGCATTTTTATGCCTCAGCGTAGTAGTTTATGCACAAAATGGTTATGAGAGAGTTTCCATAGAGGGAACGGTTTTAGGTAGTGTTCCCGGTAAAGTGTACTTGCAAAAGTTTGAAAATAAAATGTTTCAGGATCTTGATTCTGCAACAGTCACCAATGGTAAATTTAGTTTCTCAAAGGACTTATACCTGCCGGAAATCTATGGCCTATCAATAGATAAGAAACAAGGTTCTTTGCTTTTGTTCTTAGATAAAGGTAAGATTTCCGTAGTTCTTGATCCTTTAAACGGATATGCTAACAGTGTTGTTAACGGCTCCGATTTGCATGATTTATTTGTTTCTTACAGAAAAGAACGTGGTGTAAAAATAGACGAATTTATAAAGCAACATCCAAATTCTTTAGTCTCTGTTTACGCATTATATCGTGATTTCTCGTATCGGTTGACGCCGGAGGAAATAAAGGCCGACTTGCTGTTATTGGATCCGTCATTGCAGAATACTGTATATGCCAGCGTACTGAAAGAATTGGTCAAAACACTGGAGGACGTATCGGTAGGTAAGAAAGCGCCGGATTTTGCTCTGAAGGATCCTGAGGGCAATGTCGTGAAGCTGTCCGACCACTTAGGAAAGGGCTATTTGCTAGTAGATTTTTGGGCATCTTGGTGCGGCCCTTGCCGTAGAGAAAACCCGAATGTGGTAAAAACATATCTTGAATATAAGGATAAAGGTTTTGATATCTTTGGCGTTTCATTGGATAAAGACAAGGAATCTTGGAAAAAGGCGATTGAAAAAGACCAGCTTACTTGGACGCATGGGTCTGATTTGTTGTTCTGGAATAGCGCGCCCGCTAAATTGTATGGCATACGTGCCATTCCGTCTAATCTTCTTCTAGACAAAAATGGAATCATTGTAGCGAAAAACTTGAGAGGTGAAGAGTTGCAGAAAAAGCTGGCTGAATTGCTAATTCAAAAATAAAAATAAAGCATGAAAAAAGTATTATCATTGAAATTTATCATTTTACTATTATGCAGTATGAGCTATGTCTCCACTGCTTATGGGCAGCAAATTACAATATCCGGGCGTGTTTCTTCCGACAATGAGTCCCTGCCCGGCGCAACCATCACCATTAAAAATAAACCAAATTCCGGGACTATTACGGATGTGAATGGTCATTTTCGATTGAATGCTGAGAAAAATGCTACTTTAATTGTTTCATATTTAGGATATAATCCCATGTCAGTGTCTGTAGATGGTAAATCCACTTTGAATATAGAATTGGAAGAATCATCTCAGGCATTGAATGAAATAGAAATAACTGTGCCTTATCGAACAGCAAAGAAATCTACATTTACAGGTTCTGCTGGTTATGTTGCCGGTAATGTTATCGAAAAATCACAAGTAAGTAATGTCTCAAAAGCTTTACAAGGGACTGTGGCTGGGTTACAATCTTTTTCTTCAGCAGGTCAACCTGGTTCTGATGCTACTATTCGTATAAGGGGGATTGGATCAATAAACGCTTCCAGTTCTCCGCTTTATGTAGTGGACGGAGTGCCTTATGATGGAGCATTATCTTCAATTGCCTCTTCCGATATTGAATCGGTGACAGTACTTAAAGACGCTGCTTCTGCCACTTTATATGGTTCAAGAGCTGCTAATGGCGTTATTATGATTACTACCAAACAAGGACAAATTAACTCAAAATCGACTGTGGAACTTTCTGCTAAATACGGGATTTCGGATCGGGCTCGACGTGATTATGATCAATTGTCGACAAATGATTATTTTGAACTTTATTGGGAGGCTGTTAGAAATAATCGTATCGATAACGGATTGAGTGCTGCCGATGCAGCGACGTATGCTTCTCAGAGTATTGTGGGGCAGATTGGGATTAATCCTTATGGAACTGCTAATCCACAGCCGGTGGGAACGGATGGTAAATTGAAAGCCGGACTGAAACCTTTATGGGATGATAATTGGGTTGATGCTCTGTCGCAAAATGCTCATTATACGGATCTTAATTTGCAGGTTAAAGGCGGTGGCGCCAATTCCAAGTATTATTTTTCAGCCGGCTATCTGGATGATCAGGGTGTGGTTATAGAATCGGGTTTTAAGCGTTATAGTTTGCGTGTTAATGTGACAAGTGATATTAAGAAGTGGTTGCAGATTGGTTTGAATGTTGCCGGCAGTCATTCCATTCAGGACTATCCGAAACAGGATGATTCGGCCACCAATAATGTGATTCTATTTGGAAGAGCGGTTCCTTCGTTTTATCCGGTATACGAACGGAATCTGGAAACCGGTGAATATTTGTTGGATGCAGAGACCGGTAATCGCATCATTGATTACGGGCCATACAGGGCTACAAACTTTGCCAAAGATAATCCATTGGGCGTTTTGCCTCATAACTTGTCTCAGATTAAACGTGATGTCGCTTCTGTCAGAGGTTATTTACAGCTAACCCCTATAAAAGATTTGACTATACGTTCTTCTTTTAATATTGATTATAACAGCCGTTTCGATCATGATTACAGCAATCCTACATACGGACCTGATGCAGAGAGTGGGGGATCGGTAAGCAAATCGAATGTTCGTTCTACCGGTACTACTTTTAATAATGTTGTCAGCTACTCAAAGACGATAGATACCCGTCATAAACTTAGTGTGCTGGCTGGACAGGAATATTATGAATATAATACTTCCACTTTTGGCGGAAGTCGCCAAAAAGTGATCTCAGATGGCTTTTATGAACCGGATGCTGCTTCTTTGTTAAGTGACTTTTATGGAAATAGTGATCAATATAAATTGCTTAGTTTCTTTGGAAATGCAGACTATTCATACGATAATCGTTATTTTATATCAGCTTCAGTACGCTCCGATGGCTCTTCCCGTTTCCATCCTGACAATCGTTGGGGAACATTTTGGTCGGTGGGAGCATCATGGCGTCTTATTGAAGAATCTTTTTTGGCCGCTGCTAAAGAGGACTGGTTATCCAACTTAATGCTACGTACCAGCTATGGTGCACAAGGAAATGACAATATAGGGTACTATGCTTACCAGGCTCTTTACTCGATAAATAACAATTTAGGCGAATCAGGACTTGTTGCATCTCGACTTGCCACTCCCGACTTAACTTGGGAAACAAATTTAAACTTGAATATAGGTCTTGATTTTGGCTTTTTCAATAATCGATTGAGTGGTTCTATTGAATATTTCAATCGTCGTTCAAAAGATCTTTTATTTAGCAAAAACCTAGTTCCTTCATCCGGGTTCTCGTCTACAAGTCAAAATATCGGATCAATTAGCAATCGAGGATGGGAATTGACTATTGATGGATATCCTATTTTTACGAAAGACTGGAAATGGAAACTTTCTATAAATGCTACCACTTATAAGAATAAAATAACTTCGCTCCCATCTAAAGAAATGTGGAGCGGAACCAAGAAATGGGTGGAAGGCGGTTCCATTTACGATTTTTATCTGGTTGAGTGGGCAGGTGTAAATCCTGAAAATGGAAATCCGCAGTGGTATCGTTATAATGAGAATAATGAAAAAATTATTACCGAGGATTATTCTTCTGCCAAAACAAGTGATAAAGTGAAAAGCGGTTCTTCTTTGCCCGACGTGTCCGGAGGATTCCAATCTTCTCTTTCATATAAGAGAATTGAACTTTCAACATCGTTTGCTTATGTAATTGGAGGTAAGCTCTATAATGGGGACAAAGTCTTTTTGTTGCACGAAGGTTCTGCTGGGAAAACTTGGAGCGCAGATATGTTAAATCGTTGGACCCCAGAAAATCCATATACTGACATACCTAAACTTACAACATCTCCGAAGAGCTCTTGGACAAATCAATCTACTCGCTTTTTGGCAGACCGCTCTTTTCTCAGGTTAAAAACCTTGACTTTATCATACGAATTACCTAAGAAGACCTTGGCTGGCATAGGATTGAATACAGCAAACATATTCATTCAGGCGGAAAACCTTTTAACTTTAACTAAAGAACAAGGATTGGATCCCGAACAAACGTTTGATGGAACGACCTATTATCGCTATCCTGCAATGAAGACAGTTTCTATAGGTGTTAATGTAAAACTATAAAAAAGAAAGAAATGAAACAGTTATATAAATACTTTCTAGTCTTAATATTATCTTCATCCTTGTTTATCTCTTGCGATTTGAATACTACTCCTACAACTTCTTTGGATGCAGGTATTGTATTTAATAGAACGGATGATGCGGAGAAAATCCTTATAGGAAGTTGGGCCTATTTGATGGAGACTTTTAATACCTATCGTAATCCCGGATATGCTTCCTTCTTGCAAACCAGTGACGTAATGGGTTCGGATGTGACAGCAAATGGTAAATATGGGCCAACGAGAGATAACTATCCTTTTACAGGAATTTATTCGAAGAATACCACAAACACTTTGAGTTGGACGTTAGCCTATGCTACTATAAATAATATGAACGGTATAATCAAAAACATTGATAATGCATCAGGATCGACAGATGATAGAAATCGTATTAAAGGTCAGGCTTATGCTTTGCGCGGGTTTATTTATCTTCATCTGGCATCGTTCTATTCTTTTGCAATAGATAAAGATCCTAATGCAGTCTGTGTTCCTATTTACACTGAACCTTCGGATGCCAGCACTGTAGGAAAACCTGCTTCCAGTGTGAGTGAGGTTTATGCGCAAGCTGTATCCGATTTGGAGGAGGCATTAGTCCTTATCCCTGCAAATTATGCACGTTCATCAAAGTATAAAATAGATACTCAGGTCGTATTAGGCTTGCTTTCCCGTGCTACTCTCTATTCACGTAACTGGACGAAAGCAAAAGAATATTCGGATCAGCTACTTGCAAAGAATAACTATCTGATGACTGAATCAGAATACAAATCGGGATTTAACAGTGTGGATAATAAAGAATGGATATGGGGACATCCCCAAACTCCGGATCAAAGCAATGCCAGTTATGCTTTCAATTATTGGGATACTACAACGAATGGTAGCGGTTATTTCAGTTTCAATCTTGATCCATATTTTCGTAATTTGTTTGATGATGGTGACTATCGTAAAAGTATGATGTATTGGGATGTTAACCCCGGTTCCAGTAAAGCGACCACTGCTGATATCTGGATGCGTTATACTAAATTTAGGTTTAGGGAAGATTTTACAGGTGATATTGTGTTGATGAGAACTTCTGAGATTTATCTGATAAATGCTGAGGCAAAAGCACAATTGAATGATCCGGATGCCGTAATAAAACTGAATGATTTGAAGAGAGCCCGCAATGCTCAGACTGTTTCATCGGAATTGTCAGGGCAGGCTTTACTTGATGCAATTTGGCTTGAGCGCAGAAAAGAATTGTGGGGTGAAGGCTTTTCGTTGGTAGATATTATTAGAAACCAGCAAAAGGTTGTTCGTAATAAGTATAATGAATTAACGCCTATAAACTATACTTATACTGATTCAGATGGAATATCACATACCGTCTTGAAATATCCTAAGGGACATAGTATTTTTAAATTCCCTGATGGTTCTGATTTTGCACCGAATAGTAAATATTATTTGTATAGAATACCTGATTCGGAAGAAACTGAAAATCCTAATCTGTATAGTTTACATCCTAAGTTGGATTTATATAAGTAATGAAGATTTAGAAGATGATTGTTTTTAATATTATTAAATATGAATATATGCTTGAAATAATGCTTTATTTAATGAGGCAATATTCTTTTTCTAGATTCCTTTTCTTTTAAGTGTCTTATGCTTTTTAGAAAGCTTGTACTTGATTGGAAATCATATGATAAACAATGTTTTTGCGGTTAACATTTTGTTATTATGCTTACTTTTGTTTTCTATTTTATAGTTTTTTATTTCTATAAGAAAGAGAAAAAGTTCTGGGTTTTAACCGCTGTCACGGTTTTCTTAATATTTATGTCATCGTTGTTATTGTGTTTTGGGTTTATTAAATGACACGGGGTTGTTTCGTAAGAAGCAATCCCGTATTTTTTAGGTGCAGACTGAATCTTTTGAATGCTACTTTTTACAATATTACCGTGTATTCTCCTTTATTTCACTAAATATACTTTGAATGTGGTATGTAAATACCATAATTGTGGTATGAATTAAAATTGAATAGTTACTTTCCTTTGCACTCACAGAAAAGGCAATAATAAATATTAAAATCGACGCAATAGAGTTAATATAGTGAGTTATAAATTGAAACTGAAAAGAAACGTTGTATGAGTAAAAAGTTAGGTGTATTAGTTTTATATATTTTCTTAGGTATTGTAGAAAGTATAGCTCAGGTTACTACCATACGTGGTACGGTAATTACAGATGATGATGGAGAGCCTGTGATCGGCGCCAGTGTTATTATAAAAGGAACAACAAAAGGGACTGTGACCAATGTTAATGGGCAGTTCGTCTTACCAAATGTTCCAAACTCTGCAAAATTAGTAGTATCTTATATCGGGTTGGCAACTCAAGAGGTTGCTGCTAAACCGGATATTAAGATTCGTTTATTGGCGGATGATCGTCAGTTGGATGAAGTTGTAGTTACGGCGCTTGGTATCTCGAGAGAGAAAAAAGCTTTGGGATATTCAGCCCAGGAAATCAAGTCGGATGCACTAACTCAAGGTAAGGATAATAATATATTGAATTCTTTGAGCGGTAAAGTTGCCGGGGTACGTATAACGAATACTCAAGGTGACGTAGGGTCAAGTCGAATTGTGATTCGTGGTGAGACCTCTATAGCTGGAGAAAACCAACCCCTATTTATTGTAGACGGTATTCCTGTGGATAACTCACAGCTCAATGGACAGTCCATCGGTCGCGACTTTAAAAATGCCATTGCCGATTTGAATCCGGAGGATATTAAGTCACTTACCGTATTGAAAGGTCCTAATGCCTCAGCACTCTATGGCGCTCGTGCTGCTCATGGTGCTATTGTGATTACAACAAAAAATGGACAGGGACAGAAAGGTTTGGGTATCACGTTACACTCGACTACCCAAGTGTCTCAAGTTGCTACTTTACCCGAATTTCAAAACATCTTCGGACAGGGAGCCGGAGGGCAGTTTAAATATGTAGATGGAAAAGGTGGCGGAGTAAATGATGGAGTGGATGAAAGCTGGGGACCACGCTTGGATATCGGTTTGCAAATACCCCAGTTCGACAGTCCGTTGGATGCTTCAGGTAATCGTACAGCTACTCCATGGGTGTCACATCCCAACAATGTGCGCGATTTCTTTCGTACCGGTGTCACCACGAATAATGGTGTGTCAATTTCGCGATCAGATGATAAGTACCAGTTTCGTGTAGGTTATGGCTATGAGAAGCAACAAAGTATAGTGCCCGGTGCTGAAACCAACAAAACGAATATAAGCTTAAATACGGATTATAACCTCACTGACTGGTTATCAGTGGGAAGTACTGCTAACTATATTGTATATACGGCACCCAGTTTGCCTGGGTCAGGTAATCCTTCAGGTTCAAATTATCGTTCTAACAGTACAATGCTACAGTTTTTATGGTTTGGACGTCAGGTTGATACTCAATCTTTGAAAGATAACTATTCGCGTAATTGGAATTCCAGTTATTACAGCAATCCTTATTGGAATGCTTATTATAATACTCAAAGTCAGGAACGCCATAGATTGATTGGAGATTTACATGTAGATTTTCATCCGCTGAAAGATTTGAATATCCGTTTCCGTACAAGTACAGATTGGTATAACGATCGTCGTAAATCGAAAGTGAAGTGGGGTACAAGTGGTACACCTTATGGTAGCTATGATGAAGATGCTTATACCGTGAAAGAAAACAATACAGAATTGATCGCTACATATACCAAGCAGCTGACTCCGGATTTAGGACTTGATGCTTTGGTAGGTTTCAATGTGCGTAATAAGCAATATGAAAACAATTTCCAAAAAGCGCCTAGATTGGCAGTAGCTGATCTCTATAATCTTGGTAATTCACGTGATCCATTGGTCTCTTCCAATTATTTTTATCGGTTACGACAATACGGATTATATGGCTCGGCGCAGTTAAACTATCGCAATTGGGCGTTTTTGAATGTTACAGGACGAAACGATTGGTCGTCAACGCTTCCTGTTGCGAACAATTCATATTTCTATCCTTCGGCTACTGCAAGTATTCTTTTGTCAGAGCTTTTGGGTTTGCAAAAGTCATTTGTCAATTATCTGAAGCTACGTGGTGGTTGGTCACAAGTAGGTGCTGATGCCGATCCTTATCAATTGGCTACTGTATACGTATCCGAAACAGCATTTGGAGGTAATCCTTTGCAGACATCCTCTGGTGAAGGTAAAAATCCGCAGCTGAAACCAGAAAAGACTTCATCGGTTGAAGCCGGTCTCGAAGCTGCATTTCTGAATAATCGCATTCATCTTGATTTTACCTATTATAAGACAGATAGCCGTAACCAGATTTTGAAACTTGCTACCAGTGCAGCTAGTGGTTACAACTCACAGGTGCGTAATGCCGGACATATACGTAACCAAGGCTATGAAGTACAGTTGAACGCCACACCTGTCAAAGTAAAAGATTTCCAATGGGATATTAATACCAATTACGGAGTGAATCGTAGCAAGGTAATCAAATTGGATGATGAAGGTTTGATACAGAGCTATCAGCTTTATTCTTCAGGTGTACAGGTGTTAGCATCTGTAGGTGATGCTTACGGAACATTATTCGGAACATCTTATACACGTGATGATGCAGGAAATATTGTAGTGGATGCAAATGGTTTACCTAAGGTAAATACTACAGCTAAGAAATTAGGTAAGTTTACTCCCGACTGGACAGGAGGTATCAGTAATTCATTTACTTATAAAAACTTCACTCTTTCATTTTTGGTTGATGCCAGCTTTGGTGGTTCTATCTTCTCCAATACAAATAAGACGGGTAAATATACCGGTATCCTGAAAAGTACCTTACAGGGTCGCGATGCCGATCACGGGGGACTATGGTATTATGTTGATGCCAATAATATAAGAGTTCCGCTGTCTGCTCCACAGTATACCACTTCATCTACCGGATTGTATTATGCAAATCTAAACGGCAATTCCACTCGTGTTTATCAAGATGGTATTATCGTAAACGGTGTTACTGAGAATGGTCAGAAGAATACTATAATCACCTCGGCAGAGAACTATTATCATCGTATTTACAGCATTGCAGAAGATAATGTTTATGATGCATCCTATGTAAAGCTGCGTGAAGTTGCACTTACGTATAATCTGCCAAAGGCTCTTGCTTCCAAATTATTTTTGCAAGGCGCTTCGTTTACTTTGACCGGGCGTAATTTGTGGATAATTTATAAGAAAGTTCCTAATATTGATCCTGAAGCAGCGTTGACTGCCGGCAATGCACAGGGTGTAGAAGCTTACTCTTTGCCAACGACACGCTCCATCGGATTGAATGTGACCCTTAAATTCTGATAAAACCTCATTTACAAGAATAAAGATATGAAAAAGAACTATTTAAATTATATAGGCGTTATAGCATTTCTGTTGCTGGCTATTTCGTGCAACGATGAATTGGCTGATATAAATGCAAACCCCAATGCGACAGAGAATCCCCAACCGTCTTATTTATTGTCAGCTACCGAATATCATTCGGCTGAATGGTACTGGGGAAGTACCGCAAGTTATAACACTTCTTTACTTTGGGTGCAGCACTGGGCCAAAATACAATATACCGAGCCCGACTGCTACAATGTGACAAATGGTGACTTTAACTCTATTTGGAATACCGGTTATGCCACCTTGATCGCCAATCTGAATGCGATTATTAATTCTAATCTGAGTAATGATAATTATAGAGGAGTAGCTGCTGTATGGCGTTCGTGGGTTTTTCTCCAATTGACTAATTTATTTGGTGACATTCCTTACAGTCAATATGCCAAGTCTGTTACACCTGCTTATGATACTCAAGAGAATATTTTAAGAAACTTACTGGTGGAGTTGGAAAATGCTGATCAGTTGCTTAAGCCTACCGGAGATGCTATTGAAGGAGATCTTATTTATAGTAACAACATTGCTAAGTGGAAGAAATTAGCTAAATCACTTCGTTTGCGTATTGCTCTCGAAATAGCTGATCGTGATGAGGCTACTGCCAAGAATATTATTTCCACTTTGTATGCCGACCGTGCTAATCTGATTAATAGTAATGATGATATAACACAATTTATATTTGCTGCTTCACCGCAATGGAATCCTTGGGCTTCCGCCTTCAGTTCGCGTGATGATCAGCGGGTGTCCAAAACGTTGGTAGATAAATTGCAACAGTTAGGTGACCCTAGATTACCGGTTTACGCACAGTTACCTCAAGATGGAACAGTAACTACTTATGCTGGTGCAGCTAACGGACTTTCGGCGGATGCAGCAAACAATCAGGGTTTCTCCAAAGTGTCACGTCCCGGTACTTACTTCTTGCGCGACAGTTCACCTGCTGTGTTCTTTACGTATGCCGAAGCTTTGTTTATTTATGCCGAAGCAGCAGCTCGCGGATGGATTACCGCCGATGCTTCCACGCTCTATGAACAAGCTGTAACAGCTTCTTTAAATCAATATGGAGTAACGAGCACTTCTAAGATTGATACATATTTAAATCAGGAAGCCGTTCAATACGATTCTTCCAAATGGTTTGAGTTGATCGGCTGGCAAAAGTGGATTGCTTACTACGGGCAAGGCCCTGATGCCTTTACCGATTGGCGAAGATTGGGATATCCTACTTTGGCTCCCGGACCTAATTCTGCTTTGAGCCCCGGTGTAATGCCGCGTCGTTTATTCTATCCCAATACCGAGCAGTCTCTGAATGGTGAAAACTATAAGTTGGCTGTGAAGAACCAGGGCGCAGATGAAATCACTACCCGCTTGTGGTTTGATGTAACAAACAAGGAAAGATAAGCCGATATTATAGATGCTGTCATTGAATAAATACTGCCGTGCCATTTCAAAAAATAGCGCGGCAGTATTATTCTAAATAAGTCATTGGGTGAAAGTAGCGAACCCTTAAGTTCTGCTAATTCATTCGTTTTGCTTACTTTTGCCGAAATTTTAGTAATAGTATGTTAGAAAATCTGTTTAAGAAAAAGGATATTGCAACAATCCTTCGGGAAGCAAATGAAAATAATGGCGGTTTAAAACGCAATCTTTCGGTGTTTAATTTGGTGGCATTGGGTATCGGCGCTATAGTAGGGACAGGTATTTTTGTCATTACCGGACAAGCTGCCGCCAGTTATGCCGGACCTGCTTTGACCATCTCATTTCTTATATCCGCTTTGGGTTGTATTATGGCAGGACTTTGTTATGCAGAGTTTTCGGCAATGATTCCTGTAGCAGGCAGTGTCTATTCTTACTGTTACGTGACTATAGGAGAGTTTCTGGCATGGTTTATTGGATGGACATTAATATTGGAGTATCTTTTTGCCTGTTCCAGTGTGGCAGTCGGTTGGTCGGGATATGTTGTGAGTCTGATGGAAGGATGGAATATTCACTTGCCTCAACAGATAGCTCAGGCACCTTTCGATCACATAGGCAACCAATGGGTATGGACAGGCAGTCTGATCAATTTTCCGGCAGTGTTTATTATCGTTCTCGTTTCTTCTTTCCTAATAGGTGGTATAAAGCAATCCGCTTTTATTAATAACATGATCGTTGTTATCAAAATCGGAGTGATTCTTCTTTTTATTGGTTTTGGACTTTCGTATATTGATGTAAGTAATTGGCATCCCTATATTCCTCAAAATACCGGCACATTTGGTGAATTCGGTTGGAGTGGTATTTTGCGTGGAGCGGCAGTTGTGTTCTATGCTTATCTGGGTTTTGATGCTTTGTCTACAGCTGCGCAGGAAGCTCGTAATCCACAACGGGATATGCCCAAGGGAATCTTGATATCCCTGCTGATCTGTGCTTTTTTATATGTGGCTGTTACTGCTGTTTTGACCGGAATTGTAAATTACCAAGATTTAAATGTTCCGGCACCTATCGCTTTAGCTATTGATCATACCGGAGAAGGGCTGAAATGGTTGAGTCCGTTTATTAAATTGGGAGCGGTAGCGGGACTTAGTTCGGTGATCCTGGTTATGATGTTGGGTCAATCACGCATCTATTTTTCAATCTCCAAAGATGGCTTATTACCCGGTATCTTTTCTAGAGTGAATAGTAAAAGGGGAGTTCCTTATCATGCTACAGTATTTGCATGCGCATTAACTTCCATATTTGCGGGACTATTCCCGTTACATGTACTGAGTGAACTGGTTTCTATTGGTACCCTGTTGGCATTCACCATTGTATGTATCTGCATTTTGATTTTACGTAAGAAAAGGCCCGAGCTGAAACGTCCGTTCCGTACACCTTGGGTACCGGTTGTACCTATTTTAGGCGCAGCACTCTGTATTTTACAAATGGTCTTCCTTCCCTGGTCTACTTGGGAAAGACTGATACTATGGACAGCAGTGGGCTTGATTGTCTATTTCACTTATAGTATAAAGCACAGTAAGCTTAATAAAAAATAAAAGGCTCTCTTCAAGGTCTATTAATTTATTCGTAACGTCTCTTTTGTGACAAATAGCGAACAATCTTTGCACTACTTTTGTATTTGCATAGAGAAAGGTTCAATTATTATTAATCAAAAGAAATAATGATTATGAGTGAGTTAATAAATAATTCCGAGAAGAGAAAAGAGTTGCTCAAGCACTTGATTCTTCAACTTCACAAAGGGGAAGCTCCCGAAGTCGTACGCAAAAGATTGATTGATTTACTGCGGTCCATCCCTTACGATGAGGTGGTTGAAGTAGAGCAGGAATTGATTAATGAAGGACTTCCCGAGGAAGAAGTCTTGAGATTCTGCGATATCCATACCGCTGTGTTAGACGGTAGTATTGATACTTCTGCACAACAGGAAGCTCCTGCCGGGCATCCGGTTGATACCTTTAAAAAAGAGAATATTGAATTGCGGAAAATCGCCTCTGCTATAAGAGGGTTATTTACTGCAATTGCTCGATACGACGATGATAAGCAGGGATACTTGTTAGAGATGAAAAGTCTGTTGAATCAGCTTTCCGATGTGGATAAGCATTATAGACGCAAAGAGTATCTGCTGTTCCCATTTCTCGAAAAGTACGATATTACAGGCCCTCCAAAAGTAATGTGGGGTAAACATGATGAGACACGTGCTTTACTTAAAGCTGCTCATGAAGTTATAGATGTCCGTGCCGATATCAGTCCCGAAGAATTGCGATCCGCAATAGCCTATATCATTGAACCGGCTTTGTCTGCTGTGGAGGGTATGATTATGAAGGAAGAAGAAATTCTGTTGCCAATGTGTATGGATACTCTTGCCGAAGATGAATGGGGGCAGATCTATCATCAGAGTCCCGAAATAGGATTTTGTATCTATGATCCCAAAGACAAGTGGCATCCGGAAAGTAACGTGGTAAGCGAGGTAGAATATAAGTCTGTCGACAGTCGCATTGTACTACCGACCGGAAGTTTTGATGTGGCACAACTTACGGCTCTCTTCAGTTATCTGCCTATGGACATCACCTTTGTCGATAAAGAAGATAAAGTCCGCTTCTTCTCTTTAGGTGAACATCGTATCTTCGACCGTAACCGCGCGATAATAGGAAGGGACGTCCGTTTATGTCATCCTCCCGGAAGTGTACACATCGTTGAGCAGATATTGGTCGACTTCAAAGAAGGAAAAGAATCAAAAGCTGCTTTTTGGATTAATTTTAAAGGCATGTTTGTTTACATAGAATACATTGCTTTGCGTGACGAGTCAGGTGAATATCTTGGGGTAATAGAATGTACCCAGGATCTCACTAAATATCGTCAACTCGAAGGTGAGCAGCGTTTACTCTCTTATTCGAAATAAATTCATTTTATAGTTTAATTTATATGGCGTTGCTAAATATCACACCCCAGACTAAGATAGGAGAAATGCTGGAGGCTTATCCTGCATTGGAAGATACACTATTGAAGCTTTCTCCATCATTTGCCAAATTGAAGAACCCAATTTTGCGCAAGACCATAGCACGGGTGGTTTCATTGCGTCAGGCTGCGGAAGTCGGAAAAGTCGATCTTGGAACAATGGTCGCTGAATTAAGAAAGGCTGCCGGATTGAATAGGGATACGGAATCGGGAGATTTGGCCAAAGCAGATGCGGAAAGCATATCACTCAATCTTCCTGAACCCGTTTGGCTGATGGACTATGATCTGTCGCAAGCTATTGTGTTTGATGCAAGGAGTGTAATAGAAGAGGGTGGAAGTCCTCTCAACGAGATATTGAGCAGAGTGAAACGGCTAGGTGAAGGAGAAGTCATGCTTCTCCTCACTCCCTTTGTTCCTGTTCCTGTCATTGAACTGGTACTTTCCAAAGGATATCTCAGTTGGAGTAAACAAGAAGGAGAGACAATACAAACTTTCTTTCGCAAAAAATGAGGAAGAATCTCGAAACTTGATAAAGGAGTAGAGTCGTACAGACTTCAGGTTGCATAAGTTATTCTACACATAGCCATTATATTCGGATTTAATGCGGTATATTTGCACCGTTTTTTTGAGATATGATGTAATGGGTATTCGTACAAAAGGATTTACTTATGGTGCTGTAGCTGCTGCTAGTTACGGGTTGAACCCCTTATTTACACTTCCGCTTTATAAGGCCGGAATGCTTGTCGATTCCGTATTGTTCTATCGCTATTTCTTTGCCTGTCTGCTTTTGGGAATAATGATGAAAATACAAGGAGAGTCGTTTGCCATTAAGAAATCAGAAATTCTTCCTTTGGCTGCGATGGGCTTGCTGTTTTCCTCTTCCTCCCTATTTCTTTTCATTAGTTATAACTATATGGACGCGGGTATTGCATCGACTATTCTATTTGTCTACCCCGTCTTGGTGGCACTTATTATGGCTTTGTTTTTTCATGAGAGGGTTTCTTCTCTCACCATATTATCTATCGGACTGGCATTCTTCGGCATCTCGTTGCTCTACCATGGGGGAGGAGGTAAAACTTTGAGTTTATTGGGAGTATGGTTGGTCTTTCTTTCTTCGCTGACTTATGCCATTTACATTGTGAGTGTAAACCGTTCTTTCTTACGGACTTTCCCTACAGCCAAACTGACTTTCTATGGATTATTGTTCGGAATTTTGGTTTATGTGGTGCGATTGGATTTCTGTACTGCATTACAACCCGTCCCTTCCGGTGCTTTATGGATTAATGTGTTATCTCTAGCCATCTTTCCCACTATTATCTCGTTAACGGCAATGACGCGCTCAATCCGTTATATCGGTTCTACTCCTGCTGCCATATTGGGAGCACTCGAACCTCTGACCGCCTTATTCTTTGGGGTTCTTGTCTTTGGTGAGCAACTTACGCCACGTATAATCTTGGGAGTTGTCTTGGTGTTGGTTGCCGTGACACTCATCATAGTAGCCCGACCGCTTGGTCAACTTATTAAAAAGCAAGTTCAGCGCCGGAATCTTACCGGATTTTGATCTCTCTCCTCACCAATATGAAGTGTAAGATAGTGATGCTTTATAACTTTGCTTGAATTTGAATGACACGTGCAATCTGTTCCGCCGTTCGTTCGATATTACGTCGGGTAACATCCGCCTGCATGGCTTGCTTAAGAGGCATTGGCGCAGGAGTAATGGAAAATACCGCAGTAAATCCCGCTTCATTCAGTATTTCACTGTCTTCTATGCTTCCAGCGAGTAATACAACCGGAACATTCCATTTGTCAGCTTCTTTAAGAATGCCGTGAGCCACTTTGCCCATAACGGTTTGCTTATCCGCCTTGCCTTCTCCGGTAATGACTAAATCAGTATCCGATATTCTATTCGAAAAGTCCAGTACTTTTAATGCCAACTCTATTCCCGGCTTTAGCTCGGCATTGAAAAAAGCACGAAGACATCCTCCCATACCTCCTGCAGCTCCCGAACCCGGGATGTCGGATATTTCTATTCCGGTAGCTTGGTTGATTACTGTCGCAACATGCCGCATACCCATATCCAGCACATTGACCATCTCTTTATCCGCACCCTTTTGAGGAGCAAAAATAGCAGCTGCTCCTTGTGCGCCAAAGAATGGATTGTTCACGTCACAAGCTACGGTGAAATGAGATGTTCGGATTGCCGAATACCTATCATTTCCGTCAATTGAAGCGACCTGACTCATTGTTTGTCCGCTCGCGATGTCTAATACTCTTCCGTCTTTATCTTTAAGTTTATACCCTAAGGCTTGCAGCATACCCATTCCGGCATCATTTGTTGCGCTTCCGCCAATGCCAATTATAAAATTTCGACAACCATGTCCCAAGGCATCTTTTATCACTTCACCGGTACCGTAAGTAGTGGTAAGCATCGGATTTCTTTGCTCCAAAGGGACTAACGTAAGTCCACTGATATTAGCCATCTCAATAAAAGCGGTCTTGCCGTCTCCCGATATTCCGTAGTAAGTCTGGCGCAAGTTCATGAGCGGATCATGCGCTTGAAGTATCACTTTCTTTCCAGAGGTGGCGGCTATGAGTACATCCGTCAGGCCTTCACCACCGTCGGATACAGGAATGGATATCACCTCGCATTCAGGAAAGATGCGTTTAATACCTTTAGCGGCTGACTCTCCCGCTTCAAAAGAACTCAGGCTACCTTTAAAGGAGTCTATTGCGATGATTACTTTCTTCATTGTTGAGTGTTAATCCGCTTGCAAATATACTCTTTATCTCATTCGATAGGCATAAACGTTGGAGTTTCCTTTAGTGGTAGAGAATCTATGTCACTGATATCAGAGAAGAGTATAAGTAAGCTCTTTATTTAATTGAATCCGGAATGTGTATAAACATAAGAATGGCGGGATTATAGCATCCGGTAGACTGGCGATAGGAGAAAGAAAGCAAAGGAATCACTTTAAATGTTTATCTTTGCATCATGGCTGAAGATGTATATAAGACGATAACCACTCTTGCAGAAGGTATTTATACGGAAAAGAAAAGTAAATTCATTGCAATAGCTTTACCGGTAAAGACCGTTGAAGAAATAAAAGAGCAGGTGGATCATTATCAGAAGAAATATTATGACGCCCGGCATGTCTGCTACGCTTATGTGCTGGGTCATGAGCGTAATGTCTTTCGCGCCAATGACAATGGAGAACCTTCGGGTACAGCCGGTAAGCCTATTCTTGGTCAAATCAATTCGAATGGACTGACAAATATACTAATTATTGTAGTGCGCTATTTTGGTGGAATAAAGTTGGGTACCAGCGGACTGATTGTTGCTTATAAAGCTGCTGCTGCCGAAGCTATAGCTAATGCGCAGATGGTGGAAGAGACCGTTGACGAAGTGATCACAGTGCTTTTTGAATATCCGTTTATGAATGATGTAATGCGTATTGTGAAAGAAGAAGAACCTGAAATACTGAAGCAGGAATATGATATGGATTGCAGCATGACTTTACGCATTCGTATGTCGGCAATGCCAAAATTAAAAGCTAAACTTGAAAAGGTGGAAACGCTCCGTTTTTTTCTATCTTTGTAGAGTAAACAACTGAATTAATATATTATGGCTTTTGAAGCAACAAAACGCGAACTGGGTGAACTATATACTTTTTTCCGGTTACTTGCCGATGGAGAAGTATTTCCCGGTACACCTGAAGCTCGCAAAGACGAGACTGTAAAATGGCCGGTCAGCATGATAAAACGTGAAGAACATGACGGTTCCCGTTTCTATTATGTGGAGGATAAAGAGATTCGTATCTCCAGTGAGACGGGTGAACAGTCCATTCCCCGTGAAGACTTTGCTGCCGCCGCAAGTGAAATCTATGAATTGCTGAAATCACCTTCGGTAGACGAATATGTAGAAGTGTCCGATACAGTGGAAACATTCTTAAATACGGTGGCTATTTATGACTTGGAAGCCAAGACGGAAGACCGTACCGATTTCTCGGTTGCATTTTGGCATCCCGATGCTCCTCTATGCGGCTTTAATGTTCGCTGTCGGTTGAGCTCCATGAATCCTTTGTTGGATGGAGGCAGAGCAGCTAATCTGAAGTTGGAACAATCCGGTATCAAGTTTGCAACTCCTACTGTGAATAAGATCAATGCTTTACCGGAATCTCCCACTGAAGTGGCGGAACGAATGATGATGATTGAGCGTCTTGGCGGTGTATTGAAATATTCAGATGTAGCTGATCGAGTATTCCGAAGCAATCTGTTAATGATCGACCTTCATTTTCCGCGTGTATTGGCAGAGATGGTGCGGATGATGCATCTTGATGGAATAACCCGTGTCCGCGATCTGACAGAGAGGATAAAAGAAATCAATCCGTTAAAGATCAAAGAAGAGTTGATCAGCAAGCATGGTTTCTATGAATTTAAGATGAAACAATTCTTGATGGCTCTTGCGTTGGGAATGCGTCCTGCTAAAATATACAATGGCGTTGACTCTGCCGTTGAGGGATTGTTTCTTGTTGATGGGAGTGGGGATGTGCTATGCTACCATCGTTCCAATTATCAGGCTTTTGCCGATTTTCTCTATCAAAATACCCGTTTCGAGAAAGGAAACGTAGATAAAGATAAGTATGGTTTTTTGGAAAGGGAAAATGGAGTCTATTATTTCAAACTGAATATAAAACTGGGACTTATTAAACGGTAATCCCGAGGGGGGCGTTGTACTTTCCCAATCTTTTTAACTAGGTATATTCTTTGGCGTAAAAGATGAAGGCAGATATTCAATACTACTTCTTGAATTAAATAATAAACCCTTGCTACGACATGTAACAAGAGTTTATTATTTTTATTTCGGCATATCTTCTTTTCGATAAGAGTACGTGCTTCGTTGCTCCCTCTGTCTATTCATTCTTAACTGTTATTCCGAAAGATCTTTTTTCGCATAGCCAAAGAATGAAATGCGATAATGCTTTAGTCAAATAATGACTTAAATTTTTTGAATATCTTTTCTTTAATAGAAGCATTTGGGCGAAAATTATCCGATTCCTCCATCTTCTCCAGCGTGCTCTTTTCTTCCTTAGTCAATGTTTCAGGTACATACACGCTGATGTTCACTAATAAATCTCCCGTACCGTATCCATTCACGCTAGGCAAACCTTTACCGCGTAAACGCAGCACCTTGCCCGGTTGTGTACCGGAATCTATCTTCACTTTCACTTTACCCTCTATTGTCGGTACTTCAACGGCACCACCCAATGTGGCGGTCGGGAAGCTAAGAAGCAGATTGTATATCAAATCGTTCTCATCGCGAATCAATTCTTTATCCTGTTCCTCTTCCACCATAATTAGCAAATCACCCGCTACGCCATTGTGCTTGCCGGCATTACCTTTTCCACCCATTGAGAGCTGCATGCCTTCGGCTACACCTTTCGGTATCTTAACGGTAACCACTTCTTCACCGTAAACAATACCTTCTCCCGAGCATTCGTGACACTTATTTTTAATAATCGTTCCTTCGCCACCGCAAGTAGGACAATTTGTCCTGGTCTGCATTGTACCGAGGATAGTCTGCTGGTTGCGAATGACCGTACCGCTACCTTTACAGGTCGGACAAGTCTCCGTACCGCCGCTACCTTCGGCTCCCGAACCATGGCAATGGTTACAAGGAACATATTTCTTCAACTTGAATTTTTTCTCAACTCCGGTGGAGATTTCTTTCAAGGTCAGTTTAACCTTTACTCTAAGATCGGAACCCCTGTAACGGGCACGTTGACTTCCGCCACCTCCGAAACCGCCGCCAAAGCCTCCGAAGCCACCTCCGAAACTGCCATGACCGCCGAAGATATCACCAAACATGGAGAAAATGTCATCCATTGACATGCCGCCACCGCTGAATCCTCCGAACGGACCGCCATTACCTGCGGCACCGCCTACTCCGGCATGACCGAACTGATCATAACGGGCGCGTTTATCCGGATTGCTTAATACCTCGTATGCTTCCGCTGCTTCTTTAAACTTTTCTTCGGCTACCTTATCCCCCGGATTCTTGTCGGGGTGGAATTCAATTGCTTTTTTCCGATAAGCCTTTTTTATCTGATCAGCCGACGCACTTTTATCTACGCCAAGCACCTCATAGTAATCTCTTTTTTCCATATAAGTTGAGTTATTCTCCTACCACTACTTTGGCGTGACGGATTACTTTCTCATTCAAGGTGTATCCGGTTTGTACGCAATCTATAATTTTACCTTTTAAATCTTCACTCGGAGCAGGTATAACGGCAATAGCTTCGTGATAATCCGTATCCAGTGAATGATCTTTCGTCTCGATAACTTTCACGCCGTTTTGTCCCAATACGGCTATGAATTTGTTATAAATCAGTTCAACGCCTGTCTTTACCGCTTTCACGTCGGTTGCGGTCTCCATATTCTTTATGGCACGTTCAAAGTCGTCTACGATAGGCAGAATGCTACCGATTGTTTTCTCACCACCGTTTAAAATAAGCTCGGCTTTTTCTTTCATAGTCCGTTTACGGTAGTTGTCAAACTCAGCGGAGAGTCTTAGATACTTGTCTTTTTGCTCGTCCAGCTGTTGCTTTGCATCTTCCAGTTCCTTTGCCGGATCAACTTCTTCGGTTGTATTTTCCGTGTTCTGAGTCTCTTCCTGCACAGTTTCCTCTGTAAAATCATTTGCCACAGTTTCGTTTACCGGGCTATCTGTCTTTAATTCTTCGTCTTTGATTGTTTGTTTTTCTTTTGGATCCATATCTATATTCTTGTTATTCTTATATTAATGGAGCGAATCGGATTTTATTTCAAATCGCACACTCTATGATATCGCTGGAGAAGCAACAAATACTTTGCCAGAATAGCTTCTGTTGCCAAAAACGCCGCAAAGGTAATATTTTCATGTCACATTGACAGCGTATTTTTACGGGTATTCGTCGAAAAAGGTTATCTTTGCGCCCGCAATAGGTAGAAATAAACAGAATATAAGATGATTACAGTCTCTAATGTCTCCGTACAGTTTGGTAAAAGAGTGTTGTTCAATGAGGTAAACATGAAGTTTACCAGTGGAAACTGCTACGGAATAATCGGCGCGAATGGAGCCGGAAAATCCACATTCTTACGTACAATATCCGGAGATCTTGATCCGACCACCGGTTCTATCATGTTAGGTCCGGGCGAACGCCTTTCCGTTTTGAGTCAGGACCACTTCAAATGGGATGCACATACTGTCATGGATACTGTGATGATGGGTCACAGCATACTATGGGATATCATAAAGCAACGCGAAGTATTATATGCCAAGACTGACTTCACCGATGAAGACGGACTGAAAGTATCCGAATTGGAAGAAAGATTTGCAGAACTTGACGGTTGGAATGCCGAAAGTGATGCTGCTGCTTTACTTAGTGGATTGGGTATTAAAGAAGACAAGCATTATGTAATGGTTGGCGACTTGAGCGGTAAAGAAAAAGTCCGTGTCATGTTGGCTCAAGCTTTGTTTGGTAATCCCGATAACCTGTTGCTGGATGAGCCGACTAATGACTTGGATATGGAAACCGTAACCTGGCTTGAAGAATATCTTGCTAATTTTGAACATACGGTGTTGGTCGTAAGTCACGACCGTCACTTCCTTGACTCTGTCTGTACTCATACGGTAGATATTGACTTTGGAAAAATCAATATGTTCGCCGGTAACTATAGCTTCTGGTACGAATCCAGTCAGCTGGCTTTGCGTCAACAACAGAACCAGAAAGCTAAAGCCGATGAAAAGCGTAAGGAATTGGAAGAATTTATCCGCCGCTTTAGTGCCAATGTGGCAAAAAGCAAGCAGACTACCAGTCGTAAGAAAATGCTGGAGAAGCTAAATGTGGAGGAAATCAAACCATCTTCCCGTAAATATCCGGGTATTATCTTTACTCCCGAACGTGAACCGGGTAATCAAATTCTCGAAGTATCGGGCTTGACGAAGATAATGGACGATGGTACGGTACTATTCCGCGATGTGAATTTCAATGTCGAAAAAGGAGATAAAATAGTATTCCTGTCACACGATCCGCGTGCAATGACCGCTCTTTTCGAGATTATCAACGGTGAGATGAAACCAAATGCAGGACATTATGACTGGGGGGTGACTATCACGACCGCCTATCTTCCTGTAGACAACACCGACTATTTCAATACCGATTTGAACTTGGTGGATTGGTTAAGCCAGTTTGGTGAAGGTAATGAAGTCTATATGAAAGGATTTTTGGGACGTATGTTATTCTCAGGTGAAGAAGTCTTGAAAAAAGCAAGTGTACTTTCGGGAGGTGAGAAAATGCGTTGTATGATAGCACGTATGCAATTGCGCAATGCCAACTGCTTGGTACTCGATACGCCGACCAATCACTTGGATTTGGAATCCATACAGGCATTCAACAATAATCTGAAAGCTTATAAAGGCAATATTCTGTTCTCTTCACACGACCATGAATTCATTCAGACCGTTGCTAACAGAATTATCGAGCTGACTCCTAACGGCATTATAGATAAGATGATGGAGTATGATGAATATATCACTTCCGATCATATCAAAGAACTCAGAGCTAAGATGTACGGAGCATAATCATTACGATTTGTCTCTTTTCTGATATACAATCACTCTTTTTATACAAGCTATAAGAAGAGTGATTTTTCTTTTTCCACAATTGATCTTTCAAAATAAAAAAACTCTATATTTGCGCATAATCTATCAGCTATTGCAGGCAAATCGTTATGAAAGAAAATAAGCTCTATTGGAAGTACGCACTTATCATTGTTGTCATTACATTGGGAGTGGTTCTTCTATTTAAAATGATACCCTATCTGAGTGGCATATTAGGTGCTTTCACCATCTATGTCTTATTGAGAAAACAATTGATTTATCTTACGGAGAAGAAGCGGATGAAGCATACGCTGGCTGCTTTGCTTCTTGTCGGTGAAACAATCCTTCTCTTTCTCATCCCGTTATCATTGTTGGTATGGATGCTGCTGAATAAAGCCGACGGCATTAGTATAGATCAGACTGCAATTATCAGTTCCACCCAACATATCACCGAGCTAATTCATCAAAAGACAGGATATAACGTATTGAGTGAGAATAATCTGTCGGCTGTAGTCAACTTTCTAACCCAAGTGGGACAAGCACTTGTTTCCGGTTTAGGCAGCTTTGTCATGAATCTCTTTATTCTGATTTTTGTGCTCTTCTTTATGCTTTCGGGTGGTGATAAAATGGAAAAGTACGTTTATGGTCTGTTACCTTTCAGTGATAAGAACAAAACCTACGTACTAAAAGAAGTCTATAACATTGTCAAGGCAAATGCTTTAGGCATTCCATTGTTGGCTGTCATTCAGGGAGGAATTGCTATGGCGGGATACTTTATCTTCGGTGTTCCAAATGCTTTCTTTTGGGGGATAATCACTTGTTTCACCACTATAATCCCTATTGTAGGTACGGCATTGGTTTGGGTTCCGTTATCTATCTACTTCGCTTTGTTGGGTAGCTGGCCTCAAGCTATAGGACTATTGGCTTATACTTCTATAATTGTGACTAATGTCGACAATCTTATCCGGTTTATGCTGCAAAAGCAAATGGCCGACACACACCCTTTAATCACCGTATTCGGCGTCTTTATCGGTTTATCCTTATTCGGCTTTATGGGAGTGATTTTCGGTCCTCTGCTTCTGTCGTTTTTTGCACTATGTGTGGATATATGCAAAAGGGAATATCTTGATTAATTCATATTCCCGTCTTGGTTAGGGTCATTCGTGAAATACTTTCTTGAGGCTCTCTTCCAAATCCCAAATTAAATCGTCGATATCTTCGGTACCAACGGACAAGCGGATCTGTTCGGGACGAATTCCCGCCCAACGACGTTGTTCTTCCGTCAGCTGTCCGTGCGTCACCGTTGCCGGGTGCACGATCAGAGAACGTGAGTCACCTACGTTCGCCAAGAAAGAAAATAATTGTGTGGATTCAACCAGTTTCGTTGCGTTATCATATCCGCCTTTTACTCCGAAAGAGATAATCGCACCCGGACCTTTCGGTAGATACTTCTCTGCAAGATGATGATACTTGTTCGAAGCCAATCCCGGGTAAGCCACCCACTCAATGTGTGGATGTTGATCGAGATATTCCGCTATCTTCTTGGCATTGGAAACCTGCTTATCCATGCGGTAGGAGAGTGTTTCCAAGCCCTGCAACAATAAGAAAGCGTTGAACGGACTAAGTGCAGCGCCCATATCGCGCATATAATGCAAGCGGCATTTCGTGATATAGGCGATATTACCGGCATCGGGCACATTACCCCAGCGATCCCAAAATACCGTATTGTTGCAAGAAGGATCAGGAGTAGTGAACTCAGGAAATAATCCGTTGCTCCAATCGAAGTTACCACCATCAACAATAACTCCGCCGATAGTTGTACCATGTCCTCCGATGTACTTAGTCGCCGAATGTACTACGATGTTTGCTCCGAAATCCAATGGACGGAAAAGATAAGGAGTACCAAACGTGTTATCTACAATAAGAGGTATCCGATGTTCTTTCGCAATACGTCCTACAGCTTCGAAATCAATCACGTTAAGATTCGGATTTCCTAATGTCTCTATAAATATGGCGCGGGTATTCTGGTTTATAGCTTTTGCAAAGTTTTCGGGATCATCCGGATCAACGAAAGTCGTTTTGATGCCGTATTTAGGCAAGGTACTTTCGAAGAGGTTGAAAGAACCTCCATATAAACTTTTAGAGGCAACGATTTCATCTCCCGCATGCACAATATTCATCACTGCATAAGAGATTGCGGCAGCACCCGATGCAGTGGCCATGGCAGCACTTCCTCCCTCCAATACTGCGATTCTCTTTTCCAATACATCTACCGTCGGGTTGCTGATTCTGGAATATTCAAATCCCGGTTCTTCACCTGTAGCAACCACTTTGGCTGTTGCAAAATCTTTAAAAGCGAATGCTGCTGTCTGATAAATGGGCACTGCACATGATCCTACAAACGGATCAGGCTCCTGTCCTGCGTGGAGTTGTAAAGTATCAAATTTGAATTTTCTTGTTGCCATAACTTGTTTTTTGTACGCCTACTTTAATATAATGCGGGGGCAAAGTTACACTCTTACGAATGATAGTACAAGAAAGTCTAATGAAATGGAATTTAATTCTGTTTTAATCGGTTTTATTGGTTCTAGATTCTAATTCATATCCTTTATCATCTGTGAAACAGAATAAACCAACCGTTTTCACTCTCTCCCGGAGTTTTTTTGCGTATTTTACTTGCACCAATTGCACTAATAAACTTAAGGGGTTGGCATACAGTAGAATACAAGGGTGCAATTAAGCGAAACAGTAGGGTGCAATTAAATTTAATTGCACCCTGCTGTTTTTCCACTACCAATCCCCTTTTTTAGTCGCTTACCTTCCCTTCCCTTTTCGCAATAAAACAGTCTCTCACATGTCTACAGACCGTTTTTCTTAGTACAATACATGCTCTCTTTCAGTTACCCACGATTGTGGGTAATGTGCTCCACAATTGTGACGCACGTGAACCACAGCTGTGGGTAAGTTGCGCCACAGCTGTGGGTAACCAATATAAGTGGTATGAAAAGAAGATAGAAATGCTGCAAAATACTTACACCAAATGGCTTTTTGAGAGATAAGAAAAGTGGAAAATAAGGGTAAAAACATCCTATAATTAGAGTAAAACTCTTGCAAAACCGGCAAAAAACTTTGTGAAAAAGGGTTTTTAAGGGAGGAACTTACTCTCTATATCATAAAAAGACCCCGCTTATCACAAGCGAGGTCGATACAAATTGAGAATTTTACGAAAATGTTTATGCTTTAATGAAAATGAAATAATACTACTTACTCATCACGAGCATAAGGAATTATTAGCCTTAACTTAGTATTCTTTAAAATGATGAGCAAATGTACCTTGTAGCATTCAATTTCAATATACGAATAGACGAATGGTCTGATTTATTAGATAAACGGTTAATCGTATAACACAATGTATTTTGTGAGTTCAAAAGTTTGGCTATCTCCACTTAAATTCATTGTATTGTCACTTATACTTCCGGATAGCCATATTGCTTTCGGAGCAGGTGAATTCTTATAAATCGTAATGGTATTCCTTCATCTATGCTAAATCTATCTTTTTGCCCTCTTCTCTTGAGGTATATTGATAACTCCCGAGCCATCGACCAGCCATTTATTTCCTTGCTTAACTATCCTGATAACGAGAACAAATGCGGGCCAGTCTTTACCATTGAGCGTAACATATCCGGTTGCGCTATCATAGTTGATAAGATTGAACCCTTTTTCAGGATAGTCTTGAGCATCCAATATAGGGTCAAAGTCCAGTCCTAGTTCCGGATCTGATTTCAGTGCTGAATTGATAAGTTTGATATATGCAGATTTGAAGTGGTTTGTCAATAGTTTATTGTTCCCAACCCATTGATTGAGTTTTATGCGCTGTTTGCTTGAGCAAAAAGCAACGTAATCGTTAATAAACTGTAATGCTACACTTGTGTTGCTTTTTGAATTTGAGATAGATGTCTCAATTATTTGCGTCGGGGTGGACTTTACTTGTGCTTCACAGACAAATAAATGACAAAGAAGCAGAGCAGAAATAAAACAAGCTTTTTTCATATAAACTATCGTATCTGCTACAAATATAAAGCATTTATTTTTTAATGAAAATTGTCGGGTGGATATTCGAATAATTCCACATCAGCAGGTTATTAAAATATTATATTGTCATGCCGCATAATAGTAGTTTTAGTTCAAAAAATGAAATAGGAGTACTAAAGTCCTCTTGCATTTTAATTAAAAAGAACCTTGCTCATATTGTTGTATCTATTGACTCTATTTTTCCCCCAATATTGATGTTGCTTCTTTACTTTTGTTTGTATATAAATTTACAAATACATTAAAAAGAAAGGCCTATGATGTAAATATGTAATAACCTTTGTTCTTTTCTAGTATGCAGATAAAAGGCGATACTAGAGCTTTCGCATAGTTATAAATCTAATTCAGTAAAAAATGATCAAGAAAATCTTATTTTTA
>JAYRGX010000004.1:0-216987 GCA_041907545.1 Bacteroides sp.
GAAATATCTTCATCGATTCTTTGCGGAAAAAGAACTGTTTGGTTGGGAGTGTAAGGACGAAAATGTAACTTTGCCATAACGAAAAACTTTATGCCTAAAGATACAAAAACTTTAGGTAATAACAAAGCCCAGGCTTGTGAAAGTCTGGGCTTTGCACATAAATAAAGAGGATGTGTCTGTTTTGACACACCCTCATTTTTTTATTAAAAAACATTATCTTTTATCTGATATTATACAGCAACAATCGCTTCTATAAAAATAATATTATCTTTGCGTACATTTACAATTGAATAATACAGGATGTTAGATTAGAGTAAATGCCACAAAAACTAAGAGTAAGAAGCGATGGAAGACATTCAGTTAAAAAAGAGCTATCTAAAAGTAGATCAACCTTCCTATATAAGTTCACTCATCTGCCTTTTAGTAGGAAGCATTCAAATTGTATTAACCCGCATTTGGGTAATAGATTCCTCAACCCATTCCGCACTTTTAGCCATTGCCTTTGTTCTTATAAGCTTTGCTATTTATTCTACAATGACTAGCATTAAGAATTCTCCAAGCGTTCTCTTCAATGATGATATATTGTTAATCGGTTCCAAAGCCTATTACTGGACAGATTTCAAGAAAGTGTCTTTCACCGGCAAAAAACCATGCAAATGTATATTCCGCTATTCTATGGAAGGAATGATGCTGCAATTTGGTAATGAAAAACCTGTTTATTTATTAGATTACGTATATTCGGATCTCTGGAAATTGAAACTATTTGTTCAACAAATCATCATAGAGAAAAAAAAGAAGATAGAGAATCCATTGCCCCCTCCTCTTCTAAATAGAAGTGCATATAGTCATTCTTACAAAGGAAACTTATTCTTTTCAGTTTACAGCATATTGTATTGGGGGACTGTATCCATTCTAGTGATTTTAATCATTGAATTCTGTCACATATATTATTTATCAGATTGCACACTTGCCGGAATCATTCTCTTGACATGTATTGTGGGCATATTAATGTTACTTTTTTGGGCAATAAGCTGTACTATGCATTTCTTTGAATTATCCGAAGACCATATTGCAGTTAAAAATCATATTCTATTTTGGAAGAAGCGAATATATTCTCTGCAAGATATTCGTGAGGTAGGGTTTGATAAAGGCTCTATCAATAATCGTAGATTTTGCTTGAAATTGATTACTAAAGATTTCAAATACTCTATATATCCAGCCGGAACTCTGTCTCAAAAACAATGGAAAGATTTAGGAGAGAATTTAAAAAAACATGGAATTAAAGTACGCAATAATTAATAAAAAAAGCTATCGGAATTTCGATAGCTTTTTTATTATATGCAATACAATCTACGATAATACGCTATTATTTTTTGTCAGAAGATTCCGGAGCTTTGTCTATAAGTTCCATAAACTGATCCAATTTAGGAGTAATAATAATTTGTGTTCTACGATTGCGCTGTTTTCCTAATGCCGTATTATTATCTGCTATCGGATTATATTCACCACGACCAGCTGCAGTCAAGCGTTTAGGATCAACTCCATAACTATTCTGGAGAACTTGTACTACAGAGGAAGCACGCAATGAGCTCAAATCCCAGTTGTTGCGAATATTAGGACGGATAATAGGGTCTGTATCGGTATTACCTTCTACAAGAACATCATAGTCCTTATAGTCCATTATAATCTTAGCAATTTTACTTAATGTTTGTCCAGCTCTATCATTCACTTCGTATCCTCCGGATTTATAAAGCATATTATCCGCAAGAGAAATGTATACTACACCTTTCAACACTTGGACATCCACTTCTTTAAGCTCATCACGGCTTAACGAACGGGTTAAATTGTTAGATAACACCATGTTCAAGGAATCGGATTTAGACTTTGTTTCAACCAATTGCTTGATAAAGCGGTTGGATGCATTAATTTCATCCACTAACTTGGAAATATTTATATTTCCTTGAGAGTTCTGCAACAAACTCTTGTCTAATGACCCTTGTAGAGCAGAATAGGCCGAGCGCAATTCCTGATTACTTTTTTTAGCTTCTGCCAAACGGTCGTCAAGACTTTTGCCACTTGCGCGACACTCCGCCAACTGAACTTGAGCATCTTGGTAAGATTGATTCAATTTACCATTCTCGATTTGCAACTTTTTATAATCATCTTGCAGGCCAACAAACTGTTTCTTACTTACACAACTGGTAAACAAAAAGCAACCTACTAAAAGAGAAACTGAAAAAATATAACGTTTCATACTTACTTATATTTTGGTTAATATAATCTCATTCTTTGCTAATAACGCAGTATTCCCAACGTTAGTTTTACAAACATACATAAATCTTCTGCTACAAGTGAATTTATTATTGATATGTAACAATATATTAGATTCTTTAAAATGTTAAAAAAGCGATTTATTAACTTATTTCATGTAAAGCTTTAAATCAACTATCTTTAAAATAAGAAAAAAAAGAGAAGTTTATAAAAAGAACCCGGGCAACAATATAATACAATCGTTGCCCGGTCCATAAAGTTAGAATGAGGTATTTAAATAGTTAGAGGCTTTTCACAAAGCCTAAAAGTATATTATTTTAAGCGATCCAACTCTTCCAAAGCTTCATCCTTCAATGCCATAATGGAAGCAGCTGTGTCTTCGCTTTCTTCTTTTAAAATATCTTCCGCCCAATGGGTGTTAGCTTCTATTCTCTCGCGCTCACGTATTTCTTTGGCTTTACGAGAATAAACAACCATACGCAATGATTGATCATAAGTGAAGTAATTCCAAACCCAATTAAGAAAAACGACAAGCTTATTTCGGACCCCTAAAATAGAGCGTAAATGTACAACAAGCCACATCACCCATGCAAACCAACCATGCATCTTTATTTTGCTAAACTCAGCAACAGCACGATTTCGTCCAACAGTGGCCATCGCACCTAAGTTAACGTAACTGAATGCTTTAGGCTCCTTACCTTTAGAAATCCGAACAAGATTCTTCGCCAATAACTTCCCTTGTTGAATGGCAACTTGCGCCAATTGCGGGTGCCCATTAGGATAATCTTCATCGGCAAATTGAATACATTGATCACCAATCGCAAAGATATTATCATAACCTTCTACACGATTATAAGCATCCACTTTTATGCGATTGCCTCTACCCATTACTTCTTTTGGTATATTCCCTATAGTGACACCTTTCACACCACTCACCCAAATAAAAGTACGAGTGGCAATTTCGCTACCATCACCCAACATCACTTTGTGATCCTGATAGTCCACTACCATCTTATTGAGTAAGATATTCACTCCCATTTCACGAAGGAATTGTTCGGCATGCCGGGAAGACTCTTCAGACATAGCTGAAAGTAAGCGTGGGCCCGCTTCAACCAAGTAGATATGCATCAAACTGGTTGGCAAGTCGGGATAATCATTTGGAAGTACAAAGCGTTTCATTTCGGATAACACGCCGGCAATTTCCACACCCGTTGCGCCACCACCCACAATAACCACGTTGAGTAATTCCTGTTGTTCCAGTTTTGTAGCACATGTAAGCGCTCGTTCAAGATTGGCAAGAATAGCATTCCGCAATCCCATTGCTTCGGAAACGGTTTTCATTGGCATCGCTTCAGCTTCAATATGCTTGTTGCCGAAGAAATTACTTGTTGTTCCCGCTGCAAATACTAAATAATCATATTCAGCCTTACCTATGGACGTTTGAATCATGTTACGTTCCGGAAAGACTGCCCTTACTTCCGCCATACGAAAGAAGAAGTTTTTTCTTCTTTGAAAATTCTTGCGGAAAGGGAAAGAAATAGAGCTCGGTTCTATACCTGCCGAGGCTACTTGGTAAATAAGAGGTGGAAATTGATGATAATTATTCTTGTCGAATAATACGACTTGAAAACCAGACTTCTTTAACTTGTTGGCTAGAGTTAAGCCACCAAAACCACCACCTACAATAACTACACGTTTTTTTTCGTTTTTTGCAATGTTAAGACTCATATCTACATGCTTTTTATAATACCTATTGTAATCTGTTTTGTTCTGCAAAATTAGGAAAAAGCGAACATAAAAACATCATAAAACACAGTTCAAAATCATTTTTATTGAAATTAGATATAAAGAACTTTGATTTTGCCATATAGAGGTTGCATTATATGAAATTTGTTAATTCCGCATTGCGCAAAAATGTGATATATGTGTAATACTAGCATAACACAAGATAGTTTTATCGCTTAATCGTTAAAAGAAGCACTACCTTTAAGTACTAAGATTAAAGCATAAAAAGAAAGTCAGCAAGACTCATTCAGTTTATTTTTTTTGCATATATATTCCGCACAAATTCACTTTACAGAAACACTTATTTTTGTTATTAAAACAATATTTTCGGCGTTTTGATTGTTAATAGTAGAAAACAAAATGAAAATGAAAAGGAATACTTATATTAGAATACTCGCTATTTTATGTGCTTTATGTACATTTACCCTCTCGACAAGCATGATGCAAAAAGGAAAATCAATTAATAAGAATAAAATGAATAAAGAGATTTATCTAGCGGGAGGCTGCTTCTGGGGAACAGAACACTTCTTGAAATTAATAAATGGAGTGGAGAGTACACAAGTGGGTTATGCTAATGGAAATATAGCGAACCCAACCTACCAACAAGTGTGCACTGGGATAACAAACTTTGCTGAAACGGTAAAAGTACAATATGATTCTAAAAAGGTAGCGTTAAAGCAAATCCTAGAGCTTTATTTCAAGACAATAGACCCCACAATACTCAATCAGCAAGGGCATGACGTCGGCACCCAATATCGTACAGGCATATATTATACCGACAAATCCGACCTTGCAACAATCCATTCCATCGTTGAAGAGATTGCAAAGAAGTATACCAAGCCTCTTGTTGTAGAAGTAAAAGAGCTTGAAAACTTCTACAAAGCTGAAGAGTATCATCAAGATTATTTAGACAAAAACCCCGGAGGATATTGTCATCTTGATCCTTCTCTTTTTGAATTGGCAAAAAGAGCTAATTCTTCAGCCAATACCGATAAGAAATAACTCAACTTAGTATATAAAACAATTCAGAATAGAATGCAGTAGCTATACTAAGAACTTTTTTTAGCAAAATATGATCGAGGGAGCGCATAAGATTTCCGATTTTTACATGATCGATATGAAATGCTTGGCTTCCTCTATTATATGGTTCATATATAGCTATGTTATCTCGAGAGAATAATGCTATAGTCGGAACACCGACACTACTAGCCAAATGCATCACACCACAATCTCCTGTTATGAAAACAGAAGCCAAACTAATTACAGCCCCCATTTCACGCAAATTCGTACTATAATAATTTAAACCGACAAAGTTTATTTGAGAAACATTTTCTTTCGGAAGAACTTCAAGTAAATTATAGTTTTCTCCATACCTACTTTGCAATTCTGCGTAAAGTTCTTGCCACCATTTATTTGACAAACATTTATTACCTGTAGCATACGTATAAAACATTATAGTAGGCTTATCATTCTTTACAATGCTCTTTAAAACTTTCTTCCCTTCAGCTAATTCGTTATCCGTAAGTCGTAAGCATAAAGACTCCGGTTCAAGATGCTTTTCTCCCAATGAAAAATTCATCTGCTCAATCAGCCAGTCGAAATTATACACCGGAGTCTTAGCCATGTGTACGACGTCCGCATTAGAAGTTGACACCAATTCGGGAGATCCAAAAAACTTCACTTTACCCCTTACCCATTTCGTACATAATCTACCGGAAGAAGATGAAGCATCAACATTAAAGACAAGGTCATATTGATGTTTTTGCAAATGCAACCAAGCCATAAAATATTTTCCCAACTGCTTAAAAGGCTTTGAAGGTAGTTTTATAAAACAATCTATATTAGGATAATTTTGAAACAAAACAGGAGCTAAATTGCCTCTAACAAATAGATCCACCTTACAATCTGGATAAGTATTTTCTATTCTCTGTAAAAGTGGGGTCAGCATGAGCTGATTACCTAGACGACTATTCGGGCGTACTATGAGAATTCGGCTGATAGATTCAGCGGATTTAAAATCTAAACTAATTTTTTGAACAGGGCCAATATGCCCTGTAAGTGCGCGCATTATTTTGCGTCTTATACTATTTATATCTGTACTCATCGGTTAAGAAGTATATTCAAATCTCTATTTGCTATTTTCCCGGTATGTTTATTCTAAACTTTATTAGGTGCAAAGATAGGTGAAGGATGAAAATAAGTAAAATGTTATCGACGAATATATGGGAATCAACGACAAACCTCATACAACTATTAAGACATGATAATAGTGCATGAGGTTCAATAACAATATAAAATCAAAGCAAATAGCTATCCGATAACAACTATGCTTCTATACCTGTAACCGTCTTTAGTAAATAACCAATCAAAAAGCTTAAAGCGGCAACAGAGAAACTTAAAACAGCCATCTCCAAAAAACGACGTTTGAAGTTTTCATTACGCGCAACTGAATAATAGAAATTAAAAAATGCAATGATAAGCAAAGCCATTAAAAGCATGATACCGAGTGCTAACATTGTACTAGAAAGTAAAATGAAAGGCATAACCAAAGCCACTACTGTTATAATATATGCAATCCCCGTGTAAACGGCAGCTTTGACGGGATGTTTGGAAGGATCTTTATCCGATTTAGTCGACAAATATTCCGATGAAGCCATAGACAACGCAGCAGCAATACCGGTTATACTACCAGTCAATGCGATCAGCCTGGTATCATTCAGAGCTAATGTAAAGCCAGCCAATGCACCCGTAAATTCAACCAATGCGTCATTCAAACCCAGTACCACGGAACCCATATATTCCAGCCGCTCTTCATTTATCAATCCAATCAATTGCTGTTCGTGCAATTCTTCATCACGCGCCATCTCAGACAAATGCTCCAAGTCTTCATGTTGGGTATAAGTAGCGCTTGCATCCTTTTCTGTGATTTCCATCTGACGGACAGCAAAAGTCAAACCGAAAATGCGAGCCAGCCAAACATAGAGAGATATCCTGAATTTATTCGGAGATACATCCCGCTTTGTATGATTTCGTAATGCTATATAGTGTTTCTTCTCATCTGCTGCAATTCGAAGCAAAATTTCTTTGTTAGCAGGATCTTTTTCTATTTCAGCAAGCTTCCGGTATATTATTTCGGAAGTAGCTTCATCCTTCTGAAAGACTAATAACTGCTTTAATAAACTGGGACTATAATTCTGTTCTTGCATTTTATCCATTCATATAATGATTAAGCATCAGCTGCATTATTAAATGCAGCTGACTTCATTTTGTTTTTTCTTTAATAAGCTTTTTTAGAACAGCAGAGCTTTACATCAATGCAAATACCGGCATATTCTAAATAATCTATTCAAAAGTAATCATTCAGAATGAAATTATGCTAATAAAATTATTAATAATTGTGCCGTTAATACCCTTAAAAACATTGTCAGCGGATACACGGTAGCATAACCGACTGCAGGAGCATCTGTGGAAGTGAGATCATTGGAATAAGCCAAAGCAGGAGGATCAGTCATTGAACCAGACAGGACACCTGCCAAAGTATAATAATTAAGTTTGAAAAGATAGCGGCCTACAATACCGGCTATAAGCAATGGAACCATAGTAATGACAACACCGTAGCCAATCCAGACATACCCACCTTTATAAATAATCGTATCAATAAAACCTTCACCGGCTCCTAACCCCACGCATGCAAGAAAAATAGCAATACCTATTTCACGCAGCATTAGATTAGCACTCATTGTAGTATAGGTGATGAGCTTATATTTCGGACCAAATCTACTTATAAGAATAGATACAATCAGAGGACCACCTGCCAACCCAAGTTTAACAGGCTGGGGAATGCCGGGAAAAGCAAAAGGTAAGCTTCCAAGGATACACCCCAACGCAATACCAAGAAAAATAGGAATAAGATTAGGATGATCCAAACGCTTCATTGAATTTCCCAAGACCTTCTCCGCATGTCCCACAGCAAGCTCACTGCCAACTACAGTAACACGGTCTCCCATTTGAAGCTGCAATTGAGGGGAAGCAACCAAATCCACTCCTGAACGATTGACGCGGGTTACACTGGCTCCAAAATTATTGCGGATTTTCAATTGCGATAAAGTCTTTCCATTAAGCTCCGGCTTAGTAATCAATATCCGACGGGAAATTAGTTCTTTATTGAGTTGCTCCCATTCCACATTGACCTGTTTTCCGAAAAACACGGCGATAGCCTCTATATCTTTCGGATTCGAAATGAGCAAAATCTGATCATCCAAATGTAGCACGGTATCCGAGTTGACCAGTTCAGCCGTTTGATCACCGCTATGATGACGTATACGCGAAATGACAAACTGGCGGTTTACCAGCGGACGTATGTCTTTTACCCTCTTACCGTCAATCGCTTCATTACGAATCTCCAGTGATACAGGGCGAACCGTTAGTTCTTGCAGATGTCCCAATCCGCTCTCCGCTTCATCCTCCTCTTTTTTAGTATTAACTCGGAAAACAAACTTTAAAAGTAACAAAGACAATATAATACCCACCACACCAAGAGGATAAGCAACTGCATATCCCAAAGCTATTTCCGGAGCATCCACTCCATTCAAATCACTATTAGCCTGTTGAGCGGCACCAAGTCCGGGAGTATTAGTCACCGCTCCCGATAAAATACCAACCATTGTCGTTATCGGAATACCCGTGATAAAGTGAAGTATTACCGTAATGGAAACACCAGTGAAAACCACCATCATTGCAATGACATTTAGCGTAAGTCCCCCTTTCTTAAAAGCAGAGAAAAAACCGGGGCCAACTTGCAAGCCTATAGAGTATACGAATAGTATCAACCCGAATTCTTTCATAAAATGAAGCAGGTGCTCATCCAGATTCAAATCAAAATGCCCAAATACAATGCCTACAAAAAGTATCCATGTTACACCCAACGATATTCCCGCTATTTTTATTTTAGCCAGAATAATACCAAAAGCTATCACAAGAGAAAGGATAAGTACGGAGTGGGCAACTCCCCCACCCCAGAGATCGGGGTAGCCTTGGAACATATTACTAATAAAATCCATCATAATATTTTAGTATTATTTATTTGTTCTTCAGACAAAGTTTTTTTTATCTCCAGCAAGCACTCATGACATAAACAATCCGAATAATTAGCTTTCACATAATTACGCGAATTCTCGTCAAGCCGCACAGTCGCACAATGACATAATGCAATTTGATCATGTAAACATTCAAATGTCGCACCACAACGTGGACATACCTTTCTTTTAGGCATACCTTCTCTTTTTTAGATTAAACAAAGATTTTACAGCTATTTCCCTATCCCACGAGCAGAAATAGTCCTTCTTGTGAATGGCAGGTCTTCTGACTGACTCCCTCTCCAAATCCTTCCCGGCATAAATTCAACCAGTGGAAAAAGTCGTTAATGAAGAGTTTAAATAATGGAGCTTCACAGCAGCGGGACTGTACGGGATTTACACCCGATTCCCTTTTAATTTGAATGACGGAATAATCATTCAAAACCAATTCGTAGCAAAGATAAGAATAAAAATAGAAGAAAGCATAAAAGCTAATAAAGAGAAGCTTGGAAATAATAACGATTTTAAAACAAAAAAGAAGGTGTGGCAAAAAACGTCCGAAGAATTATCTCAACCATGGATAAAATATGTGAGATAAACCTAACGTCCGATTTCTCTGCCGCACCTCTATTTTTTTACAAAGTATGATAAACCGAAACAAGAGTATATCAAGCGAGTGTGATATCTTGATCCAAATAGACGTCTTGAATAGCCTGAATCAGTTCAACACCTTCATTCATTGGTTTTTGGAAAGCTTTACGACCACAAATCAATCCCATACCACCGGCACGCTTATTTACCACAGCAGTATATACAGCATCTTTCAAATCGCTTTCACCATGAGACTCTCCTCCCGAATTAATCAAACCAACTCTACCCATATAACCATTTGCAACTTGATAGCGACAAAGGTCAATAGGATGATTAGAAGCTAGCTTATCATACATTGCCGGACTGCTTTTGGCAAATTTAATTGCAGTAAATCCACCGTTATTAGTCGGCAGTTTCTGCTTCACTATATCTGCTTTTATCGTTACTCCCAAATGATTTGCCTGACCGGTCAAATCGGCGGCACTATGATAATCGACGCCATCTTTCTTGAAACCATCATTACGCAGGTAACACCAAAGAATTGTTGCCATACCTAACTCATGAGCATATTCAAAAGCTTCGGCAACTTCAACAATCTGCCTACGGCTATCTTCCGAACCAAAGTAAATCGTAGCACCTACCGCCGCAGCACCCAGATTCCATGCTTCTTTAATCGTTCCGAACATTATTTGATTATAAGAATTCGGATAAGTCAATAACTCATTATGATTTATCTTCACTACAAATGGAATCTTATGGGCATATTTTCTAGCCACTGAAGCCAAAACCCCATAAGTAGTGGCTACTGCATTACATTCGGCTTCGATTCCCAACTTAATAATGTTCTCAGGATCAAAATATAAAGGATTCGGCGCAAAAGAAGCACCAGCTGTATGCTCTATTCCCTGATCTACAGGCAATATGGAAACATATCCGGTATTAGCAAGCCGCCCATGACCGAAAATTCGTTGAAGATTACTCAATGTCGGAATATTCCTGTCGGAATCAATCCACAACCGATCAATTACATCAGCTCCGGGAGCATGAATTAACGACTTATCAATCGTTTTACTCACATGTTTCAAAAGATAATCACTCTGATCACCTAGCAATTGTACTATTTTAGAATGTCCCATAACTATTTAATTTTTAGTCTTATTAATCAACGTATACTGGATGAAATAAGTTCTTATGATAGTACTTTTTAAAACAGTATTAACACTGTTCAATCTTATTCACTTTATCAAATTATCTTCTATAATTAAGTATGGATATGCGCTGATATTCAGGTGATAAGTTTTATCATTCGAACTCAAAAAAAGGGACTTTAAAGTAAACAATATATACATAAAGTTATTTAAAACCTTTCTAGGGAATTGAATTTATCTTTTAATATTCTTTTTTCTACTTAACCGTAGGAATATAAATTTTATTTCTAACTTTGTCAGCATATAGGTTTCACGATCATCACCAGTATGATACGGAATTAAAAGGGAATCTTGTGAAAATCAAGAACTATCCCCGTAGCTGTAAGTTTCCTCATGCACAATGTGCAAAGCGCATGTTACTACACTCATAAACCACTGATTATAAACAAATCGGGAAGGCATAGTAACAGAAACGAGTCAGAAGACCTGCCTGTAGCATTACACTCATTCATGGCTTTCGGGTGAAAAGCAATAGGATGTATCCGTTTGATCCATTTTATTACTCTGTTGCACGAGTTGTCATCTATTGGTTTGTTCAATGTTAATAATTTTAGTTGTCGAATCTTAAGTTTATTAGTATGATCAATTCAGAGGTATTCATTGTAAAAAGAGATGGGAAAAAAGAACTTTTTTCTTTAGACAAAATTAAAAATGCCATTAGTAAAGCATTTTTATCTGTCGGAAGTTTTGCTACTCAAGATGTTATCACTCACATCCTCAGCCGGGTGAGTATAAGCGATGGAAGTAGTGTGGAAGACATTCAAAATCAAGTGGAAATAGCTTTAATGGCAGAGCACTATTATGCCGTAGCCAAGTCATTCATGCTTTATCGCCAAAAACATTTGGAAGATCGCGAGGTACGGGATAAGTTGCGTTTTCTAATTGACTATTGCGATGCTTCAAATCCGGCAAGTGGAAGTAAATACGATGCCAATGCCAATGTGGAAAACAAAAATATCGCCACACTAATCGGCGAACTTCCCAAAGCAAACTTTATCCGCTTAAACCGACGTCTTTTAACCGACCGTTTAAAGGATATGTACGGCAAAGAGCTTTCAGACAGATATATTGAGCTGTTAAATCACCACTACATTTATAAGAATGACGAAACCAATCTGGCCAATTACTGTGCCAGCATCACCATGTATCCATGGCTCATCAATGGTACCACTGCAATAGGCGGAAACTCCATAGCTCCCACTAACTTAAAATCATTTTGCGGAGGCTTTATCAATATGGTATTCATTGTGTCGAGCATGTTAAGCGGAGCATGTGCCACACCCGAATTCTTGATGTACATGAATTATTTCATTGGAAAAGAATACGGAAAAGACTATTATAAGGATCCCGAAAAAATGGGCGATTTATCTTTAAAACACAGAAGTATAGACAAAGTAATCACCGACTGTTTCGAACAGATAGTCTACTCTATCAATCAGCCTACAGGAGCAAGAAACTTCCAAGCCGTTTTCTGGAACATAGCCTATTATGATAAGTATTATTTCAACAGTCTTTTCGAACACTTCTTTTTCCCCGATGGCAGTCAGCCCGATTGGGAATCGTTAAGCTGGTTGCAAAAACGCTTTATGAAATGGTTCAATAAAGAACGCACCAAAGCCATTTTAACCTTCCCGGTAGAAACCATGGCACTGCTTAGCAAAGACGGTGACGTAATGGATAAGGAATATGGCGACTTTACGGCTGAGATGTATGCCGAAGGTCACTCCTTCTTCACATACATGAGCGATAATGCCGATTCACTAAGCAGCTGCTGCAGGCTACGCAACGAGATACAAGACAATGGATTTAGTTATACGCTCGGTGCCGGAGGAGTATCAACCGGCTCAAAAAGTGTACTGACCATTAATCTGAACCGTTGCATTCAGCATGCCGTTAAATCAGGAATTCTGTATCCATTCTTTCTCGAAGAAGTCATCGACCTGGCTCATAAAGTACAGCTGGCTTACAATGAGAATTTAAAATTATTACAATCTAAAGGCATGTTGCCATTATTCGACGCCGGTTATATTAGTATGGGGAGGCAATACCTCACTATCGGAGTAAACGGACTGGTAGAAGCCGCTCAATTTCTAGGCATAGAGATCAATGACAATCCCAAGTACGAAACATTTGTTCAGGAAGTGTTGGGCATCATTGAAAAATACAATAAAAAATATCGGACAAAAGACGTTTTATTCAATTGTGAAATGATTCCGGCTGAAAATGTGGGTGTAAAACATGCCAAATGGGATAAAGAAGCAGGTTACCAAACTTTCCGCGAATGTTACAACAGTTATTTCTACATTGTAGAAGATAAGTCATTGAATGTTATAGACAGATTCAAGTTACATGGACATCGGTATATCGATCACCTGACCGGTGGATCGGCATTACACATGAACTTGGAGGAGCATCTAAGCAAAGAGCAATATCGACAATTGCTTCGTGTTGCAGCCAAAGAAGGATGCAATTATTTTACGTTCAATATTCCGAATACGGTTTGTAACGACTGTAATCATATAGACAAGCGCTACCTCAATGAGTGTCCGGTATGCCATAGTAAAAACGTAGATTATCTGACCAGAGTAATAGGCTATATGAAGCGTGTCAGCAATTTCTCTCAAGCCCGTCAGAAAGAAGCCGGGCAACGTTTTTACGCTAATGGTACATCTCTCGCTTACACTGAGAAAGAATTGGAGAATGTGAAAAGTACCTCAAACTAACGAGCATTATATTACCACAAAGATTGTCTGTGTTCCCTCTCTTCAGAGGAAAGGGAATACAGGCAAATTGCAAAATCACCAAACAAAGACTATGCTAAAATACACCGACTACGATATCGTTTTCCAAGAAATCCCGGATGAAGTCACATTGGCGATTAATATTTCCAACTGTCCCAATAAGTGCGAGGGATGTCATAGCCCCTACCTAATGGAAGATATAGGAGAACCGTTAACGATTGAGAGTCTCTCCATGCTGCTCCAAAAATACAAAAGCGGAATCACATGCGTTTGTTTTATGGGAGGCGACGCCTCACCTTTTGAAGTGGAACAACTTGCATTATATTTGCAGTGTCAACCCGCCCCGGTCAAAACAGGTTGGTATTCGGGAAAACAAAACTTACCACCAGGTTTCGACATTAGTTCATTCAACTATATCAAGCTAGGTCCTTATATTGCAACGCGAGGAGGATTGAAATCGGAGCTTACCAATCAGCGCTTATACAAAATTATTGACCGTGAAATGATTGATATCACAAGTCGGTTTTGGAAACAAACCGTATAAAAACATAATTATTAACCTCTTCATTTTAGTGTAAAAGACCGCTTATTCCAATATTTTTATATAAGTTTGCCAACCCGGCATCAAGAAGTTTTTGTATCAAGGAAGTAGATCTACAAGAAAGATAAACGATACATAACAACGCAGGGAATTGGATAAACTAAAACAAGAACGAATGGGGTCAAATGAAAACCTGTTGATCAGAGCATCATGGATAAGTACCATAGGGAACAGTCTTTTATCAGCAGCCAAAATCACTATAGGATTTACTTCCGGAAGTTTTGCCGTTCTTAGTGATGGGATAGATTCAGCCACAGATGTAGTGATCTCCATCGTCATGATCTTCACTGCAAAAATAATAAATCGCCCTCCAAGCAAGAAATACGCATTCGGTTATGAGAAGGCTGAAGGCATTGCTGCAAAAGTCCTATCAATCATTATATTCTATGCCGGATTACAAATGCTCATCTCTTCATTTCGAGGTCTTTTCGCGACTGAAACGAAGGAGCTTCCCACTAGCATAGCTATTTATGTGACCGTATTTTCTATTATTGGTAAACTGTTACTCGCAACGTATCAATACCGTCAAGGGAAAAAGATAAATAGTTCGCTACTCAAAGCCAATGCTATAAACATGCGTAATGATGTGATTATTTCAGCAGGTGTATTAGTCGGACTTACCTTCACATTCGTTTTCAAAGTACCGGTACTTGATACCATTACCGGTCTGATCATCAGCTTGTTCATTTTGCGCTCGTCCATCAAAATATTCCTCGACTCAAGTGTTGATTTGATGGATGGGGTTAAAGACGTGGAAATATACCATACCATTTTTACTGCTGTTCAAAAAGTACCCGGAGCAGGACATCCACACCGGGTAAGATCACGTATGATCGGTAACTTATATATGATCGCATTGGACATTGAAGTCGATCCTGATATCACCGTCATTCAAGGGCACGAAATAGCCGAAGCTGTAGAGAAAAGCATCAAAGATTCCGTAGACGTCTATGACATCATTGTGCACGTAGAACCCGCCGGTAAATCGCAAGTCGGTGAGAAATTCGGTGTGGATGAGCACATGCTGGAATAAGACATTTCCCAACTTAAAGTATTTATATAATATCACTACAAAATAGAAAAACAATGGAAATAAAGTATTGTCAGAGTTGCGGTATGCCGCTACAAAATGAAGAAGATTTCGGTACAAACCACGATGGTAGTAAAAATGAGGAATATTGCAACTATTGTTATCAAAAAGGGGAATATACCTCAAATTACACCATGGAGGAAATGATTCAGCATTGTGCTCAATTTGTCGATGAATTCAATAAAGACTCAGGCTCTTCTTATTCTAAAGAGGAAGCAATCATTGAGATGAGAAAATATTTTCCGACTCTCAAACGTTGGAGCGGGAAGTAATAAAGGATCCTATCCTGCGTAACTGTGCATGCCGCCTAAAAGAAAATTTACTCCAAAGTAAGTAATCAAGACTAAAAAGAAAGCTGCGATGGAGAACAGATGAAAAAACATCGGGCGGCGGAACCAAGGTAATGAGTCGGGATGTAGCGCCAAAGCGTATACCAACATGGTGATGAGTGCCCAGACTTCCTTCGGATCCCACCCCCAATAGCGACCCCATGAGACATTGGCCCAAATTGCACCGATAAAAATGCCAATCGTAAGCAAAAATACTGCCGGATAGAGCAAAATCTGGCTAATAACCAGAAGGCGTTCTATCTCAAGGCGGCAGTCACGGCGGGAATAATGCAAGATAACCGCCGTCACCCCGTTGAGCATTATAAATGCCAACAGTGAATAAGCCAGCATAATTACCACTACATGAACCGAAAGCAAAGGTGATTGCAAGACAGGCATCAACTGGGTGATTTGCGGGTTAGATTCTCCAAACATGGAGACCATTAATGCCAGCCCACAGACTAGAAAACCGAAAGGCAGCATCATCTGAAATTTCCGTTGTAATATAAAAGTAAACAGCAACGTGCACCAAGCCATAAACTGCATCGTTTCAAAGCCATTGGACAAAGGAAGGTGATTACCAACGTAACCGCGTAAACCGATCAAGATAAACAAATAGGCAAACAAGATTATCATCAGCGCCTTACAAAGAATGCCGAACCATAACCAATACTTATCAGTGCCAGAATGCTTAGATGGCTTAGGAGTCACATTATCATTGTCTAAAGTTTTGCAGTCATCCCGCTTTCCATAAAAATTCCGCCGACAATACAACACGAAACTAACCAAACCCAGTAACACACATCCCATGGCAACCGGCTTAGTATAATCCATCACGTTATAAAATTTTTCGGCAGTAAATCTGCTTTCCGACGGCAACACACTGCCCGCCTCCTTCTTTTGGAACTTCTTTATTTTATCAAGAAAAACAGATACTTGCGCATAATCCTTTTTCGCAACCATCTCAGCCACATACCCCATACTGTTATGGATAAACATTGCTAAATCGGCCGGAAGATCACGAGGTAACTCATCTGCAAGAGAGTACCATTCAACAGGCTGTGATGGAGAGGAATACGGATATATCTTCAACAGGCTACCCGTAGACACCATACTGATAAGATTAAACTTTTCATTTGCCTCTTCAAGTGCCCTCATATCGCCAACTGAACCTGATTGAAGACCTATTTCAATCTTATAGCCATTCACATCGGCAAAATCAGTCAACCGTGCATAAGAGCCTTTTATTGCCAATAATTGCTGTACTTCCTTATTCTTTATTCTAATCATCGGCTCTTCTTTCCACTCATCATAATAAAAGAGCCATCCTGACAAAACCTGTTCCGAAGAAAGCCCCTTGTAAGTAGAATGTCCACACAATTTTATAGTGAAATCTTTGGCAAGAGTCTGTATGGGACAAATTCTATCATTATAATAAATATAGAGATCGCAAAACTTTGCGGCTACATCTTTAGGCAAAGCCCGAGGTACTTCCCCGGCCTTTATCGTAGAAAAAGCCATGAGCAACAAAAAGCAGATCGCTCCGCTACGCTGTAATAAAGGATGGCGTAGTAACTGACGGAAACGGCTGTCTTTCTGTAACATGAAGAGGATTATCGAAACCAACAACAAAGCATATCCGGAATAAGTGATAGCAATGCCGTACGGATCGTGTGCGATGAAGAGAGTAGCTCCTTTACCGTCCATATCATATTGAGATTGATAAAACCGATAATGGCGGTATGTGTAGATATGATTCATTGCTACCACACCTTCTTCTTCTACTTCTCCATCGTGAATAAGAATTGTACTCACGAAATCCATTGGAGCAAATGTTCCCGGATAATACTCTAACTTAAAATTCTTTAGGGAAACCTCAAATGGAAGCGCTTCCGTTTTCATATCGCCAGTAATATAAGTCGTTTCGTGACCTTCATCCTGACGCAGATGAATCCGTCCTTGCCGACCGGCAATATGAGTGACTAAAGCTCCAAGCAAAATAAGTACAAAAGATAAGTGCAATAGAAATGCGACTAAATGTTTATGCCGTTTCTGAGCAATCAAATAGCATAATCCCGCCAAAGCACAAATAGCCCAAAGCACAATAAAATATGGAGAACCATATATGAATTTGGAGACAAAAGAAGTATCGTACAGCTTTTCGAGTACCGTAGCCACACCCATTATCAAAACAAGAAAAGCAACGGCTCCAAAAGAAAGATATTTCAACAAAGCAGGTTTCACACTGATTCCCATAATTATTTTTAAGATATACTATTTATCAATATTAGTAAAAGGCAGCATTGCCATTCCCAATACCCGACCGGAATATTCGGAATGACAACGATGCAATTACAATGTTACAGCCACAAAAATACAATTCTATTAGATAGAATCAATGAATTTAACAATAGCATTACGATCCGCTTTAGATAAAGTACGGAATTTACTTACGACATTGTAGGCGGCGCTCTGTTCAGACGTGGCATGCCACATTATAGCCTCAACCACAGTACGTGCGCGACAGTCGTGCAAACGATCGGAAGTAGCCGAACCGGTACATTTCTGATGCAGCCCACGGCCCCATAACGGAGTTGTGCGACACCATCCCCCGCGGATATCATTCACCATGTGAAGTTGGTGCTGCACCATATCGGTATAAGGCCATATCTTTTGGTTGGGATATCGTGGCAAACGGCTGTCACCATTAGAAAAGAATAAATTCGGATCAGTGAAATTATCACTACCGGTTGTCCAGGTAGGGCGATGGCAGCGCGTACAACCAATCTGTTCAAACAGTTCCTTACCTTTCAGCACTTCCTCATCATCCACATTACGGGCGGCAGGAACTGCCAAGCCTCTATGCCATACCATAAAATCAACAAAATCATCATCACTCATTTCCGTCGGCAAAGTTTTAGAAGTCAGATAGCTTTTGATATTATCCGCCATACTACCTGTCCACCACTCGGGATGTTCTTTTTTAGGATCAACCTTAGCTATATAGTCGGGAAATCCGGCCTGAACCTCAGGGTCTTTCGATGAATATTCCGCATAAGTGCCGGCTGCATCCAAATAGTGATACTTCCTGTTGTTACGGGTTACATTTGTGATATTCCACATCGCATTGGAACCGGGACCATCATGCAACGGACCGCGGCTCAACGCATAAGTATAACGTAAAGGGTGCTTTTCTCCATTACCTTGAAGAGAATTGGCATATTGTTTCACCCATTCTCCATCTTTAAAAATAGCAGGATTAACCGATGCACCAGCAGCCTCTTCCTTAGCGTATTGAGCCTTTATATCCTCGTCAGTAATGGCATCCAATAACCCTGCTCCATATATACCAATAGTCGATTCAAGACGCACCTCATAATCTTTAGGTATTTGATAGCCTTGATTATACACATAGACAGCCTCTTTAGGAAGCGTGACCTCAGGATATTGCAATGAATAACTCTCTCCATCAGGGAACTTATTTCCCCATTGATCCGTATAGTCTTTCCATGCCACCGTAATCTTACTCTCATCAAGTGGTGCTTTAAAGGGAGCAACTGCATGAGATTGCGGCATACCTGCCAGCCAGGAGACATAATTGTTATCATCAGGCGTATAAACCACAAGCAGACATCCATTTCCTATTTCGTTCGTATTGAATGTTCCGGAAGGAATACGTTTGCCATGCCCATACCCGGGATGACAATGAATACACGAGCTACGGACGTAAGCGGGACCTAATCCTTTACGCACACCTTCCATATTGGATACGAATGGCTTTTCAAACAATTGTTCACCATTCTTAAACGCCTGATACAATCCGGCATTTTCCACAGCGAGAGTAGGTTGCTCATAAGCGTTATAAGTCGTTAAATATGCCGTACCAAGTTCACCACCGGTATAATACCATTCAGGAAGTTCCTCTGTTTTCCCATCGTCCTTCTTCGTATCCTCATCGCTACAAGACATTATACCCAGAGAAAGAAATCCCAACAAATAATAAAAGCTCTTCATATATTAAACAATATTAGTTAGATTAAAAACGCCAATAAGCGGGCATACTTTGAGGGTACACCCGCCTTTAAGGCTGATTATTAAAATCAATATTTAGATAAAGCTTGAGCCACTTCTTCTAAAGTCTTCACCAAATCCGTACCAACCACGGTTACAGCTTCTTTTGCATCAGCATTTGTGGAAGCATTTTTAGCAAAAGGTTCCGGAATTTTTCCTATGATATCTATTGCCGCCTGAATACTGGCTTTCACCTTTGTGTCCAGTGTAGGATCGACCGATTTGATATAATCACTTATCGAAGCATCACCAGAGTTAATCCCTTCGTAAGAGTTTTTAATACTGATTATATTATCGGTAAAGTCTACAATAGAATTCAAACTATAAGGAGATTCTATGTAATTTTTATCATCTTCCGAAGAACCGTTGACAGGTCTGCCTATTTTTTGATTGCCCACCTCGTCTGCAATATCAATGCAGCCTTGAATTATATCTTGGGCAACGCCCAAATAATTTTTATATGTCTGATCATTCACACCTGGGTTTACCATTCTAGAGCCATAATTCGCTAATCCTGATTTGAATGTCAAACCGGCGTTATTCAAGATAGTCTGTTTTGCAACTGTTATTTTATCAGATCCAGCCCAATAAGCTTCCAACAAAACACATTGATTCATTAAGTCTTCAGCTATAGCAACAAGATAAATTAACTCATTAGATGTATACTGAGTACTGTGAGGCTCTGACTTAGTTTCAGTAGCATCTAATTGAAATAACAAAGCTTCCGTAGCATGAAAACCCAGTACTCCCTCTTCAGCAGGTAAACCGGTAGCTCCTTTCTCTTGAATAGCTTTCATCAAATCTGCATTGTTTAATATGGCAGTCACTGTCACTTTCGCTACAGGCCAAGTATCAATATGTCCATCAATACCCGCGCCACTATCCCCTGCCGGTCCAAAAAGAAAAGCTTCACTCAGCTCCCAATATTGACGGGCATTATTCCATGACTTCCCTGCCGATTTTACCATTTCCGACGTTAATGTTTTATTGGTATAGGCATCCTGAATGATTACACATTTTTCATATAAATCAATTGAAGCATCAGCCATTTTGGTATAAGTACCAATAACCGTATTATTCACATAAGGAACAATTGCTGTTCCCAAAGCATCTTCTTTAATGGAATCACCATCGTCATCACTATCACTACATGCGACCATACTTGCAGTGAATAAAGCACCCATTGCAAAATACAATGGTAGTTTGAAATTCTTTCTCATTACTTTTAATCTTTTGTGTTTATAGTTCGTTTGAATTATTTATTTCGTGAAAAATCCGGCATAAGCCACACCTAAAGAAATTGAAGGTTCATTATTATACTTACTTTTCAACAGTCCAATAGAATATTCACCTTTTAATACAATATCTTTCATCGGGTAATAATTGACGCCGGCTGCTATTCTCTGGCGCCCACACCATTCATAGTCCGTTACTCCATCAGCTGTCTTATGCATAGAATCATAATAATCATATCGTCCATACAGATAAAACTTTTTCCCCTCCTCTTTCATTTTCTCAACACGTGAAAAAAGATTATAGCCAGCTTCTATTCCTATCGCAATAGCATCCGAGGCAACAGCTTGTTTAGGTGAAGGAGAGTCTTTGCGCATGCTCATGTTATATTGGGTGATTTTCTTGGAATCTGTCAAATGTCCGTAATCAGCATTCCCCCTCACAATCCAATTATGGGCATCGTAATGGAAATCAAATGCACCAATCATTACGGTTCCTTTCACATCTTTATAATTGGTAGATTCATTCACACTAAGCGTATTATTAAATGAATTACCAATATATCCACTCAAAGCCATACGAAGACCGCGAACGGAATAGTTATCTACACGAAATGCACCTGCATAAGAGTTCGCTATTTTAAATTCATAAGGACTTCCTGCCCCACCCTTAATCCAATTCTGACGACCAAAGCGATCGGAGTCCAAACCGGGAAGTAACATCGCTTCATAGCGCCAATCACCGGCACGTCCCCAAAGACTGATTCCCGTTTCATGCCACGTACACGGCATAATGGTATTTTCCCCTTCGGGGCGATATACTCCAAAGAATTCCGTTGGCATGTGGTGTTGGTTGGTCATGCCAATAGGTACGATGATATGTCCCATTCGCAAATTGAGCTGCGGGCAAAATGATTTTTGAATCCAGAATTGCTCCAGAGCAACTTCTCCTCCACGTTCTATTTCTGATTCATATTCTCCTCCTTCTTCTTCTTCCATCTCCACGGCACTTTCCGTTCCACCATGCTCAAACTCTATCTCACTGGAAAAAGTCCAGCCCTTACCAAAGTCATAACCAAGAAAGATAACAACATGAGGCAAATCAAAACGTCCATTACTTTTGGCATTCTTGTAATTCTCCGCACTGGTATAGCGCAAATAGTTATCACTATAAAAATTGCGCGTCATAACCGCCTCACCATAGCCACCTATAGTCAAGCGGGGCTTTGTAACCTCCGCTACTTTTTGCTCGGTTTTGTTCGTGTTGTCAGGCTTTACATCGGGATTGTTTTCGGCTGAAGCACTTCCTCCGAAAAGAGCCAGACACAAAGAAAGTCCTAGAATCTTCTCTTTCATTTATTTTGTATTTTTTATAAAATTAAATCGAAGCAAAGTTATGAGAGGTTAAAAGCCGATGCAATACCTAAAAGCAGGTATAATCACATAATTTTTACACTAAGTAGGTATATAATCTTTATCATACATACCGAATATAAACTGGATATATATAAATGAGGGAATACCTATAACAGAGTAGCCTCACCGTTTAAAATCGTCATTTATAGGTATTTCAAGATTAGCATCCATCACCTTACTTTGCATCAAACTTAATTGTATAACACTAAAATGATTTTTGTCGAATGAAAAAGATTGGTATTTTTTACGGTTCGTCTACAGGAACCACACAAAGCATCGCAGAAGCTATTGCTTCAAAGCTAGGCATTCCAACGTCAGACATTATTGATGTAGCAAAGATGACTGCCGATAAAGTGAATGGATACGAAGCCTTGCTTTTGGGTACTTCCACCTGGGGTGACGGTGAAGTTCAAGACGATTGGTACGATGGCATTAAAGTATTGAAATCAGTCGATCTGAAAGATAAAACAATTGCCTTCTTCGGTTGCGGAGATTCCGACTCTTACGGTGACACTTTCTGTGACGGGATGGGAGTGATTTACGAAGATATCAAGGACTCGGGTGCCACCTTCGTGGGTAAAGTGTCAGCAAGCGAATATTCTTTCTCTTCCTCCATCTCGGTAATAGACGGTTCATTCATCGGACTTGCCCTTGATGATGTAAACGAGAGTGATAAAACCGATGAGCGCATTGATGCCTGGGTAGATGACATTAAAAACCACCTGGCATAATAATTTCCTAATTCCATAATGCTTTATGATAACCTCAGCAATTAATCCGATAGAACTTAAAGTCTTTTTGAATCACATTTATGAATTCAAGAAAGGGGTGCGTCAGATGATTCTCTACACTACGAACAAAAAATATGAAGACTTCGCCATCAAGCGACTGAATACTCAAAAGATAAGCTATATCATTCAGCCGGTAGGAAATGACAGGATAAACTTATTTTTCGGAAGTAAAGAATGTATCAATGCCATCCGTCTTCTAGTGACCCAACCTTTGAATAAGTTGACACCGGAGGAAGATTTTATTCTCGGAGCAATGCTGGGCTATGATATTTCGGCACAATGCAAGCGTTACTGCGAACGAAAGGTTCGCTGCGCTTGATAGCCCCTCATCATAAAGTTGAGGCTAAAGTGCCGCATTTATGACTTGAACTTATTTAGCAAATAAAAGTTATGCACTATTTTGCTATCATGCCCTCATAAATGCGCTACATTGCCCTATTCATAGGCTATCTAAAGATGATAGTAACAGTGAGAGATACTATGAGAGTAAACTGTTACCCTCATAAGTATCTTTCAGGTAATATTAGCTATATATCTTAATACTACTTTTTAGTAGGCACATAAATGGGCTGCATCAGTCCACCCAGATTTTCTAACTTTCCTTCACTACGCAAGCGCCGCAGATGGCTCATCGCCGTACTCCTTGTCATTCCGCACAGACTCTGAAAGTCCGTTCGTCTGAGAAACTGATGTGTTTTAAAATACTCCTCCAAACGCCGGTCAATTTCTTCATTGGTCAACCGCTTAAATTCTAAACTGCCTTTCAAGCATTTCACTTTCAGAGTACCCAATGCGTTTTTTAACGTTTGATCTGCGCGAAACTTGATACCCTTCAGTTTCACTTTTGTGATTTTCCGCTTCGTGTCTACAGTCACCGGTTCAGTACAAGTCAAACAAGGATGAAAGTAACCAATGCCGTCTAAATGTACTTGTCGCCCATCAGCCAATTCTTCGCTCAAAACGTGCGAAAGAGCATCAAGCACAGCTGTCACGTCTGTTTCGGTCAATGAACAGCGTTCTTGAATGCGATGACGCAATGCTGCAGTACTAGTTGAACCGTTGTACTTGATGCGCGGATGCAATGTTTTCTCTCCCTGCTCTATATCCGTGGGCTTCGGATTTTCGTACCAATCAAATAATATTGCCATACTACTTTTAAGTTTTAAGTATCGTAACGTTAGAGTTCAGGCCCATTATAAAAAGAGCCAATCCCTTGGCTTTCTTTTGTTATACCCCTATGTTTGTTGCATTCAGTCATAGGATTATTCTATTAAGTCCTTGCACTCATTAAGTGCTCACAATAGTAACCTCTTTTCTTTACTTAAATAAGCTTATTTACTTACTAATAATATCTTTTTTGTTTACAATTGTAAGCCGATAATCAATCTATGACAAAAATACAATGAATACAGGACAAAAACAAATAAGAGAGCTGGTCTTTATCGAAAGAAATAACAGGCGGAAGAGGAGGAAGGGCCTAGGGAGAATGATGGATTGACAGAGAGGGCGGCAGAGAGAGGAAACTTTATATCAAAGAAAAGACAAGACATGCGTCTATTATAATGAATAAAAGCACTATATTTGTAGATAAGAAGTATATCTTATAGAAAAGCAATCAGAAGAACCACGTCTGGGAGTGCAGAATGAGATAACTGAAATAATACAAGTCAGTGTAAAGGATTTAATTGTATATAATGAATAACAATACAACAGATATCAAATTTTTCACAAATGAAGAGAATTCCACTCTTTTAAATCGCTTCAAGAACACACTAAAAGAGAGTCAGTACTTCGATATACTGGTAGGATATTTTAGATTAAGTGGATTTCACCAATTGTATGATTCATTTGAGAAAATAGAAAAGACTCGGATTTTAGTTGGATTAAACGTTGATAAGGCTACTTATGATATTATTATGCAAAACCAAGAGAACGGTCTTATAGATTTTGAATCAGATAAAAGAACAAAACTTCAATATGAAAAAAATCTTGTTGCAGAGATTGAAGCTACGACGGAGAATAGCGCTCAAGTTGAACTCGGTATTTTGAAATTCATAGAGCTATTAAAATGTGGGAAAATAGAAATTAGAGCATATCCTTCGCAAAATATTCATGCAAAGGTATATATCAATAGATATAATGAAAAAATAAAACACATCCAATATGGTTCTGTAATCACAGGATCAAGCAACTTTACAGAATCGGGATTAGTTTCACAAAGAGAATTCAATGTGGAATTGAAAGATAGGGCTGACGTTGACTTTGCTTTGGAAAAATTTGAAGCTTTATGGAAAGATGGAGTGGATGTTTCTCGAGACTTTGTAGACATAATAGTAGTAAAAACATGGCTGAATGACAGCATCACACCATACGAGCTTTTTCTTAAATGTATTTACGAATATCTCGAAGAGGATATAAATATTGAAGACGATTTTGATCCTTTTTTACCCAAGGGATTTATGGAACTTCGTTATCAAATTCAGGCTTCAACAAATGCAAAGAAAATTCTTGAGACATATAATGGTGTATTCTTATCGGATGTAGTTGGTTTAGGAAAGACCTTTATTACAGCTCTTCTTTTACAACAATTGCAAGGAAAAATACTAGTTGTTTGCCCCCCCGTATTGAAAGATTATTGGGAAGATTCTCTTCGAGATTTTGGCGTTAGAGGATTTGAAGTTCAGTCTTTGGGAAAATTAGAACATATTTTAAAGAAAGATATCTCAAAATATAAATACATAGTTGTTGATGAAGCACATCGTTTTCGCAATGAAAACACACAATCGTATGCAAATTTACTCGACATTTGCAGAGGGAAAAAAGTAGTACTAGTTACTGCCACCCCGCTAAATAATACGGTAGATGACATTTTTACTCAATTAAAGCTTTTTCAGATTCCCAAAGCATCAACTATACCTGGTGTCCCTGATCTGGAAAAATTCTTTAATAGGTTAAAGAAGAAAATGAAAGATGCCCGTTCCATTAATACAGGAAACGACGTATTCGATAAGAACGAGTACAAGATGGTTATAAAAAGTGTCTCTGACGAAATCCGAGATAACATTTTACGTTTTGTAATGATCCGAAGAACAAGAAGCGATGTAAAGAACTTCTTTCAGGACGATCTTCAAAAACAACAAATTACATTTCCCAACTTAGCTGATCCGGGACGATTGGTATATCAGTTCGAAAACAAACTGGAAAATGTCTTTAATCAAACGGTTAAACTGTTACACGATTTTCAGTATACACGTTATTCTCCATTATTGTATTATATGGACGAATTAACTGAATTTCAGAAACAACAGCAACGGAATGTCGGAGGCTTTATGAAGGGAATACTTGTTAAAAGGCTCGAAAGTAGTTTTTATGCTTTCAAAATGAGTATAGACCGATTTGTTCAATCGCATGAAAGATTTATTGAGATGTTTGACAAGGGTACAGTTTATATTAGTAAAAAAGTAAACGTATACGATCTCTTAGATCAAGATAATATAGATACGCTCGAAAATTTAGTCGATGAAGACAGAGTCGACAAATACATGTCTGATAATTTCACAAAAGACTATCGGACTTTAGTATTTCAAGATCTTGAAATACTAAAGTCCGTCAAAAAGCTATGGATTCACATTGATGAGGATCCTAAATTAGATTCTTTTCTTTATGAAATTAAGACAAAAAGCACAATCAAGGGACAAAAAATTGTAGTATTTACTGAATCGAAAGAGACAGGGGATTATTTATTCAAGAAGTTGTTTGAGTTATACCCGGGGAAAGTGATGTTTTATTCAAGCAAAGGAGCATTATATGAAAACTCGAAAACACTCATTAATCATACTATTGCAAGAGAATTAATAAAACAGAATTTCGATCCAAAGTCGGAAAACAGTCAAGACGAAATACAGTATCTTATAACTACAGATATATTAGCAGAAGGCATAAATTTACATCGATCAAACGTCCTCATAAACTACGATTTGCCATGGAATCCTACACGGGTATTACAAAGAGTGGGGCGCGTAAATCGGCTAGGCTCTGAGCATAATAATATTTTTGTATTCAATTTTTTCCCGACATCACAATCCGATCAATATTTGGGGTTGGAAAACAACATCACTAACAAGCTCCAAATGTTTCATTACATTATGGGGGAAGACGCAAGATATCTCTCTGATGGAGAAGACATCGGAAGTCAGGAGCTATTCAATACTTTGAACAAAAAAGCTACCTATACAGGAGAAGAAGAAGGAGAGAATACCGAACTTCGTTATTTATCGCTTATCAGAGAAATAAGAGATAAAAATCCACAATTATTTGAGAAGATAAAAAGGCTTCCCAAGCAGGCTCGATCCGGTAAAAAGACAGAATCTGAAACCAATCAGTTCATAACTTTTTTCAGGTTTGGGAAGCTAAAAAAATTCTATCTCTACAAAGACCAAATATCAAAGGAAATAAATTTCTTTGAAGCCATGAATCTTATGGAATGCGCTACGAATACAAAAAGGCTTAGCGTTCCTTTAAATTATTTTGATCTGTTGAATACGAATAAAGCAAAGTTCAGACAGGACACATTAGAAAATGATGACATGCCTTCAAAAACAGGAGGACGATCTAATGCCGTTTTCATTGAACGCATCCTTAAAGATCAATATTTTAAGAACTATGCTAAATTTACAGAATCAGACGAAGAGTTCATAAACTCTATACGTATGATGCTAGCTTCGGGAATCGTTGCCAAAAAAACTGCACAGACCATAAAAAAAGAGATTGAAAAATTAGCAAAGGAAGAAAATACAATTGACCCCATGAAGGTTTTATTCATTTTAAGAAAACACATTAAAGTTGTTGAAAGAGAGAAATCAGAACAACCGATGGAGTATCTAAAAAGAGAAGTTATATTATCGGAGTATTTATTGAAACAATAAGACCGTATGGACAGAAACAAAGCAATAGCAAGTATAGAAAGCACATTTGACAGCTCATTCAATAAAGAACAATTCATTTTGTTCATTCAAAATTTACTTAATGATATTGACATGTCCCGCTATAGGGAATATCGTGGAAATTTGATTAAAGAAGCCTTTCGGGATCATATTTCACAATATTATCGGGTTGGAAAATACACAGATCCTAACGGGGTAGAATTGGATGTATTAATCGTTGAAGTAAAAGACGAAACAAAATTGGATAGAGCGAGAACGAGTCTTCGCAATTTTGTTATCAATCACCTGAATACATTTGAAAAAGAATATGCTTTATCAGCGTTTTATTCAAAGACGGATAATGGAAGAAACTGGCGGTTTTCTTTCATCAAACTCGAACACCAAACCCTTGTAAAAGAAGGAAAAATCAAACAACAAAAAGAACTCACTCCGGCAAAACGCTACTCTTTTCTTGTTGGAGAGGATGAAAAATGCCATACTGCTAAGAGACAATTGCTTCCACTATTACAAAATGTGTATAACAATCCGCTGATTAAAGACTTGGAAGACGCGTTTAGCATTGAAGTTGTTACGGATGAATTTTACGAACAATACAAAGGTTTGTTTATTCATTTATCTGAAGTTTTTAGTTCAAATAATCAGTTATTGGATATACTAATATCCTCAGGCTTAGACATTCCCAGATTTACAAAAAAACTTTTGGGACAGATCGTATTTCTGTATTTTCTGCAGAAAAAAGGTTGGTTAGGTGTTCCCAAAAATGGAAATTGGGGCGACGGTCAAAAGAATTTTCTCCAGGAAATGTATAGAAAAGCAGATAATAAGGGACACAATTTTTTCAAAGACTATTTACAGTATCTGTTTTATGAAGCATTGGCACATCAACACGGAAAGAATAATTACTACGAGAGGTTCGATTGTCGTATTCCGTTTCTAAACGGAGGCCTATTCGAAGCCGACTATGAATGGAATAAAGCGAATATAACGCTTCCCAATTCGTTGTTCCGTAATCAAGAAAAAATCAACAAAACAGGAGATATAGGAACAGGTGTTTTGGATGTTTTCGACCGTTACAACTTTACTATTCGTGAAGATGAACCATTGGAAAAGGAGGTGGCGGTTGATCCCGAAATGTTGGGTAAGGTTTTCGAAAATATGTTGGAAATTACCGAGCGGAAAAGCAAAGGTGCTTTTTATACACCAAGGGAAATAGTTCACTATATGTGTCAGGAAAGCCTTATCCACTATCTTGACAATTCAGTTAATAACAATACACCAAACCTCATACCAAAAGAAGATATTGAAAATTTTGTTCACAATGGGGTTTTCACTGTCGAAAACGATGCATTGATTAGTGAAAAAGAGCACGAAACAGATACCTACAAATACAAATTAAGTGAGAATATCCGTGTGCATGCCGATACTTTAGACCGCCTAATTACAGGTATAAAGATTTGTGACCCTGCTATTGGCTCCGGAGCTTTTCCCGTTGGTCTCTTAAATGAATTGGTGGGTTTACAACTCGTATTGAAAAAGCATTTATCCGAAAAATACTTGTCAGAAAAACTTCAGGTTATAGGATTGGCAGAAGAAGAATATCAAACAAATCCCGAAAGATACAATTATCGTATAAAACGGCACAACATACAGGAATCTATCTACGGAGTGGATATTGATGCGAGTGCTATCGATATTGCCCGCCTGCGTTTGTGGCTTTCGTTGGTTGTTGACGAAGAAGACTTTGACAATATAGAGGCTTTGCCGAATCTCGATTATAAAATAGTTTGCGGAAATTCACTGATAGGAATGCCTGAGGGTACGGTGAGAAATGTAAACATCGAAGACGAATTGGAAAAGTTGAAAGAGGATTTTTTCTCTGAAAAAGACGACGCACTCAAAAAGGGTTTGCGAAATAAAATCAATAAAAAATTACACGACTTATTGGATTCTGTAGAAGCTTTTTGTAAATATGAAATAGATTTTGATTTTAAGCTATTTTTCTCGGAAGTATGGAGAGAAAAAGGTGGCTTTGATATCGTTATTGGAAATCCGCCGTATAATGAATTAAGAGATTTAACCATCGTACAACAAGAAGATTATAAAAACTCAAAACATTATGCTCATGCAAAAGGAGGACGAATAAATATCTTTCAGTTTTTTTACCCCTTGGCAATAGATATATCGAAACAAAGAGGCATTATAAGCTTAATAACTCAAAACTCAATACTTGGAGAAAAAAGTGCCCTCAATAATAGGAAACTAATATTTGACACGACTAAAATATTAAGAATAGATTCTTTCCCTGAACGAGATGATGTAAATAAAAGAGTTTTTAAACAAGCAAAAATGAGTGTTGCTATTTTATTATTATCAAAAGAAAAAAGAGATGATTTATTTTGTGTTAATATATGGGCAGATCGCTATTTTTCTTTATTCAAGAGGTATAGTATTAACAAAAAGAATATAAAAGATATTTATTATTCAGAATTATTAATTCCAAATACAAATGAGGAACAAATAGTTATACTTAAAAAAATCCGAAATAGATCTAATATATTTAACATAAAGGCATTTTCCGGTGAAATTGACATGACTAAATATAAAGATAGATTTAAAACTAATATATCTGATTATAGAGTAATTACAGGCGCTCAAGTTCAAAGATATTTTATTACAGATTCACCATCTCAAGGCAATGTAATATATTTAGATAGTAATAGTCTAAATATAGCTCACGACAAAATGAACTATGTAAAGAGTAGTAGAATAGTAATGCAAAGAATAACAGGAGTTGATTCTAAAATAAGAATTATCAGTACAATAATTCCGCCAGGTCAACTTTGTGCTAATTCAACAAACTTTGTAGTAGGAGATTTATTTGCTCTTTTGTTCATCATTGGGATTCTTAATTCTGAATTAATTAATTTTTATTTCAAACAAACAAGTACAAATACAAATATCACTACTGAAGAAATAGGAGCAATACCTTTTATTAATGCTAACTTCTTAAATAAAAAAACACTTGGTATATTAACAAAATTACTTCTGGAAATAAACAAAATAAATGGTAAAAGACAAGATATTGTTTATTGTTATTTTGAGAATTTAGTAAATACATTTATTTATGAACTTTATTTTCCCGAAGAGATCCATTCCGCTAATAAAGGAATTATTGAATATCTTCACGATTTACATCCAATAGACGATACGATGAGCAATGAAGAAAAACTATCTATTATAAACAGCGAATATGAGCGCTTGTATGACCCGTACCATCCGGTACGCAACAATGTAGATACCATAGAGAGTGTAGAGATTGTACGAATAATAAAAGAAGCATTAAGGAAATGAAAATAAAGACCATCGAAATACACAATTATAAGGCTTTTTATGGCGACAAGAACACAATAGAAGCCGACGGAAAAAATCTCTTTATTTATGGGGAGAACGGAAGCGGTAAAAGCTCGCTCTATTATGCGCTAAAAGATTTTTTTCAATCTTCAATGGAAGTGATCGACCTCGATGAAGTTGAAAATATATTTATCGAACCGTCTGATCACGGAAAGGTAAAAGTAAAGCTCACATTTAACCCCGACGAAAGTGGAAATGCTACTGACCAAAATTTGGAATTATCTTCTGTTGCATCTCCTAGTGGAAATATCAATATCCGAGACACCTATCAACTACGTAGCTTCCTGAATTACAAACATCTCTTAGCTATCCACTATCTTAAAAAAAACGAAGAAATTGATTTGTTCGATTTATTGGTAAAAGGTGTATTGAAACATTTCAAAATAGCCGGATTGACTAAACCTTTGGGAGAAACCTGGAAAGACATCGAATATTTATTGCAACGACCGACTGAAAGCATTTATAACATAACTCAAAAAAGAAAAGATTTAGGACAATTATTAGGAACATTCAATTCGGCATTCAAAATACTTTTTACTCCTCCAACTCCAACAGCTCCTAACCCTGATTATATCCTGACGAACACAAACAATATTTTGTCGGAGTTCGACTCCGAATTAACTATTTCTATAAGATACCTTACGGCCTCGATCGACTCTCACGATTCTCAAGCAAGTAAACTGAACGGAGGAAAAGTGAAAATAGAAATTGTGTATGGTGGCAAAACGATTTCAAAACCTCATTTATTTTTGAATGAAGCGAGATTGTCGGCAATTGCAATTTCCATTTATTTAGGCATGATAAAGCGACTCCCGCAGCTCAAAAAACTAAAAGTCCTCTTTCTTGATGATTTGTTTATTGGCTTGGATTTATCCAATCGCATGCCACTATTAAAAATATTAGAGAGAGATTTTCCCGATTATCAAACCATCATATCAACCTATGATAAGCCTTGGTATGAAGTAGTTAAGTTTTATCTGGAAGGTAATGCTAAGTGGAAATGCATCGAAGTGCTGGCGCGTAAAAATCAATACGGTTACGACCAACCATTAATAAAATATGCAGATGATGGAAAAACAGGTAATCATATTACAAGAATCATTAGTATTGCAGAAGAATATTATAACAAAGGAGATAACAAAGCTTCAGGAGTCTATCTACGAAGTGCATTTGAGTTTATTCTGAAACGCTACTGTAAGAAGAAAAGCTTAAAAGTCCGTTATGAAATTGACTTATCTAAACATACAACGGAAGACTTTTGGCTTGCAATAAAAGATTTCAAAACAGCTGAAGATATTCGAGTAGCGGAAACATCTCAACCAAGTAAATGTAAATTACAGGAAACTACAATAAGGGATGTGGAATTGTGTCGTCGTTTTGTCTTAAATCCGCTATGTCATTTGGATCCGACAAAACATGAATCATCTACCGAAATACAGAAAGCTATTGATACAATAAAAATATTGAATAGAGAACTGTCATAACGATTAAAATAATGGCAAATAAAATATAACTAATTATAATTGATATACATTTTGAATCATACATCCGTGGCAGTGAGCCTAACAAAAAAGAAAAGGCTTCAGCTTGGAAAACAGCTATCGGATTGCAGGCGGTAGATGGCTTGCAGACATCCGATTATCTAGAACCCTAATTATCAATATCCAAAACAGGTGATAGAACATATTAAAAAGATAAATACTCTGTTCACATGCAACTTCTTCTTATACTAGATACCGAATAATCATTATAAAGACCTTGTAAATGACCCTGTATATGACCCTGTATATGACCCTGTAAAAACACTGTCTCTGTTGCAAAAAGAATTGAAGTTAATAGAGAGAATAGGATCTGACAAAGCCGGATATTGGAAAGTAAAGAAATAAAGTATCTATTTTTACATTGAAACAAGACAAGTAAATCATGTACGACCGCCTCACATAAGACAGCCGCTTATTATTATCATAATTATGAAAGTCACTTTAATTAGAGAAGAGAAAGATAGTGGGAAAGAAACTCTAAGTACTTGTGAAACAAATACATTGTTTGAGAAGATAAAGTCGGAGACAAAATCCGGATACATCACCGCCTTACGTAAGATGCTACCGGCATTGGAGGGAACCCATGCCCGATATGAACACATAGACAAATTGCCACGTATTTATCCTGCTGTGGAATATTGTCGCAGCAAAGACGGCGAACGGCAAATGAAGCATTATAACGGCTTAGTGCAGTTGGATATTAACAAACTATCGGGGCAGTATGAAGTGGAGCTTGTAAAGCAGCAGGCAGCACTGCTTCCACAGACTTTTGCCGCGTTTTGCGGTGCCAGCGGACGTAGTGTGAAAATCTGGGTTCGATTTGCTTTACCTGAAGATGAAGGATTGCCTGTGGAAGAAAAAAAGGCAACATTGTTTCATGCACATGCTTACCGCCTTGCCGTAAGGTGTTATCAACCGGTATTGCCTTTCGATATCACACTGAAAGAACCCGCCTTGACACAGAATTGCCGAATGACGCTGGACGAATGTCCTTACTATAATCCTGATGCCGTACCTTTTTGCCTAGTCCAACCTCTTTCTATGCCGGACGAGGGGACTTTCCGCCAACAGAAGCAGGACGAAAAGAATCCTCTCGCACGTATGACACCGGGATATCAAACGGCAGACACCTTTAAAATGATTTACGAGGCAGCTTTAGGACGTGCATTCCGTGAAATGGAAAACTGGAAGCGTGATGACGATCTGCAACCTTTACTCATCCACCTTGCCGAGCATTGCTATAAAGCGGGTATTCCCGAAGAGGAAGCCGTGCATCAGACATTAGTCCATTATTACCACCAATCTGATGAACAGATGGTAAGATTGACGTTGCACAACCTTTATCAGGAGTGCAAAGGCTTTGGTAAGAGAAATAGCCGGAGTAAAGAACAGGAAACGGCCTTTCTATTAGAGGAATTCTTAAACCGGCGCTATGAGTTCCGCTATAATACGGTACTGGACGATCTGGAATATCGTCAGCGTGATTCCATCCACTTCTACTTCAAGCCTGTAGACAAGCGGGTGCGCAACAGTATTTCAATTTGCGCTTTAAAAGAAGGTATCAGTGCATGGGATCGTGATGTAGACCGCTTCTTGAATTCGGAATATGTTCGCCTGTATAATCCGGTGGAAGAATTCTTATATGATGTGGGTGGGTGGGATGGAAAAGACCGCATCCGTGCTTTAGCCGACTTGGTTCCATGCCACAATTCGCATTGGCGGGAGTTGTTCTATCGTTGGTTTCTGAGTATGGTGGCACATTGGCGCGGACTCGACCGTCAGCATGGAAACAGTACGTCACCTCTTTTGGTTGGTGCACAGGGTTACCGGAAATCCACCTTTTGCCGCATCATATTACCACCCGAACTACGTTTCGGCTATACGGACAGTCTTGACTTCAGGAGTAAGCAAGAAGCTGAGCGTTATTTGGGGCGTTTCTTCTTGATCAATATTGACGAGTTCGATCAAGTGAATATCAGTCAGCAAGGATTCCTGAAACATCTCTTGCAAAAACCCGCCGCCAATCTTCGAAAACCTTACGGCAATGCCATAAGCGAAGTGCGCAGGTATGCTTCATTCATCGGCACAAGTAATCAGAAGGACTTGCTTACGGATCCTAGCGGAAGCCGCCGTTTTATCTGTATTGAAGTAACTGCTCCCATCCGCACGAACGTAACGATCAACTACAAGCAGCTATATGCACAAGCCATGGATGCCATATATCACGGAGAACGTTATTGGTTGAACGATGAAGATGAAGCGGTTTTGAAAAAGACCAATAGTGAATTTGAACAAATAAGCCCGTTGGAGCAACTCTTTCATTGTTATTTTGGTCCCGTAGGTTTGGAGAAGGAAGGAGAATGGCTGACAGCAATGCAAATAATGAACTATCTACAAACGAAGACAAAAGATAAACTGGCTATCAACAAAGTAGCGCAATTTGGCCGCACCCTTCAAAAGCTGAATATACCTTACAAGAAATCTATGCGCGGAACGCTTTATCATTTGGAAAAGCTAGGGTGATTTATAAATATTGCAAGAAAATCAATAGATAAGAGAAGACAGATTATGAAAAAGTGACGTGCGAAATAAAATAGAGAATTCCGCACGTCACTTTATTTTTATTATTTAATCCAAATCCCAAATACCGGCTGTACGTTCCAACTCAACCAAAGCGGCATTATAGCCATGCAAGGTTTCAATATAAGCGGACTGCACCTCATTGTAGGTACGCTGGGCATTCAATATTTCCAATAAAGGTACCTCTCCCCTGTTATAACTATATATTTTGCCTCGAAGAATCTCTTTCGCTTTAGTCAGCATACCACCCTGATAATGCTTGAGCTGATCGGACAAGGATTGAAAGCTCTGATAAGCTTGCATCACTTCGGTCTGCACTTGCAGGCGAGCTTGATCATATTGCAAATCGGCCTGTTGCGCGCGAAACTTTGCGGCTTGCAATGCTCCTTTGTTTAGTGATGAAAATTTCAAAGGGAAAGCTATGCCCGCAGTAATTCCATTATAAGCAGGAGCTGGAGCTTCTTCATTCCGAACCTGGTTATTATGATTCACAGCTAGAGAAACATCTACATCGGGCAATTTATCACGACGGGCCACTACTATGGCACGACGGGCGACTTCCGTATTTTTCATCGCGGCAAGCAAATCCGAACGATTATCAACAGCATAAGTTATTAATTTGTCGAGAGAGAAATCACGTTCGAGATGTTGCAGATCACCCTCTGCATGATAAAGTGTATCTCTTGATACGGATCCTGTCATCAAGGAGAGGGAAACGCAAGCATTCTTCAAATCGGTCTCCGACTGCAAGACTTCATTATGCATCATATCGGCTTCTAATTTACTTTGAATGGCTTCAATCTCCATGATCTTACCCGCACGGAAACGAATACTATCCGCCTTGGCTATTTCGCACATGCTGCTATATGATTCTTGTTTCACCGCTAATAATTGCTTTTGCTTTTGAACATCCAGATAAGCATTGGTAGCTTCCGCACGCAAATTCCTGAAATAGTCCGCCAGCAATGCTTCGGTCAGTTCACTTTGGCCACGGGTCAAACGTATATTGGCTCCTCGTTTACCTAGAGATAAAGTCTGGGTTAATCCTACCTCAACACTCTGTCCCATCTGCATGGAGTGATCTTGATTGTTGCTATATGAAAATGAAAATTGCGGATCATTAAAGACCTTTGCCGCAATGGCATCTGCACGTGCAGCGCTTACATTCAGCTTTTCAGCTCCATAATTCAAATTGCTTTTGCCCACCTTTTCCAGATACTGGTGAAGAGTGAGCGACTCTATATGTTGTGCTTGCAGTATCTTGCTGCAAGCCAATAATAAGAATAGAATAATTGTAATTTTCTTCATAAACGATCAATTTATTGTATCCTGTTCATCGTGATGAATGTTCTCTTTATTCTCAACACGCTTCTCCATCATGTAATATAAAGTGGGAAGCATATATAAAGTGATTACTGTGGCAAACAGCAAACCATACACTATAACGGTGGCAAGCGGCCGTTGAACATCCGATCCGATTCCAGTGGACAGGGAGGCCGGAAGTAAACCAAGTATGGCTACCGTTGCTGTCATCATAACCGGACGGAAGCGATGGCGCGTACCTGCAACGACAGCTTCCCGCAAGTCCATACCCGAAGCGCGAAGGTTGTTGATATGCGAGATCATAATTACCCCGTTCTGAATGGCCACCCCAATAAGGGCTATAAAACCTACTGCGGAAGACACATTCAGGGTCATTCCACGGACATTCAATGCAAGCATACCTCCAAAGAGTGCCAAAGGTACCACAAACATGAGTAAGGCAGCTTGCCTGAATTTACCTAAAGCAGCAAAAAGCAATAACAACATTAAGCCTAATGCCAAAGGTACCACAACCCCTAAGCGGGCATAAGCGCGCATCTGATTTTCAAACTGTCCGGCCCATTTCAATTGGAAAGCGTTATGGTCATATTTCACATTCCGACTTATTGCCTTGTTTGCCTGTTGCAAGAAAGAGGTCAAGTCTATTCCACGCAGATTCACATGAACGGTCAAATGACGTTTATTCATTTCACGCGAAATGGTACTTGCACCGGTAGTCATTTTGATATCGGCCACTTGGCTCAAAGGTATCTTAGCTCCTGAAGCAGATGTCAACATCAGGTTTCCAATACTCTCCGGGGTACTGCGACTCGATTCGTCAAAACGGCAAATCACATCATACGATTTGCTGCCGACAAAGATTTGTGAGATTGCCTTCCCGCCAATAGCCAATTCTATCAAATCGGACACATCGGATATATTCAATCCGTATTGGGCAACACGCTCACGATTGGCAATAATCTGCAACTGCGGCATAGGAGGTTCCTGATCGATAGCAACATCCATTGCACCGGGAATCTTTTTTATAGTTCCTTCCACCTCTTCGGCAATCCGTCTGGTCTCAGCAATATCTTCTCCATAAATTTTGATGGCAAGATCACTATGAGCACCGGCTATCTGATCCATAACCATATCCATGATAGGTTGCGAAAAGCTGACCGAATAACCAGGGAGTTTCTGCAAAGAGGTATTCATAGCTTCTATCAATTCGGCTTTGGTACGTCCGCTTTTCCATGTATCATAAGGTTTTAACCCTACTGCACATTCCACATGCGACAGCGAAAAAGCCTCGGCTCCTTCATCATCACGCCCTACTTGAGTCATCACGTAAGATACTTCGGAAAACTTGCTTACTTCTTTACGAAGTTCTTCTCCCATCTGTTTGGACTTCTCAATAGAGATGCCCGGAGGCAATTGTACCTGTATCCAAATGGATCCTTCATCAAGAGGAGGAAGAAAGTCCTTACCTACCATCCAACTTAATCCGCCGGCAAGTATTAATATTGAGGTCAGAACGATAAGAATAAGCTTATGCTTATCAAGCAATTTTAAGATCTGTGCATGATAGGCTATCGTCATTTTCTCCAGCCATTTATTGTGATAAATCTTACGGGGTTTACGGTAAGACACAAAAGCCAATCCCGGTATAAGGAACAACGCAACAGCCAAAGCACCAAGCAATGCATATCCCACCGTATAGGCCATCGGAGTAAACAGTTTGCTCTCAATATGTTCAAAAGCAAACAGAGGTAAATAGGCGGTTATAATAATTAAAGTGGAAAAGAAAATTGGTTTTGCAACCTCTATGGTACGGCTCATCAACGATTCCTGACCAAGTATCTCGGTAGGATGCTTTTCACGCTTTTTCAAGATGGTCTCCATCATCACAATGGCTCCGTCGACCAATATACCAAAGTCAATAGCTCCCAATGATAACAGATTAGCCGGAATATTTGTCAGATGCATTAAGATGAATGCAATTAATAAAGCTAAGGGAATGGTTATCGCAACGAGCAACGCTCCACGCCAACTTCCCAAAAATACAATTAAAACCAATATGACTAATATCATCCCCTCAAAGAGAGTATGCGACACGGTATGCAACGTTGTATTCACAAGGTTGGTACGATCCATAAACGGATGGATATGGGTACCCTTCGGAAGTATCTCATTGTTAAGCTCATCTACGGCTTTATGTACATTTTTCAATACACGTGAAGGATTCTCACCCCGCAACATTTGTACAATGCCTTCCACGCCATCGGAATAATGACGTACTCCGTCATCAAATCCCAATACACCTTTTCGCTCTAAATTTCCATATTTAAGCACACCGATATCTTTCAAGTAAACAGGCGAACCTTTATCCGATTTAAGAACAACATTTCCCAAATCGTCCAAGTCTTTAACCAAACCTATTCCACGAACGACATAGCTCAAATCGCCATGGCTTAACATGCTTCCGCCGGCATTTAAATTATTCTGATTTATCTTATCGGTCACATCAGCTAGCGAAAGACCATATTCCTCAAGCTTCTGCGGATTGATCTCAATTTGGTATTGTGTGGTTATCCCACCATAGTTACTGACATCAGCCACACCGGTCACTTGCTTAAGATAAGGAATGATTACCCATTTATGTAAATCGGTCATTGCCCTTAAGTCAAGGCTGTCACTTTCGATTATATAACGGAAGATTTCGCCGGTGGGTGCGGTTAAAGGGTTAAGCCCGGGTACAGCTCCATAAGGTAAATCAATATCAACCAACCGTTCCTGAACGCGTTGCCGTGCCCAATAATCATCCACTCCATCATCAAAAACGAGCACAACAGTGCTTAAACCGAAAGTATTCTTACTGCGCATGACGTTCAATCCCGGCATGCCGTTAACTGCTCTTTCTATCGGAATGGATATTTGCTGCTCAATCTCTTCAGCCGCCAATCCGGGAACCTGGGTAACAATCTGTACAGTGGTGTCGGATATATCAGGATAAGCATCAATAGCCAACTGAGTCCACGAATAGTAGCCTACCGCAGCAACAAAACAAAATATGACGAACATCAAACCTCGTCGATGCAACGCCAAATGAATTAGTTTCTTTAGCATGGCATTAGCGGGCGTCAATTAAGTAAAATGCACCTCCGGTAACAACCGAATCTCCTGCTTTTATACCCGAAAGCACAACTGTTCTTCCTCCATCGGTTATTGAAGTAGTTACAATTCGTTTTACATAAGCATGATTACCTACGGCGACAAGCACATACGGATGATCTTTATGCTGCAGGATGGCAGAAGTCGGAATTAAAATGGCGTTAGTAGCCTTATCCGTCATTTTCACAGAGCCATACATTCCAGGTTTCATTGTACGGTCGGAATTGTCACATTCTATTAAGACTTCCACCGAACGTGTTTCTTCATTAAGTATTTCACTAACGTGGTAGATGCGCCCGCTTATTTCTTTGCCGGGCATAGAAACTAATTCAACCCGAACCTTATCTAATGAACGTACCAAAGGCAGGTCTTTTTCCTTTACATTGGCGGAAACCCATATTTTGTTCAAGTCGGCAACTGTGGCAACAGGCTCTGCATCTTCTTTAAAATACTGTCCTATTACAATATTATCACTTATAACTTCACCGGATATAGGAGAACGTACGATTAAAGGTTGTCCCAATACTAACTTGGCTGGGTTAACTTGAAAGACTTTCAAAGCACTGAGGGCATTCTCATATTCTTTTTTCTTCAACTCATATTCCACTTCAGCCTCTTCCATATCCTTTTGAGCACTGACTTTATTAGCATACAGATCTTTTTCGCGTTTCAAGTTTTTTAAAGCAAGCACCATCTCTTGTTTGGTTTGGTAATATGCTTTACCGGCTTCGAAAAACGAAGGCGAACTAATTTCAAAAACAGGACTCCCCTTCGCCACTTTTTGTCCTAAACGGACAAATGTTTTAGTGATTCGTCCGGCAAATGGTGAAGCGATCTCAGCGTAATTAGTCGGAATAGCTTTAACAACTCCCGAAACATTGAAATTACGTTGAAAGTTCTCTTCTTTTATGGTCGAGACTTTCAGCTTTTGCTGAATGGGCGAATTTGAAGATACCACAATGGTATCACCTTGTACCGTATAATCAGGGGTCGTGTTTTCTGTTTTATTACCGGCACATGAACAAGTTACTAAGCCTGCAAGGCAAAGCAATCCTAAATATTTCATTTTTTAAGATGTATAAGTATGAATGACTGGAAGGCAGCTATGCTACCTTTTATTAACTCTCTAAGCTTTATTCATCATTATACAATAGGGAGGAGCACGCAAAGAACAAACGGCAACCTTAATACGGGTGAAGAATATATGAATTATCTGAAGAATAAATATACCGAAAACACAAAAGTAGATTAAAGAGGCTAACGGAGCAAAAAAAGCCAAAGTAGCATTCATCCACGCAATGGTTGCGATTTCACCTGAAGTATGACCGTGATGCGCTCCCGGAAGAAAAGGATGGGAGTGGGTAATGATCTGATTTTGGATAACGTGCGTATGAATAAAGGCTGTATTTCCTATATGATAATATAGAAATAATACCACCAAAAACGATTTGAATATGGATTGAACCGCCTTTTTCATATATCGCCGCAAATATATTAACTTTCCTATAATTAAATAATGGAAAGGTGAATTATTATGCAAAAGAAAAGAGCCTGATAACTCAGACTCTTTTCTTTTTTACAAATAAGTTTCATTCTAAATAAAATCCGACTGATCGGATTGAAAGTATGCGACTTTAAACAATGGTTTTAGACACATGTTTTATGACTTCATGCCAATCCGAATAATTCCAAATCACTTTCTACAGTACCAATTCCTCCAATGTGGAAAGTATCAACAAGTACTTTAGCCACATTCGGCGAAAGGAATGCAGGGAGTGTCGGTCCTAAATGGATTTTCTGCACACCAAGACTAAGCAAAGCCAGTAATACAATAACTGCTTTTTGCTCATACCAAGCAATGTTATAGACAATTGGTAATTCATTGATATCATTTAGTTGGAATACTTCTTTCAACTTTAAAGCGATAACAGCAAGAGAATAGCTGTCGTTACACTGACCGGCATCTAAAACACGAGGAATACCATTCACATCTCCAAGCTGAAGTTTGTTATAACGATATTTGGCACAGCCGGCTGTAAGGATAACCGTATCTTTAGGAAGCATCTGGGCAAATTCAGAATAGTAATCACGACTTTTCATACGTCCGTCGCAACCCGCCATAACTATAAACCGACGAATGGCACCTGTCTTCACTGCATCCACTACTTTGTCAGCTAGTTGCAACACTTGATTATGGGCAAAACCACCGATAATGGTACCATGTTCTATTTCAGTAGGAGCGGCACAACTTTTGGCAATCTCAATAACTTCAGAGAAGTCCTTCTTTCCATTTTCATCCTGAGTGATGTACTTGCAGCCCGGATAACCCGTAGCATTCGTGGTAAACATACGCTCTTTGTATTCAGCATTTGGTAGAGGTGGCACGATACAATTGGTTGTAAAGAGAATCGGTCCGTTGAAAGTGGCAAATTCTTCACGTTGTTTCCACCATGCATTACCATAATTGCCTACAAAATGATCGTATTTCTTGAATGCCGGATAGTAGTGTGCCGGAAGCATTTCGCTATGGGTATAGACATCGACTCCTGTACCTTCGGTTTGCTTGAGAAGCTCTTCCATGTCCTTTAGGTCGTGCCCGCTAATTAATATACCGGGACGCTTTCCTACTCCAATATTAACCTCTGTGATTTCAGGATTGCCATAGCTCCCGGTATTAGCTTCATCCAGCAAAGCCATGACCTTTACGCCATACTCGCCTGTTTTCAACACAAGTCCCACCCACTCATCAGCAGAAAGCGACTTCGTGGCAATAGTAGCTAAAGCGTATTGTATAAAAGCATGAACGGAAGTATCGGAATAACCCAAACGCATGGCATGTTCCAAATAAGCAGCCATACCTTTCAGACCGTAAACAATCAATTCTTTCAGGGAACGTAAGTCTTCATTAGCTTCACGCAAAACACCGACCAACTCTCCTTTTGTTTCATATTCCGAACGGTCTCCACTCCAAAGTAGTTCATCAACCTCCGGTAGTTTTATTCCTAAAGCTGAAGCTTGCCCAATCAAGATGCGACGTAACTCAAGTCCCTTGTCTACGCGTTTCAGTATACTCTCATCATCAAAGTTTGCATTGGTAATTGTGCAGAATAAGGCATCTATTACGAACTTATTTACTTCATCATTTTCAGGCTCGCCGGCACTTCTTAAAGAATCGGCAACGGTGGAAACACCTCTCACCACAAATAATAAAAGATCCATAGCTTGTGAAGTGTGGCTTTCTTTTCCACATACGCCTTTTAACGTACAACCAACACCTTTTGCAGCCTCCTGACATTGATAACAAAACATCTTTGCTTCCATCATAGTTTATTTTTTAATTAATGATTCAACGTTTGATGTTGCAAAGATCGGCTGTTAGCTAGACATAAAATGTCACATATATCACGCTTTATTGTATTTTTTAGTAGCCAAGTTCTTTATTTACGAATATCACCCTTATCCGGGTTTCATCAAACTGCCCTTGAATGACAGTAAAGTAGTTACATATTTTATCTTTAGATTTGCAGTCAGCGCAGTGTCCCGTAACAGCGCATGGCGTTTTTTTGCCAAGTCTTTTTGCATCAAGTGGAGCGGCATGTGCTCTTATACGTTCAACCGCATCCTTTTCATCTTTCACAATTTTATTAACGCCACAAATGATTAAAACCTTTTTAGGTCCATAGACAATAGGATTCTCCTGATTGGAATATCACGGAAGATATACGATTCCTTTTTAATGATTTAACAACGCCTTCTAATAATGTTGCCATAAGACCAGATATTATTCTCTAGTCATTAATCGCTGCTCTGCCATCCTTTCAAATTTTGTACCCGATCGACCATAATTGGCATAAGGATATATAGAGATTCCGCCACGAGGGGTAAATAATCCGGTTACCTCAATATATTTAGGATTCATCAACTGAATAAGATCCTTCATTATGATGTTGACACAATCTTCATGAAAAGCACCGTGGTTACGAAAACTAAAAAGATAAAGTTTTAAGCTCTTACTCTCCACCATTTTAATATCGGGAATGTAGCTGATACGGATTTCAGCAAAGTCCGGCTGTCCCGTTATAGGACATAGACTCGTAAACTCGGGGCAATTGAAACGCACCCAATAATCATTCTCCGGATGCTTATTATCAAATGCTTCAAGCACTTCGGGAGCATAATCTTGTTTATATTCGGTTTTTCTCCCTAAAAGAGAAAGCTGATCTTTCAATTCTGACATAACATATCTATTTTACCAATATTATCAAACTCTGAAAACCCGGCAGCTTCACGCAGAATTGCCAGCTATACACTCACAAAAAGAGAAACTGCAATGTAACCTAACGCTTCGTACTCAAATATTTTTCCAGTCCTTCACGACGAAGCTTGCATGCAGGACAATGTCCACAACCATCACCGGGAATTCCGTTATAACAAGTCAATGTTTCATTGCGAATCAAGTCTAATACACCCAGCCTATCTGCCAAAGCCCAAGTTTCAGCCTTATCAATCCACATTAATGGAGTGTGAATAACAAATTGTTCATCCATTGACAGATTCAGCGTAACATTCAGCGATTTGATAAAACCGTCCCTACAGTCAGGATAACCACTAAAATCGGTCTGTGAGACTCCCGTAACAATATGCTGAATACCGTGTTCACGAGCATATACCGCAGCAATACTTAGAAAGAATAGATTACGCCCCGGCACAAAGGTATTTGGATAACTATCTGCAGGCTTCTCTTGGTCCATTGTCATTGTGACATCGGTCAGAGAATTATGTCCTAATCGCCCAATAAACGAAACGTCCATCACTTCAAAGGGTACGCCCCCTTTTAAAGCTATATTACGAGCCAATTCAACCTCCTTTTGATGCTTTTGTCCATAAAGGAAGCTCAATGCCAATACTTTTTTGAATTTTTGCTTAGCCCAAAATAAACAAGTAGTGGAATCCTGCCCACCACTGAATACGACCAATGCTGTTTCTTTATTCATATAGAACTTTATTTTTCACACAGAAAGCCAATATCTAAATTTCTTTCAGCTTCAATATGTTATATGAGATATCTTCATCGTACACATCACTTCCATCCACACGTTTGATATAGTTTACCACACGAATAGTCACAGGAAGAACTATAACTTCATACATTGTCTTTAAGATAATCTGGGTACCGATCATCAATAACAATTGAGGCCATGGTATAAGTCCACCGAATGCTATGGGGAAAAAGATCAATGAATCTCCTGTTTCTCCTACCACAGTCGACCATATAGCACGAACTGAAAAGTGCTTCCCGGCACTGGAGACCTTCATCCGGCTCATAACATAAGCATTAAGAAAGGAACCGACAAGAAAAGCGAGTAAGCTGGCAACGACAATACGCGGTGCCATACCAAATACAAAATTGAAATGTGCTTCGCCATCCCAAAACGGTGCAGCCGGCAATGCCACTGCAATAAGGCCCAAGGCAACCACAAAAAAGTTCATGGCAAAGCCACTCCATATTATCAAACGAGCCTTGCGAAATCCCCAGACCTCGGCAATACAATCATTAATAATATAAGAAATGGGAAACACTAGCAATCCTGCTGTAACAGTAATGCCAAAGACTTGAACAACTTTTGTCTCAAGAAGATTTGCTGCAATCAGGCAAACATTGAAAAGAATGCCAAGCAGCATAAAAGGGACGGATACTTTTTGCTTCATAATTCCTGTTTTTTACGTGGTGTTCTAGAATACACGACCGCTATTCGCGGCATCATACACTTTTAAATTCACGGCAAAGATAATGCTTTATTCTTAAACATACAAATATCACTTTTAAGCTTAGCAATTCCCTTATGTCTGCTTTATTAAAATACAATAAGCTCCAATCGTAAGCTAAGAAATAAATAAAAATAAACAGTTAACGAATTCATAATTATTATTTTTTTGCTCAATATTGTCCATAACAGTAATTATGATTAAATTGCACCCGCAAACAAGGGTATAGAGAGTCTCCCCCAGCCTTAAAAGTCAAACATGATAAACAAAGATTATGCTTCTTTTTATCTACACCTTTTGCGAAAAGCTGGATACAAGCACACAATATCCAATAAAATTCACTGGATAAAAAAGCATTATAATCTGATAATACATGAAAAAGATTACTTTTCTTATTCTATTAATTTTCATTTGTGCAAAATCACTATTTGCTTCCTCATATCTCTTTTTTAAAAGATTTCAGGTCGAAGACGGATTATCTCATAACACTGTTTGGTGCGGAATGCAAGACAGTTACGGATTCTTATGGTTTGGAACCAGCGACGGCTTAAACTGCTATGATGGGCGAACCAATAAAATATACAGGAATGTACTCAACGATAAATTTTCATTAGAGAATAATTTTGTACAAACGCTTTTCGAGGAAAACCAGCGGAATATATGGGTCGGGACCAATTGGGGTATTTATATCTACGACAGAAATACTAACCATTTCACTCATTTCAATAAACGCACCAACTACGGAGTACTAATTAGCAGTGAGGTTCGGAAAATCATAAGAACAAACAACGGGTTAATCTGGATTGCCACTTTAGGGCAAGGACTCTTCATTTATAATCCAAAGACTAATATACTAATCCAAAACAGTCTACAGACATCTTTTGTATGGGATATTTGTGAGAGTAACACTCATAATGTCTACATATCATCGCTGCAAGATGGCTTATTTTGTTTCAATGAAAATGGAATTATAAAGAAACTACCTTCCGCCTTCACAAGGATCTATAATAATACCGGAAGACATAAAGTTAATTGCATAGCCAATATAGGTGGTTCCATTTGGATGGGAACCGACGATAAGATACTTTATAAATGGGATGAAAACAAGAAATTGTTAAGCAGTTACAATGCATCACCAGTCTCTATGGGAGTTATAAGATGCATGCTGGATTATTCGAAAGAAGAGTTGCTGCTAGGAACAGAAAACGGAGCATATTTATTCAATTATAAAACAGGAAGTTTTTCAAGAGCAGATGATCCTTCCCTTAGAACCGGCGCATTAAGTGATTTGTCCATAAATAACATGCTCAAAGATGCAGAAGGAGGCATCTGGGTTCTAACAAATCTTGGTGGAATAAATTATGCCAGTAAACAAACAAAGCATTTCGAATCTTACTATTCCGCCGATAGTAGTAAAGAAAGCAGTGGAATTGTAGTAGGTCCGTTCTGTGAAGATCAAGCAGGGAATATCTGGATTGGCACGAGAGACGGGCTTTATCTTCTTAATGGGAAAACACATCAATTGGCTAAGCATCCCATCAGTAAGCTGATTCATGGAAAATGTGACATACGAACATTATTCCTTGATGGTGACCTATTATGGATAGGAACATACGGTGATGGAGTTAAAGTTTACAATATCAACACAGGAGCAGTCAAGGAATATCATTACTCCCGCGATGTACTAAACACAATATGCAGCAATGACGTACTCAGCATATACAAAACACACAGTGGTAACACCTATATCGGAACCAGTTGGGGACTCTGCCAGTACAATCCAAAAGAAGATAATTTCTCGGTAGTCATCGCCATCGGCACAATGATTTCTGTCATAGATATTACAGAAGATCACCAAGGCAATCTGTGGGTCGCAACATCCAATAGCGGAGTATTCCGTTATCAGCCGAAATCCGGTAATTGGAAGCACTTTGAACATAAAAGGAAAGACAGTAGTACAATTACAGATAATTATGTAATAACAATGTTTGAGGATTCCAAAGGTACAATGTGGTTTGGCACAAATGGAGGGGGACTTTGTTCCTTCAATTCAAGCAAAGAGGTCTTTACTGATTTCGATCCTGACAATGCCATTCTTCCAAGCAAAGTTATCTACTCTATTGAAGAAGACAAAAAAGGAAACTTTTGGATTTCAAGTAATATGGGGCTTATTAAAATCAACCCATATAAAAAAGAATTTCTACGCCGTTTTACCACTGGAGATGGACTTCAAGGAAACCAGTTCAATGCGCACTCTTCTCTAAAAACAGCCAGAGGTAAGTTTTATTTCGGAGGGGTCAACGGATTCAACGCCTTTACCCCTGAAGCATTAATGGATAATAAATATATTCCTCCGATATATATTACGGATATTCAACTGACATATACCAATGATGAACGTCTTGTACAAAAAATATTGGATTTAAAACATCCTTTATATGCCAGCCAGGAGATCACATTACCTTATGAATACAATAGCTTTGTGATTAGCTTTGCGACTTTGAGTTATGAAGACCCCAGTAAAAACCGGTATTCATACATGCTAAAAGGCGTAGATAAAGAATGGGTAACAAACTCAAAAATGAATTCTGCTTCATATACGAATCTAGCTCCCGGAAAATATGAGTTTATTGTACGTGGATCAAACAACGACAATAGATGGAATATGAAAGGAACGACAATTACAATCATTATCACTCCTCCATGGTGGCGCACTTCATGGGCTTATACCGTATATATATTACTCTTCTTAGGAATAGCATATTATATGGCATTAAAATGGGATGAATATGTTAAAACAAGATACAGACGCAGAATGGAAGAGTTTCGTATTTTGAAAGAAAAAGAAATCTATGAATCAAAAATTGGTTTCTTCATTAATCTCGTCCATGAAATCCGTACTCCATTAAGTTTGATATGTATCCCCTTGGAAAAGCTGATGAAAGATAATAAGGATAAAGAAATGAAATATTTGTCCATTATTAATAAGAATGTGAACTACTTACTAAATATAACAACCCAGTTACTCGATTTTCAGAAGATGGAGAGCGGTAAGCTACAATTAAACTTGCAATTAACCAATGTAAGTGAATTAATAGAAGATGTATATGAGCAGTTTACCGGACCGGCGGAACTAAAAGGCATCACCATCATGCTTACACATACCGAAGAAGCCGTATTTGCCAAAATTGATCCTGACAAAGTGCGGAAAGTATTAGTCAATTTGGTTGGTAACGCCATTAAATATGCAAAAAGTAATATAGAAATTATACTTAGCTATTCAGACAAAGATTTTGAAATATTGGTAAATGACGATGGAGTTGGCATACCTAACGAAGAAAAAGAAAAAGTATTTGAAGCCTTCTATCAGGTACAAAATAGAGAAAAAGCTGTTCCAGGCACAGGCATAGGACTTGCCTTCTCTAAATCTATTGCCGAAGCACACAAAGGCGAATTGAGATTGGAAGACAGCTCTTTCGGTGGTTCTTCTTTCATTCTTCGTCTTCCAAATAAAGATGTAGTTACAAACAAAAAATCAAAACTTGAAATAAAAGATACGGCTATTATCGCCACTGATGAAGAAAAAGGCGTTACCGTCCATCCTAACAATGGCAAATTAACAGTCTTACTCGTCGAAGATAATATTGACTTACTCAATCTGACAAAAGAAGCACTAAGTCCTACTTTCCGGATATTAAAAGCTGCGAATGGAATAGAAGCACTAGAAATTCTTTCCAACGAAAGCGTGGATGTGATTGTCAGTGATATTATGATGCCCGAAATGGACGGATTGGAACTGACAACAAAAATTAAAACAACTATAGATTACTCACATATCCCGGTAATCTTATTGACAGCTAAAACAACACTTGAGTCGAAAGTAGAGGGATTGGAATGTGGTGCAGATGCCTATATAGATAAGCCATTCTCTGTACGCCAACTACAGATGCAGATAGAAAATCTGATCAAATTAAGGCAGAGTTTTCATAAAATGATGGTTGATCTTTTTGGAATTCAAACAGAAGAGACCACAGCCGATTACGCTCTTTCTCAAAAGGACAGAGAATTTATAGCGCGCATACAAGAGGTTATTACAGAACAGATGGCGGATGAAAATTTTTATATTGATAGCCTGGCCGAAGTCATGCACATGAGTCGATCTAATTTTTATAGAAAGATTAAAGCATTATCCGGCATGTCACCCAATGATTATCTGAAAACAATCAGATTAAACCGTGCCGCCGAACTGATAAAGAGCGGAGAACGTATTTCCGAAGTTGCAGAAAGGGTCGGATTTACTTCTTCATCATATTTTGCAAAGTGCTTCAAGACGCAGTTTGGTGTATTGCCGAGAGATTACAAAGGATAAAAAATAAAGAACAACTATTTGCGGAAGGAATATCCTCCTTCCGCATAGAACTCTCAAAGGGCATTAAGGAGATTACTCATTCATAAAAATGCCTTTTTGAGTTAAACAACTTCGCTTAGGGCTTCTTCAGTAGCTAAAGAGCAGTTTTTGTCTTTAATTGGATATTTTTTTTTGTATAAAGAAAAAATATAAGTCTTTATTTGCACTTGTCAATCCTAAAAACATTAACTTATTTTATTATGAAGAAATTATTAACATTGGCTTTATCGGCAATTCTGCTTTGTAACGCTCAGGCTTCCGATTTATTTAAGCCCGTAAAAAAAGTAGCATTGCGCGCTCCATCTGTGCCGCTTGTTGTATCAGATCCTTATTTTTCAATTTGGTCCCCGTACAATAAATTGAATGAAGGCACAACAAAACATTGGACAAATGCAAAAAAGCCTTTGCTAGGTGTATTACGTGTAGATAATGAAGTTTATCGCTTCATGGGGAAAGTAGAGCCTAATCTCCAAGCTATCGCTCCAATGACGGACACTGAAAGTTGGGAAGGAAATTATACTTTCCAGACTCCTACAGCCGGCTGGACAGCAACTCAGTTTGACGACAGTAGCTGGAAACACGGAAAAGCAGCTTTCGGAACCCATGACATGCCACGGATCCATACAGAATGGAAAAATGATGATATATGGGTACGCCGCACATTCAATTTAGAAGATCTTAACACAGACGATAATTTCTTTATAAAATACTCACATGATGATGTATTCGAACTTTACTTGAACGGAGAAGAACTTGTCAATACAGGCAATACATGGAACAATGATGTGTGTCTTCAGCTTACAGAAGCTGCTAAAAAGAGACTTCACAAAGGCAAAAATGTAATTGCCATACACTGTCACAACACAACAGGAGGTGCGTATGTAGATTTCGGATTTTATAAAGAAAAAAAGCAAAACGCCGACTTCAAAAAAGAAGCTATTCAGAAATCAGTTAGCGTACTTCCAACACAAACCTATTATACATTCACTTGTGGCCCGGTTGAGTTAGATGTAGTATTCACTGCACCTCAATTAATTGATGACCTTGATTTATTGTCAACTCCTATTAATTACATTTCATATCAAGTGCGCTCAACTGATAAGAAGGCACATAACGTACAGTTCTATCTGGAAACAACTCCGGAACTTTCAATAAATGAGCTAACCCAGCCCACAATAGCCCAAACGATGGTACGTAATGGAATGAGCTATGTACAAGCAGGCAGCATTGATCAGCCAATATGCGACCGTAAAGGCGATGGCATTTGCATTGATTGGGGTTACGCATACTTAGCCAGCGGAAATAGTTCCGAACGTTCTGTCAGCTTGGGTGATTATTATGGAATGAAAGAAGCTTTCACCAATAAAGGTAAACTTCTTCCTGCAATGAAAAAAGTCACTACATACAACCCTGCGGATATTCCTGCAATGTCATATATGGACGATTTAGGTAGCATCAGCAAAGACGGTAAAGCCGGATATGTTATGATGGGATATGATGATGTTTATTCAGTGGAATATATGTATGAAAAGAGAATGGCTTATTGGAAACATGATGGTAAGGTTACGATCTTCGATGCATTTGAAAAAGCTAAAGAAAACTACCAGTCTATTATGGAACGTTGCCGTGACTTCGACAAAATGATCCTTAATGATGCAGAGAAGGCCGGTGGAGAAGAATATGCAGAACTTTGTGCATTGGCATACCGCCAAGTTATTTCAGCTCATAAACTCTTCACAGACAAAGATGGAAACTTGATGTTTTTCTCTAAGGAAAATAACAGTAACGGTTGTGTAAATACAGTCGACCTGACTTACCCATCCGCTCCTCTATTTTTGGCATACAACCCTGATTTACAAAAAGCCATGATGACAAGTATCTTTGAATATAGTGCAACAGGACGATGGAACAAGCCTTTCCCGGCACATGATTTGGGTACTTATCCAATAGCAAACGGGCAAGTGTATGGTGGTGATATGCCTATTGAAGAAGGTGGAAATATGGTTATACTAACCGCTGCTATAGCTAAAGTAGAAGGAAACGCTGACTATGCAAAAAAATACTGGGATCTACTGACTACTTGGACAGATTACTTGGTAAAATATGGACAAGATCCTGAAAACCAACTTTGCACCGACGACTTTGCAGGGCATTGGGCACACAACGCCAATCTTTCTATCAAAGCAATAATGGGGGTTGCGGGATATAGTGAAATGGCACGCATGCTTGGCTTGAATGAAGTAGCTGACAAATATGCCGGCATTTCAAAAGCAATGGCTGCTAAATGGGAACAAATGGCAAATGAAGGAGATCATTATCGTTTGGCTTTTGACCGTCAAAACACGTGGAGCCAGAAATACAATATTATCTGGGATAAGATGTGGAAGCTAAACCTCTTCCCCAATAACGTGATTTCTAAAGAAGTGAGTTATTATTTGAATAAGCAAAATGCATACGGACTTCCACTTGATTCACGCAAAGAATACACAAAATCCGACTGGATTATGTGGACAGCCGCATTATCACCAGATATAACAACATTCAAAAAGTTTGTCGCACCGGTATATAAGTATGCCAACGAAAGCACCTCACGTGTCCCTTTAAGTGACTGGCACCACACAGATAGCGGAGAATTTGTAGGCTTTAAGGCACGTTCGGTTGTTGGTGGATATTGGATGAAAGTTCTGATGGACAAAATTCAATGAATGTTTTGACTCTTGTTTTTTGGTATCTGAATTATTTCTTATAAATTGCCGCAAATTATAATTGCGGCTAATGAGACTGTGCCGATGGCACAGTCTCATTGAATATAAACCGGAAAGCATCTGTTTTGAATGAAAAAATCACTCTTTATTCTATTCCTATTCTTCGTTTGCTTCGCTTGTTTGCACAGATCGTCCGACAAAGGAGGATTTGGAGGTAAGAGCAGCACATATAACAACCCATTACTACCATCCGGTACTGATCCTTATGCAATCTTTTACAATGGCAAATATTACTATATGCAAGGAACCAGAACAGATAAACTCGCCATTTGGGAAACAACAGACATTACAAATATAAAGCATGCCAAATGCAAAGACATTTGGACATCAGACAACAAAGCCTATTCTTCTAATATTTGGGGCGCGGAATTACATCGCATCAACAATAAATGGTACATCTATTTTGCAGCTGACGATGGAAAACTTGATAATCACCAGCTTTATGTGTTGGAAAATGAATCACCCGACCCGATGAAAGGGACATTTAAAATGAAAGGGGCTATAAAAACCAACAGTGAGTGGAATTGGGGAATACAGGCAACAACTATCGTCCATAAAGGTGTACAATACTTATTATGGTCAGGCTGGCCAAAGCGAAGAATCACCACTGAGACACAGTGTCTCTATATCGCAAGCATGTCCAATCCCTGGACTTTAAAATCATCCCGTATATTAATATCCAAGCCGGAATATGAATGGGAACGCCAATGGGTTAACCCTGATGGTACACGCACTGCATATCCCATATATGTGAATGAATCACCTCAATTTTTTCATTCCAGAAACAACAGAAAAATTCTAATCTATTATTCAGCTAGTGGCTGTTGGACTCCATATAATTGTATAGGAATGCTCTCCGCTGATGCCAACAGTGACTTGCTTAATCCGACATCATGGGCAAAGAACCCATCTCCGGTATTTCAACAATCACAAGAGAACGGAGTATATGGCCCGGGAAGTCCATGTTTTGTGACCTCACCGGACGGAAAGGAATACTACATATTATATCACGCCAGAAATATACCAAATAGTGACGGAGGACCGGAAACCCGTAGTCCGCGTATTCAAAAGATTGGTTGGGATACAAGCGGGATGCCTGTATTAGGTAAACCTGTCTCTAAAAAGACCTCGCTATCCAAACCTTCCGGAATATTCTAAAGACCTTAAGTAAAGCGTTTTTGGTTCGTATTTGTTATTTTCTGAACGTTTTTTTGCCTGTTTTCGTGTATTTAATCGCGTTCTTTGTAACATCGCTTATTATATCCAAATAGTAATTAAACATTATGAAATTCAAACGTCTTCTTTTTTTGGGAATAGTCTTTAGTCTGTCTGCGTCTGTTTTTGCGCAACAGCATTCTTCGGACAAAAAACAAACAAGTGGTAATCCGGTGTTTCCGGGATGGTATGCAGATCCAGAAGGTGCTGTATTCGGAAATGAGTACTGGATTTATCCTACTTATTCGGCTCCATACGATCAACAGACTTTCATGGACGCCTTTTCTTCACGTGATCTGGTACATTGGAAAAAGCATCCCCGCGTGCTATCCACTGAAAATATCAGTTGGGTGAAGCGTGCTTTATGGGCGCCTGCCATCATTGAAGCAAACAAGAAATACTACTTCTTTTTTGGAGGAAATGATATACAGAACAATAATCAACTTGGAGGCATTGGCGTTGCCGTAGCCGATAATCCGGCCGGACCTTTTAAAGACGCATTAGGCAAACCATTAATCGGACAGATTGTCAATGGTGCACAACCTATCGACCAGTTTGTCTTCAAAGATGATGACGGGCAATATTATATGTACTATGGTGGTTGGGGACATTGCAATATAGTAAAGATGGCGCCCGACTTATTGAGTATAGTACCCTTTGCAGATGGAACAACTTATAAAGAAGTCACTCCGGAAAACTATGTTGAGGGACCATTCATGCTAAAGCGAAATGGTAAATACTACTTCATGTGGTCTGAAGGAGGATGGGGAGGTCCAAATTATAGCGTGGCTTATGCTATCTGCGACTCTCCATTCGGTCCCTTCAAACGTATCGGAAAGATTCTCCAACAAAATCCGGAAATAGCAACAGGCGCAGGGCACCATTCCGTCATAAAAGGCCCTGGAAAAGACGAATGGTATATGGTATACCACCGCCGTCCATTGGGAGAGAAAGATGCCAATAGTCGCGTAGTATGCGTCGACCGTTTGTATTTTGATAATGACGGTTACATCAAACCGGTGAAAATTACTTTCGAAGGAGTGAAAGCAAGCCCTCTTTCAAGTAAGAAACAGAAATGAAAACACACAAATACCCTAAACGTACAATCATGAAGAACAGATTTTCAATAATCGCCTTCCTATTACTCTTATTCCCAAACATTGCCATCCATGCGATTACAGAAGACAAAAACAAATCGTATACGGACAAAGAATCTACGCAAGCGATAGATGCTTTTCACAAGACATTCTATAATCCGGAGATGAAACTGTATGCGATCTCATCGGATATGAAGGGGCGTGCAGCCATTTGGGTGCAAGCTATATATTGGGATATGATTATGAATGCATACAAACGTACCCAAGCGCCAAGATATCGCCAACTCATAGAAGATATTTATCAAGGAGGATATGAACAATATGATAAATATAACTGGAACAATAAAGTGGAATGGTTCATCTACGATGATATGATGTGGTGGATTATTTCTTTAGCAAGAGCATACGAAATCACTCACGAACCAAAGTATTTGGCTCATGCATCTTCGGGATTTTACCATGTATGGAAAGAATCGTATGATCCCGAACGCGGTGGAATGTGGTGGAATTTCAAACATGACGGAAAAATGTCATGTATCAATTATCCTACGGCAGTAGGTGCGATGACACTGTATAATGTAACAAAAGATCCTGATTATCTGGAGAAAGCAAAGAATATATATGCATGGTCACGAAATGTTTTCTTCGATAAGAAAGACGGACGTATTGCCGATAGTATGCATTATCATTTCCAACGCCAAAACGGTATGGACATAGATTGGACAACCCAACTTTATAATCAGGCAACATGTATCGGATCAGCTATCATGCTGTACAAAGCTACAAAGGAAAAGCAATATCTTGAAGATGCTGTTCTCGCCACAAATTATGTACGGAACTCAATGTGCGACGCTAATGGATTATTGCCCTTCAAAAATGGCATTGAACAGGGTATTTACGGAGCTATTTTCGCACAATATATCACTATGCTCATAAAAGATGGTAACCAACCACAATATACAGATTGGCTTCGTATGAATATTGATACGGCTTGGAACAATCGGGATATGAGTCGCAATATAACATTCAAAGATGCTTCGCAAGCATGTCCAAAAGGGATAATGGAAAGTTATGATGCAAGTTGCTGCCCGGCTTTGATGCAAGTCATTTCCGCACGATAACAAAACAGATAACCATTTTAAAACATTATAATAGAATAGACAATGAAACGACAATTAATGACGTTATTCTTCGGTGTAACAACTCTCTTTATTTCCAGTTACGGAAACACCAAGATAGCACACGACACTAAAAATGAATTGAGAGCGCCAGCCTATCCATTAGTAACGATTGATCCATATACCAGTGGATGGTCATTCAACGATCACCTTTATGATGGAACGATAAAACATTGGACCGGAAAAGACTTCCCATTAATTGGAGTAATCAAGGTGGATGGGCAATCCTATCGATTCATGGGAGAAGAAAACGTTGAATTGCTAACCCTCGTAAATACATCGGAGCAAGGTTCTTGGAATGGGAAATATACGACTAACCAACCGGCTGAAGGATGGCAGAAGATGTCTTTCAACGATGCAGCTTGGAAAGAAGGCAAAGCTGCTTTCGGTACAATGGAGAATGAATCTACTGCAAAAACTCAATGGGGAAGCAAATATATCTGGGTACGACGGACAATAGATATCAAGAATAGTTTAAAAGGACGGAAAGTCTATCTTGAGTACTCTCATGATGATGACGTTATTATCTATGTTAATGGCATTAAAGTGGTAGATACCGGTAACGCATGCAAGAAACATGAACTTACAAGACTACCGGATAACGTTATCGCAACATTGAAACCGGGTAAGAATCTTATTGCCGCCTATTGTTACAATCGTGTGGGTAACGGATTGCTTGACTTTGGTCTTGCTCTTGAAAAAGAAAATCAACGGAGCTTTAATACTACAGCAAAACAGCTTTCAGCAGAAGTACAACCTATGCAAACAATATATAAGTTTGCTTGTGGACCGGTTAACTTGGATTTGACTTTTACTGCACCTCTGTTTATGGACAATCTTGATTTGATGACCCGCCCGGTGAATTATATTTCTTATGCCGTGTCTTCCAATGATAAAAAGAATCACAACGTAGAATTATATCTCGAAGCAGGTCCTCAATGGGCAATAGACCAGGCAGGACAAGCCTCAACGTCGGAAAGCTTTGAAAAAGGTAATTTAGTGTACTTGAAAAGTGGAAGCAACACACAGAAGGTATTAGATAAAAAAGGTGATGATGTACGCATCGATTGGGGATATTTCTATATGGCAGCCGATAAGGGAAATACACAATATGCCACCGGAAATTCAACTGAACTAAGAAAGAGCTTTGGAAAAAGCAAGCTGGCTGCATCAAAGACAAACGGGGCCGATCATCTAGCTATTGTACGCCAATTGGGTGATGTTCAAAATGCAGCCGGACATTTTCTAATCGGTTACGATGATATATACTCTATACAATACTTCGGAAAGAACCTACGTCCCTACTGGAACCGTAATGGCAACAAAACGATTACATCGCAATTTGAAGAAGCGGAACAGGAATACAACACACTCATGGATAAGTGTGTAGCTTTTGATAATAAAATGATGAAAGAAGCTACCGAAGCCGGAGGCAAGAAATATGCAGAGCTTTGCGCATTGGCTTATCGCCAAGCTATCTGTGCTCATAAGTTGGTTGAAGCACCGAATAAAGATTTACTTTTCTTCTCTAAAGAAAACTTTAGCAACGGTTCCATCGGGACAGTCGATGTGACCTATCCTTCCGCCCCACTCTTCTTACTTTATAATCCGGAGTTGGCCAAAGGATTGTTAAATCATATCTTCTATTACAGCGAAAGTGGAAAATGGAACAAGCCTTTTGCAGCACATGATGTAGGTACTTATCCATTGGCGAACGGACAAACTTACGGTGGTGATATGCCTGTAGAAGAATGTGGTAATATGCTGATACTGACAGCTGCCATAGCTGCTGTAGAAGGAAATGCGGACTATGCAAAGAAGCACTGGGACGTACTGACCATTTGGACAGACTACCTATTAAAGAATGGACTTGACCCTGAAAACCAGCTTTGCACAGACGACTTTGCAGGACACTTTGCACACAACGCCAACCTTTCGATAAAGGCAATTTTGGGTATTGCATCTTATGGATATTTAGCTGATCTGCAAGGAGACAAATCAACAGCTGACAAATATATGGATGCAGCCAAGAAAATGGCAACCGAATGGAACAAGATGGCTCATGACGGAGATCACTATAAACTGACCTTTGACAAAGCGGGTACTTGGAGTCAGAAATACAACATCGTATGGGACAAGCTCATGAAATGGAATATCTTCCCTAAAGAAATTGTACAGACAGAAATTCCTTATTATTTAAGAAAACAAAACAAATATGGCTTACCTTTGGACAATCGTGAAACGTATACAAAAACAGACTGGATTATATGGACTGCAACTTTAGCTCCCGACCGGGCTACATTTGAAAAGTTCATCGATCCAATCCATTTGTTTATGAATGAAACGACCACCAGAGTTCCGATGTCCGACTGGATATTTACGGATACGCCAAATCAAAAAGGTTTTCAGGCACGCTCTGTCGTTGGTGGGTATTTTATCAAGATGCTTGAGAATAAACTAAATAAATGAGAATATGAAAAAAATAACCTTAGTAGTTGCCGCCTTACTGAGCGTTTTAAGCTCTTCGGCTAAAAACGGCACCGACCCGGTGGATTATGTTAATCCACTGGTAGGGTCACAGTCAAAGGTTTCCCTGTCTACGGGAAATACTTACCCTGCCATTGCCCTACCATGGGGTATGAACTTTTGGATGCCCCAGACCGGTAAAATGGGAGACGGTTGGGGTTATACTTATGATGCCGACAAAATTCGCGGATTCAAACAAACACACCAACCGAGTCCTTGGATCAACGACTACGGTCAATTTGCAATCATGCCTGTAACAGGTAAGGTTGTATTCGATCAAGATGAACGTGCCAGTTGGTTTTCGCATAAAGCGGAAATAGCAAAGCCTTATTACTATAAAGTTTATTTGGCTGATCACGACGTCACAACAGAGATTGCGCCTACCAGCCGTGCCGCCATGTTCCGTTTCACCTTCCCTGAAAGCAAAGACTCATACGTTGTCATCGATGCTTTTGACAGAGGCTCATGGGTAAAAGTTATTCCGGGAGAAAACAAAATCATCGGATATACAACCAAAAATAGCGGAGGTGTCCCCGAGAACTTCAAGAATTACTTTGTGATGGTATTCGACAAATCGTTTAGCTTCACTGCAGCCGTTACAAACGGTAATATCAAACCGGGTGAACTTGAAGCTAAAGATAATCATGCCGGTGGAATTGTCGGCTTTTCAACCAAGCGCGGCGAACAAGTTAATGTTCGTGTAGCCTCATCTTTTATCAGTCTGGAGCAAGCCGAACAAAACTTGAAAGAACTGGGTAATGATAATTTTGATAAAGTAGCAGCAAAAGGTCGTCAGGAATGGAACAATGTGTTAGGCAAAATCGAAGTAAATGATAACAACGTAGATAACCTGCGCACATTCTATTCTTGCTTATATCGCTCGGTTCTATTCCCACGTAGCTTCTACGAATTGGATGCCAAAGGAAAACCGGTGCACTATAGCCCATATAATGGTCAAGTACTTCCGGGATATATGTTCACCGACACCGGTTTTTGGGATACTTTCCGATGCCTGTTCCCCTTTCTCAACTTGATGTACCCTTCAATGAATACTAAAATGCAGGAAGGTCTGGCTAACGCATATAAAGAAAGTGGTTTCTTACCTGAATGGGCCAGCCCGGGACACCGTGGATGCATGGTAGGTAACAACTCTGCATCAATCGTTGCCGATGCATACCTTAAAGGATTAAAAGGATATGATATAGAAACGCTTTGGGAAGCAGTAAAGCATGGAGCTAATAATGTACATCCACGGGTATCGTCTACAGGGCGTCTTGGTTACGAGTACTATAATGAGTTGGGATATGTACCCTATAACGTAGGTATAAACGAGAGTGCAGCCCGCACATTGGAATATGCTTATGATGACTGGTCAATCTACAAGCTGGGTAAAGCATTGAATAAACCTGAGAGTGAGATCGGTATATATGCCCGTCGTGCCATGAATTATAAGAATTTATTCGATACCGAACATAAATTGATGCGTGGAAAAAACAAAGACGGACAATTCCAATCGCCATTTAATCCCTTGAAATGGGGAGATGCCTTCACCGAAGGTAATAGCTGGCATTATACCTGGTCCGTATTCCACGATCCTCAAGGATTAATCGACTTGATGGGTGGAAAGGATTCTTTCAACCAGATGATGGATTCCGTATTTACTCTGCCTCCATTGTTTGACGACAGCTACTACGGAGGAGTAATCCACGAAATACGTGAAATGCAGATTATGAATATGGGCCAGTATGCTCACGGTAATCAACCTATACAGCACATGATTTATATGTATAACTATTCCGGACAGCCGTGGAAAGCACAATATTGGGTTCGCGAAGTGATGGATAAGCTTTACACTGCAGCTCCCGACGGATATTGCGGTGATGAGGACAATGGTCAGACATCGGCATGGTACGTATTTTCGGCGCTCGGATTCTATCCGGTATGCCCTGGAAGTAACCAGTACGTGTTAGGTACTCCTTATTTCAAGCAAGTTAAGCTACACCTTGAAAACGGAAAGACAGTGTCCATCAATGCTCCTACAAATAGCAAAGAAAGCCGTTATGTATCTTCAATGACTTTGAACGGTAAAACTTACGACAAGAATTACCTCACTCATAAAGACTTATTAAATGGGGCATCCATCAATGTAAATATGAGTGTTAAGCCGAATACGAAACGCGGTACAAAACAAGTAGATTTCCCTTACTCGTTCTCTACAGAACTGAAGGCTAATCATTAAAACAAATCCGGAAAAGTTATTAACTAAAATATAATATCATGAATAAGTTTTCTGTATGGGCACTCGCTGCCCTGGTTATGGCTAGTTGTGCTACAGCCAACAAAGAAAAGCCGACTGATTCCGGTTTGGTCCGGAAGAATTTCCAGACCAATGTAAGTGGCAAAAAGACCGATTTGTATGTACTCCGCAATGCAAACAAAATGGAAGTTTGCGTAACGAATTTCGGAGGTCGTATTGTGTCGGTCATGGTACCCGACAAGACCGGAACCATGCGTGATGTAGTGTTGGGATTTGATTCCATACAAGACTACATTACTATTCCTTCAGACTTTGGAGCAAGCATCGGACGCTATGCCAACCGAATTAACCAAGGACGTTTTACGCTAGATGGAAAAGAGTATCAACTACCAAAAAATAACTATGGACACTGCTTGCATGGCGGTCCTAAAGGTTTTCAATATCAAGTATACACTGCAAAGCAACTCAATCCACAGGAACTGGAACTGACCTATCTCTCCAAAGACGGAGAGCAAGGCTTCCCTGGAAACCTGACTTGCAAAGTATTGATGAAGCTTACCGATGATAATGCTATCGACATCACATACGAAGCTGAAACAGACAAGCCGACAGTTGTAAACATGACCAACCATTCATATTTCAACTTGGACGGTGATGCAAGCAGCAATGCTGAACATCTGTTGACAATTAATGCCGATAATTATACTCCGGTTGACAGCACATTTATGACAACCGGTGAAATTGTTCCGGTGGAAGGCACTCCTATGGATTTCCGCACTCCAACAGCTGTAGGCAAACGCATCAACGATTATAGCTTCGTTCAATTAAAGAACGGAAATGGATATGACCACAACTGGGTATTGAATACAAAAGGCGACATCACCAAGAAGTGCGCAACACTTGAATCACCTAAAACCGGTATTGTATTGGATGTATATACTAACGAACCGGGTGTTCAAATGTATGCAGGAAACTTCCTTGATGGAAAGGTAAAAGGCAAAAAAGGGATAACTTATCGCCAGCGTGCTTCCGTATGCCTGGAGACTCAAAAATATCCTGATACCCCTAACAAACCGCAATGGCCTTCAGCTGTATTACGTCCTGGAGAAAAATACAATAGCCATTGTATTTTTAAATTTTCCGTTAAGAAGTAAACTGAACAGATAGAGATATTTGTCAAGAGTAGATTTACATAACATTAACAGGGATAAAGATCATTTCGATATCCCTGTTTTTTATGCTCCTAAATATACGGGCATTAGCCAAAAGAGATGGTCTGTTATGTGTAAAAAGACAGTATATTGAGGGCAAAAGCATGGTTAGTTTTATATAATATGATAGTATGTTTCACTCCATTACATTAGATGTTTATCATTTATCATAGTATCTAAAAGGAAGAGGGAAGAAACTTTTGTTTCTTCCCTCTTCCTTTTATGTCCCCAACCTAAATCAGGATTACAATGCTAAAATTACTACATTTTAAGTCCAAATACAAGTATTACACCAAGTTTATTTCCTCTTTTTTCTATAAGTAAAGAATGTAGTCAATATGACCCAATTAAGAGTAGTACCATCACCACTATTTTAAAGTATCAAAAACAAACAAAAACCAATAAATAAATACATACATTAAAGAATAATGTAACATTATATTTCATACATTTGTAGAGACAAACAACTCTCAAAACATAGATTATAAACACATTACAAAATGGCGAGCAATAATAAGATGTATTTGATGTAAATATCAACCAATATTTAAAACAATGATATTATAAATAATTTGAAACATAAATATTGTATATACTTAATTATATATAACCAAATTAGTAATAGAGATCTTATGAAAACATTAACAACATGCTTATTTTTGTTTTGCACTGCCTACATATCAGCGCAAACCGGGAAATCAGCCTCATCTGTCAAATGGAATGCTAGCACCCAGTCGGACATACCAGAACGTTTCATCATTCACCGTGCTACCATTACTCCTTTTGTGGAGAATGACACAACTTTTCTATATAAAAAGACTCATCAGGAAGGCAACTATACCACAAAGATATACATAGACAAAAAAGAGTGGAACTCAGAAGCTTACCGGCGATGGCTATCATACACCTCTTTGGATTCATTGACTCTTGCAAGCCTTAGCAAAAGACTCGAGCCTCTTAAAAAGAAGTACCCCGAATCATTGGCAAAACATTCTTTGCACGGTTGTCCTCAAACATGGATTCCGCTATGTTCTTTTAAGGGGAAGTTGTATATAGATGAAGGAAACAATCAACTCCAATTCAATGACCCTTTGTTTGTATCAAACTACATGGAGGTACTGCCTTATCTTATCCGTTCGTTCAGAAAATTGTCTCCTACACATTATCGGGGTCAATTCTGCTCTGAGTATGGTAACTTGCCTTTCGACGGAAGTTTTGATTTATATATGATAGATACCAAGCGTAAAGTGGCCGTTATCCGCGAAGGTGGCCATAACAAAGAGTATTCTTTGTACGTGTCAAAAGAGACGGCACACCTGTTTGATAAGATAAGTTGGCGCTGTGATGAAGAGCCTCAAGGAGACGAGATAGAATTTGATAAAATAAACTATCCGAAGTTGATTGCCGGACAAGAATAATATTCTGTACTATCACACTAGAGTTAATAAAAGAAACAGCCCATTCTAGGGCCGTTTCTTTTATTTTAAATTCATACCCCGATATTTGCGTCCTATATTGGTACAGAAATTAAGTTATGATTCAAATCATATCAAAAGACGGGGACTATGCCATTCGGATAGAATGGGTCTCATCCTACACGAGGAATGAATACATTCAAAGTACTGAATTTAAATATAAAATGCGTTGCATATTAAGCTCCAATTCTTGATTTATAATCATTTACTATCGGCCTACATCTCAAGAGTGTGATAAATAAAATAAAAAGGAGAAGTATTCCTTATTACAAAGAATACTTCTCTCTAATTATCAAAAAAACTACCAATTTCGATTCATCAGAATCAATATCCTACCATTCGATAGCCTGATCTTCATCTGGTATCTGAGTGTTAATTTTACGTTCCAAAATCATAGAACCTCTTACCGTATATTCTATCTTGGCACCCGGAATAGACGTATAGTCGGCAAAACTATAATCAATATTGCGGATAGTCACATACCGATGTAATAAGTACGGGCGAGTAGCGTCCATATCTTCATCAATAGTGTATGAGGGAGCCTTATTCAAAGTAAATTGCATCAACGGATTATCAGCCGTAAAGGTCAGATTATTTGATTTTGGATCAAACTTCACGTTAATTTTATAATTGGTACGATCAGAACGATCTTCATCAACCGTCCCGGCATAGAAGAATACTGAAGTTTCATCGGAAACATATACCTGTTTTGTATTTTGCACAATAGAGGCATCATTTTCCGATCCCTTTAAATAAATATTCAAAGTAGTACTACTGTAGGTCCCAGAATATGAATTAAAGGGCATCACACGCAATAATGCTTTACGATAATTCTTACGCGGATGAGCCTTATAATCATAAGACGGACCATCCACTATTGTCAAGGGAAGCACCCACTTATCTACCAAGTTCAAGTGCTTCAAAGTGAAGTTAACATTGAGTAAAGAGGTATTTTCCCCAGCTTTAATATCTACAGTCTCCGGTATCGTAAAATATTGAGCATCTAATTCTTTATAAAACAAATCCGTACGATTTTGAAAGCGTTCATAATTAAGGACTTGCAAAGTATCAGGATCTACAGCTACATGAACAGTGATATTTTGATCATTTGTGGTTGACCCACTCACAATCAACGGCAATTGATATGTCACATTTCCATCCGATTTATAACGTACATAAATTGGAGTCACCCCCTTGGCGTCAATAGGTGCTTTAAACGAAATATAACGTTCGTATTGTTCGTTTTTCCACTCGTCATTACATGAACTACACAATATTAGTGCAGCCACTATAGTTAGCAAATTATATATTCTTTTCATATATCAATCTCTATTATTCTTTAATCATAATATGTCCATCCCGGGTTTTGAGTAAGCCTTTTGTTATGTTTCAGCTCATCGTGTCGAATAGGCCAAAACCACATTTTCTGAGCAAAGGTGGTAGGAAGTGCCCAAATTGCCACTGGAGTATGGAATAAGTCTTTTTGATCTGATGTCATCAAAGGATTACAGCCATAAATAGGCAATGACTCCTCAACTTCCGCATCTTTCCAACGACGTAAATCGTAATAGCGCTTCCCTTCACCCATCAATTCAATCTGGCGCTCACGTTTTAGTTTCTTCCGGAATTCATCTTTATCACCGTATACACTAGAAGAATAATCGGGCACACCGGCGCGAATACGTACAGGTTGAATACCTTTTTTCATCTCATTTACATCACGACTGATGGTATAAGTTTTCGATCCATCCCATGATGGGATATTATAAGATTTATCCAACTCATTTAAAGCCTCGGCATATATAAGCAAGATATCTGCATAACGAATAGCCGGTTCAGCTTTTGGAACAATTTTACCGATGCTTCCGCCTTCATAAGTATCATTAGGATGAACAAATTTCATTACACCGATACCGGAACGAAGCCAAAACATAGTATTGGTATATCCATTACCATTGCCACGATAATAAAACACCTGCTGTTCTCTGTTTTTATCCTGGCTCTCATTCAATAAATGCCAAATAGAACCGTTAAAAGCTACGGAAGCATAAAAACGAGGCTCCCGGTTAGCATACTGTAAAGAGACATTTGTACCCAATGGTTTATAAAGTCCTTTACTAACGTCATCCTGTGTAGTATATCCTTGCAAACGGTTGGAACCATCACCACGCCCAATCTCTTTATCTTTCCCCGGACAATCTGCCCCATCATTCATATAATATGCATCGCATTGTTTCTGAGTTATTCCTTGGGTATTCCAGCCGGAAGCAATACGAGGTAATTGATGAGCAACCATAGTATTAAGGCCTTCACTACCTACATTTTCTCCACGAGTAAATATTAATTCCGGATTCTCAGCTGCATTCAATGTCCCGTTGAATACTGAACGATACGATTCAAAAGGATCAATATCTTTCCAACCTTCAGGCCAATTTTTCTCTGAGAAATTCCCATCAGCAGGTGGAGTAATTGTAGCGGGATAAGCAACACTGTTAGAAGTCCGTAAATGGGCTACATAGAGCTGATAAACTCCAAGTTCCATCACGTCTCTTGCAGCAGCAGCAGCTTTAGCCCATTTCTCTTCATTATATTCGGGAGAAAGCAGTTGTCTTCCTTTATCATCAACCAGCTTTTTGGCATAATCGCTTGTATTTCCATTCATCAAAGGACTGGCAGCATATAATAGCACAATTGCGCGAGTGGCCAAAGCTGATCCTCTGGTAGGACGAGCTACATTTTCCGCATCACGGGGAGTCAAAGGGAGATCCTTTGCAGCTAATAACATCTCATTACTAATAAAATCGGCACATTCTTCGTAAGAACTACGTGGAATGGCTATATCATCATAGCTCTGAGTATAATCAATCCCTTCATCCGGGAGTAAAGGAACCGGACCATATTTACGTAAAAGTATCCAATAGTAATATGCCCTCACAAAACGAGCCTGAGCTTTGTACTCACGGATTATTTCTGGGCTCATTTCTTTGTTCATATCAATATTCTGGATAAAAATAGAAGCTTGGCGGATACCTTTATAACAACTAGCCCAATTATTGTTGTACTTATCATCCTCTGTATACTCCCCTAACTTAAATTTATTGTAAGACAAGTCATTTAGGTTATTAGAATCATAGTTCCCATCACGATCTCCATAATACATATCATCAGCAAAGCAATGAGGAGTAAAGCCCTTATTGCAGACATCGGCATTTTCATTACTCAAATATGTATAGGCATTTACTAGCCACTGTTCTGAATATTTTTTATTCACAAATGTAGATTCAATAGTTCTGCGGTCTTTAAAGTATTGATCAGATTCCAGATAATCCGAGCAAGATGAAATTACTACCGTACCCGCAAAAGCCAATAATAATTTACTGATATTTTTTATCATATTTAATGCAATTTTATAAGTTAACACTCATTCCCAATGTCAGAGACTTTGTTAACGGATATTTTTCTCCACGCGGATCTCCAATCTCTGGGTCCCACAATTTAAAGTCAGACCATGTTAATAAATTAGATCCAGTTACGAATACTCTTACGTTATTGAGATGTATCTTGTTGATTATACTTTTAGGAATAGTATATCCTATTTCCACTGTCTTCAACCGAAGATATGACCCGTTACGCAACCAAAACGTTGAATTTTGCTGGTTATTGTTATTCCCTCCATAACTCAACCGAGGATAAGAAGCATTGGAATTTTCTGTTGCTGGGTTACCCGAAATATCTGCAGAAATCCAGCGATCCTCCAACAAGCCTTTGAAAGGTACTCCCCACTCTCCTTCACTAAATGCATATACGCATTTTCCATAAATAAAATAGGTAGACTTGCCAGAACCCTGAAAATGAATATTCAAATCCAAACCTTTCCAACTACCCGAAGCACCCAAGCCATAAACAAGATTAGGCTTTGTAGTAGAACCAATAGCTACCTTATCTCCATCATCTACTATGCCGTCACCATTTACATCCTTATATTTGATATCCCCAGGTTGATAAGTTCCATAAGTTTGAGTCGGGCTATTGCGAATATCATCATAGTCTTTAAACAAACCCAGAGCTATCAGTCCTTTATTTTGTTCCACACGATAGCCTTCTTCGCGTTGGTACTTATAGACTTTGTTCTCCTCATCTTTTTCGAGAACTTCATTCTTGCTATAAGTAATATTTCCTCTAACCGTTAGATTAACATTTCCTATCGATTGCTTATAAGTAAAATTGCCATCGAAACCTTTTGATTTCACAGCTCCAACATTGGCAGAAGGATTAGATCCCAGTCCCACCATAGATGGTAAATATTTACGTTCCATATAAATACCGTCACGCCTTTCGTTGAAGTAATCAACAGTAGCTAAAAAGCGCTCATTAAAAAGAGATAGGTCCACTCCAAGATCATTCTTAGTCGCAATCTCCCAAGTAACATAAGGAGAAGCAACAGAAGAGAAAGACAATCCAACAAACGAATTAGTACTTCCATATTGCCCCCAATTATATCCCGGTCTGTCTATAGTTTTATTTTTATCATTTGGATCGGGTATTTTATCGGTGATAGTGTAAAGGAATGGAAAACGGTTATCCCCTAGATTATCATTACCAACCTTACCATGAGAAAAACGAACCTTAAACATATTGATCCATTTAAAATTCTTTTTTATTATAGACTCTTCCGCTATGTTCCAGGCAAAAGAATAAGCGGGGAAAAAACCAAATTGGTGACCAGTGGCAAAGTTTTCTGAACCGTTGTAACCAAAATTAAAATCAACGAAATAACGAAGCAACCAATTGTATGTTGCACGACCAGCTAAAGCTTGATTACGTTTAGATATGCCATTCTTGATGTCATCACCCAAATTTTGGGTTTTTACATACGAATCTTGAGTATATTTCAAAGCAGCTCCAAAATGGTGATCTTTAATACTCCGATCCCAATTTAGCATCAAGTCCAAAAATTCTCTGCGATCTCCATCTGAACTTGTTTCTTGATACATATCACGAGGATCCGCAATGTGAGTCCATAAAATTTCCCCCGTATTTGGATCACGGCTACGCTCAGCTCGCCATTGATCCGGTACTCTCAAACGTCTTATATTATTATTATTATTTGTATCATACCCAAATCGTCCGGTAAAACGAAGCCCTTTCGTCAGCATATCAAGATTTTGTTCCAACGTCATGTTGGTTTGAATGGCATTAACCCAATTTTCATTATACCCGGTTTGAGTAGCCGCAACCCAAGGATTAGTTTTATTACCAGTACCTATAGCAGGTATTTTTCCATCCGAATAGACTATCGGAGTACGGACAGGTGAGTATCCGAAAAGTTCAGGCCATACATCATCATCTCCCAAACCCGGACTATTACGTTTGGAAAGAGAACCAGATACCCCTATTTTTAATACGGTAGTTTTTGTGATATCAATATCGGTATTCATACGATAATTCCATCGCTTGTAACTAGCATTAGTGTTATAGTCTTTTCGCAATGTTTCATCTGTATTATACATACCCTGATCTTCCACATAACTTGCAGACACAAAATAACGTGCCGTGTTACCACCACCATTTATATTTAAATTCGCGCGATAACTCATCGCTCCATCTTTCAATAACAAGTTTTTCCAATCCACGTTAGGATAGAGATCGGGGTCAAGACCCAAACGCAATATTTCCAATTCATCGGGTTGATAAATAGGCGTTTGATTACGGGTCATACGCGCTTCATTCAATAAATTGGCATACGTAATTCCATCAACAAAATCCGGTGTATTAGTACGGGTATTGTATGTTGTCTCCACTTTTGCATCAATATTGATTTTACCCGCCTTACCATGTTTTGTTGTTATCAATACCACACCATTAGCTCCTTTAGAACCATAAATAGCTGTAGCAGAAGCATCTTTCAAAACTGAAAAAGACTCAATATCTTCAATATTAATCTCATTTATATCACGTTCAAAACCATCGACCAAGATGTATGCTCCTTGTTTTGCACCAAAGGTAGATATACCACGAATCCAAAATTCAGAGAATTGCTTACCAGGCTGACCAGATGTTTGCATGGCCATTATACCTGCAACATTTCCAGCCAAAGCGTTCGTGATGCTGGAAGATGGATTTGATTTTAAATCATTAACAGAAACCGTCGTTACAGCTCCGGTCACAGTTAACTTCTTTTGCGCTCCTGTTGCTGTAACAACTACCTCGTCCAAGACACTGGATGCAGCCTCTTTTAAAACGACATTTATTATTCTCTGTTCTTTTACTAATATTTCCTGTTTATCATATCCAATGTAAGAGAACATCAATTTACGATAAGGTTCTACCTTAATGCTATAATGTCCATTTACATCTGTAATAACACCCATACCGGGCATATCACTGATTGCGATATTAGCACCGATTATAGGCTCATTATTTACATCAGTCACAGTACCTTTTACTATTACAGTTCCAACTTGCGCCAGGGTAGTGACCGAAACCCCAAGCAGTATGATACATGTTATTAGAAAATTCTTCATATACCTGTGTGTGTTTTTATTATTAGATTATTTTTCCAAAGCTATTTTACGTATACGACGATTGGTGTTGTCGTTGATATAAAATGCTTTTTCTTCCTCATTATATGCAAGACCTGTCGGATCTCTAAAGCGAGCATCTCTACGCAAATCACCTTCAACATATCCCCACTTATCTGTATTAAGACTTTCACTACCTCGGCCGGCAAAAGTCGTCACTTTTCCTTCGGGTGTTAACTTTCTAATATCATGGTTATCCTTTTCACAGAAATAAAAATCATATTCATCCGGTTTGCCGACATAATCGGGATTTCGCACAAATACGCCTTGATAAGGTCTTCCTAAACGAGCATTTGTACCAACTCCATCTACCCAACCACTTTGTCTTGCCGTCCCACAAATGACATAAGGCTGGTTAAATTTCTTCTCTTCCCAATTATAATCGGTACGTAAGATGTAATGCTGATTAATTACTACAATGTATGCATAGTTACCTGTAGGATGCATGACAATTTTATATTCCCAACCGTTATCCTGAATTTTGAAAAGTTCTTGATAATCTTTCACATTCCATGATCCCGAATAGAATTTGTTCATATCAAAACGATAAAATTGTCCTTTTTCATAACTATTAAAATACATTTCTCCTGTAACGGGATGGATAGAAGCACCGTTGCATTGCTTATATTCAGTCAATCGTTGTGGATCTTTAAATCCACTTGCACGAGACAAAATGGACACCGCAGCATCGCGATCCCCAGCATCATTACTGATAATCATATATTCTCCATCAAGCGTAAAATCAATACTACGCATCCTATTCCATTGTCCCATACCTTTAGTAAAAGCTGTCGTAACGGTACTATCCTCAAAATTTATCAATTTTGCATAATCCGAATTATCGTATACAACATATAGATGCTTTGGGTTTTTAGGGTCAAACATCATGATAGCATCTTCTCTGAATCCGGTACACTCGGAAAATTTCCCATCGTGCCAACCTTGATCATCCCTCTCATTACGGTAACCGCACAAAGTTGAAACCACCATTTTTTTCTGATAATCAAATTTCGTACCTGCATCGGCAGTCAATGCCTGGTCTTGATAATCTATTTTTACTTGGATTTCGCCACTATAGGCTTTTTCAGGAACTAAACAATAAAGACTCTCGCCTTTTACACTGATAACAACAGCTTGTTTACCACCTATAGAGACATGTACTTTAGAAAGGTCATTTCCAAAATTACTTCCATATATTACTAATCTCTGACCTACTCCTCCTGATTTAGGAGTAAAATCTGAAACTAATATAGGTTTAGATGGATCAAAAGGCTGAATTTCCGAACTATCTTCGCTGTCTTTGCAACTCACAAAGCAAAGAGCCAGCATGGCAAGCAAAGTCCAAAGCATTTGCCTGCCACTGATTTTCATCATGGTACAGATCATTTTTTGTAATTAAATTTAATGATTAATAATAGTATTATTTAAGTGGAATGTGTTTTCATTTCACAAGCGTTAACAATAAAAAGTGTTGTAAATAAACGTTCTTTTTAGTTAATCATACACCATTATTTATTCATAAAAGGACATATATTGACCATTTTAAGTCATTAAAAGCAATATATTAACCATTTAAGGAAACTACATTTGATTTGAACAATTATTTTTACTCATTGATCATTTTATATTATTAGGAAAGAAGACGACATTGAATAAATCACAAGGAATATATTTTCAATAATATAAAATTGGATAACTAGCACAATTTTTCATATCAAATAAACAAGTATATAAGATAGGTAAAAAGAGATTCGAGTAAAATTGACAATAACGACATATCCTAGTCTAAAGATATGTCGTTAGTAAGCTATCTATTTTAAGGAATATCAATAATCAGCGCTTTAGTACCTATAATTCCACTATCCGAATAACCTTCACAGTGGATAATATATCTTCCGGTCTCTCCGTTATTTACATAGAAAGATAAATGCGCCTTACCATTAGTATCTGTCTCTACAAAAGGATTCCAATATAATGTATTTCGTGACTTTGAATCATGGAAGAAAGCACTATCTGTTAGATTAGGATGGTAGAATTCTTTGGATTGGCTATATCCAATCCACTTACATATTAATTTATTAGAAGCTTTAATTACCCCTTTTGAAGGGCGTGAATAAAGTGCTATTACTCCAGCCCGGCTTGAAAATCCACCGAAGACAGTTAATGTAGAACGTAGCACTTCAACCCGCTCAATGCTCGAAGCTTCCAATCCATAAATCATTTCCGGATCATGTGCCACATAGCCGTCAAGTACTAATGTAGCCTTCTCTCCCCGATCACTGCCTACTATATGTGCATAAAGGAATTCAGGCTTCTTCGGATCTCCATCATGGATCATCTCCACACCGGGTATTGAGCCTAATAAACGACGCACATCACCCATACCGGTATTTTCAGGTACCTCAACACTCGCCTTCACAAATCCATCTCCATACAATCGACGCTTCTCTATTTCATCTCTTTTCCTTGCCGTCACCGTTACTTCACCTAGATTGAAAACCTGTTTATCTATATTATGAGGGGAATTGGGTAATTCAGCCATCTTCCACCTCGTATAGTACAGACTGTCTTCCGGTAAGATAAAAGATTCAGCGCTTCCAATAAGCCGGGCTGTATATCGTTCATTTTTGTGAGGCAGAAAACTAAAGAAACCTTTTCCATCAAAGGAAGTATGAAAATGTAGTAAGGTATCACCATCCGAATTTAAAACCACTCCTTTGGCAGACATCCCTCTCCCCTTATTAAGTACCTCAAAAGCCACTTTTGAAGTCAAGCCATCAATCATATCACCTCCCTCCGGATAAAAATGCAAACGAATATCTTTTGATGTATATAGCCCTCTTTTTTCGTTATCATTCTTAACACCATATATAAGCACCTCCCGACAAAAAATACCTGAAGTGTCGAAATTCTGCATCCATCGAGTATAAGCACGGAGAAAATAATGACCGGTCGGGATATCATTAGGTACACGAATATTTCCACCATACTGTCCATTAGTTATTGGATATTTAGCCTGAGCAATCACTTTACCTTTTTCATTTATCAAGTCAATATAAACCACCTTGCTGGCAGAAACCGCCTGCGGAGATATAAATTGATACACTTTTAGCCAAATCGTATCACCGGCATAATATATCGCCCTATCTTGATGCAAATATAACTTTTCTATGGGGTATCTACTTAAATGGTTATTCAAACGATTTGTTAGAAGAGTGTCATTCGAGGGACTAGCTGAAGCCGATAGTATATTCAAAAGTATTAAGGCTAATACAAAACTGATACTTTTCATCATAATATCCTATGTAATTATTTACGTTATAAAACAGAATAAAAACAATCAAATCGATATATATCAAGAATTTAATACTGACAAATAAAGTTATCAATAATATTTAATAAAATAGGGGAGAAATAAAAATATTTCTCCCCTATGCAATATAAAAATTACCTATTGAATTATTTCAACCGAATTACTTTTGAGTAAATACCTTGATCAGATCCTGTAGGCCATAAACAGATACGTGCAAACAAAGTACCTCGCTTCAAAGCAGTCTGAAACGTAGCATTGCTTGTGTAGTCTCTTGTAGCAAAAGTATAAACCTTACCAGTTTGATCAAAATTTGCCAAATTACTAGTCTCATCATAGCGATCGACATTATGCTCAGCATCGCCAATATATTGCGTCGTACTCAATAACAGGATCATACGATCAATACCATTACCTGCAACTTTATTTACTTTGAACGATGCATTAACTTTATTTCCATCTAAAGTAATTTGAGCATCGTCAACCAAATAATAAGGAACAACTTCCACATCCTGAGTGGCAGTTCCTTTCAATTTCACTTGTATCGTATCACGTCCTTGAGCCGTCCAAGGGCCATTTCCTGATTTTGTAATCAACTGATAATCACCATCATACACACAAACAGAGTATTCACCATTCTGATTTACAAAAACTTCAACCGGGTCATGTTTTGCATAACCACGTTGATATAAATACAGCTTTACAGCCTCATTTCCACGCAATTGAAGAGGTGTACCTTGATAAACCACACGTCCTTTTATTGTGGATGTCGGTTCATCATAATTATCCTTCATACACCCTGTAAATATCAGAACCGACAAAGTAAGAACCGAGAATATTTTAGATATTGTTTTCATTTTCATTTTCTTTGTTTTAGGTTATTGATATGGATTCTTCACCAATTTAGGATTATTACTAATCCAACCATTATCAATTTCTGAATAGTACTGAACATCAGTACACATTAAAGGACGACGCCACAAATCAAGTTTCTGCATATCTTTTTCAATAAATGCCCACTTTCCATTGTTAGCATCCCCGGGAGCTACCACCTTATAAGGCCATAAGCCCAAACGCTGTGATGTACGCATATTAGGATCACCGGTCCAGATTTTACTTGCTTCCATCCAACGCTTCAAATCCCACCAGCGATGGCCTTCAAAAGCAAACTCAACTTGATTTTCATGAATAATCTTTTGATGATCAACTGATTCCAATGGTTGCACACCAGCTCTTGTACGCACTTCATTAATATACTTCAGTGCATCAACATCCGTATTATTGCGACTCAATTCCCATGCAGCTTCTGCTGCGATTAAGTAAGCTTCTGAAATACGAAAATAGACATTCCACATTTCCGAACCACGACCAATAGTACCGGCAGATGGAGTTGCATCCAAATACTTACGCACATAGAATCCGGTTCTATTAATCTCACGCATATTTCCGCCAAAAGGACCGTTGTTTGCAGTAATCAAATTACCGTCTGTATCGTATGAGTTGCGACTACTAGTCAACTCACTCCATTTACCGTCTTTTTTATTAAGCTGACCAGCCTGCAATTCTATGACTTTACTATCAAAAGTAGATCCGGGAACGATAATACTACCCATCAAACGAGGGTCACGATCCATAAACAAATCGGTAGGATTTGCAAAGAATTTAGGATTATCCAATGTACCAATATCGAACGGAGTACCCTTACCTCTTTGATCTTGGGTTGCATTAATAGGTTCAAAAGCCTCTACTAAATTCAACAATACAGACAAACGGTCACTACCTGTATCTTGTTCAATACTCTTTGGAAGATTATTCTTTGTAAATTGATGAGTTTGACCAGGAGAAACATAATCACGTGTCCAAATAACCTCTGTATTGGCATCTTTTTGACATACAGCTTTATAGAAATTATCAGCATAAGCTTTTGGAGTATTCTCTGAAGCATGCATCAATTTATACGGTCCGTGTTGAATCACATCCGTAGCCGCGGCAAGTGCAATCTGATAATATTCTTTTGCTTTAGAAGCAGGAATACCAACTTCCCCACCTGCTGTACGCAATTGAGGGTGAGCATCAGCTGTATTATAGGTAGCCAAGGAAGCAGCAGTTAGTGCTGCACGTGCTTCCAGCATCTTTGCAACCCAATAGTTGGCTCTTGCTGAGTTTTTGTTGGTATTCTTAGTCAGCATGCTTGCAGCTGCTTCACATTCTGATATTACATAATCATACAACTCCGCTTCTTTAGAACGTGGGACTTGCAATGTAGTGATATCCATACCGGGAGTATAGTTGAATAGCTGATCACCCACAATAGGCACACCACCTAAAGTACGTCCCATACAGAAATACAACCAAGCGCGAATATATCTTACCTCGCCTATATATTGGGTCTTAGTAGCATCATCAACGGCCTTAGACGCCTGAACTCCATTCAGAAACTGATTTAAATCATGCACTAAAGTATAGTCATAGGGCCGCCATTTGTTACGATCAATAGTTTCATCACTATTGTTGTCAAATGTAATCACTTCGTCCAACATAGCCCAAGCATCCCAATCATCAATACGTTCGCCCAAAGTAACACGACCATAAAAATTAGCCAATACTGACTTCACAAGAGTAGGGTCTCCAAAAGTCTGGTCTTGGGTCAGTAGAGTATCAGGTGTGGTATCAAGAAAGCCACTACAAGAACTAAACGACAACATTGCAACGGCTATTGCAGAATATATATATTTTTTTCTCATTGTATTCTTAAAATTTAAGATTTACACCAACATTTATTACTCGCATAGGAGGATAATCCAAACCGTTATCACTTGCACACTCCGGATCCATAACAGATAAGTTGGATATTGTCAGCAAGTTTGTTCCGGAAACATATAAACGTAAGCTGCTAACCCCGGTCTTATTCAACCATGTCTTAGGGAATGTATAACCTAATTCCAAATTACGTAGTTTGATATAAGTTACGTTATGAGTCCAGAATGTACTTGTATCATAAGCACTAGTATCATCCGTATTCAATCGGATCATTGGATATTTTCCCGGAATTAATTCACTGTTGGCATCCCAGATGTTAGAAAGGTGCCATGCATCTTTCAGCACTTCATCAGGACTGTTACCATCATTTTGGAAAGGACGAGCCGTTTCATAACGTTGATTCCATGAAGTCATTCCTGAACCAGTCCAGTCCATACCCAAGTCAAAACCTCTCCATGAAGCAGTAAGATTAATACCAAAGTTAATGGTTGGAGTGCTATCTACACGGTAACCGATAGGACGTTGGTCCATGCCATTGATCACACCATCATTATTTTGATCTTTGTACATAATGTCTCCAGGTACAACTGTACGATTTCCTTTTCTATCATTATCAATAGGATAGTTAGCAATCTGTTCCCAGCTAGTAAAACGGCCAACAGCTTCATAACCCCAGCTTATATAGCCCACACGATGCCAGATACTATTACGATATTCGTCCCAAGAGTTACTAAAGCGAGGTTTATACTGTTCGTAATCCCAAAAACGAGCATACGTCATGTTAGCTCCCACACTATACTTAAAATCATTTATATTATCAGTCCAGTGAAGAGAAGCATCAAAACCTTTCGTCATATCCGATCTCAGATTTTCTTTCGGAAGACTAAAGCCTGTTTCACTAGGAATGAGTACATCATATCTCGATTCAGGAATACCATCACGAACACGACGGAAATAATCGAATTGTACGCCAAGACGATTATTTAAGAATCCCATATCAAAGCCTAAGTCTAATATTTTAGCTGTCATCCATGATAAAGTTTGATTAGGAAGGCCACGAGTGGATGTTCCCACAACCCAATTACCATCTAATACAGCACCACCATTATCATAATTATAACCCGGCAAATAATCGAATGGAGAATAAGAGTTTTTAAAATTATCATCATTGCTACCATCATCACCAACTTCACCATAAGAACCACGTAATTTGAGGTTGGTAATAATGCCACCTACCTTACTTTCTTTCCAAAAGTTTTCCTCAGAAATACGCCATCCTAAAGATGCAGAAGGGAAGAATCCCCAGCGCTTTTCAGGACGAAATTTCCAAGAGCCATCCCAACGACCAATCAATTCGACCAAATATTTGTCGGCATAGCTATAGTTCACACGTCCTAAATAACCCATACGAGCCTCAGTACGATCTCCATAATCTTTAAATTCTTGTAGTTCTTTCAAGCGAATTAAATCCATACCATTGGATACTGGTGTAGAATGTATCCACATTTGGGGATGTTTACGTTGACTAGCCTCGAATCCTGCTACAGCTGTAATAGAATGTTCACCGAACTTACGATCAAAATTCAATTGGAAATTAGAGAATTGATCCTCCATCTTTTCTCTGTTACGCTCACGATAAGGATTACTCATTCTATTAGTCACATCATATTGCTGGGTTTGCTCATTATAGCTGTATAATTGATAAGTATATTCTTGATTATCCAATTCATTATATGCATAATAGTAGCCCATCATACCCTTAAACTTAAGGCCTTTGAATATTTCATACTCAGCATTTCCACTCATTTGGAGTACACGCCATACATCTGAAACCCGACCAGTGGTGTTATAATTCAATAATCCAAAGTTAGTTTCAGGTTGATCGGACACCAACTGTGGATAATCCGGATTATCATTAGCAAACGGACGTTTAGTCGGCTGATTTTTCATTGTTGCAAAACGAGGTAACCAAGTATCATCTCCTCCCGGAACTCCCGGATGGTGACGGTCTTCGATACGCCCATTCATATTTGCTCCAATCTTGAAACGATCATTGACATTCATTTCAATATTCATCTGAACATTCGTACGACGGAAACCTCCATAGTTGCGAATTGTAGCATCCTGATCAATATGAGATACTGCTACATAATAGTTAGCTTTATCAGTACCTCCCGAGAAACTGGTATTCAAATAATATTGTGGTGAAGAAATCCAAATATAATCTCCCCAGTTCCAACCTTGATGTTTAGGATCAGCACCAGCCATCCATTTATCATACTCATCTTTACTATAGCGACGGGTGGCATCAGTACGTCCGGAGAATGTTTCAGCAGTGACATAAGCTGTAACATAATCTTTCACGTTCGCAGGGCTAATAAATTTAGAATTCTTTTCCCATCCGTAATAAGCATTAACAGAAACCGTATTTTTAGAATTTCGAGCACCCTTTTTTGTTGTAACAACCACAACACCATTAGCAGCTCGAACGCCATACAAAGCAGCGGAAGCATCTTTCAATACGGAAATAGATTCAATGTCATTAAAGTCCATCTGATTAAATTGTCCGCTATCAGAAATAACCCCATCAATTACAAACAAAGGAGTACCCATGTTACGAATCTGCAAAGCAGTTTCAGCACCAGGTCTACCATCTTGTTGACGAGTATTTACACCGGCAATTTTACCTACCAATGCACCACTAGCCGTTACAGCTGATGAGCGGGCTATCTCCTCCGATTTAATAGAAGAAACAGCACCCGTTAATGTCGCTTTCTTCTGAGACATACCAAAACCGGTAACAACAACTTCATTCAGCAATTTCGTTTCCTCTTTCAGTGTTATCTGAATAGAACTTGAATTCTGAACATCAACAGTTTGCGTTGTATAACCAACATAAGAAACTTCTAAAGAGGCGCTTCCTTTAACATTGACAGTGAACTTTCCTTCCATGTCCGTGATAGTTCCGTCAGAAGTGCCTTTCACTTTTACGGTTGCACCAATAATCGGCTCACTATTAGTATCAACAACAACACCTTTAACAGTCCGTTGTTGCTGGGCAGAATTGACAGCCAACGTAACTCCCGTCTTCATGCTCTCGGCTTTAGCATAAATACCTGCGGGTGGCAAAAGCGAAAAAGCTGCCAGACAAAAAGGAATGCGCCAAATTTTGCTACGACCTTTTAGGCAAAAAAAATGTTCTTTTTTACGCATAGTACATTAATTTAAAATAGAGGTTCTATAAAATCGATTTTTTAATAAGAGCGTTATTATGGAAGTTCGCTTCGCGATAAACGATTAAGGTGAGGTGATTTTTCATAATATAGCTTCGTCATTTTGAAATCATGCAAAGAAAGATGTACTTTCGTTAAGAAAGGAATAATATCTGTTCAATAAACAATAGAAAATGTTCTTTTCATTGTCACAAAGCCCTATTCAAAGGGTTTATGAGCGGTTTTTTCTCATTCATTGAATAAAATAGCCCAGCTAAAAGACGAGGTTAGCTATTCAGTGACTAGTATCTTCCATTTAATGCCCTAATCATTGCATCATCCACGTAAAAAGATGTAAGATACCAGGCAAATAACAACTGTTATTCACTCTTAAAGTCCAAATACGGGACTCTTATTTTATAGTCCCTGAAGGCTTAGATAAGACAGTACCGATACGAACAGGTACACCCAAGTCTGGCATCCCTTGAGCATCCCATCCAATTTTTTGTAAACGCGGACTACGTGTATCACGGCTACCGGCATCTCCGTTTGTTTCCTGCCGGGCATGGTAAAGAATATACCATTCTGTGCCATCGGGAGAGGGGATAAAAGATATTCCTCCTGGACCATAAACATCATTTTCGGGTGATTGTCGAAAAACCGGTACGCTTTTCTTTTTCCAAGAAGATGGATCAAGAAGATTGCTATTAGCATCAGCAGTCAACATCCCTATACAATAATAAGGTGTCCAAGATCCACTAGCAGCATAATACACAATAACCTTTTTATAATCCTTGGAGTGAAAATATTGAGGCCCTTCATTCACATAGATAGGATAAGCAGTTCTTGTTCCATCCGGATTAACCCATTGACGCTCCCACTCATGATCAGGTTTTGAAATTAATACGCGAGGAGAATCAATAGTCCATGGGTTTTTCATTCCGGCAATGTAGATGCATTGATTTTCCGCATAGATTCTCCTATGAGGCCATCCAGACCATAAGAGATAAAGTTTACCTTTATTTTCGAAAACGCTAGCAAGTATTCCCCAATTCCATTTCGAATCTGTAACGACACGCCCCTTCATGTGAAATGATCCGTGCATAGGATTTAGTGATGCATTCTCCAACACATACAATTGATGATTATCAGTATTCCCATCATCTGCCGTATAATATATATACCATTTTCCTTTTATATAATGAATCTCCGGCCCCCAAATATGGAAAGAGTTTGACGGATCTTCAGGTTTCCATACAACTTTACACGTAGCATTCTTTATATCTGTAATATCAGAAGTTTCCCAAAGCATAATCTTATCTTCTGTTCCATGAATATAATAATATTTGCCATTATGAAAAACGGCACTAGGGTCAGAACCCTCAGGAAGAAGAGGATTTGTATAGGTATTTTTTGCTAAATTTGTCAACTGATCTATTTTACGTGTGCTCCTATTTCCACAAGCACTAGTAAAAAACAAGAAGAGTAACAACAATAGAATATCTTTAAATGTCATGGTATTCATAAAATGACTCAAAGAAAAAGGTTATCTTTAAAAAGGGAAATGAAATTCCTTTAATAAGCGACAAAACATGATCTTTTCATATTTTGGGGTCAAATATAGCAAATTAGAACCTGTTTTGAACAGCAATTGCCATTTATTGAATAAATTGTTACCTATTTTTCTTATGGAATTGACAAACTTTGTAGTAAACGATTAATAACCAGATGTCATAAATGGAAAATGAGTATATCGAGAATGTTAGCGCCACACTCTAAACCATAGATTACATTAAGATACCATAAACATAACCTTTAAAACATGATAAAACTTATTAGCACCAAGCTCTATGTTTTTTCACTTAAACCTTTACCAAAGACTAAGAGAACCAAACCTATAAAAGAGAAAATGACTAAAATTAAATCGTTATTTATGCTACTATGTTTAATGTGTGGCATATCAACTGGATGGGCTCAAATTTCTGTGACTAATAGCGGAAATAAAGCCTATGAATTTGAGCTAGTAAAATCAAACAAATCAGCAAATCTTTACTATGATAAACAAGATTTCGAAGTAGTAAGAAAGGCCTCCAACTTATTCAGTCATGACGTACAATTATTGACTAGCCAAGCTATAAAGATAAGCGATACCAAAGGCAAACTATCACCTAATAGCATCATTATAGGCACATTGGGATACAATAGTTTAATAAACGAATTGATTTCCAAGAAAAAGTTAAACATAAGCTCACTAAAGGGAAAATGGGAAAGTTACCATATTGAAGTAGTTAAAGATCCATTTCCAGGGGTAGAAAAAGCATTGGTCGTTGTAGGAAGCGACCGTAGAGGAACTGCATACGGACTTCTAAGCATCTCGGAAGCTATAGGAGTTTCACCATGGTATTGGTGGGCAGACGTTCCTGTCACTAAACAAAAAGAATTATGCATTGAAGTGAAAACGATGACTTCTAATGAGCCTACCGTCAAATATCGCGGTATTTTCATTAATGATGAAGATTGGGGACTATTACAATGGGCTAAGAAGAACTTCGAAAAAGAGCGTGGCAATATAGGGCCTAAAACCTATGCAAAAGTCTGCGAATTACTATTAAGATTAAAAGCGAATTATCTTTGCCCCGCAATGCATGAGGCATCTACTGCATTCAATAAAATACCTGAAAACAAGCTTGTTGCTGATTCATTTGCCATAATAATGGGATCTACACACTGTGAGCCTTTATTATTCAATAATGCGAGCGAATGGGACAAAAAAAACATGGGGGAATGGGACTATGTCAATAATAAAAAGACTATTGATAGCGTATTAAAACAACGAGTTCTCGAAAATTCACCATACGAAAATTTATATACTCTGGCCTTACGTGGACTGCACGATCAAGCAATGAAAGGTAGTGATGACATGAGTGAACGCGTAAAAACATTAGGCGATGCTTTAAATGCACAAAGACAGATATTGACTGATGTGATAAAAAAACCGGTAAATGAAATACCTCAAGTATTCTTCCCATATAAAGAAGTCTTAGATGTATATAACGCAGGACTTCATCTTCCTGACGATGTCACTATAGTTTGGCCTGATGATAACTACGGTTATATGAAGCGATTAAGCAGTCCCGCAGAACAAAAACGTTCAGGACGATCCGGCGTTTACTATCATATATCTTATCTAGGAAAGCCTCATGATTATTTATGGATGAGCACTATTCCACCAACATTAATGTATGAAGAACTGCGTAAGGCATACGATACTACAGCCGATCGTGTATGGTTGGCAAATGTAGGTGATATTAAATCATGCGAATTTTCAATGGATTTATTCCTATCGATGGCTTATGATATTAATGCTTTCAACTATGACAATGTCTCAACATATCAGGCGAAATGGCTGTCAAACATGTTTGGAAAAGAGTATTATAAAGATTTCTTAGATATTTCCAATACGTTCTATCACCATGCTTTTTCGCGTAGACCAGAACTTATGGGATGGGGATACCAATGGGCTACTGACAAGAATGGAAAAGAGCGAAACACTGATACGGATTTTTCTTTCACTACTTATCGCGAAGCTGACTCCCGCTTATCCGATTACAATCGTATAGGAAACAAGGTTGATCAAATACTGACCCAACTTCCAAAAGAGAAGAAAGCCGGATTCTACGAATTATTATATTATCCGGTGAAAGGTTGTGAATATATGAATAAAATGATTCTTAACGGACAGAAAAATCGTCGATATGCCTTGCAAGGAAGATCTGCAACAAATGATCTGGACAAAAAGGTCAGATGTTATTATGATAGTTTACAGGTGATAACCAAGGGATACAACTCACTGCTCAATAATAAATGGGAGTATGTAATGACAACCAAGCAAGGTTTTGCCGCTTCATATTTTGAAATGCCAAAACTAAGCACTATTAATTTACCGTCACAAGCATCTTTGGGCATAGAAGCTGAAGGAGAGAATGTTCTAAAAGGAAAAAATAGTTTCCACTTATTACCGGCATTTAACAACTACCTTCGTCAATCATATTATTTCGACATATTTAATAAGGGAACCTCCGCATTGAAATGGAATCTCTCTACATCTTCCGATTGGATCGTTTTGAACAAAAAGAAAGGATCGACAACATTAGAAGACCGCGTTTGGGTATCAATCGACTGGAATAAAGTACCAACCGGCGAACGGATTTCAGGAACAATTGATATTAAAGGAGAGAAAGCTGGAGAAGATAAAATATATGTTTCTGTATTTAATCCCGCCTCCCCTTCATCTGCGGAAATGGATTCATTATTTGTAGAGCATAATGGATATGTATCGATAAATGCAGCTGATTTCAATCGGAAATTTGAGAATAAAGAAATTGAAATAAAGACAATTCCAAATTTAGGATTTGAAAACGCATCTGTGCAATTGGGTAATCCAATAGCACCGGTTCAAAGAACCGCAGGACGAAATACACCGCGTGTCGAATATGATTTCTATACTTTTGAACAAGGTTCGGTTGATGTATACACTTATGTATTGCCTACATTTACATTAAGTACAGATCGTGGTTTTGCCGGTCACGAAAGCACAAACATAGAGACGAAATTTGGCGTGTGTATCGATGATGGACCGGTAATGAACCCATCTACTTCTTCATTTGAGTACGCTCAAATATGGTATGAGAGTGTACTCAAAAACTGTCGCATCAATAAGACGACATTGCATATAAACGAACCGGGTAAACATACCTTAAAGATAATATGCGGAGATCCTGGTACTGTATTACAAAAGGTTGTAATAGATTTTGGCGGCATGCAAAGATCATATATGGGGCCAAGACCGACAAAAGGTAATCAATTTGGCAAATAGATTTCAATACCTAGTAAATACTTAACATAAATAAAACACTAAAATATCAAGAATAGCTATATGAAAAGTAAAAGAATCAGGCTTTTTATCATAGGAGTAATCCTTGTATCAGGACTTTCGGCTAAAACCGTCATTAAAGTCACAACATTAGACCGCCCTTCTTGTACAAAAGTGAATCCTAATTATGTTGGAAGCCGTCAGCCCCTAAAACCCATGAACTTTTTAAAGCTTCCCATTGGAAGTATCCAGCCTGAAGGATGGTTAAAAAAATATCTGGAACTTCAAAGAGACGGTTTAACAGGGCACTTAAACGAAATTAGTGCATGGCTAGCAAAAGAAAATAATGCATGGTTAACCAAGGGCGGGGATCATGGATGGGAAGAAGTACCATATTGGTTAAAAGGATATGGAGATTTGGCATACATTCTGAACGATAAAAAGATGATAAGTGAAGCCAAAATATGGATTGAAGGAGCATTGAGAAGCCAGCAGCCAGACGGATATTTCGGCCCCATAAACGAAAGAGATGGGAAAAGAGAAGTCTGGGCACAGATGATCATGTTGTGGTGCCTACAATCATACTATGAATATTCAAAAGATCAACGGGTAATTGATCTTATGACTAACTATTTTAAGTGGCAATTGAGTGTGCCGGATGAGAAGTTCTTAAAAGATTATTGGGAGAATAGTCGCGGAGGAGATAATTTGCTGAGTGTATATTGGCTTTACAACCGCACCGGAGATAAGTTCTTACTGGAATTAGCTAAAAAGATCCATAGGAATACAGCTGATTGGACACGTCCTTCTACCCTTCCCAATTGGCATAATGTGAATGTTGCCCAATGCTTCCGTGAACCCGCGACTTATTATATGCTAACGGGAGACTCCACACAATTACAAGCCTCATACAATGTACAAGAGCTAATTCGTCGTACATTCGGACAAGTGCCTGGCGGTATGTTCGGAGCTGACGAGAATGCACGCATAGGTTACATTGATCCTCGACAAGGAGTTGAGACTTGTGGTATTGTAGAACAGATGGCTTCAGATGAGATAATGCTGTGCCTTACAGGAGATCCAATGTGGGCGGATCATTGCGAAGATGTTGCTTTCAATACATTCCCTGCTGCTGTAACAGCTGATTTTCGCGCGCTGCGATACATCACTTCGCCGAATCACGTAATTAGTGATTCTAAGAACCATCACCCGGGCATCGATAATTCAGGCCCATTCTTGTCAATGAATCCCTTCAGTAGCCGTTGTTGCCAACACAATCACGCTCAGGGATGGCCATACTATGCAGAACATTTAGTATTAGCAACCACTGATGGAGGAGTAGCCACTGCGTTATATGCAGCTTGTCACACAACAATAAAAGTAGGCAATAACAAAGAAATTCGTTTGCACGAACAAACCAATTATCCTTTTGAAGAGGCTGTTTCTTTTTCTATAGAGTCTGTGGAAGATGTAAGCTTTCCTTTTTACTTGCGTATCCCCGCATGGAGTAATGGTGCAACTATCAAAGTTAACGGAGAAACCATTCCCGCAAATACAGAAGCCGGAAAATATATATGTTTAGAGCGTATATGGAGAAATGGTGATAAAATAACACTAAATTTCCCAATGAAGCTAAGCATGCGAACGTGGCAGGCCAATCGCAACAGTGTAAGTGTAAATTATGGACCGCTAACTTTATCGCTGAAGATAAAAGAACGATATGAAAGAAAAGACAGTCGTACCACAGCAATAGGTGATTCACAATGGCAAAAGGGAGCAGATGCAAATGCATGGCCCACATATGAAATTTATCCTGATTCACCTTGGAATTACGCTTTAGTATTGGACAAGAATAACCCCCTGAAAGATTTGAAAGTAATACGTAAAACCATTTCATCCGATAAATTACCATTCACATTAGAAAATATCCCTATCGAGGTGAAAGCTGTAGGACGACGTATCCCTTCATGGAAGATCGACGAATATGATCTGTGTGGCGTACTTCCTCCAGAAAATGCATACAAAGGAGAAAAAGAAGACATTACTTTGATCCCGATGGGTGCTGCTCGTTTACGTATCTCTGCTTTTCCAAGAGCGGAGAAATAGTTATCTATCAAAATTAGCTAATAGATAGTAATCTGCTTTGATAAAAAAATAATTAATTTCAGATATCACTGATAGTAACTTTTGTAAGTGGAAAAATCCCTCTCCAATCACAATTGGAGAGGGATCCACAAACAAAATAAACACAACAGACAGTGATCTCTCATCCTCATCTGCCGATATCGTTACAAAGTCATTATGCACTCTGTATATTTTTAGCAATCATGCGCCCATTGTTATGCTGAATTAAATCAAATATATGATTTTTTCCAATTCATTATTCAATCTCATTAGATATTTTTGAAACCCATATATTTTTATCAAAAAAATAGTATTCTCAATTTTATAGGATAATGTAATTATTGATACAAAAGCAATCTTATGGTAATGTAATATACATCTGGTCTAATGTTATTGGAGTAATCAACTTATTTATATCTGTTGGTATCATACCGGGAACTTTAAAAATATGAGTTATAACTCGTCCATCGGGTTTAACAGTGCATTCACCTTCATCATTGAATGTCATAGCTTGCAATTTAGGCTGTGTACCACCAAAACCATCCGGTTCAGTAAGTTTATTATCATAATACAAATACCAAGTCTCATTTGCTACCCCTTTAAAGGTTGGGTAAGCTGTTACGGCTACATATTGTCCAGTTACCGGCTCTCCTGTAGTCCAGTCCACAATTGTAATTGGAGAAAGATACAAAAGATTTCCTTGAAGAGCAAAACAATAGCAATTATTACCTCCTAATGTTCCTGAACTAATCAAACCTATGCTCTGAGTATAAGTAATAGAGCTTGCCCCTGTTGTTGAACTCGGTTTTGTTGCAACTTTAATGACCACAGGATTAGAACTAGTCCCAGCAGTTGCCGTCTCCGGTAGAATCAGTAGATATTCCAAGTCTCCAATGCCATTACTTGGAATTGTCGTAGGTTTAGCTAAATATGGAATATATGTGTAGGTAGTCGAGCCATCTTGAACTATTACAGTAACAGTAGCTATATCCGCAAAAGAAACATCTTTTATAATAAAATCAAGCATAGCTCTTTTATGATTCAACGGAATAGTTGTAATATGGGCTATTGTTGATATTTGGCCTTTACTTTTATATAAGATATCTTGATTTAACAGTTTAGCTGCAGTAGATTGATCAACATCAGTAGATGCATTTACCGCATTAGGATAAAGATATAATTCGGCCCAAGGTTTCTTATAATTCGGATAGTATTTGTCTGTCAATGGTTTCCAGTATTTATCAGAACCCACAATAACATACTCCCCTCCTGTAAAGCTGCCTTTGTCATAGGCCGATGTAACATTCCCATTATATAAAGCCAAGTCCAATTTCCAACCTAAGGCTCCTCTTGAATCAATAGTACCTGTCAACGAACTTTTCGATGTAGGATCCGAAGCCGTATTTACCACATAACTTATTCCGCCTACAGTAGCTCTCGTTGTTGTACTCAGTCCTGTCTCAGAATTATCCAGGCTAAGTGCAATTCCCTCTATCTTAGCAGCGTCTCCACTTTCAGATATACTATCTGTCTCATTGCATCCGCTGAAAATAAGTGCAAAACACAAAGAAACAATTGTTGTATAAATATTATGTTTCATCCTTTCACTACTTAAAAGATTATTCAAATAAATTAAAATCGTTATTCTGAGCGTCTTTTATTGTAGTGACGCCATCAAAAAGTATTCCTTTCAAAGCCACATCCATCAGTTTATAGTATTGCTTTGCATTATCCGTCATCACAACAGCTCCATCAAGCGAATATTGATAACTTCTCCATGTATTTGGATCCTGGTTGTTAATATACCCTCCTTTCAAGAGCAAAGAGAGCGTAACTAACTGAAGTGTATTGACTATTTCGTATTTTCCTGTAGCAGAATTATACTTTGGCATTTGGATCGGAATGCCGACATGGCCTTCATCTTGGCTAAATCCACGAATCGTGATACTTGCTGTCAAATTGTAGCCTTCAGGAGTGAGCGTAACTAAATAATCCGTACTGGCAACAGTCTGTATATTAGTGCTATTAGGTATGTAAATAGCTCCACGATAGGTGCTATTAGCCGTTGCACCCGCCACAGTAACCAAGCCGACCATCATACGCCCTCCATCAGCCAAAGCAGACCCTATCTGAACATTCTCTGGTAAAATAAGCTCTGCTGTTCCATCCGCCTTACAATAAGCCCAAAAAGCTAATTTGTCACTGTTATAAGTTAGCTCCAAAATCAAATCTTTAATAACCAGACCATTGGCATTTTGACCAGCCAAACGGAATGTTAAGCGACTCTGCTCATGCTTAAAAGCAAGAGGTATAGGCTCGGCTGTCGGCATAATATTAATCGTGCTTGCTTCCGCTTTCAAACGATCGGCTTTTTGATAATCTTTTAGCTCTCTCTGATCGGTGATGAGGCCCTCATCCCGTACATCTTTACTTGGCCAAAGTGCTTCCAATTTGCTAATACTAGTATTATCCAAATTAAACCTAAAATCACCAGAAAAAATATTAGTTGCAGCGCCATAAGTATAAGTAAAGCTTTGTATCGTTGCTGATCGACTTGTGGTAATATTCACATCAATCTGATCTCCATCATAAAAAAAACTATTCAGACCGCGAGTTAAAGCTTGCTCTGCCATATCCTGCACTGTAGGTGACAAAGATAAAATATGTTCTTTCCCATCTATATTAGAATCATTTTCACTTTGGCAACCGATAAATGAGGAAATTAGTCCTAACAAAACAGTTGTATAAATAATAGATTGTATTCTCATTTCTCTTCAATTTTTTATTTATTTTCCAAATAGAAAGGATATTCCCAGATCAAAGTAGGATAAGTAGATGGAGATTGCCCCATTTTTGCCCAAGAATCATCCCATGCCAATTTAGGCCAAGTAGGCCACCCATCAGTTCCTATCAGTGTGCCTCCATTATATAAGGGCCAATTACTCGGCCAGGTCAAATCAAAATCACTAACCCCAGATGAAGCATCATCTTTTTTAGTATAGCAACCACTTACAGAAGTTGCTGCACTGGAAGGTAAATTAGCAGAAGGATTTATACTGCAAAAACCTGTACCTATTTCTTGAACTGTTGTCGACGGAGGGGTTACGGTAGTAACAGACTTATATCCCTTTACATCGGTCAGTGTACTATAAGAGTTTGTTATACTTCCTGCATTCAATGAACCACAAAAACCGCTTGCATAAGCATTCTTATAAGCCGTAGAATTATTATTGATCACTAAACCAACAGAAGATGATAAGGTTTGTGATACATACGAATCTTTTATTGTCGCTTTTTGCCTCTGGTTGCCTGCACTACCACAAATCCCCCCTACTATTACATTTTCTCCACTCACTGTTAGTTGAGGGTTCTCTACTTTACAACCTTGTATCGTACTTGTAGTATTCGTGTAGTCCTTCATTAGATCCTGAATCAATGCCTCTTTAACAGAAGTCGGAATATCTGAAGGTACATCAGCAGCTACAATATCACGAATCCTCGCTGTAGGTAAAGTTGGGTTGACAATACCACAAAGCGCTCCTACCGAACAAGTATCTGTCAAAGCTGTATTAGTAAAATCAACAGTCACCATTGGAGATACCACATTAATATTTTTGAGAATGGCATTACCCACTATGGAGCCAAATAATCCGAATCCCTGGTTACCCATTCCATCACTATTGTTAATTGTAGGAGCTTTATTAATCGATAGATTCTTAATAGCATGTCCACCCCCATCATAAACACCACTATAATAAGACTTAGGAGTCCATGAAATACCAGACAGATCAATATCACAAACTTGGTATGCACTACCGGCACCTTGCAAAGTAGATGCATCATATACTAAGTTGTCGGAAGTTGGTATAAATATTTCGCCTGTATTCATATTATATCCGTAACGATAGACTTGCTGTTGGGCAAAATCAATATTTTCAGGTACCATCAGTGTCAACTCATTACTTTGGAATAATATATCTCCCTTTTCTATTTTATTATTCTCGTGAGCATAACCGTCATGGTGCTTTGCATCGGCCAGAGCCGGACTTTTCCAAATATAAGCCGTATAACGACGAACATACTTACCACTGAATGTGGGAGATGGGGACAAAGGTTCATACTTATCCACCCATAGCTCTCGCCGATCTATTCCATCTATATAGTTATCCTCATGAGGATCAATATTGGGTAACAACTTTATCGAACCGTCAGTCCAATTCGTAGACTGTGGAAAATCTGACTCATTATCAGCAACCAGTACCAACTGAATTTTAAATGTTTGTTGTGGAGAAAAGCTAAGAGTCGTCATAAAAGCATTTGTCGGATTCACCGTAGTCGATGCTTTATAAGGAATGTAAGTCTGATTGACATAGTCACTTTCCGTAATTGGATACTCCGTTTCATCAGCTTTTACCGCAAAGTCATGTACATTTGCATTATAAGGATAAAAAGCTACAATAGTCATCCGATCATAAATATAGATATTACTGTCATTAACAGGCACAATTTTGCCTCCACTCACTTTACATTCCAAATTACGGATATAAGGTTTAGATAAATCACCGGCATCGTAATCATCCTGATAATAAACATAAAGTCCTATATGATTTTTCCCGTCTACAAGGTCATTTATATTACTCACATCACCCAATTCTGCCAAACGAGTACTAGCTCCCGTCGTGCTAGCATACAAGTTCAGCAATGTGCCGTTCTTTGAAGAGCCAGCATCAAGCGCATCTTCCGAGCATCCTTGAGAGACACAAGCTAAGAGGATTATTCCAAAAAATGCGATATATTTAATTATTCTGTTCATATTAGTTCATACAATTATAATTCATGACTTATCTTTATGGTATAGGAACCGGTATTGGCCACGACGAGACGGAAGAATCTAAAGTAAATCTATATTTATCAGCACTCAATCTTGAAGAGAGCTTATCCGTATAAATGGCTGTACTCCTTATTGTTTGTGCTGCGAGATCAGATACCTCAAAGGTAAGTCCCATTATACTCGTTGTATTTTTATTACCGATTGCGATTTCATTGCTGACAGCTTGGTTTTTGCGAGCAGTACCGGTTAACCAATAGCAGGTATCCACTATTCTGGTATTCGCTGAAATTTCATCTTTCCCACATATACCACCCAGATTTATTGCTGATTTATTCAATGATCCCACATTAAGACATGCAGTCACAGCTCCGGCATTGACATTTTTATTCTCTCCGGAAATACCACCAACAGTTATCGCATTAGTAATATTGCCGGCATTAAGACATGCAAGCACCTTTCCCGTACTTCCATTCGAGCCGCAAATACCTCCCGTAGTCTGTGTGGCAGTAGCTACAATATTTGTCTGATTAACGCAACCAGCTATTGTTCCATTGTTCACAGCACATATACTACCGGAATAATTTCCATTGGTAGAGGTTATAGTGCCCGAAGCAAGATAGAGATTCCTCAAAATTCCCTTATTTTCCACAATCAATCCACTTCCCGACAGGTTAAGATGAAGAATCTTATGTACTTTATAGGAGGATGAACCTATATCCCATATAGCTCCATCCAAGGTTGCTGTGGATGGAAATTCCCCCGGTGGATTGATATCAACCGAAGTATTATCCATATCAAGATCATTAACAATACGATAAACGCCTGATGTAGATGAAGTAATGCTATTCATAAATAAAGCAAACTGCAGAGGCGTAGTAATTTCAAAATAAGGCTCCGCCGGCACATCTACATTTTGTTTCAATCCATTGTCTCCCAACACTAGGCTTAGAGTATTAGCTGTAGGATTACTAACATCAATATCCTTTATCAATAACTCATCTTGAGTATATAAATCCGCTTTCAAGTTAGTAGCATTCCCACTGACCAAATCGGTAGGAAGAGTTACAAAATTTATGGTACCACTATTTCCTTGACCAATATATTGATAAGTTTGACCACCAAGAGTATGTTTCAATACCATTTTAGTTATTTTTGTTTCATCATATCCCTGCCCTCCACTTTCACCGTCGATATTCAGTGAGACTGGATAAGCTTCATATCCCCATGTACCGGTCCCTGATTTTGTTGTCCAATCATTTAATGTCAACTTAATACCGACTAATTTCAAGCGTTTAATTTGAAATGTAAGAGTGTAAGAAAGTCCGGCATCCAACTTAAAATCAGACAATGTTCCATTTTTATCTGCTTTAGGAATTGTAAATGCGGCCAAATCTGCTGCTGTCGCGGTATAATCATCAATCAGCAGAGACTTCATCAATCCTGTACCAGATAAAATTTTTCCGGTAGGTACCAAATAATGAGTACCCACTTTCAGCGTATAATCGTTAGCATTGGGTGTAACAGTACTGTTAACCATATCATAAGTACCTCCGGTTACAACCGCTGAGTTTTTCAAAGTCATTTGAATATTAGTTGGCAGAGTAGGTTGCACACCTCCTGTGGCAGGATCATCAGTAGCATCAATTACATCAATGTTTACCGTCACTTTTGTCATGAGATGTTGGAATGTAAGATATTTTACCGGATTATCCGATTGACCGGATATAGCAGTTCCTCCGACATCTGTACCTTTACCAAAAAGAATATCGTTGGACAAAGCAGTGCCTGATGTCAGTGGTATCATATTAGCCGGAGAATCCGTAGCTGCTACCCCGGTATGTGCATAAAGATTGATTGGTGTCTTGCCTAAAGGGTAATATACGCTCGAATTCAGTTCATTTCTTCCATCGGATAAGCTGTTCCCAACAGACATAGAAATATTGGAAAAATAGGGATTATTGTTTGCAGCTATTCTTGATGAAAGGAAGAAATTGATATTTGCATTCTTATAATCAATCAAAGGATTCCCAGTTGTGATCAAAAGACCATCACCCGCAGCGCGAGTTAAGGCTCCAGATAATTCAATTGGGGTATCTCCAGAAGTTAACTCATCGTTAAACTGCTCCGTAGAGCATGCAACAAGCCCAATCAAGAAGGACAACAGCATCAAACTCTTATATCGTATTTTTAGCATATTATGAACTCCTTTCTTTTTATTCAATCGTTACTACACTAGTCCCCTTATCATTCCAGTCAACCAATTGTCCTTCTAACTGCACAGTCGGGGAAATAGGAGGAATAGCAGTAAATTGCAATTTAATCGTCAAAATAGTTATCTTACCACTTTCAAGTGTTACGGATGTAGTCCCGTCTGTCTGTTTAAAACCACTTAAAGGAAAATCGCCTCCGATTGTTGTATTTTGACTTATATCTTTAAGGTAAAACTCCACACTACCAAAGTTTACAGTGTTTACATCGGAGGTCACAGGCAATAAATAACATACGGAAGAAGCCTCATTAGTATACGGAACAGCAGCCGGTGTAGACGAAGAAACCAATGTATATACCGTCTGCAATGTAGACGACGTAGGATCAGACAATGTCCATTCCGAGTTAATAAGATTAAATGTACCGAAAGTAACCTTTGTCTTAATAGCCAATGACGTAATTTGTACATTATTCAAGGGATGCGTAGCACTATTAGTTATTAGAGTCCCATTTTGATCAACAGCAATAACCTTAACAACCAATTTAGCCATAGCATGTTTAAACTCTCCCAAGTAAGCTCTACCCCTCTCTGAATTATAGCTATTCTCTTTATTAAATGGCCCAACAGGTGCTGTATAGAGTAAATCGGGAAAAGAATAAGACTTCCCTGTAATATTAACTGTCAGATCAGTAGCAGAATGAGTCAAGCTACTATGAGTAGCAGGGCTATATGAAACGAAACTCAAATATTTATCAGGGTCAAAAGGCCAATATTGAGTGGAGCCAAAAGTTACAGGATAAATTGTTCCATTTTTATCACCCACACTGGCGGTCAAATGATTCAAATAGACATTACCGGACGACCAATCGGTAGAGCTTATTGGGGTGGATGATGTTGAATTAGCAGCAACAACTGCAATACTTCCGCTATTCGGAAAGTCTGTAGCCCGTGTTTGAGCTTCTTCTACTGAAATGGAGGGGATTTCTGCACTGAATGAAATCGGCACGCGTTCATTATCCGGATTGGCAACCTCATTGTTGCAACCGGATAACAACAATAGACATGCTCCTATGCTATATATATTTTTTTTCATCATATCAAAACTACTTCATTGGTTATTGAATAGTAATGCTACCTCCGGAGTTATCAGTCCATGGAGCAACAGACGTGCTCAAAAGTATACCCGTCTTTTTCAGATAAATATTGAAAATATGATTCTGCCCGGCATTAAATAAGCTGGACGAATTATCAGCTTGAGCATTATAAGTGTGCCCATCCAGTACTATATCAATAAAATTCTTACCGATAATGGTCTGAGGCATAATCAATGCTTCATAACTTGCAGCAGCACCATTTGGAGTACTGCCAAGCATAGACGGTCTAAAACCATTTGACACAATTGTGGTACCAAGTGCAGAAACCTTTGCGGTCGTCACATTTACGGTTCCATCCATTATGAAACCTTTTATAACAGGATATAATGTTGGAGTGGAAGCATTAGCCGCAGTTTGTAATTCAGACAATGTAAAACCGTCTCCTGGATATATATTCACCGTTATCTTGCTCAGTACATGAAGGAAGTAGAAAGAGACATTTGCACTTCCATCTACTACAAGTCCCGTACTGGTGTTATTAGCCGAAGGAGTCAACTGGGAAATCACCACATCATCTTGATGAGCATTTGTGGTTGCACTCCCGGCATTATCACCTTTACAAAGCCAATTAAAAGTAGTTCCGTTAGTGGCAACATTAGTACCAACAGTCACTGGAAAAACACCGACAAACTGATTGCCAACTTGAAGATCATCCCTATACCAAGTTTTTGTCCAATTAGTTAAAGAAACATTCGTTCCGGAAACGGTATAAGTACTTTGATTATAATCAGAACTAACACCAGAAGATACGGGACTATTCATTTTATAGAATTTAATTTGATCCCCGTTGATAAACCCACTGATATTTGTCTGTGATTCTGTAAAGAAGAATCTTATCGCGACAGGAGCTTGATCCTCCCACGGTTTCACGCTTACACTGACTTTTACCTCAGATGGCTGTATATCAATATTCAATTTCGTAACCTTACCTGCTTCATAGCTCACGGTATAGCCTGTAGCGACATATTCTCGCGTACCGATTTTCACTTTGACAAGGGTTGCGGATGATCCTATTGACTGGGGTTGTAGATAAGATGATGTCATCTTGGAACTATTGGGTCCATCCATCGCAATATCACCGGTAGCCGTACCCGGAACATAAATTCCATTATTCAAAGTTCCTCCTACTTTATAATTAGGCAAAGAAACGACCGCTGTCTGCAATTGAGCATCTGTATATATACTCGAGGATAGTGCCACTTGTACTTGGGCAACCTGATGGGTCATATTAAAATTAAGTGCTGTATTACTTTTACCGCCATCATTATCAATTGGAGTAGCTGTGATATAATCAGGAGATTGATTACTCAATAAAGGATTAACCGCTTTCCGAATGATCGAAGCATAGATTTTACTTCCTGATATACTTTCCCAATACAATGGTGTGCTTTCACTATAGTTCCAAACATTTCCTGGCAAGTTATAGACAAAGTGTCCCGCTAAAGATGTACGGTTCGAATTATCGCCTTGATACAGATATAACTCTTCTAGATTTATTAACCCACTATTAGAACCCAAATTGGCCGTTCCAATTCTCAAAGTCATATTTTGAGTCGGTCCATCTGTCCACGGTGTCACAGTGGCAGACACCATCACCGGTGTAGTACTCAGGCGTACATTAAACGTATATTTATATCCACTCTTCAATTCAAGCGAATTATCCATAGTTGCGGTGTATACAGCTCCGTTTGCGGTGGTCACCTGAAAGGTAATCCCGGCACCTGCACTACGAGGCAATAGGATACCCGTTCCAACCAAGTTATTTACAGGAATTTCAATGTTCGCTCCTGAAGTGTTGTCAAGCGCACGTGTATCGTTCATCAAGTTATAGCTTTCTTTAGTCAGCATACCTTTCAACACTAGCTTGCAACCAGTCAAATCAATAGGTGAATCAGCTGTCAAATTAATGCTCACCTTTGATAAACGATGATAAAACTTCAAATTTACATTCGGATTATCTTTCGTATTACTTACAGAGAGATCGGCATTTGTATGATCCGCTGTCATCAAATCTAGTGCAGCTAGATTCGTTTGATCTGAAACATTCACCGGCATTGTAAAGTTACCTGCAGTTATAGCGCTGTTATAAGGATAGTATGCTTTGAAAGTAACTGCACTCCCATTCACAGGGTAATACATGATGTTACTTGAGGGATTGGATGAAAAATTGCCATCGCCATCAGTTGTAACAAAATCCTGATTACTGTAACTATTCACGACTACAGGCACTCCCGCAATAGGATATTCCAACATTGTAATTCCAATATGGTCAGATTTACCCCATACATTGTCGGAAGCACGGGTAGCGCCTTTTGTACTCGCTAACCCCATACTCGCAGTAATCTTTGCCGCAGTTTTATCTCCAGACAGGGAGAAATCATCGGTACTACAAGCCGTAGCAAGCGTAGCCAACAAAGAACCGCTTAAGAAGAATTTATATATAAAAGATTTCATACGTATGTTATATTTAAATGTTTCTCCGTAAATTAATGCAAATCCATGTCATAGCTTCCCCCATAAGTCCAGTCTACAAGTTCTGTGCTTAATGCAAGACCAACCTTATTAAGTGTAATGTTAAGGACATTGTGTTCTCCGGCTGCAAATAGTTTATCTGCGCTAAGTTGTCCATAGAACTTCACTCCATTCAAGGTGACCGTTACAATAGTAGTCTTGCTTGCAGAAGCTGCTGTAATAGTCTGCGGCATGATAAAAGCTTCATAGCTAGATACCACAGTCTTACCTGTTACAGCATTGGGCGCAGACAATATTGTAGGTTGGAAAGAAGAAGTAACCGCACCGGTAGGAGAAGCAGAACCAGTAGCCACATTAACAGTACCGGAAAGTTTGAAGTTATTCAACTCAACTACGCTGCCCGCTATTTCCGATGCAGTAAAACCTGTACCTACAATGAGATTAACCGAAACTTTACTTAGTACATGCTTAAATTGGAAAGCTACATTGGCACTACCTGTTTGAATTGTCCCATAATTTCCATTGGGAGCTGCGATAATCACATCCTGATTGTGCCCGTTAGTTGAAGACCCTCCTGAACCATTGCTACAAGTCCAATTGAATGTACTTGCTCCAGCAGCAACATTCGTTTGAGAAAGCACAGGGAATACTCCGGATATTGCATCACCGGTCTGAAAATCATCCCTGTACCAAGCAGTTGCCGGGTTAGTCAAAGAAGCAGTACTCCCGGAAACTGAATACGTATATGTATTGGTATTATTGGTTACGGTATTGGATAAGCCAAGCTCATAAAACTTAATTTGATCGTTATGTACAAATCCACTCGCAGTGGGATTAGCCACTGTAAAGAACATCGCATTATCAAATATAATCGGTAACTGATCCACCCAATTGGCAACATCAACACTTACTTTTAAATCAGACTTTTCTATCTGTATTTTAAGATTGGTAATCTTGCCTGAAGTATAGGCCACATCATCAGTATGCTTAACCGTATAAGAACGACCATCAATTTCAACGATTACCAAAGGTGTCTGTTTGGCTACAGTTTGTTCCTGAAGATATGAAGCTGTATTGTATGTGGTCACAGCACCGGATTGTGTAGGAATAACTTTCACCGGGTTGTCCAAGGTAATGATTCCTTTCAACGTTCCACGGCTATACAAACCTTTACTCATACTGCCTCCCATATCATAATTGGGCAAAGTAACTTTTGCAGCAGTGAGTTTTGCTTCACTGTAAGTATTCGACCAAAGTATCACATTGACTTTTGCAACCTGATGCGTCATTGTTAGGTTTATTGCCGTATTGGTCACTCCTCCGGCATTTGCTACGGGAATTGCAGTTATATAATCTTGCGATTGGTTATTACCTGAAGCATTTGATAGCGCAGGGCGGGTAATCGAAGCATAGATATATCCGCTATTCGCAATATCTTCCCAATACAATGGAGTGGAAGGATTACTATAGTTCCATCCCGAACCATTATAAGCAAAATATCCATTTAAGTCTATCCTGCTTGCGTTATCCCCGGTATATAGATAGAGTTGATCTCCGTTTTTCAAATCTCCTCCATTCGAACCTAAGTTAGCAAGACCAATACGCACATCTTGAAACTCATGCGTTTCTTCAGTCCACGGAGTCACTAAAGCACTCATCAAAACACTGGCTTTCTTTAAATCGGCCGTTAATGTATAAGCAACACCCGGAACGTATTCAAAGCCATTTGCCTCAGTCACTTTCAAATCGTACGTGCGTCCGTTTATTGTAATCGTAGCCAAGTTTTTACCATATCCTATGGTTTGTGGTGGGAAAATAGCCACATTACTTTCAGGAACTATATCAATAATAGAATTCCCTATGACAAATGTTCCGTTCGCATTAACCGAACCAGTATTCAGATATCCCGGCAAAATAATCGAAGCATTCTTTAGCTCACCGGTAGTAAAAGTCCCATCAGAAGATTTCAATTGAATAGTTACTTTTGATCCGGCATGGGTCATCTCCAGGTTAACTCCCGTATATTGACTGACACTGACATCTTTGGATACCAAAATATCAGCCATTTGTGTGCCGTTTAAGGCCTTGGCAATAGTAGTAGCCCCCCGGAAGGCAGCAGGATCAGCTTTAATGCTCTCCCAATAAACTTGCTTATTGGCAATCCATTTATTATCTGTACCGTATGTAAAAGTAGTCAGGTAGTTGAAATTCGTATCATCCTTATCTTTCAGATAGAGATTCAATACATCGTTCGGTTGAAAATCTCTGCTATCATTCAATCCTGTTACCACACGAACCACATCAGTTTGTCGCTCGGGTCCTTCAATCCAAGGTGTTATCGTAGCGCTGACAAGTACTGGAGTGCTTTTTAAACGGATATGAAAAGTATGTTTGTAACCCGCTTTCAGTTCAAGATCTTTATCTAGAATTGCAGTGTAAGTGCCACCATTAGCGGTTGTTACCAAAAAGGTCACTCCTTCAGCTGCGGCTCTTGGCAGTAGAATAGCTTCTCCTTGATTATTGCGTAAGGGGATATTGACATCCGCCCCCGAATTTGCATCCACTGACAAACCATCTTTCATCAAATCGTATGCCCCGGAAGTTTTCAAACCTTTCATCGTAAGCTTACACCCTTCCAAATTTATTAATCCGGTTTCATCTGTCGCCAAATCAATTGAAACTTTAGCTAAGCGATGATAAAAATTGAGTTTGACATTAGGTTCATCAATAGAATTGCCTGAAACATGGTCAGCTGTCATCAGATCAATATCTGCCAACGAAGTTTGATCTTTTGTATTCACAGGTATCAACATATCGGTTGATAAGTCTCTTTTATAAGGATAATAAGCTTTAAAAGAAACTGTATTCCCATCCGAAGGAAAATAGATTATTTTCGATGCATCAGTTGGTGAGAAATTACCGTCACCGGATGTGGAATAAGAATAATTTCTGTAAGGCTCAATAACGCTAACCGATTGAGGGCTAACCATAGTAACCCCAATCGCATCATTTACATCCCAAATATTATTGGTAGCTCGAGTTTGTACACCTCCGGAAACACGCACGGCAACTTTGCCACCCTCCGGGGATGTTTGTAGATTGTCATTGGTACATGCTGTAGCAACAACACTCATCAATACTCCATAAAAGATTGTTTTGCAGAGAAGTCTTTTCATATAGAATCTATGATTTTATTATTTATTTATTTTTTAGTGTTGAGCATCTATCCAGACTTCAGGTCCGGCAATCCAGTCTTCAATATTAGCCTGGAAATCAGCTCCCAAGCGAAGCTTCATCTGTATAATCCATGGTTGCACAACATCTTTGGTATGAAAACCATTCAGATCGTTTGTAATATTGAAGGTGTAGACTTTCTGTACATTCCCTTTATAAGTGATATTTAGAGTAAGTATCTGAGAAGCAACTCCATCAAGTCCTAATAGGCGGCGGCTACCAGTATAGTAACCATCCGTACCCGATAGACCTAAAGTATAATTTACATATCCTGATTTTAAAGCAGGAAAGCGATTAGTGGTGCCATTATCAAGAAAAGCATTATCCAAATCGCGTGAAATCGCAATTCCATTTATGACTCCGTTTAGTGACTCTACCAATTGTGCATTCAAACCTTCAAGCTTAACTCTCAATACAAGTAATCTTGTCTGAATCATGGTTGGCACATCATAATTGACAATTCCCCAATCGGGCACAGTTTTTGGTACATCAATATCCAAATAGCCACCCACAAAATCGCTCGGATCATCTGCACCGCCATCCGTTCCGACTGTTACGCTTACTGTTTTTCCTTCAACCTTGACCTTTTCATTTGTCCCTTTTACAGGTATGGCAGTGTAGAGCCCTTTCATCAAATCCAGCGGCCTGTCACTACCAACCTCTACTATGCGGAGGGATTTACTCGGATCAATAAGAGTAGTGAGAGCATCTTTCAGCTCAATATTCTTACCTGAATTTAATTCTTTTGGACTAATAGGAGTGATAGTATACTGTCCCGGACAGTTATCAGTGTTATAGTCTCCCTTTATACAAGATGTAAAAAGCAAAATTAAAACGATGCAACCAGTTCTAAAGATCTTTTCTATCATTGTCTATTCTCCTCTAATAAAATGATACGTTTCATATTACTCCGAGCTTCCGGCGTATTCATATCTGCCTTCTGAAGATATTTTTTAGCTGCAACGAGATTACCCTGCTCCAGTTCCATTGCTGCAGCATTAACATTAGCATCCGGATTATTGGGATAGGTTTGTACTGCTGTTTGAATAATCCGATAGTATTCAGCAGACCCTTTGGGACATAATTGAGCTGCATCAAACATCTCTCGTACACTCAGTTGTTCCGGATTGTCTCTTACCAATATGCGGGCTTCTTCCGGAGTATAATCTGGCAGCTGATATTCTATCTCGTAATCGGAATGCCGTAATGCCGGGAACCAGTTAGTTTTCATGTATCTATAAGCTTCTGGCATTTGCTTCAGTTGCTGTTCTTTGGTATCGGGATGCACTTCGCTACGGGCTATTTGAAGGATACGTTCTTTTTCCTTCAAGTTGCATTGTTCGGCATACAAAATAAAACCGTCCCAATCTTCCGGAGTATAATCAGTCGTTATTATTGAATCTTTTAAATTAAATTTCTTAACGATATGTTGCTTAAGGGCCTGTGTACGTTCTTTTGCCAAATAAGCATTATGCGTATAAGGACTTTCAGGAGAAGCATAGCCATGAATTCTGATCGATCGTATTTGCTCCAGTTTGAAGCCTCTCAATGTACTGTCAATCCGTGCAAGTTCTATCGCATTTCTTCTGTATTCAGGATAGATCACAATCTTATCTACAGGGAAATCCAGAAAAGCCCTTCCTTTATAAACGCGACGCTTTACAATCTCTTTCTGGGGTATGCAATAAGTCACATCCGGAAGATCAACCTTCGGTTTTGGAAGATCAATGAGAGATAGATTCTGTTTAGAAGTCTCTTCCTGTGCATTACCACATCCGCAAAAGGTTTGTTCCAATACAATCTCAGAGCCATCCATCCATTTACTAAAAGGCAAGGAGGCTTCATAATTAATGATTTGTCTTTTTCCGTTATTACGACGGTACACCCAATTTTCATCAGCAGGCATCCTGTCTTTACGTTCGGATATGATCAGGCGCTTTCGTCCATATACATACACAGGAGGTAATACGGCCTCTTCATTTCCGGATCCATGCAGTACAGGTGTAAAAGTTACCATGCGATTGGAAGCAAGATGAAAATCTTTAGAAAGAATTAGTGTCATCCTGACTTGCAATGAATTATCCGATAATAAACTAAACCTTATATTATCAACTTCAAAGCTCTCCGAAGGCTTATCCTGTCCTTTTAAAGTAGTGCAGAAAAAAAGAGTGCAAAGAATCAGTATATTTTTCATTTGATTTTATTTTTTAAAATAAGTAGACAAGACTAACAGCAGCTTTGGTAGGGCCGAGATAATTTCGATTTTGATCTTTCTTTAAACGTTTACCGCAGTCTTTACACTGATATTTGTCATAATGAATATAGGCATATCCAGCACCAATATTGGCTTCAATATTCCAATGCTTATTAAGGATCCACTGATAACCATAAGAAATTCCGGCTCCAATAAATTCACCTTCGTAACGGTAATCTTTTAATTTGGGCCATAGACCGAAAGGCATATCTACACCTCCCACATTGAAAATGCCGGCATGAGCATGAATACCAAGAAAGGAACCGCTAAATCGTTCACAAAACCAAAAACGATATTCAGGTTGTACCATCAAATGCTTGAAAGATTTATTATCACCAAATTTCCATGGATTGTAGTTCACATAGAGATCCAAAGTATTCTTAGCAGAGATTCCAATTTCAGCTGCTAAATTGAAAGTAGTTGTTGCATCTGCTATCAAATTAGATTTTAAGGCAACTTCTTGACACCAAACCGAATTATAGAAGAAAAGCAGTCCTAAGGTAAAAAAGAAACACTTTAATTTAACCATTTTTGTCTTTGTTTGCTTATGATTAATCGAATATTTTATTCAATAACTTGCATATTGTGCAAATATACAAGTATTAGGATATGATAAACAACTTAAGCAATTGAAATCATTACAAACACCCTATATTTTAACACTATTTACGTATTCAAGCCTTAAATGCACTAAAATAGGTACTAAAGACAATAAAAAAATAAAGGTTTTAGCTAAAATTCACACTCAAAAAAGATCTATGATGAGATATATCTGCAAGCTTGCAAGGAAATAGTTGTATATTACGATTAACTAAGGAAGAAGAAAATACAAAAAAAGAATAAGAAGGCGGAAATGTTATATACCCTTAGAAAGTCTAAAATTCTATTGAAAGATGATGATTCAAAAGAATGAGAATCGTCAATGGGTTGCCGGTATATATTTCACTAAATAAAAAAATCCGTGATTGGAGAACATATCTCCAACCACGGATTAAGACCGTTGGAAACGGAATGATTTAAAACTTATAGTTCACACTAACACCAAATACTTTATTTGTACGACTGTAAACATCTTTATCAATCGATGCATCCAATCCACGAGGGCTTGCCTTGGTATAATCGCTATATGTAGTCCAAAAATAAGCCACATCCAAGCTCAAGGCTTGATTAAGATTGACGCGACCACCAAAACCTAAAGAATAAGAGTCACAAGAGAAGCTTGTGTCCGACTGAAACTTATCGCTTAATCCATAGTTAGTTTTTTGATAACCACCACTAAGTGTAACCAATTTGTTCACATCCCACTCAACACCAGCCAAATACTCATGCGTACCATGCGTCAGTTCTTTTTCTTTGCCACCCGCCATACCGGCATTTTTATCATCAAAGAAATGATATTCCACTGAAGCGCGAAGGGAAGGCAAGAACTCATAACCTGCTGCCACAGACAACATGGATGGAACATCACTCGGGGTATTCACACCATTCTTGAAAGGAGCCATATAAGCCTCAGCAGCTGTAGGATAGTCCAACTGGTGAGTATCATTCTCAATATTCATATTGGCTCTAAATTCATATTTTGCAGCCAGATTCAGCTTTCCGAATTTAGCATCAACTCCGACAATGGGAGTCAGTCCCCAACCCGTTTGATCACAGTCAAGTGCAATTTTGGTATCATTCAATTTTTGCAGTAATGCGCCTGATTGTTGTTGCACAGCCAATTGAGCCTGTTCTAAAGACATTCCACCTTGAACTAACTGTTGCACCATCGCAGTACCTAATTGTTCGGCAACACCATCCTTCAGCGCTACATTCAAGAATCCGGTATATCCGCCTGAAAAGTAATTCATACGTGCTCCACCAAACACAGATAAATGCTCATTGATTTTATAACTCAATCCCATCTGAAGACCATAAATAAATTGGCGTCCTTCCATAGCGGAATTAATGTTATACATATTGGGTTTCAACATACCACTACTCTCTGCATTCACTAGACTTATAGCTGCAGCATCGAACATTGGTAGACCATGGTTGAAAGAAGCTTTTCCGCCACCTCCGACTACAGCAATGCTACCGGAAAATGCCCAATTGCCTTTCTTATATACCGCAAACACGGAAGGAATGATCGGGGCAGAAGCTTTTCCCTCATAAGTACGGGTGGAAGTATTTCCATCCATTGTCCACACGGGACTTGTTGCTGCAATATCGCGTGTTTGAAACGCGCTCTGTATAGTGAACGACAGTTGAAGACCGTCCTTAGGGATAAATGCCAAACCGGCAGGGTTACTATAGACACCATCAACATCGATGGAAGCACCTCGAGCTATCATGCGCAAAAAAGCTGCATTCTGATTTGTATTAGTCAGATAATCTCCCGCGAAAGTTAAATTTGAAACGATTAGCAACAGAAGGCCAATCAAGGAAATTTTTCTCATCCAAATATTTTTTAATTGTTAGCGGGCGCAAAGTTACAATAAAATTGCACTCCAAGAATGCTTTTGTGCAGAAAAATGATTCTGGACCTATAAATACACCGCAACAGCAATAGTTTCAATTATAACTAAACACTCGGGAAACTATTTTAATTTGCAACAGACAATGAATAGCAAATAGCAAATAAAGGGGAGTTTATCACACCGATTATATATTTGCAATCAGTTACTTCACCGCTTCATCCTCATCAATCCACGACAGATTGGGGGCTATGAGTGTACGCTCAATGACCTTATTGTTTTGTGCGCGTCGGTACTCGGGTATAAAACAGACTTTCACACCAGCTACCGACTTTGGAGTGACTTCTTCAGGAGTATCGACACCTTTACTCGATGATTGGCATGAGAGATAAAACGTACCTATGCCTTTCAGTTGTACTGATCGACCTTCGCTCAACATTTCTTTCATCACATCGCCTAAATTGACAAGTACTGCATAAGTATCTCCCTCGCTCAAAGTAGAAATAACTGATAATTTTTCGGCAACCTCATCCGTAGTGGCTGGATGTCCTTTTGTCACTGCCCTCGGATACCATTTCCCGTTCAATTTTTGTTTTTTATAAAAAGCCATATATGTCTCTCCTTAATTTTATAACGTATTTATATTGATGTGCAGACTCAACCGAGATCAGCCTAGGAGTTATCTACCCATCAATGCCAATGATGACTACTATCAATGGCATTGATGATGGGAATCAATGGCATTGATGGTCAGTTGACTAGCAAAGTTACAATAAATGACTTATACATAGAAAGGATAAGACAGCTAATATAGTGATAAAAGAGTCATTCGAATTTTTACTGAACTTTATGAAACGTAAATGCGTTATTTTTTGATAATAGAAACATCTTAAAAAAACATCGTGAACTATGGCATACACCATCGCATTTTTCGGAGTCAAACCTTACGACGAGGCTTCATTCAATGAGAAAAACAAAGATTTCGGCTATGAGTTGCGTTACTATAAAGGGCACTTAAATCTCAATAACATCATTCTGACTCAAGGGGCAGATGCCGTATGTATATTCGTAAATGATATAGCCGATGCGGAGGTTATCCGTAAGTTGGCAGAGAACGGAGTGAAATTGCTTGCACTAAGATGCGCCGGATATAACAATGTAGATTTAAATGCTGCAAAGGCCTGCGGAATCGCCGTTGTCCGTGTACCGGCTTACTCCCCTTATGCCGTTGCCGAATATACCGTGGCACTGATGCTTTCACTCAACCGGAAGATACCACGCGCCACGTGGCGTACACGTGACGGAAACTTTTCGTTGCATGGCCTGCTGGGCTTCGACATGTATGGCAAAACGGCGGGAATTATCGGTACCGGTAAAATTGCAAAAAAACTGATTTGTATTTTGCGCGGCTTTGGCATGAACGTCCTTGCCTACGATCTCTACCCCGACCATAACTTTGCCCGCGAGCATCAGGTGGTATACACCACGCTGGATGAGCTATATCATAATTCCGACATTATTTCCCTCCATTGTCCATTGACGGAACAGACCAAATACCTTATTAATGATTATTCCATCAGCAAAATGAAAGATGGCGTGATGATTATCAATACCGGGCGGGGACAGCTTATCCATACCAATGCGCTTATAGAAGGACTGAAAAATAAAAAAATCGGGTCGGCAGGATTGGATGTCTATGAAGAAGAAGGTGAATACTTCTACGAAGACCAGTCGGACAGAATTATCGATGATGATGTGCTGGCACGGCTTCTTTCGTTCAACAATGTCATTGTCACCTCCCACCAAGCATTTTTCACTCATGAAGCTCTCGAAAATATTGCCATGACGACACTTCAGAACGTGAAGGATTTTATCCACAACAAACCTTTAGAGAATGAGGTGAAGCTTTAATAAGGATGTTTTTATATAAAAATAACAACAGAACAGTAACTATATAAACTGTTTTTCGTAATATTGCGCTAGATTAACAGGGGCATAAATGACACTTCATTATATTTACCATAGCGGATTTGCCATAGAGACTGATGATGTAACAGTCATTATTGATTATTACAAAGACTCATCCAGCGAAAATCCGTATGAAGGGATTGTTCACCACAAACTACTGAATAAAAGCGGTGAAATCTATGTTCTTTCTTCACATTTCCATCCCGACCATTTCAATCGGGATATCTTGTCTTGGAAAACAGCACACCCCAACATTCACTATATTCTTTCAAAAGATATTTTAAAGCATCGCCGTGCTTCGAAAGAAGATGGAGTGTTTATAAACAAAGGAGATATCTATGAGGACGAGAATATACGCATAGAAGGCTTCGGCTCGACCGATTCCGGCATTTCGTTCCTGATTGATTTACAAGGCATAAGATTGTTCCATGCCGGTGACCTCAATAACTGGCATTGGGATGAAGAATCCACTCCGGAGGAAATCCATAAAGCAGAGAGTGACTTTCTGGCAGAGCTTCACTATTTGAAGCAAAGAGCTCCACAAATCGATCTGGCAATGTTTCCGGTAGACAGACGCCTGGGAAAAAATTACATGCGTGGGGCTGAACAGTTTATCGATGCTATAGCAACAGGTACCTTTGTACCAATGCATTTCAGCGAAGATTACGAAGGAGGTAACCGTTTCAAAGAGATAGCTTCGAAGAAAGGGTGCCGCTTCATATCCATTACCCACAGAGGTGAAAGTTTTGACATTTACTAAATAAAACAACGAATCATGAAAAGTCTTACACAAGTTCTTATCGCCTTGTTTTGTGTCGTTTTACCCGCGACGATTTACGCACAAAGAGATGATAGCAAATATTTGGCCGGTGCCGTACCGGAAGTTAATGGTAAAGTTGTATTTTCCAAGGAATTCAGTATCCCCGGAATGACAAAGGACGAAATCTACCAACGAGTACAAAATTGGATGCAAGATAGGCTGGCAAGCAATAATAATGCAGAGAGCCGCATTGTGTACAGTAAAGCGGAAGATGGTCTGATAGTCGGAGTAGGGAAAGAATGGATCGTATTCAGTTCGAGCGCATTGTCGCTGGACCGTACTGAGATCAACTATCAGCTATCCGTCACTAGCGAAGCGGAAAAATGTACATTAAAGGTTGAGAAAATACGTTTTGCTTATCGTGAAGGAAAAGAAAAATATACTGCAGAAGAATGGATCACCGATCAATATGCACTAAATAAAAGCAAAACAAAGCTTGTGCTTGGTCTGGCTAAATGGCGTAGAAAGACGGTTGATTACATAGATAATCTCTGTCTATCGATGGCGGATGCATTAAGCAAGACTCCAAGTAAGGAAGTTGCACCCAAAGAGACTATAGAGGAAAAGAAAAATGAAAAGAGTGTGGCTGCTTCCGGCACAATGGTTATTACCCCGAAAAAAGAAGTGGATGTAACGACTCCGGTAACTGTATCGACCGATAACACCATAAAGATACAAGTTAAGGATGTTGCTCAAAAGGGTGCTCTGAAAAATATGCCCGAAGAAAAGAATGTTGCAGCGAACACTCAACCTGTAGCATCCGGCGCAATACCCGGTTACAAACAAGTTGAACCGGGTAATTTATCTGCCGATGCAATACGCATGGGAACAGGTAAGCTGGTTATCGTTGTTGGTAAAGATGCTTTCAATATGAGTATGATGACTGCCAACGCTGGTGGTTCATTGGGTAAATCATCCGGGAAATCGGTTGTTTATACATTCCTTTCACCCGATCAGGCTTATGACAGTATAGAAAAGGCTGAGACTTATACTGTTCGTTTCTATCCCAACGACAGCAACGAACCTTCTGTAATATTAGAATGCAAGAAAATACCTACACCGGCACCAATGGAAGGCCAACCCCGCATGTATGCCGGAGAAATCATAAAAGCGTGGGTGAAATAACCTCTCTCCCAACCCTCCCTCATTGGGAGGGCAAAACATCGATTTAACCGACACGACGGGAGGATATCGGTTATTGTTTAAAATAAAGATGAGAAAAATGGAAATAAAAGGAAAATTTGATCACTTCAACATCAATGTCACTAATCTGGAACGAAGCATTGCGTTTTATGGGAAAGCGCTCGGACTTAAAGAGCACCACCGTAAAGAGTCCTCCGACGGTTCGTTTACATTGGTCTATCTGACTGATGCCAGTACCGGTTTCTTATTGGAGCTGACATATCTCAAAGATCATATCGAACCGTATGAGTTGGGTGAAAATGAAAGTCATCTCTGTTTCCGTGTAGCAGGAGATTACGACGAGATCAGGCAGTATCATAAGGATAACGGATGGGTATGTTTTGAGAACACCTCCATGGGGCTATACTTCATTAATGATCCCGATGATTATTGGATTGAAATTCTCCCTTTGAAATAAGCGTTTACCTGAAAGATATTCGATAAGTTTTTTCAGATCTATAATAAAATAGAGTGATGTCAAGCTTCACACGACATCACTCTATTATTTTATATTCATACCTGGTAAAACTAAAGCACCAGTATTCAGAAATAGCTTTCTCTATTTTATCCGTACTTATTTGTGTCGGTTTGCACGTTTCTTACGGATATCTGCTTTCATCTTTGCGGCACCCGACCCATGCAAACCACGGATATAAGTCGCTTTCTTCGCTTTCGTTTTTACCTTTTCATCGCCTTTAGGCTTCTCTTTCTTGCCTTTAAAGACAATACCGCCCATCATAGCTTCTTCTATACTCATATCTCCAATTTTATTTCAGTACTTCATTAATTTTTGCCACTAAACCGGCAAACTCTTTTTCATTATACAGACGAGTTTTCTTCAAGATGCGCCCATCTTTACCGATAAGTACATTACGCGTTATTCCCGATTCACGAAGCGCATACTTGGCATAGACATCAGCACCGGGATCAAGTGCAAGAGGATAAGTGATGCCTGTCGACTTCTTAAAACCAACCACTTTATCCAAAGGTTCATCCCGATCAATACCAACAAGAACAAAATCTTTATTGTCTTTATGCTTTTGCCAGATGTCCCTTTCAATGAAAGGCATCTCTTTCCGGCATACGCTACACCAACTTGCAGTAAATTGTAGCATGACTACTTTACCACGAAGATCCGAAAGTGTAACTTTACTTCCATCTATGAGAGTAACCGTAAAATCGGGAGCCATATCCCCCACATTCACAATATATCCGGTACTGTCCGCTACTACGTTTTGTGACTTAGCTACAACAGCACACATCGCAAACAAAGCAAAGATAAATACTTTAATTGTTTTCATTTCCTTCTATTTTTCTATTTATATCTTCAATTCACTTAAAAAGGGAACAGCAAAGGTAAAACAAATATCATTACCAAACCCATAATTAATTGTAATGGCAGTCCTACTTTTACATAATCCATAAAAGTATATCGTCCTGCAGGCATCACCAAAGCATTGGGTGGTGTGGAAAATGGTGATGCAAAGCACATACTGGCAGCCACCGTCACAGCAAAAAGGAATGGGTACGGACTAAGCCCCAACTGCAACGCAGCATGCAATGCAATGGGAGCAAGAAGGACAGCTGTGGCAGTATTACTGATAAACATGGTCAATAATGATGTGGTAAAATAAATGCCGGTAAGCAACACATAAGGACCGTAAGCACCCAGTCCACTGACTAGCGAGCGGGATACCAGTACGGATGCTCCCGTTTTTTCCAAAGCCAACGACATGGGTAACATTGCAGCAATAAGCACGATACTTTCCCAATTTATCGTTTTGTATGCTGCCTCAACGCTACGTATACATCCGGTCAGTACCATTAATAAACCCGCAACAATCACCGCTGTAACAGGTGCTATAGGAATAAAGTCGAACATCATTGCCACCACCATGCCAAGCATAATCAATGCAGCTATGGGAGCCTTATGGGTAAGGGTCACTTTAGCAGCTTCTTTCAACGGCTGCCCCAAAACTACCCAATTTGAAGTCTCATTACTCAGACGGGAGATATTGTCCCAAGTGCCTTGCACCAGAAGGACATCACCCGAATGCATCTTTTCTTCCTTCAGATTTTGCAATAAGTACTCGCGTTTTCGCTGAATGCCCAATATATTAATATTATACTTTTCACGGAATCCGGAGTCTTTCACCAACTTGTTGATCATACTTGATGCCGGCATCAACAAAATTTCGGCAATGCCGATTTCCATAAAGTTCAAACCTTTGGTATACACTTCACCTTCGGCTGTGTGGGTATTCAGCAAATTAAGCTTATTCTCTTCTGCAAAGGCCCTGACGTAATCAAATTCGCCCATCACATAAAGGATATCATCATTCAGAATAACGGTGCCGGCAACGACCATCTCCTGAGTGGTGGTCTTAAAAAAATGACGGCGGGATGAAGGTGATTGTCTTCTCACCTCAAGAATACCGACATTATAGCGTTGCGGAATCTGAAGTTCCTGTATGGTTTTTCCGTTCAGAGGAGAATCGGGGGTTACTTGTACACGGCATAAGTTACGCGACAGCTGATATTCTCCAGCCAAATCCTTCAATGATTTCTGTTTCCGGTCAGTCGTCTTTCTATCATCCTTTTTGGACAAGAATATCTTGCTCAAAGGAATAAGTACCACTAAACCTACAACCAGACAAACAAATCCGACCGGAGTAAACGAGAAGAAAGTCAGCGGGGTATAACCTGCATTCGTCAAGGTTTCCTGAATAACAAGATTGGGAGGAGTGCCGATAAGCGTCATCATGCCACCCATGCTACTGGCAAAAGCAAGAGGCATCAATAAACGACTCACATTAATATGTGAGCTGACTGCCATACTCACCACGATAGGGAGCATTAGAGCCACTGTTCCGGTATTGCTGACGAATGCACCGATAAAGGCCGTAACAAGCATGATCAGCACAAACAATTTGAGTTCATTGCCACCCGCCAGTTTTAAGATACGGCTACTTATCATTTTTGCGAGTCCGGTCTGTAGAATGGCAGCGCCAACCACAAACAAGCCGATCATCATAATCACTATGGGATTCGAGAAACCCGTTAAAGCTTCTTCAGGAGTCAATATTCCGAAAACGATTAGCAATACCAAAGCACACAAGGCAACCAAATCGGAACGCACCTTGCCACTCATAAAGAAGAATGCGGATAATAATAATATAAGCAGTGTTATAATCATGTCAGGAAAGTATTTTTAGTGAGTATAAAACAATGGCATTAATAACATTGCGTCACAAATATCATAAAAATCCGTCGGATATGCAAATCATGAGAAACAACACGACTTAAAACGGCAATATAAACTGTAGCATAACATGCTTCATTAAAGGAAGATCACTTTGACATTAAAGCTTCTACTTCATCAACAGTCACACAGTTGAAATCACCATAAACCGTATTCTTCAATACTGAAGCAGCAAGAGCAAAATCCAACGCTTTACAGTCATCTTCGGGATAGCGGATGATGCCGGCAATCATCCCGGCAACAAAGGCGTCACCTACCCCAATACGATCAACCTCCCTTTCAATATCATAGACTCGTGTATGCTTCAAGGAGTGATCGGAGTACACTACGGCAGCCAACAGATTATGATTGGAAGTTATTGTATTACGCAACTCCAAAAAGAATTTCCTACAATGGGGTACAATTGCAGCAGCTTGCTTTCCAAAACGTTCAAAACCTTGTAAGTCAAGAGTGAAAGATGTATTCAATGCATTAAAACCAACCGGTTCTATTCCCATTATTTGCTTATATTCAGGTTCAGCACCAAAAACCACATCACTATACTGTAATAAGGGAAACATTACTTCTCTAGCCGATCTTCCGTAATTCCATAGCTTCTTACGGAAATTTAAATCGCATGAAATGACCAACCCCATACGCTTCGCAACTTCTAATGCCTCCAAACAAGTATCTGCTCCATCTTGCGAAAGAGAAGCAGCTATTCCCGACCAATGAAACCAAGTGGCATCGGCAAAAATGCGTTCCCAATTAATCATCCCGGGATGAATAGTAGCAAAGCCCGAATCTTCACGGTCATACACCACATTAGAGTTACGAAAAGCAGCACCACTTTCTAAAAAATAAATACCCATACGTTTGCCACCATATACAATGTTATCAGTATGTAAACCATATCCACGCAGGGTGTCAACACAAGAGTGAGCCAAATCATTATCCGGCAAACGGGTGACAAACTCGGTAGATATACCGAAATTGGCTAAAGAAACGGCAACATTAGCTTCACTTCCACCATAAGTCGCAATAAATTCATTCGTCTGCGAAAAACGACGAAAATGAGGTGCAGTGAGCCTGAGCATCACTTCACCGAAAGTTACAACTTTATGATCTATAAGATTATTTTTCTTAGATAAGGCCATATTTTTAAGCAATAATTCTATTTAAACTCAAAGATAACACCATTTCTACTGTTTCTTAAGTATTAATGAAGATATTATTTTAGCTCCGTTGCATCTCACATAAAAAAGTGTACATTTGCAACGGAGTTATTTATACCAATCCATAATGAGAGAATTTATCATAGCCGACAATCAGGACATCACCAAAGCAGGAATGATGTTTTTGCTTAGTAAACAGAAAGAGACAGAATTGCTGTTGGAAGCCTGGAATAAATCGGAATTAATTCAGCAACTCAAACTCCATCCAAAAGCAATAGTCGTGCTAGACTATACCTTATTTGATATCTCCAGCAGTGAAGAACTGATGGTGTTGCATGAAAGATTCAAGGAAGTGGATTGGCTTTTATTCTCCGACGAACTAAGTATCGGGTTTTTACGTCAAATATTATTCAGCAGCATGGCTTTTGGGGTGATATTGAAAGACAGCTCGAAAGAAGAAATTCAAACAGCTTTACAATGTGCCTTAAAAAAGGAACGGTTTATATGCAATCAAGTCAGTAATATGCTTCTGAGTAGCAATGCAACAGGCCAAAGCAACCAGCCACATATAACCATCAAAGAAGATCTGCTTACTCACAGCGAAAAGGCGATTCTTAAAGAAATTGCTTTGGGGAAGACAACAAAAGAAATTGCTGCCGAGAAAAATATAAGCTTTCACACGGTAAACAGTCACCGTAAGAATATCTTTCGTAAAATAGGGGTAAATAATGTGCACGAGGCCACTAAATATGCCATGAAAGCAGGAATCGTAGACCTCGTGGAATATTATATATAAATTTCTCCGCTACCAATACAGAGTTGTGAATTCTCATCATAGAGCACACCAAATTGTCCGGGTGCAATGCCTTGCAGCTTATCAGAAGAAACAATGCGATAGCCACCATTTGCTTCGTGCGTCAGTTTACCCTTAGTAAAGTCGGGAGTATGTCGTATCTTGAAAGTCACATCCACTTCCGTTTTATCTTTCCATGGATCATCTGTGATAAAATGGAAATCATGCATTTTGAACTCATTCCCATACTGCATCTCGGTATCATACCCTTTCGATACATATAGCACATTATAGTCCACATCTTTGCGAACGACGAACCATGGTCCACCACTCAATCCCAGCCCTTTACGCTGGCCTATCGTATGGAACCAATATCCTTTATGCGTACCGATTTTCTTTCCGGTCTCTAATTCTATGATAGCTCCTTCGCGTTCACCCAAGAAGCGACGGACAAAATCATTGTAGTTTATTTTGCCCAGAAAACAGATACCCTGACTGTCACGTCTGCGTGCAGTCGGCAGATTAGCGCGAAGCGCAATGTCACGCACTTCATTCTTCATCAACTTACCAAGCGGAAACATTAGCTTCGACACTTGCAGGTAATCAATCTGAGCCAAAAAATCGGTTTGATCTTTTACCGGATCAACAGCAGTACCCAACCATACCTTACCATCCTTATTAACAGTAGTGGCATAATGACCGGTAGCGGTAAAATCAAACTCTTTACCTATCTTTTGTTCAAAACAGCCGAATTTAATGTACTTATTACACATCACATCGGGATTGGGAGTCAATCCACGACGAATTTTATCAATGGCGTATGCAGCAACTTGGTCCCAGTATTCCTGTTGCAGATCAATCATCTCCAAAGGCAAACCATATCGACGGGCAACAGCGTTAGCCATCTCCCAATCCTCTTCAGCAGAACAATCCATATAATCGACACCGTCCATCCCTATTTTAATATAAAATAGAGATGGGCGGTGACCTTCTTCACAAAGGAGGTGTGTTACAACAGAACTATCCACTCCTCCCGATAACAATAAAGCTATATTCACGTCAAGACATAAATTTTGCTACAAAAGTACTGATATATCCTGAAAAAACAATCTTCAATACCTTATTATATTTTTGCCAAAGCTTGACTCAAGTCGTCTATAAGATCCTCAATATGTTCTGTACCAATAGATAAACGGACGGTGTTCCGCTTGATACCCTGATCCTGCAGTTCAGCGTCATTCAACTGTGAATGTGTTGTTGTAGCAGGGTGAATTACCAGAGATTTTACGTCGGCAACATTAGCCAACAGTGAGAATATTTCAAGGCTGTCGATAAAATGATGTGCTTCTTCCTGTCCTCCTTTCACTTCGAAAGTAAAAATAGAACCGGTACCTTTTGGAAAATACTTCTTATACAATGGGTAATCGGGACTATCCACTAAAGACGGGTGATGAACTGCTTCTACTTTAGGATGATTTTTTAAGAATTCCACGACTTTCAACGCATTCTCTACATGACGTTCCACACGAAGAGAAAGTGTTTCTAAGCCTTGCAAAAGAATAAATGCATTGAATGGACTAATAGCTGCCCCCGTATCGCGCAAAAGAATAGCACGTATACGTATTGCATAGGCGGCAGGTCCTGCAGCATCAACAAAACGAACACCATGATAACTAGGATCCGGTTCTGTCAGCTGGGGGAATTTACCGGAAGCAACCCAGTCAAATTTACCTCCATCTACAATAACACCACCTAAAGACGTTCCGTGTCCACCAATGAATTTTGTGGCAGAATGTACCACGATATCAGCTCCATACTCTATCGGACGTATCAGATAAGGAGTACCGAATGTATTATCAACAATCAATGGGATAGCGTGACGATGAGCTATTTCAGCAACTGCTTCAATATCTATTATATTTGAATTGGGATTACCGAGAGTCTCAATAAACAGAGCTTTCGTATTATCTTGAATGGCTTTTTCAAAGTTATTCACATCCGAAGGATCCACAAACGTAGTAGTCACGCCATAAGTAGGTAAGGTATGTGCCAACAAGTTATAGCTTCCGCCATAAATTGTTTTTGCCGATACAATATGGTCACCTGCACGAGTAATATTCTCAAAAGCATAAGTGATGGCAGCGGCTCCCGAGGCAACAGCTAAACCTGCAACACCGCCTTCCAGGGCAGCAACACGAGCTTCAAAAACTCCTTGGGTTGAATTAGTCAGACGACCATAAATATTACCCGGATCTTGCAACCCAAAACGAGCGGCAGCATGGGCTGAGTTGTGAAATACATAAGATGTTGTCTGATATATAGGTACAGCGCGTGCATCTGTCGTTGGATCGGCTTGTTCTTGACCTACATGTAGCTGAAGTGTTTCGAAGTGTAATTTTTTTGTTCCCATTGTTCTCTGTATTTTTTTAGTTTATTTTATTGGTTACAAAGATATTATTATTGGAGTACAAAGGCAATGGCACAATATGGGGATTTTTATACCATATTTGTGGTATAAGAATGAATATTTCATAAATTTGCAGCTATGAAAGCTAGAAATCTATTATTATTCTTATTGAGTTCCTTAACCCTTTCCGTATATCTGGCATCTTGTGGAGAAGATCGCTGGAAGGAATATGCTGTGCCAACCCAAACAGACCGTTGGATAGATGATTCTATGAGAGTATGGTATTATTGGAATGAAGATATGCCCAGTTCTAAGAAACTGAACTATTTCTCAGAGCCTGCCACATTCTTCAAATCACTCCTCTCCAGTGAAGATAAATATTCGACTATAGACAGCATCATTCAGTTATCCCCCACCCGCAGTGCTTTAGATTTGGAGTATGGATACGGTATTCAGTTTGAGTTAGACAAAGTGCAAAACAATGATACGGCATATTACGCACGCATTTTGTATACCGTGAAGAATTCCCCGGCAGCAACCGCACATCTTAGCCGTGGACAGTGGATTCTGTCCATCAACGACAAGCCCATTACCAAGAAGAATTATACAGAATTATATATAGGAAGCGGAATTAAAGTAAAAACCGGCTATTATGATTCGGTAAAAGATACTATATTGGCAAATACAAGCGCTACAAACATAGCTGCTTCAAGCGCATTAGAAGACAATCCGGTATATTACTACACGACATACACCGAAGGCGATAATCGTATCGGGTATATGGTATACAACCGGTTCATCCCGGGGACTACTGCTAACCCAACCGCATACGATCAATCACTACTTAATGCTTCTAAGTACTTCTCCAGTCAAAGTGTAAATCAATTCATTCTAGATTTACGCTATAATAACGGAGGCTACTTAAGCTCGGCACAATTATTGAGTACCATACTTGCTCCCTCTTCTGCATTAGGCGAGAAATTGGGTTATTTGGAATTTAATAAACAATTCACTCCGCGTAACCAAGAGTTCTTCCTAGATCAAAGTCTGATATCAACAGGTTCCAACTTGAATTTGAATACACTCTATATCCTTACCAGTAAGGAAACTGCGTCAGCATCAGAAATGCTTATTAACTGCTTAAAGCCGTATATTTCTAAAATTGTTTTAATCGGGCAGACCACTGTCGGCAAAAATGTTGCTTCAAAAACATTTATCAATAAGGAGCTACAAATAGCTATCAACCCTATTGTATGTAAGATTTATAATTCGCAAGGCACCTCAGACTATTCCAGCGGATTCAAAGCGGATTACTCGTTGATCGAGACTTCCGATTTAAAATACTATCTACCCTTTGGAGATACCAACGAGGCACTTTTATCAAAAGCACTCAGTCTGATTACAAATGTCAGCACTTCTACCAACACAAGAAGTACAAAAAGTTTAAAAATTAGTCCGGTAGTAAGCTCTATCACACGTAAAGCAGATCGTGCCGTACGATTGAAATAATATCCTCAAATGCTTTAGCAATAAAAACAAGAAATCCTCAATAATTTATAATTATTGAGGATTTCTTTTGGGGTGGCAGATGGGACTCGAACCCACGACATCCAGAACCACAATCTGACGCTCTAACCAACTGAACTACAGCCACCATATTTGCGTTATTTCTCAAACGCGGTGCAAAGATAGGGGATATCTTGAATACTACAAATTTTCATCTGCATTTTTTGTTCATATTTCCCGATATTTTCAGACACTATACCACGAGTATTACATCCTCAAAAGAGTAAAAAAGCATGTTCTACAAAGATTTTCAGACGTTTATCTTTATGACTGCGTATAAAAACAATCTGAGAACATCAATCATAAAAATGAGAGAAGAGTGTTCCTTTTGAATCCTCCATTATCTATTATCCCAAGTCATATCTACCGTTTTTATAAAAGAGCCTTGTAGAGATGATAGAAAAAAAAGAGGGTCTGTCAAAAGCCTCTATCTTGTAAAAACGCCCTTGCTACATTATGTTGTAACAAGGGCATTCTATTATATTTTTATCTTTTGACAGACCAACAATATATCTAAGATCAATGGATTACTTTATTCACCCAATCCTTATTGATAGATTGCTTTTTTCCCTGCCAGCAAAGTATTCTTCATTAACGAAACAATTGTCATTGGTCCAACTCCACCCGGAACAGGCGTAATAAATGAACATTTCGGAGCAACTTCATCAAACTTCACGTCACCGGTCAGTTTAAAACCCGACTTTTTACTAGCATCGGGCACGCGGGTAGTTCCCACATCAATAACCACAGCGCCTTCTTTCACCATGTCCTCTTTTACAAAGTTAGGCTGACCAAGAGCTGCAATGATAATATCAGCTTCCCGACATTCCTTTACCAAATCCTTACTGCGGCTATGGCACACGGTAACCGTTGCATCTCCGGGATAAGCTTTTTGGATCATAAGGTTTGCCATAGGCTTCCCTACAATATTACTACGTCCGAGCACAACGCACTTTTTACCGGACGTTTCTATTTCATAACGTTTAAGTAGCTCCAATATACCATTAGGAGTAGCCGACACGTAGCAAGGTAATCCAATAGACAAGCGGCCTACGTTAATCGGGTGAAATCCATCCACGTCTTTACGGTAATCAATAGCCTCAATAACTTTCTGTTCAGATATATGCTTAGGCAGAGGAAGTTGTACTATAAAACCGTCAACATCTTCATCTTTATTGAGTTCGTCCACTTTTGCCAAAAGCTCTGCTTCCGTTACATCCGTTTCATAACGGATCAATGAGGATTTAAAGCCGCAAACTTCACACGCTTTAACCTTAGCAGCAACGTAAGTTTCACTGCCTCCATCATGTCCTACAAGGATAGCAGCCAAATGAGGACGTTTACCTCCCTTAGCTATAATGTCAGCAACCTCAGCGGCAATTTCTTGTTTTACCTGTTCTGAAATCGCTTTTCCGTCAATAAGAGTCATTAGATTTATGATATTAAAATTATTTTCTAAACTTAGGCATCATTTTACCCATCTTACTACCAGTCACCATCTTCATCATTTTGCGGGTTTGATCAAACTGTTTAAGCAAGCGATTCACTTCCTGAATATTTGTACCACTACCGCTAGCAATACGCTGACGACGCGAACCGTTTAAAATTTCCGGATTAGTACGTTCTTCAGGCGTCATAGAATGGATAATAGCTTCAATGCTCTTGAATGCATTATCGTCAATATCTATATCTTTTATAGCCTTACCTACACCGGGAATCATCGAAGCAAGATCTTTCAAGTTACCCATCTTCTTAATTTGGGCAATCTGGCTTAAGAAGTCGTTAAAGTCGAATTGATTCTTGGCAATTTTCTTTTGTAAGCGTTTAGCTTCTTCCTCATCATACTGTTCCTGTGCACGTTCCACCAATGAAACGATGTCACCCATTCCCAATATACGGTCGGCCATACGAGAAGGATGAAACTGATCGATAGCATCCAGTTTCTCGCCCGTACCTACAAACTTGATAGGTTTATTCACAACCGAACGAATAGACAGAGCAGCACCACCACGGGTGTCACCATCCAACTTGGTCAGAACAACTCCATTGAAATTAAGACGGTCATTAAATTCCTTTGCTGTATTTACAGCATCCTGACCCGTCATAGAGTCAACAACAAAAAGAATCTCGTTTGGATTGATAGCTTCTTTTATTGCAGCGATCTCATTCATCATCTCCTCATCAACCGCCAATCGACCGGCAGTATCCACAATCACCACATCATATCCCTTTGCCTTTGCTTCCTTTATTGCATTCCGTGCAATATCAACCGGACTTTTGCTCTCCGGCTCCGAATACATAGGCACTTCAACCTGTTCACTCAATACACGTAACTGCTCAACTGCAGCCGGACGATAAACATCGCATGCCACCAACAAAGGTTTCTTGTTCTTCTTGGTTTTCAGCATACGGGCCAACTTACCAGAGAAGGTTGTCTTACCGGAGCCTTGAAGACCTGACATCAAAATTACGGCAGGTTGACCTTTGATATCAATCTCTTCAGTCTCACCTCCCATTAACTGAGTCAACTCGTCATGAACGATTTTCACCATCAACTGACTGGGTTTTACTGCAGTAAGTACATTTTGCCCCAATGCCTTTTCCTTAACGGTGTCAGTGAAATTTTTAGCTACTTTATAGTTGACATCGGCGTCAAGCAATGCTTTACGCACATCTTTCAAAGTTTCAGCAACATTAATTTCGGTGATCTTACCTTCACCTTTAAGAATTTTAAATGACCTTTCCAGTCTTTCGCTTAAATTATCGAACATGATACTATATCGTTTCTTTATTACAAATTATTATGATTGAGGTGCAAAAGTACAAAAAATACTCGTATATCACTCCCTCTAAATAAAGAAAGTCATTCTGTAAAATGAGCGGGATAAGTAAAAATAACGGTAGGAAAAGAGTTAGGCTCGTTTATCATTTGATAAGTACCTCCGAAATTTTTCAAGAACAACGTATTTATATCATTCTGCATTGCAGTTTCCTGATTGTCATAAGCAACGTCGGCCAGCCAGCTATTTAGAATCTTGAAACATAATATTTCCCCTGTCCTATCCAATGTAAAAGTGACTGTTTTATCTTCCGAATCATCTTGAAACGGATTATACAGAACACTCACAATCAACTTCATCATGAGATTAAAATCCATTCGCACATTATATTGATCAAGACTAGGATTAAAGATAACTCTCAAATGAGCGTTCTGCAAACCGACAGCGCCGACCGCATCGTTACACAACTGTACAATATCATAATCAACTATCTGATACTTCATCATACCGGCTTCTAAACGAGATAGATCAAGTACATTATTCACAAGCCTCATCAGCTTCTCTGTGTTTCGTTGGATAATATCGGAATATTCTTTCTGCGTATCTGGATCAAGATCGGCATCCGAAGCTAAAAGCTGACAGAACCCCACCACTCCATTCAGAGGTACCCGGATGGCATGGCTCATATTTGCCAAAAAATGCGTCTTCAAATCATTTGCTTCTTCAGCTTTTTGAGTTGCCCTCAATGTGTCATCTTCAGCCATTTTCAGATCTCTCCGTATCCTACTAATCCTCCTCATATAAAGTCCGCTGATAAATAAAGCAACCCCTACCGTGAGAAGAATAATAAGCTGCATCCGATTCTTTATCTTTCCTTTTTCAAACAAGAGCCTGTCGTAATGATACATCGACTTTATTTCATCCATTTGCACACCCGATATAACGTTGATAATCGAGTCCTGAATATGATTGGACCGTTCATAATAATACAAAGCCTCCTTATACTTCCCCATTTCCAACAACACATCAGCCTTATAATTCAATTGCTTGGCATAACTCATTTGTTCCGAATTGGATTTTTTCCAATTATAAAGAGCCGAGTCGATACTTGAGAGAGTAGATTTATAATCTTTTTCTGCATGATAAATCCGAGCTGAACTGCCCTGGAACATGGCCACATAACTAGAATAACTTTGAGGAGTGATGTATTGCCTCGCCTTATTAATGGAGATTTTAGCAGAGTCCATTTTTCCGATAGCTGCATAATAATCACTATATGCGGTCTCCAAATACAAAGAAAGGCTTACATAGGCACCTTTCATTTCAGGACGCTCTCTTATGATATCCTTTATCAATGAAAATGCCTCATCAATATATCGTTTTATCTTCCGGCATTCATTTATATTTTTGAAATATTCTATAAATTGACAAAGAACATCTATCTTATCCTGTTTATCCTTCATATTCGGAAAAAGGCGGTAAACTTTCAATAAGGTTAAAAACTCTTCATTTCTTCGATTTGTCTCATGATAAGCGTTAATTAAACATTGATATGCTGCCACTTTTCCATCAATATTATTGAGCGCTTCCGACTTATCAAGCATTTTTTGTGCTTCATTTATGGCATATTCATATTGCCTCTTATAAATATATGTATTGATCTGGATCTTTTGAGCATTGAAATATATTCCCCAATTGCGCAGTCGCTCTGCTAACGGTTTCAAATAATTTACCCACTTGAATATGCTATCGGTATTATCCACATTATAATAGTATATAAGTTGGAAATAAGAACTGCTACACAAATATTTTGGATTATTCTGAAGTAGAGCCTGCTGATACATCTCTTTTATGTATTTGAAAAAATCGGGAGCATCTTGTTTGGTAAGTACCATCTTCTCCATAGCTTTTAGCCGTAGAGAATCGTGGGGAAGAACAGTCAACTCTGTCTCAAGCTTTTCAAACTCAGCTTTTGATAGATGAACATTTACGGAAGCTAACAATAAAGAAGCTTGAAAAAGAAGGAACAATATCAGGCTAAAACATTTCATTTTAGTGTCTCCTTTCTTCTTTTACGAGCCAATGGATGCGTAAACAAGAACTTCGCACCATCCTTATAATCGGGATCTATCCATATTTTACCACCAAAACGCTCTACTATTAATTGTGAAATAGAAAGTCCTAAGCCACTTCCCTGTACATTTTCATCCAGCTTCTCAAAACGATTAAAAATATTATTCCGTTTCTCCGGGCTGATCCCACATCCGGTGTCCGCAACACTGAAAATTGCTTTCTTAGAAGACTGTAATTCCAACGAGAGCGTTATAGTACCGCTTGACGTGAACTTTGTAGCATTTATAAGAAGGTTAAATAAAAGCTGTTGCAGCCGTGCACCATCAGTATACAAATTCAATTGTTCCAAGGAACTTTCAAAAACAAGAATCGCACTTGTCTGCTTTATTTTATTTACCGTATCAATAATACCATGGCAAATGCTGACCGCATCACAAACTGTAAAATGAAAATGCATTTTGCCGGTGTCAAGGCTTGAAAGATCCACTACGTCATCTATCAATTTCAATAGTAAATCAGAGTTCTGTAAGATTATGTCGTTGCATTGCTTTCGTGTTTCGGCATCTATATTTTTATCCGTTAGAATTGTCGAAAAGCCAGATAGTGCATTGAGAGGAGTTCTTATTTCGTGGCTCATATTCGATAAGAAAAGGCTTTTTGTACGCATGGAGTTTTCCAGTTTAACACGGGCCTTTTCCTGTTCTACTTTAGAGAGAGCCAAGCGCTTGTTTATTTTGCGGACATGAAAAACTGAAAGGATAGAAATGATCAATATAGTGGCACAGCTTATGGTAAGATACGAAAGTAAAGTACTCCGCTGACTCTGGTTCTCCACCGTAAGATGATCAACCTGATATATCGTACGCAATAGATTCACTTGAGAAGAATAGTTCTGTGCCTCAATAGAGTCTCTTACAGCATTTATTTTTTCATAAGTTTCACATGCCTTTCGATAATCTCCCAACTTTATAAGCATTATTGCAATAGAATACTCAGTCTTAATATAACCATCATAAGTATCTAAAGGACTCTTTATATTAGAAAAGCTATTATAAAGAGCTATAGCCTCTCTATAATCACCTGTTTTCTCTGCATATTCAGCCTTAAGTTGTCTAAGCACAAATTTATGATATGCAAAAGGATATCTTTTATACCATCGCTCCGCACTATCCAAACTCAATAGAGCTTCTTTATTTCTGTCGGTATGAATATTATAGTAAGCATTGAAGGCATGCCATAAGAAATGATTGTATCGTCTATTTGCATAAAAAGCACTAACCTGATTCAAGTATTTCTTTATTTTATTAACCTTATTGATTTTAACATAAGCAGGTATCAGTTGCTGCAATACTCTTTCCTGCAATTTATGCGAATGCGAGATATTTGAAAGCAACTGCATAGCCTCTTCATATTCTACAACAGCTTCTTCTATCATACTTGCATTGAAATAGGCATCCCCAATAGCCAAGTATGATATTGCAACGCCTTTATCATATTTCATTTTTTTTGCTTCATCCAAAGCTTTTCTAGCTTTAGCTAAAGCATCTGTAATATAACCTTGTGATATTAACGAGCGACAAGCCTCATGTTTCATTAAAAACATACGTTCATAATCCCGCTGCTTTCTAAAAGCATTGACCAATCTGTACTCCCATTGAACGATTTCATCGGGATTTATTTTAGGGGAGAAGCCTAAGTTATTATCGAGTAAAGTTTTTATGAGCCTAAAACGCTCACCGTCATACATTACGCTTTCTTCAGAGGAAGCAGATGTATAACAGAAGAATAGTAGTGACAGCAATGATATGATAACCCTACCCGTTTTCACTTTTGTGCATAGATCATTAGATTTATTAAAAAACATTGAAAAGATAGATAAAAAAGAATACAAACACAATATTTCTATCCTTTTTTATCTACAACCATTATTCGATTAGTTCAAGCATGAACCATTAACCATTCATACTCAATAAGAACTCATCATTATCTTTCGTTTTTTCCAATCGGTCTTTTACAAAGTCCATAGCTTCTATCGGGTTCATATCAGCCAGGTATTTACGTAAGATCCACATCCTGTCAAGGGTTTGCTTATCCTGCAACAGGTCATCACGACGAGTGCTCGAAGCCACAATATTAACAGCAGGGAAGATGCGTTTGTTGGATAAGTTTCTATCAAGTTGCAATTCCATATTACCGGTACCCTTGAACTCCTCAAAGATTACTTCATCCATTTTCGAACCGGTATCAATCAAAGCGGTAGCAAGAATCGTAAGCGATCCACCATTTTCAATATTACGGGCTGCACCAAAGAAGCGTTTAGGCTTATGTAGCGCATTAGCATCAACACCACCCGAAAGCACTTTACCGGACGCCGGAGAAACCGTATTATAAGCACGGGCAAGACGGGTGATAGAGTCTAGGAAAATAACTACATCATGACCACACTCAACCAGTCTCTTAGCTTTTTCCAATACAATACCAGCAATCTTCACGTGTCTCTCGGCCGGTTCGTCGAATGTAGAAGCAATCACTTCCGCATTAACGGTACGAGCCATGTCGGTAACTTCTTCCGGACGTTCATCAATAAGTAACATGATCATATATACTTCCGGATGATTGGCAGCAATGGCGTTGGCAATATCTTTCATAAGAATTGTCTTACCCGTCTTAGGCTGAGCCACAATCAAGGCACGTTGTCCCTTACCGATAGGAGCAAACAAGTCGACTACACGAGCCGATAAAGAATCGGAGTACCCACCTTTACACAATCTGAATTTCTCATCGGGGAAAAGAGGAGTAAGATGCTCAAAAGGAACACGATCACGTACAAATGCCGGATCACGACCATTGATTTTCTCTACTTTTACCAGCGGGAAGTATTTCTCACCTTCTTTAGGAGGACGTATAATACCCTCAACCACATCACCGGTCTTTAGCCCGAATAATTTGATTTGAGATTGTGATACATAGATATCGTCCGGAGAAGATAAGTAGTTATAATCGGAAGAACGAAGGAAGCCATAACCATCCTGCATAATCTCCAGTACACCCGTACCGGTCAGAATGTCATCAAATTCATAAGTTTTTTCCCTCTCTTGCACGGGCTTACGATCTTGAACCGGATTATTCTCATTAGCAGCCGGCATAGGACGTTGTTGCGCCTGGCGTGGATTATTACTAGGAATAGGACGATTATTATTTTGTTGATTACTGTTTTGCTGATTATTATTCTCACGCGGACGGATTACCGGACGCTGTGGTTGTGGTTTTGGTTGTGCCGCAACTTCTGTCTCCGCCACAGGTTCAGCCTTAGTCGCTTCGAATTTGCCCAATAATTCCGAAGGCAATTCTACTTTTTCAGTCGGTAGATCCTCAATAGGAATAAAATCATCTTCCGCTTCAGCTACAATAGGACTATCGTCAATAACAGCCTGCTTGTGTTTTTCTCCTCCTTCAAAAGGAAGGATAGGTTCCGCCTGAGGAGTATTTTGTTTATTAATAGCAGCTTTGGATGTTTTGGATTTGCGAGGGCGACCCGGTTTACGTTTCGGATCATTTTGTTCGTCATCTGAACCGGGAGTCTGAGCAGGAGAAGGAGTTTGAGCCGGGGTAGAAATTGTAGCAGCAGGTTTATTTTCGGGAACTGTGTTTAAAGGGCTCTCATTTTTTTTAGGTTGCTGCGCCGTATTAGTAGGTACGGCTGTTTCTGTTGGAGCTTTAGTAAGGTTTCCGTTTTTATTTGCCGAAAAGACTTTATCGGTTGCGGTATTTTCTTTCTTTACCGTTACCCGGGTTCGTTTCTGCTTATCAACCTTACGCTCTTCTTTCAATTTATCCTCAGCTACTTTCTTCGTTGCTCCGGCAATGGCTTGCTCATCTAAAATCTTATAAACCAATTCTTCTTTCTTTAGTGAGTCTGTTTTTTTTAAGCCTAATTCTAGAGCAATAGCTTGCAGCTCCGACAAACTTTTGTCGTTTAATTGAATAATATTATACATACAGTATAGGTGAATATATTTAAAGTTTTTTTGAATAGTAAACCACAGCGCAACAAGTATCGTGCACAAAGTGGTAACACGTCTTTATTTTAATTATGAATAAGGGATATATTGAATTGGAAATCTGATCGCGTCTCCTTAAAGAGGGACTCAGAATGTTTCAACGGAGCAAAGGTAAGCATTTATTTTATAATAGAACGCAAAGATGCTTTTTTTTGTACAAAAAATAATATAAAATGCGATAAAACAGCAATTTTACTTGTAATCTACACGAATAATAACAACTTTTCGTGTATTTTCATTCACCCTGAACCGATTATCAATGCGTTCACCCACCAACCAAGCAATCTGTTCACCACAGCAAAGCACCCATTGTTTCTCCTTTTGCAATAGCGAATATTTACGATCGGTAAGATAATCGCTCACATTTTTCCGTCCTTTCATACCAAAGGGAATGAAAATATCACCATGTTGCCAAGGCCGAAAATTCAGCTCTCCATCTATTTTGTCTGCATCAAGGCAAGCCACACATTTATCTCTCGGCACCACAAATTGCGCGGTTATTTCCATCTCCTCCATTGTGTATTGAAAATGAGGAGTATCGGGCACATCTTCTACTACCGGTATCTTTTCAATCAACAATTCATTTCTATCCTTTATCACCCGCCATTCTTTACTGGCAAACTGCTTGCCGGACTGGTTCCGGAGCGCATAAAACACATCTTTTATCTGGGACGCATTAAAACCCAGCGGATAAAGTACTTCATGAAGTAAAGCTTCCGGGGCAGGCTCTTGCAAAAGTGCATCAATCAGCACTCCTCTTGAAGTCCGTACACGTTCCATGCCATCCTCCACTCCTTTCTTATACACCGCATGGACCTCATTCAAATAGAGAGTAGTATTGATTATCGTATCCTGTACCGAAGGATTTATCCGTTGCATTAACGGGATCAGATTCAATCGGATTTGATTACGGGTATATTCATCTTGCAAATTAGTACTGTCGGTCACAAACTCTTGTCCTATCTTCTCCAGATAAGCCAAGATATCCGCACGACTGACACACAATAAAGGACGTACAACTGAACCGTTAACAGGACGTATCCCCAACAGTCCGTTTATGCCTGTTCCCCGAAGGAGATTCAGCAAGAAAGTTTCTACACTGTCATCTTTATGATGAGCAACAGCAATTACTGCCGCCTGCCTCTCAAGTCGAAGCTCTTCAAACCATGTATATCTCAAATCACGCGCCGCCATCTCAATAGAAACATGCTGCTCATTTGCGACCTTTACCGTATCAAAATGTTGCACAAATAAAGGTACATTTAAAGCAGAGCATAAATCGCGGACAAACGCTTCATCCCTATCGGACTCCTCTCCTCTTAAATGGAAATTACAGTGCGCCGCCTCACAAGAATAACCCATGCTGACCAACAGACGCAACAATGCCACCGAATCGGCACCGCCGCTCAGCGCAACCAGAATCTTATCCCGCAATGAGAAAAGATTCTCCCTCTCAATGAATTGTGCTACCTTACCGCTAATCATGAAGCAAAGATACAGCATAAAATCCAAAATCCACTTTATGAGACAGAAATACGAATATAAACAGTATCGAAACAATCTCTCAAAACGCTTACAACTCTAAAAAACCGTCGCAACAATACTATTCAACCTCTTATTTAAAAACAATCTAAATAATTTGCCCCCTATAAACAATTCTTTTATCTTTGCACCTAAAATTCAAGAAAGAAGGTAATATGCGTTTATCCGAATTAGAGACAGGAGAGAAAGGTGTTATTATAAAGGTACTTGGTCACGGTGGTTTCCGCAAACGGATTGTCGAAATGGGATTCATCAAGGGTAAAACGGTAGAGGTACTACTGAATGCCCCCCTTAAAGACCCGGTGAAGTACAAAGTAATGGGATACGAGATTTCATTACGACGCCAGGAAGCCGAAATGATTGAAGTGATAAGCGAACAAGAAGCAAAAGCACAAGCCCAAAATCAAGCCTACCATCAAGGGATCAGTGAAGATATCTATCCCGGAGAAGAAGAGTTAAAACGCATAGCACTCGGTCAGCGCCGGACAATAAACGTAGCCTTGGTGGGAAACCCCAACTGCGGCAAGACTTCTCTCTTCAACATCGCATCAGGCTCTCACGAACGGGTCGGCAATTACAGCGGAGTGACGGTAGACGCCAAAGAAGGTTACTTCAACTTTCAAGGATACAAGTTCCGCATAGTCGACTTGCCCGGCACTTACTCCCTGTCCGCCTATACCCCCGAAGAATTATATGTCCGCCGCCACATCATCGATGAAACTCCGGACATTGTCATCAATGTAGTGGACGCTTCCAATCTGGAGCGCAACCTCTACCTGACTACACAGCTCATCGACATGAACGTGCGCATGGTCATTGCACTCAATATGTACGACGAGTTGGAAGCCAGTGGAAACACTCTTGATTACGACCAACTATCGCAATTGCTCGGAGTGCCGATGGTGCCCACAGTCTGTCGTAGCGGTAAAGGAATAGAGGAACTGTTCCACCTTGCCATCAACATTTATGAGGGTGCCGATTTCGAAGATCAAAAAGGTAAAGTACCTGCCGAGCTACTGAAAGATTTTCAGGCATGGCACAGCGAATATGTACCCGACCACGCTTTCGACAGTGAAAACAGTTCGCCCAGACGTCTGCACTATCGTCATATACATATCAACCATGGACCGGAACTGGAAAAAAGCATCGAAGCTTTGAAGAAGAAAGTCAGTGAGAATGAAAATATCCGCCACAAGTACTCCACCCGGTTTATAGCTATTAAACTGCTCGAAAACGACCCCGATATAGAGAATGTGGTGAAAGCCCTCCCCAATGGTAACGCCATTATGGAAGTCCACGAAAATGAAAACCGTCGCATTCACGATGTCATCAATGAAGACTGCGAACAAGCCATCATCGATGCCAAGTACGCCTTCATAGCCGGAGCGCTGAAAGAAACGTTTGTAGACAACCATCAAGACAAGCAACAACTTACCCGTATTATAGATGCTGTTGTAACCCATCGTATTTGGGGATTTCCCGTCTTTTTCCTGCTGATGTATCTCATGTTCGAAGGCACTTTTATCCTCGGTGACTTCCCCATGCAAGGAATAGACTGGCTTGTGAACACCTTAGGCGACTTCATTCGTGCCAATATGACTCCAGGTCCGCTAAAAGATATGCTCGTAGACGGAATCATAGGCGGTGTGGGAAGCGTTATCGTATTCCTCCCCAACATTCTGATCCTCTATTTCTTCATCTCACTGATGGAAGATTCAGGTTATATGGCCCGTGCAGCCTTCATCATGGACAAAATCATGCATAAGATGGGACTTCACGGCAAATCATTCATCCCCCTTGTCATGGGTTTTGGCTGCAATGTACCTGCAGTATTGGCATCGCGAACCATAGAGAACCGCAAAAGCCGTCTAATCACGATGCTTATCAATCCTCTGATGTCGTGCAGCGCCCGCCTGCCCATCTACCTTGTATTGATCGGTGCATTCTTCCCACATAATTCCAGCCTCATCCTGCTCGTCATCTACGCCATAGGCATTTTCCTTGCCATCATTCTGGCAAGGGTGTTCAGCAAGCTACTGGTACACGGCGACGATGTTCCGTTTGTGATGGAGCTCCCCCCTTATCGATGGCCGACATCCAAATCCATTTTCCGTCACACTTGGGAAAAGGGAGAACAATACCTGCGCAAGATGGGAGGCATCATCATGGTAGCCTCCATTGTAATCTGGGCATTGGGATATTACCCCAACCACAACGATTACAAATCACCATCCGAACAACAAGAAAACTCATACATAGGTAAACTAGGAAAAGCCATAGAACCGGTCATGTCGCCATTAGGCTTTGACTGGAAGCTTGATATCGGACTCTTATCCGGTCTGGGTGCAAAAGAACTTGTCGTCAGCACAATGGGAGTATTATACTCCAACAATGCCGATGCCGACTCCACAAGCTTGGGTGAACGTATAAATATCACTCCATTGGTCGCATTCGGCTATATGGTGTTTGTTCTACTCTATTTCCCCTGTATAGCGACTTTAGCAGCAATTAAGCAAGAGTCCGGCAGTTGGAAATGGTCATTATTTGCGATGCTCTATACCACCACACTGGCATGGGTAGCAGCATTTCTCATTTATCAAATAGGAGGCTTATTCACATGAACGATTGGCAGCAAATAGTAGTTATCATATTATTAACGTTATGCGTCATCCGTATAGCGTTTAGTATCTACACTTTTTTTCGCAAGACGAATGATAAGGCAAATCCTTGTGAGACATGCTCTACCGGTTGCGAATTAAAGAATATGCTAGATAAGAAACGTGATGAATGTCACAATTCTCGCAAAGAAAATAAGAAAAAGTGTTGCGGATAGTTGCCAGAAAGAAAATTTGTACTACCTTTGCAACCGCAATCGGGAAACGGTTCCTTGACCGAGTGGCTAGGTAGCGGTCTGCAAAACCGTCTACGGCGGTTCGAATCCGCCAGGAACCTCAATAAACCTCTGAAACGACTTATGGTAAAGCGTTTCAGAGGTTTTTCTCTTTAGAGGAGCAGTGAGAGGACGGATGTTTGTTTGATTCAATATTCAGATTGCTAATATTTGATGCATTTCTCTCCAATAATATATCAAAGAAAGTTATTCTATTCCTAATTTTTTAAAGAAGGCCTTATTCCTTCTTCGAGAATTTACCAATAAAGTTTGATATGTCATTATCTCAACGTATATATTTTCGACAAGCCTCATTAGACTCTTATATGGAGTTTCTCTAAATCCTTCTATTTTAGCTCTTGATTTCAATGAGTTATAAGCATTAATATCACAAACATAATAATAAAAAACTGGAGTAGATTCAGAAGTTGCTACATGCTTTTCATTCTTATCTATGATTTTTCCTGCATTAACAGCTTCTATCTGGGCTCCCATCTGCTTGCTAAATTCATCATAAGTTAGTGGTCTGTCAGGACGTTTAAATTCAAAAATAACAGCAGATGCTATTTCGTCATATTCCGTTTTCTCTCCATAGGTATAAGAAACGTCATATATAGCCAAATCTGTTTCTAATCGGCTTTTAGTTTTTCCTTTCTTTGGTTCATGCTTACCTACAGCTTTATCAGAATAAATATACCTATGAAAAGCTAACCTATCATCAAGCAACCATAAATTATGCGAATCATAAGGAGTATTCTCATGAGAGCCACCCATTGCAAAAATTAAATTATGCAACGTTGCTTCTTCAGCATAATTATCATTCTCTTCACACCAATCTAAATACTTATTTAGTAACTCTATAATAGTTTTCCTATGGGCAACATATTGTCCCAACTTAAGATTACCTTCTTTTGTTATCAAAGAAACAACATCACTTAATAATGATTGATAATCTTTCTTTCGACTAAAATCTTTTTTCAACAAACGCTCTCTTTTCTTTCGTATTTCTTTCCTTTTTTTGTATTGGTATTCATGCAAAACATCATCCAATTTCTTATCATCAGCTGTATCTGGAATAGTAGCAAGAAAGTCATTATCAATATCCAAATTCCTATATTCTAATCCATCATCGCTGTTCATATAATTATTTACCATACAACGTAAATAATCCCTTCTTTTCTCTATAATTCCTTGATACTTTTCCTCTAATCCTTTAATCACAAAGGCATCAATATCTTTTTCGAGAACTACCGTCCTATGCTCATCATCAAATTTCAACGAACCATCTTCATTCTCAAAGCCATCTTGTATTTTAGGAAAAACAATTTCATTTCTTGATATATTAACTTTTCCATCTAAATAATCCGAGACAACATATATCTGTAACCAACAATCTTCTCCCTCATTAACTATTTTAGAAGTGAAAATTGGGAATATTTTATCGATACGTTTACCTCTTACCTTCCTATTATGAGCACATAACAAATATTCATGAGCTTTTAAATTGTCATTTTTAACAAAGTAGCAAGAAAAATCATATTTTAGTATCTTACCTTCGATTTTATGCTTCACAAAATCAGCAGGACTGAATTGTGTTGTCAAATTGATAGCTTCATCATCTTCAACAATCCTTATTAAAGGAGCTTTATTTTTTAAATAGTATAATAAACAATGCTCTAAAATGCTATCCGCAATATTTTCTTGAGAATATTTTGCAGTGGCTTGCTTAAACTTATTATTTATATCAGAAAGAGTTATTTCAGTCGTATTTTCTTGAGCTTTTATCAAAACTGGATCGTTAGGAATCAAGCCATCTTTACGAGATAATTCAAATGACCTAAGCCATAAGCCATCATTGCTTGACAATTCTTTGAAAATGCTCTTAATCTTGATAGAATTAAAGACTGAAAGCATTGTAAAACGTCCCAATCCTTTCCCTCCAAGATTTTGCTTCTTGGTAGAATGAGCCTTTAAAAAGCCATCATAATAATTGGAACTATTAAAGCCAATTCCATTATCTACAATTTTAATACTTTTAATAGGATAATTCCCTTCCTCTTCGAAAATGTTAAGTTCTTGCCTATCTCTTTCTATGAAAATAGAAACTTCCCCCTCTGCAGAGCTATTTAATTTTTGTATTTCATGAATTGATTGTATTGAGTTTACGACAGCCTCAAAAAAAGGGAATAACACATCTGCCTCAGACAGATTGAGTTCCCTTATAATCCCTTCAATATCTGTATTTATATTAGTGCCCATAATACATATTTCTCCAAATATAGCATATTTATTTCTTGTATTGCAAGTTTAAAATGAATTAAAATATCATCCCATTCATCTTTGGAAAATCTAAACGGATTTCCTCTTTGCCGTCAATTCTTGGAAATCGAACCCATAGAGGCATCGTCTCACTCTTTTTTGAATAATTAATCTTTAGAAAGATTGTCAACTGAAAGATTGCGTTCTAGCATATCCTAAATAACGGTTATCAAATTCTTATGCTTTGGATTATGTCCACCTGGCTAATTTCAGTTTGCTTCCCACATATGGTCAAGGCGAAGATATATATGAAATTCGTATATATTCTTTAAACTCCTTCAGGAGATTGTAAGTAGTCATATAAACCCGAATAGTTTCTAAATTAAGCCCCTCTCTGCGCTTGCGCTCTACAAATTCAAGATAATAGTCATATAAAGAGCCATTTTCGAATTTTACTTATTCTTATCTGAGTAGAACTCTTTAACCACGTCTATGGTCAATCCCTGCCCTTCTACCAAGGATTCTATTTATATAAAGCTCTAATTACGTTATTTTCCGATTTAAAAGAATTAGCAATGCCTTATCTTTTGGAACTTTCTTCTTCATATCACATTGCTCTTTTCGTACATCTAATTTCGCTGAAACTCTGGTTTCCTCGGTTCCAACCCGAATACGAAGGTATATTTGGTATTTGCCATTACGTTTTATTGGCTTGTCGTTTCTTATACAACTTACGATTGAGCATGATGCCATTTTCTAAAGTAGTTCATTAACTCGTATGAACTAGGTTAGTTGGTAATTTGGAGATAGCAAAATTATAATAATTATTTTTTTTATAGAAATAAAATTCATAAATTTGATTTTCGTTATTATAATCTACTATACTTTATTAAGACAAATCTACATTATGGAATACATTAGGAAAAAGATTGAGAGAAAAGTTCTCTTCTTGGAATCAAATTTTAATACAGAAGAGCTAAAAACGATTTATCAGGCTTATTTTGAGTATCTAATGTTATACACATTAAGTTATTTATGGAATAAGAATTTCGGTAAATGCAATCCTGAAACGAAAGAGTACATTCTTCAAAACATTCAGAAACCGTCAATTGGAGATATAGAAGCGATTTGTCGTAGATTAGATACTGATAAGGAAATTTTTCGAGACAAAAGACTATCAAAAAAATTCTCTAAATATCCAAACTTTAGAAATGAAAAAATTGGACATGGGTTTATATTTGCTGATGGTACATCAGATTTCGTTTCAGAATTGAAAGACTTTTGTAATACAATCAAAAGTAGTGAGCATTTTATATTTAAGAATGATATTGATATTGTTAGAGTCTTAAAAGAGGAGAATGGATTCTATCTTGGAATATCATATAAATCTAATGGGTCTGATTATAGTCCTTGGAAATTTCCGAGTGGGACAATAGAATTTGAGATTAATACAATATATGGATATCACTCCAATACTGAATATTTTAAATTATCACCTTTTATCGAAATAGAGACAGAGGATGAATTTTATATGTATAGTTCTGTTTCAGAGCCATTATTAGGGAATTGTAAATTCAATCGTTTATTAAAAAGTGGTACTATATTTCTTCCCAAACTTGAATTCTGTAATCTTGATATTGAAGTTGATACTATAAAAAGAAAAACTCAAAACGGAACAATAATAAATATATTCAAAAAGAATTTTAGTAAATTCATTGATACTCCGATTAAAGAGAAAATTTCAAGCTTTTTATTTAATACGAAACATTCTGTTACTGCTACAATATGGGGACATGGAGGGGTTGGTAAAACCGCAACAGTTCAGAAAATTTGTGATGAGCTAGGTCTAAATCAAAATAGAAAATTTGATTATATTGTATTTACAACAGCAAAAGATAGGTCATATAATTATCTAACAGGAAAAATAGAGGAACTTAACGACAGAATTAGCTCTTTTGAAGAACTAATAAAATCTATAAATCAAATTATAATAAATAAAGCTGTTTTTGAAATAGAATATATTGTAGAGTTTAAGCAAAAAATCTTAATTATCATAGATGATTTTGAGACATTTTCAGATGAGGAAAAATCCAAAATCAGCGTATTTTTAAAAAAATTAAATCCTGATAATCATAGAGTATTAATAACTACAAGAGCTAATATCATTATTGGAGAAGAAATAAAAACAAGTGAATTGTCTAAAGAAGAAACCTCTTTATTTTTACAACAAGTATTTGAAAATGAAATAGGGGATAAAGTACCGCCATGTTATTTAGATTTATTATCTCAAAATGAAACAAAGGAAAAGATTCACTGGGCTACAAGTGGTCGTCCTTTGTTTATATATCAGCTAGCATATGTTATAGCACAAAAGGGTAGCATTGAAGAGGCGGTAAAGTTTGATATAAAAATAACTAAAAATGCTATTGATTTTTTATACGGAAAAATTTATGAATACTTATCAAATTTAGCAAAAGATATTTTTGTCATTATTAGTTTACTTGTTACTGAAAATGATTTAAGCAATATTACTCAAAAGATAGCATTTATTCTTAATATAGAAAATAGGCAAGATGATCTTGTGAATGCTTTAAACGAGTTGGTGAAACTTAAAATATTGGAAATAAAAGAAGATAATTTCTTTTATTTATATTCAAAAGAAATTCTAGCAATTATGCATTTAATGTATAGTGAGAGACCTGATAGTTTTAAAGGCATCTGTAATCAACGGTTACTACAAATAAGTAGAGATAAAAAATTAGATACAGAACAAGCGCTTCTTCAATTTGCAGATTCAAATAGATATTCAAAAAATGAGGAGGAAGTTATTAGCACATATAAGCAGATACTTAATAGACCAAATGCTTTGGCATCAACGCGTTTACAAGCATTATTGAATTTGACTTCCTATTTAGTTATTCATAGAGGGAAAAGAGAAACTGCTATTTTAACATTAGAAAACTATTATGCCGAATTTCGAGGTGAAGGCCAGTATATTAAAATGCTTTCTTCATATTATTGGGCAAATGGAGCAGAGAGTAATAAAGAAAAATCTATTCAAATACTTGGTGATTATGTCTCATCTAATAAAAACTTAAAAAGAGATATTAATCTGGAATTATTAGGCTTATTATTGACATATAAAGCGATTCGAGCTATATCCCAAAAAGAACAATTGAAAGATAAATTGAATTTTCAAGAAATCTCAAGAATTGAATTCTCTAAACAAAATAGTCAATTAAAACAAGATTTTAAGAATATAATAGAGTTTCACGGATGGCCTTTGTACTCTTATATTGAAGCAATAAGTTTTGATAATATATCTTCTGCTTCAAGACAAAATATAGTTACTGGTTTTAATCAATTTGCAGACTTGTTAATACGGCAAAATGATTTTGAAAATGCTTATAAAATATGTCAATATGGATTGGACAACTTTCCTGAAAATTTTCAAGGGTTATTTAAAAATAAATTAAGAAGAATAAAAAGCTTTGATTCTTATACTATCAGAGAACCTAAGCAAACAAAAATATCTGATTTTGGTATGCTCTTAAAAGAAGCAATGGAGAAGAAATAAAAAATACCACAAATCGGAGTCGCAAAAAGGATCGCAATTATTCAATATAGAGCAAAGCACTTATTTTACTAGATATTCGAGAGATTAATAAGGCTATAAATTTGAGTAAGCTAAAATAAAATTATCATATAATCAACAATATAAGTCGTTCGCCAGGAACCTCAATAAAAGTTCCAAAACATTGATAAAAAATGTTTTGGAACTTTTTATATTACAGCTTTTTCTGCATGCTACCCTCCATTGGCTAAAACAAACAGATTTACATAAATTCTTGAAAACAGTATATTATCTTCATTAACTCACAGCCAAATAGAACGTAAGCCTTCGGTTAAGTGCGTATAATCACAAATAAGTCCCAACTTGCATCAACTTTGTTCAACTTGGAAGAACGTAAGCCATCAGCAAGGTACTGTGTTTCTCGGGCTTCAAGTAAGGATTCCCTTTATAAAACACCCCGGGTGAGTCTTCTTTGGTAAAGGAAAGCATCTGCCAAAGACTGGGATTGTTGATATAAGAAGAGTAGCTCCACTTCAGGGTGTTCAACTCATTTATTGCATACGAGATGTTCAGTTTGGGATAGAAGTTGAACGCTTGTGTATGGATATTGTGCGCAAAGCTTCTTTTATAGTTATGGAGATTGATGCCTGCCGCCATATCCCATTTGTCATTGAATTCTATGGTAGACTCCACATAACCGGACAAGGTATTTCCATTGTAATTTTCATCCGCACTGTTAGGGGAACCCGGAGCATAGAATAGCTCATTGTTCGTTACATGGGCGTATTCGGCACCGGCTTCCAAAGATACACGCTGGCTGATTTTTCTTTTATAGTCGAGCTGAACATTGTACGTCTCCCTTTCCTCTTGCTGTGCTGCCAACCTGTCGTTATCGTAGAAGTAAGTACTATTGTCGTTCACTTTTATGTGGTTATAGCCCAACACGCCTTGAAATTTATTGAGTGAGTCCTGATAATTAACGTAACCCTTATAGTTTTGGGTATTGAACGATTCTTTAAAATCGGCATATCGGTCACGTGCGGCATTATCATACACCGAATTAAAATTCTCCCGATAGAGCGACAAATACCCATCAGCTCCAATTGTTATTTTTTTTGTTCGGCTGAAACGAATAACCGTAGAAGAACTCGTTATCACTCTCTTTCCGTGGCTTCGTGCGAAAAAACAGGGTACTATCCTGCTGAACCGACTCATCGTTGCTACGTATGGAATATTTTTCAAGGAAGTTACGATAATAAAGCTTGTAGAATGCGTAAATGGAATGTTTCCGGGTATCTATACTGAAGTTGGCTTTGGCATCGTACATCTTCCCGTCAAAAGAAGAATTGTTATCCAAAAGAAGGGTCATATTTTGCTCTCTCTTGGTGACAATGTTCATTATAGCCGTATAATTTTTATTCGCGTATTTGCTGGGAATGGAATACATGATTTCAACCTTCTGAATACTCGATGGGGGAATCTGATCTACCAGACTATTACTGGGCAATTCCACACCATTACGCAAAATCAATATCCTGCTGCTGCCTTTGATATAGACATTTTGATTATAATCTACGAAAACAGTGGGGATATTCTCCAACAATTGGGAAGCACGCAAGGATTTCTCCCTCAGTCGGTCGGTGACTTTATACTCCACATTCAATTTGTTTTTCACTTTTGTCTGTGTGCCCAACACCAAAACTTCGGAGAGTGAGTTGCCATTAGGTTCAAGTTTGATAGTATGCCCGGAATTGTCGGACAAGCGAATATTCACAAACTTCTTTTCATAGTTCAAGTGGGTGATTTGCAAAATATAATATTCTTGCTTAGAGGCACCTTCCAGGTCAAATTTGAAATATCCGAGCGAGTCGGACATACTTCCTTTCAGAAAAGTCGAATCTGACTTTAAGCATGCCACGTTGGCGTAATCCACCGGTTCATTAGTCTTGCTGTCATGCAGATTACCGAATACGGAAATAGCATTCTGAGCATTGCTAAAGCTAGTGCAGAGTAATAAAAACAGCAATATATAGGCATTCAATTTCATATTTGAAGAATAACTTTTGTATAGCATAAAATAGCTTATAACCAGATTTAAAAGGGTATTTTATGTATATGACGTCAAATGTAATAAAAATAAAATATCAAAAACATCTACAATTGTTTTTTACATAAAATTAGCATTCCATAGTACCTCGCTTAAAATTCCGGTGCATTAACTTGATTTCCTAACAAAAGTAATACATCAAAAAGTGTTTTCCAAACAGGTCGGTTGTCGGCGGTTGTTAGCGGATTAAAATAGTATGATACGGTTTAAAAAAAATGATACACACCACAGAGTCATAGAAACATAACCTGAACAGTATAAAGGCAAAAAACAGAAAGGATAGCAGGCCATATCATACCCCTTCCAGAAGCGTTCTGAAGTGGGTAAAATATAGCGTGCAAAAAACGAGCAATGGAGCGTGCAATTTATTCATTCATATTCAACGACTTAGATCATTTTGCGAGCACAAGTACATGCAAAAAATGAGCACGACATAATTAAATAGAAGAGAAATATATAAGAAATATATAAAGTCTGTTTTTATTTAATTTCGATTTACAATCAACAGAAAGACCATCTGTTTGGCCTCAACAGATGGTGTGTTAAGGCAGAGCAGATGGTCTATCTTCCATCAGCAGACCATGCATCGAAAAACAAAAAAGTCTTCCCGCACACACTAGTACGGAAAGACAAACAAACAAACAAAATAAATTGACATGAACGATATCACATCGCACCAAATCAAAAGTGTCAATCCAATTCCTCATCCCATAATTCAACATCGGTAGAGCAATGTGCCATTAGGCAAGCAATCACGATGTAAAAAACAACAAGAAAAGAAAAAAACATTATTATTTCATTCCACATTTTACGATTATATTTCTATAAAAATGGCTTGTATTTATCGCAATGATTCTCGACCTACCACCTTGCTTTTCATATAAATAAATAAACATATTTCAGTATTATTATCCTCATAAAAGCAATAATAAATTCACCTATAGATTCTGCACATAAAATACAACATTTTTTTCTAGATAAAAACTATCAAAGTTCACATAAAAACAAGAGTAATTACTTAAAAGATCTTCAAAACGTTGTAACAAAGAAAAAACAAACACTCTCAGAAATATATATAAACATCTATTTATTAAATAATTAATATATTTTCCCCAATAACATAACCTTTTCAGTAGTTATTCACCTTAAAGCAAAATCATGCCATCTTTTATTTCATGTGATACACAATATTTACTTATACTTTTCTTATTTATTTATAATAATAAAAAGCATATCAAGCGCAAATATATAAATTAATATTAATATAAAATCTTTTTATTGTAACTTTAATGTAAAAAAAATAAATTTATAATACCATATTAAACAGATAGCCTAAAATAATGATGAACAAAGTAATCAGACCGAAAAAAATTCCGATAAGCCGCCAGTTCATTACTTTCTTAAGTAACGTAGCTTCAGGAAACGAAAGTCCTACAACAGCCATCATAAATGCCAAAGCTGTACCTATGGGTACCCCCTTAGCGACGAATACCTCAATAACAGGCACTATCCCCGCAGCATTGGCATACATGGGTACAGCAAACAAAACTGAGATGGATACGGCATACCAATTATCTCTTGAAAGATAATGTTCAAAAAAACCTTCCGGAACATAACCATGCATCAATGCACCAAGACCTATACCAATAATCACATATAGCAAAACTCCCCTGATAATTCCCCAAGCTTCTTTTACTATAGCCGGAAACCTTTTTACAAAAGGCGTTCTCTCTTTTTCCCAAATTCCAGCCTCCACTGAGGATTGCTTTTGAATCTGTCTCACCCATTCACTCAAATGACCTTCTAATTTCATTTTGCCTAAAACAAAGCCTCCTATCATCCCAAGCAAAATGCCACTAAGTACATAAATGACGGTTATGCGTACTCCAAAAGTTCCGATAAACATAGCCACAGCAACTTCATTGACCAAGGGAGATGTAATGAGATAGGCAAAGGTAACCCCTAAAGGAATGCCACCTTTAACAAATCCAATAAACAAAGGAATTGAGGAGCAGGAGCAGAACGGGGTTATGGCACCGAATAATGAAGCAAAAAAATACTGTAATCCATACAGTTTACGCGTGGTCAAATAATTACGTAAACGTTCAATAGGGAAGTAAGCATTAATAACACCCATTATGAGACTGATAAAGAACAACAAAGTCAGTATCTTTATTGTATCGTAAAAGAAGAAATTTACCGCCATTCCAAGGTGGGATTCAGCGTCCAGCCCAAAAGCGACATATACCAGCCAATCAACAAACTTCTGTATCATATTAAATCAAAAAAAAACAAGTCCATAATAAACACCTATTATAATAAAAATTATTGCTACAATCCGGTTAAACCATTTTTTGAAAAAGTTGTACGCGATCATAGAACTTTCCTATTTCTGCAAGACTGTATGCCAAAATCCAAGCCACAAGCACTACCGGGATTCCGGTAGCTAAAGCAAAGACTATGGGTAAAAACAAGCATAAGACATCGCTAAAAAACGTTTCATACTTATTATATTTTTGAGGTTAATAATACTTTTACTTCAGTAGCTGAAATCTTACCTTTAGCAACAACTTTATCATCTAAAACAAGAGCAGGAAGCGTCATTACATTATATTGCATAATCTTTATCAGATCTTCTTCTTTCACAATAGAAGCCGTCAGTCCCAACTCTTTAACCACCTGTTCTACTGTAGCGTACAATGCTTTACAATTGGCACAACCGGTGCCTAAAATCTTTATTTCCATATTTTTTTTATTATATATAAATTGAATCCGACTTTATTGCATCTTATTTCTACTCGTATCAAAGTATTTTCGTTTGAGTCGTAGTGCCACATTCACCAGAATAATCAGTGCGGGGACTTCGACCAACGGGCCGATGACTCCGGCAAAGGCCTGTCCGCTATTGATACCAAATACACCGATAGCTACGGCAATAGCCAACTCAAAGTTATTGCCTGCGGCCGTAAACGAGATGGAGGCATCCTGACTATAATCAGCTCCCATGCGTTTACCTAGAAAGAAGCTAGCCAAAAACATCAATCCGAAGTATATCAGTAACGGAATGGCAATGCGAACCACATCAAAAGGAATTTCGACAATGAGTTGTCCTTTCAGGCTGAACATCAGAATGATGGTAAACAACAGGGCAATAAGGGTCAGCGGAGAAATAAAGGGAACAAACTTTTGGCGAAACCATTCTTCTCCTTTTGTCTTTACCAGAATAAGCTGGCTCAACAAACCCAAAGCAAAGGGAATGCCCAAATATATACCTACGCTACGTGCTATTTCACCGATAGTGATATTTACTTCTTGTCCGCCAACACCAAACAAAGGCAATAAAACGGATACGAAAAAATAGACATAAACACTGTAAAACAGGACTTGGAATATACTATTCAGCGCAACAAGTCCCGCAGCATATTCACGGCTACCGCCCGCAAGTTCGTTCCACACAATAACCATAGCGATGCAACGTGCCGAACCGATAAGTATCAATCCTACCATATATTCGGGGTAGTCATGCAAAAACAAGATAGCTAAAACAAACATCAATAAAGGTCCGATAATCCAGTTGAGCAGCAACGACGCGCCGAGGATGCGTTTATTGCGGAACACCTTACCCATTTCATTATAACGTACCTTAGCCAAGGGTGGATACATCATCAAAATCAAGCCGATAGCCAGCGGAATATTAGTCGTCCCACTGGACATGGCATTAATACCGTCCGCTACAGACGGAAAGAAATAACCTGCAGACACGCCCAAACCCATGGCTAAAAAAATCCAAAGGGTAAGATAACGGTCTAAAAAGTTCAGTCGCTTACGGGCAACTGTTGTGTTACAACATTCGGGATTCATATTATTTTCTATCATGATTATTTATAGTCATTCTCCACGGCAATCTGCTATAGGTATTCTTTACAACCTTTCTTTGGATTCACTCTTTATTAGTGGATTGATTATGAGCATTCACCGCGCTTCTTTTCTTTTTAAAGATGGTTTTCAACAAATTGCTTACAATACTCCTTTATCATATTCCGCACATCGCGGAAACAAGCTGTAATCTCTTCTTCCGTCCCTTGTGCTTTGGCCGGATCGGGAAAGCTATGATGAAGTTTCACAGCCCCCGCAGGATAGTAAGGACAGCGTTCGCGGGCATTATCGCAAACGGTAATCACATAGTCAAAAGCAATATTGCGATATTCATCGACGAGATTGGAGGTATGCCCGGACAGATCGATACCGTCTTCCTTCATAATAGCTACAGCCCGTGGATTGACGCCGTGTTTTTCGACTCCTGCGCTATACACTTCGGCTTTATCGCCTGCAAAATGACGCAAATACCCCTCGGCTAGCTGACTGCGGCAACTGTTTCCGGTGCACAACACCAATATTTTCTTGGGCAGGGAATTGAATATGAGTTGCCAATGGCCGACGTCACGCCATTTATCGAACTTGCGTCCGATTTCTTTCATGCGAGAGATTTGCGTGAAACCAAATTTTTCGTGTAAGCGAACGCTATCTTCGTTAGGTATGGAAATGCCGGCAATCAACACGTGGACTTCATTTTGATCAATATGCGCCAGCAAATGTTGGAAAAGTTGCGTACCGTACCCCTTCCCTCTTTCATCTTTATCCAGATAAATGCTTTCCTCCAGAGTTGTGGAATAAGCACAGCGATTATTCCATCGATGGGTATAATAATAGCCTATTATCTTGTCTCCTGCTTCACCGACACAAAAAGAGTGGCCCGATTCAATTACCTCGTTCATTCTATTTTTCATTTCAGACTCTGAAACCGGTATGGTTTCGAAAGTCACAGCTGTATGTTCCACGTAATAATTATAAATATTACAAATGGCACTGACATCACCCGGTGTAGCGTTTCTAATGTTCATAGTTCGTTTATTATAATATGTGTATTTGTGATTAAGAATGGTTTATCTGTATTTATAAACGATGTTCGTAATTCGTAGTTATACGAACATTTAGTATAAAAAAATAGATCAATCAGCATCTATCGGCTTTTGTCACTTCCACAAGTAATCCGTCAAACAGTTGACGTGCAAGCGCCCAGTTTTCCTCATTGATACAGTACTTCACACTCGGTAAGGTAATGGTTCCTTGTATCAACCCGGCATCTTTCAACTCTTTGAGATGTTGCGACAATGTACTTTTCGCAATTGGCAGTACCTCGGACATATCGCCATGATAGCAGCAGGTCTGTTTGGCCAGCATTTGCAAGATAGCTATCCGGACAGGATGTCCCAATGCCTTAGCAAAACGTGCCAACTGCTCTTGCTCTTTAGTGAACTCTTCTTTTCCCATAATCTTTGTTATTGTTCGCAAATATACGAACAATATTTTAATCGCAGCATAAATGGGCAAAAAAAGATATTCGCTATCTTTGTGGGCTTAAATGCTCCCCCTGAACAGCTAACTCCAAAACTAAAAAGATGAAGATTCTCTGGCTCGATTTGAATAGTTCTTATGCACATTCCTCTTTGGCTCTTCCTGCTTTGCATGCGCAAATGGCGGACAGAAAAGATTTGGAATGGGATATCGTGTCGTCTACAATCAACGAAAACGCCGGAATGACAGCAGCCGAAGTGGCTGCCAAGAACCCCGACATCGTTGCAGCTACGGCATGGCTGTTCAATCACGAGCAACTGCGACATATACTGGCGCGTGTGAAAGCATTGTTGCCTCAATGTCATATTGCGCTGGGCGGACCGGAGTTTTTGGGGGATAATGAAGAATTTCTCAGGAGAAATAGTTTTGTTGATTGTGTATTCAGAGGTGAAGGTGAAGAAGCCGTACCTCAATGGCTGGACTGTACAACGGACAGAATAGCATGGACGGATATTCCGGGCTTATGCTATCTGGATGCAGACGGTCTTTACCATGACAATGGTATAGCACGGGTACTTAACTTTGCCGGACTCGTTGCACCGGAGAAAAGTATCTTCTTCAATTGGAGTAAACCGTTTGTGCAACTGGAGACAACACGGGGATGTTTCAACACTTGTGCTTTCTGCGTAAGCGGAGGTGAAAAGCCTGTACGGATATTACCGCTTAGCGATATAAGGGAGCGACTGGAACTGATACGCTCGCACGGAATAAAGAACGTACGTGTACTCGACCGTACCTTCAACTATAATCCACAACGCGCCAAGGACTTGTTACAGCTGTTTCTCGAATTTCATCCGGATATCAGATTCCACCTCGAAATGCATCCGGCTTTACTGACCAATGCGTTAAAGAAAGAATTGAGTCAGATGCCTGAAGGGTTACTCCACTTGGAAGCGGGCATACAAAGTCTGCGTGAACCGGTGTTGGAAAAGAGCATGCGCAAGGGTAAACTGGCGGATGCGCTGGAGGGTTTACGTTTTTTATGCGCACTGCCCAATATGGAGACGCATGCCGATCTCATTGCCGGACTGCCGCTATATCACTTGGAAGAGATTTTTGAAGACGTGCAGACTTTAGCACAATATAATGCAGGCGAAATTCAATTGGAATCGTTGAAGTTACTTCCCGGCACGGAGATGCGTCGTCACGCTGAAGAACTGGGTATCCGCTATTCTCCTCTCCCTCCTTATGAAGTACTTCAAACGCGCGAGATAACTCCCGATGAACTGCAGACCGCCCGCCAGCTTTCACGCTTACTGGACGGGTATTACAATGCTGAAGCATGGCAGGGCATAACGCGAAAACTTATCGTGGAGAAAGAAAGTTTCGTTCATGATTTTCTGAATCACCTCATCCTGATAGGATTGATAGACCAACCTATGGGACTGGAAAAGCGCGGCATCTTGCTTTATGAATTTTGTAAAACATATTATCCCGAATATCGGGATGCGGTGACCATGGCATGGATCGAAGCCGGAATGTCACTCAAAAAAGCTCCGGCAGAAAGAGTAAGAACAAAACATCAGCAACCACCCGCAAGTTGGGAGATCATTTATGGGGAATACAGAAACGAACTGCGGCTTTGCTTCCTACCAGCAGATGATACGCTGCAACAAGGATATTGGTTTGGCTTTGAAACGGAGATTCAACAAACCCGCCCTGTATTCAAAGCTGCACATATACAATAATATATTTACATATATTTGCTTTAAAATATAGAAAATATACAACATGGAAAATAAGAAGATAGAGAAGATTGACTTTACACAGGAAGCATTGGAAGAGCATTATTATCAATGTGAATTCGCCAAGTGTTACCTGTCGGATATGAAGATTAGTAAAGTTATATTTGAAGAATGCACATTCAAGGAGTGTAACTTTTCATTGTCAAAAGTCCATGCAGCATCATGGCAAAACGTCGTTTTCGAAGGATGCAAAATGACGGGGATGGATTTCACAAACAGCAATAAGTTCAGTCTTTCGTTAGAGTTCAATGATTGCATCTTGTCTTACGCTCTTTTCACCGGAATGAATCTCAAAGGCACGCGCTTCAGCAATTCGGACTTGCAGAACGTTGATTTTGCAGATGCCGACCTCACGAATAGTGCTTTTGTGAATTGCGACCTGACTTCCACTACTTTCCAACATACTAACCTGGAGAAAGCGGACTTGACCTCGGCACGCAACTACAGCATTAATCCTTTCAACAACCGACTGAAGAAAGCACGCTTCTCACGCTATGGATTGGAGGGCTTATTGGCTGGGACAGGTGTGGAGATTATAGACTGACAACTTGCATTCTTTGGCGATCTGCCAAAATTGCATCCATGTTTTCTTTTGCCCAACCAAGCAACGCATTTATGTGAGGTAGCAACGACTCGGCCCGTTCTGTAAGAGAATATTCCACTTTAGGAGGAACTTGTGCATAGACCTTGCGATTAACATAACCATCCTCTTGCAAGGTTCGTAAAGTGGCTGTCAGCATCTTTTGCGAGACATCGGGCATCGCTTTCTGAAGTTCGCCAAATCGCATTACAGGAGTCTCCTGGAGCGCATAAAGCACTAGCAATGACCATTTATCACTAATACGGGCCATTATATTACGAATGGGGCAATCAACGTACGGCTCCGACCGGAAATCAAAATCTTCCATTATAGTTGAAATATACTGTTACTGCACAAAAGTAACTATAATGCTGAATATAATTTAGATACAGACACCGGTTTTTATAAGATAATGCTATCTTTAAACCCAAATCAGATGTTTGGATATGAAATCACTCACTCAGATACCTCTATTCCGCTCCGTTTCACCCGAAAAGATTGAGCATATTTTCGAGGAACTCAGCATTAAAGAGAAACGCTTTAAGAAGGGCGATATCCTGGCTATGCAGGATGAACCTTGCAACAGACTCATCATTCTCGCTGCAGGAAGTGTCAAGGCGGAAATGACGGATGCCTCGGGAAAAATCATCAAAGTGGAAGATATCAGTGCTCCGAGTCCGCTTGCCATACTCTTCTTATTCGGCACGGAAAGCAAGTTTCCGGTAGAGATCACCGCTATTGAAGATATCTCAGCCTATATCATTCCCAAGCAATCCATTATCAAGATGCTGGGCATGGATGAGACCATACTCAAAAACTATCTCGATATATCTGCGGACTTTGCTTCAAGGCTGAGTAAGAAGCTTCACTTCCTTTCATTCAAGACCATTCGTCAGAAGCTGTCGATGTATCTATTGGAGCTTTCGCAAAAGAGCGGTAACAATACGGTGGAACTCAACAGAACAAAGACGGCGCTCGCCGAATATTTCGGGGTATCGAGGCAGTCGTTGGAACGGGAGCTGACGAACATGCAGAATGACGGGCTGATTATGTCCCAAAAAAAAAGAATACTGATACGGGATAAAAGCAAGCTCATGCAGCTGGTACAATTCTCATAACTATTTATTCATATTTGCCTATCAAATACTGGAAATGTCATGCAACATCAGAAGATTCTTTTTTCTACAACCTTGTTTCTCATCTTTATTAACATATCCATTGTTGCTGAGAACCCGGTAGCCCAAGATATGCAGAATCTTATTGAGCGTATTTTACCTGAGAGATCGGAAAACTTCAAAATAGAAATTTTCTCTCCTGAAAAAGGGCATGATGTATTTGAAATTGATAAGTCGGGGCAATCCATCATATTGCGAGGGAACGACGTGCAAGCATTGGCGATGGCTTTTAATACATACCTGAAAGAAGTTGCATTACTCTCTTATGCCTGGCAGGCAGACACCCCACTTAAAGCTCCACGAAAGCTACCTTTGCCCGCCCATAAAATCCGAAGAGTATGCATGGCTCAAGAACGGTTCTTTAATAATACCTGTACCTTTGGATATTCTTTCCCTTATTGGAATTTCGAACGTTGGGAACGGTTCATAGACTGGATGGCAATGAACGGTATCAATCGCCCTTTAATGTTGGCGGGTCAGGAAGCTATATGGCTACGAGTCTGGAAATCTTTCGGCATGACGGAAGAGCAGATATGCCATTATTTCAGCGGACCGGCTCATCTGCCATGGCATCGAATGGCGAACATGGATAAATGGGGAGGTCCTTTGCCGCTCTCCTATATCAATAGCCAAGAGGTACTCCAAAAACAGCTGCTTTCGCGTTGTCGTTCATTAGGAATGAGACCTGTCTTGTCGGCATTTGCAGGTCATGTTCCTCCGGAGTTCAGAACCTTATTTCCGGAAACCAAAATCAATGTAATAAAGCCCGGATGGGGAGGTATGGATTCCATCTACACAACTTGTTATCTAAATCCTGACGAACCTTTGTTTGCGGAAATACAGAAACGTTTCATCCGTGTGCAAGAAGAATTGTACGGAACGGATCATTTGTATTCAGCTGACCCTTTTAATGAAATCACTCCGCCTTCATGGGATGAGAATTATCTGGCATCTGTTGGGAAAAGCATTTATGAATCAATGGCAAAAGCCGATTCGAAGGCTATATGGTACCAAATGTCATGGACTTTTTTCTACGATTCAAAGCATTGGACGCAACCTAGACTGGCTGCTATGGTTAATGCGGTACCTAAGGGAAAACTCATCTTTTTAGACTATGCATGCGAAGAAGTGGAATACTTCCGTAAATCCGATTCTTTCCACGGAGCACCTTTTATATGGTGTTACTTAGGCAATTTTGGAGGTAACACCCATTTGGTAGCTCCTATACATAAGGTTGTAGATCGGCTGAACAATGTATTTTCGGAAAAAGGATGTGTAGGAGTAGGCTCCACTCTCGAAGGGATTAATGCCAATCCGATGATTTATGAAACGGTATTGGAAACTCCGTGGCTCACCCGGGAAGAACGAAATGTAAAACAGATTATCGAAAAATATGCCGACAGGAGAGCCGGAAGAGTCGATCAGGCTGTAAGAAAAGCCTGGCAAACTATGACAGAAAAGGTCTTCGTTGATTCTGCCATAGGCATATGGACGCATAGTACTATTTATCAGGTGTGCCCCTTGCTTGATATCAAACAAAAACATTGGACTACCGATCCGGCGATACCATACAAAAATGAAGATCTGCTTACCTCTATTTTACAGCTTCTCCAAGCTGGAAAAGATTCGAAGAAAACTTCGTCATATCAGTTTGATCTAGTGAATTTCACCCGTCAATTATTGGGTAATTACGGCATGGTTTTATATCAGGAGATGATATCGGCTTATAATAAAAAGGAAATAAGCCATTTTAAAGATATTTCGATAAAGTTTATTGAATTAGGAAATGATATTGATCACCTACTTGCAACACGGCAGGAGTTTCTGCTGGGTCGTTGGGTAGCTGATGCTGCGCAATATGGGAAAACAGATGAAGAAAAAGCATATTACAAACGAAATGCCCGTGAAATCATTACTACTTGGCATAAAGGAGGAGGTGAATTGACGGATTATTCAAACCGCCAGTGGAATGGTCTAATGCGGACTTATTACCTTCAACGCTGGAAGGAATTTATTGTCAGGCTGGGTAAGTCTTTGGAGAATGATACCGCATTCAATCAAAGTGAATTTAATATTTGGTGTGGCAGGTTTGAGCAAGACTGGGTGGATCATACGAACGAAGAGTTTTGTAACACTCCCGAAGCAGGTGCGATAACCACGGCTTCTGCATTGATTATGAAGTATAAAGATCAGATCATGAAAACACTTTAATTCTTTTTCAACACTCTCATTTAAAAAGAAACACAATACATGCATACTAAAAAAGGAGATCAACCGACAGTTTATTATCAGTCGGTCATTAACGAAAACATCATTACCATAGCGACTTTAAAGAAGCAGATACACGTGATGGGTACCATTCGTCTGTTGCTACTCATTGGCTGGATTGCCCACCTTCTTCTCACTCCGCATTTAAGCTGGCTGTCGCTGACCGGAATTACACTACTTTACTTTATTCCTTTTACGGCATTGATGGTTTTCCACAACAAGCTGGCGATAAAGAGACAGTACGCTGAAACATTGCGAACGCTCTGTGAAAATGAATTGAAAGTACTGCAATATGATTATTCGGCTTTTGAAGATGGAGCGGTAAACAAAGATGTCCATCATCCGTTCAGTCTGGATCTTGATCTGTTTGGTGAACAATCGGTTTTCCAATCCATCAACCGCACTGTCACCCCCTGCGGATATGAGAAGCTGACCGACTGGTTGCTAAATCCTCTCACCCGAAAATCGGACATACTGGCGCGACAGGAAGCAGTTGAAGAGTTATCCGGTAAACCGGAACTCAGACAGCACTTCTACGTCACCGGTTATGCCACCCAAAGGGACAAGCACGATGCGGATTTGCTGGGAAAGTTAACGGAGCACTCTGTCGGCATTGGGCATCAAAAGATATGGAGCATCCTCACCCTATTTATTCCCGCTCTATGGGTTGTGATCTTTCTGATTACTTCGCTTGGATTAGTGGATAGTGCTATAATCGTCTTATTCTTTATTGTAAGTGGCGCCATTGCCAACAGTAAGTTCAAACAAATCACCGAAGTGCACAGAACGCTGGATAAAATACAGAAGATAATGTCGGCTTATGCCAGCCTCATCGTCATCATTGAAAAAGGAGAATTTCACAGTAGCTCACTGGCTGAATTACAGAAAAGGCTGCTTACCAATAGCCTCACGGCATCTAAAGCCATCAATCAGCTCACTCCTATCCTCAAGGTGCTGGATCAGCGCGCAAGTCTGCCGGGAGTACTGTTCAATGTCTTCACGTTAAGGGAAATCCGTGCCATTATCCGATTGGATAAATGGAAACAAATGTATCATGCGCATATTGCAGAGTGGTTTGAGTCTCTGGCGGAGTTCGATGCTTTATGTTCACTTGCCGGCTTTGCTTTCAACAACCCCGATTACATTTATCCGCAGATCACGGAAGAATATTTCACCTTGTCGGGTAAAGCAGTCGGCCATCCTCTCATCCCGCGTGAGAAATGTGTGAAGAACGATATTCACATGGAAAAGCACCCTTATTTTATGATTATAACAGGGGCTAATATGGCTGGAAAGAGTACATACCTCAGAACAATCGGAATCAATTATCTGCTTGCTTGCATCGGGGCACCGGTCTGTGCCACCGAGCTAACGGTATTCCCTGCTGCCATGGTCACCAGCCTCAGGACATCCGACTCGCTAAAGGATAATGAGTCCTATTTCTTCACCGAGTTGAAACGATTGAAGATGATTATTGATCGCCTGCAAAACGGCGAGAAGCTGTTCATCATCCTCGATGAGATATTGAAAGGAACAAATTCGGAGGACAAACAGAAAGGTTCCCTAGCTTTAATAAGACAATTCATGACCTATCAGACCTGTGGCTTAATTGCCACTCACGACTTGATACTGGGTAATCTGCGCAACGAGCATCCCGACAATATTGAGAACTTCCGGTTTGAAGCCGACATTGAAGAAGACAAGCTCTCCTTCTCTTATCGCATGAAAGAAGGAGTTGCCCAAAACATGAACGCCTGCTTCCTTATGAAGAAAATGGGCATAACCGTGTAGAAGCTTATAGGGAAGATACCAATTGTTTCAACTTTGTCTCCTGCATTTTCAGGTTATACTTTATGCTGATCAGCCTTGTGTATGATTGCACATAGTTCTCCTGTGCCTGATGGACTTCCAGTGAGATAGTCTGTCCCAACTCAAGGCGGTGTAGACAAATCTCCATATTCTCTTTTGCCAATAGGTTGTTCTCGCTCTCTATCTCCAGCAGCTTCAACTGGTTCTCGTAATCGGTATAAGCATTCTCCAATTCTATATTCAGTTGCAATCGTGCTTGATCAAGATCATATTGGGCAGTCAGCAACTCCACCTTTGCCACGGAAGTCTTGCGTTTGGTTTCACCACCCGTGTAAAGCGGAATGGACAGACTTCCACCAACTTGCAACCCATTGGTACGGTTACGCAAAGTAGAGCCTTCGGAATTATTCGTCTGCGAGAAGTAGTAACCTCCCAATAAATTCACCACAGGTGAACTTCCCTTACGGGCTTCTTTCAAAGTAAGGTCGGCAATATCAATTTGTTTCTTCAACTCACGAATATCCGTGTTGGAGGTTTCCAATTTCAGCAAGATTTCATTCTTACCGGGTACGCTTGAGGATGGTATGGAATCGCTAACCTCGAATTTTGCCGTAGCCTCTTTACCAAGTAGACCATTTAAAGTCTTCTGTGCCTCACTGATCACATATTTCTGGCTGATTGCATTCTCGGTTGCCACATTCAAGTCGATCTTGGCTTGCAAAAGTTCTGTCTTGGCTACCAGTCCCGAATTATAACTTGTCTGTGCTATGGCAACGCGTTGTTTGTTATAACGGATCACTTCTTCCAATGACGCAAGCGTCTGTTTTTGTCGGACAATATCATAATAAGCATCGATCACATCGTAGGTGACCCCTAATATCCGGGATGTATACTGTATCTCGCCAAGCGACTGCAACTCGTTCAATTTTCTTTTGGTAATGAACATTTTGCCTCCGTCGTAAAGCTTCCAGGCTAATTCGGTATTCGCCCCCATCACGGTAGTGGACTGACCGGAGTATTTGTTAATAGTACCACTAGAAAGCTTTTGATTGACATCATTATAGGCATAGCTACCCGACCCATTCACACTGATCGTAGGCAGCATACCTGCATTACCCCGGGTATTGTTGATCTTGCTGATATCAGCATCATTACGAGCGACCAATATATCAAAGTTCTTTTTCAATGCAAGGTCTATGGCCTGCTCCAAAGTCAACGACTCCTGTGCACAAAGAGTACCGGTCGCTAAAACTATAGTCAGCAATAAGAAAATTCTTTTCATGATTTCTCTACTGTTTTTTTAGATAAAACAATATACATTACAGGGATAACGAAGAGTGTCAGGATAAGCGAGAAAAGCAAGCCTCCTACTACAACAGTCCCCAGCGGAGCACGGCTCTGCGCGCCTGAACCAAGAGCCAACGCAATAGGCAGGGCACCGAAGAATGTGGCAAGTGACGTCATCAAAATAGGTCGGAACCTCGCTGCTGCTGCTTCAAATGCGGCGACTCTCTTATTTAATCCCAGCTTACGCTTCTGATTGGCAAATTCCACAATCAAGATACCATTCTTGGTCACAATACCGATAAGCATAATAACCCCGATCTCAGAGAAGATATTAAGTGTCTGTCCGCACACCCAAAGAGAGAGCATAGCTCCGGCAATAGCCATAGGCACAGTCAGCATTATGATTAACGGGTCACGGAAGCTTTCGAACTGCGCCGCCAAAATAAGGTAAATCAACAATAATGCCAATACCAAAGCAAAAGAGATATTTGAGCTGCTCTCGGCAAAGTCTCTGGATGATCCGGATAATGCCACATTGAAAGATCCGTCCAATAGTTTGCCGGCGATGTTCTGCATCTCTTCAATACCCTCACCAAGCGTTTTTCCACTCGCCAGATTGGCAGAGATAGTGGCCGACTTATACCGGTTGTAATGGTAAATGATAGGAGGATTACTGTTTTCTTTAGAGCGAACAAGGTTATCGAGCTGAATCATCTGACCTGAATTTGAGCGGACATATAAAGAGGTGATATCCCCCGGTTTGTTTCTGTCTTGTTTCTCGACCTGTCCTATCACGTAATACTGCTTATTGTTTTTTAAGAAGTAACCGTAGCGTGTTCCACTATAGGCCAGATTGAGTGTATTCGATATTTCCTTTCCGCTAACACCTAGACTGTTTGCTTTAAGCCGGTCGACACTTATGTTCATTTCAGGCTTGTTAAACTTCAAATCGGCATCCACATTACTGAACACGGGACTATTTTGTGCCTGCTCCAAAAATTTGGGTAACACGGCACGAATCTTTTCAAAATCAAGATTCTGAATGACGAATTGTACAGGCAAACCTCTCGATGAAGAGGTGGTAATGGTCGGCTCCTGACTTGGGATGACACGCCCATCGGGGATAGTAGCATAAATGCGAGACAGTTTGTCATAAAGTTTTTGTTGCGACATCCGCCTTTCAGAAGGATCGGTAAGGAAAGTCATGATACTACCGGTATTTGCACTGGAATTTCCTCCCCCTGCATATCGCGACAATACGTAAGTCACCCCCGGCAAAGAATCTTGATTAATACGAGCGACCTTATCTATAAGTTTCTTATTATAGAGATACTCCGTACCTTCCGGCGCTGTTATTGAAGTACGAATATAACTATGATCTTCCAAGGGCGCAAGTTCCGACTTTAAGGCTCTCGAAAGAGAGAAAATCAGAATGGCACAAAGCCCCAAGATGGAGAATGCGATCCATTTGTTGGAGATGAAAAAGCTTAATGCACGTCTGTATAGTTTTTCCATTCCGACAAAGAAGGGTTCACTCGCTACATAAAACTTAGAGTGATGTGAAGACGAACCTCCCAGCAATACGTTGAGCACCGGAGTCAGGGTAAGTGAGACTAATGCGGAGATCATTACCGCACTTGCCACAACAATACCGAATTCGCGGAACAAACGCCCCGTGAAGCCTTCGAGAAAGACCACCGGTACGAATACGATTGCGAGGGTAAGTGAAGTGGATATTACAGCGAAGAAGATTTCACGTGCCCCCTCAAAGGCCGCTTTCCATTTATCCATCCCCTGCTCTATTCGCTTAAAGATATTTTCCGTCACCACAATACCATCATCCACTACCAGACCCGTGGCTAGCACAATGCCCAGTAGTGTAAGCACATTTATGGTGAACCCGCATATATACATGATGAAGAATGTTCCAATGAGCGAGACCGGAATATCGAGAAGCGGGCGTAATGCAATAATCCAGTTTCTAAAGAACAGGAATATAATGACCACCACCAAAATAATAGCAATCACAAGTGTTTCAACCACATCGTGCACCGATTGGCGGACAAAAACTGATTTATCACGTGAGATATCCAAATCCACTCCCTTTGGAAGTGTCTCTTTGATCTGATCCAACCGCTTATAAAATTCATCGGCTATCTGGATGTCATTTGCGCCGGGTAGAGGTATCAAATTGAGCGTCATGCCTGTCACCCCATTGATCGTTGCACCCGTTTCATCGTTTTGCGGTCCCAGAGACGCTTCCCCTATATCACTGAAGCGTACTACCTGACTGTCGGTCTCTTTAACAATAAGATTATTGAAGTCTTCCTCAGTAGTCAATCTACCATTTGTCTTCAACAATAGTTCGGTAGCATTTCCACGTAATTTACCCGCAGGCATTTCCACATTCTCATTAGCAAGGGCGGCATCCACATCGGAAGCCGTTACGCCATAAGCAGCCATCTTTTCCGGTTTAAGCCAAAGACGCATGGCAGGTCGCTGTTGCCCATATATAGAAACGGAACTCACTCCGGGAATAGTTTGCAACCTTTCCTGTAACACATTCTCGGCGTAGTCACTCAACTCAATAGCACTCATTGAAGTACTTCGAATGTTGAGCATAATGATTGGATCGGAGTTTGCATCCGCCTTGGTAATAGTAGGCTGTGCATCAATATCCTGCGGAAGTGTGCGCGTAGCCTGCGACACCTTATCCCTCACATCATTAGCAGCTTTCTCCAAGTCGGTATCCAGATTGAATTCCACCGTAATGGTACTGGTACCGATTGAAGACTGGGAAGATATGGACTTCACCCCTTCTATACCATTGATGGACTTTTCGAGGGGTTCGGTAATCTGTGATTCTATAATTTCGGAGTTGGCTCCGGCGTAAGACGTCTGCACCGTGATAATGGGAGGATCAATGGCCGGAAACAACCGGACACCCAAAAACTTAAATCCCACAAACCCCATCAAAATGATGATCAAGCTCAATACAATTGAAGCTACGGGTCTTTTTAATGCTATATCGGAAATAACCATGATGCGCTGTTTACTTGTTTATTGAAGAATAAGATAACTTGGCACCTTCTTTTAGGAACAGCAAACCTGTCGTGATGATTGTATCTCCTGATGCTATACCCTCAATCACTTCAATCTTCGAGGATTGCCGTATGCCTGTCTTAATATCCACAAAATGTGCTTTGCCGTGATTCGCAACAATGAGTTGCTTGTTATCTTCGTCCGGAATGATAGCCTCGGTCGGGATCATCAATGCATTTTTATTCTCACCCAGTTTTAGGTTTACATTGGCAAATGCACCCGGAATAAGCTCTTTGGAAGAAGAAGAAACCATTGCCCTCACTTTCAAGTTACGGGTGGAATTCTCTATGCCGTGCTCAGTAGCAATGACCTTAGCACTAAATGAAGTATTGTCATCGTACATGGTGAAGTTCACAGGCATACCGAGTGTAATCACCGAACCGTATTTCTCAGGTACGTAAAAGTCCAACTTTATCTTGTCGTTTGTACGGATGGTAGCCAACATGGTAGAAGAAGAAACCACCGCTCCGACACTGACATTACGCAGACCGATAGTACCATTGAAAGGAGCACGAATTTCAGTCTTGCGAATCAACGCGCGTTGTTGGGCGATATCAGCATTGATAATATTGAGTTGCAAAGCCGATTGTTCATAATCGTTTTCGCTAATACCTTTAACCTGTAATAACTGTTTCTGACGATTGACTACACGCTGCTGAATAGCCCGCTGTGCCTCCAATTTCTTTAGTGCAGCCTGCAAATCATCATCGAAGAGTTTTACCAGCAAAGTACCCTTTGCCACGGACTTACCTTCGGGCAGATTAACGCCGACTACTCTGCCGGCAACTTCATTCATCAGTTCCACCTCATCAAAAGCAACCAGCGATCCGGTCACCGTAATATCGGAAGTAAGCAAAGACGGCGTTACTACAAAAGCATCCACTTTCTTCTGTACCTTCTTTTTAGAATCGCCATGCTCCTTCTCATCCGACTTTGTGAAACCTACCTTAATAAAAAAGACCGCCAGTAGCAATATTACCACCCCCAAAATAAGATTTGTTCTCTTCATTGTTCTATTCATGATAACTATATATAAAGACTGGGTTGAAATGTCTCCGGATCCGTGCCCGTTTACGAAAGTCTTACAAAAATAGATATCAAAGCCAACAAAATGAGGAAGTAACGTCGTTTTTAATTATAGATTAACATTTTTAGTACAAAAATACTATTCCAACGTTGCAATTGCATAGAAAAGGTATATTCATAAGATGTTCAATATGACTGCATCGTCCTTCCAATAGGCCAAAAGGAAGCTTCATACACCAAATTGTCCGTCTCGCGGAATTGTGCTTTGTTTATTGTCCGGATATTCTCACATTTGCCTGTGAAATGCGTATTCCAAGTATAAAAAGAATATTATTATCCTCTTTCTTGTTATTTAAGATAAAACACATTCTATAAGCAAGAAATTTTATATCAGAAACAGAAAAAGCAGTGCATAGCATTAAAAAAATATGATGATTGTAGTACAAAACAAAGAAAAGCAAACAGTGAAAAGGAAATTCCACTTCAAATCTTTCCGAAAAGAGATAGTGATTACGCTGGCGTCCTTTCTCGTAATGACCAGTTTGTTCAGTCAGGACAGACCGTTCATTCAACATCTATTATCCCGCCAATTGGATAAGAACGCCAAGCCGAACAGTGGGCCGGCGCCGGATTATAGTGACCCATACTATTGGGCGGCATCTCCCCACAAGCAGGATATGTCAGACAGTATACCCGACTTTCTTAAAGCAGAAGAAAGAACGGAGGATGCAGACGTTTTCTTCATTCATCCTACCACCTATATCAACCCCGAAGATAACGTAAGTTTAACCGATCCTGATTTTAATCGTAAGGAGTTTTTCGAATCTGTAAAATACTTATCGTGGAATGCCAATCTTAAAGACAATCATATCAATGAGAGGACAGACACACGCACCATATTCAATCAAGCGACAGTCTTTAATGGCAGTTGCCGTATATACGCCCCTCGTTATCGCCAAGCAAATATAAAAGCATTTATTGTGCCACAATCGGAACCGGCTCGCAAAGCCTTCGAATTGGCATATCGTGACATTAAGACCGCATTTGAGTACTATCTAAAATATGAAAATAAAGGAAGACCTATCATTATAGCAGGTCACAGCCAAGGTACACTGCATGCCATACACTTATTACAAGATTATTTTGATGGAAAACCATTACAATCACAATTGGTATGTGCCTATCTGGTGGGGCATCAAATTCCAAAGAATGCGTTTAAAACAATTCGTTTAAGTACAACTCCTAATGATATAGGCGGCTTTGTAGGATGGAGAAGTTATAAAAAAGGTGAACTTCCCGAGACTATAGCCAAAGAAAGAGGTAATTCACAATGTATTAATCCGATGACTTGGACTCCATCCACTGATATGGCTTCAAAGAAAAACGGGAATATTGTGGTGAACGGTAAAGCGATCGACTACAAACAGATGAATACGTCCGTAGATGCCGATGCTAAAATACTTTGGGTATCATGGAGTAGTTCCATGCAGAAAAATGATATGGGAAAAAACCAAAATTTGCATATATTCGATTATAACCTATTTTGGATGGAAATTCGCCACAATGTAAAAGAAAGAATAGAAGCTTACAAAACGCTACACGTAAAATGAAACGTAATCAAATTATATTGGGTCTTATTATCTCATTGGTCATCGCTCTACTTGCCGTGACACCATTTGTCTTGGGATATGGTAATCTCAAATGGAATAATATTGTCCTGCGCACAGCATATTCCTTCTTAACTTCCCTGATACTTTGGTTCGGGTGCCTTGAATTCATCTACAATAAGAAGCTTAACAAAAATATTCGCTCTGAGATAGCCAAAGGAGTAATTGCTATTGTTGTACTTGCATTATTCACTAACATCGTGTGTGATTATATTTTGCCGAAACTTTTTGAACACTTAAGATTGACCGATGATTTTCCACGAATAAAACGCCCCGGCTTCTTGTTTTTAAAGTGTATCTCACAAGGCTTGATGTATTACTTTATTATCTTGGTACAAAAGACTTCGGAAGAAAAGAAAAACAGTCAAATAGAACTGCAAAGATTGAAACAGGCGGGATTGGAAGCCAATATAATTTCGTTGAAAGAACAGCTTAGCCCCCATTTCTTATTCAACACGTTGAATACCTTATCGACATTAACCAAAGAAAAGGAAGCTCAAGATCTTATACAGGAATTATCAAAGGTCTACCGATATGTATTGCAATATAAGGAGAAGAACGAAGCAACACTGAATGAAGAACTTTCATTTGTGAATTCGTACTGGTACATTCTTAAAGCTCGATTTGAAGACTCTATCAGTTTACATATTGACTTACCGGATGAATTAAAGCAATCTCTCATCCCTCCTCTCACGTTGCAACTGTTAATTGAAAATGCAGTTAAACATAACATTGCAAACGAAGAAAAACCACTTTCCATAAAAATTTATGTCGATAGTGGATTCATTATCGTAGAAAACTTTCTTCAGCCCAAAAGAAACAGTTCAAACAATAGTGGTTCCGGACTGAATAACATCGGTCTGCGCTATAAATTGTTATTAAATAAATCCATAGAGATCAAACAATGCGAAGGGATTTTCCAAGTGAAACTTCCTATTATCTATAAATTATAAATAGCAACAAGTATGAAAACGAGTGTATTTAAAACCGGTTCTCTTTTTACTGTGATTCTATTAGGATATTTTCTTATCATAGGATTACCTTTACATGCCCAAGAATCCAAAAACACATCGGAAGAATGGGCTAAAACATTGACCGATAAGATGAAAGAAAAATTTTCACTGGACAGCCAACAGTATCCTAAAGTGTATGATATTAACCTGAAGTATATCAAGAAGAACATGGAACTGCAGAACAGTTCGGCAAGACGGATGGAGAAATTCAAGACCTTGAAAGCAAACATGGAAGCCAAAGATAAAGAGTTGAAAAATATTCTCACAGCTGATCAGTACAAAGTTTATGAAACGATGAAAGAGCAATTGAAGGAGGAGCTTAAAGAAAAATATAAAAACAGAACATAATGCAAGTAGTCATTATAGAAGACGAGAAGAAAGCAGCACGTCATTTGGTGAATATCTTAAAAGAGATTGATGACACAATTAATATTCTGACAGTGATTGAATCTGTGGAAAGAGGAGTCGAATGGTTTAGAAAACACAAAGTCCCCGACCTTATCTTTTCAGACATTCAACTGTCAGATGGCGTCAGCTTTTTGATTTTTCAGGAAGTGCGCGTCAATGCCCCTATCATTTTTTGCACTGCATTCGATGAATATCTTATGGAGGCATTCGATACGAATGCCATCAGTTATCTTCTGAAGCCGATCAATCGGGAACAAATTAATGCCGCACTGGATAAATATAGCTCCATGCAAGAAGTCTTTCAGGCAAAGACTCCTCTAGAAAAGGTGGGAACGCTTATTTCACAACTCAACTATCAATATAAAAGTTCATTATTGATAAATTACGGCGACAAGATCATTCCCATCAAAATGGAAAATATAGCTTGCTTTTATTGGGAAGAAACCCGTTTACTGATTATCACGGGAGATAATCAACAGTTTTACTATAATTCTTCTTTGGATGAAATTCAGAAGCAATTAAATCCGGACCTTTTCTATAGGGGCAATCGTCAGTTCATTATAAACCGAACTTTTGTGACCGGAGCTGAACGTTACTTCACACGTAGATTGATTGCAAAACTTTCGGTAGAGACACCGGAAAAGATCATAATCAGTAAAGAGAAATCATCCGCTTTCTTGGAATGGCTAAGTAACCAACCATAGAATTATGGCATACAAGATAGACGGAACGTTATTTTTCATAACTTTACACTGTTATTCATAATTTTCATTCAAGAAGGAACCTAATGGACAAACGTACTTGGGGAAATAGCTTAAAAGAGTTGCGCTCTATTATCGGGAAAGAGCATTTTATAGATGAAGCGAAGACATTGGCACTTGATCTACATGCAATGGTTTATACCTCAGATATGTCCGGAACGAATCAACGCACATTTGAAGATGAGCTATGGGACAACTTAGATGAAGATGCTGCCCGCAAAGGAGTAAATGTAAAAGGAAGAACGGTGTTATATGGCATTTGGCATGCCACCCGTATAGAAGATATAACGATGAATCTTCTTGTTAGCGGAACCGATCAAATCTTCGAAAAAGGTGATTGGGCAGAAAAAATAAATGCTCCCATCAGACATACGGGCAATTCACTCGATAAAGAAGAAATAGCTCGTTTCTCCGCACTCGTTGACATCAAAGAACTACAAGCATATCGAATGGCAGTAGGCCGAAATACCGAAAGTCTTATCCACGATTTAAAACCGGGAGAGATGAAACGGGCCATCTACAAAGCAAACCTTCAACGTATCCTTGACGAAGATGCCGTTGATGATGTCCCTTCAGCTAATTGGTTGATTGACTTCTGGAGTAGAAAAGATGTGGCAGGTATCATACTCATGCCTTGTCTCCGCCATCAGCTTGTACATCTCAATGAGTCAATGGAAGCAAAGAAACATATAAAATAGGTAAGCTAATTAAACAGATAACATATTCCGTCTTAGTTAATTAGTACTTTCAATCCCGTTTATCTTTCAGTGCTATTTTAACAGATACAGATTGTATTCTATCGCGCAATATCATAGTTTCTTCTCAAAACATAAACTGTTTGGAAAAGTTATATATGGACCATAATTCTCTATTCTTTCATATCCGCTTTTGGTATAAAGTCCTATAGCCTCCGGTTGCCCGGATCCGGTTTCAAGTACAGCCTTTGAATAACCCTGTTCCTTTGCCCATACTTCCAACTCCTTCAACAATTGTTTTGAAATTCTCTGTCCCCTATAATCCGGTATCACAAACATTCGTTTCATTTCAACAGTCTCACGATCATATTCTCTAAAACAACCACACCCAACAGGCTTTTCTCCATGGCAAGCCACAATCACCGTAGATATGGATTCAATCTTATTATACTTGTCGTACTTTGACTGTTCCCGGTTGTACCTCGTATTTAAATCACGATCAAGTTGGGCAATCAAATCCTTGAAACTTTTATCCTCACTTTGAGTCCGTTTTGTTTTTATTACATTCATTGATTTATAAATTAATATATTAGTCAATCATTCTTATAAACTCACTCCAATCAATACATCTCGATTAGAAATATATAACACAACAAATATATTCGGTTTTGAGTAATAAACAATATAGAAGTTCATTACTTTTGTGTAAGATATTTAATTATGGAAAAAGAAAAATCAGTAGAAGCGGTAGAAACTTTCAGTAAAAAGTTTAACTGTGCACAATCCGTACTGTCCGTATTTGCCAAAGAGCTAAACATCAGTAAGAGTGATTGCTTCAGAATAGCAACACCTTTTGGTTCAAGATAAAAGTCATATACCTATGACCTCACAACTCATTTTATTTCAGAATTTAAGAAGAAGCATGGGTCTATTTGCTGTCGGGAGTTACTTGATGGAAATGACATAAGTACCAAAGAAAGATACGATAAGACCTGCGAACTGAATCTTTTCAGAACCCACTGCTCGGAGTATGTTCGCAGCGCTGTACTAATCAGCGAAAACATATTAAACCCTAAAAAATAAGCACTAGCATCTTCTCATTGCGTGAAAAGGACAAAGTAAACCATATATTTCGATTTACTTTGTTGAACCTTTCAATGCTATCAGCGGCCTGAGTTACGGAAGAAGTGATTCATTTCAATGCAACTTCCGTTTTTATTAGAAAGTTATTAACCGCCTCCTTGATATCAATTCCCGACCTTTCTGCCAGAACAATCAACCACCATATATTTTCTGCCAGTTTATGCTCCAGCTCCGCTTCAGACCCGTTTTTTGGCCAACGTTGTTGTTGTGACATGATGTTACGCCCCACCAGACCTGCATCGGTAAGATAAGCCAATGCATCCTCTTCCACAGTCCATTCGCTTCCATGATGCATTGTTTCCAGCTCGTGGTATTTCTTTCTAATTTCTACGGAGCGACGAATAATTTCGTCAAAACTTTCCTCATTCATAGTTAGTAAGATTTTAATTACTCAAATCAGCTTTGATAAATGATATTTTTTTATCCTTGAATTTAAACTCAAAAGTACCCCCTATTTTCCTTTCCGGAAAATCACCGGTGAATATAACTTCAAGATATGCATTATCTTCATCAATCACCTTTAAATCAATCTGTTTTATATAGGTGTGATAATCAATAAAATAACGTTCAAAATACTCTTTAATACCTTTATGGTTTTCGAACGTTTCACCTACCGAAGGATCATATAAGACAGCGTCTGGTAAATAAAAATCAAGATACTTCTCTGTATCAAATGTATTACTGATTGCAATCCAGTTTCCAATAAATGTTTCTATATTCATAATATTTAATGTCATTTCATTAATCTACAACAAATCAAAAGATCGTGATAACACCTGCCAGCAATAGCTTGAAATGGAAAGTCATGCCCAAAATTCAGCTGTTGTTTTATATTCATTCGGTAATATCGACTAAATGAGTATTTGGAATTTCATTAATGATAGATACACCATAAGCTGAAGCAGGAGACTGATAACCTATTTTAAAATCATTATTCAAAATGCGGTTAGCTATTGCTATAACGGATAATGGTGTGAGTGTATAACCAGATGGCGCATCAACAGCCGCACGAAATATTTCACCATTCTCTCCAATGACTTCGGCAGAAATAGCATTTCTTCCGGCAGCACGCTCCTCGGCAGTGGGTCCATCGGGTAGATCTCCCAAAGCAAGGTTAGGCAATCCAACAGCCGGTAATTTCAATGAAAAATATTCTTCAATATTCGGGATTCCTGTCGATTTATAAGAAAGGATAATACCACCTAAGGGTGTTGGCAAGCATTCTTCTTCGTAATCGGCAAAACGAAAGACTTTAGGAATGGAGTTTGGACTAGCGATTATTTCACCGTTTTTGCGCACTAGTATACCCAAATCGGCTATGTTTTTGCTACTGATAACCGAACCTCTTGAAAAACCGCCAAAGTGCCGAAAACCAACCGAAAGTTTTTGTGGATTCATTACTTTACCTGCCACATAAAACGCCAAAGCATCATAACTTACAAATAATCCAGCTCCTGACATTAATTGTATATTCGCTTCTTTAGCCTTTATATCTAAAGCTTCCGCCAATCGATAGGTGTCAAGCTCCGCACTGATGTCAAGATAATATACACCTGCTTTAAGACAGGCGCTCATTGCCTGCTCGGCAGTATCCTTGAATGGTCCCGCCGCATTTACTAGCACCTGCTTATCGGCTAATGCTTCCTTCCAGCCCTCCTCATCGTCCACTCTGAATACGTGAAAAGGAACTTCTAATTCCACTGCTAAATCTTTTATTTTATCGTGTTTCCTTCCAGCTATCTCAAAATCAAGATGCAGTTCTTTTGCCCTTGCAGCAATAATTTTTCCTGTATAACCTGCTGCTCCGTAAATGAGCATTTTATTTTTCATTTTCTGTATTTTATACAATTAGGTTTACAAAATTGTGGGAATAGTTCCTCCGTCCACCACATAATTTACACCCGTAATGTAGGAAGCTTTAGGAGATACAAGAAAGCTAACCAAATGTGCAATTTCTTCAGGTTGTGCCATCCTGTTCATCGGCACGCCACCCATACTTTGCATCAAGAATTGTGAAGTTTCATCTATACTTTTCCCAATAGATGAGCCATAACTATTCAAGAAATTCTCCATCGCAATAGTTTTAACCATACCAGGCGAAACAGTTATCACACGAACCCCCTTAGAAGCTACTTCATTGGCTAAAGTTTTGCTATAATTATTCAATGCAGCTTTGGCAACACCATAAGAAAAATTAGAAGCATACAGTGGCAGTTTTCCATTTAGCGAAGAGATATGAATGACCACACCACTCAAGTTTTCGATCATAAGTGGAACAAACACTCTATCCAACTTGATGGCTACCATCAAATTCAACTGCAAGTCGTTTTCCCAATCATTATCGGACAATACACTGAACCCACCAGCCGGAGCGGATGTGCCACCCACATTATTAATTAGAATATCCAAACGTCCATACTCCTTTAGCAGCTGTTTTGACAATTCGTTAATGCTATCACGCTTCGTTAAATCTGCTGCAATAAAATGATATAGCAATTTGTTAGAGGGTTTGCGCCTTGCTGACACGATTACAGTTGCACCTTGCTCAGCTAGCTCATCTGCTATCGCTCTACCTATTCCTTTGGTTCCACCTGTAACAAGTGCGACTTTACTATCAAGTTCTTTAATTATTTTTTCCATTATAAGTCATTTAAATTAAAACGATCGTTTCAAATTATATTAAAAAAATTAGATTGTTGACACTGGGTCACGTAAAATAGTCTGAAGATGTGTCTGACTTTGTCCTCGTTCAAAATTTATCAGATGAATTTCTTGGTGCATACCTGTTTTTTTGAGTCCATTCACTGTCGCAAATCGTTGTAAAATCGGCAAAGTGTCTAATTCTTCAGCAAAAGGCCCATTATGCAGAATCTGAACACACTTTCCCGCCATATATTCAAAACGCTCAAAGGCATTAGCAAACAAGATATCGTGTCTTCGCTCCGCAACTTGTTCAATATGTTCACTAGTAATAAAATCTGGGATACGTATAGCAATCCTGTATTTTAGTAGAGCTAGATCAACCGTGTTGTAAAAGTTTCCAATATCAACATAACCAACTACGTCTTCATCAAACCAATAGAATATTTCTATAATATCATTAATTAGTAGAGTGTCTTTTTTGTCAATATATTGTTGGAGAGTTTTCATAAATGCGAGAATCGCTTTTTTCTTTTCATAAAAAATATCTGTACCTGGGCTCCCACTCCCTAAAATAGAGATATAACTTGCTTTAGATATTTCCACGATTTCCGGTTGACCAGTCGCGGAGTAATAATCTTTATAATACTGCCTCATACTCATATAATTTATAAGTTAAAAAGGATTTCCACAGATTTAAATAAAAGAATTATTTAATAATTTGTTGAATTAAAAATTCAGCCATTCTCTTAATCCGCATTTTGTCCTTATGGATAATAAAAGATTCATGCCACCCTGTAAAATGATTCATAATAAAATCCGTCAACATTTCGGCATCTTTACTTACCTTAATTTCCTCCAATTCAATAGCTTTTTTAATCAACCCAATCAACAGATTATAAGTAAAATCATTATCTGCTTTTATGATACGCTGCACCGCTTCATCACTTGTAGCAACTTCAAAAGTCGTTTTAATCGCTAAACAACTATTCGGTTCATTAGTTATATTGTATACAGAAGCATTGACAAATTTCTCAATCGCTTTTAAAGGTGATTTGATGGGATCCAGCAATGCCCGGGCAGCGTCCATTCGGGATTCGGTATAATACTTAATTGCTTTAATAAAAAGCTGATGTTTATCACCGATAGTATTATACAAGCTACTACTATTTATACCCATGGCTTCTGTGAGATCGCGCATAGACGTACCATTATATCCCTTCTTCCAAAAGACATCCATTGCTTTTGAAATAGCCAACTGCTCATCAAATTCTATATTTCTTGCCATAACTGCGACAAATATAGGTACTATTCTAAAACAAACGTTTCAATACTTCTTCTTTTTTAGAAAACATTAACGTATTGAATATATGGATTTATCACTAAACCGTTATTAAAAAACTAATTGACTCACCCTTGCAAAATTAGAGTTATGAAGTCATTCCATTCAATGAAAATCCTGCACGAAACTCCAGCGGACTCTGCTTTGTCTTGGCCTTAAACAAGCGGCTAAAAGACTGGGATTGTTCGAACCCCAACTCGTATGCTATTTCAGATACAGACAAATCCGTAGAGGAAAGTTTCTCCTTAGCTTTTTCAATGAGCATATTATGGATATGCTGCTGAGCACTTTGTCCGGTAAATGTCCGCAACATATCACTCAAGTATCCTGAAGAAATGGCCATCTTATCCGCTAAATATTGTACGGTAGGAGTCCCTTTCAAAAGTGCACTGTCATCATTAAAATATCGTTCAAGTATCTCTTCAAATTGTTGGAGCAATCCGTTATTGATATTCCTTCGGGTGATAAACTGCCTCTTATAAAATCGCTGGGCATAATTCAGCAACAATTCAAGTTGTGAAATTATTACATCTTGACTCAATTCATCAATACGTCCACAAAGTTCCTCCTCTATATTTCGCAGAAGATTCAGAATAATCATTTTCTCCTTTTCGGATAAGTGCAAAGCCTCATTAACGGAATAAGAAAAGAACTGATACTTTTTGATCTTCGTAGCTAAGGGCTAGCCTAATAAGAAGTCCGGATGGATCAACATTATTATTTCTTGTCGGGTGATAGACCTCTCGCTCTCTGCCATTTCAAGTTGATTTCGAGCAACAAGCTGATTGGGAGCAGCAAAAAACATTCCTCCCTCATTAAAATCAAAATGAGTTTGCCCATATCGAAACTGTCCACCCAGATCAGGACGGAAAGCTATCTTATAGAAACTCAACACATGACTCTCTCGAGGTATATTCATCTCCGCAGGGTCATCTATACCATTTATTAATGCCATCAAAGGATGTTGTGGTGGGGGTAACCCATGTGATTTCAGAGCTTCGGTTAGCGAATCATATTTAATCGGAGGAGCATCATTCTTTTTCATACTAATTCAATCTACATTCTTCATACAAACATCAACAACAGACTTTTTCACATGCCTGTTGTTGAATATCAATATTTATTTATCCCTGAGCAGCAGCAGATATACTCTGCCATTCTTCCCACGTTTCCAGTCTGTCTGCATAAATCTTACGAATTTCTTCAAGATTATGACTTCCTAAAAACAAACGCAATGGTGGTTGTTCTGCATCAACTACTGCAAGAATAGCCGAAGCTGTAGCCAGAGGATCACCCTGCTTATAACTCTTTATACTTTCCCAAATAGACTCTCTAAGGCCCTCATACTGGGGTAGACCATTCGATATCTTCAAAGAATTCTGACTTCCAAATTCTGTAGCATAAGCTCCAGGCTCTATGATCGTGACGTTTATTCCGAATGGACGTACTTCTGTAGCCAAACTCTCATGAATGGCTTCAAATGCCCACTTAGACGAACAATAATACCCAATCAAAGGGATGACTTGATGTCCCAAATTGCTTGATGTCCCTAAAATGTGACCATAACCTTGCTGCCGCATAAGAGGTAAAACAGCCTGTATAACGGTAACAGGGCCCAAAACATTTGTTTCATACAAAGCACGAATATCTTCAACACGTGCCTCCTCAACCGTCCCAACAAGTGAGTAACCGGCATTATTGATTACAACATCCAGCCTACCGAAATGTTCAAAAGCCGTTTTTACCGCACTATTCACCTGTTCCTTACAGGTCACATCCAATGGCAATACCAATACATTATCACCATATTTATCTTTCAAATCGGCAATACTATCCACATTGCGAGCAGTGGCAGCTACTTTATCGCCCCGCTCTAGTGCAGCCTCTGTCCATACTCTTCCAAATCCACGCGAAGAGCCGGTAATAAACCATACCTTGTAATTGCTTTCTTTAACTTGTTTCATAATAATTCAATTTTTATATTACGATGCAAAGTTCCAAAGATTCTCCTGCAAAAAAGTTACTGCTTTGCGGAATTTTGTAACCAAAACGAAGATTACATAATAAAATCGAAAATCAAAGCTGTTGGGTCGTTGGTATTGAATATATTTTAATATGAAGTATGAATATAACGATGTAACTGTGTCTATAGGTTGATTCAAATACTAAGTTAGTATTATATCGAACCTCATCAAATTATTAAAAACCACCTTTTAGATTCTTTGGTTTATCTGTTCTTGCCAAAGACTATACTCCAACCACGTACAAAATTCGATTCTTCCAGCCGGACGGCAAAGGGGTGTTGAAAATGGATAACGGTACTTTGTTCCTCCCGAACGACTTTTACCCGCTAGAGAAAGAAGCGTTCCGGCTCTACTACACCTCTGCATCCACCGACCAGCAGACCATTGACGTGTATGTGGAAGATAGTTTCCAGCAACTCGTTCAACTGACTTTCTCGTTCAATAACGATAGTGGCAAGGAAGAGGAATAAACCTTTTTGTATGAATGTGTTAAGAAACACTCAACATTTTATTGTTGGGTGTTTTTTATGATTAACTTTGTTTTCAAATAACATTAAAAAATAATTTAATATGTGGCCAAGAAATAGATATACAGGTGTTGGTGGGGGACTTTACACAGGCGTTGGTGGGGGATTATATACTGGTGTAGGCGGAGGTGCTTATACCGGTGTCGATGGTGGAATGTATTCAGGTGTAGGCGGAGGACTTTACACAGGCGTTGGTGGAGGACTGTACACCGGTGTAGGCGGTGGATTATATACAGGCGGTGGCGGTGGCCTTTATACCGGTGTCGGTGGTGGATTATACACAGGCGTTGGCGGTGGATTGTACACTGGTCCCGGTGGCGGGCTATATACAGGAGCCGATTCCAACCCATATATGAGTAATTGGCCTCCTCCCAAAATTCTAATTGAGGAATTAAGAAAAAGAGGAATGACAAATATTATAGAATACATGCTTAGTCATGGCTTTTTAGCCAATTGCAGATAACCAATTCAGATTGCTCAGTAGTAAGATGATTCAATAATTAATTTTCGCTTAAAATACCACTATATATGACAATAGCTTTTACGTTTACTTCTAATGAATTTTATTATGTCGCTTTATCAGGAGAAAAAGGCAATCCTGTGTTTAACTCAAAAAATAAGATAAAACTACCTGCTAACCATAACATTCCTCAAACTGTTTTATGGTTTGAAAATCAATTAGATTTGATTATAAACGCTATAAACCCTAATGCTGTCAGCTATAAACTAACAATAAACAACATAACAAATAGTTACGTGTCTAATGTTTATTATGGGCAAGCTATTTTAAATCTCATATGTAGTAAAAAAAATATTCCCATAACCCATATGTCGCCATCATCATTAGTACCAAGTAAATTTAAATTACCTAAAGGAGCTGATTTACATAAGCATATTGACGATACAATAGGCACTCATCCTCCATATTGGGATAAAACAATGAAAGATACTGCTTTAATCTCACTAACTCTTCTTCCGTAAATGAATATAGGAAAATTTGAAACGATTGGTTTTATTGGAGGAGGAAACTTCGGAAAAGTATTCAAAGTTCAAGACACCCTACTAAATGTAGAACGAGCTATTAAAATTATTAAAGTTCAGAATCCAAAGGAATTTATTGATGCCATAAATGAAGCTCAAATCCTCGAAAAATGCAGGCATAACCACATAGTTGATATTAAAGAAATTGACGTTTATCAAATAGATGGAGCTGCTCATCCTTGCATAATCACAGAATATCTAAAGAATGGAAGTGTACAGAGTTTTTTAGAAAAGAACTTTATAACAACAAAGAAAGCTATTCAAATAATTACAGATGTGCTATTTGGTTTAGAGCATGCGCATAATCAAGGTATTTTTCATAGGGATATTAAGCCGGGAAATATTCTTTTTGCTGATAATGGACAAGCTAAACTTTCCGATTTTGGGCTTGCTTATGGTCTATCTCATCAGGCATTTAGTTTCGCTGGATATAATTCTCATTTACCGCCAGAGGTATTAGAGGGCGTAGCACAGGACGCTATCAGTGATTTATACTCAATAGGAATCACTTTTCATAGGCTACTCAATAATATGAAAACCCTTGATTTACCTTTTGCTGATGACAAAGAGTGGCTTAAAGCTCTTAAAAAAGAAAAATATCCCACAAGAAGCTATTTGCCACATATCCCATCTCAGATAACAAAAATTGTACAGAAAGCTATAAAAGCGGATCGAAACAGTCGGTATCAGACTTGCTTGCAACTCAGACAATCTTTAGAAAAAATACCAATGGCTATTGAGTGGTCGCCAATTGAAAAAAATACATGGAGAGGCCATTTTGGTAAAGAACTTTTTGAGCTAAATATGTACCACAATAAAACAGGTCATTATATCGATTTCAAAAGAAATGGCCGCAAGATAAACGATAGATGTTACGATAAAATCACCGATGAAAAAGTAGCACAGGAAACATTTTTCAAAATAATAAAAGAAACTACATTGAAAATTTGAGAGAGCTGATAAGTCTTTTTTATCCAATAATTACACTCATGAGGGAGAGAAATAAACCTTTTTGAATGGATGTGTTAAGAAACACTCAGCAAAATATTGTTGGGTGTTTTTTTGTGATTAACTTTGTATTCTCTTAATAAGATACATGCAAAAATATAATAATAAAACAATCATGGCTGATTTAGTAAGAAAAACACCTTCAGAAATAATCTTACCCGCCGATAAACTTTATTATTTGCAAAAAGAATTAATCAACGTCCGTGAGGATTTAATAGATAATAAATATATTATTGAAGCAAGGACAGTTCTCATGGCGGGAGGACTTCGAAGTACCATAGGTTGTTAGTGGAATGCTGTTGTTGATGATTTAAGAAAAAAAGTAATGCACAGAAGTTTAGATCTATTCAATAAGGAGATATCTAAAAGTGTAAAAAATTACGAAGATTTTCAGAACAACATAACGGATAATGATTTGATTGAGGGAGCATATAAAATTGGTGTGCTAAGTTGGGAAGCAAAAAAAATAATGCACCAAGCAAGGGAAACAAGAAATATATTCGATGGACATCCTGATAGCTCTGACCCTAACTTATTTAAGGTGTTAAATATGATTGCAGATTGTAATCGGTATGTTTTATCCCAAGAATACCCAGTGCCTATCATAAATGTCAATGATTACATTATTAGAATAGACACTGATGCCTATGATAAGAATGAATTAGCAGTTGAGCAAGCGTTTATTGATTCACCAGAGGTATACAAAAATAAAATGACAAATAAGATTGCTACATATTATATTGGAGATTCCATATCAACACGTTTCAGAGCAAATATTGAATTTAGTTTTCCTATTTTATGGCGAGTTCTCCCAAAAGAAACAAGGCAATAGATAGGAAAAGGATTTGATAAAAGTTATATAGAGGGCGATGCAGAAACAAACAAAAAAACGATAGAATTGCTTATTCTTGTTGATGGGCTAAGATATTTAAGTACAACTACACGGCGTTTAATTTACGAACCTAAAATCAGATTTTTAGAGGAGCATTTAGACGATTGGTCGGAAGAAGCAATGGCTGTAAAGGATTTAGATGCGTACGGCTCTGTCGTCCCTGACAAACTAATTGGGAGACTCGTTTCAGCGCTTACATTAACATTTGTTGGTTATAGAGGTTCGAGCTACAGTTATTCAAGAACTACTTTTTTTTCAAATGCTGCCGCTCCAACAGTCAGCAAAATGTTAAAAAAATTCAACAACAAATCAGCTGAAGAATTTGTAAATACAATTAAAACAAATCAAAAGTTAAAATCAAGAATAAGAGGAGCGGCACAGCTTAATAGATTAAGAACACTTGGGGATATTTTATTAAATAAGCCTGAAATAAAAGACAGCGTAAAATCCTTTATCGAAATTTTAGTTGATGAAGAACAAACGAAAGAGTTTTATCATCAAATTGCCGATTAATTTTGTATAGAAGTATCCCGAACTAACTTTCAAAACAAGGGGTCACAGGGTTTCTTTGCTACTTTCTTTCCCGTATAGGCTCATGAAAGAAAGTAGCCGGGCGGGAATTCCGCCCGGTGCAAACTACAGTTCCGCAAAATTATTAACCTCACATTCCAATATAACGACCTCCACCTGATGGGTATAGTGGTCGTTTTTATTTGCCGCTTCGATGGCTCGTTCTTCGCTGAAGTAAACCCCGAAACAAACCCGGATCGATTTGATTTTGTGTACGTTCGTTTGAAATAGGATGTAAACGGGTGGTTGCTCTTGGCGTTTTATCCATTCATCCCGCTTTTGGCGGCAGATTTCAAGCGTTTTGGCTACGGTTGAAAAGAGTTTGCCATTTGTGTGGGGGTAGTCGTATTGGATGTAAATTTGATCTCTGAACGCTCCTAAACAGCACTCGATATATTTTTCTTCTCCGGGTGTTTGGGTGATGCTCACCCTGTTTTTGTTTAATGATTCCATTTTTGTTTTATTTGATTGGTTTATAATATTAGCAAAGCAAGTAACAACAGAATCAGCACCGTAGCGCACATAGCCCGTAAAGGATAGACAGGCAGAGTCGCAACAGAAAACACGCCACACCATAACCCAAAAGCAGGAGTAATGCCGTACCCGTTCCGGCAACGCTGGCAAAGCGGTACAGGATAAACAGCAGCACCAGCCGCAGCACTATTTTACAGATTTGTTTTTTGCCCATTGTTTGGGGATTTGTGGGCGGGGTGTCGATGTCTCCGCCCGGATTGGTATCTTTAAGCTGCCCGGAACACAAAACCGTCCTCCATCCAGTAGTCGCCGCAAAATAAATCACGGGCAAACTTGGCACAATCGAAGTAAGATTTGGCAAACTCTGGCAGGTCGTAGCACTCTTCAAGGATTTGGTAGGCAAAATCCTCTTCATCGTCATACTCGCCCTGATATTCATCTTCAAAGGAGCTTACAAGGTCGGCGGCATCGTCTTTCTCAAAATCGTACCCTCTGTGGTTACACCATACAAAAAAGGCTTCTTGGCGGGTGTCGTCCATATCTTCCACCGCATCCCGCAACTCGAAAAACTTTTCAGATAACCAGCTTTCACCGATTAGGCTTTCGGGAATGTTTTCCCAGTCCTGATACATATATTCTGCATCTTCTTCGTCCTTATGTAACTCCCGGCACGCTTCGTTAAATTCGTCCTTGTCCGAATAATCGGAGAGGTCGAGCCACTTGCCAAAAAGTGAACCTGCGTTATACTTGCCGTATGTGCCTACATAAATTTTTGCTTCTGATAATGTTACCGCTTCCATGATTTCCTGTTTTTTAAAGTTTATGCGGATTTGAGAGGTAAGAGAGTTAAGTTTCATAACCTTTTTCCTATTTCTCGTAAATCCGACTTTTTTTTATGCGTCTTCGGTCGAGTCGGTCGTTTTTCGTTTCACATAGGCTATAAAGGATAGTGTTTAGCCTTTGCCAGTTTTTGAAGAAAAATACGCTCAACTGCAGGGCAGCAGGAAGATTTTTATTCTAACCCGGAGGGCTTGAACTTGCTAAGGCGTTAAGGACACGGAAATACCTTTGCCTATTGAAACTAAAAACAAATGACCGCCCACCGGATGACTGCTCATTGGGAGTAGTTTACATCAGGAGAAACGGAAAAGAGGTCTGATTTTAATTGGAATAGAGATATTTATGTATGATATTGAAATTATATCACTAATTTTGTTCTACATAAGAATTTCAATATGAATATAAAATTATACATAGTAGGAGCCAATACCGATGATAAGGGTACGCAGTTGGAAGAATTAACGACTGCTATTTTGCAAAAACAAGGATATGTCAATATCTCAACTAATGCAATATATAGCGGAGGTAGTGAGATTGATGCTGTTGCCGTACATAAAAATCGTTTAGCAGTAACAGATGTAGAATACCCTGTTGTGTGTGAGTGTAAAGCGCATAATAAACCAATAAACATCAACGATTGGTTAAAATTTATTGGGAAGATATATATAGAGAGACTTAAAAATCCTCAAACAATTGGTCTGATGATTGCTCTTTCAGGTGCAAATGGTAATGTTATGGGGTCTTATAGCGAATTAAGAAAGCACCAGTTTGTACATCTTATTGCAAATGATGATTTAGTGGCTCTTTTAATGTCTGAATATAAATTATCATCGTCCAACGATATAGAAACTAATATATCACAATACACCAATAAGCGTATTGCAGAAATAGGGCTTGTATATTATGCTAAACATGTTTATTGGCTTGTAAGTTTTATAGACGGAGGATTTACCTTGTTAAATCATTGTGGGGAAACATTGAGTGAGCAAGTCTTAGATAATATGCTGCAACTACTATATTCTAATTCCCCTTTTACTGGTTATATTGATATTAAAGCTGAATATGCAGCAGTGATTAGACAAGCATCAATTGATAAGTTAGCATTAAGCATTCTAATGGATGAAATGGTGGCGTTTTCATTTCAAGAGTTACTAACTAAAACACAAGCCATTCTTCCCGATTCAAATGACACTATCAATCAAGATGAATTTTCTGCTATTCTTGCAGCTAATAAATTCATTCAAAACAAGACTGATAAATATTCATTACTTCCGATTGATAAAATTGATTTTATAGAATTTTATCGCTATGTTTTCACCAATGCTGCGCCTATAAGAATTTTAAGTAGACAACTCTATTTGAAGATGATAAATGAACAACTATTGGAGAGAATTTGCGAAATTCAGTGTTGTATAAAGATACCAGATGAAAAGAAGAAAGAATGTTTGTTTATTTTACAATATTCACCAACGGCATTGTCGTATGCGATAGAAGAAGATAAAGCTATAACAAGCCATCGTTCTCCGAATGGAAAGACAATTACCCCCAATGTAGATAAAGGGCACACGGAATGGTTTATGCACAAAATCACAAATTCATTTATTCAAGATTTTCACAATCAAATGTTCCATGAACTTTACCTCAACGAATATGAGATAACCTCAATATGTATTAATCTTGGTTTGGAGATAGCTCAAGAAAAAAGAGATAAAGTAATTATTAATGACAGAAGAGAATTATTGCTTGGTAGATTGGGCGAAGAATATAATAATCAAGTTATTTTAATGGGAAAATTACCCGAAAACTAATCCTATATAATTGCGTGTGCTTTTTTAGACAAGTGTATCGCCAGCTTGCCTTGTGATACTCTTGTGCGGGTTTATGGAGGTTCTTTTGCGGAAATCCACAACGTGGATAAACGAATGTGCAGCAGCGTTTGGAGTTTTGAAAATGTACGGATCATACTGAAATCCTGAGGGGTATTGATGTTAAAATTCTATCTTTGCATTAAAAAGAATATATGAATTACGATAACTTCCTTCGTTTTATCTTTCCTGATGGTATGTTTGATTACTTCGAGATGGTTGGTTTCAATGAGCTTTCGGATAAGGTTGAAATCTATTTTGAATAGATACCGAACAACTTGAATCGCAGCATTATGAACCACCTTCTTATCCAGACTCACTAAAATTTATGCTTAAAATATTAATCCTTCAACTTTTTGGTATGGCCTTAAGTTTCATGCATAGCAAGCACAAAAAAGCCTACAAATTAATAATTTGTAGGCTTTTATTTAAAATTCTCAGCGGAGAGATAGGGATTCGAACCCCAGGAACCTTTCAGTTCAACGGTTTTCAAGACCGCCGCAATCGACCACTCTGCCATCTCTCCTTGCTTATTTCGTAAGTGCTCTTCGTTAAGAGTGGTGCAAAAGTACAACTCTTTTTTAATTCTGCAAATAGTTTGCTAAAAAACCTGCATTCTATTTATCATTTTTTCCCTTGAGCCATCTACTTGTATCTCGATTAATTACCACATACCTATAAATTGCTATTTTGACATTGCAAAATCGATATTTTCTATAAAGTATAACGGCAGAATGAGAAAATCGTTGTAGCTTTGCAGTCTCTAAGGATAACAGTTAATTTATATCTAAACAAAACCTCTTATGGAACTTAATAAAAACTTTATTGACGGAATTTGGAGCAAAGAGATCAATGTTGGTGATTTTGTAAGGTTAAACATCACTCCTTATACAGGAGACGCTTCTTTTCTGCAAGGTGCAACAGAACGCACCAAACGCATTTGGGAGCTTTGCCTGAAGGCTCTTGAGGAAGAAAGAAACAATAATGGTGTTCGCGCTCTCGATTCTCACACAGTATCTACTATCACTTCACACAAAGCCGGGTATATCGATAAGGAAAATGAACTTATTGTTGGCTTGCAGACAGATGAATTGTTAAAACGTGCGATCAAGCCGTTCGGTGGAATCAACGTTGTAGCTAAAGCGTGTCATGAGAATGGTGTAGAGGTAGATGAAAAAGTAAAAGATATCTTCACCCATTATCGCAAGACTCATAACGACGGGGTATTCGATGTATACACCGATGAAATCCGTTCATTCCGTTCTCTCGGCTTCTTGACCGGTCTGCCGGATAATTACGCACGTGGCCGTATAATAGGTGACTACCGCCGTTTGGCCTTATACGGTGTAGATTATCTTATCGAAACTAAGCTAAGTGATCTTCATAATTTAACCGGACCTATGACTGAAGCACGCATTCGTTTGCGCGAAGAAGTTGCTGAACAGATCAAAGCTTTGAAAGAAATCAAAGTCATGGGAGAATATTATGGGCTGGAACTTGGTCGCCCTGCTACTTCGGCACAAGAAGCTACTCAATGGGTGTATATGGCTTATCTCGCTGCCGTAAAAGAGCAGGATGGAGCTGCAATGTCATTGGGTAATGTTTCTTCGTTCCTTGATATTTATATTGAATATGACTTGGCTCACGGCAATATTGACGAAGCATTTGCTCAGGAATTGATCGACCAGTTCGTCATTAAATTACGTATGGTACGCCATCTGCGCATGCAGTCATACAACGATATCTTCGCCGGTGACCCGACTTGGGTGACTGAAGCTATCGGCGGCCGCTTCAACGACGGGCGTTCAAAGGTGACAAAGACTTCTTTCCGCTTCTTACAAACTCTTTATAATCTTGGGGCTTCTCCCGAACCGAATATGACGGTACTTTGGAGTCCTGAATTACCGGAAGGTTTCAAAGCATTCTGTGCACAAGTTTCTATTGATACCAGCTCTATCCAGTACGAAAATGATGATTTGATGCGTGAAGTACGTACTTGCGATGATTATGGTATTGCTTGTTGTGTATCTTATCAGGCTATCGGTAAACAGATTCAATTCTTCGGGGCGCGTGCCAACTTGGCAAAGGCCTTATTACTGGCTATCAACGGTGGTCGTTGTGAAAACACCGGCACGGTAATGGTTAAGGGCATTCCTGTGTTAAGCAGTGATTCACTGAAGTTTGAAGAGGTAATGGATAATTACAAGAAGGTATTGAAGCAGATTGCCCGCGTATACAACGAAGCAATGAATATCATTCATTATATGCACGATAAGTACTACTACGAAAAAACGCAGATGGCTCTTATCGACACCGAACCTCATATCAATCTGGCGTATGGTGTAGCTGGGCTCTCCATCGCACTCGACTCTCTATCGGCTATAAAATATGCTAAGGTTACGGCAAAACGCAATGACATCGGTCTGACCGAAGGTTTCGATATTGAAGGTGAATTCCCTTGCTTCGGTAATAATGACGATCGTGTAGATCACCTTGGTGTGGATTTGGTATACTATTTCAGCGAAGAGTTGAAGAAGCTTCCTATTTACAAGAATGCACAGCCAACTTTATCCTTGCTAACTATTACGTCCAACGTAATGTATGGTAAGAAGACCGGAGCTACTCCAGACGGACGCGCTAAAGGTGTTGCTTTCGCTCCGGGTGCCAACCCTATGCATGGTCGCGACAAGAATGGAGCTATCGCTTCGTTAAGTTCGGTTGCCAAGCTTCGCTACCGTGACTCGCAAGATGGTATTAGTAATACATTCTCTATCGTTCCGAAATCATTGGGGCCAACACAGGAGGATCGCATAGACAACCTTGTGACCATGATGGATGGTTATTTCACTAAGGGCGCTCATCATCTGAATGTAAACGTACTCAATCGTGAAATGCTTGAAGATGCCATGGAACACCCGGAGAACTATCCACAATTGACAATCCGCGTTTCGGGTTACGCAGTTAACTTCGTCAAATTGAGCCGTGAGCATCAATTGGAAGTGATCAGCCGTAGCTTCCATGAGCGGATGTAATAGTAGAATTGGCGGTATGATTAGTGTACATTCTTACGAGAGCATGGGTACGTTTGACGGACCCGGATTACGTTTGGTGGTTTTTCTCCAAGGGTGTATGTTTCGTTGTCTCTATTGCGCAAACCCGGATACCCTTGAGAGAACAGGCGGCAAACTCACCTCGCCGGAGGAAATTCTTGAAATGGCAGTCAGCCAAAAGGCTTTCTTCGGGAAAAAAGGGGGAATTACTTTCTCCGGTGGTGAACCTACTTTACAAGCTGAAGAGCTTATCCCACTGTTCCAGCAGTTGAAAGACAACGGAATACATATATGCTTGGACACAAATGGAAGCGTCTGGAATGAACACGTGGAGAAATTGCTAAGCCTGACCGACCTGGTTCTGCTGGACATCAAGCAATTTAATCCCGATCGTCACCGTAAATTGACCGGATGCAGTAATGAACAGACTCTACGGACTGCCGCTTGGCTCAACGCACACAATCGCCCAATGTGGATACGATATGTACTTGTGCCGGGATACAGTGACTTTGAAGAAGACATCCGCAATCTGGGCAAGCACCTGGGTAGCTATTCATCTGTACAACGCATCGAGATTCTACCTTACCACAAGTTGGGAGTACACAAATATGAGGCTATGGGCATGGAGTATCAATTAAAGGAGGTAAAAGAAAATACTCCCGAGCAATTGGCTTCTGCACAGAAGTTGTTCGAAGAATACTTCACGACTGTAGTAACAAATTAAATAAAAGGCACAACTTTGTCACCCTATTGGCAAAGTTGTGCCTCTATTTTGGCATAAAGTTGCCAAGGTGATGGCAAACTAGTGCCAATAGGTTGGCACAACATAAACTCTATTAATAAGTCAAGCGGATACCGGCTTGCATAGTGAAAGTAAATGGATTCTCTTTACGTATGGTTTGAACAGCAGAACCGTCATTAAAGTAATAAGAAACACCCGGTTCCAGATAAAGTCCAACTTTCTTACTCATATTATATTGGGCACCAACTGCACCGGAAACCGAAAGCTGTAACGGCTTTACGGTTTCTTTCTCACTGTCAATCTCCCCATACACGCATTTCTCTACCATTCCACCACCGGAAACATAAAGAGTGACTTGATTACGATTAAGAAAATTCCAATTGGCTCGCAAAGGAATACCTATGTAGTGAAGCTTTTGAGAGACACTCTCTCCCACCCCTTCAAAAGTAATATCCGACGAAAGCATAGTATATACCAAACCGGTTTCTATTGAAACGCGATTTGAGATTCCCTTACGCACGGAGAATCCAAAGCTAAGCGGTTGTTTATGGTTTATCTTTGCTACTTTTTGCAAATCGTACGTCATGTATGGAAGTCCATCTCTAAAAACGATCTGTTCTCCCTTAGGAACTACCACAATGCTATTGGATGCAGAAGCTAAATCCAGTTTTCCTGAATAGCCTGTAGGATCGGCGGCTCCAAGATCACCTGCGCTGCCGCTACCGTCGAGATTCAGTCCACCGACATTACCGGCTAAGCCGAAAGTCCAAGGATGCCTTCTTGAAGAGCTATTCTCCACTGGCAGTTGCAGTTTATCTCGTCCTGAAGGACGACGTGGCACCCGTTGTTGTTTAGTCTCGTGTGTCTGCTCAACTGCTTTATCTCTTTCTTGAGAAGATGATTTTTCCTCTTCTACATTGTTTTCTTGTGCAGACTTATTTTCTTCAGCAGTAAGCCGTGCTGATGCAATAGCCTCATCTCTTTCATTAAGGGGCATATTTCCGGCATGATTTGAGAATTTTGCTGAAGAAGATACAGACTCAGCATTCTTAGCCACAAGAGAATATTCGCTCTTGTGCCGACCATTCACAGAGGAATGAACATCTCCGTCATCAGATGTGTCAGACAGGGTCTTATCCGTATTTGCTATGGGAAGTGTAGCCAATGCAGGCCGGGCAGCACGACGCGCTTCATCCACTATAGGAGTCTGCAATAACCATACACTTACAGATGATACAGCAACAAGAAGGGCAGCGGCAACTGCAATAGACCATCGGCGAAAGACTATCCGCTTATGCCTTGCAGCATCCAAGAGGGAGGAAGGTGAAAGCTCTTTTTCCAATCGCTCCCAACCACCAGCCGAAGGCGGTTCGGAATAGCTATCCAACCGCTTCTTCATGCTCTCTATCCATAAATCATCTTTTCTCATTTATCCTTTTACCTAAGAATTATATTTCATCCACTCCCGTATCTTGGTAGCCAATGCAGCCTTTGCACGGACCAACTGCGATGCAGATGATTTTTCATTAATGCCTAATATTCGGGCTATCTCTTTATGGGATTTTTCTTCAAAAATATATAAGTTGAATACCGTACGATAACCCACAGGCAACTCGCTGATGTATTGCATTAAGACTTTCTCCGGTATGGTGTCTACGTCGGCAGATGCCGGTTCTTCATACACCTCGGAAGTATCTTCCAGCGCAATAGATTGATGCATTACATCATTTTTTCGTAAATATTCCAAAGCCAGATTTACCATAACACGATCCATCCAGGCTTGAAGTGACCCTTTTCCACGCCACGTGAATTTATTGAAAGAACCAAAGATCTTTAGAAATCCATCATGCATCCAGTCTTCAGCAGTATCACGATCACCAGCATAACGCAAACACACGCCAAGCATACGTCCCGAATAACGCTCATACAGTTCTTTCCGGGCAATATTGTCACCTTGCCCGCATCGTTCTGCCAATTCCTGTTCTTCCATTCTTATCTTCAACACGTGTTTACCTTATAAATGCAATGAGAGCAAAAATACTGCATACAGTAGTACCGTTTTTCATTCTTTCAATTATTTAACACTCTCATAAGCAGTATAATGCACGAGGAAACATTTACTTTACAATTACTGATTAAAAAGAAAACCTGGACTTATGAAGAAATTAACATCTTATTGGTACGTGCTCTTACTCATCTTAGCAATGGGAGCTACAGTACAATCGTGTATGGATCTTGACGATGATGATGATAATAGTAATACAGCCCTGACTATTGGCACACTGAAGATTATAGCGGGAAAAGATTACTATTTTGCACTGGATAATGGAAAAAAAATGTATCCCGGAGACACAACGTATATCCACAACTATACTCCGGTAGATAATCAACGTGTATTTATCTACTTCCAACCGTTGAAACAGCCTGCCACGGGCTACGACTATAATGTGCAACTTTATCGATTGGAAAACATTCTGACTAAAGATATTATTCCGCTAACGGAACAAACGGCAGACAGTATAGGTGATGACCGGATAAATCCGACTAATGTATGGATCACCGGAAACTACCTCAATATAGAGTATCAATTATACACTAGCAACAATGTTGATAAGAAGCACATGTTGAACATGGTAATCAACGAGACAAAAACTCCGTCGGACAACGACAGCGACTACTTCAATTTGGAATTCCGACACAATGCTTACAATGACAAAGGAACAACATTGGCATGGGGTGTAGTCTCATTCAGACTTGATAAGATTGCCGATCGGTTGAGTGGCAAAAAGGGACTCAAGATTCGTTATAACAGCATCTATGAGGGCGACCGCTACACAACAGTCAATATTGGCAGCAAAAGTTCTCAATAAACCTTTCTTTCATTCAATAAGCGGTATGTAGTTTTTTCTACGTTTCGCGTTTTTACACCAAAAGAGTGAATAGCAACTTAATTATGCAGTTCACTCTTATTTTATTAGTACTTCTAGGCTTCAAGACTATATCTTCAAAGCGATTCTTGCTATATTTCCAGCCTTATCCTTCAAATCGAAGATAGATACTCCCCAGATATTTCCATCGACGATATCTAATTGGAGAATGTCATATTTCTTATCATAGGCTAGCGGCATCAAAGAAATGCGTTCAAAGAAAGAAGACGGATTATCATTCAATAATTTCCAGCCGCCTTCACCCCATTTCAAGGCAATATGAACAACTTCATCACGTGTTGCAGATATTTCCAGTAGATTACTTGTCAAGCTATAAGAGGCAATAACGATAACCTTAACAGAAGTCTTCCTGCCTCTTTTATCATACAAGTCATAGTAGGTATTCCCCGATTTAAATGTACTAATCTGGAGATTGTCATTACTGAGTACCGTTACTTTAGCCGAAGTCCCTTTAACTTTCTCAACCCTATAACCACCGAGACCAAAATCCATGTTCTTTAGGGTGTACGTACTGGCGGTATCCATACTTATAATATAATTGCAAGGTTCAAGTGCCTTAGCCTGCGAATAAATGGTAAGATGAGCACTCTGCCCTTTTTTATCAGAGATATTTATAGATACACTATTACTCAACAAATCCACCGTAACTTTATTGTCTTTTATCGTAATATTAGCATCCCCACCATTCTCTGCAATGCTAGCCGCATAATTCCCATTACCTTCCGTAATTTCAAAACTATAGCTTAGGCTATCAATCCATATATAATTTTCAGTAGATAACTTCAACGGTTTTACGACCTCAGGCTGTTCGTTATCATGAGCTTTATCACATGCAATAAACAAACAAATTGAAAAGAAGAACAGAACTATTTTTTTCATGACATTATAAGTTTAACAGATGCAAGATATATTTCCGTAAATATTTCATAAAAATAAGAAGAATAATAGAATAATGCAGCGTATAACGGTTAATTATTTTTAATGCATAAAAAATCACAAACATTATTACATATATTCGAAGATGTTTTTACAATTAAATTACAAAAAGCACAGATTAGAATTTGGAATAGATCAGATTTATCAAACGTTAAATATACACTAAACTAATAAAAAGAATAATATAAAAACTAAAAGTCTAATACAACAAAATAAATTCCAAGAATATATGGAAACAATATTATTTACAATAAACAATAGAATAAGAATTTGTGCTTTTTACATATCATGATGTAGTGTTGATGAAGTGGAATAATAAATCATCAACTTGTCATGATAGATAACAAACCTTTTATGGCAGATAATGAACCCGGTTTTATGTAATATTTTGATTTCTTTGTGCATAAGATAAACATACATATAGCGAATTATTATGATCGATGATTATAAAACGCCCAAGACATCATTCCGTATTACTTGTAAAGATAGATTTTATCAGATTGAACAAACATATATTACCAACAAAATAATCAGAATAAAACCATGAAACCACTTTTTACTTTATTCCTTCTTTTTTCTTTCTTTTCTATATCATGTCCGGCGCAATTAAAACAAGATGGACCTTCAAAGGATATAGAAAACAGCCTACTTTGGAAAATATCAGGAAATGGATTGCAGCATGACTCCTACTTGTTAGGCACTATGCATTCTATTGAGCACTCTTTTTTATTGAGTATTCCCGGTTTTAGAAAAGCTTTCCACACAGCCAAACAAATAGCAGTGGAGTCTGATTATTTTGCGTTTGATTCATCCATTCGTAAAACATCTAGTCAAACTCCTCGAAATTATGTTTTTATGCCTAAAGATAGCACTTATGAAATGCTGTATAATTACAACGACTTTCAGTTCGTTGATTCCACACTAAAGACTTTCAGTCCCAATTACTCAAAATACGAACCTATATTTTGGCAGAGAAGATTAGTCGATATGTGGCAATTCAGAAAACTACCGGACATACAACAAGGTATGGACAGACACATTTTATTATTGGGATATCAAAACAATAAAAAAAATTATTTCATGGAATCACTAGAAGATATTGGACAAAAATGCATTAGACTTGATTCTCTGAATTATACTTTGGATTTGCGTTACCAAGCGAATACTCTGCTACACATATTGAAGAATAAAGAGCTAATATGCTCATCTCTTAATACAATAGAAAACAATTATCGCAAACAAGAACTGAATAAATTATCTTTAAAAAAAATAGTTTATAAAGACACAAATATACCGGATAGTATACCAGATATTCTAAAACAGACCGAATCTCAACTTATTGATACTCGAAATGAGGAATGGATGAAGAATTTGCTCCCCATGATAAATAAAGACTCTTCGCTAATTGCAGTCGGAGCAATGCATCTTATTGGCGAACAGGGATTAATCACAAAACTAAGAAAACTCGGTTATATTGTTGAACCAGTCAAATGACTTTATACAAAAAAAATCATTTGACGTAACTTCTATAAGCAATATATTGCATACCAGAGTATATTAATTGAATCTAAAGTCTACATCATAAAAAATTAAGAAGACATCAACATAGAGCGTATTTAATTATTAATCAAACTAAAAATTAATTTGTATAAAACATGAAACATTTATTTATTATACTACTATTTATAGCATCTTCCATTGGATGCTATGCGGATAATACAGGGCAGGCTAATCATACAACGGGAATTGATACAACAAAATATGTATTCATTTTAGATGGAAAAATTGTATCGATAAAATATATAGGTGAGCATTTCAACGCGATAGAATGGGTTACTGCTGCCAACTCTGTACGTGACGCTGTTTTTATGACAGCAGGAGAATATAGAAAACCATTTTACATGTTTCGCACTAGAAAAAGAGAGGAGGCAAAAAAATGAAACTAAAGATTATTCTATCAGCACTACTGTTTCCATCTGTCATTGCATACGCACAAGGAAAGTATCATATTGATGGAATACTGAATAATGACTACAATGGGAAATATGTAAAGCTATTCCAGTTTCAGGGAGATACTTTGATCACATCCATTGATTCCGCAAAGGTGGAAAATGGTAAATTCTATTTTGAGGGAGCTCCTCGTATTAATGATTTTGCCATTGTTACTATCGGAAATTACCCTTATATAAAATCGCTTGAAGTTATTCTGGAGGAAGGGCATATAAAAGCATATATGGATACTGCTTTTGTTGCATCCGGGACATATCTTAATGATTTACACAACACCTTAGAGGCCGAATTCAAGCGAGTGAATCATAAATGGTACAACTTAATGAAAGGTAGCGATACTGTGAATATCGAAAGAGACAAAGCGTATGATGAACTTCAAAAATTTATATATGATTCTACCATAGAAAATAGATCGACTGTCGTAGGGAGAAGATTTATTAGCGATCATAAATCTAGCATTTATATACTTAAGGACATGGTTAAGCTACACGATCAATTAGAAGCTTTAGAAAAAAATAATTCTTTGGTGACACAAAAAGATATAGATGATTTATCTAATTCCATAGCAAGATATAAAGAGTATACAGAGAGACAAACGAAAATGAACAATACTCAATACGTGGATTTTGAACTGCAAGATACACTTGGAATGAAAAAGCATATTGCTGAATACGTAGGGAAATCACGTCTGCTTTTCATTGATTTTTGGGCATCTTGGTGTAGCCCATGCAGAGCCGAAATACCTCATATTAAAGACATTTACCAGAAATATAAGGACAAAGGATTAAATGTGCTGACTATTTCATTTGATACAAATCTAACTTCCTGGAGAAATGCATTGAAGAAACTAGATATGCCCTGGAGTCAGCTTATAGAAATAAAAGGAATGGAATCGGCTTTATCTCAAGCATATCAGATATTAGGAATACCTTATGGTATACTAATAGATGCAAAGGGTACTATTGTAGCAGCTGGAATTGGAAGTGCAGAAGGTTTAGAGAAAGCAATATTGAAACAGCAATAAATAAAGTTATGATCTTTCCGAAAGGTTAATGTATTTATGCCGCTGCTTTCAACAAATTAGAGCGTCCCCGATCTTATTGAGCTAAATAAAGGGCTTTTATAGAGTGGATATAGTTCTAGTGCTAAAAATAAATATGCTTCATAAATCATAATCAAATCGCAAAAGCATAGCTCAATTTGATACTTTATGAACACGATCAGACCAATATATAGACTCTGATCGAAGCCTTTCAATTATCTTTACTGAAACTTTCTATTTAGAATAAAAGTCTTCCAACAGCTTTATTTGAAGTTCATAAAGCTGTTGGATTCTCTTGGGTACTTTTTCAAAGAAAGAGAGCTCTACTCTCGGCACACCTTTAACAGCTTTTCTCTTCCATGAACCGACAATTTCTCCATCAAGCATGACAGTAGGAGAGAACAGCCCGTTAGTTGTCATAACCTTACCATAATGAATTTTTTCGATTAACTCGGAACGATCTTTGTAACTAACCACAAATTCATCGAAAGGAGGTAATAACAATGCGGAACACCCATCTATAGGGGGAATATTAAGATCACTCTTCAGCCAAAAGTCACGTCCGTTCATTGTCTCACATATTAATTCATTTTTTATCATTCCAATGGCTTGTTTACATTCGGTAATTGTCAGACCCGACCACCACACAAAGTCACCTAAGATTGCAGGAGCATGGCTGGTAAAAAACTTACGTGCCAAAAGTCCCAATGCTTCCTCTTTATGTAAAGTATGTTTTCGAGGTACCCATTCTTCAAGCAAAGTAAATGTTTGATCTTTTTTCTTTAATTGTCCGTTAACCAGTATACCCTCCATTTCGGCATAATGGATTATTTGATTCAGCGCATTGATATCAAACACTTTATCTTGAGATAACAATTCATCATTTATCTCACTTTTGGTAAGATGTTTCCCGCCTTGAAGCATTTTTTCCAACAAAGGGATAGTGCGATAGATTAAGTCTTCATCCACTTGACGCATTCGGGCATACGAACGGTAAATAGGTTTTAACCGTGGATTGGATAAATCGAACATCCAATGAATATCTTCCGCCGAGACAAAATGCCAAGTTGGTCGCAAGATATGTGTACGGATGATTTTGCCGGTATTTAGTGCTTCGTCCACATCACTCACTGCTCTACTTCCCATCCGTACTCCGATAGCCCATTTGGCTAAATCAAGCGACTGGGATTGCATAGCTCCCATCCACGAAACAATTTGTTGTGGCTCTTTCAACGAGCAACCGGCAAGCAACTGATTATATAAACGTATTTGAAGAAGTTCCGATTTATTCATAATTTCCTTTTCATTGGAATGAAGATGCCAATTTAATACTTTTTCGGGTTTCCCACCACTATCCTGTGCTCTTTTTAAAGTGAGGTTGTCGATATTCTTATGCACGGATCAATTAGAGAAATATTTTGCTATTTTTCTTCGTATGCTTCTATCTTTATTATTCCTATGGCAAGATTTCACAAACAGATAATTAAATGATATCAGAACTTTGTAGTAATGAAATTCGTTGTTACATTTATCGCCCAATAATAAAATAGGTATAGAAAATAAATGCATTATGTATCAGATAGAAGTAAAAGACGTATATAAATCATTCAAAGATGTACATGCCGTAAGAGGTATTTCATTTGCAATACCTCCCGGGGAATTTGTAGCTCTACTTGGTCCTAACGGGGCTGGAAAGACTACGATGGTTGAGATGATGGAAGGGCTAAAGAAGCCGGATTCGGGAGACATTCTGCTGCAGGGTAAAAATTGGCAAAAGAACGAGAAGGAACTGCGGTCAATTATCGGTCTATCACTGCAAGAAACACGTTTTTCCGACAAGCTGACTGTCTTTGAGACTTTATGCTTGTTTGCCAGTTTCTTCCGACTCGACAAAAAGCGAGCTAATGAAATTATTGAATTGACCGGCATGGAGAGTAAACGGAAATCGATGGTAGGAACACTTTCCGGAGGGCAGCGGCAACGGCTCGCTTTGGGGGTAGCATTATTAAATACTCCGCAAATCCTTTTTCTTGATGAACCGACTACAGGGCTCGATCCACACTCACGACTCGACCTTTGGAATATTCTAAAGGAATTAAAGGATAGAGGAGAAACCACCCTCATCCTCACCACACATTATATGGAAGAAGCGGAGTCGCTTTGTGACCGGATTATCATTATTGATGAAGGAAAAGTTTTAAAAGAAGGAAAACTGGAAGATTTATTGGATGAAAAATCCCGTAACCTCGACGAATTATTCATCAACCTTACAGGAAAAGCTCTTCGCGAAAGCGGAAGTGTTACACTATAATATATTATACACATCCAATTGTTTTAATAATGAAATCAATAAAAAACCATCAATTATATCAACTCTTTAAAACCCAATTCTTACTGACAATCCGTGAACCGGAGGTCCTTTTTTGGGGTATGATTTTTCCCGTACTTATTTCTATTGGATTAGGATTGGCTTTTACACAGCAACCGGAATCTAAATTTAATGTTGTTCGCGTCGAAAAAAATCAAACTGAGTTAGATTCTCTTCTTAATATCTTTGGGACAAAATCAGAGAGCAAAGGAGAAAGCATCCAAAGTTGGAAAGTAAGTAATAAAACACTGGGTAATGTTGTATTCCGATTTTCAAAAAGTGATTGGAATTCAGCCATCATATCGTTGAAGAGAGGTGAAGCAGATGTGATTGTTACGGACTCATTGGGAAAAGCCACTTATCATTTCGATCCTCTCAACTCTCAGTCTCAATTGGCATATATGAAGCTTTCGGCTTTGATTAAATCGCCTGCCTCAAATATGAATACAGAAAGTACGGATATAAAGCCATTGACATTAATGGGGGTTCGCTATATTGACTTTCTGATTCCGGGACTGGTTGCTTTCGGATTGATGAGTTCTATCATGTGGGGTATTAGTTATACAATCATCGAACGAAGGTCGCAGAAATTGTTAAGGAGAATGGTCGCAACGCCAATGAAAAAATCTAACTTCCTATTTGCGTTGATGTTTGTCCGTATTCTCATGAATGTAATAGAATCTCTGATCCTATTGTTTTTTGCCTGGTTAATATTCGACATTCATATCCAAGGAAATATAGGGGCATTGATTGTTCTGTTTCTGGCCGGTAATCTTGCTTTCACGGGAATCGCCATCTTGGTTGCATCCCATACCACTAAAACGGAAGTCGGCACCGGATGGATTAACGCCGTACAAATGCCCATGATGTTGCTATCGGGTATTTTCTTTAGTTATCATAATTTCCCTGAATGGAGCATCAGTACTATTAAGTTGCTCCCTTTGACCGCGCTAACCGATGGGATCCGAAGCATTTTCAATGAAGGAGCCGGATGGCTGGAAATAATTTATCCGACTTGCATATTATCTGTCCTCGGGCTCATCTGCTTCATTATAGGTATGAAATTATTTAAGTGGTATTGAATCTGTATCCCTCATGTGCCAGGAATATCCACTCATGACACATTGGGCGTAAAAAGGAAGAATACTTATATATAAAAAAAGGAGGAATTTTCTAAGAAAATTCCTCCTTGCGGAGAGAGGCTCATTTTATTTTGCTCTAACTGCTTTATAATCAATGTTTCTAAAGTCGTAAATCTTTGATGTTAGCGATTTTCGTTGAAATCCACACCCTAGAAAGGTATAAATTTTAATCGGAATCTCAGGTATATATTGGTATATATTTTTCCTTTTTGATCTGATAAACACCCCATCTATGGAAAGAGCCAATAAGGCAACACTTTTGCGGAAAATGCGACCCTAAGCATAGCGTAGGTGTGGAGATTTTCCGCAAAACCCGTAGGGCTTGGTGTTGACGTTTCGTTCTTGGAATATACCTTTATGTTCAGATAATAGGAATTATCATCTTTGTATTTGGCAAATTGTTTCAAAGGTCTAACCACGCATTACGCCAAAATTCTTGCCATTTAGTGTTAAATTCCACATATTTGTCTGCTTGTGTGATCCATCTTCCCGGAAGATTTTTTCTTCCAATCTTTCATTATTAACTATTTTTTGAAAATAAGTACGACCAAGATAGTGATCAATAATTTTTTTTTCTACAATATGTTCATCATCCAAGTATTTATAAAAACGAGTTTTATATAATACTCCATTTGAATCGAATTCACTTTCTTCCAATGAACGATTGAATATGTCTTTTTCTATAATTTCAATTTTATTTGACAGCCATTTTATTTTTCCTGCTATGTAATGGAGTTCAGCTCCCGACTGCCTCTGAGGGATTATTAAATCATTAATAGTTATTTTTCCTTCATCTGAATATTCAACGATGATGTTATAGTCAGACATACCTCCTTTATAATAATCTTTATTCCTATCTTTTCTTTCTAAAATTCCAGTTTTATATCCCATAGGAAATACAATTTTTATAGTCTCTTTTTTTGCTCCTTCAAAAACAATTGTCAACTTGGGAGCTGGCAAGTCTTGAGTGAGTAAATTATCTGAAATTCTTAAAAAACGATTCGAAATATATTCAATTGTTGAGTCTAAATTATTCATATAAATTTATTATTAAAAAGCCTGTTACTCTTTGGATCTTTCACACTTACCCGTATTTTTGAATGATTTCTTGCTCTCATTGTGTTGTAATTATGTCTCATACCAACCAGACAATTGCAAATAGCATCGTTCTTCCACGTCTGAATCGTCTGGACTCCACCAATGAGCAAGAGACATTCTTATTAATGTGCCTTGTGGTATAACATCAACAGGAGTGGATAGGCCTACATAAGAAATATTATATCCCCAACGACGGCTACCGTCATCATAATTGTATCTTATCTTACCATTATAATCGCTTTTGACAATATCTTTATCAGCCATCCAGAAACATACACTATTTTGAGGTATATTGTCTCTGTTGATGAATCCGGCTCCATTCTGTGTAAACTGCAATTTCGATTCAAATAAATTAGAAATGCTATCTTTATAAACAGAAACATTTCTACGATTAAGAAAATCTATTATCCGTATGTCGTCATTCAATGTGCCTTTAAGTTTTTTTGATATTACACAGACATCCTCCGAATGAGGTAAAGACCGTGGATTATTTGGACGTTGAAAAATGATTTCCCATACTTGTCTTACCTCATATTTTGTACTATCATCAGGATGATAACCATTTTCGTCTAAGAGCCTAACAAATTTACCATTTGCAGTAACCCCACCAACGCAAACTCCATGTTGCATTCTTGTTTTAGCGACAACTAATACATCCATAATGTTATAAATGCGTTATTTTATACCCTAATTTTTCCAACTCATTAGCAACGATAGATCGATGGCAGGCTTCTGCCTTTTCTTCCACACAAAATAAAGCCACATTTTCTGCTCCAACTTTTTCTAATTCCTCTATAAAGCATTCGAAATCAAATTTCTTCAATATTTTATCCTTATATGCTATAGAAAAAACTTTCCCTAATTTATTTCTATCTCTTTTTTGTTCTCCTTGTTGAATATCTGCTTCTTTTTGGAGCATTCTTATTTCCGACGTAGGGGCTAATGAAAAAATATGTCCGTATTTAATTTCAAGGTCATTCAATTTCTCTTGTAATCTATTGCTATTAACAAAAGAATATTCTGCACCCCTAACCCCTCTCCGTTGGCGAATATCACAAAAAGTATCTATATTATTATCTGTGAGTTTTTTGAAATATTCATTCTCTGTTGAGCCATAAACTCCTATTGTGAAAAATTTCATATCAATACGATTTTCTTGATGTAAATTCGACTTTATTCCCAAACAAATCGACAACCCCATTGCCTTTGGTAAGTTCACTCATTACTGTTTCCTGAGATTTTGATCTATTCTCTGATATAATATGATTTAAGGAAATATGATTTTTTCTCAACTCCTCTCCAATCAATTTACTTCTATGGCATTCTTCGGGCTTTGATTCGCTACACATAATCGCCAACTTGATTTCTTTCTCATTAGCAGTTATCAATCTTTTTAATCCCTGTATGAAAAAATCTTTTCCTTTTATTACATCATATAAAATTTTCCCATTATCGTCATAACAACTTCTATCATCAGGAAGTCCACCTAAAGAATCTCCAACAAATACATATGTTATCCCAGACTTTTCCAACTCCAATTTTAAGGAAGTTTGATTGAATTGAGGATTCCATTTAGAAAATGGTTTGGAGCGAATATCTAACAAATACTCAATGTTAAAAGAGTAAAGCTCTCTTATGAAAACATCAATACTCTTGTTCCCATGTCCCGTCGAATATATTGTAGACCTTCCCATATCTTAAACATTCAGATTTTCATCACCTTACAGTAGTAAGGTAACGCCAACAAAATTACTAAATATTCTTGAAATGACCTAATTTTCACCTTTAAACATAACCCTTTGTTTATCTTGGTTAGGGAGCTATATTCCTTGTCCTTTCTTTTGCGCGGGTTGGGCGGGCTTAATAGTAGGTCTTTGGTAGTAGTTTGCCGATTGTTTCAATTCTTTGTACTTCTGATTAAACCAGTCGAGGATATTCTGCCCATTGATAGATAGTTTCAACCTATCGGAGTCCTTGCTTTCCTTAAATAGCTGCAATTTGGCATCCTGTACACTAAATGGTTGGTCGTGTTCGGGCGAATGGAGTTTACCCGTAATCGTTACCGCTTCACCCTTAAATAACTGTTTAATGATGTCTATTGTTAATCCAACCGCCTTACATAGCTGTGCAATCCGCAAACGTTCGCTTAAATGCAGAAACACATTAAGCAAAAGGTTTATATCATCCTGCGCCTTGTACGGCTCGTAATCCTGTTTTAGTTGCTCTATACGGGTTTCAAGATTGGCTATTTCCATTTCTTTCTGTTGAGTATATTCATGCAGATTGAGAAACTTCTCCCGCACTTCGTCTTTCCGGTCGTACATATCACGGACTTTTTCGTAAACATCTTGCTTTTCCTCTTCAAGATAACCAATACTCTCTTTCAGGTCTTCATTTTGGGCGAATAATTCCCTATAATATTGAGGTGTTGAGATAAGCCTTGCATCCGAGCCTTTGATATCTCGTTGCAAACCGTATTTACTCATCTTCTCGCATAAGTATTCTGAAAACGTTCTAAATTCTCACGGGTAACTATATCATCAGCACAAAGTCGGGAATTATTGGGGTTCTTCTTGCGATAGGTCTTTTTGTTTTCTGAATTATCATCTTTCTTCTTGGCTTCTTTTACTTTTCTTCTTTCACCGGTAACGATGGGAACTACAGTTGCATGAATATGTGGCATTTTTTCGTCCATATGCAAAATAGCGGAGACAAGATTGTCTTTCCCGAACGTTTTTTGTAGCCATTCGATATTATTTTTACACCACTCATCGAGCTTTCCCGTGTTTTGTATGCGCTGCATATCCTCCGGAGTACCAGACAGCAAAATTTGTAAGACACGCACCTGATTATGGCTAATCTTGCGCTTTATTCCAGCATTCCCGATACGATGTTGTATCGCTTGGGTGCGATTATCTACTCCATCAGGAAACTCGATGAACTCTTTATTCAGGTAAGTTCTTTCCGGATCGGCATTTGCCGAACTAACCGTCCGCTCAATGTGGGCGATTGTTCCGCTATCATTGCCTTTCGGCTTTTGAATATGTAAGACGACAAATCCCATAATTCTGATGGATTAGGAGGTGATGCCGAAAGGCGCGGTTTGCAAAACCGCTAAGGGTGTCCAGATGGTTTACCCTTTGGCTTATTGGGGCATTTTTAGCAGTAGTGAAACGAATGCGTAAAGAAAATGCCCCAATAATTTATGTTTTTTTTGAAAAGCCCATTGGTGTAGCTGCGGTTAACTTGTTAGCAGCCTTTCGACATCGCCATGTGATTACTGCCCCGTGGCAATATATTGTTCAGAGAATTTACTATTGACCAAAGCCATATCCCGCTTGATGCTTTTGTCGAGAACACGAGCGTAATGGCGGGTCATGTTCGTATTGGAGTGACCGAGCATTTTGGCTACGTTTTCTATTGAAACACTGTTGGCAAGAGCGATTGAAGTCGCGAAACTGTGTCTTCCGGTGTGTGCGCTGACCTCCTTATTGATCCCCCATATCGTAGCCAACTCTTTCAAGTATGCGTTATAGTTCTGATCACAAAGCATCGGAAGTAACACACCTTTATTGATACATTCCGGATGATCTTTATATTTTCCCAATATTAATCGGGCAGGGGTCAAGTAAGGGGATATTACACATATTCTTTGTCTTTTGGCGAGCCTTGCGTATCCACATATCACCGTTATTATCACGGACAAGATGTTCGGTTTTCAACCCTTTCAAATCCGAAAATGCCAATCCCGTGAAAACAGAAAAGATAAAAACATCCCGTACTTGCGCCAGTCGGGGAATGGTAATATTTTTATCTATCATTACCTTTATCTCATGGTCTTCAAGAAAATCTCGCTCAACTTCTTCTAATTTGAAGCGGATATTAACAAACGGATCTTTGGAGATGTAGTCGTTTGCTAAAGCAATGCGGATAATCTTCTTGAAATTCTTGAGGTATTTGACGGCTGTATTATGACTGCACTTGCGTTCCGTTCGTTAGTAGAATTCATAATCTGTGATGAATTTGTGGTCTACATCTGTAATAGGTATATCTATTTTGTTGTACACCAAGTCGATAAACTCTGCTGTGTGTTTATAAGAAGTTTCATAACGTTCTACCGTAGCGGGCGACATTCCATTTCCTGATAACTTATGATATCATTCGTTATGTTCTCGGAAAACATCAAGTAGCATAATAACAGGCTTGCTATTACGTCCGAGATATTTGTCGATAATCTTTTGGGCTGTAATCGTCTCTCTGTCTATTTCCATTTCGCGGTAAATCTGCATCAAGCGCAGGCGAATAGTGTCAAGACGAGCGTTAAGTTCGTCATCCATACGACTGTTAGCGATTGACCGTCCGGCAACTGCACTCCAATTCTTGGAATTCACTTTGAGGTTAACGGATAGGACAACACGTTGTCCATTAACCGTAACGCGCAATAAGATAGGTGCTTGCCCATCTTTTGCGATCCTTGTTTTCTGAATGTAAAACAGGATTTTGAAGGTTGTTCTTTTCATACTTTTTACGTTTTTAATTTGATTGTAAAAGTATGAACTCCGAACGAAATGTACGTTATGCAAAATGCAGCAGATCAGCGAATAAGAACCCAATCGCTAACATTTTAAGTCGCTCTGATTGTGTTAGCTATTTTGCAGGTTTAAGATGCTTAGATTCGCCCTTTTTTGCTAACCGCCGGAAAAGAAAAAAACACCGTAATCGTTTGATTTACGGTGCTTTGCCTGATTTTGCCTTTCGGCTTGGCGGAGAGACGGGGATTCGAACCCCGGATACCCTTTAGAGGTATACACGCTTTCCAGGCGTGCCTCTTCAACCACTCGAGCATCTCTCCAATAAATGTGGTCGATAAAAAAAAGCGGAGAGACAGGGATTCGAACCCCGGGAACCTCGCAGTTCAACGGTTTTCAAGACCGCCGCAATCGACCACTCTGCCACCTCTCCAATGCTTATTAAAAAAGGAATATGCTTTCTCCAAAGCGGTGCAAAGGTACAAATTATTTTTAATTCTACAAGCCCACCACTTCTTTTTCATGATTTAATCGTACTTTTGCATCATGATATATCCACAAAGTTTTGAGCCAAAAATAGGCTTCGACCATATCCGCCAGCTACTAAAGGATAAATGCCTCAGCACGCTTGGTGAAGAACAGGTGACGGAAATGATGTTCTCCGATATATTTGAAGAAGTTGAGGAGCGTCTGAATCTTGTCGCCGAGTTCGTCCGTATTGTTCAGGAAGAAGATAACTTCCCTGCACAATTCTTCTTTGATCTTCGTCCCTCTCTTAAACGAATACGGGTGGAAGGCATGTATCTGGATGAGCAGGAGTTATTCGATTTACGCCGGTCCCTCGAAACAATACACGGTATTGTACGCTTCTTAAAAAGTGATTCCGAGGATGAAGGAGATTCGCCTTATCCTTGTTTAAAAGAGCTTTCAAAAGACATATTTACTTTTCCTTCATTAATACAAAGGATCAATGCGATCTTATCTCCATACGGAAAGATAAAAGACAATGCGTCAACTGAATTAGCCAGAATACGCCGCGAATTGAATAATACAATGAGCAGTATATCCCGTTCGCTTAATTCTATCTTACGAAATGCTCAATCGGAAGGAGTCGTAGATAAAGATGTTACTCCGACAATGCGCGACGGGCGACTGGTTATTCCTGTAGCTCCCGGGCTTAAGCGTAAAATTAAGGGAATTGTTCACGATGAATCGGCAAGTGGAAAAACGGTCTTTATTGAACCAGCAGAAGTAGTCGAGGCAAACAATCGGATTCGTGAATTGGAAGGTGAAGAAAGGCGGGAGATTATCCGTATCTTAACAGAGTTCTCCGCTTTACTCCGTCCGGACATACCTGCCGTACTGGAATCGTATGAGTTCTTGGGCAAGATAGATTTCATCCGGGCTAAAAGTCTCTTCGCCATACAAATATCAGGAATCAAACCTATATTGGAAAATAGGCAGTTGCTGGATTGGGCAACCGCGATACATCCCCTACTCCAACTCTCATTGGTAAAACATGGTAAAAAGGTAGTACCACTTGATATTGAGCTGAATGAGAAGCAACGTATTTTGATTATTTCCGGTCCCAATGCAGGAGGAAAGTCAGTCTGTCTTAAAACAGTAGGGTTGCTACAATATATGCTACAATGTGGATTACCCATCCCCATACATGAACGCAGTCGTGCCGGAATCTTCCAAAGTATCTTCATAGATATTGGCGATGAACAATCCATTGAAGATGATTTGAGTACTTACTCTTCGCATCTCACCAACATGAAAGTAATGATGAGACACTGCAATGAGGGCAGCCTCATCTTAATTGACGAGTTTGGAGGTGGAACAGAACCTCAGATTGGCGGTGCTATTGCCGAAGCTGTATTGAAACGCTTCAATGAAAGAGGAACGTTTGGTGTAATCACCACCCATTATCAGAACTTAAAGCACTTTGCAGAAGATCATGAAGGAGTGGTAAACGGTGCCATGCTGTACGACCGCCATTTGATGCAAGCTCTCTTCCAGCTACAGATTGGCAATCCGGGAAGTTCATTTGCAGTTGAAATAGCTCGTAAAATCGGTCTGCCGGAAGATGTCATAGCCGATGCTTCGGACATTGTAGGGCGTGAATATATCAATGCTGATAAATATTTGCAAGATATAGTACGGGATAAACGTTATTGGGAAAGCAAGCGACAGAATATCCGGCAACGGGAAAAGCAAATGGAAGAGACCATTGCCCGCTATCAAACTGAAGCGGAAGAGTTGCAAAAATCACGTAAAGAGATTCTGAAAAAGGCCAGGGAAGAAGCCGAACAATTATTGCAAGAAGCAAATGCTAAGATAGAAAATACGATTCGTGGAATAAAGGAAGCTCAAGCTGAAAAGGAAAAGACACGATCAATACGGCAGGAATTAAATGAGTTCCGGCAATCGGTGGAAGAGAAAACGTCCAAAGATCTCGAAGACAAAATACTCCGTAAAATGGAGAAACTTCGCGAAAAAGAGAATAGAAAGAAAGATAAAAAAGCCGGAAAAGCTGAGACCAATAAAACTTCTCCAAATGCTTCTGATGAATTGAAAGCTAAACGGGAGGCAGAGAAATCTGCTACAATAAAGCCGGGAAGCAATGTGCGAATTAAAGGGCAAACGACTATAGGGGAAGTCCTGGAAATAAACGGAAAGAATGTGATTGTAGCATTCGGCAGCATCAAAACTAATATAAAATTGGAACGATTGGAAGCTAGTAACTCTGCTCCTCCAAAAATTGAGTCTTCCACCAAAAGTACATTTGTCAGCAGTCAGACTCAAGACAGTATGTATGAGAAAAAGTTAGTTTTTAAGCAAGAGATTGATGTCCGGGGTATGCGTGGAGACGAAGCGCTACAGGCTATCACCTATTTTATAGACGATGCCATACAAGTGGGTGTATCGCGTGTACGTATCCTGCATGGTACCGGCACAGGAATATTAAGAACATTAATCCGCCAATATCTACAGACCGTATCGGGTGTAAGGCATTTTGCCGACGAACATGTCCAGTTTGGTGGAGCCGGCATCACAGTAGTAGATTTTGAATAAACTCAAAAACAATATATGATGATGAAATCAATTAAAGAATTGTATCGCATTGGTACCGGACCATCGAGTAGCCATACAATGGGTCCCCGCAAAGCTGCTCAAATCTTTCTCGAAAGACATCCAGAGGCATCATCATTTAAAGTAACGCTATATGGAAGTCTGGCTGCCACGGGAAAAGGGCACATGACGAATATTGCGATTACGGAAGCATTGCAACCGGTTGCACCTGTAGAGTTTATCTGGGAGCCTAAAATATTCCTACCTTTTCACCCGAACGGAATGAAATTCGTATCATTGGATAATGCCGGCAATGAGACGGATCAATGGACGGTATTTAGTATCGGCGGTGGAGCTCTTGCCGAAGAGAATGATGGCGCCTCCTCCATTAATACTCCCGATGTTTACAACATGAGCCACATGACCGAGATTCTACAATGGTGTGAGCGTTCAGGGAAAAGTTATTGGGAATATGTCAAGGAGTGTGAGAACAGCGACATTTGGGATTACTTGGCTGAAGTCTGGAAAACCATGAAAGAAGCCGTACACCGTGGTTTGGAGCAGGAAGGCGTCTTACCCGGTCCTCTAAATCTGCGTCGTAAAGCTTCCACTTATTTTATACGGGCCAGCGGATACAAACAGTCCTTGCAATCGCGGGGGCTCGTATTTGCTTATGCTCTTGCCGTAAGTGAAGAGAATGCATCAGGTGGTACAATTGTTACCGCACCGACATGCGGTTCTTGCGGGGTAATGCCTTCGGTACTTTATCACTTGTCCAAAAGCAGGGATTTCAGTGACATTCGTATTCTGAGGGCATTGGCAACAGCAGGTCTAATAGGCAATATCGTCAAGACGAACGCCTCTATATCGGGTGCAGAAGTCGGCTGTCAAGGGGAAGTCGGAGTAGCATGCGCCATGGCATCGGCAGCGGCTAATCAGTTATTTGGTGGCAGCCCTTCGCAAATAGAATATGCTGCTGAAATGGGATTGGAGCATCATCTTGGTATGACCTGCGACCCTGTATGCGGCTTAGTACAGATTCCCTGCATTGAACGAAATGCTTATGCTGCGGCACGCGCACTCGATGCAAATCTCTACGCTTCATTTACAGACGGCATGCACCGGGTATCATTCGATAAAGTGATTGAGGTGATGAAAGAGACAGGAAACGATCTGCCATCCCTTTATAAAGAAACAAGTGAAGGTGGACTGGCCAAAGGCTATAAGCCCATGGGGGAATAAAACAAATCAGGTGATCGCTTCTTTACTGAAGCAATCACCTGATCATTCAAAAAAAAGGATTAACGATACTATTTTAATTACTACTCCCAGTCCTTAACATTAAACTCTTTTTCAAAGGTGTTTTTCATCTCTTCACCAAACTTTTTCCATTTATCCGAATTCATCATATCTTTCAATGACTCCAATCCCTTTAGATTATCCAGATTGTTCAATCCTTCAATACTCTCTAGAAATCCATTATCAGCAAGATTTATATTCACATTGGGAATGGAATAAATCGAATGTTCACCATTGATAAGCCCGGAGCTTTGATACTTCATGATGCTCTGAATATCTTTTAGGGTCATTTCTCCTTCCAGATAGACATATTTTAGTGAAGCGGCGCCATCTATAATCATAATCAATTCCCTTACCTTATCGCCTTTACGGTTCACATAGAATTCCGAGCTGGAAACAACACCTTTCTGCTTCATCAACAAATCATATTTGGATGACTCCACCAAAGCTTTGATATCCTTGCGCATACTTTTCTTGATATTATTGTCCATGGTAGACAGAATCTGCACGCAATCCAGTTTGCCAGATACCTTGCCAATATATACATCTCTGGTAAACAGATTCGGGTTCATTTCAATCATCGCTTTTGATATATAGACGGAAGAGACCCCTTTCATATCATTGTAATTATTGAACAAATTCTTTTGCGCACGGCACATTAACGGCAGCATAAGCAATATAATCAGTCCAAAGAGTTTACTACGTTTCATAATCAATGCTTTTTAGTTATTTCTTTCTTTACTTCACAAGTCACCTTATGTATATCCTGTTGAGTCTTTTTCACCTCGGTGACTCCCTTATTCAAATTAGTGGATACTTCCATCAGCGTAGACTCCAACACTTCATAAGCCAGTTCCGGATTGGAAAAAGTATCTTCAGGGGTAGGCGGCCTCATCTCTTCACGAAAGACTCCCATACTGTAAGCTATAGCCACAAGTAGTAGCAGTGAAGCTGCAATGCTCCCTACCCATTTCCAATTACGTTGGGAACGATTACGATGGAAGAAGCGTCGCTCTTCTTCGGCCTTCTCATCAATGAGGCAATTAAGTTTATTCTCCAAACCTTCAGGTAAAGAAGGCTTTTCTTTTTGTTGGTACAGGAAAAGGAATAACTGCTGATCCTTACTCAATTCATCTGGGACTTCTTCCGTACGGAAAAAATGGATTAAAGAGCTTTCTTCCTCTTCCGTTGTATTTCCTTCATAGAATTGGACAAGTAACCGTTCAACTTCTTCTACTTTCATAATGATCCAATCTTTTAAATTCTTCACGTATTTTTTTCCTACCTCGTGACAATAACACACGTACATTTGTAGAATTCAATCCTGTAATGTGCTCTATCTCTTCGTAAGAACATCCTTTTACATCTCTAAGCACCACGATTCGTTGCTGCATTTCGGGCAGACGGGTGATGATCTCTTTGATTTGTCTTGCTTCATCTTTCAGTGCCAGATCCTCCGGAGGTGAAACGTCATGTACCGTAGTAAGTGGTACCGATTGTCGGGCTAGCAAATATTTACCGGAGCGCAACAAATCAAAACACATGTTTTTGACTAAAGTGACACAGAACGCTTCTATATTGGTAATAACGGATAATCCGTCACGTTTCTCCCAAAGTTTCAGATAAGCCTCCTGAACCAAATCTTCTGCATCACCAGTATCCTCCAATAGGTGATACGCTATACAATACAGCTTCTGGTGATAAGGCAAAAATTCTTTCTTGAAACTTTCTGCATCCATGGATTATGATCACTTTTATCTTTAAGACGTAAAGAGAGGGATTGTTGTTACAAGAATAATAAAAAATAAATTCAATAAGAAGAATGAAACATACAAAGATCTGCTTTTTCGACTACTTTAATTCATAAGAATGTTAGTTCAACACTATATCAAAGCCGTACTTGCTCCGTAGTTTCTCCGTATTATTCCCTTATATAGCCTGTTTTACGGAGAAACTACGGAGCAAGTACGGCTTTGGTAAGAAGATGATAATAAACTGAAGCTAATTTGTTAAACATACAAAACGGATTTTTCATACCTTTGGGATATGAGATTAAACTATGGAGTAGAATAAAATGGATTAACTTCAATATCATGGGAAAAATCAAACAAAACCTTTTAGGAGGATTCTCAGGAAAAGTAGGACCGATAGTAGGTGGTACATGGAAATCAGTCAACTATATACGGGCAAAAGCTGCCAAAGTAAGCAATCCACGTACGGAGAAGCAGCAAAATCAACGGGGAAAATTTGCTATTGCATTCAATTTTCTAAAGAGCATCGCACCGTTCATCCGTATCGGTTATCAAACGTATGCGCAAGAGAAGACGCCATTTAATGCAGCAATGTCCTACATGCTCAAAAAAGCCATAAAGGCCAACGAAACTGGTGCAATAATAGACTTCAAACGGGTAATGGTATCAACGGGCAACCTAATGCCTGTATTTGAAGGTAAAGCCACGAAGAAGGATTGCAATATGCTTTTTGACTGGATAGATAACAGCGGCATGGGAAATGCAGAAACAACGGATGTAGCCATGCTCTTGGTATATAACAAAGACAAGGAAGCAGCTGTATATGATACAGCCGCTACCATACGTTCCGATACTCATGCTGAACTGACACTACCTGAAAGCTGGGATGATGACGAGCTATTTCCCTACCTGAGCTTTATCAACGCAGAAGGAGACAGCGTAGCCAATAGCATCTGCCTGTCTCTATCCGCTAGAACAAAGTAATCGGTGAATAAAGACACAGGCAGAGATGAGATAATGGTAGTCAAGTAATAAAGAAACAAATCAGCGTAAATAAATATAAGCCAACGTACTTAGACTAATTGTAATCCACAACAATACGCCTTGAATCATCGGACGAATGCCGACGGCTTTCAGTACATCACGTGAAAGAGAGGCTCCAATAAAGAATAATGTAATGGTAAGTGTTTTACGTGCAACATGATTAATCCCATCGCCAATCATTATTCCAGTTGATGTACTATTCAAGACATAAGTATTAAAAACCATAGCCAATATAAAAAAGAAGATAAACCAAGGAATGCTTATTTTCCGTCCTTGCTTTTTAAAAAGAAAAGAAGTCACCAAAGCCAACGGTATGATCCATAAAGCACGTGTCAGCTTAATGGTAGTGGCAACCTTAAGCGCCTCTTCACCGTATGCAGCTCCGGCACCAACCACTGAGCTGGTATCGTGAATAGCTATTGCAGCCCATGTTCCAAAATCCTGCTGGGACATATTCAGTGCATGACCTATCACCGGGAAAAGGAATAAAGCAATGGCATTGAGTATGAAAATAGTACCCAATGAAACAGACATTTCCCCATCATCGGCTTTCAGCACGGAACCCACAGCAGCAATGGCACTTCCACCACAGATTGCAGTTCCGGAGCTTATCAGGTATGAGGTATCACGATCCACTTTTAGAAATTTACGACCGAATAGCCAACCGATAAGCATTGTTCCGACTACAGAAAGTATCGTAAACTCCATACCTTGCTTACCCGAAGCCAATGAAGCTTGCAGGTTCATACCAAATCCCAATCCCACCACAGAGTATTGCAGCAAATATTTAGATACTTTTTTATTAAACTTGGGATGCGCCTGTCCGCAACTTAACGCATAGATAAGGCCAAGGAACAAAGCTACAGGAGGGGTGACCCATGCCGAAAAGACCTGTCCACCAGGGATGTAATCCAATAATAAAAAGACTGAGAGAATAACCAGAAGTGCTACATAAATAATCTTGTTCTTTCTTTTAAGAGTAGCCAGCACACCGCTGACAACCACTGTCGTTTGATTTGAAGCCATATTTTACAAATTAAGAACTTGCCTGACTGTTCATATTCCAACCTGTCAAGTTCGGGTAAGCAATCTTTTTCCTTTTACAGCATGCAAAGTTAGACTTCTCCTTGCTAACTTCCCAATTGAATTTATTTATACATCATAACTTTTGGTTATGGAGAGAGGCGAATTGTATAAATTCTTGCGATAGCCCACTTTCTTGCCCTTGCAATTGTACAAAACTGAATTCACGCAACATGGGCATCCCCTTTATTTCAACGACTCGCAGTTTACCGGCGTAAAGTTCTTTACTGACCGATCTTATTGAGACAATACCCATACATTCGGTATGTTCCAGAAATAACTTTATACTCTCTGTACTCCCTAAATACATTAAAACCCGAAGTGAAGAAAGTTTCATATCATGCTCTTGGAGAGCTTTTTCAAAGACATCCAGCGTTCCCGACCCTCTTTCACGGAGTACTAAAGGAATGTTCAATAATTCTTCCGGCATGATTTCCTCTGTCAAGAGCAGCTTTCCTCTGCTCCGTGTTACTGCGACCAATTCATCACTCAGAAAAGTTGAATATTTCAGATTTGGTTGGCGAATCACTCCTTCTACAAGTCCCAAGTCAATCCGATGCTCTTGAAGTGCCGTTTCTATTTCACGAGAATTCCCATTCATCAAAGAAAGATGGACTTGAGGGAACTTATTTATAAATGATGCTAATAAAGGGGGTAAAACATATTGGGCTATAGTTGTACTTGCTCCAAGACGAAGTTCTCCTGTATAATTATTATTGAGTAAATGCATTTCATATTCCAATCTTTTATACGCATCCAAAATACGTTCAGTATGTTCCAACAATAATTTTCCTGAATCTGTCAAACTGATTTTTCCTCCCTGCCTATCAAACAAACGTGTTTGATAAGCAATCTCCAATTCATGAATATGTTTTGTTATAGCCGGTTGACTAATAAACAGTTCCTGAGATGCTTTAGTGAAGCTCAGATTCTTTGCTGCGGATTGGAAAACTTTTATACGAAAGTCAGACATGACAGACAGTCTTTATCAACGAATAAGATCGAGATCTTCACTACGAACGCCAAGTGCATGCATCAGAGAAAAGATTAAGACTTCGCTCCTATAGCGTGAAGAGACAGAAGTTTTTGCCGGAAAAAAACGAATTATATCCTTGTTAGCATCAGGTGAAGTCAAATGCCCGGTATCTTCAAGCAATTCATGAAGACGTTCACCGTATTCATTATCCGCCGCAAGTAAGATCAATCGTTTTACATCTTCGGAGTTGAGAGTTATTTGCAACAAGTCGAAGAACACACTCTCACGTGAAGCCAATCCCTCGGAAGATATTGCCGAGAATATGAACTCTCCAAACTGATTACGACATCCCCATCCGTCAACAGACTTTAGTTCGCGAGTAGTGCAATGTTCCAAACAAGAAGCACTATCATCATAAACAAACAAGATTTGGGTTCTATGCTCACCTTCCCTTAAACCGGCATCAAGAGCCAAGTCAATGATCCAAGTTTCCAAATCAACTTTTTTTAGTTTACGACCAATACTCCCTTCAAAAAATCGCACCAAATTAATCAACGTTTCGTTGAATCCCGGTACATCTATAAGAATAATATTTTCAGCTAATTTGATATGCTCTGACATAAATGTTTTGTTCTATCTTGGGCATAAAGATACGATAAAGCTTGTAAGTAGAACACATTCCGTTCAATTTTTAAACATCTCTCAATATAAAGTACAAACAGATTCAGCCTGATCTGCATTTTTAATACTTGGAGAAGAAATAACTATAAAACATCATTTCTTAAAGTAACAAGAGATAAACGTAAGCTTAACCAGCCATTATGACAGAGAAAGACAATATACACATGTTATTTTGTCAGTAAAGTGCAATTGGCAAATCTTTTGTGCCTTACGATTGTTGAATAAATAAGAAATGAAAGGAGACAAAAAATGAACTTCAATAATTTTACAATCAAATCGCAAGAAGCTGTCCAAGAAGCAGTCAATCTGACTCAAAACAAAGGACAACAAGCTATCGATCCGGTACACTTGCTAAATGGAGTTTTGAAGGTCGGTGAAAATGTAGCTAACTTTATCTTTCAGAAATTAGGTATAAATGGTCAACAGATTGCCTTAATACTGGAGAAACAGATTGATTCCCTACCTAAAGTTTCAGGTGGAGAACCTTATTTGAATCGCGAGACAAATGAAGTCTTGCAAAAAGCAACACAATATTCCAAGGAGATGGGAGATGAATTCGTTTCTTTGGAGCATATTATTTTAGCTTTATTGAATGTAAAAAGCACGGCGTCTACTATTCTCAAAGATGCCGGAATGACAGAACGTGAGCTACGTGAAGCAATCAACGAATTGAGAAAAGGCGAAAAAGTAACATCACAGTCAAGCGAAGATAATTATCAATCGCTCGAGAAATATGCAATCAACCTAAATGAGGCGGCTCGTAGCGGAAAACTCGATCCGGTGATTGGACGTGATGAGGAGATACGACGGGTATTACAAATCTTAAGCCGCCGAACAAAAAATAATCCTATTCTAATCGGTGAACCTGGTACAGGTAAAACAGCTATTGTAGAAGGACTAGCACACCGAATTATACGCGGTGATGTTCCTGAAAACTTAAAAAACAAACAGGTTTACTCATTAGATATGGGTGCTCTTGTTGCAGGTGCCAAATATAAAGGAGAATTTGAAGAACGCTTGAAATCGGTTATCAATGAAGTGAAAAAGTCAGAAGGAAATATCATTTTGTTTATTGACGAGATTCACACGTTAGTAGGTGCCGGAAAAGGTGAAGGTGCCATGGATGCTGCTAATATACTAAAGCCGGCTCTAGCCCGTGGCGAGCTTAGAAGTATCGGTGCCACTACATTAGATGAGTATCAGAAATATTTTGAGAAAGACAAAGCACTCGAGCGGCGTTTCCAAATTGTAATGGTCAACGAACCGGATATTCTAAGCACTATTTCTATTCTTCGTGGACTAAAAGAAAGATACGAGAACCACCATCATGTCCGCATTAAAGATGATGCAATTATTGCAGCGGCAGAATTGAGTAACCGATATATAACAGATCGTTTTCTTCCGGACAAAGCCATTGACTTAATGGATGAAGCTGCCGCTAAATTGCGTATGGAGGTAGATTCTGTTCCGGAAGAATTGGATGAAATATCGCGAAGGATTAAGCAACTCGAAATCGAGCGTGAGGCTATTAAACGTGAAAATGATCATGTAAAACTTGAGCAGATTGCAAAAGAGCTTGCCGAATTTAAAGAACAAGAAAGCTCGTATAAAGCAAAATGGCAAAGCGAAAAGACGCTAGTAAACAAGATACAACAAAACAAGGTTGAAATAGAGAATTTGAAGTTTGAAGCGGATAAAGCAGAACGTGAAGGCAACTATGGCAAAGTAGCTGAAATACGTTATGGTAAACTACAAGCTTTAAACAGCGAGATTGAAGAGACTCAAAAGAAACTTCATGCTATGCAAGGTGATAAGGCTATGATCAAAGAAGAAGTTGACTCCGAAGACATAGCTGACGTTGTATCCCGTTGGACTGGCATACCGGTGAACAAAATGCTACAAAGCGAAAAAGATAAGTTATTACACTTGGAAGATGAATTACATCAGCGGGTCATTGGACAAAATGAAGCAATAGAGGCTGTGGCAGACGCTGTTCGCAGAAGTCGTGCAGGCCTGCAAGATCCCAGAAGACCAATTGGCTCATTCATTTTCCTTGGCACTACCGGCGTAGGTAAGACGGAGTTAGCTAAAGCATTGGCTGAGTTTCTATTCGATGATGAAACAATGATGACCCGTATTGACATGAGTGAATATCAGGAGAAACATAGCGTATCACGTCTGGTAGGAGCACCTCCGGGATATGTTGGATATGATGAAGGAGGGCAACTCACTGAAGCGATCCGTCGTAAACCATACTCAGTGATCTTATTTGATGAGATAGAGAAAGCGCATCCTGATGTTTTTAATATCCTGCTGCAAGTATTAGATGATGGTCGATTAACAGATAACAAAGGGCGCACGGTAAACTTTAAAAATACGATTATTATCATGACCTCCAACATGGGTAGCAACTATATACAAACCCAGATGGAAAAGATAAACGGGTATAATAAGGAACATATTATTGAAGAAACAAAGAAAGAAGTGATGAATATGTTGAAAAGGACTATCCGTCCCGAATTTCTTAATCGTATTGACGAAACAATCATGTTTCTGCCACTTACAGAAAAAGAAATCAGACAGATCGTTATATTGCAGATCAATAGTGTGCGAAGTATGCTTGCTCAAAACGGAGTCACTCTGCAACTAACAGATGCGGCTATTGACTTTTTAAGTAATTCCGGCTATGACCCTGAATTCGGAGCCCGTCCTGTGAAACGTGCTATTCAACGCTATTTATTGAATGATTTATCGAAAAAGCTATTAGCACAGGAAATAGACCGAACGACTCCCATCACAGTAGATGCAAGGGGAGAGCAACTGGTATTTCATAATTAGAATGGAGTACTTTTCATAAAGAAGAAAGGCTGTCTTATAATCGCATCCACTATGAAGTGGTAAAAGATTATAAGATAGCCTTTAAATTCAAGTAGTCATTGCTAGAAAGTCTACTCTTCGGTACTTTCAGCCTCCTCCGCTTCAAAATCAGTCAATCCTGCATCTATAAGAATATTATACCAAGAAATCAATTTCTTAATATCCGATACGAATACTCGCTCACGATCAAAAGTAGGAAGCACTTCAGCCAAATAACCACGAAGATCATCCGGGCTGGCCTTTTTCAATTCCATACTAATAGCATTTCCACCTTCTTTCTCTTTAATTGCCTGTAACACATTAATCAAAGGAACGTCATCTGTATCGGTATACATGGCGATATCTCCTAAAGAGATTATTTTTTCATTGCCGTAAGCCGGAACGCGTTTTTTATCAATAAGCGACTCCACAATTAACATATTCCTGCCTTGCGAGATGAGTTTATATAACCCGGGTTTTCCAGAGATAGACAAGATAGTTTTCAACATAGTATCTTAATATTTTTTCGTTAATAATTCATTTTTTCGGATGGCAAAGGTAACCATTATTTTCGGATAGAAAAGTTATGAGTTGTAAAACCTGCGGAATTAAGGGAGTTTCACCATCGTTTACGATTACGAAATCGGCTTGCATACGTTTTTCTTCATCATTCATCTGACTTCTAACCCTTTGTTCAATCAACTCTTTGGATACGCTGTCCCTCTTCATCGCTCTTTCAATGCGAACATTCTCAGGGGCATAAACCATAACTAAAAGATCAACTTCTTCCCGAAAACCAGCTTCTAATAAAATTGCAGATTCCAAAGCTATAAATGGATTAATCTGCCTTCCAACCCATACTCTAAAATCATTTTTCACACGAGGATGAATAATACCATTTACAATATCCGCCTGCGTTGAAGAAGCAAAAACATAAGAAGCTAATAACGATTTGTTCAATTGTTCACCATGATAAACATCTTGGCCCAACAAAGCAATCAACTCCCTACGGACAAAAGGATCACAAACAGTTAATCTTTTGGCTTCATCGTCTGAAATGTATACCGGGATTCCCATTACGCTAAACAGACGAGACACCACACTCTTCCCACTACCTATTCCACCGGTAAGGCCAATTTTAATTGCCATGGGATGCGGGATATAATTGTTCAATGAGGAAATCGACCGTCGAAGGGCTAAAACGCACATGCCTTATGCCTTTCGGAGCAGAAGTCAATTTGATAGTAAACTTATCGGACTTAAGATTCAATAGTTCATCATAAGAGATATTTATACGGAAATCTTCGGGATGAATGCTACGAAAATGACTCAATCCGACCTGAAACGTAATATTAATCTTAGAAGGGAATGTCCTCAAAACCTTGCCTGATGGGAATTTAACTCCAGAGATTGGAACCTCTACAGTTTTATCTGTGAAGAAATCCACGGGAAAAACGATTTCCGCATTTCCCGGAATGAATTTAACACCCTTACGGGCTATTAATGGTACTGATTTAACCAATGTATCAGTTATATTATCCAATTTGAAATTTTGCGTATATGCAGCAGTTATGGTATCGAGTATGCGGGAAGGAGCATATACCAGCACCGAATCGGGCCGAAAAATCGTATCTGAAATATAATATTGCCTCCCCGCAGTGACTTTACCTTTGAAGCGAACAGGCACTAACTTAGAAGAACCATTTGTATAAATATAATCCACTGTATCCGGTTTAACCCATAGCAGCTTGGTAGACAAATTCAGCTGACTCAATATTTTCTTCTCAAATTGCGAAAAGTAAATCCTCACTTGATTTCCCTGCCCCTTATAATCACCATAATTTAACGTTACGGGAAAGAAACTCTTAGCAAGCATATAATTCAAAAGAACAGTACCTTTATCTTTAACTCTGATACGCAATTCGGAAGGTGGATCGGAAGTTATGACCACACTATTGGGTACCCCCTTTAAGCGAACTGGAATGGAGAATTCAACTTCATAATCATCGTTCAAGGTTTGCAATAACCAAAAAGTTCCAGCTATGAAGAAGAAGAATAAAAAAATTAAGAATTCCCTACTCTTTTGGCTGAGCAAAAAATTCTTAATGCTTTTTATTATCTTATAATATATGTACTTTACGTTCCTACGTCCAAACATAGGCTAATATAAATTACATATTATTTTGCAGCTTGGTTAGTATTCGCATCACCTGCAGCTGCAAAAACAGAATTTTTATCAATAGTAACTTTTACGTTAGAAGCTATTTCCAACACAATGTCATTGTCATTAATTTCTTTTATAATTCCATGAATTCCACCTGCTGTGATAACTTTCTGATTAACCTGAAGCGATTTACGGAAATTCGCAATTTCTTTCTGTTTCTTATTCTGCGGACGAATCATAAAGAAATACATGATAGCAAACATTGCAATCAATATAATCCACATCATACTACCATCGGGACCGGCGGCAGGAGCCTGCAATAATACAGTCATTAAGTTCATAAATTATTCGTTTTTAAAATTTTAATACAGAACAAAGATATTAACTTTTTGCTAACTTCCCGTCTTTTTTCAATTGATTAACTATTCCGTCTAATGTTCCATTAACGAAGCTACCGCTCTTGGCTGTGCTGTATACCTTGGCTATTTCAACATATTCATTGAGAGATACGCTAACCGGTATATTCGGGAAACTCAATATCTCAGCCAATGCGCATTGCATCACAATAACATCCATAAAAGCAACACGATCCAAATCCCAATTACGGGTATTTTCACTTATCAAGTGACGGTAATAATCACAATTCAAAACAGTTCGGCGGAATAATCGACGAGCAAATTCCTGATCTTCCTCATCTTTAAACTCAGGCAAGAGAGGTTGGTCAGCTCCATTTTTCTCTTCGAAACGTTTGATTGTTTTCAAAACAAACGTATCAACTATTTCCTTATCATCATTCCAATATAAGCTCTGATCTTCAAGTAAGGCATCAAGAGACTCATTGTTGAATATAAACCCTTTATAAAGCTTTCTCCAAAACTCCCTATCAGTCTCATATGAGCTATCAGAAGACGCCATGTATTCTTTGTAGATATCAGATACTACAATCTTTTCATATAAACCTTTCACAAAATCTTCATCCGTCGTCCATGAACGCTTTTGATTAGACGAAAATTCCAAAAGTTGTTTATTTATCTCCAACTGAGAAATGAAAAGATTTTCAACAAATTTCATGTTAGGGTGCAAATCTTCTTCCGTAGGTGCAAGTTTAGCTTTAGCAGCATCAATTCTTTTCTGCGCATAATTCGTCAAAGCTACCATCAGCATCAGCATATAGTTGTAGAGGTCATAAGCTTTCGATAAGCTAAAAAACAACTCTTTCTCAGCTGCATCTAAATTTTTACTTCCGTTCTGATAATAAGCGTATACAATTTGTATAATCTTGAGACGAATAAGAACTCTGTTAATCATAATCCTATATAATCAATTGTTATTTTGTTAACAAGGTGCAAAAGTAGATATTTTTAATGAGCTTACACAAATAAAACACATTTTTTTATGAAGTTATTCATTATCCGAGGTTTTTCTTTTGACAATTTAAAAAAAATATCCAATTTTGAGGCGAATTACAACTAGTAACCTAAAATATGGAAGACTTAAAGAAGAAAAACGTAGTGGAGATGAATGATAAAGAGATTATTTTCTCAAAATCCATTAAAGCCGGCAAGCGAATCTACTATCTGGATGTAAAAAAGAACAGAAAAGATGAGATGTTTCTAGCAATCACGGAAAGCAAAAAAGTCATTACTGGAGAGGGCGACAATACCCAAGTTAATTTTGAGAAACACAAGATTTTCCTTTATAGAGAAGATTTTGAAAAGTTCATTAACGGTTTGAACGAGGCTATTTCATTTGTCAATGATAATGATAGCTCTGCAGAAAGCACCCTCCACCTAAGCCAAGAAAAGGAAGGGGAAAATGAAATCAAGATTGATCTTGATTTTGAGGGACCAACTCTTTGATATATCAAAAAGAAGCTGTACTTTTGCACCGCTTTTTTGCAACATTGTATGGTTTTTACAAATCATACTGTGTGATGGTGAATTAAGCAATAAGTAACTTAATTTAGAGTAACACAAAAAATTTAGAAAATGAAAACAATTGAAGTAAAAGGTACTGCAAGAACTATTGCAGAGCGCTCTTCCGAACAAGCTAGGGCTTTGAAAAGCATTCGTCAAGACAATGGCGTACCATGCGTGCTTTATGGAGCAGGTGAAAACATTCACTTTACAGTACCTGCAGAAGGTTTACGTAATTTAGTTTATTCTCCTCATATCTACATCATAGATTTGATTATTGATGGTAAAAAAATAAATGCCATCATGAAAGATATTCAATTCCACCCTGTAAAAGATACAATTCTTCATGTTGATTTCTTCCAAATTGACGAGAGCAAACCTATTGTAATGGAAGTTCCTGTACAGATGGAAGGTTTAGCAGAAGGTGTTAAAGCCGGTGGTAAGTTGACACTTCAAATGCGTAAATTAAAAGTAAGAGCTCTATACAACGTTATTCCTGAAAGACTAAGTGTGAACGTTGCTCATTTAGGATTAGGCAAAACCGTTAAAGTTGGAGAATTGAGCTATGAAGGATTGGAAATATTGAGCGCTAAAGAAGCTGTAGTTTGTGCTGTTAAATTGACTCGTGCAGCAAGAGGAGCAGCAGCTAGCAACAACTAATCCGATATAGACTAATAGATATATCCGATAAGCGCGGGTTAACGTAAAAACGCAGATTTTCAATCCGCGGACAGTTGCGTTAATCCGCGCTTTATTTATTACAACACACAACAATATCGAGATACAGTTCGTTTCATAGAAAATAGAGCGAACAAAAAAATCAAGAGATAAAAAGGGAATAGATAATTTATCCTTATGAAATCTTTTTATATTATTTATAGCTAGAGAAAATGAAATACTTAATAGTAGGATTGGGAAATATTGGTCCTGAATATCATGAAACCCGTCATAATATTGGTTTTATGATTGTTGATGCATTAGCAAAAGCTGCTGGCGTGTCTTTCGTAGACGGTAGATACGGTTTCACTGCAAATATTTCCATTAAAGGACGTCAAATAATCCTGCTAAAACCTTCCACCTTTATGAATCTCAGTGGGAATGCAGTTCGCTATTGGATGCAGAAAGAGAATATAGCTCTTGAAAACATGCTGGTTGCTGTTGATGACCTGGCTCTGCCATTCGGCACGCTTAGACTGAAAGGAAAAGGCAGTGATGCAGGACATAATGGGCTTAAACACATTGCAGCCATATTGGGTACACAAAATTATGCTCGTTTACGTTTCGGCATCGGGAGTGACTTTCCACGGGGTGGTCAAGTAGATTACGTATTGGGACACTTCGACAATGAGGACTGGAAATCCATGGACAAGCAGCTCGAATTAGCGGGGGAAATCATTAAAAGTTTCTGCTTGGCAGGTCTTGATATCACAATGAATCAATTCAACAAGAAATGAGTGAAGCCCGAATAGACAAATGGATGTGGGCGGTACGGATATTTAAAACGCGCACCATAGCGGCTGAAGCTTGCAAAAAAAGCAGAATAAGTATCAACGGAGCATTAGCCAAAGCCTCCCGCACAGTTAAACCAGGTGACATTATACAAGTACGAAAACCTCCGGTCACCTACTCTTTCAAAGTGATACAGGCTATTGAAAAACGAGTCGGAGCAAAACTTCTTGTGGACATAATGGAGAATGTAACCACACCGGATCAATACGAACTGCTTGAAATGAGCCGCGTTAGTGGGTTTGTCAACCGTGCAAAAGGCACAGGAAGACCGACTAAAAAAGACAGAAGAACTCTTGAAGACTTTACAACACCTGAATTCACGGACGGATTTGACTTCGATTTTGACTTTGAAGATAACACATCTGAAGAATAACATCATGGAGCAAAAAACTATTAAATGGGGATTTATTGGTTGTGGAGAAGTGACGAAGCAAAAGAGTGGACCTGCCTTTAAAAAAGTTGAACACTCAGCTGTTACAGCTGTTATGAGTCGTGAAATGACCAAAGCAAAAGCCTACGCCGCTGAAAGAAAAATACCAAAATGGTATGATGATGCTCAGGAATTAATCGACGATAACGATGTAAACGCAATCTATATTGCAACTCCTCCTTCATCACATGCTACTTATGCGATCATGGCTATGAAAGCCGGGAAACCTGTCTACATTGAAAAGCCAATGGCGGTGACATACGAAGAATGTTGCCGTATCAACCGCATATCCAATGAAACAGGAGTGCCTTGTTTTGTAGCATATTACAGACGGTATTTACCATATTTCCAGAAAGTAAAAGAATTGATAAACGGGGGGCAGATTGGTAACGTCATCAATATACAAATACGTTTTGCACAACCCCCACGTGATTTGGATCATAATAAGGCGAACCTCCCTTGGCGCGTACAACCGGATATAGCAGGCGGAGGATATTTCTATGATCTCGCTCCACACCAAATAGACCTATTACAAGACATGTTCGGTTGTATTCTCGAAGCCAGCGGATATAAGAGCAACCAAGGAGGGCTATATCAGGCAGAGGATACTTTAAGCGCATGTTTCCAATTTGACAATGGTGTAGTAGGAAGTGGTTCATGGTGTTTTGTTGCACACGAATCTGCGCGAGAGGACCGGATAGAGGTTATTGGCGATAAGGGAATGATTTGTTTCTCGGTATTTACTTATGAACCTATTGCATTACACACAGAAAACGGTCGGGAAGAAATTGTAATAGCCAACCCGGAACATGTGCAGCAGCCTTTGATACAAGCGGTTGTTGATCATCTAATCGGCAAATCAACATGTACATGCAATGGCGAAAGTGCCACACTTACCAATTGGGTTATGGATAAAATTCTAGGAAAAATTTAAGAGCTTGTTTAAATTTTGTCGTTTGAAATAAAAAGAGTGCTTCCTCTTTCCGTCCAAATAATTATTTTTAGTTACCAAGCTTGAAATAATTATGTATTGTACGGATTTAGAAGAAACACAGTGGCAAGTTAT
>JAYRGX010000005.1:0-196100 GCA_041907545.1 Bacteroides sp.
TACGGGTGTGAAAGACACTTACCGTTTTATTCTCGGGCCGGAATGGGGGAGTACTTATGGCAGTACAGGATTTTGGGCACCACAATGGTATAAAGAAGGCAATACATATTATTTTCTCTATACAGCTGATGAGCATGTAGCAATCGCTCATGCAAGCGCTATGACGGGTATTTTCACACAAGATAAAGTGACGTCGATTGATTCTTCCGCGGGAAACATCGATCCATTTTTGTTCAAAGACAAGGACGGGAAATACTACCTTTACCACGTACGTTTTGGTGGTGGCAACTTTATCTGGGTGGCAGAATTCAATATGGCAACCGGAACCATTGATTCGAATACACTGAAAAAATGTTTGGATCTTACCGAACCGTGGGAAAGGATGTATAACTATAACACCAGTTGGATTATGGAAGGACCGACAGTGGTGAAGTGGGATGACGTTTACTATCTCTTTTATTCGGCTAATCATTATAAAGATCCGGATTATGCCGTGGGTTATGCTACAGCTAGCTCACCCATGGGGCCTTGGACAAAGTACTCCGGTAATCCTATCATCCGCCGTGATATCGTAGGTGAGAAGGGTTCAGGTCATGGAGATGTGTTTGAAGGAAAAGATGGTAAGTTTTATTATATTTACCATGTATGGGGTGACGGTGATAATCCTGATGCCCGACAAGCACGTATCGTTCCATTGATTCGTGAAAAAGGTGCTGACGGCATCTATAAGATTTCTGTGGATGCTAATAATATTATAATTCCATACCAGGTTTATTAATCATCGATTTGGAGTGGAGCTATACATCGTTGGTGTATGGCATTCAATAAATAGTCTCTAAAATAAATGCGAGAGCTGACAACTCATGTTATTTGTATGGAAAAAGATATAATACACTTTATACGATGGATTTTTTCCATACAGATAGTTCACTATAACTGCCTGCATCAACATCAGGGAAACTACTCAATCTAATTGGTATAATTATTGAAGGGTATGAGTTCCTTGGTTTTAGAGATCTACATAAGATGGATGACTATAATTCCATTAAATGAGAATGTTTAATGAAATCTCTGACTTGAATTAAAGGGATATTTTGTGAGGAAGTGATGGGAATGAGGAAAAGGGGTAGAAAGGTAAATGAATTTATAACAAGTATAGTATAATGAAAATGAAAAAATTGTTTTTAAGTTTAATGCTGCTAAGTGGGGTTGTGTGTATGTGCAGCGCTACAAATAGAATAGGGGAAGAGTTTGCTGCATCAATTTCGCTGAAAATTCCAGGGAATGATTCTCAAAGTTATCCACTTGTATTTCAAGGAATGAAGGATGGTGTATATAAGTACCCTGCTTCTGGAGTAGTCCCGATGGAAATAACTAGGCAAGTAGTTGAAAATGGAAATAAAGAGCGAATTACGGTTACTCTTACAGCCACAGAAGATGTTTATTTTAGCTATGGCGAACAAATAAAAACCGGTTATCGACATGATGACTGTTTGTTCTACATGCCCGGCTTTTGGTATCGTCGTAATTTACGTTCGCCTCAACAGGCTCCATCATTCCACACATCGGATAGCTGGTTGGTTAGAGAAGATCGTCTGAGCACTCCATTGACTGCTATTTTCGATGAGAAAAGCAAAAAATCAATGTCCGTTATTCGCATAGATAAGTTTGGTGATGAGGCTTTAACAACTCATAAAGAAGGAGAAGTGATCCTTTCCGGAAAGACATCTATCGGGTATACCGGTTTTGAAAATGTATCCGGTGAAGCTGTTCTCTCTTTTGGCTTCCCTTATAAAGAAATGCCTAAAACTTATATTCGTAAATTGACTTTAGCTCCTCCTGTTGAGGCTTTTCAGTTCTTAAGAAAGGGTGAAAGCATGTCTATAACTTGGGAGATTTCCGAGCGTGAAGCTACTGACTTTTCCGAATGTGTTCAGCGTACGTGGGAATATAGTTACGATACCAATAAACCACAGCCGGTGAATACTCCATATACTCCTGAAAAGATGAAAGAGGTGATGACTAACTTCTTTGTCGAAAGCTATGTGGGAGATACCCCTACGCATTACTACTCGGGTGTTGAATTACGTACGGCAACTTGTGATAACACAGATGTTGCTGAAGTTGGTTTTGTAGGACGTACTTTGCTGAATGCGTTTAATGCGCTTGAATATGGAGAACAGAATGGGCGTGCTGATTTGGTCTCAAATGCTAATAGCGTATTTGATACCTATCAAGCAAATGGCTTTTCAAAAGGTGGATTCTTTAATGAAGTCGTTCATTATAAACGTAACTCAGTGGAAGCTGTCCATAGTATCCGTCGTCAATCTGAGGGTGTTTATGCAATATTGCATTATCTCAATTATGAGCGGTCAAAAGGACGAAAACATTTGGATTGGGAGAAAAAAGTAAGGGTGATGCTGGATATTTTCCTTCGCTTACAAAATCAAGATGGAAGCTTCCCACGTAAGTTTCGTGATGATTTCTCAATTGTAGATAAGAGTGGAGGAAGTACTCCTTCAGCTACTTTGCCATTGGTATTAGGGTATAAATATTTTAAAGATAAGCGATACTTGGCGTCTGCAAAGAAGACAGTTGATTATTTAGAGAAAGAATTGATTTCAAAAGCGGATTATTTTTCGTCTACTTTGGATGCGAATTGCGAAGATAAAGAAGCTTCATTATATGCGGCTAGCGCTGCCTATTATTTGGCTTTAGTAACTAAAGGAGCTGAACAAGAACATTATGCTGCATTGGCGAAGAAAGCTACATACTTTGCATTGTCTTGGTATTATACTTGGGATGTACCTTTTGCGCAAGGACAAATGCTTGGTGATTTGGGGTTGAAGACCAGGGGCTGGGGAAATGTATCGGTCGAAAATAACCACATTGATGTATTTGTGTTTGAATTTGCCGATGTTTTGAACTGGCTTTCTAAACGTTACGATGAAAAGCGTTTCGCAGATTTTGCTCAAGTCATTAGTACATCCATGCGTCAATTACTTCCCTTGAAAGGGCACCTTTGCGGTATAGCAAAAGTTGGATACTATCCTGAAGTCGTTCAACATACCAATTGGGATTACGGCAAAAATGGGAAAGGTTTCTATAACGATATTTTTGCACCGGGCTGGACTGTGGCTTCCTTATGGGAGTTGTTCTCTCCGGGCCGTGCAGAACATTATCTTTTGAAGTAAAGAACTTTAAATGCCTGCCATAAGATAAACCATTCTCTTTTGACAGGTATAGAATCTTTTAGTGTTGGCTATATATATTTGACGTGTTCGATATATATAGCCAACACTTTGGGGCTATATATCCATCACGCTGGATATATAGATCTGATAATAAACATTTTGATATGGATTTTTCAGCCGATTCTTTTTGAAATTTGTCTTGGCCGTTATCTAAATGGATCTATCTTCTAGCTCTTTTAGCAGACTTAATGCTTTGTTTTCTGCTGCTTCCATAATTTCCCGTTCCCCAGGCCCTTTATCATTGATGCCGCAGAGGTGCAATATGCCGTGTATGATAACCCGGTATAATTCGTCGTCGTAGGTGCTTCCAAATTGAATGGAATTAGTACGTATAGTATCGAGGCTGATAAATAAATCTCCGGAGAGACGGTTACCTTCACAATAATCAAAAGTAATGATATCCGTGTAATAGTCGTGATTCAGATATTCTCGGTTTACTTCAAGTATTTTATTGTCCGAACAGAAAATATATGCGATCTCACCGATCTTTTTATCGTAGGTACCCGCAACAGCTTTTATCCATGCTGTGGTCTGCCGTTTCTTTATCGAAGGCATTTTGACCTCTTCTGTTTGATATGTGATCATATTGTTAATGAATTTATTTCTGATGAAATCGGATTAATGAAAAAATAAGTAGCTGATGATAATCGCTGCGATGACTCCGGTAAGATCTGCAATCAAGCCACAGGTCACTGCATTGCGGGTTTTGCTAATCCCTATACTACCGAAGTATACAGCCAGTACATAGAAAGTCGTGTCGGATGCTCCGCGAGCTACACAACTCATTCGACCCACAAAAGAGTCCGCTCCGTATTGCTTCATTGTGTCAATCATTAACCCATTGGCTCCACTTCCACTTAATGTTTTCATTAAGGCTGTGGGAAGAGCGCCTACAAAACTAGTATCCAATCCGAATAAACCTACTATTGAACCGATGCCGTTCACCAATATATCCATAGCGCCAGACGCACGAAACACGCCGATACCCACTAGGAAAGCAACAAGATAAGGGATGATGCGTACAGCTGTGTTAAAGCCCTCTTTGGCTCCTGTTACAAAAGCATCGTATACATTGGTCTTCTTCCATAATCCCCAGCAAATAAATAGTAGGATGATGGAGAATAAAATGATGTTAGCGGCTACAGTAGAATATGTTCCCAATTGGTCGCGTCCGAGATAAAGGAATAAACTTACTAATCCGGCAAAAATGAGGCTGATGCATCCTGCAAAGATGAGAACAGGTTTGTTCAGCAAATTGATGCGTTGTACAATACTGACAGTGGTAATCCCGGCTATTGATGCAGTAGCATTTGTGAGTAAAGTCGGGATGAATATATCGGTAGGCTGTGCGGCTCCCATTTGTGAGCGGTACATCATAATGCTTACGGGGATTAGGATAAGGCATGATGTGTTCATGACGAGGAACATGATCATCGGATTACTTGCCGTATCTTTTTTAGGGTTTAACTCTTGAAGTTCTTTCATGGCTTTCAATCCCATTGGAGTAGCAGCATTGTCGAGTCCCAACATATTTGCAGAGAGATTCATAAAGATAGAACCCATAACCGGATGCCCCTTTGGTATATCAGGGAAAAGGCGGCAAAATAAGGGACTTAACCATCTTGAAAGCGCATTAATCATGCCGCTGTTTTCACCGATTTTCATTACACCCAGCCAAAAAGACAGAATACCTGTCAGTCCTAAGGAAATCTCAAAAGCTGTTTTGGAAGAGCCGAATGTGGCATTTACAAGCTGCGTGAATATTTCCATATCACCCATGAATATGAGCTTGCATAATGCTACAATGAAAGCTATAACGAAGAATGCTACCCAAATGTAATTTAAAACCATAAATGAAACATTATTAGCGATGAGTAATTATCTATTGATAGATTTATGTATTAAGTTGTTGCAAAAGTAGGAATAACTTTCTATTCTATGTGCCTTTTTTGACTATTTTTGCCCGATTAGTGTTTTCTTTTTAAACAAATTGCTATCGACTGATATGCTTTATATGCCAATATGTTTGTATATTACAATATCTAAAACTAAAAGTGAGAATAATGATTATAGAAAGTGCAAAACAGATTCAGGAAGAGTTGGAACAATATGTTGATCCTGTAAAAAGAGATTTCTTGCCTAAATTCTTCAAAACAGGTAAAGGCCAGTATGGTGAGGGAGATAAATTCTTGGGAGTTGTAGTCCCCAATACGCGTAAAGTCGCAAAGAAATATAAAGATGCTCCTTTTGAGGTTATATCTGACTTATTACAAAGTGAATGGCATGAATGCCGTTTGTGCGCTTTGCTTATCCTTGTAGAACGTTTTAAGAAATCTGAGGATATAAACAAAAGACTTATTTTTGACTTTTATCTCTCAAATACTTCTCGGATTAACAACTGGGACTTGGTCGATTTATCAGCTCCGACAATTGTGGGAGGATATTTAAGCGATAAGCCTCGCAAAGTTCTATATTCTTTAGCAGACAGCCCATTGCTTTGGGATCAGCGCATTGCAATAGTATCAACTTACACGCTCATTCGAGATAATGATTTTATTGACATTTTATCTCTGTCTGAGCGGCTATTACATCACAAGCATGATCTAATGCAAAAAGCTATCGGATGGATGTTGCGTGAAATGGGTAAACGAGACGAGGATCTGTTGGTGCAGTTCTTGGAAAAGCATGCAAAAGTAATGCCACGTACTATGTTGAGGTATGCGATAGAAAAATTCTCTGATGACCGAAGAAAAGAGTTTATGAAGCGCTGATTTTCTATAAATGTTAGTGATAAACCTGATGTAATTTTTGTGGTAAAGAATGAATTGTAAGGTTTGTTTTTATAGAATTCTTATTCTTTAGCAGAAGGAAAAGTTATTATCTATATCGAAATGTATATCTTTGCGCCGTGATATAAGGAGAGTAATGAATGGAAGATGAAAGTTTTGACATACGTGAGCATCAACTAACTAGCCGTGAGCGTGATTTTGAAAACGCTCTCCGCCCTTTATCTTTTGAAGATTTCAGCGGGCAGGATAAAGTTGTAGATAACTTGCGGATCTTTGTCAAGGCTGCCCGGTTACGCGGTGAAGCTTTGGATCATGTGTTATTGCATGGACCTCCCGGATTGGGAAAAACTACACTATCCAATATTATAGCCAATGAATTGGGAGTAGGCTTTAAAGTAACTTCAGGTCCAGTTCTTGATAAGCCCGGCGATTTGGCAGGAGTCCTCACAAGTCTCGAACCTAATGATGTATTATTTATTGATGAGATTCATCGACTATCTCCGGTCGTTGAAGAATACCTATATTCTGCGATGGAGGACTATCGCATTGATATCATGATAGATAAGGGACCATCTGCCCGGAGTATCCAGATAGATTTGAATCCTTTCACATTAGTGGGAGCTACAACCCGAAGTGGATTGCTTACAGCCCCCTTAAGAGCCCGTTTTGGCATAAATCTTCATTTGGAATATTATGATGATGACGTATTGAGTGCAATTATAGGGCGTTCTGCAAGGATACTCAATGTACCTTGCTCAACAAAAGCTGCTGGTGAAATATCTTCGCGTAGTCGCGGAACTCCCCGTATTGCAAATGCTTTATTGCGACGTGTCCGTGACTTTGCACAAGTAAAAGGCTCGGGAAGCATTGATACGGAAATTGCCAATTACGCCTTGGAGGCGTTGAATATAGATAAATATGGACTTGACGAAGTTGACAATAAGATACTTTGTACCATAATAGATAAATTTAAGGGAGGACCGGTAGGACTAACCACTATAGCCACAGCTTTGGGGGAAGATGCTGGTACGGTGGAAGAGGTATACGAACCTTTTCTTATAAAAGAAGGCTTTTTAAAACGCACTCCCCGTGGGCGGGAAGTGACGGAATTGGCTTATAAACATTTAGGGCGTAGCCTTTACAATTCGCAAAAGACGTTATTTGGCGAGCAGCTATAAATAACGAATTAAATATTTTGAGCATTAAAGAACAATCATTAGTAACGTGGCTGGATTAAAATCATTGGCGAAAGACACTGCTATCTATGGGATGAGCAGTATTATTGGAAAGTTTCTGAACTATCTATTGGTGCCGCTTCATACGGCAGTGTTACCTGTTGCTTCGGGAGAATATGGGGTAGTCTCAAATATGTATGCGTTTACGGCTTTAGTGCTTATCCTCTTAACTTTTGGGATGGAGACGGGTTTTTTCCGTTTTGCGAATAAAAGTGGTGAAGATCCCAAGAAAGTGTATGCCAATGCTTTGATCTATGTGGGAGGTCTTTCTTTGATATTCCTTGTTTTATGTTTCTCTTTTTTACATCCTTTATCAAACTTGCTTGATTATAACGATCACCCCGAATATGTCGGTATGATTGTTATTGTAGTGGCATTGGATTCATTTTCGAGTATTCCTTTTGCGTATCTACGATATAAGAAGCGCCCGATAAAGTTTGCAAGTATTAAGATACTCTCAATAATACTTAATATTTCTCTCAACTTATTCTTTCTCTTAATATGTCCTTGGCTTGTTAAACATTATCCCGGAAGTGTATCATGGTTCTATGATCCACATTACATGGTAGGATATATCTTTGGAATAAACGTGGTGACTTCATTGATTCAATTCTTCTTCTTTATTCCTGAACTACACGGATTTAGCTATAAGATTGATAAAAAACTGATGAAGCAGATGATCAGCTACTCTTTTCCTATTCTTGTATTAGGGCTTGTTGGTGTGCTCAATCAATCTATCGATAAAATGATTTATCCATTCCTTTTCACCGATCGCCAGGAGGGGTTGGTGCAATTGGGTATATATAGTGCTACCAGTAAGATTGCGATGGTTATGGCAATGTTTACACAAGCTTTCAGATATGCCTATGAACCATTTGTGTTTGGCAAAAACAGCGAAGGAGATAACCGGGGTATGTATGCCTCGGCCATGAAATATTTTCTTATCTTTTCATTGCTTGCTTTCTTAGTGGTTATGCTCTATTTGGATATTCTACGTCATTTGGTCAATTCTCAGTATTGGGAAGGGTTAAGTGTGGTAGCCATCGTGATGGGAGCGGAGATCCTTAAAGGAATATATTTTAATCTTTCGTTTTGGTACAAGCTGATAGATGAAACAAAATGGGGCGCCTACTTCTCTATAGTCGGTTGTGCTGTGATCATGTTAATGAATATTATGCTTGTGCCTAAGTATGGTTATGTTGCTTCTGCTTGGGCATCGGTGGCCGGATATGGAGTAATTACCATCCTATCTTATTGGCTGGGGCAGAAGAAATATCCGATTAAATATGATATTAAAGGCATTGGAAAATATATGTTGCTTGCCGCATTACTTTATGTTGCTTCTTCTTTTATTCCGGTACATAATTTCTATCTCAGAATGCTCTTCCATACTGTATTATTGGTCGTTTTTCTGGCTTATGTAACGAAATCTGATTTGCCGCTTAAACAAATACCTATTCTCAATCGTTTTGCTCGCAAATGAGTCATTAAGAAACAAAAGCAGATAGATAAGTGAGTCCGGGTTTGCCATGATATAAAAGAAAATACAGGCTTTTACCAGCTGATTATAAACTAATACCTGAAGATGTTATAGATGAGACTGAAGTGTATCTTAACCGTATCCCTTTGTTTTTGCATGCTCATGGGGCATGCGGATGAAGGTATGTGGATGCTGGGCAATTTGAGTAAGCAGTCGCGCAAGACAATGAAAGAATTAGGGCTTCAAATGGAGTTGTCCCAAATCTATAATCCCAAACAACCCTCACTAAAAGATGCTATTGTTAGCTTTGGCGGCTTCTGTTCAGGAGTTGTCGTTTCTTCTGACGGATTGGTTTTTACGAATCATCATTGTGGCTTCAGTTGTGTGCAACAGCATTCTTCAGTAGATCATGATTATTTGAGAGACGGTTTTGTTGCTAGAACTCGCGAGGATGAATTACCGAATCCGGGACTATATGTGCGTTTTTTACTGAGTACCGAAAATGTGACGGCGCGCGTACTAAGTGCTGTAAAAAATACGATGAGCGATTCCGAACGTACTTCAGCTATTGATTCTGTCAGAGTTGCTATAGGTAGTGAGGTTACTGCTCAAGATTCCACAATGACCGGAGTAGTAGATGCCTATTATGGTGGAAATGAATATTGGTTGTCGGTTTATCGTGATTATAATGATGTCCGCTTAGTATTTGCGCCACCCTCTTCTATAGGTAAGTTTGGGTGGGACACAGATAATTGGGTATGGCCTCGTCACACGGGAGATTTCTGCGTGTTCCGTATATATGCTGATCATAATAACCGTCCTGCTGATTATTCTGCGAATAATGTCCCATACCATCCCGAATATGTAGCACCTCTTTCTCTCTCCGGATATAACGAAGGTGCTTTTTGCATGACTCTAGGATACCCCGGGACTACAGAACGTTATCTGTCTTCTTATGGAATAAAGGAGATGATGAACAATACCAATCAGGCTCAAATCGATATCCGCACAATAAAACAGGCTATTTGGAAGCATGCAATGGATAGCAATGATAGTCTTAGAATAAAGTATGCAGCCAAGTATGATGAAAGTTCCAATTATTGGAAAAATAGTATTGGGACTAATCAGGCAATTCACAAGCTTCATATTTTAGATAAGAAACGACAAGTGGAGGATGCTGTTCGTGCATGGATAAAGAATGCTTCCACTGAAAAGACAAAATATGCAAACTTGTTTGACAATCTTGATTCTTGTTATAAAGCCCGTAGTACAACTTATCACGCTCAGTCATATTTTATAGAATCTTTTCTGTCGGGTCCGGAGTTGGTTCAGTTGGTTTTGAAGATTTTGAATTTTGATTCTACAGCAAGCCAAAGTGCTGTAGTTGCTTCTTTAAAAGGAATTGTAGAACAGTATGCCAATTTTGATCAGGACATTGATAAGGATGTCTTTGTTGCCATGTTGAAAGAATACCGCACCAAAGTTGACAGTACCTATCTTCCTCCATTTTATCGTACAATCGATAAAGAATATCATGGTAATGTAAAAGCCTATGTAGATACTCTCTATGCTCATTCCGAGATGACGACCCCACGGGGCTTGAAACGCTTTTTGGAGCAAGACTCCACATATCACATTATGGACGATCCTGCAGTAACTCTTGGTATTGACTTGCTGGGGCAGTTATATGAGATGAATATGAAAATGCAGAAGGCGTCTGCTCAGATTTCGACTGGAGAACGTTTGTTCAATGCGGCTTTACGTGAGATGTCTGTAAACGGTAATTTCTATCCGGATGCAAATTCTACCATGAGAATGAGCTTCGGCACGATATCCGGCTATTCTCCGTATGATGGAGTCAAGTTTGATTATTATACTACCACCAAAGGTATCCTTGAGAAAGTAAAAACAAATATAGGAGATAAAGACTTTGCTTTACAACCGGAAATACAATCATTACTACGTGCAAAAGACTTTGGAAAGTATGCCGATGAAAAGGGAGAAATGAAAGTTTGTTTTATTACGAATAATGACATAACCGGAGGAAATTCAGGAAGTGCGATGTTTAATTCCAAAGGGGAATTGCTCGGATTGGCATTTGACGGGAATTGGGAATCGATGAGTAGTGATGTTTTATATGATGCCAAAGTGCAACGTTGCATAGGGGTTGATATACGCTATGTACTTTTTATATTAGAAAAGTTAGGCAAAGCCGATAATATTATAAAAGAATTAAATCTTATTCCTGCTAAGAAATAAGATTTAATATATTCAATCAAGTAAAATTTAAGCTATATATTGCCACTTACTCGTGCACTCTGATTTCAATATCTTATTTGAATTTCCCATGTATAAGGTCTTCAAAGGCAGAGAGTGCTGCTTTAGCTCCTTCGCCCATTGCAATAACAATTTGCTTAAACGGAACGTTCGACACATCTCCTGCAGCATATACACCCGATATCTCTGTTCTGCAATTTGCATCTATTTTTATTTCTCCTATTGAAGTAACCTCCAATTGTTCGCGGAAAGGAGCACTGTTGGCTGCCAATCCTATTTGAACGAAGATGCCATCCAAATCGTAATCTTTTTCTTCATTGGTATTGCGATCCTTTACACGAATACCTGTTACTTTGTTTCCATCTCCCAAGACCTTTGTAGTCTGTGATGAAACAAATACTTCAATATTTGGCATACTCCGGGCCTTATCTTGCAACACTTGGTCTGCTTTTAGTGTATCAAGAAATTCGAATAGAGTTACTTTGCTACAAATGCCTGCTAGGTCTATTGCGGCTTCTACACCAGAGTTCCCACCTCCTACGACGGCTACATGTTTGCCTTTATAAAAAGGGCCGTCGCAGTGTGGACAGAATGCAACCCCTTTCCCTATATATTCCGTTTCACCTTCAATATTTAGTTTACGCCAACTTGCTCCAGTAGCAATAATGGTACAAGGGGATAGGAAACGTTCGCCGCTTGCGGTATCAATTACCTTTTCTCTACCACTAAGCTCCGCTTTTATAATTTTTCGATTCTCATATAAATCAATAGGATACTGTGAAATATGGTTTTTTAGAGCATCGGCGAGTTGGCTTCCTGTTGTTTGAGGTATAGATATCATGTTCTCAATACCTACTGTTTCTTTGAGCTGACCACCTGTGCGTTCAGCCACAATAGCAACTTTTAATCCTTTACGCGCTGAATAAATAGCGGCGGAGGCTCCGGCAGGACCTCCTCCCAATATCAATACGTCATATTCTCTTACGATAGGCTCGATGTTTTTTTGTTCTTCTGCGCCAAATGCCTTTTCAAGCTTCTCTAAGAGTTCTCCAAGTTCACCTCTTCCCACATGAAGTTGCTTACCATTGGCTAGTACGGTTGGAACACCTTGTATGTTGAGTGCCTTTACTTCATCTTCGAAAATCCCACCGTCTATCATTTCATGGGTAATATTTTCATTGAGGAGTGCCATTATATTTAGAGTCTGAACAACATCAGGACAATTAGTGCAGGTCAGTGAGACATAAGTCTGCAATGCGATGGGACCCTTTAATGCTTTTATACGGTCCGAAATCACTTGATCCGGTAGATTTTTCCCTTTCCCATCTGCATTGAGAATGGCAAGCAGTAGGGATGTGAATTCGTGTCCATTTGGCATTCCATGGAAATTTATCCCGGTATTTTTCCCATTTTTATATAATTGAAAGTCTATTCTGTTTTCTTCTGTCGTTGCAAATTCGCAAGTTATTTTTTCCGAAGAACCGGCAATATCTTTGAGAAAGTCTACTAGTTCCTGTGCATTTTCGTGCTGAGGCTGATATATTGCATGCAGAATATATTCATGCTCCAATGGCTGGAAAATAATCTTTAATTGCTCTTTTATTGATGTGTCTAGCATATTGGTACTCTATTTTGGAATCTATTGGATCTTACTTTGCAATAATATTAAAAAGTCCTCTCCTCATTATTTTAGATGTGTAGGAGAGGACTTTTGATGAGTCTTTAAATCTTACCTACTAAATCAATGCTTGGCTTCAGAGTCTCAGCACCTTTCTTCCATTTGGCAGGACATACTTCTCCATCATGTGTAGCTACAAACTGAGCAGCTTCCACTTTACGGAGTAGTTCATCGGCGTTACGCCCAATGCTGTTATCTTGAATTTCAGCTAATTTCACTTTGCCTTCAGGATTAACAACAAATGTTCCCCGGTATGCTACACCTTCTTCTTCTATCATCACTCCAAATGCACGGCTTAAAAGACCTGTAGGATCTGCAAGCATTGGATATTTAATTTTGCGGATACTTTCGGATGCATCATGCCAAGCTTTGTGTACGAAATGTGAGTCTGTACTTACAGAATATACTTCTACTCCCATTGCTTGAAATTGATCATACTTCTCCGCCATGTCTACCAATTCAGTAGGGCATACAAAAGTGAAATCCGCTGGGTAGAAAAAGAAAATAGCCCATTTGCCTTTTACATCTTCACTTGTAACGGTTTTAAAACTTCCGTTTTGGAATGCCTGAACTTTGAATTCAGGTAATTGAGAATTGATAATTGTCTCCATAATCTTTAATTATTTATGTGGTTTATTTTTTCTGTAACGGATACAAAAATATAACCTTTGTCTTTGATAAAACAAAATAATCGATTGAAAAGATTAATGAAGTGATAGAGAAAATCTATACGGGGCATTGCGTTGCTTTTAAGGCAAGCATTTCACGGGGTACGGAGGCTTTTATTTCTTTGATAAGAACCTCTAATAAAGTGTTCCGAATAAAATGTTCTCCGGTGACCATAATGACTTGTCTGGTTGGGCATGGTATGGCAAAAGGGCGAACCAACTTCTTCTGCTCTTCGTTTAGCTGATAAGTTGCAAGTTCAGGAATAAAAGTAATTCCTTTCCCACTTTCTACCATGCGCATAAAAGTCTCCATACTACCCAAATGATATGCAGCTTGGCTAATACGAGCTGCTTTCATTTGGCAGAATCGCATTAGTTGATCGCGAAAGCAGTGTCCTTCGTCAAGTAACCACAATTCTTCACTGCTCAAATCGGAAGTTCGTATGATTTCATGGGTAAATAAATCGGTATTTTGCGCTACATAGGCATAAAACTGTTCATAAAACAATGTTTTCTGTTGCAAATGCTCTAAGTCCGGCAGACTTGCGATAATGCCTGCATCAATGCCACCGCTCAGCACGGCCTTCTTTATATTCTCCGTTTTCATCTCAACGACGCGAATATCCAAGCCGGGATTCTTTTTCATTAGTTGCGGGAAAAAACGTGGTAATAGATAAGGGGCTATTGTCGGGAGTATGCCTAATCTGAAAGTACCGGTAAGTGAGTGTTTTTCTTCTTTAATGGTATCTTTTATGCGACTGGCCTCTGTTATTACGTTTTGAGCCTGTTCCAAAATCATTTTTCCAATAGGGGTGGGACATATTGGCTGTTGATTGCGATCGAATATCTTAACGTCCAATTCTTCTTCCAGTTTTTGTATCATGGCGCTCAAGGTGGGTTGAGTTACTCTGCACGATTCAGCGGCTTTAGCAAAGTGGCGGAATTGGTTGACTGCGATAATATATTCCAATTGTTGTAAAGTCATGGCTTTTACGATTAATAATAATATTAGAGATTTTCGGGTTTAGTAGCGCGATTCGTTGTATAATATACATATTACGATGCCTACATAGAAACTGTCTATACAAAGATAGAAATTATCTGTTTGACACGCATTGATTACCTGCTTATCTTTGTCACATCAAAAACAAAGTATAGTATTAATTTATAAAAATAACGTATTATGAAAACTTTAGATTATCTTAAATTGAATGAATCGAGTGTAGTTAACGTAGTATCTGCATTGCAGCAACTTTTGGCTGATTTTCAAGTGCATTATACCAACCTTCGCGGTTTCCATTGGAATATTAAAGGTCATGGATTTTTTGTGCTCCACAGCAAATTTGAAGAACTTTATGATGATGCAGCTGAGAAAGTTGACGAGATAGCAGAACGTATTCTTATTTTGGGAGGAATCCCTTCCAATAAGTTCAGTGAATACTTAAATGTTGCCAAAGTAAACGAAATTTCCGGTGTAACATCGGGTAGTGAGGCTGTTGAGCAGATATTGAGCACCTACCGTTTGCTAATAGAAGAAGAGAGGGCTATACTCTCTTTAGCTTCCGAAGTAGGCGATGAAGTGACGGTAGCCATGATGAGTGATTATTTGAAAGAACAAGAGAAACTAGTTTGGATGTTGGTTGCTTTTAGTTCTAAATAACGATTTAGTTTAACATAGCTTTATTTTAAAGCTCCATACTTTCTTGTTAGAATGGTATGGAGCTTTTTGTATTTAAGGACCCACAAGTACCAAAATTGCTTATGATGTTATTATCAAAGAGAGATTAGGATATAAACTCTTGACATAGGGTTATGGCTGTATGACATTTGCTACCCTCATACATAAATGTCACGAAAGCGTACGCTGTATTGGCTGCTCATATTTAATTTTACCACATATTTTAACGGTGTGTAGAATTTGTGAGATATGGAACCTCTCAAATAACGCTATTGTTTAACTTTAAAATAATACTAATCATTTATGACGTAAGAACATCTTCTCTCGTGGGGATGCACTGATTTCGTTGCATTTCAAATCCCCTTTTAAAATCAAAATCTTATTAACCTTTAAATTAAAACAAAGTATGACTCTTAGAAAGTATGAGCTTTTGTTTTTTAGCCTTGCTGCAGCCTTTTTATCGTTTCAGGCTCCCGGTATATATGCCGGGCAGGTTTATAATTCCAGTACTTTGCAAATGAAAAACAGCGTTGTCAAAGGCATAGTAAAAGACGCGTCGGGAGAGCCTTTGATTGGAGTTAATGTCGTAATCAAAGGAAGGACAAATATCGGAACGATTACCGATATGGATGGTCGTTTCTCAATTAATTGTGAAAATAAGGATATTTTGGTAATCTCATATATCGGATATGCTACTCAAGAAGTGGCAGTAGATGGGAGATCCTCCTTATCCATTACTTTGAAAGAAGACTTGAAGCAATTGGACGAAGTGATTGTTATCGGTTACGGTACAACTACCCGAAAGAGTGTGGTTGGTGCTGTTGATCAGGTAAAATCCGGTATGATAGAAGATCGTCCTGTAGCTAACATGACCCAGGCTTTGCAAGGTGCTTCTCCAAACCTGATAATTCAGCAGCGTAGTTTCAATCCGAATGATAATACTACGAACATCAATATTCGAGGTATCAGCACAACTAATAATAATGATCCGTTGATTGTAATTGATGGTCTGGTTGCTGATGCGGGTAGTTTAAATAAGTTGAATCCCCAGGACATTGACAATATTTCCATTTTAAAAGATGCCGGCACTTCTGCTATTTACGGTTCTCGCTCTTCCAACGGTGTATTGCTTATAAACACGAAGAAAGGAACGAAGAATGAGCGTCCGGTAGTACGACTGAATGGTATGGTCGGTTGGGAGGATCCTAAAATATTGTTTTCACCTGTAGCCGGTTATCAAAATGCCACTCTAAAGAATTTAGCCTTGACTAACTCCGGAATGAATCCTATTTTTACTCCTGAGCAAATTAGAGATTTAGCAGCTCATCAAAGTGAAGAAAGTTGGTTTTATGATCAAATAATCCGCACTGCATTACAACAAAATTATAACTTGAGTGTGTCTGGTGGTAGCCAGAATACGACATATATGGTTTCCATGGGCTACTATAATCAAGAAAGCAACTATGTAGGCAATAAAGGGTTTGGTTTGCAACGTTACAATATGCGTTCTAATGTAAGTACTGAGATTGGTCGTTTTAAGTTGACTACTATATTGGCTTATACTCGTAATAATAGTGTGACGACTACTGGGAGTAGTTTGGAAGTGGATGCTGCACGTATCCCGCCTTATTATTATTATAAAATGAAAACCGATGACGGAAGATATTTGCTAAATGATGTGTTATCCGAATTCACTCCTCTAGCAAACTTGGAAGCCGGTGGTACAAATAAATATCGGAATAACTATCTTAATGCGAGTGCCACTGCCGAATTCAAAGTAATGGAAGGCTTGAAACTTAAAGGTATCTTGGGTGCGGACATTATTAATGACCATCGTTTTACCCGTCAATTAATGATTCCTTACTATTCAAGTGAGGCAGCAACCACTCCTCAGCGCTATGGAAATGAGAACCGCGAGACGAGTGATTGGAATCATGAAGCATATCTCATTAACTCCCAATTTTTGATGGATTACAATAAATCTTTTGGTAAACATTCTATTTCGGGAGTGCTTGGTGTAACAAACGAGTCCTTTACAGCGACTTCCAACGAGATTAAATTGAAGTTTACCAATCCGGATTTAGGAACACCTACAGAAGGTACTCAAGTCATACCGGGAGATGGTACTTCTACAACAAATGAAAACACGGATCGTACAAGTCTCACTTCTGTTTTGGGACGTTTAAGCTACTCATATAATGATAAGTATTATGCGGAATTTAGTTTCCGTGATGACGCTTCCTCAAAGTTCCACAAAGGATATCGATGGGGCTTTTTCCCTTCCTTGTCTTTAGGATGGAGGCTATCTGAGGAGGATTATCTACAATGGTATAAGCAGAATATAGGTAACCTGAAGTTACGCGCGTCTTATGGTCTTTTGGGTAATCAGAGTATTGGAACTTACGATCGCTTTACGACTTATGATCCCCTTAATAATACATACTCCTACAGTAATAAATCGGTGAATGGTGTGGGTTTATCTTTGGGTAAAGACGATATAACTTGGGAGAGAACCAAAACATTCAATATTGGGGTGGATGCTACATTCTTTAATAACACTTTGAGTTTTATATTCGATTATTTTCAAAAGAAGACGACTGATATTTTGATGAAACCTCAAGTGCCAGGCGTGTTTGGAACAGAGATGCCTCAAGACAATATCGGGGCAATGAAAAATAGCGGATGGGATATGTCAGTTAATTATCGCTTGAATGCTGGAAAGTTCCAACACGTATTCAACTTTAACTTGGGAGATTCAAGGAATAAAGTTGTAGATTTCCCAGGGTACGAACAGATTAGTGGAATAGAAGAACTATATAAGCTGGTTCGTGTTGGAGTTCCTCTAAACTCATATTATGGCTATAAAACTGATGGATTCTTCCAAAGTTATGAAGAAATAGAAGCATCGGCCATCCCTGTTGGTGGAACAGTACAGCCGGGCGATATTAAGTTTGTAGATAGAAATAAAGATGGAGTTATTGATTCGAAAGACCGGTTTATTTTAGGAAACGCTTTCCCAAGATACACTTTCGGCTTTACTTACAGCTTGAACTGGAATAACTGGGACTTCAGTCTGTTTGCTCAAGGAGTAGGTAAAAGAGATATGATGGTACGTGGTGAGCTGGTAGAGCCTTTCCATCAAAACTACTCTTACGTTATTTATAAACACCAATTGGATTTTTGGACCCCAACTAACACTGATGCTAAATGGCCTAGGTTGTCTGCTCCGGGATCTTCATCCAATGCCAATGATTATCGTAATGGTTCCGATCTTTTCATTTTTGACGGAAAGTATCTGCGTATTAAGAACATAACATTGGGATATACTTTCCCAAAAGAATGGACTGGTAAATTGGGAATGCAAAAATTGAGACTTTATGTCAACGGACAAAATCTGCTCACTTTCAGCAAAAACTCTTTCATTGATCCTGAATCAAGCGAATTCAGTAATCAAATGACTAGCGGCGGTGCAAATAGTGGTCGAAATTATCCGACTTTGAGATACTATGGTTTTGGTGTGGATGTGGAATTTTAATACAGACTGGATATGAAAAATAAAAAGTTAATGATCTTGATCTCATATTTTTTGGGAACTGTATTGCTTATAAGTTGTAACTCAATGGAGAATCCTCCTATTGATAAATATACAGATGATAACTATTGGACATCCGCTGAGAAGGCACAATGGGTTGTGAATATGGCTTATAGTCAGATGTATAATGCTGGTAAGATGTGGGCTGACGAATCATTGAGTGATAACCTTTTTGAAGGCCGTTCAAATACCGATCAACGTCTTATGCGGAATGGGCTTGCCGACCCTTCACTCGGATTATTTACAAGTGAATGGAAAGATCTTTATGGTGGTATTAAAACTTGCCATATATTTTTAGAGAAAGAAAGTCGCGTATCGATGACTGATGCGCAGAGAAACCGTATGATTGCGGAAATACGTTATATTCGTGCTGCAATTTATTTTCGTTTGGCCAACTTCTATGGTGATATCCCTTTCTTTACCAAAGACATTACATGGGATGAGTCGAAGACTATAAGCCGTACTTCTCGCGCTACGGTTATTCAATTTATTCATGATGAACTGGATGCTGTTATCGACCAATTGCCGACTAAGAGTGAATTGGGTGCTGATGATCGGGGTAAAATAACAAAAGCAGCTGTTTGTGTGCTTCAAGCTAGAGTTTATTTGGCAGACAATGATTGGGCTAATGCGGCTAAATATTGTGAATATCTCATGAATCAGCAAGACAAATATGGAAGTTATTCTCTTTTCCCTGATTATGCAGGGCTATTTACTCAAGATAATGAATATAATGATGAAGTCATTATGGATTATGGGTATGTACCGAGTGTGAAAACATGGGGAGAAATGTATGACATGGCACCGTTATCTCAAGGATCCAGACTTAATGGTAGAGCTCCTACCCAGTCGTTGGTAGATAGCTATCTTACACTGAATGGGAAAACAATAGATGAAGACCCCACTTATAATGAAGATAATCCCTATGCCAATAGAGATCCGCGTTTAACGGCAACTGTGATTTATGACGGTTACAATTGGAGCAAAAATTTGAATGATGGGAGTAAGGATGTATATATCTATATCAAGCCGGGAACCGATCCCAAAGAAAAACTTGACGAGTATGAGGGGGGAACATCTAATAAGACAGCTACCGGTTATTATGTGCGCAAGTATTATGACGTTAAACATGAGACAAGTCTGGCTTCTGCTATAAACATCATTACAATGCGCTATGCCGATGTGCTTCTGATGTATGCAGAGGCGATGAATGAGCAAGGAATGATGACTTCCGATATTTGGAATCAAACAATCCGTTTGCTACGTGTCAGAGCTGGTTTTACAAATCAAGAGGCTCTTGTTTATCCTGATAAAGCTCAAGATGAAATGAGGCAGATTATTCGTCGTGAACGTAGAAGCGAATTAGCGTTGGAAGGCCTGAGATGGTTTGATATCAAGCGCTGGAAAGCCGGTACGGAATATCTTAATGGATTTGTATATGGTGCTAAATTTGCGAATAGTAATAGAGACTATATCCGTTTGGATAATCGTAAATTCAATGAAGCAAGAGATTATTTATGGGCTGTACCACAGTCACAAATTGACTTGGACCCTAACTTACGCCCCAATAATCCTGGATATGCCAACTAATGCTCAATAATATTAAAATTAAATCGTTATGAAAACAAAATCAAATATAATCATCGCATTATTATCTGTACTATTTATCTCTGCTGCTTGTACCAGTGATATGGAGTTCAAGGATGTTAAACTGACTCCGGTAAATAAGCTTTATGCTCCGGTTGACGGAAAAGGATTAGAGCTACTCAAGTCTTCTACTGCATCGTTATTTTTTGAATGGGAGGCTTCAAAAGCCGAGGATAGCGGCGCTCCTTTGTATGAAGTTGTTTTTGATAAGGAAGATGGGGATTTTTCAAATCCTGTCTATCGGATTGTAGCCGATGAAATGGGCACACAAAGCCATGCAACTATCAGCCATAAAGATCTGAATAAGATATGGGGTATGGCTGGGATTGAAGCCGGTGCTACCGGAACTTTGAAATGGACGGTCGTTTCATCACGGGGAATAAACAGTGTGATAGCTAAAGAGTCCAGAAAGCTTACTTTGACCCGTCTATTAGGTTTTGCCGAGCTTCCCACTCAGCTATATATAACAGGAGAGGGTTCAGAGGCTGGTGCAAATGTGGATAACGCACTTTCTTGTTCTTCGCCGGAGCAAGGTGTTTATGAGATCTTTACCAAATTGGAAGCTGGTAAAAAGTATCATTTCATCGATAATAAGAATCCTGCAGTAGCACGTACATTCTATATTGATAATAAAGAAATCAAAGAAGGAACAGCGGAAGGTACTGTTGCCGAGACAGCAATATATCGTGTTATATTAGACTTTAACATTGCTTCGGTGAAATTTATACAGGTGCAAAAATTAGGTTTATTCTTCTGTCCAAGCAATGCTGTAATTATGGATCTCAGTTATAAAGGTAAAGGAATATGGCAGGGTGAAGGTAATATAGAATTCCATCAAGAGTCATGGGGACGTGATGAGCGTTATAAATTCCAAATGGAAATATCGGAAGATGGAGCTGCCTCTATTGTACATTGGGGTCCGACAAATGCAAGTTTGGACTCAAGACCGGGAGCAAATGAGAGTCAGGCGTATTATAACATGGCTCAATACGGGGTTAGCCAATGGGACAACAAATGGAAGTTTGCCGGTGAAATGGATGGCGCACAAGTGAGAATAACCATATACTTTAACAGTGACAAAGGAGTTTATACTCACACCGTTGAGAAACTCTAACCTGATAATAACTAAATCAGTAAAAGATGAAAAAATTATTATTATATATTCCGTTGTTGACACTGGCTCTTCAGGCTTGTGGAGGAATAGAAGATGAATATATGTATGGCAAAGGGCTCTATACGATTGACTGGAATGCCGCTGCCGATAGTAGCTCCACCTCTCTTATAGCTCGTTTCTGGAATGCTGACGAGCACTTCTTTAACTATGGAAATGACGGTCTAGTGATCGATTTTCAGTATTGGCCCCAAGCACATGCAATGGATGTACTTATCGATGCTTATATCCGTACTAACGATGCTAAATATAAAACTTACTTTGATGCTTGGTATGACGGCATCAAAGTAAAAAACGGTAATAGCTATTGGAATAACTATTACGATGACATGGAGTGGATTAACTTGACTATGCTTCGTTTGTATGACGCAACTAAAGAGCAGAAATACTTGGATACCTCCAAAGAGCTATGGGGATATATAAAAGCAGGATGGGATGAAACTTATGCAGGGGGAGGCGTGTCATGGGTACATGATAAACCCTGGAGTAAGAATGCTTGTTCAAATGGTCCTGCCAGCATTATTGCCAGTCGCATATATGCCATTACGAAAGACGATTCAGATAAAGCAATGGCGATTAAAATATATGATTGGGAAAAAGAGAATCTGTTTAATCCCGCTAGTGGTGCTATTTATGATAACATCAACGGTCAGACAGGTGCTATAGGGCAGTTCTCTTTAAGCTATAATCAGGGAACTTTTGTTGGAGCGGCTTATGAATTATATAAGATTACAGGCGAGGCGACTTACTTGAATGATGCTCGTAAAGCCGCTAACTTTTGTATAAGTAATTCCGGTATGATAGATATCGGAAATAATGTGCTGAGAGACGAAGGAAATGGCGATGGGGGCTTGTTTAAAGGGATTTTTATGCGTTACTTTGTCCAACTAATATTAGATAAGGATTTGGACCCGATATATAAGACTAAATTTACGACATTTTTAAATAATAATGCTGAGACATTATGGCGTAAAGGAGTTCGTAAACAAGATTTGCTTTTCGGCACATCTTGGACATCCGCACCTGCAGGGACCACTCAATTGACATCTCATACAAGTGGGTGCACACTAATTGAAGCAAAAGCTTATTACGAAAAAATGATTAAATAATGAAGAAAAAGAATCTTAGTTTTTATGTTTTAGCGGCGACCCTGTTTGCAGGACATGCTAGCGCAGCGGAGTTTGTTTTGCCTAGCGATAATACGGCAGTAGTTAACCACAAAGCTGAGGCTGCTGCTTACAAAAGCAACCGTCCGCCTGTAAACAAACGTTTGTTTACTTCAAAAGCCGTTGAAGCGGAGATTGTCAGAGTTAAGAAGTTGCTGACCAATCCCAAATTGGCTTGGATGTTCGAAAATTGTTTCCCAAACACACTGGAGACGACCGTTCATTATCGTACAAAAGATGGAAAACCTGATACTTTTGTATATACGGGTGATATCCATGCGATGTGGCTTCGTGACTCCGGGGCTCAAGTATGGCCTTATGTGCAGCTGGCAAATAAAGATCCTGAATTGAAAAAGATGCTTGAAGGAGTGGTTCGTCGTCAGTTTAAGTGTATCAATATTGATCCGTATGCAAATGCTTTTAATGACGGAGCGACAGGAAGCGATTGGATGACCGATATGACGGATATGAAGCCGGAGCTTCATGAAAGGAAATGGGAGATAGATTCACTGTGCTATCCTCTCCGTCTCGCATATCAGTATTGGAAGGAAACCGGTGATGCCAGCATCTTCGATGATGAATGGATACAAGCTATCACTAATATCCTGAAAACTTTCAAGGAGCAACAGCGTAAAGAAGGAGTGGGGCCATATAAATTCCAACGTAAAACTGAGCGTGCTTTGGATACGCTTAATAATGACGGATTGGGTGCACCTGTGAAACCGGTGGGACTTATTGCTTCTGCTTTCCGTCCTTCGGATGATGCTACGACTCTTCAATTTCTTGTGCCTTCCAATTTCTTTGCAGTATCTTCACTTCGTAAAGCTGCTGAGATTCTTTCTACTGTGAATAAGAAGCAAGATTTAGCAGATCAATGCACCAGCTTAGCACAGGAAGTGGAAAATGCCTTGAAGAAATATGCGACTTACAATCATCCAAAATATGGTACGATATATGCTTTTGAGGTGGATGGTTTTGGTAATCACTTCCTTATGGATGATGCCAATGTCCCAAGTTTGTTGGCAATGCCATATTTAGGGGATGTGAATGTAAATGATCCGATTTACCAAAATACGCGTCGCTTTGTGTGGAGTGAAGACAATCCTTACTTCTTCAAAGGGAAAGCTGGAGAGGGTATAGGCGGACCACATATCGGATATGACATGATTTGGCCTATGAGTATCATGATGAAAGCATTTACCAGTCAGGACGATCAAGAAATCAAAGATTGTGTGAAGATGCTTATCAACACAGATGCTGGCACAGGCTTTATTCATGAATCTTTTTATAAAAATGATCCTGCTAAATTTACCCGTCCATGGTTTGCTTGGCAAAATACATTGTTTGGTGAATTAATTCTCCGATTGGTTAATGAAGGAAAGACAGATGTTTTGAATAGCATTCAATAAATATCGGTATACCTTCTTGATATAAGAAAAAGGCTGCCTGTTAATAGATTGTCTATTGCAGGCAGCCTTCTTTATATGCAGCTTGTGGGTTAATTGTCTCTTTCTTCGGCTTTTGTTACTGTGCTATTATTGAAAGCGCTGTTTTTACTTTCTCTATATTGCCTTGGTGTCATTTCATATTTCTGCGAGAACAACTTATAGAAGGTTCCTCTATTAACAAATCCTGTCGCATCGATTATTTCTTCCACCGTAAGGTGTGTGGAAAGCAGTAATTGCTCGGCTCTTGCCAACCGATACTCTTTGATGATATCTGTGGGGGATTTATCGGTAATGTTTTTAAGCAATCTGTAAAACTGTCTTGTACTGTATCCGATAGCGCTACTTAGAAATTCGGCCGACAGCTCCGGGCTCTTTATGTTTTCGTCAATAATCAGTAAGATTTTATCGAAAAAGGATTTGTCTTCGTTGTGTAGAAAACGTCCGTTGTCCAATTGAAACGAGCTGAGTGGTGAACGATAATATTCTTTCAGTTCTTTCTCACGATCGATCAGGCGTGCTACTAATTTCTCAAGATAGTCGACATTGAAAGGCTTTGTCACGTATGCTTCAGCACCCGAATGAATACCTTTTGCCTGCTCATTGATGTTGTTTAATGCTGATAGGAGTATGAGTGGGATATGTTTCAATACTTTGTCCGATTTTATTCTTTTAGCAAATGACATGCCATCCATTCCCGGCATCATCACGTCTGAAATAATTAAATCGGGCTCTTTCTGCTGTAGTTGCTCCATAGCTTTCTCTGCACTCTCAAATGGCTGTACATTATATTTGGCTACAAATACTTCGGTCACAAACCACAGTACAGAGGGATCATCGTCAATGATCATGATTGTTTCTTTCGAGGGGCTGAAGGGGACGGTCGTATTTTTGAATTCGAATGATCTATGCTCCGGTGCCGGTGGTAGTCCTTCCATTAATATCGATCTGGTATTGGAAAATTCTGTTTCTAATGAAGGGAGTATTACCTCAAACGTAGTGATTTTATCGGGGATACTTGCCACTTCTATACGCCCCTTAAGGAGATTGACCATGCTGTGACAAATAGCCAGCCCTAGACCATTTCTGGAGAAGGCTCCGTTATGGCTCTGTACTTCGAAGTTATCCAGTATCTTGTATCGGTCGAATACCTTGTTCAAGTCTTCCTCTTTTATCCCTTTACCGGAATTGGAAACCCGGATATGTAACTCGTCACTTTCCTCGTCAATCCATTGTTCTATTGTAATAAATCCTTGCTTCGGGGTGTATTTGAAAGCATTGGAAAGCAAGTTATTTACAATCTTGCTTAGGCAACTTGGGTCGGAATTCCAATAGATATCGGTTTCAATGCCCACTTGGTAGTCGACTTCCTGTCTCTCTGCCAACTCCCGAAAAGATTCAGCAATGCCCTGAATATGTCTTTTGATATCAAGTCTTTCTATTTCGAGAGGCTTGTGCCCTGTTTCAAGTCGCCTGAATTCTATTAATTCGAGTATCAAGGCATTTAGCTTTATGACATTCTGTTGAATCATGACAGCGTATTTCTTGATATAAGAATCTGTCCCCGAATAAGAGAGAATCTTTTCGCATGGTCCCGATATTAAGGTCAGTGGTGTGCAGAATTCGTGAGTGATATTCGTAAAGAAACGCAATTTTGATTCATAGATTTCTTCACGTTGATTTCGCTTCATTTCTTCAATTAAAGCTTTCTTTTTCTTTGTATACTTCGCTATTGTAAGGTGAATGCCTACGCCTATGAGTATGAAAATGAGTATGGAATAGATCCAGTAAGCCAGTGTGGTCATATACCACGGAGGAGTGATTTGTATGAGTAACGGATAAGGCTTACTTTCCTTTCCGGTTATGTTATTTCGGTATTTTACCAATAATTTATATTCTCCGGGTGATAGATTGGAGAATACTGCGGTTGTAGAGCTTCCGTTTTCAACCCAGCTATCGCTTAGTCCGTCTATCTTGTAGAAATAAGCGTAATTATTTCCATTGATACAATCAATTGTAGCAAAAGATAGACTGAAGAAGTTTTGATCGTATTTTAATACTAGAGCATTCTGGCTTTCCTTACTTTGGAGGAAGTCGTGGATATTATAGTCTTTACCGAATATGGAGAGATGATTGAAGAAGAGTTTCGGCATATATTCTTTCATTTGCGTTCCATCCTCATGAATAGAGATAAAACCGTTGATTCCACCGAAAAAAAGTGTACCCGTAGCTTTATCTTTGTAAAAAGCACCATCGCTGAATTCGGACACTTCTTGCTCACCTTGTTGGCGGTATACTTGCGCCGTATTGGTCATGACATTTAGCTTCACAAGACCTTGATTAGTGCTGAGCCATAGGCTTTTATCTTTTCCTTCCAATATACCATGTATGGTGTTATTGGGAAATCCGTCCGTCTCATTGTAAACCCGGGAAATGCCATGGTCCCAGCGAACCAATCCGAAGCTGGTTCCAAACCAATAATCATGTTCATTCTTTAGTATGGAGAATATATCATTCACCGTTTGGTTCTTTACGACTTTGTCGAAACGGAACGGTACCATCCTCCCGGTCTTTACATTCATCCGGTAAGCTCCGTAACCGCGATTACCGAACCAAACAATAGAATCGTTCTCTTGATAAGAAGTAAAAAAGTAATTGGATGCTTTCCTCCCTTTGTCTATAACTATTCTTTTCGCAGACTTTATATAGAGGGAATGTCCGGCAATGCCAATGTTGACCTTCACAATTCCTTCTCCCACGGTCGATATCCACAATGTACTATCGTTCAACTCTACGATGGAGTGAATGTATCGCACAGGCTTTCCCCCGGCGTTTAAGTCAAAAGGAAGGATCTTTTTTTTCGAATAAGAGTAATAACACATTCCGTTTTCAGTTCCTATCCAAATACGTCCCCAACGACTTGGCGCAAAGCAATAGACCGTATTGTCATTTAGCGCACTATTACTCGAAAGAAATTTATCCGTTCGGGAAGAGCTTCCGCTAACCGGATCGTAATTTGCCATACGCAATATACCACTGCCTTTTGTCCCTATCCACAGACTGTGTTCCTCATCCAAATAGATTGCCCTTACCGGAGTATTGGCTTCATACGTGGGAGTATTCAGTAAGGTATTTCGTATGGAGAATGTATCATTGTAATACATATAGACGCCTTCTCCGTCAGTGCCTACCCAAATGATATCTTGAAAGCGATCTTTCATGAGGCAAAAGATGCCCGACTGGATATTTATGGGAGATATAATATATTTTGAGGTGGCATCCGGAGAATATTTCAGTTGAATAAGGCCGCTGCTTTTAAAGCCAATGAAATAGTCGTCGTATTGTTTGATAATGGAAGAGATTTCACCTCTTTGCCGTACTTCTTCCGCAATATTTGTGATATAGTATTTCTTTCGGTTCTTCAAGTCATATTCATACAGGGAATATTTGCTATCTATCAGATAAACCATATTTTCCTGACTAAATGCCCATACCACATCACCGGGATCTTTGAAATTCTTTTCCGGGACTAATGAAATGTGCTGTCTATTCTTTTTTATAGCGTAGCATCTACTTTGCCCATGTGAAGAAAAAATCCAAAGTGAGTTTGCATTGTCAATGGTCAGTTGGCATACATTCTCAATATTAAATTTTGGAGTGTTTAGCTTTATAAAATTTTGTTCTCCGGACTTTGTACAATAGATGTATCCTTCATCGCTAATCATATATGTATCCTTATCCTTGCTTTGCGCCATCTTCTTTACTCCCTTAGGCTTCTTATGGCTCCATACTTTTTGAGTCTGGGTATCGAAGCAATCCAGACCGTAATTTGTTTGTATCCAGAACATATCTTCTCCGCCTTCCATCATATAATCTATAAGGTTTCCGGATAGGTTATTCTCTCTGTCTACTGGTTTGTACAGTCTGACACTTTTCCCATCATAAGTATTCAATCCGTCACATGTGCCTATCCATATTAAGCCTTTGCTATCTTGGCAAAGAGAGAGTACCGCACTATTGGAAAGTCCATTTTTACTGGAGAACTGTTTTAGGGAGTATGCTGATGCCCAATTGATAATAGCAGTAGTAAAGAGCAGAGATAGGATAAGTTTGCAGCACAGTGAATTGACTGTCGGCAGATGATGTCTTTTCATATAATACTAATGTTAAGGATCTTATGCAAAGTTAGGAGAAAGTGGAGAATATATAGAATAATCATTGCATTTTTGCGGTCTTATTTTGTCTCGGGAATGCTGAAAAAAGGCTTAATCTGAATAGGGAAGCTACAAGAACTTTTCAAGAAACTATAGAAGCTATTTTTGTGCCAATATCCTGGCACACTTTTGCCATGCTTTTGGCAAATCCGTGCCATACTGTTGGCAAAACAGTGCCATAGGTATGGAAATAAGTGTTGAATACTATCTCTTCTTTATAGAATAGTAATACGATTACGGTTGAATACTAATGAGGCTAGGCAAGTCGGGAGGATTGCTTTATTAAAGGTAGGTGGTCTAAAATGTCTGATATAAAAAGAAGGTGTGTCAAAAGGCAAAAAAATAGCAGAACGCCCTTGCTACAACATGCTGTAACAAGGGCGTTTTTATGAAATAGGGGCTTTTGACACACCCCCTTTATTGACAATATTTGGTGTCTTATTTTCTGTTTTTTCTTGCCCATCCTTCTTCTTTGAAGTCGGGAGCATCTCCCTTCAACGGCCGTTCATCTTGAAAGAACTGTTTCCAATTGTCAGTCTGCTTAGGTCCTCTTGCCGCACTATATCCTCTATCTTCCCGACTGTTTCTTTTTTTTGATGACGACTCTTCTTTTGAAAAACCTCCTTGTCTGTGGTTTCCTCTATATTCTTTATTTGAATTGTTCTTTGTGCTTTTGCGCTTGAAGTGTCCGTCATTTCCACCATTTCCACCACTCTCTTCTCCTGCTACTTCGATAGAGACCTTTCTTCCACCAAAGCGAACGTTGTTGAGGCTCTTGATGACGAGTGGAGCCTGTTCTTGCTTAACTTCAAAGAATGAAAAGCTCTTCATCAAATCGATACGTCCGATGTCTACACGCTTCTGTGTGTTCTTGTTTAGTAGATCGATCAGTTCGTGAGGGTAGAAGCTATCTACTTTACCCAAGTTTATGAATAAACGGGTATAACCAGGTTCAGCTTTGCGTCCTCCGCTTCTTCTACTTTCAAATTGCTCTCCGTTCTTCCCGGTGCGCTGATTTCTGCTGTCAGTCGCGATCTCTATTTCTTCGCGATCACGATAGTATTCGGCAAATCTATTGAATTCATGCGATACCATTCGCTTAATCAAATCTTCTTTAGTCAGCCAATCCAACTTGCGGTAGATGTCGGGCATAAAGTCGGATATCTCATCCTCATTCACTTTTACCTTCTCGAGGTCGTCTATGACTTTGAGCAACTGCTTTTCGCAAATTTCCTTACCCGTAGGCATTTCACCCACGATAAACTTTTTGCTGATGACACGTTCTATTTCACGCAACTTGCCTTTCTCACGCAAGTTGATAATTGCAATAGAAGTACCTGTCTTACCTGCACGACCAGTACGTCCGCTGCGGTGTGTATAGCTTTCTATATCGTCCGGGAGTCCATAATTAATGACATGAGTTAGATCGTCAACGTCGAGTCCACGAGCAGCCACATCCGTTGCTACAAGAATTTGCAGGTTACGAATACGGAACTTCTGCATAACGGCATCACGTTGTGCCTGGCTCAGCTCTCCATGGAGGGAGTCGGCATTGTATCCTTCTTGCATTAATTTATCGGCTATTTCCTGAGTCTCTTTACGAGTGCGGCAAAATACAATGCCGTATATCTGAGGATAAAAGTCTACAATACGTTTTAATGCAGCATATTTATCTTTGGCATGCACGGTATATACCACATGCTTCACGTTGTTGGTCCCTTCGTTTTTCCGTCCTATTGTTATTTCTTTGGCATTACGCAGGTAATTTCTAGAGATACGGGCTATCTCAGGACTCATTGTAGCTGAAAAGAGGAGGGTATTACGTTCTTGTGGAACATCGGCTAAGATTGCGTTGATGCTATCGGTGAAACCCATATTCAGCATCTCATCCGCCTCGTCCATCACCACGTTCTGGATAGTGGACAGAGAAACGGTCTTACGTTCCATAAGGTCCAACAGACGTCCGGGGGTGGCAACAATGATGTGCACACCCTGTTTCAAACTGCGTATTTGGCTTTCAATGGAAGATCCTCCGTAAACGGGAAGAACTCTCAACCCATTGGTGTATTTTGAATAATCGCTTAAATCTCCTGCAATCTGCAAGCACAATTCGCGGGTAGGGCAGAGTATCAAAGATTGTGGTACTCTTTTTGTTATGTCAATCTTCTGAATAAGGGGCAAACCGAATGCAGCTGTCTTTCCCGTTCCTGTTTGGGCCAAGGCAACAACATCGTTATTTTCTCCTAAAAGGTATGGGATTACTTCTTCTTGTACCGGCATGGGATTCTCATATCCCATTTCTGTAATGGCACGGCGTATCTCCGGCGACAGGCCGAGCTCTTCAAATGTCTTCATTAAATTTTTATATCGCTATTATTTTCGGGCGCAAAGGTAATACTTTTCCGGAGATAAAATACTACATGTAACTAATTAAATGATTGAGCTTTATTTCAAAAAAGAGAGAGATTACTTATTCTTCGCCCGATAATAGAATGCTTTGTAATCTTTTTAAATCATCTTGAGTGAGACCTATTGCCTGTTGAAGGTAAGTGTCTACATCGCCGTACTCCCGTTCTATTTCTTGCTTTGCCGCGTCCAGATACTCTTCTTTTGCAGAATAAAGAGTCGTGATGCTTTCTTGAGCGGATACAGGCAGATCATAAGCATATTGCGATATTTTTGCGATATTGAAATACTCATTGCTTAGGCAGTAATCATCGAATATATCATCATCATTTACTCCTAATGCCGCTAGAATTAATGCGGAGACAATGCCTGTTCTTCCTTTGCCATAATTGCAATGTATTACGACAGGATAGTTAGCCTTATCTTGCAATATGTCAAATATTTGTTTGTATTCTTCTTTATAGTCGGTTACAAGCTTACGATTGATATTTTCTACCATACGGTGGACCATTTCATTATTAACCTTCCCTTTCTTTATCTCTTCAAGAATGTCAGCCATATCTCCAGTCTGAATGGGAATATGGATTACTTCAAAGCCTTTTTGAAGTGGCAATCTACGTTTTAGCTCTCTTTGAGAACGTAAATCTATAATTGTCTTGATCCCGATGCTTTTTAGTTCCTGATAGCCTTTGTATCCCAATCTGTCAATTTCTCCCGATCGATATAGCATGCCCCATCGCACTCTTTTCCCGGTGGCATACGAGGGGTATCCACCCATATCACGAAAGTTTTGTATTCCAGGAATATTGATATTTCGCGATGCTACTCTTATTTTATATCTATTGTTGAAGACTAGTGTATAATAATGCCGCGAAGTGGAGCTATGAGAGCTTATAGCCATTTTCTCATCCGATATATTAGCAGTTGCCACAGGATTCTCTCCCGGGCTGTTTTCCGGCTCTACAGAGGCATACGCTTTTACCTCTCCTTTAAGATGCGGTGCCGTCTCCCACTTTATAACGCAATTTCCTACTTCGTTCTCTTCGCAAACGACTGATATATAGGGGCGTGCGCCACTACAACCGGATAGTAGCAAAGAATATGCAAACCACTTTAATAAACTTCTAGACATAGCCGTATTCGATTATCAACTATTGCAAAGATATGTATTTCAGCCATTGTTGTATATCCAAGACTCTGAGTTTCACAGAGTTTTTCCTCATTTAACTCTGATTTAGTTAACAGAAGGAAGACCTTTGGCAAATTCTTGTGATATGGAATTATTTAAACTGGTGCAGGAGTTTGCGGCAAAAGCCATTCCATAACGGATAATTTCGTCCCAAACATCTTCGTTGATTCTATTCAGATCACGATGGCGTACGCCTGATTTTAATAGACCATAGATAACACCTGCATTAAAGTTATCGCCAGCTCCAATAGAGCTTGCCACTTCAAGAGGAGAAATGCCGTACTCTTTGGCTATTTTGTCGGTTCTGAGCGAAACTGCTTCAGATCCTGCGGTGTAGACGAAATTGGGGCAATAGAACTTTATTTTATCCTTATAAACCCTATCGACGTCCTTCAAATTATAAAGATTGGAGAAATCATCGGCGGAACCTCGCACAATGTTTGAATATTCCAAATTCTCTATAATAGTGGAGGTCAACTTCATTGCTTCATCTTTATGTGAGGAGCGGAAGTTGGGATCATAATATATGATTGCTTTCTTTTCACGAGCTAGATCCAATAGTTCAAGTATTTTGTCTCTCAATACCGGATTGAGTGCATAATAGGAACCGAAAATGACGATATCGTCTTCTTCTATCTGAGGAAAGACAACATCCAGGCGCTGCTTTGGATAATCTTTGTAGAAAATGTACTCGGCATCGCTGCGATTATCGAGAAAAGCAAGTGACACAGGCGACTTACCATCTGGAAAAACATTCACATGAGCAGTGTCAACGCCATTCTCTTTCATAAATTGCAGAATGATGTTTCCAACCCGGTCATTGCCTGTTTCGCTAATAAAGCTGACAGGAATACCTGCTCTTGTGAGGGATACGATGCAATTGAATACCGACCCCCCGGGGACAGCTGTCGTTGGTAGCCCGTTGCGGAATATGATGTCAAGTATTGTTTCTCCTATTCCGATTACTTTTCGCATAATTCCCTTGATTTTTCTCCTAAATATCCTCCATGATGACGTTTGGAATAGTCTTCAATAGTAAATTCTGTTTTCTTCATTGTCTGTACGACAAGAATGTCGCCGATGACCGTCATGACTGTAGTAGAGGTTGTAGGGGTCATACCCAGCGTACAAACTTCTTTAGGGCTTCCTGTGCTGATGCATACATCAGACTCATGAGCCAAAGGACTATCAGGGTTACCTGTAATGACAATGAATTTTAGAGATGGATTCAAATTATGGGCAAGCTGCGTGAGTTCTACAATCTCGCGAGTTTTTCCCGAATTGGAGATCAATAATAAGAGATCATTTTCTTGTAAAATGCCTAAGTCGCCATGCTGTGCTTCACTTGGATGTAGGAATACCGAAGGTATTCCGGTGGAACAGAATGTAGTGGCAATGTTCATTGCTATTTGTCCGGCTTTGCCCATTCCAGATGTCACTAATTTGCCTTTGCGGCAATGGATTTGTTCTACGATAAGATCTACAGCTTTTTCGTATGCGTCAGTCACTGGAATATTTAATACGGCTTGCGCCTCTTTCTGCAAAAGCTCTTGTATGGATTCAGTCATTATAAATTGGTAGAGTTAGTCGTTATAGGTCGCAAATATCTGCAATTTTCCATAAACAGCAATAAGTTTTATTGTATTTTTGCTGGTGCAATCAAATTCAGACTGAAGAGAAGAATGAAAAAATTACTGCCGGTATCTCTGCCGGATCCGTATACATACACGATGCCCAACGGGTTACGTATTATTTATCAACCGTCTTTATCCAATGTAGCTTATTGTGGCTTTGCTGTTGATGCAGGTACACGTGATGAGCTTGAAGGAGAGCAAGGTATGGCTCACTTTGTGGAGCACATGATTTTTAAAGGTACTCGTAAAAGAAAAGCATGGCATATTCTAAATCGAATGGAAAATGTCGGGGGAGATTTGAATGCATACACCAATAAAGAAGAAACTGTGGTTTATGCCGCTTTTCTCACCGAACACTTTTCACGCGCGTTTGAACTGTTAGTTGATATTGTGTTTCACTCCACTTTCCCTCAACATGAAATAACAAAAGAGACCGAGGTGATTATAGATGAGATCCAGTCTTATGAGGATACCCCTTCGGAACTTATCTTTGATGATTTTGAAGATTTGGTTTTTCGTGGACACCCTTTAGGGCGTAATATATTGGGAAGCCCCGAACTTCTTAAGACATTCAAGAGTGAAGATGCTGCTGCATTTACTTCGCGATTTTATCATCCCGGCAACATGGTATTTTTTGTTTGGGGTAACTTCGACTTCAAATATATAATCCGGTTGGCCGATAAATTATTAAAGGATGTACCTGCTGTAAGCGTTGACAATAGGCGTGTCCCTCCATTACAATACGTCCCTTCAAAGCTGATAATCCCCAAAGATACCCATCAGGTGCATGTTGCACTTGGAGGATGTGGTTATAGTGCATATAATGAAAAGCGAACGGTTCTTTACTTGCTGAACAATATTTTGGGAGGTCCCGGTATGAATAGTCGGCTGAATGTGTCGTTACGCGAACGCAGAGGGCTGGTCTATAATGTGGAAGCGAATCTGACCTCTTATACGGATACCGGAATATTTTGCATATACTTTGGCACGGACCCGGACGATTTTGATGTTTGTATGCGTTTAGTCATGAAGGAATTGAAGCATCTTCGGGATATCAAAATGAGCTCCTTGCAACTCGCAATTGCAAAAAAACAATTGATAGGGCAAATCGGTGTATCTTCGGATAACAACGAGAACAATGCTCTTGGTTTGGCGAAGACCTTCCTCCATTACAATCGATATGAAACAATGGATAGTGTATGCAAGAGAATTGAAAAGATTACTTCCGATCATTTGCTTGAAGTAGCTAATGAAATGCTTGATGAGAGTAATCTTTCCACGTTAGTGTATAAGTAGCTTTACTGGTAGGGTGATGATGAATATTAGAGGATTTTTATAGATCCGCTAGATGTATTTCATTTAATAATGTACGTAATGTTTGGTTGACTACTCCGAGTTTTAGAATACCAATTCTCCCGCAGGAACGACTATATATACGTTCTTCTTCTTCTTCGGGATCTATCAAAATCAGACTCTCTCCAATTGCACGTAATATCTTATAAAGAGTAATGTCTGCATATTTGCCTGTTATATTATACGACAAAAGCGACAGAGGATCACCTTTCCCGGAAAATTGAATAAGCCCTGCCTCCGATAATTTACCAAGTAAAATGGGATCTTCCGGTATTCCAAGCTTCGTAGTATCCACCTTTTCCATTAGCGTATTATTGGAAGAACCTGCTATAAAATGCATTATTTGAATTGCTTTTATAGTATTTAATGTAAGCATTTGTCTAATATTGTTTGCAGAGTTCTTTGCCGTTACTTATTAGGTAACGGCTTTCTTTATTGTGTATTCAAAGATATTATATTTTGTTGAATATCAGTATTTTAATTCTTTTTCTTTGGTAAAAGAATATAATCTACCACCGTCTCATTTGCGCTGTCCAAAACCCCGTTATCAAAAGCTTTAAGATAAGCTTCGGTAGAGGTGACTGATGCATGGCCAAGTCCTTCTGATATAACCGATGTTGGTATTCCGCAGTACTTTGCTTGTATAGCCCATGTGTGCCGTGCGCAGTAGCTACTTACCCGGCTTTGTACTTTTCGTGATTTGGCCAGATCTTTGAGCCAAATCTATAAAACATAAGCCGCGTAGCCGTAGCATCAATTCTAAACAGGCACGTGCTTTCGATGTTGGCTTATCTATGCACCATTTATATTTTTTTGTTTGAAAGTTCTATTTGAGTAGCATTTTCTTTAGAGAGATTAGAGACGTTCGTGCTCTGAATTGTACTTTTTGCAGATTCACGATTACTGAGTAGGCGGCGCATATCCGAAGGTGATAATGCCCGACGATGATTGCGTAAAGCACCTCTGAAGACACCTGAAAACTAGCGGGGTATAAAAGGAACCATTCTACGGTCCAAAGCCTAATTATATACTGCTTGTAGACATCTCATGTATGTGGAAGAAGTATTCCATTCAAGCTTTTTTTGCATGATGAGATAGTTCTCGCACTCTTTTAAGGAAAGTAGGTATCATGTTGCTCATTGCCAATTTGTTGCCGGCATATTCGATAATGGAGCGAAGTACGCTTCTATGTACACGTGCTGTTCCATAACGTTCGGCGTCTTGTAAATCGGAAATGGTCACTGTCATAAAGTCTTTTAGGTAGATTTGTTTCATACTTTGATATTAATATATAAACGATAGATTTTATCTGTCTTTTTTAAAAGCTGCAAACGTAAGTAAAAAGGCCTATAAATAACTATAAATGGAGGATTTAAAAACCGCTCTAGGATTAGTGCTGGATTGGATTGCTTTATAGAAAGGCATACCAAGGCTCTTTAATAAGCCTTGGTATGCCAATGAATTTTATGAAGTTGTTGTTATTATGTAAAGTTGCTTCACAGCACGTTTTTGTGCTCTGGCATGCCGGATAGAATGGTCTTAAAAGGAGGTGTCTTTTGTGTGTTGCATGCTGAACTCGCAACCACAATACTGTTGGTTGTAGAATTGGTATTCTTTTAGCAAGGCATTTCGTCTGTCCTGCAAACCTCCTTTGCGCCAATTCTGTTCCCAAAAAGTGACTTCCGGATAAAGTGCTGCTGCACGATTACCCGCCTCGTTAATTTGCTCTAAGTTCTTCCATCTTGATGACGCCAATGTGGTAGTGAAGAGTGTGAAGTCATGTTCTGCTGCGTAATGTGCTGTTTCCCTCATGCGAATGAAGAAGCACTTTGCACATCTTCCTCCACGCTCTGGCTCATATTCCAACCCTTTTATCTCATGTCTCCATGCTGTGTAATCGTAATCAGCATCTATAAAGTCGAGTCCTAGATTCCTGACATAGCGGATTGCCTCGGCTTTTCTTATCTCATATTCTTCTAATGGGAAAATATTGGGGTTATAGTAGAAAACAGTGGGGACAATATTATTAGCCAACAGACATTCTACAATGGCTGAAGAGCAAGGGGCGCAACATGAATGGAGCAGGACTCTATCTTCCCCATTAGGCGTTTCTATTCTTAACATTTGTTTTATTCTTAGTTTATATATAACAGATGAAGTTATTTTTTTATTTCCGATGTCAACTTATACTTTCAATCTAATCTTTATCTTAATCAACAGACTTGTAATTAAAATGATGATAAAGGAGAATACTAATGATCGGACTAATCCTATACCTCCACTTTTCAATATTTCGGGATATTGCCATTTCAATATCTGCTGTACAGAGTACCATATTGGAGGAATGAGATAACATGTAAGAGTTGCCGTACCCGCCGGTTTTATTATATTAAACCATGAAGCTTTCCCTTTACTGTCAGTGAGCCAATAAAGAAGGCCAAATATTGGAAATAGCATTGCAAGGCAATAAAACAGCCATGTTGGAGTGGCTTGAATTTTTGAGACGATCCAATAATTATGGGAGATCATGGCAGCAGCTGACATGATGAGACCTATAGTACACAGTATCACAATGAATTTCTTGGGTTGCACATGGTCGGCATATTTTTGCATAATAAGTGTAGTCAGTACTCCGGACAGACCAAAAGCATGTAAAGTCCAATCACTGGGAATAAAAGGTAGCAATATGATTCGCATCCCATAGCCTTTGGGGATACCCCCCGAATGGCTTATGAGTACGAGCGCAAGTACCGATAGCCATATCAGGCCAATTCTTTGCAAATTGTTTCTTGTGAACAGACAAATGACTCCACAAACGGCGTATGTCCAGCCAATCAGTCCCAATATTCCCCACCAACCTTGGTGAAAAGGTTGTCCGTAGAGGTCCTTGTATATGACAAGAAAAGCTAATAAAGCAATCCCAATCAGTTTCATACCGATGAAAAGGGCCTTTTTGAAGCCTTTTGCTTTGGGATAGATTGCCCAGATAAGAAAAAAACCGATTGTCATCAATAGGGTAAAGTACTGATGAGATATGCCATTTTCCACACCTCCACTATTCATGGCAAATAGTCCCATAGTGACTAATGCGACTGTACGCCAGAAGATGTGCGAAATGACTTGTAATGAGTCGTCTCCTTTTGAATAGCGGTTTTGAATGGCTAATGGCACAGACATTCCCATGCAAAAAAGAAACGCAGGGAAAATAATGTCCGAGAATCCGAGCATGTCTTCATGAACTTCAGCGTGCCTAAGCCAATAAGGAATATTCTTTAATCCGGGGATATCATTCACAAAAAGCATAAGAAACATTGTGAGTGCTCTGGATACATCTATTGCAACCACTCTCTGAAGCGTTAAGTTTTTCATTTATAAAGTACATTTGGGGGTTTGTATCGCAAATATAGAAAACTAATTTTTTATATTTGCAATCATGAAACTAAAACTGCTTTTGTTAACCGGGTTATTGTTTGGCGCAAGTGTAGAAGCAGCTTTTTCTGCCTCTATATCCCGTAGTACAGATTCCTGTTTGGTGGCTTTAGATGAGGCTATTGGGCAGTACAAGAAGTATGAAGCTATTCGTGAACAGCGGATTGATCGCTTAAAGAATCAATTAAAAAGGCTTAGTTTTTCTGATTTGAAGAGCTATAATTTGAATTATGCGCTTTATATAGAGTATAAGTCCTATATTTGCGACTCAGCCCTTTACTATCTTAATCTCAATATGAAGTGGGCTAAACAATATGGAGATAGTTATTTAGTGAGTAAGAACTGTATCTTATTGGCTCACTTGATGACTTCTGCAGGGATGTATGAAGAAGCTTCTGAAAAGTTGCGACAACTTGATAATGTAAAACTTTCACCGAAGTTACTTTCCGATTATTATGACTCTTATTGTCGTTTTTATGGCGAAGTAGGAGCTTATACTCAAGATAATTCTTCTAAAAAACGTTATTTTCTATTGTCTCGTAGTTATGAAGATTCGTTATTGAAAATCTTTTCCCCTGGTTCTTATGCTCATCTGGAGCGTAGAGCATTGCGCAAAATGACGGATGGAGATGTAAAAGGGGCTTTGATGATTAATGATACCTTATTGAATGGATTGAATATTGATTCACCTAAATATGCTTTAGTTACTTATTATCGCTCGCAACTCTTTCGCCAATCCGGTAATAGTGAAGGTGAATTGAACTATTTGGCTTTATCTGCCTTGGCTGATATTCGTTCTGCTATAACAGATCATGCTTCACTTTGGAGTCTTGCTCAGTTGTTATATGAAAAAGGAGATATTGAACGCGCTTATCGGTATATGCGTTTTTCATGGGATCAAACAAAATTTTATAATGCTCGCTTAAGAAGTTGGCAAAGTGCAGGTATTCTTTCACTTATAGATAAAACATACCAAGCTATGATTGAAAAGCAAAAAAAGAGGCTTGAGCAGTACGTTATAGCTATCAGTATCTTGTTTGTTTTACTTTCCGGAGCATTAGTATACATTTATTGGCAGATGAGAAAGCTTGCTATTGCACGTAATCATTTGCAAGAGGCTAATGAGCAATTGAACCAATTGAATGAGAATCTTAGGTCACTGAACTTAGATTTATCTGAGGCCAATCAGATTAAAGAAGAATACATTGCTCGATTCGTGAAGCTTTGCTCCACCTATATTAATAAATTGGATGCCTATCGTAGGATGGTAAATAAAAAGATATCGAGTGGGCAGACTGCAGAGCTATTAAAAATTACCCGTTCTCAGGAAGCGTTAGATCATGAATTGGAAGAACTTTATTTAAATTTTGATTCTGCTTTTCTACATATTTTTCCTGATTTTGTCAGTCAGTTTAATGCATTATTGCAAGATGACGCATCGATTGTTTTAAAACGTGATGAACTGCTCAATACCGAATTACGTATTTTTGCATTGATCCGTTTAGGTATAGAAGATAGTTCGCAAATTGCTGAGTTTCTTCGCTATTCTGTGAATACAATTTATAACTATCGGTCGAAGGTGAAAAATAAATCAAGTGTTTCACGTGATGATTTCGAAGACTTAGTGAAAGCTATAAGATAATTCTCTTTATATCTTATCCACTTTTTTGAGTTCTTATTCATGCAATAAAGCATTAATATACAATATTTTAATGTTTTTGTATATCCACTATTTCTCTCATCGTTAAACAGTTCTTTTTCCTTTTTGCATAGTTTTGTGATAATTAATTCCGTCAGATAGTAATGTTTGGCGGATTAAAGTAAATTGATTTTCAAACTTAAATTAATGCTTATGAAAAAGAACAAGCGGAGCTTCCGCTTTATGAATCGAAAGATTTTTATTGCTTTCTTGGCAGTGCTTTTCTCTTTAGGGGCGTTCGCCCAACAATTAGTTATCTCCGGACAAGTTTATGATGCCGCACAGGAGCCTCTTATCGGAGTAAGTGTGCAAGAGAAGGGCACTACCAACGGTGCCATTACTGATATCAATGGTCATTTTTCTTTGAAAACAAAGGAAGATGCTATTTTACTTTTTTCTTATATAGGTTATAAAACTCAAGAAAAGAAGGCGACTGCACAAATGAAAATCACACTTCAGGAAAATAATGAAATGTTGGAAGAAGTTGTGGTTATCGGTTATGGAACAGTTCAACGGAAAGATGTGACTACCGCTATCTCTACAGTGTCTACAAAAGATTTGGAAGAGCGGCCGATAACTTCGGCAGGACAAGCTATTCAAGGCAAGGTGGCAGGTATAGCTGTCATTCAACCTAGTGGGATGCCCGGTGGAGATTTGTCTATCCGAGTGAGAGGAACTACATCTTTTACTGGGAGTAATGATCCTTTATATGTTGTAGATGGCGTTCCGGTCGATAAAATCGATTTTTTGTCTCCTAATGATATTGCAAGCATGCAAGTGATGAAAGATGCTTCATCTGCTGCGATTTATGGTTCGCGAGCAGCTAATGGAGTAGTACTCATTACAACTAAAGGAGGACAAAAAGGGGCTGCTAAAATTACCTTAAATATGCAGTTTGGTATTGATAAGGTTATAGATAACGTGAAAGTACTGAATACTCAACAATATGTGGAGTTACAAAAAGAATTGGGAAATACTTCTTTACCCGATGACTTGACAGATCACACCAATTGGTTTGATGAGGCTTATCAAACAGGCTACACCCAAAGTTATCAAGCATCTGTGTCTGATGGTACCGATCGACTGAGGTATTTCGTTTCAGGCGGATATCTTGATCAAAAAGGAACTTTGGATGCGGCTTTTTTCAAACGTTATAATTTCAGAGGAAATATAGAAAATGATGTGCGGAAGTGGTTGAAGTTAACAGCTAACTTCTCCTACTCAAGTACAATCAAAAATGATTTGATTACGGGACAAGGTTCGAATCGTGGAGGTGTTGTGCTCTCTGTCATTAATACACCTACTTATGCGCCGATATGGAATCCTGATAAACCCGGACAATATAATGATAATTTCTATGGGGCTAATCTTACGCATCCTCTCGAGAATATGGAGCGCAGCAGAAACAATAAGTTGAAAGAAGATCGCCTTATCCTTTCTGGGAATGCTTTAATTACTTTAATGCCTGAATTAAATATAAAATCTTCTCTTAGTCTTGATAGGAGAAATGTACTTAATACTAATTTTTTGGATCCGGTCAAAACAGGATGGGGGCGTCAGCATTTTGGTATAGGTAAAGATGAACGTGACAGAAATACCATCATCACTTTTGATAATGTGGCAACTTTCAATAAACATTTTGGTAAACATGGATTAGAAGCGATGTTGGGTACTTCATATACTAAATCAGAATATTTGAACAGTTGGATTAATGGTACTAACTACCGATCCAGCGATATTGAGACCCTTAATGCTGCAAACAAGATAGCTTGGGACAATACAGGTACCGGAGGTTCGGAATGGGGTATTATGTCTTATTTTGGGCGTGTTGCCTACAATTATGATAGCAAATATCTTTTCACTGTAAATATGCGCCGAGACGGTTCATCGAGGCTGCATCCTAATAGTCGTTGGGGTACCTTTCCTTCTATGTCTGCAGGATGGAGAATTTCATCGGAGAAATTTATGGAAGATTTTTCGTGGATAGATGATTTGAAAATACGTGCGGGTTGGGGTAAGACAGGAAATCAGTCGGGAATTGATGATTACGCTTATCTGCAAAGATATAAGATACAGCGTTTGGCATGGTTTGAAGAAGGAAAAGAAAATGTCCTTCCGACTATTGCTGTGATAAACCAGAGAGCAGAAGACCTAAAATGGGAAACGACCACGCAAACCAATGTCGGTATTGACTTTACAGCATTTGGGAGTAGGTTGAATATAACCTTGGATTATTACTTCAAGAAAACGACAGATATGTTGATGAATGTAACGATGCCTTCAACAGGAGCTTATTCTATCCCTTACATTCAGCGTAATGAGGGTGAAATGGAGAATAAAGGGTTTGAGATAGCTGTTAACTCTAGAAATCTACAAGGAGCATTCTCATGGGATACTGATTTTAATATCTCATTCAATAAGAATAAGTTGACTAAGTTGATGTATACTCCAATGTATGAAGACGCATTGACCAGCGACCATGTAAATGCTAAAGTTGTTCGTAATCAACCAGGGCGCCCATTAGGAAGTTTCTATGGCTTTATAAGTGATGGAGTGAATCCTGAAACAGGAGATCTAATGTATCGAGATTTAGATAATAGTGGAAAAGGAGGAAATCCTGGTGATCAGACCTTTATCGGAGATCCCAATCCGGATTTCACTTTCGGTATGACAAATAATTTATCTTGGAAGAATTTCAATCTTAGCATCTTCCTACAAGGCTCTTATGGTAATGATGTCTATAATGCATCACGTATGGAAACCGAAGGTATGTTTGACGCCAAGAATCAGACGACTGTTGTACTGAACAGATGGAAAATACCCGGACAGATTACAAATGTTCCTAAAGCAGGTTTTAATATGAAGAATTCGACCTACTTTGTTGAAGATGGTAGTTACTTGCGTGTCAAGACGGTTACGCTATCATATAACATTAAAAGTAAGCTCTTATCTAGAGCGGGGATCACCCGTTTGCAACCCTATTTTACGGCAAATAATCTCTTGACATGGACCAAATATTCCGGCATGGATCCCGAAGTAAACCAATGGGGAAACAGTGGAGCCGTACAAGGCATAGATTGGGGTACTTATCCACATAGCAAATCATTTGTGTTTGGTATTAATGTCGATTTTTAATTTCTTAAATTGAAGAACAAGATGAAACAAAAAAATATAGGAAAGATTATATTGGGTGGAGCGATGATCTTCGTTGCTGCATCCTGTTCCCTGAACTTCGATCCGATATCTGATTACTCTGATGTCACAGAGGGAATCTCTGAAACAGGGAAAGAAGTAGTGTTTAAGGATAAAAAAGCAGTGGAAGAACACCTGAAGCTTCTTTATACCGAACTAAGAAATCAGGAATGGTATCTTGATAAAACATTGATAGCTGAAAGCCATTCAGATAATGCTTATGCCGGTGCTTTTAATGCAGAAGTACTACCCTATGAGGACAACTCTCTTGATGCCACCAACAGTGTCTTGGAAAGAGATTGGAATCGTTATTTGGGGCAAATAGGATTGGCCAATAAGCTGGTAATTTATGCAGATAGTGTAGGAGATAAATCGTTAACTGATGCTCAAGTGAAAAGCTACCAAGCCCAAGGGAGGATATTCCGATCACTTATTTTCTTTGATATGGTTCGTCTTTGGGGGAATATTCCCGTGGTAACGAAAATTGCTCCTAATATTACCAGTGAAAACTTTGATGAAGTATATCCACTTTATTTCCCTTCGCAAACGCCCGAAATAGATACATATAAACAAATAGAATCGGATTTGTTGTTTGCCGTTCAATATGCTCCGGATTATAATCCTGCAGATAAAAGAATCATGACTAAAACTGTAGCTCGAGCACTACTTGCCAAAGTATATGCAGAAAAGCCTTTGAGAGATTATGATAAGGTGATTAAATATGCTGATGAAGTGACTAAAGATGGACCTCAGTTAGTAGATGATTTCAGTTTGCTCTTCGGAATGAAAAAAGATGAGAAAGGTAATTACGTGGATACAAAGGCTCGTAACACTAGTGAATCATTGCTTGAGGCTCAGTTTGTTGCGGGTGATAACAACTGGTGTTACATGATGTTTGGACGTAATCTTTTGAATTGGGATGAAAATTTCAGCTGGAATAAATGGGTAACTCCATCACGCGACTTAATTAAACTTTATGAGACAGAGGGAGATGCAGAACGTTTCCAAGAATCTATTGTGTATTATTCGTGTGGATGGTCTCTTTACTATCCTAAAGATCATTATCCATTTATGTATAAGTGCCGTTCGTCACAAAGCAGTATTATTTGGATGCGTTATGTTGATATTCTCTTACTCAAAGCGGAAGGGCTGATTATGCGTTCATCTCCTGATTTAAGTGCTGCTGCTAACATTATAGATGAGATACGTACCAAACGTAAACTAGCTAAACTGCCAAGTAGTGTAAAAGGTAATAAGGAGGATATGCTTAATGCTTTACTTAAAGAACGCCGTTTGGAGTTGGCTTTTGAGGGGCAGCGTTGGTTCGATTTGGTTCGGTTGGATAAAGTGGAGAGTGTCATGAATGCTGTTTATGCTAAAGATTCCGGACGAAGAGCGCGTACTCAAAATTTCACAGAGGACTCCTATCGATTACCGATACCATTGCGGGTGCTACAAGCAAACTCGAATATGGTGCAGAACAAAGGATATTAGACAATAAATAAAGACTTTTAATAAGCATGAATAAGCTAAAAAGTATAAGATGGTTTGTATTATTGCCTTTTATTATTGCGGCATGTGGCATAGGTAAAAGTAATACCTTAGGTCCGGATCAGGAACCCGCGAACAAAGACGTAGTGACTGCTTATATCACTACTTCTACTCGATCGTCGGAATTTGTAAAGCGAGAATTAAGCTTTAGAGATAAAGCCGATAATATGTCTCCATTTACGGTGACACTACTCCCTCATGAAGAATATCAGGTAATGGATGGCTTTGGAGCCGCCATTACCGGATCTACGTCTTATAATCTATTGAAAATGTCGAAAGAAGATAGGACAGAGTTCCTAAAGAAGACATTTTCAGAATCGGAGGGTATGGGACAAAGTTATGTCAGAATATCTATTGGTTGTTCCGACTTTTCTCTTAGCGAATACACGTGTTGTGATAAAAAAGGTATAGAGAATTTTGCTTTGCAAGGGGAAGAACTACAGTACGTTATTCCTGTGCTTAAGGAGATATTAGCTATTAATCCTCGGGTAAAAGTAATGGGCAGTCCTTGGACTCCTCCTTTATGGATGAAAGTCAATAATTTGAAAGAGTTGAAACCCTTTGATTCATGGACAAGTGGTCAGTTGAATCCTGCATATTATCAGGATTATGCAATTTACTTTGTAAAATGGATTAGAGCGATGGAAGAACAAGGAGTCAAGATCTATTCGATCACTCCTCAAAATGAACCATTGAATAGGGGAAACTCTGCATCTATGTATATGAGTTGGCAAGAACAAACTGCCTTTATTAAAGAAGCCCTTGGTCCCAAGTTTAAGGAAGCGGCAATAGATACCAAAATCTACTTGTATGATCACAACTATGATTATGATAGCTTTAAGGAAGAAGCAGAAGGTCAAATACAGTATCCTTTACATATTTATGCTGATGCTGAAGCAGCCAAGTATGTTGCCGGTGCGGCTTATCATAATTACGGTGGCGATAAATCGGAATTACTGAGTATTCACAATGCTAATCAGGGGAAAGACTTGGTTTTCACCGAAACTTCTATCGGAGAGTGGAATGATGGACGTAATTTTGAAAAACGGCTAATAGAAGACATGGAAGAAGTTGGATTGGGTACAGTGAATAATTGGTGTAAAGGTGTTATTGTGTGGAACTTGATGTTGGACTCAGAGAAAGGACCTTTCCGTCCTGGAGGGTGTAACTCCTGTTTTGGAGCAGTAGATATCGATAAGGCTAATTATAAGACTATTACAGCTAATTCTCATTATTTTATTATCGGACATTTATCTTCGGTAGTGAAACCCGGTGCTGTCCGTATAGGAACATCTGGATATACTGATAAAGAGTTGGTTTATTCAGCTTTTAAGAATACAGATAATAGCTATGCTTTCGTTGTACTCAATAAATCTGTGACTTCTAAAAAAATAAACTTGTATGATGGAGAAAAAAGTTTTGTACATGAAGTGCCTGCAAGATCTGTTATTTCTTACCGATGGTTTACTAATAAATAAAAAATTAAATTATGAAATTACTTATATATAAACTTCTTTTTTTAATTTCGGTCATCTCGTTCGTTTCATGCTCTGATGACGATGAGAAGAAAGCGGGGAATCCGGTGATGGACGTCAAAACTGAATTCAATAGCGTAATGTATGGTGATAGTTTACCCTTTACTGTAAATGTATCCGATGAGGTTCCACTTTCGACTTTGAAAGCCAGAATCTATTACGGAGATGAAAAGGTTTCTGAAGTAGTACTTAGAACGAAAACCAACGGTTCATACTCAGGTAAGATTTATATACCGTTTTTAAAGAATATCCCAGACGGGAAGGCAAAGTTGAAATTTGTGTTGCAAAATATCAATTTTACCATGAATGAACTAACGTATGATTTGGCAGTAGCACGGCCTGTATATCCTTACTTAACCTTTATAACAGCTAATAAGGAGTATAAAATGTTATATAAGAGCGGTCATAATTATGAATTAACAGCGACCCTTCCTCAAAAAATTAAAGGATATATAAAAACTCCGAAATTAACACCTAATGGTAATGAACTGACTTTCGGATTCGAAGGCGGTGCAATAGCTTTTGGTTCTACCGAGCCAATTACGTTTTCTAATTTGACTGCAGGAGAATATACTATTTCATTCAATACTTTCGATTACTCCGCTGCTCCATTTATTATAGCCTATGTAGTAAACGGGGTGAGAATGGAAAAAATGATAGAGAGTGATACTGAAGACAGATATAAGCTTGACTTGCCATTGAAGAAAGGAGACGAAGTTCGTGTAGAAGGTATTGATGATTTTAGTGAATGGTGGATAGACCCAGATTTCTTTGCTAAAGATGGTGATAAACTTACTTTTAGGCCCATTGATGGAGATTATCGTATCATTGCTGATTTTGTGCGCAAGTATCTTAAGGTGGAAGTTATGTCAGGTACTTCTGCAGGAAGTTTGAAAGAAGACGGTTCGGGCGCTATATGGATTGTTGGAGATGGGGTAGGTAAGCCTGCCTTAAAGTATGCTCCGAGTTGGAATCCTGACATGGGTATTTGTATGGCCCCGATGGGCAATGGCAAGTATCAAGCAAGTTTTGTTGCCGGCGAAACGATTGGGATTAACAGCATCAACTTTATATTTATACATCAAAAAGATTGGGGAACTGGTTTTAAAGGTTCAAATATAGTTTCTGACGGTAATAGGACACTAGAAGTAGTTAGTGATCTTATATATATAGGAGAAGGCAAAGATGTGAATGGCGCAGATAATGGAAATTTAGCTCTTAAAAAAGATAAAACTCTGACTGAAGGAAAAACTTATCTTTTTGAGCTTGAAGCTCCCGCCGGGCTTGTTGGCTGCAAACTAACTATTACGGAGGAATAATCAACTTTGTTGATAGGTATTAGGTTTGTTTTTTTAATAAAAGGAGACTAGGAAGTAGCATTATTGAGAGTTACTTCCTAGCTTTCATTTTTTAATTGTAGAAAGAAAAAATATTTTATAGCTGAAGTAAAATTTGTTTAGGAGATAATGAGTAATATAAAATTTATACTAATAATCTGTTTCAGTTCACTTATGATGAGTCTGAACGCTACAGTGAGGCTTCCTCATTTATTTTCGGATCATATGGTTATTCAAAGAGATCAGCCTGCCAAGGTATGGGGATGGGCGGGTAAGAATGAAACTGTTCTAGTTACCATCAATAATCAGACTAAAAAAGTAAAGGCAGATAAATATGGAAGTTGGACGTTATCTTTCGAAAAAATTGCAGTTGGTGGCCCTTATAGCATGGAAATAGAAGGTAAGGATAACCGGATCTGCTTGGAAGATATTTATGTGGGTGATGTTTGGCTTTGCTCTGGACAATCAAATATGGAGATGCCCATTCATGGATGGGGATCGGTTGATAATTACCAAGAAGTGATAAAAAATGCCGGGAATCATCTTATACGGACGTTTAATGTATCTAAGGCGATGGACGTAAGTCCTAAGAGTGATTGTGATGGAGCTTGGACAGTTTGTTCCCCTGAGAGTGTGGCAAATTTCTCTGCAGTGGCATACTTCTTTGCACAAAAACTAAACCACGAACTCAATATACCTATTGGCATTATCAATTCTTCATGGGGAGGAACAGAAATTGAATCTTGGATTCCGACAGATGTCTATCAAAATTTGTCTAACCACTTTAAAAAGAAGTATGAGGATATTAAAATCACCAACTTCGATCGGTTCGTGAAAGAGAACGAAGTTAATAAGAATTTGTACATGGCTGCTATGAATAATGATCCCGGTATGAGTGAAAAGTGGTATAATCCTTCGACAGATGTTTCATCTTGGGAAAAGATGCAAATACCTCAAGTTTGGGAAAATATATTAGGTAATATTGATGGTATTGTTTGGTTTAGGCGTACTTTCACCTTATCTGAAGAAGATAATGGGAGCCATGCTATGATACAGTTAGGCCCTATTGATGATGACGATGTATTATGGGTGAACGGTGTAAAAGTGGGAGAAACTCGTGGTTATGCCACAAACAGGCTTTACGAGATTCCATCCGGATTACTTAAAGAAGGGGAAAATACCATTGTGGTGAAAATTACCGATTATTCAGGTGGAGGTGGAATATATGGAAATGCCGATGATTTGCAGGTAAAAACGGCAAAGAAACAATATTCATTGGCGGGTGAGTGGCTATATAAGGCCTCAGTTAGCAATAAATCATTCAACTATGTGGCTATCTCGCCTAATATGTATTATGGACTACTTTACAATGCCATGATAAATCCTTTGACCCAATTTCCTATCAAGGGGGCTATTTGGTATCAGGGAGAAAGTAATGTGGCCGAGGCCTATGATTATAGAACACTCTTTCCTTTAATGATCAACACTTGGCGTGAAAAGTGGAGAGAGCAGTTTCCTTTCTATTGGGTCCAACTGGCTAATTATATGGCTAAGGATAAAACACCACAGAAGAGTGAGTGGGCTGAACTGCGTGAAGCTCAAACGATGGCTCTTTCTCTTCCCCTAACAGGGCAAGCTGTGATCACAGATGTTGGAGAGGGTGATAATCTCCATCCTCGAAATAAACAAGATGTAGGGCTTCGTTTAGCTTTCATTGCCTTGAATAAGACTTATGGAATGGATAATTTCGTATATTCGGGACCGGTTTTCAAATCGATGAAAATACTTGGTAATAATGTTTGCATTGAGTATAATCATGTAGGGCAAGGATTATTTGTAAAGAACAAGTATGGTTTTGTAGAAGGGTTCTCTGTAGCTGGTGTTGATCGTAAATTTGAGTGGGCTCAAGCTTATGTGGATGGCAATAAAGTTTTTCTTTATTCTAATGCTGTTCCTCATCCTATTGCAGTGCGTTATTCATGGTCTAATAATCCGGATGTAAATTTATTTAATATAGATGGATTACCTGCTGCTCCTTTTAGAACCGATCAATGGAATGAGAGCGACAGTAAATAAATAGATACAACTATAAATTTAACACAAAATTATGAAGCGTACTTTATTAACTTTATGTCTTGTACTTTTCGCTGCATTGGGATGTTATAGCCACAGTGCTCCAAAAGCAGGCAATGTAAAAAAAGGATTTGTGGCAATAAAGGGGAAAGATTTGATTAAACCTGACGGCTCAAAACTTTTTATCATGGGAACTAATTTGGGCAATTGGTTAAATCCGGAAGGATATATGTTCAAATTTACCAAAACAAATTCCGCACGATTTATCAATGAAATGTTTAGCCAGTTGGTTGGCCCCGATTTCACCGCAGAGTTCTGGAAGGCTTTTAAAGATAATTATATAACTCGTGCTGATATCCGGTTTATTAAAGAGACAGGGGCTAATACGGTACGTTTACCCTTTAACTATAAAATGTTCACGGATGAAGATTATATGGGACTGACAACTAAGCAAGATGGCTTTGCCCGTATTGATACTTTGGTGGAATGGTGTCGCCAAGAAGGGTTATACCTCATCCTTGATATGCATGATGCTCCCGGCGGACAGACCGGCGACAATATTGACGACAGTTATGGTTATCCCTGGTTGTTTGAAAGTGAAGCCAGCCAAAAACTGTACTGTGAAATCTGGCGTAAGATAGCTTCCCATTATAAGAACGAGCCGGTTGTCTTAGGGTACGAACTTCTCAATGAACCTATCGCGCCATATTTTGAAAAGATGGCGGAACTGAATGGTAAGCTTGAAGGCATTTATAAAAAAGGAGTTGCTGCCATTCGTGAAGTAGACAAGAACCATATCGTGTTGTTGGGCGGAGCTCAGTGGAACGGAAATTTCAAGCCTTTCAAAGACTCCAAGTTTGATAACAAGATAATGTACACTTGCCATCGTTATGGCGGAGAGGCTACCAAAGCGGCTATCCAAGCTATAATAAACTTCCGTGACAGTGTAAATCTGCCGATGTATATGGGGGAAATAGGACATAACACCGCTGAATGGCAAGCAGCATTCTGCAAAGTGATGCGCGAAAATAATATAGGTTATACTTTCTGGCCTTATAAGAAGATGGATGGCTCTTCTTTTGTGGGCATCACTCCACCTGAGAATTGGGCGAATATCATTCATTTCTCGGAAGCTCCACGCACTTCTTATAAAGAGATTAGAGAAGCGCGTCCTGATCAGAATCTGGCTCGTAAGGCTATGATGGACTTTATAGAAGCTTGCAAATTGAAAAACTGTGTGGTTCAGAAAGACTACATAGGTTCGTTAGGAATGAAATAAACTATTTAAATGTATTAGAATATGGAAGTTAAGAAGATGTTTTTAGGGCTAGCTCTTTTTGCTGTACTTCCCTTGGGAGCACAGCAAAATCCGGTATATCTAGATAAGAGCAAGCCTATTGAGGAGAGAGTGGAAGATGCGTTACACAGGCTGACGCTGAAAGAAAAGATTGCAATGGTACATGCCCAGAGCAAGTTTAGTAGTCCGGGAGTTGCCCGACTGGGTATACCCGATTTTTGGATGACGGATGGCCCTCATGGTATCCGTCCTGAGGTACTTTGGGATGAGTGGGAGCAAGCGGGATGGAGTAATGACTCTTGCGTGGCATTTCCTGCATTGACTTGCTTGGCGGCTACTTGGAACCCGGAAGTGTCCCATCTTTATGGTAAAAGTATCGGTGAAGAGGCGCGTTTTCGCAATAAAACTGTGCTTCTAGGACCAGGCGTAAATATTTACCGCACTCCCCTTAATGGACGTAATTTTGAGTATATGGGTGAAGACCCTTATCTGGCTTCGCGTATGGTTGTGCCTTATGTACAAGGCGTGCAACAGAATGGAGTCGCTGCTTGTGTGAAGCATTTTGCACTAAACAATCAGGAAGTGAATCGACATACGACCAATGTAGTAGTAGATGACCGTGCACTTTATGAGATCTATTTGCCTGCTTTTAAAGCTGCGGTACAAGAAGGTAAGGCTTGGGCTATAATGGGTTCTTACAATCTTTATAAAGGACAGCATTGTTGCCAAAATCAGTACTTGTTGAATGATATATTGAAAGGTGAGTGGGGATTTGATGGAGTGGTGATTTCCGATTGGGGTGGTGTTCACGACACTGACCAAGCAATTACCAATGGTCTTGATATGGAGTTTGGTAGCTGGACAAACGGTTTATCTAATGGAGCTAGCAATGCCTATGATAATTATTATTTAGCATTGCTTTATTTGCAACGCATACAGTCCGGTAAGGTCGGTACAAAAGAATTGGACGATAAAGTACGCCGTATCTTGCGCTTGGCTTTACGTACTACCATGAATACCGACAGACCTTTCGGAGCCATGCTTTCACCTGAACATTACGAGGCTGCACGTCGTATTGGCGAAGAAGGTATTGTTCTGCTAAAGAATAAGAATGCAGTTTTGCCTATTGATCTGTCCAAAGTGAAGAAGATTGCAGTTATCGGTGAGAATGCACTGAAGATGATGACAGTAGGCGGTGGAAGTTCGTCGTTGAAAGTACAACATGAGATTTCTCCTTTGGATGGTCTTAAAGAACGTATCGGCAACAAAGCTGAAATAGTATATGCTCGTGGTTACGTGGGTGATGCAAGCGGTGAATACAATGGTGTGGTTACAGGCCAAAACCTTAAAGACAACCGCTCCGCTAAAGAACTGACTGATGAGGCTGTAAAAGTGGCAAGTGAAGCAGATTGTGTTATTTTTATAGGCGGTCTGAACAAGAGTGCACATCAAGACTGTGAAGACTACGACCGCAAAGGTTTAGGTCTGTCGTATGGTCAGGATGAGTTGATTGCAGCACTGGCAAAAGCGAATAAGAATCTTGTAGTTGTCAATATTTCGGGTAATGCAGTGGCAATGCCTTGGCTTGCACAAGTTCCGGCTGTATTACAAGCTTGGTACTTGGGATCGGAAGCAGGTCATGCACTTGCATCTGTGTTGATGGGCGATACGAACCCTTCAGGTAAGTTGCCATTTACCTTCCCTGCTCGTTTGGAAGACGTAGGTGCACATCAGTCGGGTGAGTATATCGGAACCAAGAGCCAGGATGTCGTGGATGAAAAATATAATGAAGGCATTTTTGTAGGTTATCGTTGGGCTGATAAGCAAAAGAATGTGAAGCCTCTATTCCCCTTCGGTTATGGATTGTCATATACCACATTTGCTTATTCCAAGCCTGCTATTGATAAGAAAATCATGTCTTCTGACGGACAGATTACGTTGACGGTAAAAGTCAAAAATACAGGAGCTCGCGAGGGGCAGGAAGTTGTTCAGCTATACATTAGCGATAAACAGTCAAGTCTTCCGCGTCCTGTAAAAGAGTTGAAAGGCTTTGCGAAGGTGAAACTTGCTCCCGGTGAGGAAAAAGAAGTCAGTTTTGCCATTAATAAAGATGCGTTGAGCTACTTTGATGATAAAAAGCACGAATGGGTAGCAGAGCCGGGCAAATTTGAGGCAATCGTAGCCGCTTCAGCTACAGATATTAAGGGAGTTGTTCCTTTTGAACTGAAATAATTTATCTTCTCCATAGCAGAGTGCTATTTAGGGGAATATCCTCGAATGGATGATTTAATCAACGTCCTTGCTGCAACATCATCGCAGTAAGGACGTTTTTGGTTTTTTTCTAAACCATCTCAATCTTTCTGTCTGATAGCTCCCGTCGACCGCTTCTTCGACAAAATACCTTTTCCTTTAGGTGGTTTGCATAAACGAAATATGAGGAATCGGGACATACTACCTGCGAATTACATCATTTCATCTGATTTAGTTGCCCGATGCCTTAATTTGGTAAGGCTTTTCTCTCTTTCTTGTTTGATGAATATTTTATAAATAGAAAGTTCCCAAATATTATTTCCGTTAATGGATCAAATTCACTCCCATACTGAATAAGGATAAGTATAGGACTTATCTATCATCACTCCTATACTTATCCCTATTCAGTCGTTACCTAATTATACCCCCATTGAGAAAGCCTTCTGATTGAGATAAAAATAACTCTCACTTTGAGCATATATCGAAAGGTGCGTGTTGTAAAATAATTGACATATTATTTTCCTTGATACAAAAAAGCTCTTCGCCAATATTTATAATTGGCGAAGAGCTTATCATTTTATTTAAGGGGCTAGATAAAGTCTTTAAAAAGAATAGCAGATTATGTACTAGCCATAATCGATTATCTCACATATTGTCCTTCCTTAGCGATCGAGATACATAGATTTCGCAATACCCATTTCGAGACCCCGGAGTTCAGCCAATCCGCGTAAGCGTCCTATGCAGGAATAACCCGGATTGGTCTTTTTCTTCAAATCGTCAATCATCTGATGTCCATGGTCAGGGCGCATGGGAATAGATACTTTTCGACGTTGCTGTAATTCAAGAAAAGCTTTCATTACATGGAACATATCCACATCTCCTTCCAAGTGGTTAGCTTCATAGAAGTTACCTTCAGCATCCCTTTGGGTACTGCGGAAATGTACGAAATTGATTCTATCACCAAACTGCTTCATCATTCCCTCCAAGTCGTTAGCGCTACTTACACCAAACGATCCTGTGCACAGGCACAATCCATTGCTTGCATTTGGTACAGCATCGATCAGAGCTTGAAAATCTTCAGCCGAACTCATAATACGTGGAAGTCCAAGGATAGGATAGGGAGGATCATCAGGGTGGATAACCAGTACTACGCCAGCTTCGTCGGCAACCGGAGTTACTTCTCTTAAGAAGTAGATGAGATTGCTTCGCAATTTTTCAGGCGTGATGCCTTCGTAACGATCCAGCTCACGTTGGAATTGCTCCAGTGTGAAGCTTTCTTCCGAGCCCGGTAATCCGGCGATCATATTGCGCACGAGTACTTGTTTGTCAGTCTCTGTCATACTATCCAAACGAGCTTTTGCTTTAGCTTTCTCAGCATCGCTGTATGTAGCTTCTGCACCCGGTCGTTTTAATAGGAAAAGATCGAATGCAACGTATGCTGCGCGTTCAAAACGCAATGCACGCGAACCATCGGGGAGCTCATAAGCCAAGTCAGTACGGGTCCAGTCGAGCACCGGCATAAAATTATATGTGACAATGTTAATGCCACACTTACCTAGATTACGGAGGCTTTCCTTATAATTCTCAATATAGGTTTGGAAGTCTCCTGTCTGAGTCTTTATATGTTCGTGTACGGGCACGCTCTCAACCGCAGACCAACGCAATCCAGCGTCTTCAATCAGTTGTTTTCTTTTCAAGATTTCTTCCACAGTCCATACCTCTCCATTAGGAATATGATGGAGTGCATTGATGATGCCTGTAGCACCGGCTTGTTTTATATCTTGAAGGCTTATAGGGTCGTTCGGACCATACCAGCGCCAAGTTTGTTCACATAGATACATAATGGTTCAGGGTTTAAATTGAAAAAGCATCAAATCCACCGTCTACTACTGAGAGTACACCTGTAACGAAACTGGAAGCATCACTAATGAGGTAGTGAATTGTACCGAACAACTCTTCAGGTTCTGCAAATCGTCCACATGGAGTATGAGCAATAATTGTTTTTGCACGATCGGTGTATGAGCCATCCGGGTTCGTCAATAAAGCACGGTTTTGGTTGGTCAGTAAGAATCCGGGTACAATAGCGTTTACGCGAAGTTCCGGGCTAAACTTTGTGGCCAATTCACCGGCCATGTAACGGGTATAATTAGCTATAGCAGCCTTTGCCGAACCATATCCTACCACACGAGTCAAAGGGCGCAAAGCCGATTCAGAGCAGAAATTCACAATAGCTCCTTTTTTGTTTTTTGCCATTACATCGACAAAAGCCATTGTCGGCAAGATTGTACCGAAAAGATTCAGATCCACCACTTTCTTAAAGGCATCCACATCCAAATCGAGGACAGTCTTGTCCGGTGCAATAGTTGCTCCCGGCATGTTACCTCCGGCACCGTTCAACAAGACGTCTATTGTACCGAAACGATCGAGGATAGCTTTTTTGTTTCCTTCGAGTACCTCTTTATTCAGTACATCGGTTACCAAGAATAATGCTTCTGTTTTTTGGTTAAGCTCTGCTTCCAATTCTTTACCGATTTCTTCGGCACGATCAAGTATTACAATCTTAGCACCTTGTTCGGCAAGATAGCCGGCAATACTTTTTCCCAGGATTCCGCAACCGCCGGTAATGACAATTACTTTTCCTTTGATATCAAATAAGTTTTTCATAATTTATGAAGTTAAAAATAGATTTATCTGTTAATTGCGTGCAAACATACATAAAATATTACGATTTATAATTAGATCACTTTAAAATAAAGGGAATTGATTTCCCTATTTCTGAGGTGATATACTAATGAAACCGACCGGTATTCCCTGTACTTTCGCTGATGCTACACAATAACCTTTTACTATTGCTTTGATGGATGCTCTCCCATTCGAGGCTTGTATTTTACGTGATCCGGTGGAGGTTCCCATGTTTTGTATCAGTTTGCCTTCACCTAATAATTGAAACTCTATCTCTTTCTGTGAATCGAGACAGCGAATGCCCTTTTCATCTTTAAGTTGTACTTTTATGAGTACCGTATCGCTTTTTTCAATAGGGGTGTAGCTTATTTCGATCTGGGCCTCTTTATCCCATTTAGCGGTTTGGTAATCTTGAATTATTTTATCGGATATTTTTCCGCTCTTAGTGGTTGAGACAGCTTCAATTTCGTTCATGCCCTCTTTTAATGAGACATTCCAATGTAATCCCGCTGCAGGGAAATCCTGACTGTTTCTTTTCCTCTTTCCTTGTGATTTGCCATTGACAAAGAGTTCTACTTCCGGGCAATTGGAATAGACGAGATACTCCTTGGCTTCATTCGTTTTGCCCCATCTCACCGGCCAAGAATGACCATAAAGATGTATCATCGGTTTTTTGCTCCAATAAGATTGAAACACATAATAGCTTTCTTTAGGAGTCAGATCTCTTTCTACTACACCTTTCTGATTGACGTACGGTATAGGATTCTCCGGTCTTAATGGAGTGGCGAAATCCTTGAATGTCCAAAAGGCTGAACCTGTGAGCCAGGGCATATTCTCTTGTTCCTTAAGGTGCCAGTCAAACAATCGGATGATATAAGACTCTGACCAATCCCCATTTTTCGCAGCATTATTCATTCCGGCAAAGTCTCCTTCCATATTTCGTCCGGGGTGACTGTCGCCTCCCCACTCTGCATGGAAAAAATGATTTATGCTTTGCATCGCATTCATGCTCATATCCTTATAATCTTGATAGCTTTTGCTGTACCATCCTGCCCATATAGTCGGCGAGTAGACGTCGACAATATCACTGCAAAAGTCGCATCTGCGAATGCAGGTTTTTCTACTCCCATCCAACTGATGAGCAAGCGTATTGAGTTCACTCATGAAACTACGAATGGAATCTTTATCAAAAGTAGGGAAATCGCCCGGCCAATCATTTTCATTACCTAATCCCCATAATATTACGGATGGATGGTTGAAATGCTGCTCGACCATGTTGGTGAGCATTCTGCGCGCTTGAGCTTTATAAGTCTCTCCTCCAAGTCCACCTCGGCACCAAGGTGTTTCCTCCCAAACTAAAAGGCCCAATTCATCGCATAAGTTTAATATAATATCCGATTGTTGATAGTGTCCAAGACGGATGAAGTTTGCCCCCATTTCTTTTATCATCCGCATTTCCTTGATCATCATTTCTTCGGTTTCTGCGGCTCCTACACCGGCTTGGTCTTCATGTCGATGGGTTCCCCGGAGTAGCAGACGTTTGCCGTTTAAGAAGAAGGGCCCTTTATCTTTGAACTCAAAAGTGCGGAAGCCAAAGCGCTCAATGGCATGCATGCTCTCGCCATCGGTCTGCAGGGTTACCTCACAAGTGTACAATTGCGGGTTTTCCGTATCCCAAAGTTGAGGCTTACGAACGGAAAATGAGATCAGCTTGCTGATGGTATCTTTCATCGAAAAAGAAGAAATGTCTGTCTTCTCAGTATTTGTGCTCTCTTGAGGCGCATTGACTACTCCCTGATATATTTCTTTTCCCGAAGGGTCTTTTACGGCTATTTTTAAAGATGTATTGACAGGCAGAGCCTTAGAATCCTGTGGGTTATATAGCGAAATCTTCAGATCAACTTTTCCATTTTTACCCTTTTCATCGGTGTAAGGAGTGATTTTTATACTCTGAAGTGAGATAGAGGGTACATAGATCAAATTTACGTACCGATAGAGTCCGCCATATACAGTGAAATCCGACATTGAAGAAGGTATCCTCTCAGTGTTCCGGCTATTATCGCAACGGACAGCAATTGGAATCTTTCCTTTGAATTGCGTTTTGTAAATATCGGTTCCTGTGAAGGATTTAACGGCATCTGTAATATCTACCACCCAGCCGTCATACCCTCCATTGTGGGATGCCACTTTGGTGGTATAAAGGTAGACGTCCGTTTGTTGGCCCGCACCTTCAAATTCCAATAGGATGCGGCCTTCTTTGTAAGGGTTATTGATTGAAAGGCTTGTTCTATACCAGCCTGCACCTTGATAATAATTGAGATCAGGATCTACGGCGTCCTCTGCATTGAAACAATGCGGTAAGGTTACGTGATCCCAAAGCGGTACCGATTCGGGCTGACCAGCTTTTACGGGGCGCATTACTTCCCATATATTAGCCATGTCCTGACGGATGAATTCCCAATTATTGTTGAGCCTGATCTTTGTGGTAGAAGGCACAACAGCCTGTAGTTGCATTAAACAACTACAGGCTATAATAATAAATAGAAAAGAATAACGTCTCATTTTATTGTTCTAGTTTTGCTTTTCTCGAAAGGGCTTCCAAATAATAATAATCTGCGTATGAAAGTGGAACATCGATCTCATCATTGTTCGGGTGATTCCCGGTGGAATGGAGCAAAAGGAATCCTTTATTTGTATCAGGCGCGGCTTGGTAATGTTCACTCAGGTTCTTTATAATCGTATCTGCCAATTGTCTGTAGTGTGCACCTTTTTCTGCATTTACATAACCGGATAATTCATATAGTGCAGATGCTATGACAGCTGCAGCTGAAGCATCTCTTGCTACATTCGGTATCCCTGGATCTTTCATATCCCAATATGGAATTAAATCACTGGGTAGGTTAGGCTGATTGAAGAAGAATTCACATATCTTTTCAGCTTGATTCAAATATGCACTATCCTTTGTATAACGGTAACACATGGTGAAACCATATAACCCCCAAGCTTGTCCGCGTGACCATACCGAAGAATCGCTATACCCTTGATGAGTTCCTTTGGAACGTACATTACCGTTTGCCGGATCATAATCTACAACATGATAAGATGAATAATCATCACGAAAATGATTTTTCATGGTCGTGTTGGCATGGTTCACTGCAATATTATAATAAGTTGAGTCACCTGTTGCTTCTGTAGCCCAGAAGAGAAGTTCAAGGTTAATCATATTATCAATAATAACCGGATATTGCCATACATTTTTATTCCAATCCCATGACCGTATCGCCTTTACAGTTGGGCTGTAACGTGAGCTTAGTGTTTTTGCGGCTTGTATTAGCACGTCTTTGTACGATTGCTCTTTGGTGAGTCGGTAAGCTTGTCCAAACGAACTGTAAAGCATAAATCCCAAGTCATGTGTCCCATTATGAAATTTCACCTCTTCGAGGGGCCAAGTGTAGCTTACAGCTTTCTCGCGCCATTCGTTATCATGGTTATATTCGAAAACTTGCCATAAAGATCCCGGGAAGAAGCCGGAACACCAATCAAGAGGTCCTACCAATCTCAGGCTACCATCTTTTTCTGTTGAGCGTGGACTAACCAGCTTTTTGTTGCTTGCTTTCTTCTGACCTTCTTGAACACACTTGATGGCATATCCAAATTGATTTTCGGCAAAGGCGAAAGCATTGTCCGTATCTTCAGCATCAAAATAGAGTAAGAAGAAACGATCTTTCCAATCTATGTGTCTATATTGGTTGAATAGATTGCGATAATCTTTGCGTGTTGGATTGAAGCTATAGATACGGTATAAATCTTTGCAGAACTCCTGCTGTTTGTAGTCCCATTCCGAGATTTGTTTATAAGGCCATTCCGAAACCTTCTTGCCCGTAAATTGAGCTAAGAAATCAACGGCTTTATAGAAGTTACGTCCATCTGTCGATGTTGCAGTATCCAATTTAACCCCTAACTTCTGACCCATAAGGAAGACATCAATCATGTGGGTTAAGTTGAATTGCGAATAGCCGAAAGCTAATGTACGTCTCAACTCTTGCGGTTGTTTGCCGTCAGGCTCTATTTGAGCATAAATTCTCTTAGCAGGAAATTCCCGCAAATAATCTTCTGCCACTTTCTTGTTTCCCGTGTACATGGCAAAGGCAATAACTTGTGCATCGTGTGCCGTACTGTGATTGTTCTTTTGCCGCCCTTCTTCTTGTCCCTGTTTACTGGTCAGTATCCATTGGAGGAACTTGCCAAACCATTCTTTTAATTGCTTATTGTCTTTTGTGGTGAAAGACTGTGAAGAACCAAGTAATTGTACTGCATCCAGCATATCAACAAATGAATAACTATCAATTACGCCATAGCAGCGTCCTAGATCGTTGTCAACTCCCGGGATAACTTGAGCGTAGTTGAGATTTGGGTTCATACGGGTTGCTTTGTTGAAGAACCAGACTCTGATTAGTTCGGTTGCTTTACGGGCATATTTTTCATCACCACTAAAGTAATATGCCAAAGATAGAGTTGTCACGCTATTGGCCATGCTTCCCAATCTGTTCCGATCAAGCTTCTCCAACTCGGGATTTGATTCTCCGTCGCGTGATATATAAGGCTTTCCATTCGGTTTTGTAGGATCCGGCCAATAATATCTGGCTTGACTCATATAATCATGTTTGTCTCCACTTGGAGGAGTCTTTTCTTTCATCACAACCGATCGTGGAGCTCTTCCCAATTCCTGATCAGCTTCTTTTAATAGTTGCTGATATGCAGTGGCATATACAGGTTGCGAGAGTGATTGTTTGACGTGATCTAAATGCTTTGGATTCCAAATAGACTGGGTGAATGCTCCTAATGTAATGGAAAGGAGCATCATAATACTAATTATTCTTTTTTTCATGGTTTACGTTTTGAACAAAATTATTGTAATTTTCTCAATTTGATACCGTTTAGGAAACATTTACCGTAAAGCTTTTCAAACTTTACTTCAAGACCTTGATTTGCTACTTCCACGATATATCTTTTTTTAATAGCTTGGAAGTATCCTATCTGATTTTCGGGTGAGAAAGTATCTTCTACTTTATTCTGATTAATATAAATGTTGAAGCAATTCTCTTTATTTGTTATTGATACACTTTGACCTAACTGATAAGGTGATTTGTCCGTTTCTTTAAAAGTATCTGCAAACAGGAGTTCCAGTTCGTATTTACCAGCCGGTACATCAAAGCGATATCCCTCAAGGTTACTGCGGGATGTCTGATAGAGTGGGTTATCTCTTGTGTTTAGAATTTCAGTTTGCGTACTTGACTGGATCGAAGTTTTACTCTCGTCCAAGTATCCCCAGCTACCAGTGGCATAAGGACGATCGGGCACCCAATTCAATTTACTGTCATCATTCACATAGAAGCAATTGCTTCCTACATTAACAGCCAATTCCGTATCTTTAAGAGTCTGTTCAGTTAAAGCATCCGGGATAGTCGTGAAATTGATATTCATTCCGTCTTCCAGTATCTTATCATTACTTTTCGCCGTAGCCCTCAGAAAGTGGCTTCCTTTAGTAAAAGGTACATCAAAAGATACGGTACAGTTTTTACTGCTTTTTGTTCCCAATGACTTGCCATCAATGAACAGCTCTACCTCAGTCAGATTGGTGTAAACTTTGACAGGTTGTATTGCAGGATTGTCTCCTTGTTGAATTCCGGCTCTGTCGGACCAATCGCGTACAGCAATATGTAACACGGGGTTTTCTTTGCTGAAGAAAGCTTTAAAATAATAGAAAACATCTTTTGGCACGCGATTAGAGTAGGCCAATCCCTTGTTGTTAATTCTTGGCATTGATTCATCCCGTAATGCCGATGAAAAATCAATAAAGTTCCAATGAGTACCTCCACATACAAATGGTCTTTCTTCCATTGCAGGGAGGTAGTGCTCCAAATATTCTTGTTGGTACTCTACACTGAAATCGAAATTTACGGGTGAAAAAGAGTGCAGCCGTTTGTCTGATCCGGCACCATATTCACTCACAATAAAAGGATGTTGAGGATACTTTTTATGTTGTTCATCGAGGTTTTTATCGAAGTCGGTGAGTTTACCACCATACCATCCGGAATAGAGGTTCCATCCAATTACATCGCTAACATCCGAAAGTCCTGACTCATTGTACATGTTACTTGAGTGAAAGGCCATGACGCTCTTTCTGAACGGATCTTCTTCCTTAAGTGTCTTTTCCAATCTTTTGGCCAAATTGAGTGTTCTTTGAATGACGGGTTTTAATTCTGTCTCTTCTTTATATTTACGCAGGGTGACCAAAAGTATCTCATTCATGTATCCCCACATGATTATCGAGGGATGGTTATAATGTTGTCTGATCATTTCCCGAAGGTTTTTTTCTGCAACATCTGCATATTGTGGAGAATCCGGTACTATATCAATTACGGGGATCTCTTCCCAAGCTAATATGCCTAGTTTATCACATTGCTCCAGGATAGCTTCATCCTGAGGGTAGTGGGATATACGAATAAAATTGGCCCCCATATCTTTAATCATAAGCATATCACGCCGATGCATTTCGTCACTCATTGCCACTCCCATAGGTTCTTGATCTTGATGACGGCATATCCCATGAAGTTTATAGGGTCTTCCGTTTAAGAAAAACCCTTTTTCCGGGTCGAAGTTGAACCATCTGAATCCTGTATTATTCTCGATTTTATCGAGAATTTTATTGGTTTGAGCATCAATAAGCTCAGTTTCTATTTTATATAGGAAAGGATTCTCGGGCGACCACAGTTTAGGTTGCTTGACAATTAGTTTACTGTTAAATTCGTTTGTTTGTTGCCCTTTTAAGTTTATTGTTTGGCGAATTGTTTCTACAACTTGGTTTGCGGGGTCATAGATAGTGTGTTTGACGAACACTTTTCCATTTTGCGTTACTTCATTTACTACTTTGCCTTTAATAACGAGTGCTGCTTCTTTTTCTGAGACTTGCGGTGTTTGTAAAAAAACTCCTTCGGATCCGCCATTAGATAAGTCAAAGTGTTGCTTTGATACCGCCATTATCCATGTATCCCTATAAATGCCTCCAAAAAATGTAAAATCTCCGGAAATAGGAGGGATGTCTGTTCTAGAGTTATCTACTTCGATAGCGATACTATTTTCCGATGAAAAGGAACAATATTGAGTGATATCCATGATAAAGGCTGTATATCCTCCTAGATGCTCTCCAACGAAGACTCCATTTACATATACTCGCGCAGCTTTACTTGCAGCGTCTAGTTTTAGAAAGATTTGTTTATTCTTCCAAGTTTGAGGAATGGATAAAGTGCGTCTATACCATCCTATCCCTTTATAGTACTCTTTGCTTGTATATGCATCTGTATTCCATGTGTGTGGTACGGAAATTGTTTGCCATTTCTGGTCGTTATAAACCTTGTCAAATGCATGCAGTTTGCCTCCTTTTTTAAATTTCCAACTGTCATTTATCGTTTTTATTTCTCTCTGCCCATAACACAAAATCGGCAGGCAGCTTATCGCCATAACAATTAGTCTCCAGAGTATATTCATCTTATCCTTTTTCATTGATTAGTGCAATGTCCTTATTAGAAAAGAGGCAGAGGACTTGCATAAGCAGCTTTTAGCAAGTCTCTGCCTCTAGTCTGATTAACAATCTATTAATCCGATTTAATTAATATTTACCGTCGCTTTATAATTCTGTGAGAACGTTCTAACCTCATATTGATCGGTCTTATTATTCACGGTGGTGCTTACATCGGCTGATGTAATGGGAGTGGCGGCGTTAGGATTCGATGTGAGTATGGTAAACGAGCCTTTGCCTGCACTTTTTGTTCTGATATGCACACGTTGAACACCTTTCACAGCCTTAGGCCATGTTAATGTAAATGCTCCGTTCGCATCTGGAGTAAGAATATTCCCGTTTTGATCAGTGATTTCGTAGTTTACTCCTCTTTGCAGGGTTCCACCCACATAATAATAAGTGACTACATCATACGAACGTACACGTTCGCTAAAGAATTGCAGGGGAACGCTGGTGGTATCTCCTTGTGCAACATTCACTACGACAGCATTGTTGTTGAGCCCAACCAAGTCCCTTATACCAACGAAATAGACATGCTCCAATGCAGGATCTCCGTTTCCCCAGTGATCTTTTTCACAACTGGCTAGCAGCATACATAAGAACGGAATTGCTATTAATAATATTTTTTTCATTTTCATTTTTCTTTTTATTAGTTATTCCCATCCCGGATTTTGAGTTACATTTCCGCCCGAAAGAGCAATCTCGCTTAATGGCACGGGATATAGATAATCTTTAGCGGGGTTGAATTTCCGATCGCCTGCCACTTCAATAACATACATATCGGCTTGATCGCTGACGTGCAGTCCTTTGTAATTTCCATTTGCATCTGTCAGTCGATTGGCTATGTCCGTCCGTTTGGTATTGGTTTCGCTGTCAACGAATTTTACACCGAGAATATTAATAGGGAGAACCTTTTCGGCAATCTTCCAACGGATGATGTCATCGTAGCGCATGTTTTCATCGATAAACTCTATCGTTCTTTCGCGACGGATTTCGTTCAGCATGTCCAGCCCGTTGGCCGTTACAAAACCGTTTGTCAGTTTGACATTGAAGCCGGCTCTTTTTCTGAGCGCATTTACCGTAGCATCCAATTGTACATCGGTAATGGAGCCGTTGTACTCGTAAAGTAGCTCGGCATACGAAATCAGAACTTCTGCATAGCGGATCAACATTTTGTCCACGGTTTCCTTACTGTTGGTTGACCATTCGGAGAGTATAAATCCCTTCTTAATAGAATAGCCGTTACCCGAAGCATTGCTAAATGGCATGTAGGGACCTTTGTAAGCATCTTCTTTCAATTGGTATAGCGTCATAGCCATACGAGGATCGCGGTTTTTGAAGACATCATTGTAACTGACTTCGGTTGTCAATGTCAGAGGTGACTTTTCTTTTGGCAACCCATCGCTGTATAAGAACATGTCAACCAGGGATCTTGTCAGGGTAACGGAGTTTTCCAGACCGCGGGAGTTACCGTGTACAACCGTACCGGCACCGTTAGGACCGTACACCTTTACAAATACGTTCTCTTTGTTTGTGGGTCCTTCTCCGTCAAAATAGAATAACTTCTGGAAATCGGGATAAAGCGAGTGTCCTTCTTTCATCACAAGTTCCGCAGCATCAATAGCTCTTTTGAGGTGTGCTCTATAGTCGCTACTTAAATTGTGATACTTGGAATATGTACCTTCATATAACCCGATACGTTCGGTTAATGCAAGAGCTGCTGAGCGAGTCACTCTTCCCCAGTCCGCTGCAGGCAAAGCGCTCATTTTTGGGAGCCAGGTTGCTGCAAAGTCCAAGTCGCTGTAGCATTGCTGGATAATCTCTTCGCGTGGAGTACGCGGAGATAGGAGCAAGGGGTCTTTAAGGTCATCAAATACTTTTAATATCAGTGGAACATCGCCAAACTTTTTCACTAATGAGAAATAATTGTAAGCACGGAAGAAGTAGGCTTCGGCCAAGTATCTGTTTTTGATATTTTCCGCTACGTTTGGATTGACGGTTTTCTGAATGATATTGTTTGACGTAGCGATTTTCGTGTAGGCATCAGTCCAGTCAGAGGATGTAGAGGGCACCGTGCGTTGTCCGCTTGATACGGCATCTGCTGAGGTTTTTACCAATTCATCGGCACGCGTGTCATGCGAAAATCCGGTAAGCTGATTGTAAAGACGGTTGCAGGCACCGCGCAAATCGGCTTCTGAATGCCAGAAATTACTGTCGGCTAAGGTTGCCTCGGGGTATCTGTTCAGATCACAACCCATCAGGCAAACCACAGTTAATATAAAAAGGAGTATTATCTTTTTATTCATGATTTCATAAATTTAAAATGTGACATTAACACCTACCGCCCAAGTACGGAAGAAAGGATAGTAATTGGCTGAGGCATTGTTTCCAACTTCTGGGTCGAACACAGACAACATTTTGGTGTGTTCCCAGATATCTTCGCCTGAAATGTAGACTCTTAATTTTTGCAGCACGTTTTTGCTTACGGGGATGGTATATCCAAGCTGTAAATTCTTTAAACGTATGTATGAACCGTCCTGTATCCATCTGTCCGAGGGATGGAAGTTGAATACGTCGTTTCCATTATTTTGAGCATAGTTATACAAGCGAGGCCAATAGGCATCCTGGTTGTCTACCGTCCAATAATCACGATGTATGGTCCATGGCATCAACTGGGTTTGCCCAAAGGGAGCGATAGTGTTGGTATCGATGACCACTTTACGTTTGCCTACACCTTGGAACATCACGCCGAGATCGAAATTCTTCCATTGTGCGGATAAGCTAATGCCATATAGGTAGTGTCCGTTTGAGTCGCCCATGTAAAGCAAATCACCCGGTTTGTCGGGAGTTCCTCCTCCTGCACCAATCGTGTGGTCCGGATTGCCTTGCGCCACATATTTAATATCACCGCCGGATACTTTGGAATCTGCGAAAGATTGATATCCGGGGTGTGCTGTCTTATAAGCGATATATTCATCCTTGCTACTCCAATACCCGTCGGTCTGGTAGCCCCAAATGGTATTCAACGGATAATTTTGTAAAAGGGTGACAGAACCCTCTTTTATTGTATTTTGGCCATTGTATTCCAGTAATTTGCTCTGGCTATCCGAGAGGTTGAAGCTTACTTGATAGCTTAAGTCGCCGACTTTGTCCTTATAGGATGCCTCGACTTCCCATCCCCATGTTTTCAATTTACCTACGTTTGTGCTTGGTACTTTGATACCGATCAGGCTAGGTTCCGGTAGTTGGGCAAGCATGTGATTATTGTACTTCCAATAGTAGTCCGCTGTCAGATTTAATTTATTGGACAGAAAACCCAGGTCAAGTCCGATATTGGTGGTGCTGATGGTTTCCCACTTCTTATCTTTTGAAGCCAACTGATCTTGCCAGTAATATTTATTGCCTAATTCCGTCCCGCTGCTGATCAATGGAATATAATCGTATAATCCTAAAACCGCGCCGTTACCGAGTTCTCCCCATGAAGCCCTTAGTTTCAAATTGTCTATGAAGGACACGTTAAACCATTTTTCCTGATTTACTCTCCATGCGGCGGAGAATGAAGGGAAAGCTTGCCACCGGTATTGAGGAGCTACGCGTGAACTTCCATCATAACGCACATTTGCTTCAAACAAGTACTTGTCATCAAAGCTGTAGTTTACCCTTCCAATGTAGGACATCATGGCCCATGAATCTATCTTATCACCTAGAGTAGTATTACCTGCGACGGAAGAATCGTAATATCCGAATGAGAAAAAATCATTGGAATTTAGGTTTGTTACCGTAGCTGAAATTTCATCTTTCTTGTACTGTTCAAAGGTGCTACCGGCAAGTGCATTTATATTGTGCTTACCGAGTTTCAGACCGTAGGTCAATAATGCTTCGAATGTGTCGTGATAATCGCCGTTCTTTGTTTTAGCCAATGAATTCGGATTATTTGCTTGGGAACGGATGGTTTTACCCAGGCGGTCATACCACACTAAATAACGTTTGTCCACTTCGGAGGTGTAATATCCAGCCTGACGTGAAGCCGTAAGTTTCAGTTCCAATCCTTTAATGACATTCTTAATGGTCATTTCTCCTCTACCGGTGTACTGTTGGTAGTCGTTTTTGGAAATTCCGCCGTTTTTCATCAAGTCAATGGGGTTGACTTGCAAGTCACCGTTATAAGGGTTTAGGTTAATATCTTCTTCAGGATTGTAAATAGGCTGTCTGCCGCGTGTACGGTATAATGCGCTAAGAATACCCTCCGCTCCATAAGGATTGGTGTTAACAAACGAGCCGTTATAGTTGACTTGAACTCCTAAGCTGATGTAGTTGTTTACCTCTGAATTCAACCTCATGCGGAAGTTGTAGCGGTCGTTTTTATCTGGTCCGTATTTCAATAAACCGTTCTTGGTGTAATAACCTGTGGAAACAATGTAGTTCAAGCTCTTACTGCCCCCACTTACCGAAAGGGAGTGGCTCTGTTGGGTTGTATAGTCTTTAGTGCCTTCGGCCACCCAGTTTGTGGCTTGGAAGAGATCCCATCGGCCGTTCGAATTATTGGGACGGTAGTTGAAGTTGGGATTACCCACCCATGAAGTCATTTCAGGATTCCACTCCGGGCTTCCATTTTCATTGACGCGGGAGAGGTTGATAAAGTTCTGTTCTTCCCAAGCCGGTAGACGTTCGGGCATATTACCCGGGGTGTTTACGCCGAAATATCCGTTGTAGGATATGGTAGGTTTGCCTTCGCTTCCCGATTTAGTGGTGATAAGGATTACTCCGGCTGCTGCTCTGGAACCATATATGGCTGCTGCTGCTGCATCTTTCAGCACTGAAATGGATGCAATGTCATTGGGGTTCACCAATGTCATATCTCCTTCCAATCCATCGATTAATACCAAAGCCGTTGTTGCGTTGGATGATGAAAATCCGCGGATACGTACGCCGGATGTTTCGGAACCCGGCTTTCCGCTACTTCTCAAAACGGCCACACCCGGCATTTCCCCTTGCAACGCAGTGAGCGCATCGGAAGCTGGTTTGGCAGCTATTTCTGCACCGTCAATGGAAGAAACAGCTCCTGTCAGGTTAACCTTCTTTTGGGTACCATAACCTACAACAACAACTTCTTGAAGGGTTTTCATGTCTTCTTTCATCAAAACTGTTCCCATACTTTTTTCAGCTTTGAGTTCAATAGAGGCGTAGCCGATATATGAGAAATTGATTGATGAAGAGCTTTTCGCTTTTAAAATAAACTTTCCATCAATATCAGTGATAGTTCCGTTAGATGTTCCTTTTTCTATGACGGAGACCCCTATTAAAGGTTCTTTTGAGGTTGCATCTAAAACCACCCCCCGGATATCAATACTGTTTTGGGCTGAAAGTCCCACATCAAAGAGAAAGAGAAGTAACATCGTAAATGTCACTGTTGCTTTCCATAGTAAAAGTTTCCTTTTCATAATAAGTAATAGATTTGATTAATACTTAAACTATTCAATTTTAGTTCGAGACAAAACTATAGTTTATATCAGACAAGGCTTGCCGAAGCACTACCACATGAACTATACTGAAACTGTTTAGAAATACGTCAGTTATTTCTCTTATAATTATTTATCATTTGTAAATGAGATGTTTATGATATATTAATTGAGCTTTTCATTATTATTTTTCCTTTAGTATTGATGTATTGATATTGTGAGTTACTTTTTTTATTTATATGAGGATAATACATATCTTTGGCATGAACTCTAAGTGTTGTAATACCATGAAAAAAGTACTTCTTTTTTTTCTATCTTTTCTTTATATCGCCACTGCTTCAGCTATTTGGCAACGATCTGTTACCAATTATACCCGCAGAGACTATAAGGCTGGCAATCAGAATTGGATGATTGCACAGCATCCAAATGGATGGATGTATTTTGCGAATAATAAGGGTTTACTCGAGTATGATGGCATAGAGTGGAACGTCTATTCAGTAGGTGATACAAAGGCACGTGCTGTTAAGGTTGCGCCTAATGGCAGAATATATGTCGGTGGAATGGGACAATTTGGATATTTTACTCCAGACCATTTGGGAAAACTGAATTATATAAGTCTCTCTGATAAGTTGCGTTCTAAGTATAATATTGGGGTAATATGGAATATTCATATTGTGGATGATAGAGTTTATTTTCAATCGGATAACTCCATTTTTTATTTGGAAGGTGATAAGGTTAAAGTGATAGAGTATGGCTTTCAAATAAAGTATTCAGCTATTATTAACCAACATTTTTATATTGCCTCTTCTCAAGGCTTATTAATCCTTAATGGCAATGAGTTCACACTACTTCCGGGAACAGAAAAAATCACTAATTTTAAGATTGTCGGACTTTTGTCTTTTCAAGATAAAATAATGGTTGCGACTGCGCGTAACGGGCTCTTTCTTTATGATGGAGTTGCGCTTACACCCTATATAAGTGCAGCCGATTCTTTTATAAAAGAAAACCAGCTCTTTTGTGTTGCAATGAAAAATTCTCTTTTAGCTTTAGGCTCCGTACAAGATGGCTTACTCTTGTTGAATACTAGGCGAAATGAAGTGGAAAAGATTTCAATATCGAACGGACTTCAGAATAAAACAATATTGGGGCTCTTTTTTGACAGAGAGAATAATTTGTGGTTAGCACTTGATAATGGTGTGGATTGTGTGCATCTTGACTCACCACTGTTCTCGCTCTATGGTAACAGACCCTTGATTGGTTCGGGATATACATCTTGCTGTTATGATGGTAAACTTTATTTGGGAACCAATCAAGGGATGTATGTAACCGAGTACCCTGAGAAAACGAACGAAGATCTTTCAATGAGCTTTATATCGGGTACTGACGGACAGGTATGGAGTCTCTCAGTACATGATAATAAACTCTTCTTATGTTCGGACAATGGAATATTTGTGCTGGATAATAATTCGATGTATCATGTGGAAGGGTTGAGAGGAGCTTGGTCAGTCCGGGAGATTAAGAACAACCCGGATCTTCTTATAGCAGGAACATATAATGGGCTTCGTGTGCTTTCGAAACAAGGTGGTAAGTTTGTGCTTTTACACAAAGTGCGTGGGTTTAATTATTCTTGTAAAACATTATTTGTTAGTGACTTGCCTAACGTGTTTTGGATTGCCAATAAAGAGAGAGGTCTCTTCAGAGTGACCTTATCCCCAGATCTCAAACGTGTGGTGAAAGTGAAGAACTATAATGGTGGTGCTCTTCCTGTTGGCAATAATATTTATGTATCCAAAATCAATAATGAATTGGTTGTTTCTTCGCGGCAAGGTGTTTTTAGGTATAATCAAATGAAAGACTGCCTCGAACCATATACTTGGTTGAACAAAATTTTAGGAGTAACCTCTAAACCTATTTCATGCTCATACATGGAGCAGGACGCATCGAAAAATATCTGGTATGTAAGTAATGGCTCGTTGAAATTATTGCGTTATAATAGATCAACCGATAGCTATGTAAAGAATGAGAGTGAATCATATCTTGGTGGATATCTTATAGAGGATTTTGAACAAGTAAATGTCTGTAGAAATGATATGGCAATAATCGGTACGGAAGAAGGTTTCTCTCTTTTTAAATTTAAAAAGAATATACCTAAAAGGTATCCGCTTACTCTCCAAATTAGAAAGGTTTACTTAACAGGAAACCATGATTCTTTGGTATATGGTAGAAGTTATAATTATGATAATAGGCCATTGATCATTCCTTATTCTAAAAACTCAATTAAAATCATTTATGGGGTCAACAATTATGATAAATCTTTGGAGACATTCTATTCATATAAACTCACTGGTGACAGAGATGAGGGGTGGAGTTCATATACGGAAAATAATGTGAAAGAATATACTGATCTTAAAGAAGGAGATTATACGTTTAGCGTGAAGATTATCAATCCCAGGACTACTGTTCCAATTATAACATCTTTCCATTTTAGAGTTTTGCCTCCTTGGTATCGTTCAATATGGGCTTATATACTTTATTCTATTTCGCTTATTCTATTGATGTATTATACATATTATAAGATAACCGAAAACAAGAGAAAACTCATTGAGCTGAAAGAAGAAGAAATTGTCCGACAGAGAGCCCGATTTAAAAAAGAGAGCGAATTAAAAGATAAGACGATTGACTCTTTAAAAGAAGAGCATTTACAGTCTGAGCTACGACATAAGTCGGAAGAACTAGTGCGCACCACGCTTAATATTGTGAGAAAGAATGAGATATTGCAGAATATACGTAAAGAAGCAGTAGGGATTAATCATTCTATTAATGAAGAAAATCTAGTAAATATACGCAGAAAGACTTTGAGACTCATAGGGCAGATTGATACGAATATTGAACATGATAATGATTTGAAGGCCTTCCAAGTTAATTTTGACTCTGTATATCATGAGTTCTTTGCCCGATTGGAAGAACTATTCCCGGAATTGAGTAGTAAAGAGAAACTACTTTGTGCTTATATCAAAATGAATTTAATGTCTAAAGAGATTGCCCCTCTTTTGAACATATCACAACGTGGAGTAGAAATTGGACGATATCGCCTCCGTAAGAAGTTGAATTTAAAAGAAGGAGAAAGTTTGGTTGACTTTTTGCAAAGGCTTACTAAATGATGTTTTATTAGCCCGCTGCGCTTATGTTTTATAGGCGCAAGCCTTATTAACGACTTTTCCTTCCTCATGGCACTCTTGTGCCATGCCCTTGGCACAAGAGTGCCATGAGGAAGGCATTTTTGTGCCAAAAGCTTGGCACTTTGCTGTTATTACTAGAGTTGGGCGGTGTTGCTGTCTCTGTCATACACCTAAAAACTACCTATTTATACCTAATTTATTTATTAAGATGATTTTACCATCCTGGGTTTTGTATAATTTCTCCTTTGCTAAGTTGAATTACATTTTGATGAATAGGATATAAATACATCTTTTCATCCCATATCCGGCTTTCAAGCGCGACACGATTGTAATAGGAGCCCATTGTACCAATTGGTATGTTAGTTGTTCCATATTCGTTCATCCCACTGAATCTAGTCTGATCAGCTATTTGACCAGGACCACAAACCATCCAGCGACGAACGTCAAAGTATCGCTGACCTTCGCAGAATAATTCTACAAAGCGTTCGCGTTGTATGGCATCCCATTGCTTATCGTGATCGCCTATAATGTTTTTGATGCCGTTATCTGCCAGTTTCTGATAAGTAGGCACACCTGCACGGTCACGGACATAATCTATATACTGTATGATACGTGGATCGCTTGGGTCTATTTCATTTAAAGCCTCTGCATAGAACAAATAAAATTCAGCGAGACGGTATATAATAGAAACGCGTTTATACAGCTGTGTATCGCCTGATGCATGGTTCACCTTACGGTTCTTGAATTTACCCAACAGATAGCCGACAAGTGGATTATCTCTTGAGTCGGGACTGGCACCTCCATGAAGAGAAAAGTCTACGAAGTAATTGGCATTTCCTGTCTTATTTTGAAAAATATCAAACCAGCTCTTGCCCTGATAAATTACGTCAGCATAGAAACGCGGTTCGCGATTGGCATACATATTGAATACATTTTTATCTGCACGGCTTCCACCTGTTTCGTTGGTGGCGGTATTTGTCACTTGAACAAGTGCATTTTCATGATAATCGGGATCTTCCGCTATTGTTAATCCGTTTTTAGTGAAGAACATGTCTACTGATTCTTGAGTAGGTCCTACTGTACCATAACATGAGTTTACATCGCGCGGGTTTGTATGCTTCTCCATTTTATACTGATCACTGTAGCTATTGTTGGTGCTACACCATAAAATTTCCTGATTGTAAACCTGGAATAATTTATAGATGGATTGACCAGGCAGATTGGTTCCGTTGCTTTGTACCTGATAAAGCGTATGCCCGGCTTCTGCAGCAGCTGTTAGCAACTCTTCCAAGTGATGCAGAGCAGCCCTCCCATCATTAACAGACATAGTAAGATCGGTTTTCTCATACTACTATGATTAAAAGTTAATAAAAAGATATTAAAGGTTTATTTCCCCCATTGGAAGGAAACTATAGAATTTGCAGGTAATTTGTAACTGAAACTTTTTGTCTCTGAATTGATATTAAATGGTTTTTCGGAAGCGCTACTGTTAGTGACGATAAAAGAAAAACTCCCGTCTTTATTTTCGAATGCGGTATATGCAATATCCGGATCAGTATATCCGCTGGTCCCAATACGAGTGGCATCTGCTTTGACTACTGAGGCCATGTGGGCAATGACATAATAATGGGAGTTTCGTATGATTGTCTTATAATCTGAATTACTTATATCTACAGCTCCATAGCATGTTTGACAACCGCCTTTCCGATTAGGACCGAGATCGCTGTCGAGCATCAAATTCCAAACCATAACTCCTTTACACCAATTGTTGACAGTTCCAATAGCAATGTCGTTCATGTCGGCTAAAAGACGCTTTTGCAAGTCACGTCCGCTATTCCAAGTGCCTATTGAGGTTTCTGTAAACAGGAGCTCTTTATTTGGTGCGGCTTTGTGGATATTATTCAATTCACTTCTGTTTCCCCCGTAGTTATGGTAGGCTGCTCCTGCGATGTAAGAGGAAGCTTTGTTATCAGCGTATATATTGACAGGGTAGCCTTGTTGCGAGGCTATATTATCATAGTTGTAATTATGATCGAAGACATATATCTTTGTGTCTAGCCCTGCAGCTTTCAATTTTGGACCAAGCGCTGTTGCTATAAAATCTCGTTGCTCTTCCCATCCCATATATAATGAAGCTGAATTTCCTCTGTTTAGAGGTTCATTTTGAGGAGTAATCGCGTATACATTAATGCCTTCGTTTTTGAATGCTTGTATCCATTTTATAAAATAGTTGCCGTAATCTTGATAGTATTCAGGATTTAGCTGACCACCTGTCCATGAATCATAGATTTGTTTATCTTTCAAGTTATTTACTTTCATCCATTTTGGGCAAGTCCACGGAGATCCCAATATTTTGATAGAAGGGTTGATAGATATGATCTGTTTTAATATCGGTATGATGTATTTGGTCTCTTCTACTGTTAGTGCAAAGTTTTCAATGCCTTTTTCATCGCAGCAAGTGTATTCACTTAATGAGAAATCGGAGCATCCGATGGAAATTCTGATATAACTAAAACCTAAACCTTCAGTTGGAGAGAACGTCTCCTTTAAGAACTCTTTGCGATTACTTTCTGTCATAAGTGAAAGGTTATAACAAGTTGAACCTGTTATGGCAGCTCCAAAACCATCCATTGTTTGATAAGTAACGTTTGGATTAAGAGTTACGGTATTCGGAGACATACTTAGTTTGCTATTTAAGTCGGTTTTCCGCTTTGTTAAGTCGTAGGCACGGTTACTGGTTGTGATCAATACACTGACGGTATTCGTTGCAGACTCTTCCTGTTGACCAAGTTCTATTCCTGTATTTGTCGGAATAGTTTCTTTACTGCATGCAATGAATGTGTAAACGTGTAACAAACAAAATAAAAGAATCGCGTTTTTAACTGTGGTTTTCATTATTTATAGTTTTAAGGCTTCGATGCCGCAAAGCTATGTCGATAAGTAGTGATATGGAAGAATACCAGTATATCACGAATACTACAAGTCAAGATGTAGAATACATCATCACTTTTAAAACAATTTAATATAATGCTGAAAATCAGTTAATATACCCTTTGAGAAGAGCCTAAATGGTGATATGGTATGAAACTAAAATAGAGAGAAGATATTGGTTCTTGTTTAAGTGAGTTTCGTGAAAGGTGTTAGGAAACAAACTTCTCCTGATAAATAATAGACTTATTTTCTTTTTCTTTTGCAATCTTTACTAAGGGAGTTAATGAACATTCCTTTATTAAGATGAGTTTTATATCCCTTTATAGTGATCAGTTGATAGTCAGAGGCTATAAAGAATTTTGAAGAATCAATAAGCTCTCTGGACCCATATTGAATAGCAAATCAATAATACTTAAGTTGGGTAAAAAACCTTGTTGTTCTTGAAAAACTTGATAATAAGATCTTGATATAAAATCGGTGTCTTCTGTTCGCCAATCTTTTTTAGGGTGTATCCGTTCGCGAAAGTCCTCTTCATTCAAAGATAACTTCGTTTTATATTCTTCGGTATATGAAATAGCAGGCTGTATGTCAATGAGTGAACAGACTAAATTACAAAGCTCGCTATTAAAATCAGCCAAAAAAGAATATTTCTTTTCGTAGAAGGGCTGAAAATCATCTCTGTAAAATTCGAAAAAAGGAGTGTGATTGTACGAAGAAAATAAAGCATTCCAATGGAGGTGACGCCAATTCCCGTGATCAGATATACGTATGTCTCGCATGGGGCACTTTGGAGTATCTGGTTTGATTACAGGTATTGATAGGGCTAATTCTCCACAGGGAGAGGCTATTGTGCAACGATTTCTGTAAGTCTGTTTGGTGTAGTTATCATATTGCTCAATAAAGACTTTATCGTATTTTAATAACTTGGAGTAATATTCTATAGGTGCTAAGTAAGCGGATGAGAGATATATTGCTTTATTCATGTTCTATGTTAATATTGTAATAAGAGTCTGATTACGCTGCCGCTTTTCTAGTGTTAGCTATTTTTTGCTTCCTGCTATTTCAGGTTTGCCCTTATTGGACTTTAGAGAAAAAACGCTTCCAACGGAATCCATTGAACACGCCGGTGTTTTTCTCTTTTGAGAACCAGATAAGCCATGCCTTACCTATGATATGGTCTTCAGGTACAAAACCGAACAGTCTCGAGTCCGAGAGATTAATGGAGCTGCTTGTACTGACCCAATAGTAATTCTTTGTAAAATAGCAATGCTGCACAGCTTTTCCTTCGACGAAAAGCGTGTCATGCTTTATTTCTGCGCGTTTGTGCTCGTGTAGTAGTAAGGTATTACGAAGTAGAGTTCTATTCCAAGGATATACTTTGATTGCTTTTCCTTTTCCCGGTATGATTAAAGGATGATAAGCTTCTGTAGAATCCTCATTACTAAGCAAAGTGATAAAGAAAGAGTTTTGCAACGCTTGTTTCAATAAATAATATTCGTAGCGGCTAAAACTACGAACACACTTTATAGAGTCTTGTCCGAGTAACTTATTTCCCCGGATTGCCAAGATATGCATCAAAGAGTCGAGCTGTTTTTCTTTGGCTCGAGGATAAGTGTATAAAAACTTCTGATCGGGAGCACTTTTATCTGGTGAAATGAAGGAATATAATGAGTCTACTATTAAGGTATCACCGGGAAGCCCTATACATCGTCCAATAAATACTTCCTTTCGATCAATGATCCGCTGAGATAGATTGCCTGGATTGTTGAAAACAATAATATCTTCTCTTTTTAAAGGCTTGGCGGCAAATCTGTGGTATCCATTTAATGACATGAATGGTAAGCGTAGCCCGTAACTCCACTTATTGACTAATATCTGCTCCCCCCCATAGAGGGAATTCTCCATTCCCGAAAAGGGAATATGGTATGGACTTAAAGCAAAACACTGTAGTAGTACGGTTAGTACTATTACAGTTATAAAAATTATCCATTTTGCTTTAAGTTGCATTTTTCACTAAGATAATAATGAGATTAATTCTATCTTTAATGAACCCATTTAAATATGCGGTTCCAACGAATTTTTCCATCAAACCAGTCACGATCTTTATCTAGAGATAACCATACTACAATGGGCTTTCCCACAATATGGTCTTCGGGAACAAACCCCCAGTAGCGTGAGTCTGCTGAGTTATGACGATTGTCGCCCATCATCCAATAGTAATCCATTTTGAATGTATAACTATTGGTTTTCTTTCCGTTGATATATATACCATCCTTCTTCACAACAAGGCTATTTCCTTCATAAGCTTTTATACAGCGTTCGTAGATGGGGAGATTATCGGGAGTTAATGTTATGGTAGATCCTTTTGAAGGAATCCATATCGGACCATAATTATTTCTATCCCATTTTGTATATAGATTTAATGGATACATTTGACCTGAATAGGTTTCCGGTTCCATCATGATGCGGCTAATAAGCTTTTTATTGGCGGATAATGTTGCTAACATTTTTTGAGTAAGAGGAAGATGATAGACCGGAGTGAGTCTGCCTTGAGAATCGCGACGATCTAATCCCATTTCCATTAAGCCTTCTTCCCAACTCGGGTCATTAGTCATAATCCATTGATCATCTTTGCTTATGCCTAATTCACGGAAAAGATCATCTGCGATATAAGGACCGGTTGTTTGCACAAAGTAGTTAAACTGCATGTCAGTTGGATTTGTACTTGCCTTGCCATTAATATAAACTTGTCCTGCTTTAATTTGTAAGGTATCTCCGGGAATACCAATACAACGTTTCACATAATTTTCACGACGATCTACCGGGCGTATTACAATATCTCCATATACTTGGGGGTTTGTGCGTATTAAATTACGACCGGCTGCGTAATACAATTCGTATACCTCTCGTTGCTGCTGACGCGAAAGGCTGTCCATATTCACTTTATTGGGGTATATACGCTGACCTTCTCTGTAAGCAAGGCTATAGAAATCTTCTTGTTGGCGGTTTATTGCTACAGTATCTCCTGCTGGAAAATTGAAGACTACAATATCATTTCGCTTTATTTTCCCAAATCCCGGAACACGCTTGTAGTTCCATTGTGGCCATTCAATATATGATTTGCAATTAAAGATCGGCAGAGTATGCTGCGCTAGGGGCATGGAGAGGGGAGTGTTAGGAACTCGTGGTCCATAGCTTATTTTACTAACGTATAGATAGTCACCTACTAATAAAGATTTTTCGAGAGAAGAAGATGGTATCTGATAATTTTGGAATAGATAGATGTTCACGAAGTAAACAGCTACGAGTGCAAATACAATGGCATCAACCCAACTCATTACACTTCTTAGTGCGGGATTTTTTGTCTTCTTCCAGAATCCCCAAGGAATAATTTTGCTGATATATACGTCAAAGATGAAAGGGAGTACTATAATTCCCAACCAACTTTTTACCCATATCAAAAATGCCAAATAAAGAATACCAATAATGATAAATCTGATCCATTGGCCCCGCGTTGCTTTTCTCATAATTAGTTATTATATGTAGTTTCTCTTAATTTAGTCAATCATTTAAGAAATCAAACAAATCACCCATTCCTAAGAGACCTTCATGCTTGGCTGTATATTCAGCTGCTAGGACTGCACCTAGGGCAAAGCCCTTACGGTTTTTTGCATCATGAATAATTGTGATGCTATCTGCTTCCGATTCGTAACGTATATTGTGAATGCCCGGAACTTCTCCTTCGCGAATGGAATTAATGGGAAAAGCATCGTTACTATGCACTGTAGAACCTGAAACACTTCCGTCCGGTGCTTGTAGTGTGCCTTTTATCCATTGTGATTTTCTATCAAGATTTTCAATGATACCTTCTGCTAGAGTAATGGCTGTACCGCTTGGCGCATCCAATTTGTGTACATGATGTACTTCGGTCATGCTTACTTCATATTCTGGAAATTGATTCATTATTTTTGCCAAATATTTATTCACGGCAGAAAATATTCCTACTCCTAGACTGAAGTTGGAAGACCAGAATAGTGTTTTACCTCCCTTTAAACAAAGTTCTCTAATTTCATTGCCATGTTGATTCATCCAGCCGGTACTTCCTGAGACAATTTTGACACCTGCGTTGAATGTTCTTATATAATTGGAGTATGCAGCTTCCGGATTTGTGAACTCGATTGCAACATCTGCTTTCTTGAATGCATCGGAGTTAAAATCTTCCTGATTATTGACATCAATAATGCAGACTACTTCATGTCCACGATTGAGGGCGATTCGTTCAATCTCTTTGCCCATTTTTCCATATCCTATTAATGCTATTTTCATCTTCTTTTGGGTTAAAATCACTTTATCAGCATTTTATAAGTCGCAAAGATAATCTTTTTCTTACATTTGCTTACAGATTTACTTCTTGTTAACAATGGAACAGTTACTGCATTACTTGTGGAAGCATGAAATCTTCCCCCTGAGAATGCTCCGGACGACTTCCGGCAAGCCGGTCGAAGTAATAGATCCAGGTTTACCTAATCCAAATGCCGGTCCCGACTTCTTCAATGCCAAGTTGAAAATAGATGGTATGCTATGGGTTGGGAATGTTGAAATACACATGAAAACGTCGGATTGGTATAAACACGGTCATGACAAAGATGCTGCTTACGATAACGTCATTTTGCATGTCGCGGAAATTATAGATGTTGATGTTTGCCGTACAAATGGTGAATTGATTCCTCAAATGGAGCTTTTTTGTCCGGAAACTGTCCGGCGGCACTATGATGAGCTACATCGAATGGACTTTTCTCCCCCTTGCTATTCTATTCTTCCATCTCTCTCTAAATTAATGGTCCATTCGTGGTTGTCGGCATTACAAGTGGAACGATTGGAGCAGAAGAGGGCATTAATTGCCCGGAGATTGGATAGATGCGCCAATAATTGGGAAGATGTATTTTTTATTACTTTGGCTCGTAATTTTGGTTTTGGGTTAAATGGAGACGCTTTTGAATTTTGGGCAAATAGTCTTCAACTTCGTGCAGTCGATAAACATCGTGATAACTTGTTACAAGTTGAAGCTTTCTTTTTTGGGCAAGCCGGATTGCTGCAGGAAGATGATTCTTTATACGATCTTTATTATCAAAGTTTGAAAAAAGAATATGATTATCTACGTTGCAAGTTTGAGTTACCTTTACCAATGGATAAATCTGTTTGGCGTTTTCTTCGTTTGCGTCCCGATAGCTTTCCTCATGTGAGGTTGGCACAGTTGGCATATTTGTACAATGTGAAACAGTCATTGTTTTCTCAAGTAATGGATGCGGAAAGCCTTTTGGAAGTCAGAAATTTATTGGTAGGTATTACATCTTCTTATTGGGAGACACATTTTACTTTTAGTAGAGAGTCCCCTCAGCGGAAAAAGAAGATTGGGGAGAAAGCGCTTAATTTAATCGTTATTAATACGGTGATTCCTTTTTTATATACCTATGGGCTACATAAGGCGAAAAACGTTTTATGCGAACGTGCAATCCGGTTTCTTGAGGAACTAAAAGCTGAAGATAATTATGTTATCCGACAATGGAGTGGGGCTGGAATATCAGTTCATACGGCTGCTGATTCACAAGCCTTGTTACAACTGCAAAAGGAGTATTGCGATAAAAAGGATTGCCTGCGTTGTCGGTTTGGCTATGAGTATTTGAAGCAAAAATAGACATATCATTTTGAGGGTTCCATGGAAATACTGATGCCATAGTGTATGAAATATAAAAAAAGCATTATCTTTGTCAGACATATTAACCTTTTATTTTTTAAAAAGGATGAAAGCAATCCCTCTTGCGTTTTGCCTATTTGTCGCTCTTGCATTTTCTGCAATGGCTAGTCATGCTGCCGGTGACGAGGATTTCCAAAGTTTCCTCAAGAAATTTACTTCCAGTGCTTCTTTTCAGTATTCCCGTTTAAAATTTCCCATGAAATCGCCTATTACTCTTTTAGATGATGATGGAGAAACTGAAAAAACATTCCCTTTTACTAAAGAGAAGTGGCCTCTATTGGATAAAGAATCGCTTGTTGAAGGAAAAATCACAGAGGAAGAAGGGGGCATTTATATTTCGAAATATACAGTAAACGAACCGGCACATAAAGAGTTTGAAGCCGGCTATGAAGAGTCAGAAGCATCTCTTAGAGTCGTCTTTGAATTGATAGCTGGGAAGTGGTATGTTACGGACTGTTATTCCGATTGGTATAATCTTGATTTGCCCGTAAGTGAATTAAATGAAACGATTCGTTCGGTTCAAGAAGAGAATAGGGCTTTTCAGAAAGCAAATCCATAAATGATGTACTTCGTAAGAACTGTCTTTGAGCTAAAATCTAGAATCGCATTTGTGCTGTGTTTAGTATCTTTATCATTTTGGGGTAATACTTTATCAGCAACAAATTTTTATAAAAATGGAATGAAAGAATTAATTGTTAAAAAGATAAATGCAGCTTCTGTTTCACCAGATAAGGTTCCTAACTTACTCGATAAAGAAAATATCCCTTTCCTGATGATTGATGTTGCCAATTGGAGCCAATTCCCTTATATCCCGAAGGTGCAATTTAGAATCGCTCATACTGAAAGTGCCATATTACTTCAATATAAAGTAAAAGAGGCAAGTGTTCGTGCTTTAGCTGGAGAAGATAACGGTCCCGTTTGGAAAGATGCTTGTGTTGAGTTCTTCTCAATACCTGCAGGGGATGGTATTTATTATAATATTGAATGCAACTGTACCGGATTTATTCTTATCGGTGCGGGTAGTGGCAGGACTGAAAGAGAACATGCTCCTGCTGAGATACTTCAACAAGTACAACGTTGGTCATCTTTAGGTCATAAGCCTTTTGCTGAAAGAATGGGAGAGTGCAGTTGGGAGGTGGCGTTGGTGATACCTTATAGCGCATTCTTCAAACATCATTTAACGTCTCTTGATGGAAAAGAAATTCGTGCTAACTTTTACAAATGTGGTGATGAGCTGGATAAGCCTCATTATCTTTCTTGGAATCCGATAAACCTCGAGAAACCGAATTTCCATTGCCCTGAGTTCTTTGGGACTTTGTTCTTCGAATAATTATATAAAAAACTCTGCTGTATTTGTTTTCTCATTTTTAGAATGATATGACGTACAACAGAGCTTTTTATTTCTATCTCTTTATTGCCAAACTATACCTTTGGAGTTCTTTATAAATTGAATGATATTCTCTATTTCTTCACTCATCGGAATTTGTTCTTCTATCTTTATCAATGCATCTTGTATGCTGATATTTCCTTGATAGATTAAACGGTAAGTATTGGTAATATGTCTTAAGATTAGTTCAGACATGTTATGGTGTGAGAGTATTACAGCATTTATGCCATGATAGGCAGCAGGGTTGCCTGCCATCATTGTATATGGAGGCACATCTTTTGAAATACGACAGCCTCCTTTGATGAAGGTCCAGCTTCCTATATGGCAATCTTGTTGTAAAAGGACATTATTGCTTAGTATGATATTATCGTCCAGTGTGCAGTTCCCAGCTAAAGTACTTTTTATTCCTAGAACACAATTGTCTTTGATCTTAACGTCATGGCAAAGATGTACACCATCCATTAAAGAATTATTGTTGCCTATTGTTGTGCTTGCGTCTTTGCAAGTTGCTCTACTAATAACCACATTTTCACGAAAGTCATTATTCTCACCAATCGAAAGAAAACTCTTGTCTCCCTTATAGTGAAAATCTTGGGGTTCTGCGCCAAGAACAGCACCTTGATGTACTTTGTTGTTTTTACCCAATCGAGTTCCTTCCAATACACTCGCGTGAGGCATGATCAAGCAATTATCTCCGATCTCCACATCCCCTTCAATGTATGCAAAAGGCTTAATGGTTACGTTACTGCCGATTTTTGCGGCTGGATCTACATAAGCTAATGGACTAATCATAGTTACTAAGTTATTAAAGGTTAGTGATAGGTGATACTAATGCTTATTATCAATACATAAGGCGATTAACCCCACTTATCACTATAATTATTTACTCTCTTCCTCCTCCTAATGCCTGATACAAGTTTATAATCGCTTGCATGCGATCATAAGTATCAGAAACTTCGGAAAGTTGTGCGCTAAGATATGATTGCTCTGCTGACAAAACTTCCAAATAAGTAGAAGTGCCTAATTTAAACAAATCTTTGGTATAATCGGCTGCATTCTTTGCTGAATTTACCTGTATGTTACGAGAATTTGTTTTTTCTGTAGCTGTCTGATATTGATACAATGCATTGCTCACTTCATTTCCTGCATTCAACAATGTTTGTTCGAACTGAATCTTTGCTTGCTCTTGTTGAGCTTTTGCTATTTTCAGCTTGGCAATATTGATTCCATTGTCAAAGAGTGGCTGAGTTATACTCCCAACAGCTGAAGCTAAAAATTTAGCTGGATTAATAATTGCTCCACCCGCACTATTAGTCCACCCTGCAGATCCGCTTAAAGTAATTCTTGGATAGAATGCTGCACGTGCAGTATTAGTGTTGTAAAAAGCATAAGCTAACGCCATCTCTGCAGCTTTTACGTCAGGCCGATTAGATAACAACTGAATAGGAACTCCGGCAGAAAATTCTGTAGGTAAACTCTGTTGTTCCAAGACACTACGTTGTATTGTTTGTGGAGATTTACTTAACAATATGCACAATGAGTTTTCAGTCTCATGGATGCTACGGCTAATTTCCGGGAGAGAAGCTAGGACTTGTCCATAAGCTGTTCTGCTCTGTTCAACAGCTGCAGCTGTTGTATTATATAGTGCAGCGTCTTTCATTGCCTGCATTGTTTCTGTATTTCGCTTTAAAATGTCAGCAGTCTCCTTGGAAATTTCCAATTGGCGATCTAACATTAAGAGCGTGTAATACATGTTTGCTACATTTGCAATAATCCGCGATTGGACTGCTTGTTGGTATGCTTTTGCTTGCTTTAAAGAAGCTTCTGCTCCACGTTTCGGATTTAGCAATTGACCGAAGAGGTCGACCTGCCAGCTACTTGTGACAGGAAGTGAATAAGTCTTAGTAGCTGCGCTATGATCAAAGCTGCTTATTGTTCCTTGAGGGGATAGAGTTAGCGACGGAGCAAAAGCTAATTTAGCTGTAAGTAAAGGGGCTTCAGCTTCCTTCACTTTGAGCGCGGCTGTGCGGACGTCAGCATTATTTTGTAATCCTTCTTCTATAAGGCTTTGCAATAGAGGGTCAGTAAACACTTTTTTCCACGGGGTATTACCGAAGTTTGCAGTATCAGCCGCTAATGTGTCATTCCCCGATACAGTATCGCGATATAGACCGGCGACTTTAATGTCGTCCGGTCTTTTATATGTTTTATAGATTTGACAACTGCTCATTAAGATAGTTGTACCAATCAAATAGATTATTTTTTTATTCATATTGTATCTTCTTTTATGGGATTCAACTATTTGGAATACTGTTCGATTTCAGGTTTCGCATCAGAATTATCCAAATCGTCCCATTCCATCGGTTTTACTTTTTCTTGTAAGTACTGGAAGACAACAAATAGGGTCGGAACGACGAAAATCTGAAGTACCATACCAATGAGCATACCACCAATAGCAGCCGTACCTAGCGTGCGATTACCATGCGCACCTACTCCAAAAGCAAACATCAACGGGAGCAAACCAACAATCATGGCTAATGATGTCATCAAGATCGGTCGTAGACGAGCGGCAGCACCCAATACGGCTGCCCATGTTAAACTCATGCCCATTTTACGACGATCAAGTGCAAATTCTACAATCAAAATTGCATTCTTTGCGAGAAGTCCCATTAACATGATTAAGGCAATTTGCATATATATGTCATTAGACATACTTCCCAAAATCATTTTGAGAATGGAGATATTTCCGATAGCACTCATTCCGTTGACAAAGAGGAAGCTTCCTAGTAAACCAAATGGTATTGAAAGCAATACGGCGAGTGGTAATATATAACTTTCATACTGTGCACTCAGTAGTAGATATACAAACACGAAGCATAGCACAAAAATTAATCCAGTAGTACTTCCACTCGTTGATGCTTCTTCTCGAGCCATACCGCCTAACTCATAGCTATATCCTGTAGGCAGATTTTGTTGGGCTACTTCAGAAATCGCTTTTAGAGCCTGGCCAGATGTATACCCTTCACCCGGCGAAACCATTACTTTGATAGAAGTATAAAGGTTGAAGCGGTTGATGATATCGGGAGCATATATCTTTTTGATAGAAATAAATTGTGAAATGGGAGCCATTTCTGAACCATTACGTACTTTAATATTCTGTAATGACTCTAGATTAGCACGGGATGCAGGGTCTGCCTGTATCATTACCCTATACATTCTACCAAAGCGGTTGAAATTGGATGCATAAATACCTCCATAATATCCTTGCATGGTCGTCAAAATATCATTTGGATTGATGCCTGCCTTTTTACATGCCGCAGCGTCAATGTCAATCATATATTCCGGGAATTTCGGATTAAACGTTGTTTGTGCCGATTTTATTTCAGGACGTGAAGATAATGCAGCAATATAGCTCTTAATTACATCATTGAACTTGTTTATGTCTCCACCGGTTTTGTCTTGCATATTCAACTCAATATCACTTGAAGCGGAATATCCAGGGATCATTGGAGGCGTAAAGAAAAGTACTTGTGCTTCTTTAATAATCTTCTGGGCGCGCATGTACAGAGATGCAAATACAATTGTTGAGTTTTGCATCATAGCACGTTCTTCCCAAGGTTTCAGCTTAATGATGAATGCCCCATAGGAAGGTCCTTGTCCACCGAGGAAGCTAAATCCGGCAATTAAGGTACGCGAAGAAACAGCAGGGTCTGCCGCCACTAGGCTATCTACGCGTGCCAAAATAACTGCAGCGCGCTCTTGTGAAGTGCCTGGAGGCAATGTAACAGCTCCCATAATAACGCCGGTATCTTCACCGGGAACCATACCAGTTGGCGTTGTTTTCATAAATATAATCAACAGAATGATGGCAGCACCGACTAAGCCAAAAGCGATCCACTTTTTGTGTATAAAGAATAATACGCGCTTTTTATATCTTTTTAAAATACCGTCATAAGCTGTGTTGAATGCAGTATGAAAGCGAGAAACAAAAGTAGATTTTTTCTCTTTATGCTCGTCATGAGGCTTTAATAATATGGCACATAGCGCAGGGCTAAGGGTTAGTGCATTCAATGCAGATATAGCAATTGCGATTGCCATGGTCAATCCAAATTGTCGATAGAATGTTCCTGCTGTGCCTCCCATGAAACTTACAGGTATAAATACGGACATCATAACAAGTGTGATTGAAACGATCGCACCTCCCAACTCACTCATCGCATCTATGGAAGCTTGTTTTGCCGATTTGTATCCTTGATCAAGCTTGGCATGAACTCCTTCTACCACCACTATCGCATCGTCCACCACAATCGCAATCGCCAAAACCATGGCACACAATGTTAAAAGGTTGATGCTGAATCCAATCATGGATAAGACAAAGAATGTACCAATTAAAGCTACCGGTATTGCGATCGCCGGTATTAATGTTGATCGAAGATCCTGTAAAAAGATATACACAACAATAAATACAAGTAAAAAAGCTTCAAGCAAAGTCTTAATTACTTCGTGGATAGAGGCGAATAAGAAATCATTGGCGTTCATTGCTACGCTGGTTTCTAGACCTGCCGGTAAAGTTTTTTGGGATTCCTTCAGTAATTGTTCAATCTCAGTAATGGTCTGTGTTGCATTCGTTCCGGCCATCTGGTATACGATACAAGTAACTGACTTATGCCCGTTTACTTTGTTATTCCAGCCATATGATAAACGGCCCATTTCTACTTTTGCAATATCTTTCAATCGGAGAAGTTGACCGTCAGGAAGAGCCTTGATAACAATGTTTTCAAATTCTTGGGGTTGCTTCAATCGTCCTTTATAACTAATTGTATATTGGAACGATTGATTTCCTTGCTCTCCAAATTGACCTGGAGCTGCTTCTACGTTTTGTTCGGCAAGTGCCGTAGTCACATCATTAGGAATAAGCTTATACTGAGCCATTACTTCGGGCTTTAACCATATTCTCATGGAATAGTCTTGACCGAATACATTGGCTTCACCTACTCCCTTAACACGCTGTATTTCAGGAATTAAGTTGATCTTCGCATAATTTTCGATGAACTCCATTTTGTATTTGTCTTCTTTATCATAGATAGAGAAGACAAGTAGCATCGAATTTTGGCGTTTTGCAGTAGTGACACCGACTTTTGTAACTTCAGCCGGTAGTAATCCTTGTGCCATGGAAACGCGATTTTGTACATTCACAGCAGCCATATCAGGATTGGTTCCTTGCTTAAAGTAAATGTTGATTGAGCCTGTTCCATTGTCAGCTGCAGATGATTGCATATACATCATATTTTCTACGCCATTGATTTGATTCTCCAATGGGGCAATCACCGAATTTAATACAGTTGATGCATTAGCTCCCGTATAAGTAGCTGAAACAGTTACTGTAGGAGGGGCTATGTCCGGATACTGAGTGACTGGCAATGTTGCCAGTCCTATGACGCCCAAAATAACTATTACGATTGAAATAACCGTTGATAGTACCGGGCGGTTAATAAATCTATCTAATTTCATATATTTATCCGATTTTTATTTGAAAGCTGTAGAAAGATTGCCTTCTTTTTGGTCTTTTAATGCTTTTTGATATTCAGATTGTTTTTGAGCTGGTGTGATAGGCTTAATTTTATCTCCGTCTTTCAAATTTTGCACGTTTTCAGTTACAATCTTATCTCCAGGTTTGAGCCCACTTGTTACAAAATAATGCTGTCCATCGTCAAGGGTTGAAATTTGTATCTCCGTGTTTTTAACCGTATTATTAGGCTGTAAAACGTATACGAATTTCTTGTCTTGAATTTCTACTGTTGCAGCTTGAGGAACCATGATAATATTTTTCAGTTCATAAGGAAATACAACTTTGGCTGTACCACCACTGCGTAAAATATTTCGTGAGTTAGGGAAAGTTGCACGCATGCTCACCGAACCAGTGCTAGAGTCGATTACACCACTAATTGTTTCTACTTTTCCTTTGCTTTCATAAATACTTCCATCAATGAGTTGCAATTCAACTGCAGGCATCTTTGCCAACATGTCCTTCATACTTCCTCCTTCGCGTGTGAGATCTAAAAGCTGTTTCTCAGTCATTGAAAAGTAGACATACATTTGTGATATATCAGATACCGTCGTCAAAGGAGTCGCTGATGAAGAATTAACTAAGCTTCCCACACGGAACGGTATAGCTCCGGCAACTCCATTTGAAGGGCTTGTAACTGTGCAGTATGACAAATCTTGTCTTGCTTTAATCAAGTTCGCTTTAGCTTGCGCCAAATTAGCTTGAGTTGAAGCAAGCTGGTTTTCCGCCATTTGCATATCATACTCGCTGATGATGTTCTTTTTAAGCAACTCTCTCTTATTATTGACAGTAAGCTGTTGTGTTGCTACGGATGCTTTGGCTGCTTTTACGTTGGCGTCGGCAATATTAACAGCCTCTTTATATTGTAAAGGGTCGATTAAAAACAATGGTTGTCCTTTATGTACTGCATTACCTTCATCGATATAAAGTTTTGTGATAAATCCTGCCACTTTAGGGCGAATCTCTACATCTTGTTTACCTTTAATTGTTGCAGGATAACTGCTGGTAGTATTTGCATCAGTGGTCTGTACAGCGGTCACTGCACATTCCGGAATGTTGTTTTTGCCTTTATCGCCTTGTCCACAGCTGAACAATGCCAGGCAACATCCTAATAAAATTAATTGGCTCTTCATACTCGTTGTTATTATCATTATTCTATACTTAATGTTTCTAGTCTGTTATGCGTGTTATGAGTCATAATTTAGAGAAAAGGATAAGGGAAAACTCTATAAGGTAAAACAGTTTTCGATCTGCAAAAATATCTATTTCTTAAATAGGTTGCTTTTTTTCTTGATACATTTAACTTATGTTTTCATATTTCGGTTCTTTATGAATTATAAGTTATACACTATTTCATATTTCTTTCTACTGAATCTAAAAAAGAATGAAATCAAGCGGCTAAGCGTCCTTTATTTCTATGCTTTTCAAAATAGTTGCTTCTGCAAAAGTATCTCAAATATGTATTCCATTTTAATATATTTGTCTATTTTATAGTAAATAATCGGCTAATTCCGGATATAAATCGCCGAATTAGGAATGTTTCCCTTTATGATAATGTTTTTTTTAAAAAGATGTTCAATGGAAATAGGTTTAAATGAAATGAGATTGATAAAATACTGTAAAGCATGATGCTAATTTATGGATAAGCTTTATTTTTGCATCATGTTAAATTGTAAATTTCCTGATATGGGAATATCTTTTCGTAAGATTTCAGTAATAGCTGTTATTATAGCTATATTATATTCATGTGCTAGTGTTGGTCGCATTGAAGGTGGACCAATTGATGAAACCCCACCTCATGTCATTGGAAGTATACCGGACCCGGGAGCACTTAATAACGCAAAAAAGAAGATTTCAATTTTGTTTGATGAGTATATAAAGCTTGAAAAGGCCAATGAAAAAGTTGTGATATCCCCCCCTCAAGTACTGCAACCTGAAATAAAGGCTAACGGAAAAAGGGTTGTGGTAGAACTTCAGGACTCATTAAAATCCAATACTACCTATACAATTGATTTCTCAGATGCCATACAAGATAATAACGAAGGTAATGTATTGCCGGATTTTAGCTTTACTTTCTCCACAGGAAGTGTTATTGATTCTATGGTTGTAGCCGGCACCGTACTTAATGCTTCTAATTTGGAACCAGTGAAAGGCATGCTTGTTGGTTTACATAGTAATCTGGCTGATTCTATTTTTACTACAAAGCCTTTTGATCGAGTAGGGCGTACCGATAGTCGTGGACGATTTACTGTTCGCGGAGTTGCTCCTGGTAAATATCGTATTTATGCATTGCAAGATGCAGATCAAAACTTCTCATATAGCCAGCCTACAGAGGCTATTGCTTTTAATGATCCTCTCGTTATTCCTGCTATGGAACAGCGTACTCGTAAGGATACTATTTGGCAAGATTCGCTGACCATAGATACAATTGTAGATCAAGTTTACACCCATTTTTTGCCGGATGATCTCATATTGCGGTCTTTTAAAGAAGCGAATCATTCCCAGCGATTAATTAAGAGTGAGCGCTTGGATCCCCGCAAAATATCTTTGTACTTTTCTGCTCCAGCTGATACATTGCCAACATTGAAGGGCTTGAACTTTAATGAGCATGATGCGTTTGTTATAGAACAGACTACAGGGCGTAATGACACCATTCATTATTGGTTGAAAGATTCATTATTATACAGGCAGGATACGTTGAAGCTGAGTCTTCACTATCTTTATACAGACTCTCTTCAAAAGTTGACTCCACGTACTGATACTTTAAACCTTGTAGCTAAAAATAAATTGAAGATAGATAAAGACCTAGCTAAGGAGAAAAAGAAGAAATCTAAGGATAAAGCGGATAAAGAGGTACAGTTTTTACCAGTCGAAGTATATACTCCCGGTTCCATGGATGTCTATGACTATATATCAATGACTTTTACCGAGCCGATAAAATCTTATTCAAAAGATAGTATTCATTTAAGGCAGAGGGTCGATTCGTTGTGGCAGGATGTTTCTTTTGATATAAGTAGAGATTCTTTGGATTTAAAACGCTATAATTTATATGCTGATTGGAAGCCTGGTGAAAGTTATGAATTTAGTGTTGATTCAACTAACTTTAAAGGGATATACGGATTATTCACTGATAAGATAAAAAAAGAATTTAAAGTGAAGAAGTTGGAAGAATACGGGCAAATCTTTTTCAATATAACGAATGTTTCCAATCCTGCATTTGTCGAATTGTTAGATGCTCAAGATAAAGTAATCCGCACAGTTCCAGTCGTTGGGGGCAAAGCTGATTTCTATTTCTTGAATCCGGGAAAATATGGAGCTCGGCTTGTTGAGGATAGAAATGACAACGGGAAATGGGATCCAGGAAATTATAAAAAGAAAATGCAGCCTGAAATGGTGTATTATTATTATCAGGTTTTGGAACTTAAGGCGAATTTTGATCTGATACAAGATTGGAATACAATGATGAAGCCTCTGGATAAACAAAAACCTGATGAGCTAAAAAAACAAAAGCCAGATGAAAATAAGAAGAAGAAAAATAGTTCCAACTCAAAAAATCGGAATAATAATACCGGTTCATCTAATTTTATGCGTTAGGAGTTTCTGTCTGTTAATTGCATTTCTTTTTAGTTTTGAGTCTTTTACTTATGCACAATGTACTGCCCGGAATGATGCTTTCAAGTCTGGTGAACAAGTTGTGTATGATCTGTATTTTAATTGGAAGTTTATTTGGAAGAAGGTTGGAATGGCTAGTTTGACAACATATAGCACGACTTTCCAATCTCGTCCTGCTTTTCGTTTTAACCTATTATCAGTTGGGAGTAAAAAAACTGATTTCTTTTTCAAAATGCGTGATACTTTAACGTGCTTTGTGAGTGATAGGATGGAGCCGTTGTATTTTAGAAAGGGTGCTGAAGAGGGCGATCGCTATACTGTCGATGAGGCGTGGTTCTCTTATAGGAATGGTGTATCATATGTGAAGCAGAAGCGTACTTGGCGCAATGGCGAAGTCAACGAAATGGAATATAATGATAGTCGTTGTATATATGACATGCTTAGTATATTGGCTCAAGCCCGTTCTTACAATCCAGAAGACTATAAGGTAGGTGATCGAATTCGCTTTCCTATGGCAACAGGAAGAAAGATTGAAGAGCAGACCTTGATTTACCGTGGGAAGAAGAATGTTGAAGCAAATAATGACTCTACTTATAGGTGCCTTGTTTTTTCTTTAGTGGAATACAAAAAAGGTAAAGAGAAAGAAGTGATCACATTCTATGTTTCCGATGATAAGAACCATTTGCCAATTCGACTTGACATGTATCTCAATTTTGGTTCAGCAAAAGCTTTTTTCAAAGGAGTCAAAGGCTACCGACATCCTATGACCGCAGTAGTTCAAAAATAGATTGCTGATATTATTATAGCTTGAAGGGCAGGGGCTCATTTTTGCAAAAGACACTCGATTCGAAGGCTGCAATTAATTCTCCGTGCTGATTGGTCACTTCTACTTGATAGAACGCTGTACTCCGCCCTATATATCGTTCTTTCGCTTCTGCATATAGGGTATCGCCAACTCCACTGCTGCGTAGGAATGTTATATTCGATGAGAGAGAGACAGCGAGTGTCCCATGTGAATTGGCTGCTGCAGCTAGAGCAAGATCTGCAACAGTGAAGATTACACCTCCTTGAGTACGTTTTCCCGCATTAAGGTGTTTCTCTGTAATAGTAACAGATGCTTTGCTGTATCCCTTTTTTATCTCTATTAATTGTATCCCGGATTGAGCGGCAAAACGATCGTTTTCGAAGAACTCTTTAGGGTTCATAGCTCATTTTTAATGAGAGTGATGGGTTATTTATTCAATTTCCAATCACATCCATCTTTTGTATCTTTGATTTCAAAACCAAGTGCCGTCAGTTCATTACGTATCTTATCTGAAGTGGCCCAATCTTTATTCATTTTAGCTTTCAGACGCTCTTCCAGTAGCATATCCACAACCTTTCCAAAGGCTACTTCCCGGTCGGCATTTGAATTACTCTCTTCTTTCAATCCCAATATATCGAAGCAGAAGAGGTGGAACGTTTCTTTTAGCGATTGTAGGTCTTCGGATGTGATGGTGGCATTACCTGCAACAATGTTGTTGATTAATTTTGTCGCATCAAATAGGTGTGCAATAACGATAGGCGAATTTAAATCATCATTCATTGCCTCATAGCACTTTTCTTGCAAAGCTTTTATGTCGCCAGCTACTTGAGCCGAAGAAGAGCTGTGCGGGATGATTTTATGCAGTGCATTTATGGCGTCCATTAGTCTATTCAATCCCTTCTCGGAAGCTTGTAAGGCTTCATTGCTAAAATCTACAGTACTGCGATATTGTGCCTGTAGAATAAAGAATCGGATTGTCATTGGGCTGTAAGCTTGTACAAGCAGTTCATGTGTGCCATTGAAGAATTCATCCAGTGTGATGAAATTGCCAAGAGATTTGCCCATTTTTGTGCCATTAATGGTGATCATATTATTATGCATCCAATAATGTACCATGTCATCCCCTTGCGAAGCAATAGACTGTGCTATTTCACATTCATGGTGCGGGAAGATTAAATCCATTCCTCCGCCATGTATATCAAAATGTTCACCTAAATACTTCTTCCCCATGGCAGTACATTCGCAATGCCATCCGGGAAAACCATCTCCCCATGGAGAAGGCCAGCGCATAATGTGTTCGGGTTGAGCATTCTTCCATAAAGCAAAATCCGCAGGATTGTGTTTCTCAGATTGCCCGTCCAAATCGCGAGTTGTATTTAATACATCATCCAAATTCCGTCCGGATAATTTGCCATAATGATGATCTTTATTGTATTTAGCTACATCAAAATAGATGGAACCTTTGCTTTCATAAGCATAACCATTTGCCAATACCTCTTTTACAAGCTCTATTTGTTCTATGATATGACCAGAGGCATGCGGCTCAATGCTCGGTGGAAGGACATTCAATGCCTCCATGGCTTTGTGGTAGCGGTTTAAATAATATTGTACCACTTCCATTGGCTCTAATTGCTCTAAGCGAGCTTTTTTAGCAATCTTGTCTTCTCCTTCATCAGCATCGTGTTCTAAATGGCCGACATCGGTAATATTGCGAACGTAACGTACTTTATATCCCAAGTGTGTGAGGTAGCGGAACAACAAGTCGAAAGTAATTGCTGGTCGAGCATGCCCCAAATGAGCATCTCCATATACAGTTGGGCCACAAACATACATTCCTACATGAGGTGCATGTAAAGGGATGAATAGTTCTTTCTTCCTATCTAAAGTGTTGTAAATTGTTAGTTGTTGCTCCATAACGTTGTGATACTTATATTTTCAAAATGACAAAGTTATAACAAATAAAGTTATATTCGAATTCTGTTCTTAATAAATTCATTCTAGGCATGTATACCCCAAAGGATGAGTCTTTAATAAAATGATTTTGATGCGCTTGCCTTATTTATTTAATTGTAGCATTTCTTCTATGTACTGCCTAGTGTTACATAACCTAGGCACTTTATGCTGACCTCCAAGTTTGCCTTTCTGTGCAAGCCAATCATGAAATAAGCCTTTGCGTGCAACAATGACCTCAAGTGGCTGCAACGCTAAATTATTTTGGCGCTTGGCTTCATAATCGGAATTAATTTCTTTGAGGGTACAATCTAGTATTTTTGCAAATCGGTTAATGTCATTAGGCAATTGAACAAACTCAATCAGCCATTGGTGGCGACATTTTGCATTAATATCCATGAATACAGGGGCCGCAGAATAATCAGCAACTTGTGCTCCTGTTTCTGCGCATGCTTTTGCTAACCCTTTTTCTGCATTATCCACAATAAGCTCCTCCCCAAAAGCATTAATAAAATGTTTGGTGCGACCTGTTATTACAAATTTGTATGGCTTATCGTTGGTGAATTTGATGGTATCTCCTATCATATAGCGCCACAACCCGGCAGAAGTGGAAATAACTACAGCATAATTTTTATTTATTTCTATTTCATCTAGCTTAAAGATCCGTGGATTATCTATCCCGATGTCTTCCATTGGAATGAATTCATAGAAGATACCATAATCGACCATCAGTAGCATAGATAAATCATTAAAGTCGCTTTGTGTGCCAAAGTAGCCCTCAGACGCATTGTATGTCTCAATATAATGCATTTTGGAAGAACGGATAATCTCCTTATACTGTTCACGATAAGGCGTAAAGGCTACTCCACCATGAAAGAATACCTCCAAATTAGGCCAAATTTCATCTAATGAACTTTTACCGGTTCTTTTTAGGAGATGTTTAATAAGTACGAGCATCCATGATGGCACCCCTGACAGGCTTGTGATGTTAGTGTGAAGAGTCGTATTTGCAATAGCTTCTATCTTGCTTTCAAAATCGCTCATGAGCGCAATTTTTTTGCTCGGAACGCGAATCAAATTGACAAGTGGATTTACGTTTTGTATCAATATTGCGGATAAATCTCCAACCAAGCTATGCCTGATATTATAATTAGGGCTATGGCTACCTCCGAGGATAAGACCTTTCCCTGAGAAAAAGTGACTTTCGGGATTTTGTTTTAAGTATAGAGTCACAGCATCTTGACCACCTTTGTAGTGAGTGTCATGCAATGATTCCTTACTTACAGGAATAAATTTGCTTTTATCATTGGTCGTTCCTGAAGATTTAGCAAACCAACAGATATCAGACGGCCAAAGAATATTTTGTTCTCCCCGTCTTAACCGCTCTACGTATGGTTTGATTTCTTCGTATGTTTGTATGGGCACACGATTCTTAAACTCCTCATAAGTATGGATGCTCTTGTAATCGTATTTCTTTCCCCATTCAGTATTTCCAGCCGCTCTAATGAGTGTGTTAAGTACATTTTGTTGTAATTCTCCTGCTTGATCGTTGTATCGGTCAAGTTCTTTTAAGCGGCGTTCAAAACATATTCTATTCAGTAGTGATGTGATGTTCATTCTTTATATGAAAACAGTTTTGATTCGCAAAATTAATCTTATTTATCAGCTTATCCATCATTTTTCTCTTTTTTTTCTATCTTTACGAACGTAACTGTTTTTTGATACTGATATATAAAGAGAATGTCATGAGAATAGGTATTCTAACTTCAGGAGGAGATTGTCCGGGCATTAACGCAACAATTCGGGGTGTTTGCAAAACGGCAATTAATCATTACGGCATAGAAGTAATGGGGATTCATAGTGGTTTTCAAGGCCTTTTATCGAAAGATATAGAACTTTTGACGGAGAAGTCACTATCTGGCTTATTGAATATGGGGGGTACTATACTTGGAACATCTCGTGAGAAGCCTTTTAAAAAGGGTGGGATTGTGGACGGTATCAATAAGCCTGCTTTGATAGAACAGAATATGAAAGAGCTGGGACTTGATTGCCTTGTCTGCATAGGAGGAAATGGAACCCAAAAGACTGCAGCAAAAATGACAGCAATGGGGTTGAATGTGGTTTCAGTACCAAAGACAATAGATAATGATATTTGGGGGACCGATTTCTCTTTTGGTTTTGACTCTGCTGTTAGTATAGCTACCGATGCGATAGATCGCTTGCATTCTACAGCAAGCTCGCATAAACGAGTGATGGTTATTGAAGTAATGGGACATAAAGCCGGTTGGATTGCTCTCTATTCAGGTATGGCAGGTGGGGGAGATGTTATATTAATCCCTGAAATTCCTTATAGTGTGTGCAATATTAGTGAAACAATAATAAGCCGTTTAAAAAAAGGTAAACTCTATTCTATTGTTGTGGTTGCCGAGGGTATTATTACGGATGGTAAAAAACATGCAGCCGAATATATTGCAGAAGAAATAGAACGTGAAACTGGTATTGAAACAAGGGAAACGGTATTAGGGTATATTCAACGGGGAGGGTCTCCTACGCCTTTTGATCGTAATCTTTCCACCCGGATGGGAGGACATGCCACTGAGCTTATTGTAAATGGCCAGTTTGGACGTATGATCACGTTAAAAGGTAATGAAATCTCATCGGTTCCTTTAAGTGAAGTGGCTGGAAAATTAAAATTGGTGACAGAAGATAACGATCTTGTAGTTCAGGGTAGACGCATGGGAGTTAGCTTTGGATAATTTTGCCAACTAGTATGCATTATGTATCTTTAACTTCATTAGAATCAGTCGAATCTAAATTTGTTGGTGTTTCTGATATGATTTCTTCAGATAGGTCTGCTAAAATAGTATTCACTTCTTCTATCTTAGGGGCTCTTAATGCTTCTAATTCTTTAATGAAAGCACTGTCTTCCTTTATCCTTTTTAAGGCTGCTCGTGCTGCGACTTGCTGAGATTCTTTTTTGGAATAACCTTGTCCCGAACCGGCAGAAACTCCCTCGATACGAATTTCAGTGTGAAACATCGGATTGTATTCTTTATCAAATAGCTGTTCGATTAATTCGAAAGAAACCTCCATCTTATTTTTCTGGCTCCATTCAATTAATCTTGATTTGAAGTTAACTTCCTTACGCGACATTTTGTCTAGATCAATGTACTGCTTAAATATTTTGTTTTCCATGAATTGTTTGCAGCATTCATAGCCTTGATCCAAATAGATGGCCCCAATGAAAGCCTCGAATGCATTTCCATACATGTAGGTATTGTGAGAGGATGACCGTGCAGAAAATTTAACCAATTTATCTAAACCTATTTCTACCGCTAATTTATTAAGCGTTTCTCTTTGTACAATTTTAGAGCGTGTGTTCGTTAGAAATCCTTCGCGCCTTCCTTCGAAGTGTTTATATACAACGTCTCCGACAATTGCGTCAAGAATTGCATCCCCCAGAAATTCAAGTCGTTCGTTATTTATGGGGTTTCCTTTCTCGGAACGTATAGAAGTTGATTTATGTAGCAATGCCTGTTGGTAGAGTTGTATGTTGCGCGGAAAAAACCCGAGTATTCTATAAAAACAAAGATAAGACTCTCTATTCCTATGGAATAAGAATCTTATCTTGTTTATTTGATTGCGTAACACGACTATAATTATTCAGTATATTTCTTGAATATAGCACAAGCATTATGTCCTCCAAATCCAAAGGTGTTGGACAGAGCTACATTTACTGTGCGCTTCTGCGCTTTATCAAATGTAAGGTTCAAATCATAATCAATGCTTTCATCATTGTCACCTTCCTCATGGTTAATCGTTGGGGGTACAATGTCGTTTTTAATAGCCAGGATACTAGCTATAGCCTCCACTGCACCCGCTGCACCAAGCAGATGGCCTGTCATTGATTTGGTTGAGCTGATATTCAATTTATAGGCATATTCCCCAAATACTTCTTTGATGGCTTTTGCTTCTGAAATATCACCTACCGGTGTAGATGTCCCGTGAACATTGATATAATCCACTTCTTCCGGTTTCATTTCCGCATCTTCTAATGCATTGAGCATTACAAGCTTTGCGCCCAATCCTTCGGGATGAGAAGCTGTAAGATGGTAAGCATCTGCAGACATACCTGCTCCCGCTACTTCGGCATAAATTTTAGCGCCGCGTGCTTTAGCATGTTCTAATTCTTCGAGAACAAGACAGCCGCCTCCTTCTCCCATAACAAAACCGTCACGGCTTGCACTAAATGGGCGAGAAGCTGTTTCGGGTGATTCGTTACGTGTGGAGAGTGCATGCATAGCATTAAAACCACCTACACCGCACGCTGTAATTGCAGCTTCCGAACCTCCTGTTACAATCGCATTTGCTTTCCCTAACCGAATTAAATTGAATGCATCAGCAATTGCATTTGTTGAAGTTGCGCAAGCTGAACAAGTCGCATAGTTTGGACCATGGAAACCATATATGATAGAAATCTGTCCTGCCGCAATGTCCGAAATCATTTTTGGAATAAAAAATGGATTAAACTTCGGACCAAGCTCTTTGTGAAGAGCATAATTGCTGGATTCTTCTTCAAAAGTACGAATTCCACCGATACCTGCACCAAAAATAACACCGATTTTATTTAGGTCTTCATTTTCAGTGTCAAGACCCGAATCAGTAACCGCATCTTTTGCTACAGCAATGGCATACTGTGTGTATAAGTCCATTTTACGAGCTTCTTTGCGGTCGATATATTGGGTTGCATCGAAGTTCTTTACTTCGCAAGCAAATTGAGTCTTGAAAAGGGATGCGTCAAAATAAGTAATAGGTCCTGCTCCACTAGTTCCATTGATCAAATTCTCCCAGAATTCGGGAACAGTGTTACCAATAGGAGTAATGGCGCCGAGACCCGTTACTACAACTCTTTTTAATTCCATATTAATAAAAGGAATAAATTACTTAGCGTGTTCTTCGATGTAAGATACAGCATCTCCTACAGTACCAATTTTCTCAGCTTGGTCGTCAGGAATAGAAATACCAAATTCTTTTTCGAATTCCATGATAAGTTCTACAGTGTCAAGAGAATCAGCTCCTAAATCGTTTGTGAAGCTAGCTTCATTAGTAACTTCTGATTCTTCAACGCCTAATTTATCGACGATAATCGCTTTCACTCTTGATGCAATTTCAGACATAACTTTAAGTTTTTAATTAATAATTAGTTTTAATTCTTTAATTTTGCGCTGCAAAGGAATAAATATTTATCGTTCCTAGCAAATATTTAATGAATTAAATGCATGGTTTTGCACATTTTTCACGATTGTGTGCATTTTAATATGGCTTTATGAAGACGAATATTGCTGTTTTTGCTTCTGGAAATGGGACGAATGCGGAAAATATTATCCGTCATTTTAAGGATAATAGCTCAATTCAGGTCTCCCTCGTTATTTCCAATAAACGGGATGCCTTTGTTTTAGAACGAACCAGGGCCTTATTGGTACCGGCACTCTTTTATGAAAACTCCGAGTGGGTTGATGGAAGAAATATCTTGCTTGCGCTTCATAAGTACGATATTGACTTTGTTGTGCTCGCCGGTTTTTTGGCACGGATTCCCGATAAATTATTGCATGTTTATTCCGATAAAATTATAAATATACATCCTTCTCTTTTGCCGAAGTTTGGAGGAAAGGGTATGTATGGTAGTTCTGTTCATCGTGCCGTGATAGCTGCCGGTGAAAAGGAGAGTGGTATTACTATACATTATATTAATGAGTACTATGATGAAGGTGCCGTTATTCGCCAAGTCAAATGTCCGGTTCTACCCGGAGATACCCCCGAAAGTCTTGCTGCCAGAATACATGCATTGGAGTATGAATATTATCCCCTGGTGATAGAGCAGCTTTGCACATCCGGTTCTGTGTTTTAAAAGTCGGTCTTGTTCCTTGCGGAACCATAAAATGAGAAGAACGGTCAAGCGGGTTTCGGTTTCACCGTGTAGGCTCCTTTTTCTCTGCGTAAGGAATAGTTTCCTCTCAGTTTCTCAAATGATTCGGGGTGTTCCTTCAATGCTTTGGAGTCCTTACGTGGGTCATACATTTGCAAATAAGCGTCTTCTATGTCGTCTGCAACTATAACTGGATTTTCCGGTTCGGGAGGTGATATTGTATAATCGGTTTTCAGTCCGAAAAAAGAGCAGAGAGCATCCAGAACCATCTGTGTGGCATTAGCTTTGCCGTCCGCTGAGTATCCGGCAATATGAGGCGTGCCTATGAACGTCTTATTTAATAAAGGAATGCTGATATCGGGTTCATTTTCCCATACGTCGATAATAGCTTCCGACACTTGTCCGGAAGTCAAGGCTTTGAGCAATGCCTGTGTGTCAATAACTTCTCCGCGCGAAGTATTGATGATGATCGGCCGACGTGCCAACGACTTGAAAAAGGTCGTGTCGGCAAGATGATATGTCCTGTATTCCCCTTCCCCCGGATTTAAAGGTACATGGAAGGTCAGCACATCACACTGCTCTGCGAGGGTTTGTAGAGAGCTAAATTGCCCTTTGCCTTCACTTTTCTCGCGCGGAGGGTCATTTAGCAAAATCCTCATTCCCATTTGCCGTGCCATCTCGGCGACTTTGCTTCCGACATTCCCCACACCGATGACTCCTATGGTCATTTCCTTCATTTTTTTTTCTTTTAATCGGTGTAGTAAGATGAGTGATGATTGCAGGTATTGGGCTACGGCGGTAGTGTTGCATCCTGGAGCATTCTTCCATACAATGCCGGCTTTGCTGCAATAATCCGTATCAATGTGGTCGAAACCAATGGTTGCTGTGGCAATAAAACATACTTGGCTACCTTCAAGCAGATGGCGGTTGCAATGTGTGCGGGTACGGATAATAAGTGCATCGGCATCTTTTACTAGTTCGGGGGTAAATTCCATACCGGAGGCATATACTACTTCGTCAGCTATTTTTTCAATAACGCCTTTTATATAAGGTATTTTATTATCTACGATAACTTTCATTTTTCTTTTGTTAAATGTGATACAAATTTAGTTTTTTTTCCGATATGTTTGTCAATAACATATTTGTTAAATCGTGCTGTTGATATAATAATGTGTATCTTTGGTGCCACAAAATGGAGAGTAAATGGGAAAGCTGAAGTCAATAAAGGCGTTATGGTTAATACCAATTTGCCTGGTCACATTTTTTGTGAACAACAGTGTGATCATACCGGATATAATGGAGTCCAGAAATATTATTACCGCCCGTGAAATGGTATATGATGGACATTGGATGATACCGACTATGAATGGTGAGCTTAGACTTGAAAAACCGCCTTTGCCAACCTGGCTGACAGCTGTGGCTGAAATGATTTCGGCCGATGATATCGGGTTGCAACGTGCCATGGCCGGGCTTGCGGCTGTAATGCTGGTTGTTTTCTTTTATTTGTTAGCCGTAGAGTTCATGCATACCAGACGCTATGCATTCTTTTCAACGCTTTTGTTATGCACTTGTTACAGTATTATCCTGATGGGACGTACGGCATCATGGGATATTTATTGCCATGCTTTCATGATGGGAGCTATTTATTTTTTGTTTAGAGCTTTTTCAGTTCGAGGTCCGGGTAGGTTTTATTTCTTTTTATCGGGCTTATTCCTCGGGCTATCTTTCATGAGCAAGGGGCCCGTCTCTTTTTATGCGCTTTTGCTTCCCTTTCTTATATCTTATATTTATTATTATCGTCCTTCATTGAAAGGGAAATGGTATGGATTTATAGTCTTGCTTGTGACCTGTTTGGTGGTGAGCAGTTGGTGGTATGCATATATCTACCTGTTCCATGAAGAGGCAATGCGCTATGTCATCAGTAAAGAATCGGGAGCATGGGCGAGTCACAATGTCCGTCCATGGTATTATTATTGGAAGTTTTTCCTGGAAGCCGGTGTATGGTCTTTGCTACTGTTGACAGCCATATTTTTGCCTTTGTGGTCTAAGGACGAGCGCAGAAAAAAAGAATATTTGTTTCCTCTGGTCTGGTTGTTGCTTGATGTTGTACTTCTGTCGTTGATGCCGGAGAAGAAAAGCCGTTATTTACTGCCAATACTTATTCCTGCTTCGTATGCCATGGGTTATTTGATTACGGTATGGAATGAACGATTGGCTTCATCCCGTTCATTGAAGGTAGATAAGGTAGTGTATAGGGTCAATGCCTGGTTACTGGTTGTAACTGTTGCGGTTTTGCCTGTTATAGGTTATAAATTCTTATATTCTAATGGGTATATGACGCTTCCTCTGTTCATTTTCGTATCTCTGATTGTTTTTGTCGTTGCAATTTATCTGGGGCGTGCTGCGATTTGTCTTCGCCCTGACAAAATAGTGGTGGGAATAGTCATTTTGTTTTTGGCAGCAGAATGCTTTATTATGCCTTCATTGGGAAATATTATTAATAATCCGGAGATGAAGAGTCTTGCTCTGACACGGGACATAGGATCTTTGGATGGCGTGCCTTTCTATTATAGTAAAGGAAAGGAGTTGAGAATTGAAATGGTATATGCAGCCCATCGAAAAATCAGACCTCTTGATTTGTCGAAAACTGATTCCATAATGAAAATGTTGCCTTGTGCTATCTTGACCCGTCATGGAGCTGCGGCAGAGTTGCCTGCAACTATATGGCAACGAGTAGATTCGACCTATATTGGACGGTTTGATGATAACCGTCGTCCTAAAGGGAACAAGCGATTTTACAGTGAGGATTTTATTTATCACATAACGTTATTAAAGAAGAAATGAATAAGACAGCCGACTATACTTTGACCATAATTATACCGGTTTATAATGAGGAGGACAATATTGAACGTTTGCGGAATGTGGTTAGTGCTTATCTTAAAACCTGCCCGGTGCGCGCTTGTGTGCTTTTTGTTAATGACGGATCGAAAGATAAAAGTGTCGCCTTAATAGAGGAAACCTGTCAGACGACCCCCGATTTCTATTATGTGAGTCTGCAAAAGAATAGTGGTCTTTCCGCTGCAATGAAAGCCGGAATAGATGTTGTGGATTCACGGTTGATCGGATATATGGATGCCGATATGCAGACAGACATCAGAGATTTTGATTTGCTATTGAAACATGCTGAAAAGTATCCTTTGGTAATAGGCATCCGTGCGGAGCGTAAAGACTCTTCCTTTAAACGGTTACAGTCTAAAATTGCAAATTCATTTCGCCGGATGATGACACATGACGGAGCAACCGATACCGGATGTCCTCTGAAAATACTGCATGCCGATTATGCAAAGCGTATTCCTTTCTTTACAGGCATGCATCGTTTTCTTCCTGCTCTTATAAAACTGCAAGAAGGAGGAGCCTTTTATGAAATACCGGTTCGTCACTATCCACGTCAGGCGGGAGTATCAAAGTATCATCTTTGGAACAGATTGATATCACCGCTCAAGGACTGTTTTGCCTATAGGTGGATGGCGCATCGATACATAAACTATAAGATAGATAGCAGTAATTTATGAGTTCGTCGATAGTAGTGTATGGGATAGGCTTTTTGGCCCAACTGTGTTTTTCGGCCAGAGTCTTGATCCAATGGGTACTTTCCGAGAGAAAGCATAAAGTAATTTCCCCCACATTATTTTGGATATTCAGTCTTGTAGGGGCATATATCATGTTTTGTTACGGTTGGTTGAGAAGTGATTTTTCGATTATCTTCGGTCAATTCATTTCATTTTATATCTATGTGGGCAATCTCCGTTTAAAGGGGGTATGGAATAGGATTCCCTTGATATTGCGTTGGTTGTTGCTAACGACACCTTTGGTCGCGGCACTTGCGACTTCAACCGAATACAGTGGGACAGAATTTGTGAATGAATTTCTTCGTAATGATCGTATCCCTTTGTGGCTGGTTATTTTTGGGACTATCGGGCAGGTCGTTTTTACATTGCGGTTTGTACACCAATGGTTTTATTCAAGTAAGCGTCATGAGTCGGTGCTTCCCCCCGCTTTTTGGTGGATTAGCCTGACCGGTTCGTGTATTATTGTTATTTATGGAGTATTAAGATACGATCCCATTTTAATTCTTGGGCAATCGGCCGGTTTTGTTTCCTATATTCGTAACTTGATGATAGGGCATCGTGAGTTCAAGAATGAAGTTGGATGAACAATCCTAGTTTGTAAAATAAGTAATGGAATGAAAAAAATCTTTGTGACTGGAGCTGCCGGATTTGTAGGCTCTTCTCTATGTAAAGCACTCGCAGAAGCAGGCGATGACGTTATTGGTTTTGATAATTTGAACAGCTATTATGACGTTGAATTGAAATATGGACGATTAGAAGCGCTGTTGGGAATAGATAAAGATAATATCCGAAAGGGGCGTATGTGTCCCGGCGGAGATTACCCTAATTTCCGTTTCCTACAAGGAGACATTGTTGATTATGGAACGCTTTCGGAGCTATTTTCACGGGAAAAATTTGATGTCGTATGTAATCTTGCTGCCCAAGCAGGCGTACGTTATTCGCTGGTTAATCCCCAAACGTATGGAGAAAGTAATTTGATGGGATTCCTTAATATTTTGGAAGCCTGTCGGCACTATGAGGTGGATCATCTGGTATATGCCAGTTCCAGTAGTGTATATGGGAAAAATGAGAAAGTCCCTTTTTCAGAATCCGATCGGACGGATACCCCCGTAAGTCTATACGCTGCAACAAAAAAAGCCAATGAGTTAATGGCCTATTCTTATAGCAGTCTTTATCAGTTGCCCACTACCGGTTTACGTTTCTTCACTGTCTATGGACCTTGGGGAAGACCGGACATGGCACCTTATCTTTTCATGGATTCAATTGTAAATGGGAAACCGATAAGAGTGTTTAACCATGGCGATATGAAACGTGATTTCACCTATATAGACGATATTGTGGAGGCAGTGGTTCGTGTCGTACACAAGGCTCCGGCAATGGAAAAGCCGTATTATGAACTATATAATGTGGGCCATTCTGAACCTGTAGATCTTATGGATTTCATAAGAAGCATAGAAAATGTTGTAGGGAAAAAAGCAATATGCCATTACGAAGATATGCAGTTGGGTGATGTGCCGTGCACTTATGCAGATGTGGAATTGTTGAAAAAAGACTTTGGCTATGTACCGCATACGGACATTTGCACAGGTATGACAGAAGCTTATAAGTGGTATTGCGAATGGAAAAATGTGTGAGGCAAAACGAAAAATTAATAATGAGAATCATGAACTATTTAGATAGAAATGAATTTTATTTTGCTATCTACATACTCGTTCCTCGTGCAACCACACTAGGGAATTTTTGGCGAAGGAATCCATACTGTCCAACATTCGGTAGCATTTTTCAATCTTTTCCATAGGAGTATTTTCCCTGAAATATAAACGCCTACCTTGTTTGTTCAGAATGTAATGCATCACTCGTTTTTTGTATTCTTGTGCGGGAGAATGTATTGTAATATTCGTCATTTTTGATGAGATGGACAAATTGTATCGTATGTTGTTTGGGGTATGTTTAGGGTAGAATTACCACTCTTGTCAAAAAAAGGAGTTCGATAGATTGCTATATGGGGATTATCTTGTACATTTGCAAACAAATTTTTTTAAAGAATGAGAATAGGATACGATGGCAAACGAGCTGTGCAGAATTTTACAGGGTTGGGTAATTACAGTCGTTATGTAGTAGAATCATTGTCGACCTTTGCTCCAGAGAATGAATATTGGTTATATGCTCCGATGCATCGGGAGAATAAACAGCTTTCTGAGATGATAGAAGAAAGCCGGGGAGTCGTATCCGTTCATCATCCTTCCTCACTAGTATGGAGATGGATGAATTCACTGTGGCGTATTAGAGGAATAGCAAGAGACTTGAAGCAAGATAAAGTAGCATTGTTTCATGGATTGAGTAATGAACTCCCACTTAATATTAACAAAGTGGAAGGACTGAAGAGTATTGTGACTATTCATGATCTTATTTTTTTGCGGTTGCCACATTATTATCCGTTGATTGATCGCTTGATTTATAATTATAAGTGTCGTTATGCATGCCAACAGGCAGATCATATTATTGCTGTTAGCGAATGTACCAAGCGTGATATTATACATTATTATGGTATTTCGGAAAAGAAGATCTCTGTTATTTATCAGGGATGTGACTCTATATATTCTAAATGTGTGGCAAAAAATAAGCGTGAAGAAGTGAAACGTCGTTATAGCTTGCCGGAGCATTATATATTGTCGGTGGGTACTATCGAAAGGCGCAAAAACACATTACTTATTGTGAAAGCATTAGCACAATTGCCTGAAGAATTGCATTTTGTCTTAATAGGAAGGCCTACGATATACATTGATAAATTAAAAGAGTTTATGGCTAAGGCCGGATTGCAGGGTAGGGTACATTTTTTGCATGGTATTCCTTCTGCCGATCTGCCTGCTATTTACCAATGTGCTGATACATTTGTTTACCCATCTGTTTATGAGGGGTTTGGTATTCCTGTTTTTGAAGCTTTGCATTCCGGTATTCCGGTAATTGCGGCAACCGGTTCTTGTCTTGAAGAGGCTGGAGGAAAATATTCGCTATATATCGAACCACACGATGTAAGCGGACTGGTAGCTGCAATTCGGAAAACATTAGATACTTCAGTTCGTACTGATATGATTGAAGAGGGATTAAAGTGGGTGCAGCATTTCACTCCTAAACAGATGGCACATGAAACTATGGAATGTTATCAGAATGTACTTCAGAAGATTGAACATAAAACAATTATATATAACCATTGATGAAGAAGGTATTGACAGTAGGAGTTTTCGACCTCCTGCACGTCGGTCATATTGAGCTGTTTAGGAAAGCGAAAGCTCTTGGTGATTATTTGATAGTGGCAGTTCAGGAATCTGATTCTGTTTTTCAATTTAAGCCGGGGGCTGATCTGGTATATTCTACCGAAGAGCGTTACTATATGGTCAGTGCTATTAGGTATGTTGATGAAGTAATCATCTATCGTGATGTAGTGGATATCGTGAAAGAAGTGGATTTTGATATCTTTGCTAAAGGTCCCGACCAGTCACATGCGGGTTTTCAATATGTAGTGGACTATTGCAGTCAGAGTAATAAAGAAATAGTGATTATGCCACGTACTGAAGGTATATCTTCTTCTGAGTTGAAAAATCTGATAAAATGTATGAAGTGATGATTCTTTAATATTCAAGAACAAGAATATGACAAACTATGATATAAGGCCTTTACAGCTTAGATTACTTGATATTCTGATGGTTATTGATAGGATGTGCCGTGAACATAATCTTAAATACTACCTTGTTGACGGTTCCCTTATCGGCGCTGTTCGTGAGAAAGGCTTCATTCCTTGGGATGATGATATGGATATCTGTATGCCTCGTGAGGATTATGAGAAGCTCATTATTCATAGTCATGAATGGCTCCCTTCTCCTTATGAGTTTGTGTGTTTTGAGAACGATCCTAAATATCCACTTCACTTCGGAAAAGTGCAGGATGCAAGTACTACGCTGATAGAGCGTCCTCATTTGTATTATTTGGGTGGGGTATATGTTGATGTATTTCCCATTGACGGAGCACCGGAAGGAAGACTGGCACAGAGACTTTATGATATCAGGTATAAGTATCTGAAGAAAGCACTTTACTTTCTGTTCCGCGATCCTTACCGTCATGGACATGGTCCTTCATGTTGGCTACCACTGTTGGTACGCAAATATTATACATTATCTGAATTGCAGATGAAAATCAAACGCTACATGATGTTATATGATTTACGTACGAGCTGTTTAGCGGCTGTCAATCATAATGATGGATTGGGTAGTATGGTTGATAAGGAAAAGGTGCTTGGTGAACCTACCCCAATAGAATTTGAGGGGAAAACAGTAATGGGAATGAGGGATAATCACGCCTACCTTAGCCAACTTTTTGGTGACTATATGACACCACCGCCAGCAGAGAAACGACATCAACATAACTTCTTCTTTATGGATTTAGATCTGCCTTACCAAGAATATCTTACTGGTGAAGATTAGGATGATGGGCTTCTTGCTTTTTATAGCCTCTAATCTAAGCCTCTAACCTAAATCTTAATTCATCCTATAGTTTAACCCACTCTCATTGTTGTAATGTGGCAATGGCTTCTTTTATCGCATGTTTGAAGTAAAATCCTTGTGATAACTGTTTGTCGATACGTAAGACGTTAATTCTCATCTCTTCATAGCTCTTGGGGGTAATAGAAGAAAGTATTTCATTTATTTCTGATAAAGAATTTATGCAATAGCCTATTTTTTGATCTTGGATAAAAGTGGACAATGCCGCTTTGTTCCAGATAATGATTGGCAAACCACAGCGAATGTATAGTGATATTTTATGAGGAGTATTGTATTGAAGATATTCACCGAAGTTGCCTGAACAGGTGGTAATGGAATCTCCATCCCATACTAATCCGAAATCTCCTTGCATTGATGAAATCAATTTATCGGACTGTACAAATCCCATATAGTTAAAATGATCTTTTCCTTTAGCCTCGTTTATAGAAAAATTTTTGCCGTATAAATTTACAGAATAACATTGTATCTCATCTCCCCAATTATATAAGAAACCGCATTTCCGCATTCTAAGTGCTCCTGCATATACTATTTTATAGGGAGAAGAGATGGACATCGGTATTGGTTGTTCCACAGAATGATTTGGAGATAAATAGTCCCAAATGCCCAAGCTTCCGAGTTGAGCTTTACAATGATGAGAAGATAGCCATTGTTGCATGATGGGATTCGTAGCGATGATATAGTCTGCATGATTTAGTTTCTTTATCTCTTGATGAACCGTCAACTTTTTGCGTCTGAAACTGCCTAAATCATGTATTAATATTACCACTTTACATTTTTTAAGATGTGCTATGTTACAAATAAAATAGAAATACTTTTTTAAGGGATATTGTAAAAACAATACGTCTCCTTTGTTCAAGTATAACGCGGCTTTGATTATTCCCATTAGAATGAATAAAAAGGAGATGACTGGATTAGAGTATTGGGTCTGTTTTAATCCGATATTTCTGAATCCTAATTCTTCCATGAGAGCTTCCATATCAGTTTTAGCTTTATTCCCAGAAGTAGATTGATCTTTGTAATTACGTGATATATAGCAATTCATATCTCTATTTTTTTCCTCGTATAATATTTTTTATTTTCATTCGTTCTTCAAATTGATTGAGTGCTTTCATTACGATATTTACACATTTATAAGCATCCCATCCTCGTATATTAGCATATTCATTAGCTATGTATTCCAATAAATCACCGCGATGAGTTATTCTTTTTAGATTATTCAGGCATTCCTTTGGGGTGAGTTGAGTTTTGAAGTGTGACCGATTGGTGTCTATTACTGAGAAATGGATGTTTCCTTCTTTATCTTTGTGATATAAGATATTTTTAAGATTGGGATCTCCGTGTAGTATACCTTTGGTATGAAGCTCTACAAAAAAAGTAACTAAGTTATTCGCAAGATTATGATCATAATCTTTTTTTTCTGTCAAATCATAGAAGACTGTAGGGGCATCATAAAGTGTGGAAATAAAATAGCTGTTAGAGAACAGACCATTCTTTTTCTCCTCGGCATAAGCAATGCCTTCCGGAGTTTCTATGCCGAGAGAGAGTAGCTTTTCGGCAAAGATATAAGCCCTTTCTGCTTTGCTTTTTCTGAAAAAGGTATAGATGAAACGTTGAAAAAACAAAGGTTTCTTATATCGTTTTATGATCCATTCACCATAATCCGTCTGGATACTTTTTACTATATTACGTCCTTCATGAATGGTTTTACCCTTTATCTCAAAGTCTTCAATCAGTTGGAGAATAAGGGTACGGGACTGTTCATATTTGGGATTAATAACTATTTTCATGGATTTACGATATTTTCTATTTTACTTACTATCATTTCCGGAGTGATCCCTTGCAGGCAGGCATAATCTTTGCGAAAACAAGGTTTATTGCCGAAAATGGAGCAGGGGCGACACGCCAAATCTATTTCCACGGCATTTGAAACTTTTTGTCTCCAGCCCATAAATCCTGCATAATAATGAGTTGATCCCCAAAGGGAGACAACGGGGATACCTGTCAGTGAAGCCAGGTGCATGTTGGCGGAATCCATGGAGATCATGACTTTGAGGTGGCTCATCAAAGCTAGTTCCTCATCCAGTTCAAGTCTTCCTGCTACCGACTCTATATTTGGATATTTAGAAGCCCATTCTTCTATCGCTTCTTTTTCGGCTTTGCCGCCAAAAAGCAATATTCTCCATTCATGATGGGTGGACAACTGTTCCATCAATTGAAGTATCGTCTCCCTGGGGAGCATTTTGCCTTTGTGAGCAGCAAAAGGGGCTATACCTATCCAAGGTTTTCCGTTGGGCGCATCGCCGGTAACCTGTATGAATTTCCCTATCTCACCCTTTCCCTCTTTAAAAACGGAATGGAAGGTGATTTTGAAGGGATAATCTAATTGGCGGAATACATCTTCGTAACGCATAAATGAGGTGGGGAGTTGCCTCACCATTTTATGTCTCCTTCTTGTCAGCTCTTTTTTTTCTTTGCGTCCCTTGTTAATGTGGCTTACATGTGCGCCGCTTAGATAAAATAAAATCCGGAGTACTTTTGTTCGCAATACGTCATGCAAATCGGCAACAGCATCAAATTTCTCTCTTTTCAATTTGCTGTATAACTTCAGCAGGCTTGGGAAATCTTCGTAATCACCCGGTTTCAGTCCCCAAAAATGAAAATTTGAGGGCATACATCCGAATAAGGGTTCTACGAAAGACTTACTCAAGAAAGTAATTTCTATTTCGGGGTATTGCTGTGCGAATGAAGCAACGACCGGTATGGTCATCGCTACATCGCCTAGAGCTGAAAACCTAATAATCAATATTTTCATTTCTTCCCGTATAGCACAGGGTTTAAATTCGGATCATTGTACATCTTCATTTGTTTGTATACTTTCATATACTTATTCCCGTTCTCAATATCGTATAGTAATTGTTCGATGGCCGTGCCTAAATCTTTCTGCTGTTCCAATAAGATATTAAGTTTATCCAAACATTGTTTATGATGTTCGGGAGTCGTATCCGTACGTTCCACTTCCTTGCGCATGTGGTAAATTTTCAGCGCAAGTATGGATAGGCGATCGATGGCCCATGCCGGACTTTCTGTATTGATTACTGCATCATCTTGTACTGTAACGTTCTTGTACTTATCCAGAAAATAGCTATCAATTAATTCCACAAGATCGGTACGGTCCTGATTGGATTTATCAATGCGTCTTTTAAGTACCAATGCAGCGGATGGATCAATGTTCGGATCACGTATAATATCTTCAAAATGCCATTGAACCGTGTCTATCCAGTTTTTTAAATACAGGTAATACTCAATGCTTTTTATAGGATACGGGTTTTGAATGGGAGTATCTACATGATCTATCTTATGATATTCATAGATTGATTTTTCGAATATGCCGTTGCAAAGTTCTGTAAAGCTCATAAACTTGTTTTTTTGTGGATAGAAAAAATATTTTAGATACAAAGCTATATAAAGTTTTCAAAATTTTCAATTATTGGCTAATAAAAGTACCTTTGCAATCTGTTAACCTTAGATATAAAAGGACTATTATGAACGTTTTTTTACTTATCCCCTGTGGGCTCTACTTATTTTTATGTGGATGATGCAGTAATCTGCAAAAAACTACGTTTTCTAATCATGTAATGATTTTATAGACTTACTATATTCTTTGGAACTTTGGTGACACAACGGTTACCATAAAAAGTAAATGTATGAAAAGACATTTTTTATTTTTTATTTCTGTTGCATATTCTTATCCAATCCTTCGCCCTCTTCAAGAGGAAATATGGAAACGGGGGGACGATGTAGCTTGGTTTGTTGAAGATGGTTGCCCCATTTTATTGAAGAATAATGAGACATTACTTCGGACGTTGCAGAATGTATTAGACTATAATCCGATTGCGACTTTTGCTCCGGGTAATTACATTTATGACTTTTTTCCTGGAGTCAAAGTGTCTCTTTTTCATGGATATCCTATTAACAAGCGTGGAGACGAAAAAGATGACCATTTCTCAATTAGGGGATGGTTTGATATATATTGTACTCAGGGAGAAAGTAGCACACTGCCCTTTAAGAAACTTGAAACTAAATATGGTTTCTTCAAAGTTTATGAAACGGGTTGGTGCAAGATGGATGCATTAGTGAATAGAAAAGGGAGTGCTAAAAAAAATCGCGATCGTCCGGTTATATTATATTCCTCTACATTTACAAAAGGCATAACTTCCGCTCCTCATTTATTTGATACCCTCAACAGATTGGTTAAAGAGAAACCTTGGGATTGGATAATCTCTTTTCATCCGATGTATCACGACGTCGACGTAATAAACCGTTATAAAGAATTGGCTCGTACCTGTCCTAATGTGACATTTCACGAAGGCGGACTAGTGGATGCGGAACTATTGGATGGCGCAGATGTGTTATTATCCGATGCTTCGTCTGTGATTATTGAATTTATGTTATTGGACAAACCGGTGGTGACATACTGCAATACTACTCCGGGGAGGCATTTACTAAATGTAACCGATCCGCTTGACGTTGAAGAAGCAATAACAAAAGCGATTACCCGGCCAGGTACTTTAATGTCCAATATCCGTTCATATGTGAATACGCATGAAGGGCATGCGGATGGACATTCTTCCGCCCGGGTTTTGGATGCCGTTAATAATTACATTTGGTATTTTCAAGAAAGGGTGAGACCGAAACCGTGGAATTTGATGCGTAAACTCAAGTTACGTTGGAAAGCCGGGTATTCTTTTATCCCGGGGATTACTTCTGCTCATATCTAATGATAGAGAATGTGATGATAAAGGATGAGTCTTTACCTTTAATAAGCATTATTGTACCGGTGTATAACGCAAGGCCCTATTTAGAGAAATGTCTTGATTCCATCTGCCGGCAGACTTATAAAAATCTCGAAATAATAGTGGTAGACGATGGCTCTACCGATGGATCGGGGGAGATTTGCGACTCTTATGCTCAGTCGGATTTCCGGGTGAAAGTAATTCATCAGTTGAATGCCGGTCAAAGTGTTGCACGAAATAAAGCTTTATCTATTGCTCAGGGAGAATTTTTGGGTTTTGTCGATAGTGATGATTGGATTGACGAGGATATGTATGAGTTCCTGCATCAATTGATCTTGGAGAGTAAGGCGGATATTGCAATCTGTTCCCATTATATAGAGAAGCAGGGCAAAACGAAGGTACGCTATGCCTCGGGTGAAAAAACGGTATTTTCACATGATGAGGCCATACGCGCTTTGGTCGTGGATCGACGGGTACGAAATTATTTATGGGACAAACTCTTCAAATCTAAATTGTTTAATGGTATTCGCTTTCCTGAAAAACGGATTTTTGAAGATATTGCTGTTTCATATCGTCTTTTCTATAATGCCCATCAAGTTGTGATGCAAGATTCTCCACGCTATCATTATTTGAAACATGGAAAAAGCACTACGCATGGCAGGTTGTATAATCCCCAAAATGAATATGTTCTTTTTTTAACCGTTTATCAACAAGTGAAATTTGTATATGAGAAGAGAATTCTAGATCAAGCACCTACTTATTTACATCAGCGTGGAGTTCATCTTATAGATCATCTTATGATGGTTCCATCCTCATCTTTTACCGAGGACATAATAAAGGATGTTTTGGCTAAAATGCGAGAGTTTGATAATGTTTCATGGGTACAGTTAGGCACTATCTCCGCTTTTAAACGCTATATGATATATCGTCATCTTTATATATATAGGGTGTTTTACCGTTCAATCAGACTGTTTCTAAAGTCCAGGCGTTATAAATTTCAGTTATTGTAAAGTTCTAAATACGTGTTTAAATGAGTAAAGCAAGAATTATAGCGTTTTATCTGCCTCAGTTTCATCCAATACCTGAAAATGACGAGTGGTGGATGAAAGGTTTTACGGAATGGACTAATGTAGGGAAAGCGCGTCCTTTATTTCCTGGACATTATCAACCTAAAGTACCAGCTGATTTAGGATATTATGATTTACGAGTCCCTGAAACGCGTCGAGATCAAGCTTGTTTAGCCAAGGAATATGGTATTGAAGGCTTCTGTTATTGGCATTATTGGTTTGGTAATGGAAAGCGTTTGTTGGAGCGTCCTTTTAATGAAGTTTTGTCTTCTGCTCAACCGGACTTTCCCTTTTGCTTGGCTTGGGCTAATGAGTCATGGAGAGGCTTCTATCATGGTATAAAAAACAAGGATACTTTAATTGACCAATTATATCCAGGAGAAAAAGATTATGTAGATCACTTCTATGCAGTGTTGCCTGCATTCAACGATTGTCGATATATAACCGTGGATAATAAACCTCTATTTATGGTTTATCATCCTTTGGATCATCCTGACATGAAAGGGTTTATTGAACTTTGGCGCACTCTAGCTGCACAGAATGGTTTAAAAGATATTTACTTTGTTGGCCAAACTTATCATTTGGAAGCTGAGAAAGAAAAACTTTTAGAGATAGGCTTTGATGCTATTAACATAGTCCGGCTATTCGATTTTGAAAAGAAGGCTCCCTTTGCCTATGGATGTGCAAAGTGGAAGCATAAGATATTCCGCATACCAAAGGTCATAGAATATAAGGAGGCCAGTCGTTTTTTTGTAGATGATGAAGAGTATGAAGAAAACATTATACCTACTATTATTCCTAATTGGGATCATTCTCCTCGTTCCGGGAGCAAAAGTTTGGTTTTAAATCATGCCGAACCTGTTTACTTTGAGCAACATGTCGAAAAAGTGATGGAGCGCGTCATAGATAAGCCGTTGGAACATCGCCTTGCTTTTGTAAAATCATGGAATGAGTGGGCCGAAGGTAATTATCTTGAGCCCGATTTGCGATATGGAAAGCGCTATTTAGAAGTAATAAGAAAGAATTTATATTAGATCCGGAAATAAATGACTCTAAAATGGAAAGACCTTTGGTTAGTGTGATTGTTCCCAATTATAATTATGCGACATTTCTTCCTCAACGCATAAAATCTATATTAAATCAATCATTTTCTAATTTTGAATTAATACTACTAGATGATGCATCTTCTGATATGAGTGTTGAAATATTAAAGAATTATGCAAAAATAGACAACCGAATTACGTGTGTTTTTGTGAATGAGAAGAACTCAGGTAGCCCTTTTAAACAATGGAAAAAAGGATTAGAGATAGCTCAAGGAACATACATTTGGATAGCGGAAAGTGATGATTATGCAGATAATTCTTTTTTAGAGGAAACAGTGGCTTTATTAGAGCAGCATCCAAAGGCTGTTTACTGCAAAACAGGCTCTTATCTAGTGGATGAGATGGGGAGGATATTAAAAAAGAATATGGATCATTGGCCAAAAGATCAGTTAAACTCTTCTATTAAATATCGATGTTCTTCCGGTATAGATTATGTGGTGGAAAAAATGTATTGGAAAAACTATATATACAATGCTAGTGGAGTACTTTTTAGAAGAGAGGCATTTCTCAAGCTGGATAGTTGTGCATGGGATTCAATGCTCTATTGTGGCGATTGGTACTTTTGGACTATGTTGGCAATTCACGGCGATATATTGGAAATATATGAGCGCTTGAATTTTTTCAGACAGCATCCTGTCAGTGTGACAGCCGACTCAAAGCGAAACGAACTTACTTATATTAATTGTATGAAAGAATGTATGCATATAACATTAGCAGTAGAGCAGCATTTTCCCATCAACTTTTGGCAACGCTGGTTTTGCTATGGTAATTATTATAGATTATTTAAGAAAGAAAGAATTTCACTGGAAGGTAAGAAAAAATTGATTGCTGGACTAAGGCGCATGTGCAAAAATCCTTCTCTTGCTTATTGGATGATCGGAATAACCCGTCTTTTGAAAAAGACGACTCTATCTTTTCGCTCAAAAAAGGCTGTTTGAGGATTTTATGTCTATTTTTGATCTTATTATTTCATCTTGTAATTTGTCTTGAAATGAAATTGGTCTTTCTTTCACATGAATATCATTGTATGGGAGGGGCACAAAAATGCCTGCTGAATTTGTTGAAAGGTCTTAAACAAAATCATCCGGAATGGGAAATATACATGATTTTTCCGGGAAGTGGTGACTTTGTAGATGCTTGTTCTTGTTATCTTGATGGTTATAAGATATTTAGAATGAAATGGTGGCTGGTTGGCGAAAATGAACGTATTACTATAAGAATGAGATTGTCTTATATTCGTAAGTTGGTGAAAACTGGTTTAAAATTAGCTTGGTATATAAACCGGATAAAGCCTGACTATGCGATGACAAATACTCTTGCGATACCTTATTTGGCTTTTACTTGCAAGCTATTAAATATAGAACATTATTGGTTCATACATGAGGCGCCTGCCGCAACTTGGACTAATCTTGAATTCATTTTTAAGCCAAAAATGATATTTAAACTGGTAGATCGCTTATCATCCAAAATATTGGTAACATCAAAATATGTTAAGCAATATTACCAGTATGATATAACGCCAAGTAAGTTGTTTGTACTTACGCAAGCTGTTGAACTGGAGTCTGTTAGTGGAGTAGATTTGAATAGAGACTCTCATAAGCGATATACTTTGCTTATGGTTGGTGCATTCGATTCTAATAAAGGTCAGCTTGATTTACTTCATGCTATTAAAGTTATATTAGATGAAGGGAGGGATGTTTTTTGTTACTTAGTTGGTCCTGATTTTGGTTTTTCGGCTGTGTGTGAAGATTATATTAAAAAGAATATGTTAACCGACAATGTGAAGATCGTTCCTTTCGTGGAACAAATATATCCATATTATTATGAGGCGGATGCTTTGTTAGTTTGCTCCACTTTCGAAACATTTAGTAGAGTTGCTGTGGAAGCTCAAATGTGTGGACTACCTGTGATTCTTTCCAATGTGGGAGCTAATCCTGAACGCATAAAGGACGGAGTAGACGGTTTGCTTTATCAGAAAGGGGATGCGATTGATTTAGTGAAAAAAATAGAGATATTAAGAGATGTCTCTACAAGAAAAAGATTTTCGGCTAATATTAATCCAGCTATGGTTGTGAAAAAGTATAGTCTTGATAATTTTGCTTCTGATTTTAGTGCTTTGTTGAATACTTAATTTTATAATTGTATGCTGGAGTCTATTAATCCCCTGGTTTCTGTTATTATATGTGCTTATAATGGTGAAAAATATTTGAGAAGATGCTTGCAAAGCGTTCTTTGTCAATCGTATCAGAGCTTGGAAATTATATTTGTAGATGATGGGAGTACAGATTGCACTTCTACAATTATTGCGGAATATGCAAAATCTGATTCTCGGATATTTATAATACAAAAAGCGAATGAAGGGACTGCTGTTGCAAGACGGTTTGGCGTAAACCAAGCGAAGGGGAAATATATACAGTATTTAGATTGTGATGATGTATTAATGGACAATGCAATAGAATGTTTGATTGATAGAGCCGAAGAAACTCAAGCAGATGTTGTTGTTGCCCCTTTTCTATTTTGTGAAAATGGAGAAAAAAGAGAATCCGACATTATAGAGTTTGAGCAGATGTCTGGAATAGAGTATTTGAGTCATATACTTTATTCGAGGGCATATTGGGCTATGTGGACAAAATTCCATTTACACTCTTTATACATTGAAGATGCCGAAAAGTTGAATATTAGTTTTGGGGAAGATGTTGTATTGTCAACTCAGATACTATCCCGTTCAAAAAAAGTTGTGTCTATAAATACTCCGATTCTTGAATACAATATTTATCCCTCTTCGGTGTCTCACAATATGAGTGAAGAAGCATATAACGATTTTAATATTTATGCGGCTTGGTTTGACAGTTACATAGAGAGTATTGGCATGAAAGAAAGGCTAGAAAAAGAACTTGCATTGTTTCATATAAAAAACACACAGATAAGGATGCAATGGAAAAAAGTAAAAGATGTAAATAAAGAAATGAAAAGAATGCAAATGGAGCTTCGAAAATATCCTGAATTACAACAGCTTTTATTGCGACGCGAAAAGAAAATTGTTGCAACTTACAATATTTCAGTCTTGTTGGGGTATTGGAGACTATGCTATTATAGTTGGAGAAATAAACTTTAGATGATTATATGAAAGCTATAGAGAGATGGAAGAAAAGTGTGTATAAGAGAGCCTTGAAGTGGAAGATAATATCCCCCAAGGTGATAGTGCTCATGGATGGAGGAATTTGCTCTCAAATGCATCAGTTTCTACTTGGCAGGCTCTTCGAAAATAAAGGTTATAAGGTCCTTTATGATTTATCTTTTTATCAAGATTGGGGTACAGATATGAATTTTGAATTCGTGCGTAATTTCGATTTGCAGAAAGCTTTTCCTTGTTTAAGCATAAATCGTGCGTCGAGAGTGGCGTTGTCTGTTTATAGGAAGAAATTTTTCAATTTGGGGAATAATACATTTGGACGGGAAGAGGACTTCTCTTTTCTGACAAAGAAGCCTCCTGTGTATTTGGGTGGTTATTATCATTTCCCCTTGGATATTTGGCTTTCAGAATTTAAATCTACTTTTAAGATTTCGACGGATGTTCTAAATGAAGAGAATCGGAGAGTGTATTCAGAAATAGAGTTGTGTCCTTCTTCTGTAGCTGTCCACGTAAGGCGTGGTGATCTAAAGGTTGAAATTGAGGCATACGGTAGACCTGCTTCATTAGAGTATTTTCAAGAAGCGATCAAGTATGTTCAATGCAAAGTCATTTCTCCCTTTTTTTATTTCTTTTCAGATGAACCTGAATGGGTGGCTGAAGAATTAATACCTCAACTTCCATTGACAGAGGATAGTTATATAGTTGTCAATATGAATGGGTCTGATAAAGGATATATGGATTTATTTTTAATAGCTTGTTGTAAACATCAGATTACCAGCAAAGGAACTTTGGGGAAATATGGTGCTCTTTTAGGCCCTAATCCGGATAAAATTGTGATACTTTGCAATGATAAAGTAGAGTATTTGTGGAAAGGATTATTTGATAATTCTGTATTTATCTGATATTCACCGAATCTAATTGTGAATAGTTTTATATATGGACTACTATTCTTTTCTAGCATCTTATACTGCGGGGCATGATATCGTGAAAATACTGGTTTATGAAATGATAAAGTAAGATTTACTTCGATTTATTGGTGTAGTTTACGAAAGAAATTAATGATCTTCATCTCGATATTATTGTGCCATTTGTGTAGGCGCTTTCGTGGAATGCTCCAGCTCTCCAAAGAAATGGTGTCATACATTTTCGAAAGTTTATTGAGAGTATGGCGCGATATACCTCGGCTATAAATTCTTCCAGCTTCTCTGAATGTGCGCAACTCTCTAAGAAAGAAAGTGTCAGGGTAATTATGGTGACAGAAAGTGCCATAAGTCTCAAACTCGGAAAAGCTATTCGGTTCATCTGCCGGGGTGGCATTGATAATTTTAGTATACCATGTTGTTCCTGGTATAGTTGATATCTCTATTTTTTGAATTAATTCTAACATTATAGGTACAGAAATTATCATGTGTTCGGCTATAAAAGAATAGTCAACCTCCTTATTATATCCTATCAATGCTTTGATTGTAGTGAAATAGGCCTTGTGATATTCCGTTTTTGGAGTGAATACCATTTTGCCTTTTTCCATAAAAGATAACTTATTCAGAGGTATGGTATCACTGTCCCAAATTAAATAAAAGTCTTTAGCATATTGACTTAGTGCAAAGCCCATTTTAAGAAATTGCTGGTAATACCAACCGAATCGGTATTCACAAGTGAAATGTTGATTGGATATGGTTTCTAATATGTCTCTGTGGGGGATAATCTGTTCTTCATCTATCAGCGTAATATTATATTTGTGGTTGAAACGCTTTGGGAAAAAGCCAAAATTACATTTATCAGCTATGAGATAAATGTTGTCGTATTCTATTGTTTTGTTGATGTGATAGATGTTTTTTTTAACTATAAGGCAGTCTTTGAGAGAGACGCAGATTACAATATCCATATCATACTTTGTATTTACTGTATATATTTTATTTCGTCCCATCAAAAGGAATTTTATTTAAAACATAGGTTAATAGGAAGTCTCCGGAATTAAGAAATAATAGGTATTCTCCGCTGGAGTGATCAATCGCTTTGTTCATCCCGTCATATATTCCTTTGTCCTGTTCCGAAACCCAGAATGTGACGTGTGAATTGTCTTTCGCATATTCAACTATAGTCTCTAAACTACCATCAGTGGAGCATGCATCAATAATTATATGCTCATAGAATGCAAAGGATTGCTGTGAAACACTCGATAATGTTTTTTTTAATCCTCCATTATTATTAAAGTTGACAGTTATTATGCTAAGGGTTGGCTTTTCCATCTTTGCAGCTCTAAATTTGAGATTTTTATATAAGCATTTTCCGTGTAATGCAGTATGATTTATTTCGGTTGATTTTTAGAAATATATTCAATTACAGCTTTTTTCACTTCCTCTTGTTTCTGGGGATCTTTAATGTAGTTGTAGATTGGAGTCAGTTCTCCTATTTCTACCATCTTGAACAGCTCATCATTTTTTAAATCATGGGTTGTTGCATACCACTCACTCATGTGAGAGTCCGGAGATGTTTTCTCTAAATTGAAAAAGCCTCGTGTAACAATGCTGGGGTCACCTCCAACAGCATTTAGCAACAGGATAGGATTGACATTCGCTTTCAATAACCTGTCAGTATTGTCTGGCATACTCTCGCAGTTAAATGAACCGCACTTGCTATTTTCCATTGCTTTGTAATAGCCAACTTTTATGGCATCTCTTTTGTCTTCATCTATTGTTATTATTTCTCCCTTGTGGCTATATCGGGTAGGGACAATCTTAGCCATATATAGCAAATCGAATCTTATCCCGTCGTAATATTCCGCAATGACGTGTGTACCGTATTTCTCTATAATTTCTTGCGGTGATAAAGAACTTATATCATCGACAAATGACTGCTTAAGATATCTTTTAGCAGTCAGGCCGTTATAATAACACCTATATCGAAGATAATAATTATGCACTGATCGATAGGTGTATTCATTTTGTCCGTCTGATAAAAAATTGTACGCAGACTGACCTTTAGTGAATAAGATTTTTCCTTTTAATTCTTCTTGTTCCAATGTTCTGCCATCAAGAAAAAGATAAGGCATCTCAGCTAAATACTCATTCTTGTTTTTCCCATACAAATCTCTTGAGAAGCTTTGGAATGTTCCTACTTTTACAGCTGAGTAAGGATCTTCGGAATCCATTCTGTCTAAATCAATAATTTGAGCTTTTACAGATTGGTAGCTACCAATCTCTCCCATAATATCAAGACCATATCCCAAAACAGATTTCATGGAACTTGCATCGTCGGATGCTAATGGTACATAGGCATCCATAGGATTTGGAGTGTGGTTTTCTTCTATTAGAGTCATTTGGTCTTCACTATCGCTTTCTGAACATGATACGACTGTGAATGTCAAAATAGAGAGAATGCATAATGTAAAGAATTGTTCTTTCATGATTATAATAAATAAATTTTCATTTATTGTTCTTCTTTTATGATGTGATAGAGAAGTATTTGTTAGTAATTGCATACAAATTTAAGCAAAATATGCCACTAATAGATTATGTAATCCAATCTTTTAACTGAGTTAGATAGAGATATTGTGAATGATCTCATCTCTTTCAAGAAAATGAGCTTAATTGTCTATCATTCAGAATGGATATAAATGCGAGCCGTTTTTGATTGATTTAGCTTAATCGGCACTTAATTAATGGATTTTCTTGTATCTTTGCACCCTTAACTTAATTAACTGCAAGTAATGAGAGAATTTTGGGAACTTATGAGGCGCTTTGTGTCGCCCTATAAAAAATATATTGGTTGGGCTATCGTACTCAACATTCTATCCGCTTTATTCAATGTGTTTTCTTTTACTTTACTAATCCCGATTCTTAATATACTGTTTAAAACAGGTCAGGATACACATGTGTATCAGTTTATGGCATGGGGGAGTGGTAGCCTGAAAGATATTTGCATAAATAATTTCTATTATTATGTTACACAGCTTATCCAATCGTATGGCTCGACTAGTACTCTATTGTTTTTGGGAGTATTTTTGGCTATTATGACTATGTTGAAGACCTCTTGTTACTTTGCTTCTTCCGCCGTGATGATACCTTTGCGGACAGGCGTTGTCAGAGATATTCGAATCATGGTTTATTCTAAAGTGATGTACTTGCCGCTCGGCTTCTTCTCTGAAGAACGTAAGGGGGACATCATCGCCCGTATGAGTGGAGATGTCGGTGAAATAGAGAATTCTATAACAAGTTCGTTGGATATGTTGATGAAGAATCCTATCCTGATTATCCTTTATTTCGCGACTTTAATTGTGACCAGTTGGCAGCTGACCTTATTCACAATATTGGTATTGCCCGGTATGGGATGGCTAATGGGGCAGGTTGGCAAAAAACTTAAACGCCAATCATTGGAAGCTCAAAGTAAATGGAGTGATACGATGTCTCAATTGGAAGAAACGTTGGGTGGACTGCGTATCATTAAGGCTTTCATTGCCGAAGAGAAAATGGTGGATCGCTTCACAAAATGTAGCAATGAACTGCGTGATGCATCCAATAAGGTGGCTACCCGGCAGACGTTAGCTCATCCGATGAGTGAGTTCCTTGGTACTTTACTGATCGTTTTTGTTCTTTGGTTCGGGGGTATGCTTATTTTAGGCGATCACTCATCTATTAGCGCTTCCACTTTTATTTTTTATATGGTAATTCTATATAGTATTATCAATCCGTTGAAAGATTTTGCGAAAGCCGGATATAACATTCCAAAGGGCTTGGCTTCTATGGAGCGTGTGGATAAGATTCTGAAAGCGGATAATCCGATAAAAGAACCCGAGCATCCCTTGTCTCTTGGCAAGATGGATGACAAAATAGAATTTAAAGATGTGTCTTTCAGTTATGATGGAAAGAGGGAAGTGCTAAAGCATATCAATCTGACTGTGCCTAAGGGCCAGACTATTGCTTTGGTTGGGCAATCCGGTTCCGGTAAATCGACTTTGGTTGATCTGTTACCACGTTATCACGATGTTCAACAGGGTGAAATCATGATAGACGGAACAAATATTAAAGATGTACATACACGTGATCTCAGGAGCTTGATTGGAAATGTAAATCAGGAAGCTATTCTCTTCAATGATACGTTCTTTAATAATATTGCGTTTGGAGTGGAGAATGCAACTCTAGAGCAAGTTATTGAAGCATCGAAGATAGCTAATGCCCATGACTTTATCATGGAGACGGAGGATGGATATAATACGAATATTGGTGACCGTGGAGGCAAATTGTCCGGTGGGCAGCGTCAACGTGTCAGCATTGCGCGTGCCATTCTTAAGAATCCTCCAATACTTATTCTCGATGAGGCTACTTCTGCTTTGGATACCGAATCAGAACGTCTGGTGCAAGAAGCTTTAGAGAGACTAATGAAGACGCGCACCACTATAGCTATTGCTCATAGACTATCTACAATTAAAAACGCAGACGAAATTTGCGTAATGTATGAAGGAGAAATTGTGGAAAGAGGTAAGCATGATGAGCTGTTGCAAAAGAATGGTTATTACAAGCGCTTAAACGATATGCAATCGTTATCATAGGCACTGTCCGTAATATTGTGTAAATGTAAAACTGCAGGTTATATTACTTGCAGTTTTTTATTTATGTATAACTTTGATAAAAGCTTTATTATGGACATTCCCAAAGAATCTTTAAGTAAAGACTTAGTTAGTCAGTTCAAGAACGCTAACGATGTTGATGGCTTCCTTCGCGACCTTCATTCCCGTTTGTACGAACAAATGCTTGAAGGCGAGCTTGATGCTCACCTGGGCTATGAGAAGCATTCTGCTTCCGGTAATAATAGTGGTCCCGTAACGGTAAATATCCCAAAAAGATTCAGACCGAACACGGTGAGTCTGTGATTGATATTCCCCGTGATCGTGAAGGTAGATTTGAACCTGTGATTATACCTAAACACCAAAGTCGTGGCATGTCAATTGAGCGTCTGGTAATCTCCTTATATGCCAAGGGTATGAGCGTGTCTGATATTGAGTCTGAGATGGCTGAGATTTATAGATTAGCCTCTCTGCTTCTGCCATCTCTGTGATTACGGGCAAGGTTTCTCAAGCTGCTTTAGAGTGGCAAAATCGTCCTTTAGAGAGCCTTTATATGATTGCATGGATGGACGGGATTGTTTTCAAAGTCCGTGAGAATGGTAAAGTGATTAATAAAACAGTTTACCTATGTGTGGGGTTAAATAAGGACGGTTTGAAAGAAGTTCTAGGCATGTGGGTCGGTAAAGCCGAAAGTGCTTCCTTCTGGATGGGTGTTCTAACTGATTTAAAAGCTCGCGGAGTAGAAGATATTCTCATAACTGTAACCGATAATCTGAATGGATTTACGGATACTATAAAAAGCGTCTTCCCTGAATCTACAACACAAATTTGTGTTGTTCATCAAAAAAGGAACTCTTGCCGCTATGTGGTATGGAAGGAGAAAAAGGAGTTCTCTGCGGACCTGAAGAGTATCTACAACGCTCCCACCAAAGAAGCCGCTGGTGCCGAACTTGACCTCTTCGAGAAAAAATGGGGGGCTAAATATCCTTATGCTATCCGTTCATGGAGAAACAATTGGGATGAATTAACCTCTTTCTATGATTTTCCTATAGAAATCAGGAAGATTATTTATACCACCAATTTGATTGAAAATCTGAATGGTAAAATTAGAAAATACACCAAAAACAAACTTTCCTTCCCTAATGACGATGCGCTGAGAAAGTCTGTCTACCTGGCTATAGCAGAGATTGAAAAGAAATGGTATCAACCAATTTGGAACTGGGGAATGACGTTTAATTCCTTTGACTTTCTTATTTCCATCAACTCCATTTAAGGAACGGTTATTCCCCCAACGTACACTTTGGCTATCCATTATTCCCACACTAGCTTCGGCTTTTTGTCCTATAGAAAGACGAACCCTCTCACGTAAGTTATTGAGTAATAAATCAAATTTACCAAGAGATGACCACTTGCGATAGTAATAATGCACCAATTCCCAGGAGGGGAAATCAGAAGGTAACATGCGCCATTGGCAACCAGTTTTTACAACATAAAATATGGAATGCCATATTTTATGTAAATCATATTTTCGCTTTCGATCTTGTGGTTTCAACATTTTCTTGATAACTTGCCACTGTGTTTCTTCCAAATCCGTACAATACATAATTATTTAAAGTGTGGTAACTAAGAATAATCATTTTACCGGAAAGAAGAAACACTCTTCTTATTTCTATCTTTAAAATTTAAACAGGCTCTAAATAAATAAGTCTTTTCTTTTCCTATGTTCTTATTTTTTAATCAAACAATGAAATAGATAATTAATTCTAGCTTATGTAAGATGTCCTGTTCCTTCAGCCTATCTGAATAGCATATCTGTTTAAAGAACTCAGCATCAAGATTTCTCAAAATTTTACTACTGTCTCCCAGCAAAAACTTATTCTTAATAAGATAGCTAATGCCTAATCCTACTATTATGCAAAATATACCTGTTTAGAAAGTATGCTGCAATCGGAGTTCCACCACGTATAAAATCAAAATTATCAGTTTAAATATGATACTCCATAAAATCGTTGAAAAAGTCATCACAATCATCCAGCAATTCATCTATGTTAATCTTTAAATCTACTTTTTCCTGCTTCATAAAGTGTGAAATTATCCATGCAAAATTAGTAATATAATAAGATTTTTATGCATTTAATAGTAAGTTTTTCCACATTTCATAATTTCTCTTAATCTGCGAATAATAATACAAGAATATGGATATTCCCATTCTACCTTGATATAAATCTATACCACTATCAATATCTGAATCCAGCCTATCCATAATATCGGAATGGATTTTCTCAAGCCTCTCTATTGCTATTGCTCTCAATTCTTCATTTTCAATTATGGGATGCCACTTCATTTAAGTATTTTTTTGCGATTTCCAATTGAGAATCTTTATTTATATCTGTGTTTTCTACACAAATATCCGGTTTTATGCCTACTCCGTGATGCTGTGTCCCGTCTCTATTTAAGAATTTGTAAAATGACATTGTGAATGATGTGAAAGGAAGGTCAAAATAACCTGCATCTCCATTACAGCCTGCGGTATTCTCTCCGACCAGTATGCCTAATTTATAGTTTTTGATTATATCTACTACCGACTCCATGAAGCTCATGGAATCCGCATTGATTAAGAAGACACAAGGTACGGCGATCTTATCTCTAGAAGGTAACGGATATTCATACTTCTTGGAATATTCTTCACTTATTGTTGACGTAGAAGGGGCTATAAACTGTTTTTCTATCGGTTTAAGAATGGGTCTGATATGATTGGGAAAATAATAATGTACTTCATTAAGATTTCCAAAAGAAAGAATCGTATCGGTAATATTGGCTAGAATACTTAATACACTTTCATTGGGATAACCCCTCATATCAAAAATCACTCCCTTACTCTTGTTAATATTTGGAATACATATTTTAAACTTGTCATAATTAGTCAAACGAGGATTTTTCAAATTTACATAATAAATATTATCGTCAATAACTTTGATGAAATCGTTGTTAATAAGAGCGAAAGGTTGATATGAGTTAATCCTTATGGGTATTATACTTTCTTTACCTTCTGGAGATTGAAGAGTTAAATTTAAGGTAGAGTCTTTGGTATAACTCGTAAATATATCATGGGAAGAAGTTAGTTTTATTAGTCCACTTTTCCATGTTGAATAGGATAAATATTTTAATTTTTCTTTTATAAGAGCTTCGGCCTCATTATTATTAATTTTGATAATCCTGTCCCCCGAATGAATGGCTTTTTCATAAATAGCAGATACTCCTTTTACGAATAATTGATTGTCTAGTATGGCTGTATCAATTCCCGGTATCCTTCTTGTCGGAAATGCTCTTAGAAAGTGAAAAGTTAAATTTACATGAGAATCTTTGACCAAATTCATCATTTTGCATACTAGATAATAGTAGTTTGTGGAGTTTTCGCTATTTGCTATCTTATTGAAATAATCTTTGTAGGCTCTTTCCCATGTAACGTTAAGTCCATCCTCAAAGTAATAAGGGTAAAAATGCTGTACAATATTACAACGAATTATTTCGTTGGCAATACGAGCAGAAGGCTCTTCTGCAAATAAATAGTATATTGTTCTCTCGTTCCATACATTTTTATTGGAATTTATTAATGCAGTAAGAATTTCATTCATTACCGGTAATTCTGACAATGCAATGGGAAAGGTGACTGTCAATTTAGAATTGACGTTAAATGTATATAATGAATCCGGTTTGGGATACTCAGGAGAATATTCTTTTATCTTTTTTGTCTTATTTATAAATTTAACATCGTCTACCGATTTTACGTCTTTACCATCCAGCCAATGCTCCTGGATATAAAAAGGACCAGAGGAATGATAAGACGGTTTTGGTTTGGCATTATTGATTTGTATATCCGGGCATAGCGGGGAAAATAGTTCGTATAGTTTCTTCTCAAAGTCTTTCTCAGATTTACAAGGTTCTATTTCTTTTATGGAATAAATCAAGAAATTAAACCAATCTAAATCTTTTAAATTGTCATTGGGGTAAAAGTAACGCACATAACCATAAACATTGGATAACGCACATAAGTGCTCCTGAAAATCTTTCGATAATTCCTTTCTTACCCATTCCTTTTTTACGGGATCATCGGCATAGCAGTTAAAAACGTTCGGGAAAAGCAAGAACGTAAAAAGAACGAGCATGTTCTTCTTTATTTTATAAATAGACATATCCACGTATTTTAATAATATTATAAGAGAAATATGATAAACCTGTCAGAAATTAAGGTACATCATCATATTGATGTACCTTAAAACACTTTGATTAATAACTCTTTTATTAAACAGGAGTAGAGGTATCACATGGGATACAAATTATGGTATGACATGAATAACTTGTTTACAGTACCAATCATCTATGGACAAACAAACGAATCGAGACATGAAAAAGTTATCTTCCCCCTTAATTTACCCATCTATTCTTTTTTAAGATTGGCAATCACCTCATTTCTTTAAAGAGAGTTTTTTCATAAAAATATAAAATAAACTCCTTTCGATTTCAAGAAAAGGAAATTTAATAATATCAAAAAATGTACAATCTTTGCAATGTCCTTATAAAAGGAAAACGGAGTATCTCGCAAATAATTGAGTAAATGATTTGTTGAATATTCAGATGTTTTCGATTCATAAAAGAATGATGTAAATACTTTTATTATATAAATTATCTCCACTACATCCAGAATTGCCTTGCTCTTAAAGAAGTGTTAAATTGTATGGTTGATTATTACTTTTTGAGAGTAGCACGCTTTTTAGTTCTCATATTTTCTATTCTTCTCGGATTTTAAAGAGAAATAAGACATATCACACTAAATCAACAGTTCGATACAAATATATAATATATCAAAATATAGAAATAAGAAATAGATGTGTTATGTAACATATTTATTAAATTATTCTTTTACATTAAAACATGGACATGGTTTGTTATCGAACTCATTATGCCCATGAACTGCCGAACCGGGGTGTTTCCGCAACAAGTCTGCAACAAGGATTTAAGTGTATACTTTTGTGCCTCTGTGTGGGTGTTTTTGGGGTTTTCATTGGAATCCAAGCCACCAATTTAGCAGATAACGAGTGAATTCTTGTTTTGTCCGTGAGTATGTGCACCAATTTCATTTTCAGGACGGCCCGCTTGTACGGTGCCATCCAACAATACGACATATTGGTACCCGATGCCTTCCCGACCACTTTGTTTATGCCATTCATCAATATCTTTAGCTGTAAAGGTTTGCTTTTATTTTGTTGCGGGGCAATGCAATATAATTTTATCTATTTTCCTTAAAATTAAGTCATTATATGTAGCTGTAAACTTAATTACATAATCTATATTTCTCAAAGAATTTTTATCTATCATTTTTCTATAATATAGAGTAATAGAATGAAAATGAATATGATGATATAGATTCTGTTTTAACTGTTGAGCTTGTTCTAATAATACTTCATGAAAAAATATAGGTCCCGGAATAATGTAACTAAGAACCAACATTTCGGTTAAAGTTAATTCTGTTGTTTCTTTACCAAAGTAATGAAATGATGCATCTTGAATACCATAAACATTTGGTGCAAACTTAATCAAGTTTAGATAGACTTCAAGCATTTTTTTTCTTATCTATTTCGTATATATTTTCCAATAAAAGAGCAATAATGCATTCTTCTATTTTTCGCATGACGTTGCGTTCATGAGTTAGGTAAAGATTTCGGATAAATTGCATGGTTATGGTGCTGGCTCCACGCGAAAACTTCTTCTTTAGTCGATTTTTCTTATAGCGTAACCTCTAAAAGGGAGACTTATCCCACAATGATTCCAGAACTCTAGATCCTCCGTACTAATAATGATATTAATCAGATTTTTATGTATATTTGTCAGCTTTCCTTTTTTAGGGGGGAGGTCAAATTTAATATTCACCTTCCAAAGAAATCATATTTTCTAGAATTGTCAAAGTAAGCATTTTTATTTTGAATTGAATGATAATATATTGCTTTTCAGAATTCCTAAATATTGATATTTTGAGTGCTATATTACTCTTCTCGAGCTGTTGCATCCCATTTCCTCCAAAACCACCCGCTAATTATCAAAAATCACTCAAAAAAACATTTTTTGCAGAGTTTTTTGCCGGTTTTACATGAGTTTTGCTCGAGTTTTAGGGTATTTCTACCCTTTTTTTCCACCTTTCTTATCTCTTAAAAAGCCGTTTGGTGTAAGTGTTTTGCAGCATTTTCTTCTTCTTTTCATGCCACTTATATTGCTTACCCACAGCCGTGGCGCAACTTACCCACAGTTGTGGTTCACATGCGTCACAGTTGTGGAGCACATTACCCACAATTGTGGGTAACTGAAAGAGAGTATGTGTTATGCTAAGAAAAACGGTTTGTAGATATGTGAGAGACGGTTTTATTGCGGAATGGGAAGGGGAGTTGAGCTACTAAAAAAGGGGTGTGGAAGTGGAAAAACAGCAGGGTGCAATTAAATTTAATTGCACCCTGCTGTTTCGCTTAATTGCACCCTTGTATTTTGCTGTATGTCAATTGCTTAAGCCGATTAGTGCAATTGGTGCAATTAAAATACGCAAAAAAACTCCGGGAGGGGGAATCCTTAGTTCAACCTACGACATTTCAGTCGACTGGTGAACTGTTACTTTTTCTGCGGGATGTTTACTACATCGGCAACATTGCCCGAGCGTTTTAGCACTCCCCAGCTTTGTAGCTCCCCTTTAATAGCTTTCCTGTAACTCTTGAATAATACAACATACATGATCCATCTATATCCGAATCGCTGCGGTATTATCCATAATAGCTTGAATAATTTCTCTTTCTCAAAGACGTGTGCATAAATGGATACACTCGCATCTACCAGCATGAATATCAGGTAATAGATCGCTATTTTGGCTGCATTACCCGAGAACAGACCGAATATCATAAACAAATCTGCCAAAGGAGAGAACGTAGGTATGATGAACTGGAATACCAGTATGTTTGGCATTGCCCAAATGCCGAGTCCTTTGTATTTCGGATTGAATAACGTTTCGCGATGTTTCCAAAAAGTTTGCATCACGCCGAATGACCAGCGGGTGCGTTGTTTTACAAACTGCTTTACGCTTTCGGGAGCTTCCGTCATAGCTATAGCCTGGTTCTCATTTTGAATTCGATATCCGGCACGAAGGATACGGATAGTCAAGTCACAATCTTCGGCAAGTGTATCAGTGGTTAATCCACCTGCTTCATCTATTGCAGCCCGACGGAAAGCTCCGATTGCTCCCGGTACAACGGTGATGGCATTGATATTGGCATAAGCCATTCTGTCGAAGTTCTGACTGGTGGTATATTCTATCGCTTGCCACTTCGTGAGCATATTCAGTTGGTTTCCAACTTTTACATTTCCTGCTACAGCACCAATCTTCTCAGAGTCCTTGCCTTGAGCAAAATGTCTCATCATGAGCGATACGGCATTAGGATAGAGCTTGGTATCGGCATCTATGCAGACTACAAATTCTGCATCGGTGTGAGCAATACCGTAATTCAGCGCAGAGGCTTTTCCTCCGTTTGGTTTGGTAAGTATCACCATCTTAGGATTATCCGAAAGTGCTTCGCTTACACGCTTGTAGGTTTCATCTTTACTTCCATCGTCAACAAAGATGATGTTGAAGTTGGGGTAATCTTGCAAAAGTAGATTTCTTAGAGAAGATACGGCGTTTACCTCTTCATTATACCCCGGGACTATAATGGATACAAGAGGAGCTTGGGCTGCTGGGAATCCGTTTAACTTCTTCTTTCTATCCTTGCGGCGTTCGCGGTAGGTGAGGATAATCATGAAGAGAAGCCTAGCCACACCAAGAATAATAAATAGGATAAACAAAGAGGTCAGTGCATTTACAATCCAGTAAGTCATAGACGCAAGTGCCAGATTACTTTGCATAATATAGTATTCTTCTCCTTTAGGGATAGGAGGCATCAACTTTTCTTTGTTTTCTTTTAGTAGAGTCGTCAGATTGGTGAAAGTATATCCACGCTTCTGGAAATAATTGATGATCATGGGGAGCGCCTTTACTGTCTCTGCACGAGTATCTCCACCTGCGTCATGTAACAGGATAATATTTCCACGTCCTTCCTCTACTCCTTCCACTACCCGCTCGAAGATAGTTTGTGCTTTAATTCCGGGTTGCCAGTCTTCCGGGTCGATACTTTCGCCTACATCCAGATAATTCTGTTTACGCGCTATAGCCAATGGAATGATTTCTTCCAATGATTCCGGTTCGCTATCTGCGTTATATGGAGCACGGAATAAGATTGTGGTGTGCCCTGTGATACATTCTATTAGCAGACGGGTTAATTTCAATTCTACTTCTGCCTCTTTGGGGTTCACCGTAGCAATATTAGGGTGCGTAAAAGTATGGTTACCCAACAAATGTCCTTCTTTATAAATGCGTTTGACAAGAGGGAGATTCTTTTCAGCTTGTATTCCTACGATAAAGAATGCGCCAGGAATGTGATACTGCTTCAGAATATCCAGTATCTTGGGGGTAAAGACTTCATCCGGACCATCGTCAAATGTAAGTACAAGTTGTTTAGGTGCCCCCGCTCCATACTGTCTGATTTGATATGCCGTCGGTATCTGGACATAGTTCTCCTCTGAAACAAGCATGGATGTAGTGTCCACTTCTACTTTGACTTTTCCTGCGTGAGGAGTATTCAGTACATCCAGAATTTCTCCTTCACCAATGTAATCGACATGGTTGAATATCTTTATTTTTTCAAAATCCCTGACATTGATTTGGTCTGCCGTTTCATACGCTATATCTTTCTTATAGAATTTCCACAGCCGGTTGTCTTCACTGCCCAAGCGCCAAATTCCAAATCCTGCTAAAGGATATTCCGCCCCAAAGCGCATGGTGTTGAAGTTGGTAATGGCGTCATTAAAATAGACTTGGTGAGTGACATTGTCGCCATCGGTATAAGCATAACTCAAATTATAAGTATTGTTGTCGAAATGGATAGTTGAATTACTCGTTGAGGCTCTAGCCAAAGCTTGTTGGAAAGTTAAGCTTACGTTCTCACTTTCCGACCAATCATATCCGAACGCGCCCATACAGAGAATGACTTTTTCGGGCGATACGCTTTTCAGCATATCATCTACAGTTGCTTCTATCCATTTTTGTGAGCTAATAGGACCGGCGTCGCTGCTTAAAGAATACTCATCGTATGCCATTAAGCAAAAATAATCGATATACTTACTAAGCTCTTTGATATTATAGTCCGTATTGAAAGGCATTACATCCTGACTTAGCAACAAGCCTTTTGAATGAAAAGCCGTAGCCATTTCTTTCACAAATTTGATGAGATATTCATCACTCTTTTCGCTTAACTCTTCAAAGTCAATATTGATGCCGACAAAGTTATTCTTTAGACATAATTCTAACGTCTGTTGAATAAGTTTCGCCCTTTTCTGTGGGGAATGAAGTATGGTGCTGACAAGATCTCCACGAAAGTTCTTGTTCACGTTATTACTTAGCATCGGCATGATTGGTACACCACTCTTCCTCATCAATGAGAAACCTCTTTTATCTATATTTGCTTGTATTTCGCATGTCTTAGGATTGATGAAGATCCATTCGGGCATTACCAAGTTAAGGCTTTTTATATTCCTTTTTAGAGAGTAAAAAGATTGTGGATCCCATGAAACATAGAAAGCCGAACGTATGCCCGCAGGCATACCTTGCCACATGGCGTAGTCTTTACTTCTGACTTTTTCAACTAAGTGTCTGCTGCGTAAAGAGTCTTTCTTAAGTTGTTCATGATGTATTTTCTCGTAATCATAATGTGCTCTTTTGGCATGTATGCGGTCGCGAAACCCCTTATATTCTTTGGCTAACCGATTCTCCTGCATGAATGGCTTTGTTGCCGTCATGGCACTTTTGTAGTCCGGTCTTAAGGGGATGGATGGATTTTGGTCAATAACCAGAGTCAATACGAGCGTTGCGAGGAGCATGATGACAAAGAATGCAATAAAGCGTATTGTCCATTTGAAACTGTTCCATCTGGATTTATTGTCTGTTTGGAAAATCTGTTTACCCATAGCGCTACTTAATTATAAGTTCATTTGTTGTTGGTAATGCATTGTTTGTTGAGAACATATACTGATGCTTAAAAAAAGCGGGTGCAAAATTAGAACTAATTTTCTTTCGCTGTTTTCTTTTTAAGGAATTCTTTTTTAAGTCTTTATAAAGATGCTTGCTTTGAAACTTTATTTAACTGAAAGTATGCCGGAAAAGGCTGATATCCTTATAGCAAAATAGGGTTGCTAATCTAAAAGATGTTTACTTACTTTTTCGTCCGAAGTCGGCAGGTATTTCCCCCCAATCACGCGTCTCCCATTTAATGATTTTTGTGGAGTATCGATTGTCTTTCAACCACTTTTCAGCACGCTCTATGAGTTGAAAAAGTTTTTCTGTTTTAGGCTCCCGAGGGAGTTTGGTCTTGCACTTCTTTTGTTTAACCCAGCTTATGGCGTTTGCACTGTCGCTGTATATCGGCATGTCATAGCCTTTTTGCTTGAGTAAAGCGAGTCCGTGTACTATACCCAAAAACTCACCGATATTATTGGTACCGTATGTGGGACCGAAATGAAAAATCTCTTGTCTGCTGCCGATATGTACCCCCCGATATTCCATCATACCGGGATTTCCACTGCACGCAGCATCTACAGCAAGACTGTTTTCTGCAACAGATGGAGGTATAATACTCGGTTGAGACTTTTTTTTAGCGGTGTTGGCCGACTTCTTTAGATATTCGTAAGGAGAGGAAAGAAAAGCTTTCCGGGCTTCTTCGTGCGTCTCGAAAGACTTATATATTGCCCCTTCAAAACCCTTTGTCTGTAACTGGCATTCGGTCCACCGGGTATAGACTCCCGGAGTGACACCTTTCCACACAACATAGAATTTCTCTTTTCCCATATTTTGCAAAGGTATAAATATTCTTTAGTAATGAACAACATCTCCTATCTTGTTGTTTCAATCGAAACATCAAATTGTATAAATGATATGAAACGTACATTTGCAGAGGCGCTTGAACATCGCCGTACATATTATTCAATAGGTAACGATTCATCCGTGCAAGATGAAGAAGTAGTGCACATCATACGCACTGCTGTAAAGTTTGTACCCTCTTCTTTTAATTCACAGTCCAGCAGGATCGTTTTATTGCTGGGAAGTGAGCACACAAAGCTGTGGGATATCGTAAAAAATAAACTGAAGCCTTTGGTTTCCGAAGAACAATTTGTGAAGACTCTGGAAAAAATAGACGGATGCTTTGCTTGCGGTCATGGTACTATCTTGTTCCTTGAAGATCAGACTGTCGTGAAAGGACTTCAAGACGCTTTCCCTCCATATAGTGAAAACTTTCCTGTCTGGTCCGAACAAACTTCGGGAATGCATCAGTTGGCAATTTGGACTATGCTCGAAGATGCCGGTTTAGGAGCCTCACTTCAACACTATAATCCTCTTATCGATGAAGATGTACGTAAGGCTTGGAATTTACCTGAAAGCTGGAAATTAATTGCTCAAATGCCATTCGGTGTTCCTACCGCCGATCCGGGTGAAAAGGAAATAAAAGATCTGAGCGAGCGTATTAAGGTTTTCCGCTAATAATGTTTAACTTTGCCTGCAAACGTAAGCAGGTATGATACGCATTTTCTTAACCGGCTATATGGGTGCCGGAAAAACTACTCTTGGTAAGGCTTTTGCCCGCGAACTAAATATACCGTTCGTTGATTTGGACTGGTATATTGAGGAACGATTTCACAAGACTATAAGTGAATTGTTTGCTTTGCGGGGGGAAGCCTCTTTTCGTGACTTAGAGCGGAGCATGTTGCATGAAGTGGCAGAGTTTGACGATGTGATTGTTTCTACCGGTGGAGGAACTCCTTGTTTTTATGATAACATGGATTTTATGAATAAAAAAGGTAAAACGGTCTTTTTGGATGTCCATCCGGATATTTTGTTTCAACGATTGCATGTAGCTAAACAACAACGTCCCATATTACAGAATAAAACGGATGAGGAACTTCGCGAATTTATAATGGATGCATTGGATAAGCGCCTCCCTTTTTATACTCAGGCGTGTTTCCACTTTGATGGAGGACGACTCAAAAGCCGTTTGGAGATTTCAGAATCGGTTCAAAAGTTGCGTGAACTATTGGATGTTTAATCCTTTGTAAATGTGCATTTTTAAAATAAAAACCCCATAAGTTAACAGATTTATATGTACTTTTGCCGACTTATTGAAATCAAATAATAATTTGCAGATTACAAAAAATGAGAAAATGGCGTATTGAAGATTCAGAAGAGCTCTACAACATAACAGGATGGGGAACTTCGTACTTTGGTATCAATGACAAAGGTCATGTAGTAGTAACCCCTCGTAAAGATGGAGTTGGAGTTGACTTGAAGGATCTGGTGGATGAGTTGCAGTTGCGTGATGTAACGACTCCCATGCTCGTAAGGTTTCCCGATATATTGGATAATCGTATTGAAAAAACTTCCAGTTGCTTTAAATTGGCGGCGGAGGAATATGATTATAAGGGTGAAAACTTTATAATATATCCCATCAAAGTGAATCAGATGCGACCTGTCGTTGAAGAGATTATCAGCCATGGTAAGAAATTCAATCTCGGCCTCGAAGCCGGATCAAAACCTGAACTTCATGCGGTTATTGCTATAAATACAGATTCAGATTCCCTGATTATTTGCAACGGCTATAAGGATGAAAGCTATATAGAATTGGCTCTTCTTGCCCAAAAGATGGGTAAGCGTATTTTCCTTGTAGTTGAGAAAATGAATGAACTTAAGCTGATTGCACGCATGGCGAAACAGCTTAATGTAATGCCTAATATAGGCATTCGCATTAAGTTGGCTTCTTCCGGTAGCGGCAAGTGGGAGGATTCCGGTGGAGATGCCAGTAAGTTTGGCTTGACATCGAGTGAATTGCTTGAAGCTCTTGATTTCCTTGAATCAAAAGGGCTGAAGAACTGCTTGAAATTAATCCATTTTCATATAGGAAGTCAGGTTACGAAAATCCGTCGCATCAAGACAGCTCTTCGTGAAGCCTCACAGTTCTATGTTCAGCTCCATTCAATGGGATTTAATGTCCAATTTGTGGATATTGGCGGAGGGTTAGGTGTTGATTACGATGGTACACGTTCTTCGAGTAGTGAAAGTAGTGTGAATTATTCTATTCAGGAATATGTTAACGACTCAATATCTACTCTTGTCGATGCCAGTGATAAAAATGGCATTCCACACCCGAATATTATAACTGAGAGTGGACGTGCCTTGACAGCTCATCACTCTGTTCTTATCTTTGAAGTACTGGAAACAGCTACATTTCCCGAATGGGACGATGATGATGAGGCTGTGACAGAAGAAGATCACGAACTATTACAAGAACTATACGGAATTTGGGATTCTCTGAATCAGAACAAAATGCTTGAAGCATGGCATGACGCCCAGCAAATTCGTGAAGAGGCTCTTGACTTATTCAGCCACGGAATTGTCGATTTGAAGACCCGCGCTAAAATAGAACGACTCTATTGGTCAATTATGCGCGAAGTAAATCAGATAGCAGGTGGGTTGAAACATGCTCCCGATGAATTACGTGGACTCCCAAAGTTGCTTGCAGACAAGTACTTCTGTAATTTTTCTCTTTTTCAATCTCTTCCGGATTCATGGGCAATAGATCAAATATTCCCGATTATGCCCATTCAACGCCTTGATGAACGACCCGATCGTTCGGCCACGTTGCAGGATATCACCTGTGACTCCGATGGAAAGATTGCAAATTTTATTTCTACTAAAAATGTTGCGCATTATTTGCCCGTACATTCTCTGAAATCAAAAGAGCCTTATTATTTAGGCGTTTTTCTGGTTGGTGCTTATCAGGAGATTTTGGGTGATATGCATAATCTCTTCGGTGATACGAATGCCGTGCATGTTTCTGTTAATGAAAAAGGCTATGCTATTGAGCAGGTTATTGATGGAGAAACGGTTGCTGAAGTATTGGATTATGTGCAATATAGTCCTAAGAAACTAGTCCGTACCCTGGAAACATGGGTGACTCAATCTGTCAAGGAGGGTCGTATTTCTTTGGAAGAAGGAAAAGAGTTTTTGTCCAATTATCGATCAGGGTTATACGGCTATACTTATTTGGAATAAAATAAATTATCGTAGAGAAACGGGCTTTCTCTACGATAGTCATTTTTAATGAATATAAATTATGAGGGAAAAACTGACAATAGTAAAAGTGGGTGGTAAGATTGTGGAGGAAGATGCTACTCTTTATAAATTGTTGGATGATTTTGCCGCTATTGAAGGCTATAAATTATTAGTCCACGGTGGAGGGCGTTCTGCAACTAAATTAGCCGAGAAGTTGGGCATTGAGAGTAAAATGGTAAATGGACGACGTATTACCGATGCAGAGACTCTTAAGGTTGTAACTATGGTGTATGGTGGCTTGCTCAATAAGGGTATTGTGGCCGGACTGCAAGCGCGGGATGTGAATGCTCTTGGTTTGACTGGTGCTGATATGAATGCTATTCGTTCCAGTAAACGTCCGGTTAAAGACATTGATTATGGTTTTGTTGGAGACGTAGAACAGGTAAATGCATCCTTGTTGGCAGATTTGATACAAAAGAATATAATACCTGTAATGGCTCCGCTAACTCATGATGGCCGTGGTAATATATTGAATACCAATGCCGACACCATTGCAGGCGAAACGGCTAAAGCTTTAGCCTCCTTTTTTGATGTTACCCTCATTTATTGTTTTGAAAAGAAAGGAGTCTTACGTGATGAGAATGATGATAATAGTGTTATTCCCCAAATAACTCCGGAAGAATTTAAGACCTATGTTGAAGAAGGTGTGATTCAAGGTGGTATGATACCTAAATTGGAAAATGCTTTTAACGCATTGAATGCAGGCGTTTGTGAAGTTGTAATCACTTTATCTTCAGCTATAAACGGCAATTCTGGAACTCTTATCAGAAAATAAATAAAAAAAAGTAGTGCACTACTGTAACTTTCCATATACTTAACCGTCATTATTTATAGAGATGCAGGAAATCAGTTTTCGGAATGACATCCTCCCGTTGAAAGACAAACTCTTTCGGCTAGCTCTCCGAATTACCTTCGACAGAGCTGAGGCGGAAGATATTGTTCAAGAAACACTGATTAGAGTTTGGAACAAACGTGATGAATGGAGCACTCTTGGATCTATTGAAGCTTATTGCTTGACTATTACAAGGAACTTGGCTATAGATCGGAGTGAAAAAAAAGATTCCCAAACGTTGGAATTAACTCCGGACATTGAGCAAGAACCTGAAGCATCCGGTCCTTATGAGAACTTGGCCAACCGGGAACAAATTGAAATTATTCATAAGTTGGTCAACAGTCTCCCCGAAAAACAACGCTTGATTATGCAGCTTCGGGATATTGAGGGCAAAAGTTATAAAGAGATAGCAATAGCTTTGCATCTGACGGAAGAACAAGTAAAAGTGAATCTTTTCAGGGCAAGGCAAAAGATAAAACAACAGTATTTAGATATTGAAGGTTATGGACTGTAAACAGATAGAAAATCTTCTGGAACGTTATTGGCAATGCGAGACTTCACTTGAGGAAGAACAGCAATTGCGTACTTATTTCAATGGAAATGGTATTCCGGAACATTTACTCCAATACAGACATTTGTTCGTATATCAGCAAACGCAACGTAATATTGGATTAGGTGAAGACTTTGATGCTAGAATTTTGGCAGAGATAGAGCCTAGAGTTGTGAAGGCTAGAAGACTCACCCTTACAATGCGTTTTATGCCGTTGTTTAAAGCTGCCTCTATTGTGGCGCTGGTTCTTTCATTAGGAAGTGTAATGCAACATTCTTTCTTCTCAAATGTGAAAGAAATAGCAGCTACCGATACAATAGGGAAGCAGATATCGGCACCTTCAGTTGCTCTTTCGGGTGATGGTGTGGTATCCCATGAACAACAAATCCTCGATAGCTTACACCGGATAGATAAGTCGTCTGTGGAACTTAAAAAATGATATTTTCATTTGCTTTGACAATATATAGTTAGTGTGCTTTATTAAAACAAAATTTTGAAGCTGACAAGTTTCAATTCTCTCAAATTCTTATAAAAGACTAATTCAGATAGACGGGATACTGTGAAGAACAGTGTCCCTTTTATCTTTTATTTCTAGCCATTTAAAAAGGAGCTTTCTCACGAAAGCTCCTTTCTCTTTGTGTGTTAGAAAAAAAATTCTCGGTTATTTCTAAGAGAGAATATTAGAGTCTGTACAGACTTTTGGGCGGGTAATCTAATTTTGGATTACCTTTATATCCTATTCTACCGCTTCCACTGGTGCGGGCTTTAAGAGAGCTTGTGGCAAAACATTTTATTTCTCCTGATCCAGAAACGGAAGCTGATACATTTTCTGCTTCAAGTTCGCTTCCATATAAGTCTCCCGATCCGGATATGTTGAATGAAGCAGTTTTGCAGTGACCGTCTAGCGAAGCGTTTCCGGAACCGGACACACTGCTTTTGGCGTTCACAGCTGCTATGCCTTTTAATGTTAAGTTTCCCGATCCTGCTATGGAAGTTTCTAGATTGGCACACTTTACACTCTCTGTGTTAATATTGCCTGACCCTGCTACGGAGATTGTAAAATCTTTGCAACTTATATTGTTGCCAAATACATTCCCGGAGCCGGCAATGTTTATGTCAAAATTATTAGTAGTCTGTAATCCTTTTGAGAAGTTGAAATTCCCCGATCCTGCTACTGATACTCCGCTAAGATTTTCAGATGAAACTTTTATTTCAAGCTTTTTATATGATACACTGGTGTTTTTCTTGAAATTGATGCACAAAGCATTATTCTCGACTCTAATGTCGAGCAGGTTCACAATATTATCGGATGTGTAAATCTCTACCTGTGGAGATCCCTGGCGTTGAACATAAGTAACATTCATGCTACCTGCCAAATTAATCTTTTCAAAATTATCGACCTTTATGTTTTTGGTTACATAAGTATTGCTGGCTATGATTTTCTTTCCTCCAAAGGTTGAATTAAAGACGTTTGCACTTTGAGTGCAGGAGCTTAAAGTCACGTAAATAGCAATAGCGGCGATAAATTTTATTAAATTCTTCATAGTTTTATTTGTTTTATATATTACTGTATATTAGACGTATCAGTATATATAAAAGTTGCAGTAAAGTTATGATTTATTTTTAATATATACTATATTACTTACAATCAATTTTAATGCCATGGTTTTATTTCCTTGATATTTAACTATTTGAGCATTTGGTGGGTGTTCGCTTTTGAACACATTGTTCGTTTTTGAAACTGTTTTTTGGTCGTTTTATAAAGAATTCGTTTATTTGTCCGATTATATCGTTTGTTAAATATGATTTGGTGAAAAGAGAATTTGTAGATAAGGAGCTTGGTCTATTTTTCGTTACTGAAAACATTCGGGCGCGCAGACTGACATTTAGGACTAAAAATGATGTGATTTATGTAACAGTGCCTTTTGGCACTTCTGTTGGCGAATTGAAAGATGCCATAGAAAAATTGCGTTCAAAACTTAAGATGGCTCGGGTGAACCAAGCACGTGCTTTTATTGATCTTAATTTTAAAATAGAAGCTGATTTGTTTAAACTCGACTTGGCTGTTGGAGAACGGAAGCGCTTTCTGTCTCACACAGATGCCGGGCATACTCACATTATTTGTCCACCTGATGCTGATTTTAATAATGCCGAACTCCAAAACTGGTTTCATAAAGTAATTCTGGAAGCGTTGCGTAAAAATGCTAAAGCAGTTCTTCCACCTAGATTATCAATACTTGCTCAGACACATGGTTTAACTTATGAGTCTGTTAGTATCAATTCAAGTAAGGGGCGTTGGGGGAGCTGTTCTGCTCGAAAAACAATTAATTTGTCTTGCTATCTACTTTTACTTCCCAGACATTTGATTGATTATGTGCTTTTACATGAATTATCGCATACTCGTGAGATGAATCATGGAGATGGTTTTTGGAGTTTGCTTGATGACTTGACAAATGGTAATGCCAAGATGCTAAGAAATGAACTGAGGCAATTTCGCATTAATTTTTGAAAGATATTCATCCGATTGCATAATTATACCTTATCTATATTTTATATTTGCACGAATATTATTCAGTTATATTAATAATGCCATGAGAAAAATTTTATTGTTACTGTTTTTTGCAAATGCTATCGTTTTGGCATTTGCTCAAACATCTCCTATTCCAAGAGATCCGAAAATAGAAGCTCAGATTGATGCTATGCTGAAAAAAATGACTCTGGAAGAGAAAATTGGGCAAATGACCCAGCTGACTATTGATGTACTAGCGAAAAGTTCCAATCCTTTTGCGGGAATAAATCCGGATAACTTCAAGGTAAGTGATCTGAAAAGAATCCTTAATACTTACAAATTAGATAAAGATTACGATCTGAGTAAAGGTATGCCCAATAAAGATGTCCTAGGTCAGATTTATCTTAAAATTCAGAGTATACAGACTAGTAGAGGTTTTCAACTGAATGAGGTAATGTTAGATTCTGTTATTGGGAAATATAAAGTCGGTTCTATTCTAAATGTACCCAATGGGGTTGCGCAGAGCGTAGGCAAATGGCAGGAAATAATAAAGCGGATACAGGAAAAGTCCATGAAGGAAATCGGCATTCCTTGTATTTACGGAGTTGATCAGATCCATGGTACGACTTACACATTGGGGGGTACATTCTTTCCTCAAGGCATTAACATGGCTGCAACTTTTAATCGGCAGTTGGTTCGCGAAGGTTCGCGCATATCTGCGTATGAAACGAGAGCGGGAAGCATTCCATGGACTTTTGCTCCGGTTATTGATTTAGGACGTGACCCGCGTTGGCCTCGTATGTGGGAAAACTTTGGCGAAGATAGCTACCTGAATGCTACGATGGGGCGTGAATCGGTTATAGGCTTTCAGGGAGAGGATGCAAATCATATAGGGATAAACAATATTGCTGCATGTTTGAAGCATTATATGGGATATGGAGTTCCTGTTTCCGGTAAAGATAGGACGCCGTCATCTATTACACAACAGGATATGCGTGAGAAACACTTCGCACCTTTTCTTGCTGCAATCAGGGCGGGAGCTTTATCAGTGATGGTGAATTCTGCTATGAATAATGGCTTGCCCTTCCATGCTAACTACGAGTTGCTCACGAAATGGTTGAAGGAGGATTTGCAATGGGATGGAGTTGTTGTAACCGACTGGGCTGATATAAATAACCTTTATAGTCGCGATCATATTGCTGCGAATAAAAAGGAAGCTATAAAAATAGCAATTAATGCAGGTATTGATATGTCTATGGATCCTTACGATTGGCGCTTCTGCACACTCTTGAAAGAGTTGGTAGATGAAGGGGAGGTTCCAATGAGTCGTATAGATGATGCAGCTCGACGTGTATTGCGCTTGAAATATCGTCTTAATTTATTTGAGAAACCTTATAATGATTTAAAAGATTATCCGCTGTTTGGTGGTGTGGAACATGCGACTGCAGCTCTGCATGCTGCGGAAGAGTCTATGGTGCTTTTGAAAAATACAGAAAGAGTATTGCCCTTACAAAAAGAGAGTAAAGTGTTGATTACAGGTCCGAATGCTAACTCAATGCGTACTCTTAATGGAGGTTGGTCTTACTCTTGGCAAGGTGATAAGGCTGATGAGTGTGCGATAGGTTACAATACCATCCTTAAATCCTTCACAAATAAGTTTGGTGTGGATCATATCGTATATGAACCGGGGATTACTTATAAAAAAGGAGGAAATTGGTGGGAGGAAAATACTCCGGATATAGATAAAGCAGTACAGGCAGCCAGCAAGGTTGACTATATTGTTGCCTGTATCGGAGAAAACTCTTATTGTGAAACTCCGGGTAATTTGACAAACCTGTTTATTTCACAGAATCAGATTGATTTGGTGAAGGCTCTTGCTAAAACAGGAAAGCCCATCATTCTAGTCTTGAACGAAGGACGTCCACGCATTATCAGTGAGATAGAGCCATTGGCAAAGGCTGTTATTAATATTATGCTTCCTGGAAATTATGGTGGTGATGCTTTAGCTAATCTGATTACAGGCGATGTTAACTTTAGTGGGAAAATGCCTTATACTTATCCGAAAGAAATCAACTCTTTGATTACTTATGATTATAAGCCTTGCGAACATCTTGGGAAACAGATGGAAGGAGCATACAATTACGATGCTCAGGTTTCCGTGCAATGGGCTTTTGGGTATGGTTTAAGTTATACAAATTTTGAGTATAGTAATTTGAAAGTAGATAAGCCAAGCTTTACAGCCGATGATTTATTGACATTTACTGTTGATGTGCGAAATGTAGGTAATCAACCGGGAAAAGAGAGCGTTTTGTTGTTTAGTAGTGACTTGGTAGCTTCTTTAACTCCGGATACTCGTCGACTTAGAGCTTTCGAAAAAATAGAGTTAAAGCCGGGAGAAACAAAAAACGTTACGTTGAAGTTGAAAGCTTCCGACCTCGCCTTTGTCGGATATGATGGAAAATGGATATTGGAAAAAGGAGATTTTCGTATTCAGGTAGGTAATCAAACGACTCGTGTGGTTTGTGGCGATACGAAAAAGTGGGAGGAGCCTAATAAATAAGAGTTAAGTTCTTGCTTAAAAGATTAAAGGGGTGTTTATCAGCAGGTGATAAATACCCCTTAATTTTATATTGATGTGGTATTAAGTTCATTGCAGACTTTTCTTTTCTTTCTAATATTTTGCAGGCGAACAGATTATTTATATCTTTGCAACCGCAATGGATGAAAGGTGGAGGGGCAAGTAAGCTCCTTTTTTTATTCTTATAAAGCTTATCAATGATTAAAAAAGAATTAGTTTGTCAGATTGTTGGCGAATGGCTTGAAGGAAAAGATTACTTTTTGGTTGAAGTAATTGTTACTCCGGATGGGAAAATCGTGGTCGAGATAGATCATAAAGACGGTGTATGGATCGAGGATTGCGTTGAATTGAGTCGTTATATCGAATCTAAATTAAATCGTGAGGTGGAAGATTTCGAACTCGAAGTAGGCTCTGCCGGTATAGGACAACCTTTTAAAGTTATTCAGCAATATTACAATCATTTAGGGGAGGAAGTTGAGGTCTTGACAAAAGATGGAAAGAAATTATCCGGAGTACTTAAGGCTGTGGACGAAAACCAATTTACGATAAGTATAGAGAAAAAAGTAAAGTTGGACGGAGCTAAACGCCCTAAATTGGTAGAAGAGGATGAGTCCTTTACATATGATGGAATAAAATATACTAAATACTTAATCAGTTTTAAATAATATGGCCAAGAAAGAAGAAACTGTCAGCTTGATAGATACCTTTTCGGAATTTAAAGAACTGAAGAATATCGATAGAACAACGATGGTGAGTGTTCTTGAAGAGTCGTTTCGTAGTGTGATTTCAAAGATGTTTGGTACGGATGAAAACTACGATGTTATCGTTAATCCGGATAAAGGGGATTTTGAAATATGGCGTAACAGAGAGGTTGTTGCGGATGAAAACCTGACAAATCCTAATGTGCAAATTTCTTTGACCGAAGCTCAAAAGATCGATGCTTCTTATGAAGTTGGCGAAGAAGTTACTGATGAAGTAAATTTCGCAAAATTCGGACGGCGAGCTATTTTGAATCTGCGTCAGACATTGGCTTCTAAAATATTGGAACTGGAGAAAGATAGCATTTATAATAAATACATTGATAAAGTCGGCTCAATTATTAACGCCGAAGTATATCAGATATGGAAAAAAGAAATGCTCTTGTTGGATGATGAGGGGAATGAATTACTTCTTCCTAAGGTTGAGCAGATTCCAAGTGATTTCTATCGTAAGGGGGAGACTGCTCGTGCTGTTGTTGCTCGTGTAGATAACAAGAACAATAATCCTAAAATTATCCTTTCGCGTACATCACCTGTTTTCTTACAGCGTTTGTTTGAAATGGAAGTACCTGAAATTAACGATGGATTGATCACCATTAAGAAAATTGCACGTATCCCTGGCGAGCGTGCGAAAATTGCTGTTGAATCCTATGATGATCGTATTGATCCTGTAGGTGCATGTGTTGGTGTAAAAGGTAGCCGTATACATGGTATTGTACGGGAATTGCGTAATGAGAATATTGATGTGATTAACTACACATCAAATACTCAATTATTCATTCAACGTGCTCTTAGTCCGGCTAAAATATCTTCTATTCGTTTGAATGAAGAAGAACGCAAAGCTGAGGTATTTCTTAAGCCCGAAGAAGTATCTTTGGCTATTGGTAAAGGAGGTCTGAATATTAAGTTGGCTAGTATGTTGACTGAATATACTATTGACGTATTCCGCGAACTTGATCAAGCTGTGGAAGACGAGGATATTTATTTGGATGAATTCCGTGATGAAATTGATGGCTGGGTAATTGATGCTATTAAGGGAATTGGCATAGATACTGCAAAGGCTGTATTGAATGCATCACGTGAGATGTTGATAGAAAAGGCTGATCTGGAAGAAGGGACAGTGGATGAAGTATTACGCATTTTGAGAGCGGAGTTTGAAGAAGAGGGCAGTAACGAACAGTAATCAGCCTTCGTTTGGATTCTAATAGCTTCTTTCTCTAATTATTCATTAAATTTAAAGTATGACGATAAGGTTAAACAAAGTTACAAGAGATTTGAATGTGGGAATTTCTACCGTGGTTGAATTCTTACAGAAGAAAGGTTTTACTGTGGAGGCAAATCCTAATACGAAGATTAGTGAAGAACAATATGCGCTACTTGTCAAGGAATTCAGCACAGATAAGAATCTTAGATTAGAATCCGAACGTTTTATTCAAGAAAGGCAGAATAAAGACAGGAATAAAGCTTCGGTAGCTATTGATGGTTATGAAGCGGCTGCTCAGGTTGAGAAACCCAAAACCGATGATGTTATAAAAACCGTTATTCCTGAGGACATTCGTCCAAAATTTAAACCTGTCGGAAAGATAGATTTGGATAAATTGAACCATCAATCTGCACCACCTGAAAAACCAATTGAGGAAGTTGTGGAAAAGCCTCTTCATGCTTCGATGAATCAAGTAGAGGAGAAAATAGTTGTAGTGGCACCGGAACCGGTACATGAAGAAGAAATTGTAGAACCCGCCGAAGTGGTGGTTGAAACAATAGAAGTTGTTGAGGAAAAGCCCGTTGAAGTGGTTATCCCGGTTCCAGAAAAGAAGGCAAATACTGAGAAAGTATATAAGGAAGAAAAAATTATAGAAAAACCTTCTGAAAAAGAAGTAATAGAGGAAACAAAGAAAGAAGTGGAAACAGTAAAAGCAAGTGAAGAGAATGAAATATTTACTCTCCATAAGCCTGAATTTGTCTCTAAGATCAATATTATCGGTCAAATAGATTTAGCGACATTAAATCAGTCTACGCGTCCTAAGAAGAAGACGAAGGAAGAGAAGCGGAAAGAACGCGAAGAAAAGGAGAAATTGCGCCAGGATCAAAAGAAACTCATGAAGGAAGCCATTATTAAGGAGATTCGTCGTGATGATACAAAGCCGAAAGATAATAAGGATAATAAAGAACAAGATAACGGAATTAAGAAGAAAAGGAATCGTATCAACAAAGAGAAAGTTGATATCAGTAATGCATCCAATTTTCAACGTCCGGCTGAAGGTAATGTAAATAGACCTAACCCTGCAAATAATAAGAATAATAATAAAGGTAAAGATCGCTTTAAAAAGCCTATTATTAAGCAAGAGGTTAGTGAAGAAGATGTTGCTAAGCAGGTGAAAGAAACTCTTGCCCGCTTAACTTCTAAAGGGAAGAATAAAGCAGCAAAGTATCGTAAGGAAAAACGTGATATGGCTTCCAATCGTTTACAGGAATTGGAAGATCAAGAGATGGCAGATAGCAGAGTCTTGAAAATTACAGAGTTTGTGACTGCCAATGAATTGGCCAACATGATGGATGTGCAGGTTACTCAGGTTATAGCAACTTGTATGAGTGTTGGTATGATGGTTTCAATCAATCAGCGATTGGATGCTGAAACGATTAATTTGGTCGCTGAGGAATTCGGATATAAAACAGAGTATGTTAGTGCTGAAGTTGCGCAAGCAATTGTTGAGGAAGAAGACGTTGAGGACGATTTGCAACCTCGTGCACCTATCGTAACTGTGATGGGACACGTTGACCATGGTAAAACGTCTTTGTTGGACTATATTCGTAAAGCAAATGTTATTGCTGGTGAAGCTGGTGGTATTACACAGCACATCGGGGCTTATAACGTAACTTTGGAGAATGGACGTAAGATTACCTTCCTTGATACTCCAGGTCATGAAGCTTTTACAGCAATGCGTGCTCGTGGTGCAAAAGTTACCGATGTTGTTATTATTATTGTGGCAGCTGATGATAATGTGATGCCACAAACGAAGGAAGCTATCAATCATGCAATGGCTGCTGGCGTTCCTATTGTGTTTGCTATAAATAAAATAGATAAGCCAGGTGCTAACCCGGATAAAATAAAAGAAGAATTAGCCGGTATGAATTACTTGGTTGAGGAATGGGGAGGTAAATATCAATCTCAAGATATCTCAGCTAAGAAAGGTCTTGGTATATTGGAACTGTTAGAAAAGGTTCTTTTAGAAGCAGAAATGCTTGATCTGAAGGCTAATCCGGATCGTAAAGCTACTGGCTCTATTATAGAGTCATCTTTGGATAAAGGTCGCGGTTATGTTGCTACTATGCTGGTTTCTAATGGAACATTGCATGTAGGTGATATCGTTCTTGCCGGAACATCTTATGGTAAAGTGAAGGCAATGTTTAATGAACGTAATCAACGGATGAAGCAGGCCGGTCCTTCGGAGCCAGTATTGATTCTTGGGCTCAATGGCGCTCCTGCAGCTGGAGATACTTTCCATGTGCTTGACACGGAACAGGAAGCTCGTGAAATCACAAATAAACGCGAGCAATTACAACGTGAACAGGGTTTACGTACGCAGAAGATGTTAACGTTGGATGAAGTCGGACGTCGTTTGGCATTGGGTGACTTCCATGAGTTGAATGTGATTGTTAAGGGTGACGTTGACGGATCTGTAGAAGCATTAAGTGATTCATTGATAAAACTGTCTACAGAGCAGGTTCAAGTTAATGTTATTCACAAAGGTGTTGGACAGATATCAGAATCGGATGTTTCATTAGCTGCTGCATCGGATGCTATTATTATAGGTTTCCAGGTACGTCCTTCAAGTGCTGCCGGAAGGCAAGCTGAGCAAGATGGAGTTGATATTCGTAAATATTCTGTTATTTATGATGCTATTGAAGAAGTGAAATCTGCAATGGAAGGTATGCTTGCACCTCAGTTGAAAGAACAAGTTACTGCCACAATTGAAGTACGTGAGGTCTTCAATATTACTAAGGTTGGTTTGGTAGCTGGTGCGATGGTTAAAACCGGAAAGGTGAAACGTTCTGATAAGGCTCGTCTGATTCGTGATGGTATTGTTATTTATGCTGGTTCTATTAATGCATTGAAACGCTTTAAAGATGATGTTAAAGAGGTTGGTACTAATTTTGAATGTGGTATCAGTCTGACAGGCTGCAATGATATTAAGGTTGGAGATATTATAGAATCTTACGAAGAAATAGAAGTAAAGCAGACATTATAATAAGAAAAAAGCTTAGCGCTTTTTCGAAACGATGTTTTAACTAAATGTATTGGCAATTGAAAGTTGATAGTTGATAATGATTGTAAGATTGTCAATTTCAGCTTTCAATTGTCAATTTGTATATTATATAATAGTTATGGATATTTTCATTATTCTGGTTTTCTTGGCGGGTGCTATTATTGGTTTTAGAAAAGGTTTTGTGAAGCAGTTGGCCTCTATTCTGGGGCTTGTCGTGGGTTTACTTGTAGCGAAAGCCTTGTACACTTCTTTAGCGACTAAATTGTGTCCTACTGTAACGCACTCGATGACTGTCGCACAGGTTCTGGCGTTTATTATCATTTGGATTCTCGTTCCTGTTTTATTTACTATTGCGGCTTCTCTGCTGACTAAATTAATGGAAAGCATTTCTTTAGGATGGCTGAATAAGTGGCTTGGGGCAGGAATTGGGGCTTTGAAGTATCTCATATTAATTAGTCTGCTTCTATGCATTATAGACTTTGTTGACTCACATAATAAATTAATATCTCAAACAAAGAAGACTGAATCAGTGTTATATTATCCGACTAAGTCGTTTGCAGGTATATTCTTCCCTGCAGCGAATCGTATTACAAAACAATATATAATAAAAGAACATGCAAGTCGAAGAACCAAATAAATATGTAAAGGAACTCACAAAAGAGAAATATAAATATGGTTTTACTACTGACGTTGATACCGATGTAATTGAACGCGGTCTTAACGAAGATGTGGTAAGGCTAATTTCTTCGAAGAAGAATGAGCCCGAATGGCTTTTGGAATTTAGACTGAAAGCTTATCAGCATTGGCTGACAATGGAAATGCCGACGTGGGCTCATTTGCGTATTCCTAAGATAGACTATCAGGCTATATCATACTATGCTGACCCAACAAAAAAGAAAGAAGGGCCGAAGAGTTTGGATGAGGTTGATCCGGAATTATTGAAGACTTTTAATAAACTGGGTATTCCTCTCGAAGAGCAAATGGCTTTAAGTGGTATGGCTGTAGATGCTGTTATGGACTCTGTATCTGTCAAAACAACATTTAAAGAAACGTTGATGGAGAAAGGTATTATATTCTGTTCAATTAGCGAAGCCGTACGCGAGCATCCAGATCTGGTTCAAAAATATCTTGGCTCTGTGGTGGGGTATCGTGATAATTATTTCGCATCTCTTAATTCAGCGGTATTTTCAGACGGTTCGTTTGTTTATATCCCAAAAGGAGTGCGCTGTCCGATGGAATTATCCACTTATTTCCGCATTAATGCTCGTAACACAGGTCAGTTTGAGAGAACTTTAATTATTGCAGATGATGACTCATACGTATCATACCTTGAAGGGTGTACTGCTCCTATGCGCGATGAAAATCAGCTTCATGCCGCTATTGTTGAAATTGTAGTTCATGATAGAGCTGAAGTCAAATATAGTACTGTTCAGAATTGGTATCCTGGTGATTCCGAAGGTAAAGGAGGGGTTTATAACTTTGTGACCAAACGTGGTAATTGTAAGGGTGCTAATAGTAAATTGTCGTGGACGCAAGTTGAAACGGGCTCTGCTATTACATGGAAATACCCTTCATGTATATTAACCGGAGATAATTCTTCTGCTGAATTCTATAGTGTTGCGGTTACAAATAACTATCAACAGGCTGATACAGGAACAAAGATGATTCATTTAGGTAGAAACACTTCCAGTACTATTGTAAGCAAAGGTATCTCTGCCGGTCATAGCGAAAATTCATATAGAGGGCTGGTTAGGGTTTCGACTAAAGCTGATAATGCACGTAATTATAGTCAGTGTGATTCTTTGTTACTTGGTGATAAGTGCGGTGCGCATACATTCCCTTATATGGATATTCACAATGAAACTGCCGTTGTAGAGCATGAAGCCACCACCAGTAAAATTAATGAAGATCAGATTTTCTATTGCAATCAACGGGGTATCTCAACGGAGGATGCCGTTGGCCTTATCGTTAATGGATATGCAAAGGAAGTATTGAATAAGTTACCAATGGAATTCGCTGTTGAGGCACAGAAGTTATTGTCTATATCTTTAGAGGGAAGTGTTGGTTGATTTTACAACCGATAAACATCATTTCTTTTCAAGAGTTAGAGATGAATTTTATAAGTTCGAACAATTAATTAGAAAATACCAATGTTAGAGATAAAGGATTTGCATGCCAATGTTGATGGCAAAGAGATATTGAGAGGTATAAATTTGACCGTTAAACCCGGAGAAGTACATGCTATCATGGGCCCTAACGGCTCTGGTAAAAGTACATTGTCTGCTGTTTTGGTAGGTAATCCGGCTTTTGAAGTAACCAAAGGAAGTGTAAGTTTTTGTGGTAAAGACTTGTTGGAAATGTCTCCGGAAGATAGAAGCCATGAAGGGATTTTTCTAAGTTTCCAGTATCCGGTTGAGATTCCTGGTGTAAGCATGGTAAACTTTATGCGTGCAGCGGTAAATGAGCAGCGCAAATATAGAGGTTTACCGGCGTTGAATGCTAGTGAGTTTTTAAAGCTTATGCGTGAGAAGCGTGAAATAGTGGAGCTAGATAATAAATTAGCGAACCGTTCTGTTAATGAAGGGTTTTCTGGAGGTGAAAAGAAACGAAACGAGATATTCCAAATGGCGATGCTGAATCCTCTATTGAGCATTCTGGATGAAACGGACTCCGGTTTGGATATTGATGCTTTGCGTATTGTAGCGGAGGGAGTTAATAAATTGAAGACCTCGGAAAATAGCTGCATCGTGATAACTCACTATCAGCGTCTTTTGGACTATGTAAAGCCGGATATTGTACATGTGCTGTATAAAGGGAAAATTGTAAAGACGGCTGGTCCTGAACTTGCATTAGAGTTGGAAGAAAAAGGTTACGATTGGATTAAGAAGGAATTGGGGGAATAAGCTATGAGTGTAGAACAGCAATACATTGACCTCTTTTCTCAGCAAAAAAATTCAATATGCCGGCATAGTACTGATGTGTTGAATCTGCAGCGTGAGAGTGCGTTTGAACATTTCCAACAATTAGGATTTCCTACTCGTAAACAAGAAAACTATAGATATATTGATATCAGTAAGTTCTTCGAACCCGACTATGGACTTAATTTAAATAGATTAGACATCCCGGTTAATCCGTATGAGGTTTTCAAATGTGATGTTCCCAATATGAGCACTGCTCTTTACTTTGTAGTGAATGATTTATGCTATAGTAAAGACTGTTCAGATTCAAACCTACCGGAAGGAGTGATTGTTGGTGGTTTTAACGAGGTTGCTAAAACTCATCCTGAATTACTGGCAAAATACTATGGTAAACTGGCTGATTCTTCAAAAGATGGTGTGACGGCTTTTAATACAGCATTTGCTCAGGATGGTATTGTTCTTTACGTTCCTAAGAATGTTGTTGTGGATAAGCCTATTCAGCTGGTAAACATATTACGGAGTGGGGTTAATCTTATGGTGAATCGGCGTATTCTAATAATACTTGAAGATGGAGCTCAGGCACGTTTTCTCGTTTGTGATCATGCGATGGATCAGGTTAAGTTCCTTTCGACCCAGGTTACTGAAGTCTTTGTTGGTGAAAATGCAATGTTTGATCTATACGAGTTGGAGTCTACTCACACAAATGTTGTACGTATAAATAATATGTTCGTAAAACAGGCTTCAAATAGCCGTGTCCATCTTAATGGAATGACTTTACATAATGGGGTTACAAGAAATTCCACTTATGTGACTCTTGCAGGAGAAGGTGCGGAAGTTAATCTTTGCGGAATGGCCATTGCTGATAAAAATCAGCAGGTAGATAATAATACGATGATTGATCATGTAGTTCCTAACTGCACTAGCAATGAATTGTTTAAATATGTGCTTGATGATGAAGCGATCGGAATATTTGCCGGCTTGGTTTTAGTACGTCCCGGGGCACAACATACAAATTCACAGCAAACGAATCGCAATCTGTGTCTTACTCGTGAAGCTCGTATGTATACGCGTCCTCAATTGGAAATCTATGCGGATGATGTGAAATGCAGTCACGGTGCTACAGTTGGACAACTAGATGAAACGGCTCTGTTTTATATGCAGCAGCGTGGTATTTCAATACGTGAGGCACGTCTGCTCCTAATGTTTGCTTTTGTAAATGAAGTTATTGATACAATTCGTTTGGATGCTTTAAAGGAACGTTTGCACATGTTAGTAGAAAAACGTTTCAGGGGTGAGCTCAATAAATGTCATGGTTGTGCTATTTGTAAGTAAGCCATGCAGCAGTTGTTACAGTTCTCCTCAGATTTTAATTTATGAAATATGGATGTAGAAAGAATTCGGGCGGATTTTCCTATACTTTCCCGTCAAATATACGGTAAGCCATTAGTCTATTTTGATAATGGCGCAACAACCCAAAAACCTCGTTCTGTAGTTGATGCCATAGTGGATGAATATTACTCTGTAAATGCTAATGTGCATCGTGGTGTTCATTTCCTTTCTCAACAAGCAACTGAATTACATGAGGCAAGTAGAGAGACGGTTCGTCGTTTTATTAATGCAAGGTCGACAAATGAGATTATCTTTACTCGTGGTACGACTGAAAGCATAAATTTGTTGGTATCTTGCTTTGGCGAAGCAATGCTCCAACCGGGAGATGAGGTCATTGTGTCTGTGATGGAGCACCATAGTAATATTGTGCCATGGCAATTACTTGCTTCTCGGAAAGGAATAAAAATAAAAGTTATTCCAATGAACGATAAGGGAGAACTTTTATTGGATCAGTATGAGGCATTGTTTACCGATAAAACCAAAATAGTGAGTGTTGTTCATGTTTCGAATGTGCTGGGGACAATTAACCCGATAAAGAAAATGATTTCTGTTGCTCATTCTCATGGCGTACCTTTTCTTGTAGATGCTGCTCAGTCCATACCTCATATGGCTGTTGATGTACAAGAGCTTGACGCTGATTTTCTTGTCTTCTCTGCTCATAAGGTTTATGGTCCTACAGGCGTAGGCGTACTATATGGAAAGGAAAACTGGCTAGAGAAACTACCTCCTTACCAAGGTGGGGGGGAGATGATTCAACACGTTTCTTTTGAAAAGACAACTTTCAATGAACTCCCTTTTAAATTTGAAGCCGGTACGCCTGACTATATTGGTACAACCGGCTTGGCCAAGGCTTTGGATTATGTCTCTCTTATAGGTATCGAAGCAATCTCTACTTATGAGGACACGCTTACTAAATATGCTTTGGAAGCGTTGAGAAGCATTCCTGACATGCGAATTTTTGGTGAGAGTGAAAAGAGGGGCAGTGTGATATCTTTTTTAGTCGGTGATATTCATCATTTCGATATGGGTACATTACTAGATCGTTTGGGTATTGCAGTTCGTACGGGACATCATTGTGCCCAGCCGTTGATGCAACGTTTGGGTATAGAAGGTACAGTTCGCGCTTCATTTGGCTTATATAATACAGTGGAAGAAGTAGATGCTCTTGTGGCCGGGATCAATAGGGTTCGGTTGATGTTTTAATATGATTTTTTAATTGCATCTATAAATATTTCCTCTATGCTTTGCAATTTTTCTTTGATTGTATGCGTCTAATCTAAGTATAAATAAAACAAAGAATTATGCTAGTAACAACGACTTCTGTGATTGAAGGCGGACATATTGTTCGTTATTTTGGAATAGTTTCGGGTGAAACGATTATTGGTGCGAATGTTTTTCGCGATTTTTTCGCAAGCATACGTGATGTTGTAGGTGGTCGTAGCGGCTCCTATGAAGAGGTTTTGCGTGAAGCCAAAGATACTGCTTTGCGCGAAATGCAAGAGCAGGCTCTTGCGCTCGGTGCGAATGCTGTAATTGGTGTAGATTTAGATTATGAGACAGTTGGTGGAAGTGGCAGCATGCTCATGGTTACGGCATGCGGTACGGCTGTCCTGTTAGAATAACATTTATCTCTCGGATATTTAGAATCCTCAATATATTTATGTACATTTGCTTAACGTATTGAGGATTTTTGTATGCTATTACCATATTTGAATGAAGATTTAGTGGAGGCCGGTTGTGATGAAGCTGGTCGTGGATGTTTGGCTGGGTCTGTATATGCCGCAGCTGTAATTTTGCCAAAGGATTTTAAAAATGAATTATTGAATGATTCAAAGCAACTCACCGAACACCAACGGTATATGCTCCGTGAGGTTATTGAGCGGGAAGCTTTAGCATGGGCTGTAGGAATTTGTACTCCTAAAGAAATAGATGAGATCAATATATTGAATGCTTCTTTTCTTGCGATGCATCGGGCTTTAGATCAGCTTAATATTTGTCCACAGCAATTGCTTATTGATGGAAATCGGTTTAAACAATACCAAAATATTCCCCACCATACTATCGTCAAAGGAGATGGGAAGTATGCATCAATTGCAGCGGCTTCCATTCTTGCCAAAACATATAGAGATGATTATATGAATCAACTTCATTTGGAATACCCCGGCTATGATTGGGATCATAATAAGGGGTATCCAACAAAAAAACATCGTGCTGCCATTGCCGAAATAGGAACAACTCCTTATCACCGTATGTCTTATAATCTCCTTGGAGATACCCAGTTAACATTCGACTTTAAAACCATTTGATTCTTTTAAACCAAAGAAATGCAATTGTCGAAAGTACGCATGATAATAGAATAATTACTGCAAAGGCGTGTGGGAATGTTACTATCTGCAGATCTACGTTCATCCCGTAAAAACTAGCAATTAATGTCGGTATCATCAAAGTAATTGAGAAACTCGTCATACGCTTCATGATAGAGTTTACATTGTTTGATATAATAGATGCAAAAGCATCCATTGTGCTTGTTAATGTATCGCTATATACATTCACAGTGTTATGTGCTTGCTTTAATTCAATAATGACATCCTCCAATAGTCCAATATTTAGAAAACTTGTATCTTGGAATAGATTTTTTAGTCGTCCGATCATAACTTCATTGCCTCTTATGGAAGTGTTGAAATATACAAGAGTCTTTTTTAATTTCATTAGGCGCAATAAATCTTCATTTCTAATGCTCTTTTCCAATTCTTTTTCAGCGGAAGCAACTTCATTATTAATTTGCTTTAAATACCTTAGAAACCAATATGCAGAAGAATAAATAAGCCGCAATATCAAGTCGAGTTTATTATTGATTACAATATTTCTTTTGCGGATATGCTGTATAAAATCAGGGATCATTTCCGTCCGGTGGTAACAGATGGACACAATAATGTCATCCTTAGTGATTATGCCGATTGGTACTGTAATGAAAGGAATGCCTTGTTGGTAGCTTTGCATAGGGATACGCAATATGGTTAGCCTCCATTTGCCTTCTGTTTCTGTTCTCGGTCTTTCGTCGGCATCGGCAATATCTTCAAAGAGCTCTTCGGGGATATTTAAGCTTTGGGTAAGGAATTTAAAATCGTCTTCGTCGGGGCATTCTACATTGACCCAACAATTTGGTACCCATTCCGAGTTCTCAACCAAACAATTTTCGCTAGATAAGTATGTTCTCATTGCCGATATTTTGTTATGTATACTTACGAAAAGTTTACTTTAATTGAATACGATTCAAAGTGCTCTCAAAGAATTCTAGCGGAGCCCTTTGGATCTGTTCAATTTAGGAAAACTAACTATCGCAAAAATACATAAATGATTGATCTGCGTATGCTTTAATTGCTCTTTTTTGTACCTTTGCACTCGGAAAAACGAAATTGGTCAGCAGGCTCAATCCTTCTGACTAGGTAAAGATTGTTATTAATAACCGTATAGATATGAGTAAGAAAGCCCTTTTAATGATTCTTGATGGTTGGGGAATAGGCGATCACAAGAAAGATGACGTAATTTTTAATACTCCCACACCTTATTGGGACTATTTGTTAGCAACTTATCCGCATTCCGAATTACAGGCGAGTGGTGAAAATGTTGGTTTACCTGATGGACAAATGGGTAATTCCGAAGTAGGGCACTTGAATATCGGTGCAGGGCGTGTTGTCTACCAAGACTTAGTTAAAATCAATCGTGCTTGTGCTGATAATAGTATATTGACCAATCCGGAAATCGTTTCTGCTTTTACTTATGCTAAATCAAATGCAAAGAGCATCCATTTAATGGGGTTGACTTCGAATGGCGGTGTACATAGCTCTTTAGATCATTTGTATAAGTTATGTGATATCTCTAAAGAGTATGGTATTGAAAATACATTCATTCATTGTTTCATGGATGGACGTGATACTGACCCTAAGAGTGGTAAAGGATTTATAGAACAACTTTCGGCTCATTGTGCGAAATCAGCTGGCAAGGTAGCTTCTATTATTGGGCGTTACTATGCGATGGATCGCGATAAACGTTGGGAACGTGTAAAAGAAGCCTATGATCTCTTGGTTAATGGGACAGGGAAGAAAGTATCCGACATGGTTCAAGCAATGCAAGATTCTTATGATGAAGGCGTGACGGATGAATTCGTCAAACCTGTTGTTAATGAGGCGTTTGATGCTACCATTAAAGAGGGTGATGTTGTGATCTTCTTCAACTATCGTAATGACCGTGCTAAGGAATTAACAGTCGTTTTAACGCAACATGATATCCCTGAGGCTGGTATGCATACAATTCCAGGACTGCAATTTTATTGCATGACGCCTTATGATGCTTCTTTTGAAGGAGTACATATCTTATTCGATAAAGAAAATGTGAGCAATACACTTGGCGAATATATATCATCTAAGGGCTTGAGTCAGTTGCATATTGCGGAGACTGAGAAATATGCTCATGTGACGTTCTTCTTCAATGGAGGACGAGAAACTCCATATACAAATGAGGAACGTATCTTGGTTCCTTCTCCAAAGGTTGCAACATATGATTTGAAGCCTGAAATGAGTGCCTACGAAGTAAAAGATAAACTCGTTGAGGCTATTAACCAGAATAAATATGATTTTATTGTCGTTAATTATGCTAATGGAGATATGGTAGGGCATACCGGAATCTATGGTGCAATTGAGAAAGCTATTATTGCTGTTGATGATTGTGTAAAAGAGACCGTTGAAGCTGCAAAAGCTCAAGATTACGAGGTTATCATTATAGCTGACCATGGTAATGCTGATCGGGCGTTAAACGAAGATGGAACACCCAATACAGCTCATTCACTTAATCCAGTTCCTTGCGTGTATGTTACAACGAATAAGGGCGCCAAGGTTGAAGAGGGCCGTTTGGCGGATGTAGCTCCTACAATTTTAAAGATTATGGGATTGTCTCTTCCTGCAGAAATGAATGGTACCGTTCTTATTTCTTAAGATATTGAGAGTATTCTCTGAACAATGTTTGGTTTTGTGGTAATTCTTACGATTATAACTACTAGCCTGCTTTGATTGTTTAGAGCTGAAATCCTAAAAGGCTCGTTACAAGATAATCCCTTGCGACGAGTCTTTTTTCTTATGTGATTGAGCTTTAAAAATAAACGTATAACTTTGCAGGTGAAAAAATAACAAATATGATACAAGTTGGTGATGTTGTGGTAAGCTGGGATGTGCTTCGTGAAAAATTTATATGTGATTTAGAAGCATGTAAGGGGCAATGCTGTATTGAAGGCGATGCCGGGGCACCGGTAGAGCTCGACGAAATTGAAAAGTTGGAAGAAGTGTTACCTGTGATTTGGGATGATCTATCCCCACAAGCTCGAGAAATAATAGAAAAGCAAGGTGTGGTTTATACCGATATTGAAGGGGATTTGGTAACTTCAATCGTCAATAATAAGGACTGTGTGTTCACTTGCTATGATGAGAAAGGGTGTTGCTATTGTGCTATTGAGAAGGCTTATCGTTCGGGAAAAACGGATTTTTACAAGCCTGTATCTTGCCATCTTTATCCTATTAGAGTGGGCAATTATGGCATCTACAAAGCTGTCAACTATAATCGTTGGGATATTTGCAAAGCAGCTGTATTGTTAGGGCAACGGGAAGATATGCCCGTATTTCGTTTTTTAAAAGAGCCTCTAGCCAGGAAGTTTGGTGCAGAATGGTATGATGAACTTGAGCTGGTAGTGAATGAACTGAAGCAGCAGAATCTACTTTAAGTGCTACTTATACAATTTTCTCTTCTGCGATTTTATTCTATTGCTTCAATAATATAAGCATTTTTCGTGAATAGTTTGATATGCGTAGTGATGCTATGCATAGATTAGCCAGTAGATGATAAGTCTGCTTACATTAGAGCGAAATCTTCTGTGATAACATCTATTGTTATTTCATTAACAAGTATTGTTACGGGTCATTACATCTATTGTTATGCAGGCTACCAAGTAGTCATGTATTGTTACGATTGTATTCTAAGAATTTAATAAAATGAAAAGCATCGAACTAATAGATTTAGTCCGATGCTTTTGTTGTAAGATGTGAGTTGATAATTATAATACCCTTATGCGTCTATATTTGCATAAGTGGCGTTCTTTTCTATAAAATCACGGCGTGGCCCAACATCTTCTCCCATTAACATGGAGAAAATGTAATCAGCTTCTGCCGCATTTTCAATGCTTACTTGTTTGAGCATACGGTTTTCGGGATTCATTGTTGTTTCCCACAACTGTTCAGGGTTCATTTCTCCCAAACCTTTGTAGCGTTGTGTGTGGATTGCATTTTCAGAACCTCCACCGTATGTGTCAATGAACTTTTGACGTTGTTGTTCCGTCCAGCAATACTCTTCCGTCTTTGCTTTTTTACAAAGATAGAGTGGGGGAGTTGCAATATACAGATAGCCGTTCTGAATAATTTGTGGTATATAGCGGAAGAAGAAAGTCATGATAAGAGTGTCGATGTGAGAACCATCGACATCGGCATCGGTCATAATAATAACTTTCTTATAACGTAGCTTATCAATGTTTGCTTCTTTTGAATCTTCTGTTTCCACTCCAAAACGAACACCTAGTGCTTGAATAATATTGTTTACTTCATCGCTTTCGAATGCTTTATGCCACATCGCTTTTTCTACATTCAAGATCTTACCCCTTAAAGGTAAAATCGCTTGAAACTTACGGTCACGACCCTGTTTTGCAGAACCACCTGCAGAGTCTCCCTCAACAAGGAATAATTCACATTCATCAGCATCTTTGCTAGAGCAGTCTGCCAATTTACCCGGCATTCCACCACCTGACATCGGTGACTTTCGCTGTACGGACTCACGTGCTTTACGTGCAGCAACGCGAGCTTGGGCTGCAAGTATTACTTTGTCAACGATGAGCTTCGATTCTTTAGGATGCTCTTCTAAGTAATAGCTTAATGCTTCGCCTACTGCTTGGTCAACCGCTCCCATTACTTCATTGTTTCCAAGTTTGGTTTTAGTCTGACCTTCGAATTGGGGTTCGGCAACTTTGATGGAAATAACGGCTGTTAGTCCTTCGCGGAAATCATCTCCTGCGATTTCGACTTTAGCCTTTTCCAACATTTTGTTGTCTTCCGCATATTTCTTCAATGTACGAGTCAAAGCACGTCTAAATCCGGCTAAGTGCGTACCTCCTTCTATAGTATTAATATTATTCACATACGAGTGAATGTTTTCATTATATGAAGTGTTGTACATAATGGCAACTTCGACCGGAGTACCCTGTTTCTCTGTGTTGATGTAGATAACATCATTCATCAAATGTTCACGAGATGAATCCACAAAGCGGACAAACTCTTTTAGTCCTTCTTCAGAATAGAATATTTCCTGCTTATAGTTACCGTCTTCATCCTTTTCTCGTAAGTCTGTTAGTGATATCTTTATTCCAGCGTTAAGATAAGCAAGCTCACGCATGCGGGTTGCTAGAATTTCATATTTATATACTGTTTCGGTAAAGATGCTTGAATCTGGCCAAAATTGTTGCTTAGTACCGTTGATATCTGTTGTCCCAACTTCTTTTACAGAATATAAAGGATGTCCGCATTCGTATTCTTGCTGATATATCTTCCCGTTTCGGAATACTTGGGTAGTCATGTGAGTTGATAAGGCGTTTACGCAGGAAACACCTACACCATGCAAACCACCTGATACTTTATATGAGCCTTTATCAAACTTTCCTCCGGCGTGCAACACTGTCATTACGACTTCTAAAGCCGACTTCTTTTCTTTTTCATGGAAGTCTACGGGTATACCTCGACCGTTATCTTGTACAGTAATAGAGTTGTCTTCATTTATTGTAACTTCAATATGGTCACAATAACCTGCAAGAGCTTCATCAATCGAGTTATCTACAACCTCGTAAACCAAATGGTGAAGTCCTTTGACACTAATGTCTCCAATATACATCGCCGGGCGTTTTCTAACTGCTTCTAATCCCTCTAATACTTGGATATTTTCAGCAGAATAGTTCCCGTTGTTGGAGTTAATCTGTTCTTCAGTCATAATTTAAATTTCTTATTTAAATAACAGAGCAAATATAGTGAAAATCCATGATATGGAAGCTTTAACGTATTGTTATTTTTGTATCTATGGCTTTTGCTCTTTGTCAAAAAAAGGAGAATATAATACAAACCAAAAAGGCCAGACTAAAAAAGTCTGACCTCTAAATATATCATTTGTGTTTGATTAATTAAAATCCTTTATGCTAATTTGTTAACATAAAGAGCCAACTTCGATTTCAAGTTGTTCGCTTTATTTTTATGGATCACATTGGTTTTAGCCAATTTATCCAATATTTTGGTTACACTAGGATACAAAGCAATAGCTTCAGCTTTCTCTGTAGTAGCGCGAAGTTTTCTAACAGCATTCCTCATGGTTTTTCCATAATATCTGTTATGAAGTCTTCTTTTTTCTTCTTGTCTGATTCTTTTCAGTGATGATTTGTGATTTGCCATCTCGACTAATCTTTTTAGTTCGTTTTTAAATTGTAGCCCGTGGGGGAATCGAACCCCCCTTTCAAGAATGAAAATCTTGCGTCCTAACCGATAGACGAACGGGCCATCCTTTGTTTTTGCATCTCTGCTTTCGCAAACAGATAGCTTTCTTGTTTGCGGATGCAAATGTAGGGACTATTTTTGAATTGGCAAAATATTCGTAGTAAAAAAATATCAGACACCTTGTCCCTTCTACTAAAGTGAGCCTATTGGTGTTTGATAATCAAGTGGATAAGATTTTGTTTTTTTGAAAAAAGAAATTAGATTTTTGCATTGGAGGACTAGCTTTTTTCGATTTTCTTTCATTTCAGGATAGATTTTGTGATGGATTCTTTTCCATTTTTTATTATTCGGATGCAGATTTCGCAATTATCATGTACATTTGCTGGCATATTGTTAGTGCTAATAAAAGTTTAATGTTACAGAAAACAGCAGGGATTGTACTACATACGTTGAAGTATAAGGATACGTCTATTATAGCTCATGTCTACACTGAAACTCTCGGTCGGGTATCTTTTATTGTTCCTCTACCTCGTTCACGTAAGTCTATAGTGAAGTCTGTGCTGTTCCAGCCTTTGTCCTTAGTGGAAGTGGAAGCGGATTTTCGTCCTCATGCCAGTTTCTATAAAGTGAAGGAGGCAAAATCACTCTATCCTTTTACATCCATACCGTATGATCCATATAAATCTGCAATAGCCTTATTTCTTGCAGAGTTTCTCTATCGGGCTGTACGTGAAGAGGCCGAAAATCGACCGTTGTTTGATTATTTGAAATATTCAATTGTTTGGCTGGATGAATGTCGGCAAGAATTTGCAAATTTTCATTTAGTCTTTTTGATGCGCATTTCCCGTTTTCTAGGTTGCTTTCCTAATTTAGAGGATTTTCATGAAGGGTGTTATTTTGATCTGATGAATGCTTGCTTTACCCCTGTTCAACCTCAATTGCACTCATCTTATGTTTTGCCTGATGAGGCGTCTAAGCTTATCAGCCTAATGCGTATGAATTATAAAACAATGCATTATTTCCAGATGAATCGTTCTGAGCGTAGCCGTTGTTTGGTTGTGATGAATGAGTATTATAGAATCCACTTGCCCGATTTTCCTATCTTGAAATCTTTAGATGTTTTGAAGGAACTCTTTGATTAAAGTGGGATCGATCTGATTATCGATGCAACAATGGGTACTTATTGTTAAACCGGTAGCCAATTCCTAACATAAGATAGTTTGGTGTTTTAAAGTCTTTGAGATTGTATCCGATATGGAGATATGTGTCTCTGCTCATTTTTATTTTGAGTGCTAATACTTGATAGGTACCTTTCATATCACCACCGCAATGAATCATATTTGTTCCTATGCCTGCGCCTACCGTAAAGTATGGCATTACATACTCTGCACGTGCTGAAATGCCTAATGCTATTTGGCGGCTGAATTTAGGATTGAAAAATTCCGGTGATGTACCTTCAATATAATCTTCTGTATACACGTTTGCGCTACCATCGTACACCCCGTCCAATGATGCTCCTACACGATATTTGTATCCAATGTTGTACATTGGTGCAAAATTGAATCCTAAGACGGTATATGCATTGGGTGAGGCTATTTGGCTATCCCCTAAATAAACACCTTTTCGCCTCCAAGCTCCAAACATGGTTAGATCATAACTGATATGACGTGGAAACCGGGGTATCGGATTAGTGTAAGTGAACTTGTTTTGTGTGTCTAGGTTTCTATTAAAATTATATATCAACCCTATTTTAACATCACTGCTGTTAAGGCCAGCATTAGGGAATTTTGTATTTCCATTTGAAAAGTGACTGAATGTAATTCCAGAAATAAAGTCAAGTTTTCGGGTGAGGCTCCAACTAAGGTAAAAGTTTATATTCAGATATGCATTGACTTCTGAGCCAATTATTTTATTGAAGTGGTTGTATTGGAAATTGTATGGATGCCATCCTGATGAAATACCGAAGTTCCATTCGTAATTGAGTGAGAGTGGTGATGACAATTGAGCAATGCGGGCTCCCTGAAATAGGTAGAATGCAGTAGGAGATCCAAGCTCCTCTTTATTCCCAAAACTATATTTGGCTATACCTATTCCTTGGTATGCCCCGTTGTATATACGTTCTTCGCAGTTACCAGGGCGTAGTTTAAAAGCATACTTTAAATGTATAGATGAAGTATTTTTAATATAACTGCGATTTCCGTTTTCTTTTCTAAGAAAGGAGGTTGTAGGAAAAATATAACCACCTCGTGTTTCCATTTCGAAGAAGTGGATATAATATTTAGAGAAACATGTCGTATCAGGCTCAATATTCATTGAGCCATTATACATTTCCTCTTGAGCGTGTATCTGATTGGCGTGAAATGAAAATATTAATACGCTAAGAGTTATTATCTTTAATATTCTCAGCGATCTTTTTACCATATGTCGTGTTGGTTCTGTATAACTTCAAGGTCTTTGTTTCTCATCTGTAAAGATGCTATGGCAAATATAATAATAGTCCTTGAAAATCAGCTCTAAGAATAGAGATAAATGCAGAAAACAGTATATAAAAAAATCACCATTTTTATAAGTGGTGATTTTCTTATATACTGTTTTGGGATATTTTACCCAAGCAGCTCTTTTACTTTTGCAGAAATAATACGTCCTTCGGCAAGACCGGATAATTTTTTTGTAGCTACTCCCATTACTTTACCCATATCTTTGGCCCCATTAGCTCCTGTTTCTTCAATGATGGCTTTTATGGCCTCTAAGAGCTCTTCTTCAGTCATTTGTTTAGGCAGATAGACTTCGATGATTTTCACTTGAGCCAACTCTTCGTCAGCTAAATCTTGACGTCCTTGTTGTATATATATATCTGCCGCATCTTTTCCTTGTTTGACCAATTTCTGCATAATTTTCAATGCATCAGCGTCTGCAAGAGTGTCATTTGCTCCAGGTGCTGTTTTAGCTTCCAAAAACACTTTTTTGATATTTCTTAATGTTTCAAGAGCCACTTTATCCTTGGCTTTCATTGCGCTTTTAATGTCTTCGCTGACTCTATCAAATAAATCCATAAGACTATAATATTTTATTTATTGAATCTCAAAAATCGTTATCTATTGTTTTACTTCATTAGAAAGTGATAATACCTCCGGGTTCTTCACTCTTTTCTGCCTCTTCAGTAGCCAATAGCTCTTCAGCTGCAGCTTTAGCTTTAATACTGCTTAGAGTGCTCTTATCACGCAGGTAAGTGGGGGAGTCCTCTACCATTGCAATGATATCAGCATTATCTAAATCTTCCATATTGAAGATATAAATATGCCTACGCTTCCGAATATTTTTTGTCCCAATGCCACTTGCACTCTCTCCGTATGCTTTGCGGATACGTTCTTTATTTTTTTCTTTTTCTTCTTCCAAAAGTAATTGTCGCTCTTCTTCTTCCTGACTGCGTTTTTCAAGCACGCTGTCCATTCCCGGTACGTCTTCTACTCCAAATCCGGTGGCGAGAACTGTAATTTTTACTTTGCTTTCTAGTGCATTATCTACAGCAACACCCCAAATAACTTCTACTCCTTCACGGAATTTACTCATAAACTCATGTATCTCATTCATCTCCTCCATCATGAGTTCCGATGTTTCGCAAAACGAGACGTTGAGCATTACTTTCTTTGCGTTGAAAATATCATTGTTGTTTAGCAACGGTGAATGAAGAGCATCATCAATGGCTTTCGTTACGCGGCTCTCTCCTTCGCCAAAGCCTGTACTCATGATTGCTACCCCTCCGTCTTTAAGGATTGTTTTTACATCAGCGAAATCCAAGTTTACCGTCCCTCTCATAGTGATGATTTCGGCTATACTTTTTGCTGCAATAGATAGTGTGTCATCGGCTTTGCCAAATGCATTCATGAAAGTAAGGTCGGAGTATATTTCGCGTAGGCGTTCATTATTAATAACCAATAATGCGTCAACATGTTGTGCTATGCGTTCCACTCCATCAAGTGCCTGGATGATTTTCTTCTCTCCTTCGAAAATGAAAGGAATAGTCACAATGCCCACGGTTAGAATATCCATCTCTTTGGCAATACGTGCTATTACTGGAGCTGCTCCAGTGCCTGTGCCACCTCCCATACCAGCGGTGATGAAAACCATTTTTGTGCCGTCATTTAGTAGAGCTCTGATGTCATCATTGCTTTCTTCGGCGGCTTCACACGCTCTTTCCGGGCGATTTCCTGCACCAAGTCCTTCTGTAATGGAACGTCCCAACTGTAGTTTTACGGGGACAGGAGATTCTTTTAACGCTTGATTGTCCGTATTGCAAAGTACGAACGTTACGTCGTGTATACCTTCCCGATACATGTGGTTTACAGCATTGCCACCACCTCCACCAACGCCAATTACTTTAATAATCTTAGGGGAATCGGTTGGAAAATCGAATTGTACTATATCGTCCATAGTTCCTATTTAATTGAGTTTATTGCATATCATCATCTGAAAAAATCTCATTGGAAATCTTGTTGAAAGTTTTTTCAAACCAACCGGGACCTTCCTTCTTTTTCTTCTTTTTCTCCTCTTTTTCTCTTCTTTCTTTCTCTTTACGTTCCAGTTCTTTACGCTCTTTTTCTTCTTTTTCGCGTTGTAACTTTGCAGCCCTTGCTGCTGCTTCTTGTTCTTTCAATACTTCATCATCATTGAAGATATCGACTGTTTTAGAGTAGGTAACGACTTCAATTGATTCAGGCTGTGGAATAGATTTTGTCTCTAATAAACAACAGTTCTCATTTCCGGCAGCGAGTAATCCCAGCAGTGAGTTTTCCATACCGTCCTTTTTCAGAAAGTCACTAAAGCCATATACTGTATTCCGTACAAATTTTACGGTTTTAACTTTCTCTACCTTTGTGCGTTTGCGGAAAGCATCCTCCAAGTTTTTGAGATTAGATCCTCCACCTGTTAGAATAACTCCAGAAAGTAATTTATCATCGTACCCTGAGAGCTGAAGTTGATTCCATACATTGGCTAATATCTCCTCAGCACGAGCATCAATAATATTATTTAAGTCACTTAAATCAATGGATCTTCCATCTTCTAATTCGCAAAGCGGAGGGGTATCTTCACAATCACTTTCATAAAGTAGGTCGCCAAATTTTATTTTTATTTGCTCAGCTTCTGTTTCTTCAATCTGCAGAGATGTGATGTCGTGGGTAATATTGCTACCACCCAATGGGATTACACTTAAATAACGAAGTATATTATTTTTATAGATAGAGATAGTCGTTGTATCGGCACCAAGGTCTATCAAAGCACACCCTGAACGCATTTCTGTTTCCGTCAATACGGCATTCGCCAAAGTGATCGGAGCTATAAATAAATCAGCTATTTCGATTTTAGCTTGTTCAAAGCTGTGTTCCAGATTTTTTTTAAGGGACGAGCGTGCAACAATATTTAAAAAGTGTCCGGTAATACTTTTGCCTGCAACTCCTACCGGGTCAAAATACATATTGTTATCTATTTTGAACTCTTGTGGAGCTACATCCAGTATATTCATATCCATAAGTGGAACATCTAGATTTTCATCACAAATTTCATCGATGAGCTCTTGTGATATAATATTCTCCTCTTTAAGTTCCCTACTGACTGCATTTTTTACGGTTCTTAATGATTGTCCGCCCATGCCCACATATACTTTTGCAATAGAGTTATCTAGTTGCCCTTCCAATTTATTAATGATGGAAGTTAATGCTTGGGCTGTTTTATCTATGTTGTAAATGACTCCTTTGCGGATGAAGGAGGCAGCATTCTCACGCGCACAAGCCAAAACTTGAATGCTTCCATCACTGTTCTTCTTTCCTGCGATGCCGGAGATCTTTGAGGAACTCAGTTCAATAGCCGCGATAAAATCTGTTGTTGCCATATCTGATTCAATTTATTAAATTCAAAAATAGATTCAATATCAATGCTCGTTTACCGGTTTTAATGCCGTTACGGAATCTTGTTTTACCGGTTGTTTATCTTCTTTTTCTTCTCCGGGTTTAGTACAGATAATCTGATTGTTAAATTCCACATTGATTACTGAATATTTATTCCATCCCACTAAGTTCAACCCTTTTTCATAAAAGGTTTTTATACGCTCTAATTTAGATTCAAAATCATCAATTTTGCCGAGGTAAATAATATGGTCACCTACCCGTGGAACCAGCTCTATATTTTTATCCGGTAATACATTGATTTGTTCTATTTGGGCATTCCAAAAAGGATTCTGTTGCAAAAATACACCAAACTTATATAAAATCCTCATTGCATAAGACTTTTCTACATTACCAGTGACTATCGCAAGATGTGCAACACATTTTGCATCAGGGGGCATGATTGTTCCTTTGTTGTCCAAGTAATAATCTGAACCGTCGGCACTCATAATTCTTAAGACGGGAATACGTTGGCTCACTTCTATAAAGACTTTTCCACTTGGGACTTTATAACATTCTACGTGGTCTATGAGTGGATGTTTCTTTAACTCTTGTTCCAAGGCTTTGCAATGCACTTGCTCTATAGGCTTTCCTATTGGATTGAGCCCTTTTTTATCTAATAGTTCGGTAACTTCCTTTTTATTGATAAACCCAACATTGACAGTGTCTTTTATGATTAATTCTATGTCGTGGCAAACCAGACCGGCAGGTTTTCGGTTAAGTCCTGTTACAGCAATTACCAGATAAATGATAATCAATAGCAGAATGATGGACAACAGAATTCTTCTTAGCATGTAATATTTTGAATTTTATATGTTACTAAATAACTTTCTAGCAGCGGCCTTTTTCTTGGAGCAACTTCGTGATTTCCGAAACGTAGTTATCTATATCACCTGCACCTAAGGTAATAAGAACATCTATATTTTTCTGCAAAAGTAGATTTAGTATATCTTCCTTCTTACACATACTCTTTTCTATACCGGGTCGGAGATTATCATAAATAAGTCTGCTGGTCACTCCTGGAATAGGGACCTCACGAGCCGGGTAAATATCTACAAGTATCACTTCGTCAACTAGGGAAAGGCTGTCGGCGAATTCTTTATAAAAATCGCGTGTACGTGTATACAGATGAGGCTGGAAAATTGCTGTTATTTTTCTGTTTTGATATAATTCACGTATCGATTGTACACTCTGTTTTATCTCTGCGGGGTGATGAGCGTAATCACTTAGGAAGACAACTTTTTCATTTTTTATTTTAAAATCAAAACGACGATCAACCCCATGAAAGCTGCTCATTCCCAATTTAATCTCCTCATCGGTTGCTCCATTTAGATGTGCAAGAGCTATAGCTGCAATTCCATTCTCAATATTTATACTAACAGGTACTCCCAATTGAATATCATTAATGCGAGTGTCGGGGGCAACGAAATCAATATAAATTTCTCCGTCTCCAATTCGAATATTTTCAGCATGAAAGTCACCTTCTGTGCGGGAGTAAGTATAGATCTTAACCCCTGGTTGTGTTGCCGGTTCCAACTCTAATCCTTTATGTATGATAAGTGCACCGCCGGGCTGGATAAGACTGGTGTAGTGACGAAAACTCTCTAAATAAGCCTCTTTTGTGCCATAAATATCGAGATGATCGGGATCTGTTGCTGTAATCACGCTCATGTAGGGTGATAACCAATGGAATGAACGGTCAAACTCATCAGCCTCTATAACGGTATATGGGCTCGATTTTGATAAAAGGAGATTGGTTCCGTAATTCTTTGATATACCTCCTAAAAAAGCTGTACATCCCACATGCGATTGATGAAGGAGGTGTGCAGCCATTGTGCTAGTTGTTGTCTTTCCATGAGTTCCAGCTACACACAAAGCTTTACTGCTGTGTGTGATAATTCCTAAAACTTGTGCACGCTTTTGTATTTCAAATCCATTTTCGCGGAAATAAACCAGTTCAGCATGATCATGAAGAACGGCAGGAGTATAGACAACTAATGTTGTTTCGGCTATTTTACAGCTTTCCGGAATAAGTGTTACATCTTCTTCAAAATGTATTTGCGCACCTTCTGCGATTAGATGTTCGGTCAAATCGCTTGGAGTACGATCGTAGCCAGCTACAATTTTTCCTTTTGACAGGAAATAGCGGATTAAGGCGCTCATTCCTATGCCTCCGGCACCAACAAAGTAAACTGATTTTATATTCTCTATATTCATTGCTCTATGTTATATTATATCTGCCTTTGAGTTTATAAGCATCTTCAGAAAGAAGTTAATCTTCCAAATGACAGTTTTAGTCTTTAATTAAATTCAATACTTCTTTTGCTATAATGCTTGCCGAATCGGGTAATGCCAATTTATAGATATTTTCACTTAGTTCTTGCAACTTATTTTTGTCTACTACTGTTTGCAATGCTTCGGGAATTAGTTTTTCCATCGCTTCGGAGTCTTTGACATAAATAGCTGCATTCTTATTTACAAGAGCTAACGCATTTTTTGTTTGGTGATCTTCTGCAACATTGGGGGAGGGTACCAATATAACGGGTTTCTTTAATAAGCAAAATTCTGAAATAGAACCTGCGCCGGCACGTGAAATCACCAAATCTGCTACAGCATAAGCCCCTGCCATATCTTTTATGAAATCAGTGACGTATAAATTGGGAATTGTTTTTGTGCTTGGGCCCCGCATAATTTCACCGGTCGCTTCTGCTATTGCATCTCTAACCTGTTGAATATAGATCTTTCCGGTCTGCCAAATGAATTGTATCTCTTGATGGACTTTTATAGTTTCTAAGGCACCAATTAGGGTTTGGTTGATAGTACGTGCTCCAAGACTCCCTCCAAGTATTAGTATCGTTTTCTTTTCAGAGTGAAAATTAAAAGTCTGCAAAAGCTCTTCACGATTCAATGCCGCATATAATAGATTCTGGCGGACTGGGTTTCCAGTCATGATGATCTTATCTTCCGGGAAGAATTTATTCATACCTTCGTATGCAACACATATCTTACTAGCTTTCTGTGCTAATAACTTATTTGTAACCCCGGCGTATGAATTTTGTTCTTGAATTAATGTTGGAACTCCCATCATTCCAGCCGTTTTTAGGGTCGGCCCACTAGCATACCCTCCAACTCCGACTGCAACTTGCGGTTTAAATTCTTTGATAATATTTCGCGCTTTCCACTGACTACGTATCAGTTTTATCAGTACGGCAAAGTTTTTCAATAAATGCTTTCGATCAAATCCTGCTATTGGCAAACCTATTATTTTGTATCCGGCATCCGGAACACGTTGCATTTCCATTCTTCCTTCAGCCCCTACAAAAAGAATATCCGCATCCGGACATAATTCTTTTATTGCATTTGCTATTGATACAGCCGGGAATATATGCCCACCTGTACCTCCTCCGCTTATAATAATACGAGGTTTACTGTTCTTTTTTTCCATTGTTCTCAGTTCCTTGTTTTGCAGTTTTCTGCTTTATCTATATTGAATCACCTTTATTAGCATTGTTATTCAAATTCAGCATCACTATTGAGCGCTTTAGAAGTTGGTTCTATTGCTGTTTGAGCATCACTTAGGCCACCGTCCGCATCGTTAATCTCCAATTGAATCTGCTCGTCATGTGCTTTTTGCTCTTCAAGTTTGGCCGTGTAACGGCTTACACTTAAAATCATGCCGATGTAGGCACAATTGATTAATGTTGAAGTACCTCCCTTACTGATTAGTGGAAGGGGCTGGCCTGTAACCGGGGCAAGACCTACTGCGACCATCATGTTAAAGACTGCTTGTGATACAAGCAGTAGCGCTATACCAATAATCAGAAATGCAGGAAATGTTCGCTCACATTTCTTGGCGATTCTCCCCACTCTGATCAATAAACAAATATAAAGAAATACGACGACAGCCCCTCCTGCTAGTCCTAATTCTTCTATTATAATCGCAAAGATGAAATCTGAAAAAGCTTGACTTAAAAAATCTCTTTGCACAGAGTTACCCGGCCCTTTTCCTACAACATTACTTGTGGCTACAGCGATACGTGCATGAGCTATTTGAGCGTCTTTATCTATGTCAAATTTTGCAGCTGGGACTTCTTTGTCGTCAGTGAATTTTTCGATACGTGAACGCCATGTATCGAAACGATGCAGGAAAGGTAGGTCACTATTCTTAGTCAAAACAAGAAACATGACACCCAAAACCAATATGCCAGCGAGCCCTCCGGCTAGCGTCAGAAGTTTCTTCATAGAGACCCTTCCGATAAACATCATCAGATAAACGACTCCGAACAATAAAGCAGCTGTAGAAAGATTTTCCGGAGCTATCAATACGCATATTAAAGCAGTGATGATCATGATGCGTTTGAATGCTTTTGGACTTGCTCCATCTTCGTCTTGACCTTTAGAAAGAATGAATGCAGTAACAATTATAACAGCCATCTTTGCTATTTCCGATGGTTGAAATTGAATTCCCATAAAAGTCATCCAGCGGGCTGCACCGTTTACTCGTTCCATTAACATTACCAAACCGAGTAATACAGCCGAAATGGGAAGCAAGAAAACCGGAAAAACTTGAAACCATTTATAAGGGATATTATGCATGAATACCACAACTACGGCTCCCACCATCAAAATGATGCTGTGTTGAGTAATTGGTCCCCAATGATCTCCTGTTTTGTAGGTCAATGTGGATGCGGCACTAAACACTTCGACTATTGAAATCAGACAGAGTAATAGGAATATGATCCAGATTACCTTATCACCTTTGAATATGTTTTTTAATAGATCCACTTTTTCTTATTTGATTAATGATTTCGAATATATTATAAAGCCCTTACGCAAGCCTTGAACTGATCACCCCTGTCTTCATAGCTATTAAATAAGTCGAAAGATGCACAGCAAGGACTTAGCAATACCGTTTCTCCTTTCTTTGCAAGGCTGTAAGCTGCTTCCACTGCATCTTTCATGCCGGTTTGAATATCGACAACCGGTAATCCGAATCGATCGAAAAACTCATGCAATTTTTCATTATGTAATCCCAAATAAACCAAAGCTGAGCACTTTTCACGTACAAGATCCTCTATTTCGGTGTAATCATTCCCTTTGTCTTTCCCTCCAAGAATTAAAACAGTTTTAGTTTTCATGCTTTGAAGAGCATACCAGCAAGAGTTTACATTGGTGGCCTTAGAGTCGTTTATAAAGTCAATACCTCCTACGCGAGCTACCCTTTCTAAACGGTGTGCTACTCCTTTAAAGTCCGATAGCGCCTGCCGGATATATTCTTTCTTTATTCCGGCAAGATTAGCGGAAATACCTGCAGCTAGAGAATTGTATAGATTGTGAGTGCCTTGTAACGCCAATTGCTCTTGCTCCATATTGAATGCGATCGGTTCCACAATCTCTACCTCTCCATCATCTACATAAGCAATGGCATTATTCTCTTTTACAGCGGAGAATGGGTATAAATGAGCTTTTAATCCATGTTTGTTCAATTCGGTTTTGATAATCGGATCATCATTCCAAAAGATAAAAGCATCTTCCGGTGTTTGATTCTGTGCTATTCGAAACTTGGCATCCACATACTTCTGCATGGAGTGATCATAACGGTCAAGATGATCCGGTGTAATGTTCATTAAGACAGCTATGTTCGCTCGGAAATTGTACATATTGTCCAGTTGAAATGAGCTAAGCTCAATGATATAGTAATCATGTTTTTCGGTTGCAACTTGTAGTGCTAAACTATTTCCTATATTACCTGCTAATCCGACATTAAGACCTGCACTTTTAAATATATGATAAATGAGTGATGTTGTGGTTGTTTTACCGTTTGATCCAGTTATACAGACCATTTTAGCATCGGTATAACGACCTGCAAATTCTATTTCCGAGATAATTGGGGTTCCCTGAGCTTTCAACTTCTGTATCATTGGTGCATCATTCGGAATGCCGGGACTTTTAATGACTTCATCGGCATTAAGAATTAGCTCTTCTGTATGATGTCCCTCTTCCCATGCGATGCCGTATTTATCGAGCATCTCTTTGTATTTGTCTTTAATCATGGACATATCGGAAACGAACGTGTCGAATCCTTTTACTTTTGCGAGTACTGCGGCCCCTGCACCGCTTTCTCCAGCTCCTAATACAACAATTCTACTCATATCATTTTGGTTAATTGGTTCGCGGTTGGATTTCCTTGATGTAATGCCAATCGCTATTGTCGTTATCTTATCTTTAAGGTAATAATTGTAATTGCTGCCAATACGATAGTGACAATCCAAAATCGTACGGTGATTTTTGCTTCATGAAATACATTACTCGGTTTGGTGAATACATATTTACATGTAGGATCCAACTGCGATAATGTAGTCCGGAAGTGGTCATGTATCGGAGTTCGTTTAAATATACGTTGACGAACTCCTTTTCTTTTTCCAATTTTAAAGAAGTTTACTTGTAATATAACCGATAGGTTTTCTACAAGGAAAATTCCGCATAAGATAGGAATCAGTAATTCTTTGTGGATAATAATAGCAAACACCGCAATAATGCCGCCGATGGTGAGGCTGCCCGTATCTCCCATGAATACTTGAGCCGGGAAGGCATTATACCAAAGGAACCCGATAAGAGCCCCAATGAAGGCACAAATGAAGATTACGAGTTCTTCTGATCCAGGAATGTACATAATATTAAGGTATCGGGCAAATTCTATATGGCCTGAGACGTAGGCTAGTATACCTAAAGTTAATCCGATAATTGCAGAGTTCCCTGCTGCCATTCCGTCCATTCCATCGTTCAGATTTGCGCCGTTACTTACTGCTGTCACTACAAAAATGGTAATGATGACAAATACTATCCATCCGGCAGTCTGTGCATGTTCTCCCATGAATTCAACAAAACCGGCATAATCAAGATTGTTGCTTTTGAAGAATGGTATGGTCGTTTTTGTAGATTTGATATCTTCGTTTGCATGAACGACTGTCATCTGTTCGCCTGGTTTATGTATTTCAATATTCTCACGTATAACTACCTGAGGACTAAGATAGAGTGTTAGCCCTACAATCAAGCCTAACCCTACCTGCCCGATTATTTTAAATTTGCCGTGTAGCCCTTCCTTATCCCGTTTGAATATCTTTATATAATCATCGGCAAATCCCAATGAGCCTAGCCAGACCGTAGTCACTAACATGAGTATCATATATACATTATGTAACTTACCCAATAATAAACAGGGTATCAGTATAGCTACAATAATAATAATACCACCCATACTGGGTACGCCTACCTTGTTTACTCCGAACGGGTCGATACTTGCATCTCGTTGGGTTTCTGTAATTTGCTTCTTTTTTAGTAAGTTGATAAAACGGTCTCCCCATATACTTGAAATGAGTAATGCAAGAATGATTGCCATTAACGCCCGAAATGAGGTGTATCCAAACATTCTCGCACCCGGAAAACTATGATTATTAAGCCACTCGAATAAATAGTACAACATGCTGTTATTGATTATTTTATAATGGTTGTCGATTGATAATCCGATCTCTTCTCTTTTCGTCCACGACTAACCGTTAAATACTTCTTTAATAATCTCTTTGTCATCAAAATGATGTTTCACACCTTTTATGTCTTGATAGTTTTCATGCCCTTTTCCGGCAACGAGAATAACATCTCCCGGTTCAGCCAGCATGCACGCAGTTTTTATAGCTTCACGTCTATCCACTATGCTAATTGTCTTTTGCATATCGTCTTTCTCGAGCCCGGCAAGCATGTCGTCAATAATATCTTGTGGTTCTTCAAAGCGAGGGTTATCGGATGTAATAATCACACGATCGCTTCCTTTTGCCGCTTCTTTTGCCATGATGGGGCGTTTACCTTTATCTCTGTTACCGCCGGCACCAACAACTGTAATTACTTTGCCTTTGCCTTCTAGTACTCCGTGAATAGCATTTAATACATTAATTAAAGCGTCTGGGGTGTGGGCATAGTCAACAATTGCAGTGAAACCTTTAGGGGAGCGGATTGCTTCGAACCGTCCCGCTACCGGATGTAAAGTACTTAAGGCAACTAATACATCTTCTTCTTTTTTCCCTAGTAACACTGCAGCTCCAAATACTGCAAGCAAGTTGGATGCATTGAATCGTCCAATGAAATTTACAGCTAACTCATGGTTGTTAAAATCGAGCAGCATGCCTTCAAAATGAGATTCCAATATTCTGCCTTTAAAATCGCTGAGGCTTCTTAGAGAATAAGTATGCACATGTGACTTAGTGTTTTGAGTCATTACCAGACCGTTTTTGTCATCCAAATTAGTCAGACTGAAAGCATTCTTTGGCATATCGTCAAAAAACTTCTTTTTAGCCTTTAAATAGTTTTCTACGGTTTTATGATAATCTAAATGATCGCGTGTAAGATTGGTGAATATTCCACCTGCGAAACGTAAACCACTAATACGTTTTTGTGCAATCGAGTGGGAACTTACTTCCATGAATGCGTATTTACATCCGGAGTCGGCCATTTGTCCCAAGAGACTATTCAGTGTGATAGGATCCGGAGTGGTATGTTCTGTCGGAAACGCTTCGCCGTCAATGTAATTGCATACCGTTGATATCAGTCCAACCTTATATCCAAAGTGGCGGAAGATGTCATACAGAAGAGTTGCAATTGTCGTTTTTCCGTTAGTCCCGGTTACTCCCACTAATTCTAATTTTGAAGTTGGATCACCATAGAATAGTGTAGTAACTTTACCTACAGCATCTTCGCTATCCTTTACATGTATATATGTGATATTTTTGTTTAATTCAACAGGCATTTCTTGGCATAATATAGCTACGGCTCCTTTCTCTATTGCAGCTGTAATATAGGAGTGTCCGTCCGCTTGTGTTCCGCACATTGCCATGAACAGATGACCGGGCTTCACCAGTCTGGAGTCAATATTAACCCCTGTTATCTCGGTTTCGGTACCTCCGATAACCTGTATCGGTTGTATAGTTTTTAGTAGTTCATTAAGTTTCATGCCTTAATTAATTTAATATATTATTGATGCACTGCTGACAGTGCATATTTATTGTTTTAAAGTTAAGGATATTGTCTGTCCTCTTACAATCCTATAGCCTTGCGGAACCGATTGGCTTATAACTTTTCCAACTCCGCTTAATCTCACCCTTAATCCTCTGCTTTCCAGTAGATAAACGGCATCTTTAGCACCCATACCTATAACGCTAGGCACGGTTGTTCTGTTTACAGTTTGACTCTGCAATATTACGGCATTGGGTGATGATTGGGTATGTCCCCACAATTCTCTTCCGTAGCCGGGAAACGATTGTTGTTGGGTAGGAACTTTTAATTCATTTAATACACGAAGGGCATCATGTACTTCACCTGCTTTTACTGCCGGAATAACATTTGTGGCGCTGTCAATCGCATTGTGAATGTCAAATCTAAGGTTCTTAGCATAAACCCTTTCGGCTATTTTACCAAATACACTTCCCGCCATTAGCCCTCCTGAGGCAGGAAGTCCCGGTTTCTGTATAGATACGATGCAACTATACTTAGGGGCTTCTGCGGGAAAGAATCCACAAAAACTGACTAAGTAGCTAACTTTTCCTGTTTTGTATCCAGCTGTGCCTTGGGAGATTTGTGCCGTACCTGTTTTTCCGGCAACAGCAAACTGTTTATTTCCTGCAGGTTTAGCCAGACCTTCCGAAACCACTTTCCCGAGGATTTCCCGTATCTCTTTTAATGTTTTGTCCGAACATATTTTAGAGTTGATAACTTCTGTCGGATACTCTTGTATTGTCTTTCCATCTTTTATGACCGATCTTACGAATTTCGGTCGGACCATAGTTCCATTGTTTGCTATGGCATTATAGAATGTCAAGATGTTAAGAGGGGGTACTTGTGTTTCATAACCAATGCTCATCCATGGGAGTGTAGTTTTTGCAAAATACCTCTCCTTGGGACCTTTTATGTTAGGTTTCCCTTCACCGGATATTTGTAAATGAAGAGGCTTGTCAAGGCTCATGCGTTTCAATCCGTCAACAAATTTTTGCGGGTTGCTTCCATAATTTCTATCAATGAGTGTTGAAACTCCCACATTCGAAGAGTATTCCAAAATATGCGTCACGTCAAGTCTTCCGTATCCCCCCCTGTGCCAATTATGGTCTTTCATCTGACGTCCATGCATCGTTACTACACCATTTCCTGTATCTACTTCTGTATTTGGTGTTATTTTCCCATCTTCCAATGCCACCATAATGGAAGCGGTCTTAAAGGTAGAACCTGGCTCCATCATATCGCTGATGGCATTATTCCGCATTTCATAGTAGTTGCCGTCGCTTGCTTTGGTCATGTTTACAATGGCTTTCACCTCGCCTGTAGCGACTTCCATTAACGCAACAACACCCACGCTTGCATCAATTTCTTTCAACTTATCCACCAATGCTTTTTCACATATATCCTGCATACCCACATCAAGTGTTGATACAATATCATAACCGTCTACAGGAGGTATATCTATGATGTTTAAATACTTATTCATTACTTTTTGGCGGTGAGTTATGCCATTCTGCCCTTTAAGGAGACTATCAAAGGCTAACTCAATACCATTTTTTGCTCCTTGTGCAGTATCGGCATATAGATCTCCCAAGGTACGTGCAGCTAATGAACCAAATGGCTTTTTGCGCTGATTGTAAACTTGTTCGTGAAAACCTCCTTTATACTTGTTTAGGTTGAATACCGGTAATCTTTTGACTTCTTTATATTGGATATATGAAATACGTTTTGGATAAATTAAGTAGTTCCGGCTACCACTCCTTCTCCCTTTCATCAAGTGGGTCTTGAATTCATACGCACTTTTGTCGGGAAAGATTTTATGTAATCCTTCAGTTATCTCTTTCATGTGGTGAACAAGCATAGTGTCCTTTACTTCACCACCTGCCTTAAAATCCATATAAATCCGGTATTCCGGCAAAGAACTGGCCATTAATCGACCATCAGCAGATAAGATATTACCGCGGTTGGGTCTTACCACCACATTTTCTTTGACGAAGCGTTCAGCTACATCTTGCCAGTATTCTCTTTCGGCAAACATGGTCATCGCAGCTTTTACAACGATGGCTACTCCCGCTAGCCCCATAATGAGGACTACGAAGAAATAGCGAGTCATTATATTTTTTTTATTTACAGCCAAAGTCTTCTGTTGGTTTTATATTTCTATTTTAAATCTTTTTTTATAAGATACGGCGGATTTGTTGATGTTTGCAAATCACTCTCTTTCGAAGTGATATAATCTTCTATCCGCGATTGTCTGCTTCGCTCCATTAATTCAGAGCTACGAGTTAAGGCATCATACTTTATGTCAATCAACTCTTTTTTTAATTTATCCAGCTCGATGAGTTGCTGCTGACAGGCATATCTATTGTGAATATAAAATAGAATAAGCACCATTATAAGTACTATTAGCTTAGTCTGGCGTCGGAAAAAGTCTGTTGCCAGAATATCACCACCTATTATATTCTTCAGAGAAGTATGCTTTTTAGCTTTCTCTGTTTTATTGTCATTATTTAAGTTCTCCGATTCAGCCATAGATCATTTTATGTTAATCTCTATCCTTTTACTGTATTGGACTTACATTATTTTTTCAGCTATTCTTAATTTAGCACTTCTGGAACGGGGATTTTGAGCAAGCTCTGCTTCATCAGGTACAATGACTTTGTTGTTTACTTGTCGGAACGGTGTCTGTAGATTGCCAAAAAAGTCCTTTTCCGCTTTTCCTTCAACATTCCCTGTTTTTATAATATTTTTCACCATTCTGTCTTCCAATGAATGATAGGTGATTACGACTAGTCTGCCTCCTGGCTTTAAAGCTTCGGTTGCCGCATACAACATCTCTTTTAAAGCTTCCATTTCTTGATTGACTTCAATACGTAGTGCTTGAAAAACTTTTGCCAGCTCTTTCTTTTCTCTTTCCCGCCCAAATAAGGGTTTTATGATATCTAGCAGATCACTAATTGTTGTGATTTCGCGTTCATTTCGCGCCTTTACTATTATAGAAGCTAGTTTACGACTGTTTTTCAACTCGCCGTACAGATAAAAAAGATTAGCTAATCGTTCTTCGTCATAGTTATTGATCACATCTGCTGCTGTCATTCCGGCACGCTTATTCATGCGCATGTCCAGATTTCCCTCGAAGCGGAATGAAAAACCTCTTTCGCTATCATCGAAATGATGGGAAGAGACACCGAGGTCGGCGAGTATCGCATCAATCTGTTCAATGTTGTGATATCGAAGGAAATTATGTAAATAGCGGAAGTTGCTTCGTACAAATATGAATTGCGGATTATTCACAATATTTCGTTCTGCATCCTCGTCTTGGTCAAACCCAAGTAGAGTACCTTTCTTACCTAGGCGAGAGAGAATCTCACGAGAATGACCACCGCCTCCAAAAGTAACATCCACATAAGTTCCATCCGGATGGATATTCATTCCATCTACACTGGGTTTCAGTAGTACCGGAACGTGATATATAGGCTCATTATTTTCAGTCACTTTCATTTATGGTTTTAATCAATACTTTTTTGGTTACTCGCTTTTTCCTCCTCTTTAGGAATACTATTTAAGGTTTCTTGAAGCGCTTCACTGAACTCCTGCGAATCCATAAAGGGGACTTCTGTTTTTTCTTTAGCCCAAATTTCGATGGTGCTATCCATCCCAATAAACCGTACATCATTCTGAATACCTGCCATTTGCAAATAGCGCTTAGGTATTAATATTCTACCGTTTCCGTCAGGTATCATTATTTCGGCATCACTAACGAATTGCCTGAAAATAGCCTGGTGCTTAGGATTCCATTGGTTTAGTGTACGGCGGAGCTGGTCTTGAGTTTTAAACCAGATGCTTTCCGGGTAAAGGATTAGACAGCTTTGAAATACATCTTTGCGCAAAACGAGCTTTTCCTCAGAAGCAGCTTGTAGCTGTTTCCGGAAGTTTGCCGGAATAAAAACACGACCCTTTGAGTCTGTTTTAGCTTCAATATTGCCTAGAAAACGTAACATTTCACCTTAATGTATTAAGCGACGGTAAAAATACATATTTCCCCACAATTCCCCACAATAATAATCGAAAATATTTTTTATAAGTTTTCAACACCCTGTTGATATGTTATTATGCTGATAATGAATGAGCTTTTAAATCTCTTAAGAAATGGGAGTTTTGCTCTGAAATAGGAGCCTGATATATACTTGAATATGGGATTACCCTATTCTTGTAATTTCGTCTGAAAACAAAAAAAGGGAGAAATAGATAATATTCTCTACTTCTCCCTACCGTTAAATCCGATGTGGTTTTTTATATAATGCGGGAATCAAACAAAATCTTTCAATTCTTGTTGTAGTTTTTGGCGGGTAAAGAAAATGCGACTCTTTACAGTTCCCAATGGAAGGCCCAGTTTCTCGGCAATCTCACGGTACTTAAAACCGGAAACATGCATTGAAAAAGGTACTTTATACTCTTTTGGTAGTCTGTTTACTATTCGATGCATCTCTTTTAAGTCGTAAGCGCTTTCAGTACTCTCGAATCCTGAATCTTGAGGTAAATTCAGATGATAAAGATTCTCGGTTTGGTCTACGAAAGTTTGGTCTCGAACTATTTTTCTATAATTGTTGATGAAAATATTACGCATGATGGTATACATCCATCCTTTAAAGTTGGTATCAGGGGCATATTTATCTTCGTTATCCAATGCTTTTAAAGAGGTCTCTTGAAGCAAATCGTTCGCTTCTTCACGGTTGGAGGTCAGCTTATATGCAAAACGTAATAAATCATCTTGTACTTTAAGCAGGTCTTTTTGAAAAGTAATGCTGTTCATAATTTTATCTCCCTTTCTTTAAGTTATTCGTTTTGTTCTGTTTTTCTTGTTGCAATGTTAGGCAATGCTTGCAAATGGAATGGGGGGGATTTTGTCATTCTTTAGGGTACAAACTGCCAAATAACAGAATACAGGTGTTTTTTGATGGTTTTTAGGCGTAGTTTTTAATCTTTTTATTGCGCATAATTAAAAAGATGCGTTAAATTTGCGCAAACATTTTCTTTAAAAAAAAGAATGGGCGACGATTTATTTAAGCAGATTGATATCGATAAAGTCCTTCGGGAGAAAGCCCCGAGGCATTATAAATATATCCCTAAGTTTGTCGTGTCTTATTTAAAGAAGATAGTTCATCAAGACCAGTTAAATACTTTTCTTGACCAGTCGGAAGGTCGGATCGGAGTCGATTTCTTAAAAGCAGCCTTAGAATTCTTAGATGCTAAAATAGAAGTAAGGGGTGAGGAGAACTTGCCTCGTGAAGGACTGTATACTTTCGTATCAAACCATCCCTTAGGCGGTCAAGACGGCTTAGCTTTGGGATATGTATTAGGTACCTTCTATGACGGAAAAGTTAAATATATGGTCAATGATTTACTGATGAGTTTGTCTGGTTTGGCTCCGCTTTGCATCCCTATAAATAAGACCGGAAAGCAAGCAAAAGATTTTCCAAGGATGGTTGAGGCCGGTTTTGCTTCGGATGATCAGCTGATTATGTTCCCGGCAGGATTGTGTTCTCGTAGACAAAACGGGGTTATTCGCGATTTGGACTGGAAGAAAACATTTATTGTAAAGAGTGTGCAGTCACATCGTGATGTTGTCCCTATTTATTTTGAGGGGAAAAACTCTAACTTCTTTTATAACCTTGCAAATATTTCTAAAGCATTGGGTATTAAATTCAATATTGCTATGCTTTATCTTGCCGATGAAATGTTTAAGAATCAACATAAGACGTTTACTGTAACTATTGGTAAGCCCATACCTTGGGAGACCTTTGATCAGTCGAAAACGCCTGCGCAATGGGCAGCTTATGTGAAGGAGATTGTATATAAATTAGGAACGAAGATAATTACTAACTGAGAAATATGGAAGAGATTATTGAAGCGGTAAGCAAAGAATTGTTGAAGGCGGAACTTACGGAGGACAAGCGCTTACGAATGACAAACAAGAGCCATAATAAAATCTATATTATTACCGCACAGGACTCGCCCAATATAATGAGAGAGATAGGACGCCTACGTGAAATAGCATTTAGAGCTGCAGGCGGAGGTACCGGCAAATCAATGGATCTTGATGAGTATGATACGATGGCACATCCTTACAAACAACTCATTGTATGGAACCCTGAAGCAGAAGAAATACTTGGTGGTTATCGTTATATATTGGGTACGGACGTCGAAATAGATGGACACGGAGCACCGGTTCTTGCCACCTCTCACATGTTTAACTTTTCGGAAAAGTTTATAAAGGAGTATCTCCCCAAGACAATAGAACTCGGACGGTCTTTCGTTACTTTGGAATATCAGTCGACTCGTGCCGGGAGTAAGGGATTGTTTGCATTGGATAATTTATGGGATGGTTTGGGAGCGTTAACAGTGATTATGCCTGATGTGAAGTATTTCTTTGGTAAAGTTACGATGTATCCCACTTATCATCGTCAAGGGCGAGATATGATTCTTTATTTCTTGAAGAAGCATTTCGGTGATAAGGATAATTTGATAACGCCAATGAAGCCTCTGATTCTTGAATCGGACGAAAAGGAGTTGGCTGCTTTGTTCTGTAAAGACACCTTTAAGGATGATTATAAAATATTGAATACAGAAGTGCGTAAATTAGGTTATAACATCCCTCCTTTAGTAAATGCGTATATGGGATTAAGCCCCACAATGCGTATGTTTGGCACTGCCATAAACTATGGCTTTGGCGATGTGGAAGAGACAGGAATTCTAATTGCTGTTGACGAGATCCTTGCAGAGAAGCGGGTTCGTCATATTGAATCTTTTATTGAAAGCGAGCCTGATGCTTGTAAGTTGACTTCAGGAGCTAACAAAGTCTTCTATACTACTAGAAAGAATTGATTAGATTAAAAAATATCGCTAGCTCCTAAGTTTAATATACTTATGACTAGCTGATTTCCGGCAGGCTGTTGCCGTTAATCTTGCGATATAAATCTAGTGCAAAAACATCTGTCATTCCGGAGACATAATCCAATACCGCCTGTATTCGTTCGTAGAGTACAGGCGCTTTTATATTATATTGACCTGATACCCGGTTGATGAGTAGGCGTGAATATGCTTTTTCGGGTGAACTGACTGCATTAATCATCAGTTCTAATAAGGTGCTGATAATGCGAAAGCCGGCCAACTCAATATCCAATACATCACGTGAACGATAAATCTTATCAATTGATACCGCAGCGCATGTCCTGTACGCTTTTGCAGGATTATCAGATATATTTTCGATTAAACTACCTTTATAATTCCCTTCTAAAATAGTAGTTTCGTTCTCGAGAAAAGATGCTGCGCATTCTTTAATCAATAGCCCGATTACAGATGAGCGGAGATAGGCTATTTGCTCGTTGGTGTCGCTTACAATACCGAATGTTCGTTGGATATGCTCTTTGTGCGACTCGTCGAAATAGTTTAATAGTAATTCCTTTGTCTCTTCTGTTGTAAGTATCTTCAATTTATGGGCATCTTCTATATCCATCATTTGATAACAGATATCATCTGCCGCTTCAACTAGATAAACCAAAGGGTGACGGGCGTATTTCAATGGATCTTCATTTAATTGAGTCATCCCCAGTTCTTCTGCAATCTTCCGAAAGCTATCTTCTTCAGAAGTGAAGAATCCAAACTTCGATTTATTACCGGCAAGGCTCGATGAAAAGGGATATTTTACGATACTTGCAAGGGTGGAGTAAGTTAGAACGAATCCTCCTTTACGGCGACCTTCAAATTGATGGGTGAGCAGACGGAATGCATTTGCATTTCCTTCGAAATGAGTGAGGTCATCCCATTGCGTTGGGCTTAACTGCTCTCCATTCGGTTGCTTTTCTTTAAGAGTCAGTCCCTTTCCTTCTGAAAAGAAAGTGGAAATAGCCCGTTCACCCGAGTGCCCGAAAGGCGGATTTCCCAAGTCGTGTGCCAAGCAAGCTGCAGAAACGATAGAACCTATTTCACCAATAAATGAGTTATGTAAGTGAGGGTGTCGTTCAAGCAGCACTTTTGCGACATCATTCCCCAACGATCGCCCTACGCATGATACTTCCAAGCTATGTGTAAGCCGGTTGTGTACGAAGATACTTCCCGGAAGTGGGAAGACCTGCGTCTTATTCTGTAGGCGGCGAAAGGGCGTAGAAAAGATTAGACGATCATAATCGCGTTGGAATTCGGAACGATTTTCCTGGCGCTTCTCATGAAATTCCTCCAAACCAAATCGTTTGGCTGATATAAGTGTATTCCAATCCATCATAGCTGCTGATAATTTGATGTTTACGACTCTTGCAATCGGGTGTGAAGTCTTCTGATTGCACATTATTTAACTGCAAAAGTATTACATTTTGACTCAAAATCCGTATTTTCGCCCGTTAATTAGTAAACATACTCAAGATATGAAGGTACAAATCATCAATAAATCCAAGCACGCTTTACCGTCTTATGCTACTGAAGCATCCGCAGGTATGGATTTGCGTGCTAATCTTACCGAATCGGTTTCACTTGCTCCTATGCAGCGTTGTCTCATTCCAACCGGATTGTTCATTGCACTTCCTGTTGGATTTGAAGCTCAGGTGCGTCCACGTAGCGGACTTGCATTGAAGAAAGGTATAACCGTTTTGAATTCCCCGGGGACAATTGATGCCGATTACCGTGGTGAAATTTGCATTATACTTATCAATCTTTCTTCTGAGACCTTTATTATTGAAGATGGTGAGCGTATTGCCCAGATGGTAATAGCCCGCCATGAACAAGCTGCTTGGCAGGAGGTGGAAGTGCTGGACGAGACCGAACGTGGTGCGGGAGGTTTTGGACATACAGGGGTATAATCTCAAAAAGTATATGAAGGGTTTCGTTAATAACCACCATATAACTATTCTAAAGGACTTTCGATAAACCTTCTAGAAAATAGATAGAATGAGAAAAAGTAAATTTCAAATAAAGATAGCTGCTCTTTTACTACTTTGTGCCGGTTGCGCTTCGTGTAGCGCTCCCCGCCGCTCGGTTGAGCCGCAGATGGAAATGCAAACTGGTCGAGATGCTGTTTCACCTATAACGTTAAGTACCGACCAACAACGTAAGTATGACTATTTCTTTCTGGAAGCTTCGCGGTTGAAGTTGCAGAACGATTATTCAGGAGCTTTCGATTTATTGCAGCATTGTCTTGCTATCAATCCGCATGCCTCGTCTGCTTTATATGAGATTTCTCAATATTACATGTACCTCAAGCAAGTGCCTCAAGGACAGGCTGCACTTGAGAAAGCTGTCGAAAACGATCCCGATAATTATTGGTACAGTCAGGGGTTAGCGACCCTTTATCAGCAACAAGATCAGATAGATAAGGCTATTGCTGTGATGGAGAGTATGTCTAATCGTTTTCCTAATAAAATAGAGACGCTGTATTCTTTGCTCGACCTTTACAATCGACAGGAAAAGTATGATAAAGTGATTGATACATTGAATAGGATAGAGGCGAAGACCGGTAAGAATGAACAACTCAGTATGGAGAAATTCCGTATCTATCTACAAAAGAAAGATAATAAGAAAGCTTTTCATGAGATAGAAAGCTTGGTGGCGGAATACCCAATGGATCTGCGCTATCAAGTTGTTCTCGGTGATGTCTATATGCAGAACGGGAAGAAAGATGAGGCTTATAAACTTTATAAAAAGGTACTTGAAGCTGAACCGGATAACGCCATGGCAATGTACTCATTAGCCTCTTACTACGAGCAGACCGGGCAAAACGATCTCTATAAGCAGCAATTGGATACTCTACTGCTCAACGAAAAAGTCCCAGCTGATACTAAAGTAAATGTGATGCGGCAGTTTATAGTTGAGAATAATCAAGATGGGAAAGACAGTACACTCATTATATCTCTTTTTAATCGCATTCTTGACCGTCAAGATCCTGATGATTCACAAATGCCGATGTTGTATGCCCAATATCTTATTTCAAAGAACATGAATAAGGAGTCATTGCCCGTATTGAAAAAAGTACTGGATATTGACCCTACCAATACGGCTGCACGTATGACTCTTCTTGGCGATGCCGTACGAAGAGAGGACTACAAGCAAGTTATTGATCTTTGCATCCCGGGTACGGAATCTAATCCCGATATGCTGGAATTCTATTTCTATCTTGCCATAGCTTATAATCAGGCGGAAAGACAAGATGATGCTTTAGCGACTTGTAAGAAAGCTTTGGAACGTGTGACTGATAAGAGCAAGAAAGAGATGGTTTCTGATTTCTATGCAGTGATGGGAGATATATATCATTCGAAAGACCAAAACGTTCAGGCTTATGCTGCTTATGATTCAGCCTTGGTTTATAACCCATCCAATATCGGAGCTTTAAACAACTATGCATATTATCTTTCGGTGGAACGCCGTGATTTGGATAAAGCCGAGGAAATGAGTTATAAAACCGTCAAAGCCGAGCCCAACAATGCGACATATCTCGATACTTACGCTTGGATCTTATTTGAAAAAGGAAATTATGCCGAGGCGCGTTTGTATATTGACAATGCCATTAAAAGTGATGGAGAGAAAAGTGACGTCATTATAGAACATTCCGGTGATATCTATTACATGACGGGTGATGTAGATGGAGCTGTTAAGTTTTGGAAGCAAGCTTTAAAAATGGGAAGTAAGTCGAAATCTCTTCAAAAGAAGATCGACAAAAAGAAATATATTGCGGAATAAGTGATTTAGAATCTTTAGAATAATGAATAATTTAGTTAGCAAATACGATGGAGTACGGATTAATATCCGTGCTTTTTCCATTATTTTTCTTCTCGGTCTGCTGATGGGGCTTTCCGGCTGTAAGACTACCCGGAAAGCGGTTTCCGCTCTTCCCGAAGAAGATCATTACCTCTCTTCAAAAGTACAACTTACCTTGCCTTACCAAGGCGATATGCTTACCGTCAGTGGCTCAATGAAATTAGTCAAGAATGAACGTATGCAGCTTTCATTTTGGATGCCTTTATTGCGCACTGAGATGCTGCGTTTGGAAGTGACTCCTGATGATGTGTTGTTGATAGATCGCATGGGTAAACGGTATGTTCAGGCTTCACGTGATGAATTGAAAACGGTATTACCAAAGAAAGCAGATTTTGCCAACCTCGAGAAGACGCTTTTCGATGCATCCAAGCCGGGTGGTAAAAACACACTTACTGCAGAGGAGTTGGGGCTTACAGCTTTCGCAAAAGCTAAAGTTACTTTTTCTGATTTCTCTACCGGAGAATTTACATTACTTCCTACCCAGGTATCTACAAAATATACCAAAGTTGAATGGACTGAATTGATTGAAATGTTGATGAAATTATGAAACGTTTTTGTGTTGTTATATTAGCTTGTTCTTGTCTTTTAATGCCGTTGTGTGCTCAATCGACAAAGATGATTGAGGAACTTAAAAATAAGCGGGGACTTCTGCAAAAGCAGATTAGGGAGACTGAGATGTTGCTGAAAACAACCAAAAAAGATGTAGGCAGTCAGTTGGCGGGTCTTGCTGCACTTACCGGTCAGATTGAAGAGCGGAAACGTTATATTACAACGATCAATGGTGATGTGGATGCTCTTGGAGGGCAGTTAAGAGTCTTGGAAATACAGCTTTTCGTCTTGGAGAGCGATCTTAGAGACAAGAAGAAAAAGTACGATTCGTCTGTTCAGTACCTCTATAAAAATCGTTCAATTCAAGAAAAGCTCATGTTTATATTGTCAGCCAAGAGTTTGGAACAAACTTACCGGCGCTTGCGCTACGTGCGTGAATATGCTACCTATCAACGTTTGCAAGGAGAAGATATAATCAAAAAGCAAAAGCAAGTTACGCAGAAGAAAAACGAATTGCTACATGTGAAGACTGAGAAGGAGAACCTGTTGGAAGAACGTGAAGCAGAGAAAGTAAAACTTGAATCCCAAGAAAAGGAGAAGCGTACTATTGTATCCGGCTTGCAAAAAAAACAGCGTGGTCTGCAAGGTGAAATATCTAAGAAAAGACGTGAAGCCAATCAGTTGAATGCCCGTATTGATCATTTAATTGCTGTTGAGATAGAGAAAGCACGTAAGCGTGCCGAAGAAGAAGCCCGTCGTGAAGCTGAGGCTCGAAGAAAAGCTGAAGCGGAGCAAGCCGAGAAGGCTGAGAGGGCGGAAAGGGCATCGTCAGGAAAGTCCAGTTCACCGGCTAAAAAGAAAGTTACAGCCAAACCTTTGGAGACTTACTCCATGAGTAAAGAAGACAGGGAGCTTTCCGGGAATTTTGCCAGCAACCGCGGTCGCTTGCCGGTGCCTATAAGCGGATCATATATCATAGTCAGCCATTATGGAGAATATGCGGTGGAAGGTCTTCGGAATGTTAAACTCGATAATAAAGGAATTGACATACAAGGAAGACCGGGAGCGCAAGCGCGTGCCATATTCAATGGAAAAGTTGCCGCAGTATTCCAGTTAAACGGGCTGTTTAACGTGCTAATCCGTCACGGTAGCTATATCTCTGTCTATTGTAATCTCTCGTCTGCCTCCGTCAAGACAGGGGAGAATGTAGTAACAAAACAAACTATCGGACATGTCTTTTCCGACGGTTCCGATGGTGGTCGCACCGTACTTCACTTCCAATTACGTCACGAGAAAGATAAACTTAATCCGGAGCCTTGGCTTAATCGCTAAGGCTCGCTTACGGGTTGCCTTTCAAAGCCTCTGTTTCCATAAAAAGGTCGGGCTTTAAAAGGGAATCATACTATACCATTCTATGAACGGTGCAATCTATAAATACTTTTTCTGTACAGTGTTTGCTCTTTTTAATTGCGACAGATTTCTTCTCTTGCTTGCTTTTGATGAAAAAGTAAAAAGAAAATGTCAACTAGTTGTAAAATGCCGAGTTGAAATAGTTCTTATATTTGTTGCAGTATTTAGGAGAAACATGAAACAGATTATACGAGTTGTATTGTTGTTATTCTTACTTAGTCTTTTTGCCTGCAAAGACCGACCTTATCCACGGGCCCTTATCATGGCAGATAGCCTCACCTATTCCAATCCGGACAGCGCCATCACCTTACTCAAAAGACTGAAAGCACAGATAAGCACAGAACCCGAAGCCACACAGATGTATTACCGGCTTTTACAAATAAGAGCAAACGATAATGCCTATATCCCTTATTCATCGGACAGTCTCATCAAAGCCATCTTAAGTTATTATCAAGACAAGAAAGATAGTACCCGCCTGCCTGAAGTGTACTACTATGCTGGGCGGATATATCTTGATTTAGGTGACACTCCAAAAGCCTTGCAGTATTTACAAAAAGCGATAGAGGTTTTGAAAGGGAGCAGCAACTACCGGCTGATCAGCAAAACATACCAACTGGTCGGCACACTTTACTTATATCAACACGTCCCCGACAAAGCACTGGCGACTTTTAAAGAGGCATTTCACTACGCAAAGTTATCCGGAGACAATACACAGGCTTTCTATAATATGCGCAGCATTGGTCGGTCATTTGTTGCACAAACTAACATGGATAGCGTTTTTTTTTATTATAAAAAGGCTGAATTTTTGGCACAAAAGATGGGCAACAGAGCTTTGGTTAGTTCTATTGGGTTGGAAGTAGCAGGAGTCTACGAGCATTTGGGAAAGTATGAAGAAGCACTCGCAATAACAAGAAACTCTTACATATCCCCGGACGATCCGGCACAATATGCAATTCTAGCCCATTTATATAACGAAGCTGGCAAATCGGACTCTGCCTACTATTATTATACAAAACTATTGTCTACAGGAAATCGTTATGACAATCTGGATGGTTATTATCAGGAGAGGAGGAACTGTTACAAGGGATTAAGTGACATAGCACGGCAACATGGAAAATTAGCAGAAGCGTTGGCATATATGGATAAGTATTTTATTTATACTGATAGTGTACAGCATGCACTTGACACCGAAAGTATAAGGAAGACAAATGCTTTATATAACTACCAACTTCGGGAAAAAGAGAACATTCACCTTGAGACTATAGCTCAAAAGCAAAAGGTTTGGATTGTGAGCCTTTTAGCGGGTATTATTATTACTCTGATTATTGCTATTTTTGGAGGTATCATCTACAATCTGCGTAAAAGGCAGAGAAGAACACAAGCTAAACGGCAACAGGAAAAATTGAAAGAAATAGCTGATGAGCAATACCGTAGTAGCCAGAAGTTTGTAGAAGAAAATGAAGAGCGCATCGAGGCGTTCAAGAAGAAGCTGCAAAATACTGAAAGCCAAAAAGATGAGTTAGAGAAGAGCTTGCAAGAAGCAGAAAAGAAACTCCTTGAACTGACAAACAAACAAATAAAGGTTCGGCAAAAACTACAAACTTTATCAGAAACTGCATTCAAAGAATCACAGATCTACAAGGACTTCTACCATGTGGCTGAAATGCCCAACTCAGAAAATATTTCTGGGAAAGAGAAGATAACACAAAAAGACTGGGAAGTATTAGCCACAGCCATCAATCGAACATATAACAATTTTACCGAACGCTTGCACAATTTATATCCTGATATTAGCACACATGAATTGCGAATCTGTATGTTGATAAAAATTGCAATTCCGCCAATGGGGATTGCGAAGTTAACGACACATTCCAAACAAGCCATTACCTCTTCTCGCAAGAAGCTCTACCAAAAGACTCATAATCAGCCGGGTTCACCGGATCTATGGGACAATTTTATTCAGAAGTTTTAGACCTCTATCGTACTATCACCGTACTTCTGACGGGCTGCGCAATACACAGCTCGTAAAATCGTACTCAGTTCGTACTCAATACTTTGGTTTAGACAAAGCCATACTCTACTTTCGTTGTAAATAATCAAACCACAGAAAGTATGAGAAAAATATTCTTTATGTTATTTATTGCAACTCTGCTCTGTTCTCCTTCATTTGCACAAAACAAGATCATAGGGAAAGTAATGGGGGCAGACAAAGAGAACATCATCTATCAAATTAAAGTGGAATCAACCGATTCTACCAAAGTAATGACGGGTTCCTTTTATAAGCCGCACTTTGAGGTAGCAGTAGACTCCATTAAAGAGGTGAGGCTAACTGTTTCTTCTGATGGCTACGAAACTTATCAAATACAAAGAACACTGCAATATCCTGTTACCGACATGGGAGAAATCACACTCTTTAAAAAGAGCGTGCAATTGGGAGAAGTAGTCGTAAAAGCCAAGAAAAGCGAGATAGAATATGACGGGATGAACTATACGATCCGGAATGTTCAAGGAACACATATAGGGGATGCCGGTAATTTGGCGGATATGCTGAAATGGACACCGGGCATTATCGTTACGAATGAGAGTGACATTTCTGTCATAGGAGCAGGCGAACCAATCATCTATATCAATGACCGGAAAATAAAAGATAAGTCGGAACTACTTATGATTTCATCAGCCGATGTCAACAAAATAGAGATCATCAAAGATCCCGATGCACGCTACAAGAATGGCACAAATGCTGTAGTGAAGATCTGCTTGAAGAAACAGCTTAAAGATTTCTTCGGTGCCACAGTCAACAATTCTCTGGACATCAGGAGGAAAGTTACGGAAAGCCCAAGCCTCAATCTTTCAGGCAAAAGCGGAATTGTATCGGGAAACGCTTCTTTCACCTACAGGAAGTCAAATCAGCTTTCGTACGATGAATACATGACTACCATTGCACACAGTGCCGACAACATCTTTAAGAACAGTTCGAAAGGAGAATACGGCACAGACATGGATACATACATGTTGTTTGGCGGATTGAACTTCGCATTCTCACCCAAAAGCACCTTCGGAGTCCAATACTCCGGTTTTTTTACTGATGTAGACAGAGATGCTATTCACCATGCAAATATAGATAACAACGGGAATACTATAGCTAAAACAATAAGTTCCACAGGAAGTGAGAACCGGAAATACCATAGTGCATCAGCCAGTTATATATGGAACAGGAATGAGCACTCCACATTGACACTGATCACGGACTATGCCTACCGGAATAATGAAATAAATGGTGAAACGACGGAAGTTAACCTGAATACCGATAAAACATATTTTACGCCAACGACCAATTCCACAGACTATAAAATCTACACATTCAATGGCGACTACTCATTCAAAACAGGTAAGAAAGACAACGAACAAATTGGCATAGAAGCAGGGAACACAAGTAACAATTCCGGCTCGACAATAAGCGAGACACCTCAAAATATTGATCGCACCAATCGCTGGATGGCTGTCTATGGAACATTCCGTCGTGGATGGGGGAAAATAAACCTGTCACTGGGATTGCGCTATGAATATGATTACACCAACACTAAAGCTGTAGAGGACGGTGAGGGTACCACTTTAAAGAAAACCTATTCCAATTTATTCCCGAATGCAAGAATCTCCTATAAACACAAAGACAGAGAGGTTTATTCCATCAGCTACCGGAAAAGTATCGGCAGACCCTCGTTCAGTCAGTTAAGCCCAATAGTCAATTACGAAGATTCACTGCACTATTGGACAGGGAACCCATCGCTAAAACCTTCATTTACAAACATCATATCTCTGACAGCTAACATCAACAATTTGACATTGAGTACCTCATATTATTATATCACCAATCCGATTGTCTCTACCTATGCACACAATGATGCAAACCCCAATATCCTGGTAAGCAAGCCGGAGAATATTAATCATTTGCAGAGTTGGGATATCGGGGTGAACTATTCTTTGTCAACGGACAAATTCAGTTTTTCAACTTACGGCTACTTAACCTATGATTATATCAAATATCCATATTTAGGGAAAGAAACCTCATACAAGACCCTTCACACTGATATAGGTGGAAATATTAGCTATAATTTCTATCGTAACTTTGAGCTCTTTGCCAATACCTATTATATGTCTCCATGGAGAGACGGAACTAAGAAAATGGGTTATACACTCAATACCAATGCAGGTATATCCGGTCGTTTCTTCAAAAGCAAACTTTATGTTTCCATTCATGGACAGGATTTGTTTGCTAAAAGTGTGACTCCTTGGCGGACAAACAACTATAATGATACGGAATATTGGAGACGTAACAGGTACGACACACGTGGCATAAGATTCCTGCTGCGCTACACATTCAATACCATAAAATCCCCATTTAAGAGTAGGAGCGGCAATGACAATTTATTAAGGAGGGCAGATTAAAGGGTATTACAATTGCCAATTTTAGAACATCTTGCTTTGGCTTTGATTAGATAATTACCTGATCTTGCTTTGGTTTTGCTTCAAATAAATAAATATTTTGATTTGGTTTTGGTTTATATTTACTATTTTTACGCTGAATATTAACCGATTGCTCATGTTTCAAAGATTAGCACTTAAAGCCCTGCAACAATGGGCGGATAAAGAAGAACGTAAACCACTTGTACTGCGAGGAGCAAGACAAGTGGGGAAAACGACACTGGTAGAACTCTTCTCCCGAAATTTTGATGTATTTATCAATCTGAATTTAGAGGAGAAAGACAATGCCAACTTATTTTCCATGAATAACTCTTTTGAGGATATGTTGGCAGGTATTTATGCCAAAGTCGGCTTTAGAATGGAGAATAAACGCACGCTGATTTTCATTGACGAAATACAGAATGTACCGGGTGCTGTCCAATCCTTGCGCTACTTCTACGAAAAACGCCCCGACCTATACGTAATAGCCGCCGGTTCACTCTTGGAAAGTCTTGTGGGGAATCACATCTCCTTTCCTGTGGGGCGCGTAGAATACATGGCTCTACACCCTTGTACATTCACTGAATTTCTCGGTGCATTGGGAGAAAACACTCTGGCAGAACAGGTAGAGCAATTGCAGGTTCCGCAATCCATACACAGTTATGTTATGGATTTATTTAAGAAATACATGATCGTCGGCGGACTGCCCGAAGCCGTAAGAGACTATGCTAAAAGAAAAGACTGGGTAAGCCTGAATGAAATTTTCAATTCTCTGCTTTCTGGATACAAAGATGATATTGAGAAATATGCGCAGAAAACCAAAGAGCAGAATATTCTGCGTTATATATTAAACTATGGTTGGGGGCTAGCTGGGCAGCGTTTCCAATTCTCTAAATTCAGTGGTTCCTCTTACCAATCGGCAGATATGGGCAATGCATTCCGGACTTTAGAGAAAGCGCTTCTGCTGGAATTGGTTTACCCGTTGACCTCAACTTCGTTCCCCATTCTCCCCGATCTGAAAAGAAGTCCAAAGCTATTATGGCTAGACACAGGACTCGTTAACTATGTAGCAGAGATGCAAGAAAGCCTTCTCTTTACTGATAATATCACTTCAAATGTTCCACCTATATCACTCACAAATGTGCCAGGTGTATCACTCTTAAATGTGCCACCCGTATCACACACAAATGTGCCGGAAAAATAACCACACAGCGCTGTAATCATATTAACCATTCATGATATCTTTATCCTAAAAGAGATTAAAGATACCATGGCAAACATTAAGATTACAATGCTAGAATTACGAAAAATGGTTCAGAACTTTGACCTGAA
>JAYRGX010000006.1:0-180691 GCA_041907545.1 Bacteroides sp.
GCTAGCGAGTCTTTTAATGCAAAAATTAAGCAGTTCAGAGCACTACTCAGAGGAGTCAGGGATGTGTCCTTCTTCTTATTCAGATTATCGAAAATTTATGCTTAAAATCGTAATCCCTCAGAATTTCAGTATGATCCTTGTTACGAACAGGTATAAAAAAAATCCCCGAAGTAGTAATACTCCGGGGATTATATTTGGTGCGGTGCGTACGGGACTCGAACCCGTGACCCCATGCGTGACAGGCATGTATTCTAACCAACTGAACTAACGCACCATTATTTTCTTTTTCGTGTCAACCGCTCCTCGATTGCGGATGCAAAGGTAGATAAAAGTTTTAAATCTGCAATACCTGCGCGGCTTTTTTTTATCTGTTTAGAAACGGTATTGAAAACACGCTTTAAACTTCTTGCAAGAAAACTTCATTGTTTGGCAGTAAATCGTTATTTTTGCGGACTTAAATAGTGAATCTTGTAATTGATAACCGATAAAAAACGATAATTTAGGATGATGGAAACGGCAAAACTGTTGCTTCACTGCCCCGACAGACCGGGGATTCTGGCTGAGGTGACGGACTTTATTACGGTGAACAAGGGAAATATTATCTATTTGGATCAGTATGTAGATCATGTGGAAAATATATTCTTTATGAGAATAGAGTGGGAGTTGAAGGATTTTCTGGTTCCTCAAGAGAAGATTGAAGATTATTTCGCAACTTTATATGCTCAAAAGTATAGCATGAGTTTCCGTCTGTATTTCTCTGACGTGAAACCTAAAATGGCGATCTTCGTATCTAAGATGTCTCATTGCTTGTTCGACTTGCTGGCTCGTTATACGGCGGGTGAATGGAATGTGGAAATCCCGTTGATTATCAGTAATCATCCCGATTTGCAGCATGTGGCGGAACGTTTTGGCATTCCTTTCTATTTGTTCCCTATTACGAAGGAGACTAAAGAGGAACAGGAAAAGAAGGAGATGGAGCTGCTCGAAAAGCATAACGTGAATTTTATTGTGCTGGCTCGCTATATGCAGGTGATCTCGAAGCAAATGATTGAGACGTATCCTAACAGGATCATCAATATTCATCACTCTTTCTTGCCGGCATTTATGGGTGCTAAGCCTTATCATGCGGCTTTTGAACGTGGGGTGAAGATTATCGGGGCTACGAGTCATTATGTCACTTCGGAACTGGATGCCGGCCCTATCATCGAACAGGATGTGGTGCGCATTACGCATAAGGATGCCGTGGAGGATTTGGTGACGAAAGGTAAGGATTTGGAGAAGATTGTACTCTCGCGTGCCGTGCGCAAGCATATCGAACGCAAGGTATTGGTCTATAAGAATAAAACAGTGATTTTCAATTAGAATAGAATGAAGGTTGCGGTAGTAAAATATAATGCAGGGAATATCCGCTCGGTGGATTATGCGTTGAAACGCTTGGGCGTTGAAGCGGTGATCACCGGGGATGAAGAGGTGTTGCGCTCTGCCGACAAGGTGATTTTCCCCGGTGTGGGAGAGGCGGCGACTACAATGGATTTCTTGCGCTCCCATGGTATGGACAGGTTGATTAAGGACCTGCGCCAGCCGGTGTTGGGCATTTGTCTGGGTATGCAGTTGATGTGTAGTCATTCTGAAGAAGGGGATGTGGATTCTCTGGGCATATTTGATGCGGACGTGAAGCGTTTTGTCTCTTTGAAGCATGAGGACAAGGTGCCGCACATGGGGTGGAACACTATAGGGCAGACCAACAGTGGGTTGTTCAAGGGGTTCGACAAAGAGGAGTTTGTCTACTTTGTGCACAGCTTTTATGTGCCTCTAAGTAATGATACTGCCGCGGTTACGGATTATATTCATCCTTTTAGTGCAGCATTGCATAAGGATAATTTCTACGCCACTCAGTTCCATCCCGAGAAGAGCGGAACAGTGGGTGAGCGCATTTTACGTAACTTCCTGGAACTTTAATAAGGAGAAGATGATAGAACTGATTCCTGCTATTGATATTATTGATGGAAAATGTGTGAGGCTCTCGCAAGGAGATTATGCCAGCAAAAAGGTGTATAATGAGAATCCTGTTGAAGTAGCCAAAGAGTTGGAAGAGCATGGCATCAGACGCTTGCATGTGGTGGATCTGGATGGAGCGGCTTCGAATCATGTGGTGAATTACCGCACGTTGGAGCAGATTGCTTCGCGCACTTCGCTGATCATTGATTTTGGTGGCGGGGTGAAGAGTGATGAGGATTTGGTGATTGCTTTTGAAAATGGTGCACAGATGGTGACCGGTGGCAGTATAGCGGTGAAGAATCCGGAGATATTTGGTCGTTGGCTGGATAAATACGGCAGCGGGAAGATTATTCTCGGTGCGGATGTAAAGGATAGAACCATTGCGGTGAATGGCTGGAAGGACGAGAGTGCTTGTGAGTTGTTTCCGTTTTTGGAGGACTATGTCAAGAAGGGCATCACTAAGGTGATTTGTACCGACATTAGTTGCGACGGCATGCTGCAAGGCCCGTCGATTGATTTATATAAGGATATTCTGGCTCAGTTCCCCGACTTGTATCTTATTGCCAGTGGCGGAGTGAGTTGTGCCGAAGATATTCGTGTGCTGGAAGCCGCAGGGGTGCCGGGAGTTATCTTTGGAAAGGTTTTGTATGAGGGACGGATCTCTTTTAAAGAGTTGGAAGCGTTCCTTTAATACTTGTTTTAATATTTGCTTTTATGCTTGCTTTTGTAAAGCTGCGGATTAACGTTCGCTCAATTGCTATAAGGCTCGGTTTATAACAAGTGATATGTAAGAGATTGATTTTCATTATTAAGATATATTATTGTGTTAGCTAAAAGAATAATTCCCTGTCTGGATATCAAGGATGGACAGACCGTAAAAGGGACGAACTTTGTGAATCTGCGTCAGGCAGGTGATCCGGTGGAGCTGGCTCGCGCTTATAGCGAACAAGGTGCCGACGAACTGGTGTTCCTCGATATTACCGCCAGCTTTGAGGAGCGCAAGACGTTTACTGAGCTGGTGAAGCGTATTGCGGCTAACATAAGTATTCCGTTTACCGTGGGTGGCGGAATTAATGAGTTGAGTGATGTGGATCGTTTGTTGAGTGCCGGAGCAGATAAGATTTCCATTAATTCTTCGGCTATTCGCAATCCGCAGTTGATTGATGAGATTGCCCGTAACTACGGTTCACAGGTATGCGTGCTGGCGGTTGATGCCAAATGTACGGAAAAAGGCTGGTGGTGCTACCTGAATGGAGGTCGCATAGAGACCGATAAGGAGCTGTTTGCATGGACTAAAGAAGCTCAGGAAAGAGGTGCGGGTGAGATTCTTTTCACCAGCATGAATCATGATGGGGTGAAGACGGGTTATGCCAACGAGGCGCTTGCTCAATTGGCTGATAATCTTTCTATTCCTGTCATCGCATCAGGAGGAGCCGGAACAAAAGAGCATTTCCGTGATGTTTTTATACAGGGAAAATCAGATGCAGCCTTGGCTGCCAGTGTTTTTCATTTCGGAGAAATTAAAATTCCCGATTTAAAATCGTATCTTTGCGCCCAAGGTATTTCCGTTAGGAAAGTTGAACGTTAGCGGAAGATATTTTTTTAGATCATTCACTATTATACAAAATAGATAAATGGACTTGGACTTTGATAAAATGGACGGATTGGTTCCGGCTATCATACAGGATGCAGATACCGCTAAGGTATTGATGCTTGGCTTTATGAATAAGGAGGCCTATGAGAAGACCGTTGAAACCGGCAAAGTTACTTTCTTCAGTCGCACAAAGAACAGATTGTGGACAAAAGGTGAGGAAAGCGGTAATTTTTTGAATGTTGTTTCTTTGAAAGAAGATTGCGACAGCGATACGTTACTGATACAAGTCCATCCCGTGGGCCCTGTATGTCATACGGGTGCCGATACTTGCTGGGGAGAGAAGAATGAACAGCCTGTGATGTTCCTAAAGGAGCTGCAGGACTTTATAGACGAGCGTCACCGTAAAATGCCGGAAGGTTCATACACAACAAGCTTGTTTGAATCAGGTGTGAACAAAATGGCGCAAAAAGTAGGTGAGGAAGCTGTTGAAACGGTTATTGAAGCAACCAACGGTACGGATGACCGCTTGATTTACGAAGGCGCCGATCTGCTTTATCATTTGATTGTGTTATTGACTTCGAAGGGTTATCGTATTGAAGATCTTGCACGTGAGTTGCAGGAGCGTCATAGCGCAACTTGGAAGAGGCATTAAATAGAAGTTGGGAATGAATGAACCGCTGATACGATATAAGGATGTAGAGATACATCAACAGGAGGTCTGTGTACTCAAAGAGGTCAATTTGGAATTGAACAAGGGAGAGTTTGCATATCTTATCGGAAAGGTTGGCTCGGGCAAGACCAGTCTGTTGAAGACTTTCTATGCGGAGCTGGATATCGCTTCGGGAGAGGCGGAAGTGTTGGGATGTGATATGAAGCATATCAAACGCAAGCATGTGCCGCAACTGAGACGTAAACTGGGTATTGTGTTTCAGGATTTCCAACTGTTGATAGACCGCACGGTTTACGATAATCTGGCTTTCGTGCTACATGCTACGGGCTGGAAAGATAAGGCTGAAGTAAAGACCAGGATTGAAGAGGTGTTGAAACAGGTGGGAATGTCCAGTAAGGGTAATAAGTTGCCCAGTGAGCTTTCCGGCGGAGAACAACAGCGTGTCGTTATTGCACGTGCTGTGCTGAATTCACCTGAAATCATACTTGCTGATGAACCTACGGGCAATCTGGATGCCGAGACGGGACGTGCCATCACGCAACTGTTGCACGATATTAGCGACTCGGGTACGCTGGTGGTCATGACAACCCATAATTTGCAATTGCTCAAGGAATATCCGGGTAAGGTGTTCCGCTGCGCTAATCATGTATTGACCGATATCACGGAAGATTACGTCGAAGCGGGAGAGGTGAAAGAAAAAATAAATAATATATAATCATTTAATACAGGAACGAAAATGAAAGTTTTAAAGTTTGGAGGAACTTCCGTCGGTTCGGCGCAGCGTATGCAGGAAGTAGCCAAATTGATTACCGATGGTGAACGTAAGATTGTTGTTCTTTCGGCAATGTCAGGAACTACCAATACGTTGGTAGAGATTTCGGATTATCTGTACAAGAAGAACCCCGAAGGTGCCAATGAAATAATCAACAAGCTTGAAGTGAAGTATAAACAGCATGTGAATGAACTCTTCACCACGGCAGAATATAAACAGAAAGGACTTGATGTGATTAAGTCCCATTTTGATTATTTGCGTTCTTTTACTAAAGATCTTTTCACTTTGTTTGAAGAAAAGGTGGTTTTGGCTCAGGGAGAGCTTATCTCTACCAATCTGGTGAATTATTATTTGCAAGAATGTGGTGTGAAATCCGTTTTACTTCCTGCTTTGGAATTCATGCGTACAGACAAAAATGCTGAACCTGATCCTGTATATATCAAAGATAAACTTAAGAATCAGCTTGATCTGCATCCGGATGCTGAAATCTATATCACTCAGGGTTTCATCTGCCGTAATGCTTACGGTGAGATTGACAACTTGCAACGTGGTGGTAGCGATTATACCGCTTCTTTAATCGGAGCTGCCGTTAAGGCTTCCGAAATCCAGATCTGGACCGATATTGACGGTATGCACAACAACGATCCGCGTGTGGTGGATAAGACCGAGCCTGTACGTCATCTTCATTTTGAAGAGGCTGCGGAGTTGGCTTATTTCGGTGCGAAGATTCTGCATCCTACTTGTATTCAGCCTGCCAAATATGCTAATATTCCGGTACGTTTATTGAATACGATGGATCCTACCGCTCCGGGCACAATGATCTCCAATGATACGGAGAAAGGACGCATCAAGGCTGTTGCTGCAAAAGATAATATCACCGCTATCAAGATTAAGTCGGGACGTATGTTGCTGGCTTATGGCTTCTTGCGTAAGGTGTTTGAAATCTTTGAAAGTTACCAGACTTCAATTGACATGATCTGTACTTCCGAGGTGGGCGTTTCGGTCTCTATCGACAACGTGAAGCATCTCAACGAGATTGTGGACGATCTGAAAAAGTATGGTACGGTGACCGTCGACAAAGATATGTGTATCATCTGCGTGGTAGGTGACCTGGAATGGGAGAATGTCGGTTTTGAAGCAAGGGCATTGGATGCCATGCGCGATATACCGGTGCGAATGATCTCGTTCGGTGGTAGTAATTACAATATTTCGTTCCTGATAAGGGAATGTGACAAGAAGAAAGCGCTTCAGGCTTTAAGCGACTCGCTTTTTAATATTTAATGCATAGGGCGCTTTTGTATCATTTCAAAAGCGCTTTTTTTTCCTAATTTAAAATATAGTATGATGAAAGGTAGTTTCCCTATAGATAAATTCCGTGAGTTACGTACTCCTTTTTATTATTATGATACGGATGTGTTGCAAAAGACATTGGATGATGTTTGTGCTTTAGCCGGTAATTATGATAATTACGAGGTTCATTATGCTGTCAAGGCGAATGCCAATCATAAAGTGCTTTCCATCATACGTGAGAAAGGACTTGGGGCTGACTGTGTAAGCGGTGGTGAGGTTCGCGCTGCAGTTAAAGCTGGTTTCCCTGCTTCTAAGATTGTCTTTGCCGGGGTAGGTAAAGCTGATTGGGAAATAAACCTGGCTTTGGACTATGATATTTTCTGTTTCAATGTGGAGTCAGTTCCGGAGCTGCAGGTGATTAACGAACTGGCTGCTGCTAAAGGAAAAGTTGCCGGCGTTGCTTTTCGTATCAATCCTAATGTGGGTGCTCACACTCATGCCAACATTACTACCGGTCTGGCCGAAAATAAGTTCGGTATCAGTCTGGAAGATATGGACAGCGTTATTGATTTGGCATTGACATTGAAGAATATAAAGTTCCTTGGCTTGCATTTCCATATTGGCTCACAGATACTTGATATGAGCGACTTTGTGGCACTCTCTGAAAAGATTAACGAGTTACAAGATAAGTTTGAAGCCCGTCACATCTCCATCGGACATATTAACGTAGGAGGTGGATTGGGTATTGACTACAAGAATCCGAACGAGAATCCGATACCCGATTTCAAAAGCTATTTCAACACCTATGCCGGGCATTTGAAACTTCGTCCCGGTCAGGCATTACATTTTGAGTTGGGAAGAGCTATAGCAGGTCAGTGCGGGTCATTGATCTCAAGGGTGCTGTACGTAAAGCAAGGTGCGAATAAGCAATTCGCTATTCTTGATGCAGGTATGACCGATCTTATTCGTCCGGCATTGTATCAGGCGCATCATAAGATAGAAAATATTACTTCGGAAGAAGCTGTCGAAAAGTATGATGTGGTAGGACCTATCTGCGAATCTTCGGATGTATTCGATAAGGCGGTATCTCTGAATAAAGTGAAGAGAGGTGACCTCATAGCCCTTCGTTCTGCCGGTGCTTACGGCGAAATAATGGCTTCGGGCTATAACTGTCGTGAATTGCCTCACGGTTATACCTCTGCCGAGTTGATGTAATTTGCAGTGTGCGACTTTTGAATAAAGGGGAGTGTTCTTATTAATTGATTAAAAAATGTTATTAAGAAAACAATCCATAGGACGTCGTGTTTTAATTATATTTAAACACACTTAATAAAAAGTCGAATTATGATTACTGAAAAATTACAGAATGCAATTAACGAACAGATTACGGCCGAATTGTGGTCTGCGAACTTGTATTTGGCCATGTCTTTCTATATGGAGAAGGAAGGTTACTCGGGTATGGCACATTGGTTGAAAAGACAGTGGAGTGAAGAAACGGGGCACGCTTGTGCATTAGCTGGCTATGTGATTAGACGTGGTGGAAAAGCTAAGGTAGATAAGATTGATGTGGTTCCTAATGATTTCGGTACTCCTTTGGAAGTTTTTGAACAAGTGTATAAACATGAACGCCGGATATCCGAACTCGTTGACAAGTTGGTTGATGTAGCTGCTGCTGAAAAAGATAAAGCCAGTCAGGACTTCTTATGGGGATTTGTTCGCGAACAAGTTGAAGAAGAAGCTACTGCTATGAGCATTGTTGACATGATTAAGAAAGCTGGTGAATCCGGTATATTCTTTATTGATGCTAAACTGGGTGAACGTAAATAAGTGTTTCTGTTTAAGAGAATAGCCCCTTTTGCAGTTTACATTGTAAAAAGGGCTATTTTTTTATGATTGTTGTTTAAAGGATGCTCTGCCGGTTACGGCATTTATGGGGCATCCTTTTTTTATCTATCTAAGCGTGATGAACGTTTTCTTTTTATTTCAGCACACCCAACTCTTTTCCGATCTTAATAAACGCTGCAATACATTTATCCAAATGTGCTTTTTCGTGTCCGGCTGAAATTTGTACACGGATACGAGCTTGATCTTTAGGTACTACCGGGTAGTAAAAACCGGTAACGTAGATACCTTCTTCCTGCATGCGGGCCGCATAGATCTGCGACAGCTTGGCATCGTATAACATTACCGCGCATATAGCACTTTGGGTGGGTTTGATGTCGAATCCGGCGGCAGTCATTTTCTCGCGGAAGTAGTTCACGTTATCCACGAGCTTATCGTGAAGTGAATTGCTCTCTTTCAGCATCTTGAATACCTCAAGGCTGGCACCGATTATACCCGGAGCTACTGAGTTAGAGAAAAGGTAAGGGCGACTTCTTTGGCGTAACAAGTCGATAACTTCTTTCCGTCCCGTGGTGAATCCTCCCATGGCTCCTCCGAATGCTTTTCCGAGTGTACCGGTGTAGATGTCCACGCGTCCGTAAGTCTTGAAAAGCTCGCTGACTCCATGTCCTGTGGGGCCTACAACGCCTGCTGAGTGCGATTCGTCTACCATTACGAGCGCATCATACTTTTCAGCTAAATCACATATCTTATCAAGAGGTGCTACATTACCGTCCATTGAGAATACCCCGTCGGTAACAATGATACGGAAACGTTGTGCCTGTGATTCCTGAAGGCATTTCTCCAGTTCGCCCATGTCGGCATTGGCATATCTGTAACGTTTTGCCTTGCAGAGGCGTACACCGTCTATGATGGAAGCATGGTTGAGTGCATCGGAGATAATGGCGTCTTCTTCGGTGAAAAGCGGCTCGAAAACTCCACCGTTAGCATCGAAACAAGCAGCGTAAAGAATAGTATCTTCAGTCTTGAAGTAGTCGGAAATAGCAGATTCGAGTTCTTTGTGTATGTCTTGTGTCCCGCAGATGAAACGAACGGATGACATCCCGTACCCACGAGCATCCATCATTTTTTTAGCACCTTCAACAAGCCGTGGATGATTGGATAATCCCAGGTAATTGTTGGCACAAAAATTCAACACTTCATTGCCCTTTACGGTTATTGCCGCTTGCTGGGGGCTTTCAATCATACGTTCTTCTTTGTAGAGACCGGCTTCCTTTATTTCAACGAGGGTATCGCTGAGATATTTTTTCATTTTACCGTACATAATTTTATTATTTTAGTATTGATCCATCATTCTACAAAGGACATTATTTTTGTTGGAATAAACAATATAAATTTGATAGATTAATGAAAAAAAAGTGATTATCTTTGCGCCTCGTAATTACAGACTATCTTAGATAAAATCGAATGAAAAAGATTTTGATAATTGGTTCTACGGGGCAAATAGGTTCTGAATTAGTGATGGAACTTCGAAGGCGCTTCGGTAGTACTAATGTTATAGCGGGCTATATCGCGGGAAAAGAGCCTACCGGGGAACTCAAAGAATCGGGTCCATCCGTTGAAGTGGATGTGTTGAACCGTAGTTCTATTGAAAAAGCAGTTGAAGGTTATCAAATAGATACCATCTATAATTTGGCAGCTTTATTGTCAGTAGTGGCGGAGTCCAATCCGGCTTTGGCATGGAAAGTGGGTATCGATGGCTTGTGGAATGTGTTGGAGGTTGCACGTAATTATAATTGTGCAGTTTTCACTCCCAGTTCAATAGGCTCTTTCGGTGCAGACACACCGCATGACATGACACCTCAGGACACTATTCAGAGACCTCGTACGATGTATGGAATAACAAAAGTGACCACTGAATTGTTAAGTGATTATTACCATACAAAATATGGAGTGGATACGCGATCGGTGCGTTTCCCCGGAATCATCTCGAATGTGACTTTGCCCGGTGGTGGAACAACCGATTATGCTGTTGATATTTATTATGCAGCGGTGAAGGGGGAGACCTTTGTTTGTCCCCTTAAGCCTGATACATTCTTGGATATGATGTATATGCCGGATGCGCTGAACGCAGCCATAAGTTTATTGGAAGCAGATGCATCGCTTTTGAAACATCGTAATTCGTTTAATGTGACAGCTATGAGCTTCACACCCGAGATGATTTATAAGGCGATAAAGAAATATATTCCGGACTTTAAAATGGTTTACGAGGTCGATCCGCTGAAACAGGCTATTGCCGATAGCTGGCCTAACAGTATGGATGATTCGTGTGCCCGGAAAGAATGGAATTGGATTCCGAAGTATGATTTGGATTCCATGACCGTTGACATGCTTGAAAAATTAAGAGCAAAACTAAATAAATGACCTAAGGTCGTGCAAAGATGAGAAAATTTGGATGGGGATTATGTTTTTTGATCCTCTTTACGTCTTGTGAGAATAAGAAAAGCAAAATAGATCCTTTTGCTGCTATTACGAATATGGTGGACTCGGCTAGCCAGGACACCGACTCTATAGCACCGCAAGTCGAGGAGGATAAAACTCCCAAACCTATAGAAGCGGATGAGTCTTTTGATGATTTTATCTTTAACTATGCTTCGAATGATGCTTTACAGCGACAGCGAACTAAGTTTCCATTGCCTTACTACAATGGGGATACTCCTTCGAAAATAGATGAAAAGTATTGGAAGCATGATTATCTATTCTCTAAACAGAACTTTTATACCTTGTTGTTTGACAACGAAAAAGACATGGACTTGGTTGGAGATACATCTTTAAAATCCGTCCAGGTGGAATGGCTGTTCTTGAAGACCAAGATGGTGAAAAAGTATTACTTTGAAAAAGTGAAAGGTGCATGGATGCTGGAAGCTATAAATCTTCGTCCTATTGAAAAAGGTGAGAATGAGAGCTTTGCTGAATTCTATCTGAAGTTTGCCACCGACAGTCTCTTTCAAAGTAAGCGTATTGCCAATCCTTTGCGTTTCGTGACGATCGATCCGGATGATGAATTCTCAATATTGGAAACCACTTTAGGCATTGAGCAGTGGTACGCTTTCCGTCCTCCCATGCCGACTGATAAGCTGTCTAACGTCAATTACGGACAACAGAATAAGGATAGCTCCAATACTAAAATCTTGAAGATTAACGGTATTGAGAACGGCTACTCCAATGTATTCTATTTTAGAAGAAAAGAAGGACAATGGGAACTTTACAAGTATGAAGATACAAGTATTTAATAATTACTCTTTATTATCGCATAATACATTCGGCTTGAACCTCAAGGCGGCAACTTTTGTTGAGTACGCTTCTGTGGACGATCTTAAGGCTTATATAGCCCAAGGGATGCTGAGACCTCCTTTTTTGCATATTGGTCAGGGTAGTAACCTTTTGTTCCTGAAAGATTATGAGGGGACTATTCTGCATTCGGCCATTCAAGGTATTGAGTTAGTCGGGGAAGATGAACAGTTTGTATCTGTCCGTGCAGGCGCAGGGGTGTCGTGGGATGATTTCGTGGACTACTGTGTGAAGCAAGGGTGGTATGGCGTTGAAAATCTTTCGTTAATACCCGGGGAAGTTGGAGCGAGCGCCGTGCAAAACATTGGTGCTTACGGAGTGGAAGCCAGTGATCTTATTGTTGCTGTTGAAACTGTTACTGCGGGAGGTGAGGAGCATCTATTTGGCGTGGCTGAATGCGAGTACAGCTATCGGAACAGTATCTTTAAGCGTACTGAGATGAAGTCGCATTTTGTGACTTATGTACACTTCCGACTAAGCAAGCAGGAGTGTTATCACTTGGAATATGGTAATATCCGGAAATACCTCGAAGCAACGCCCCATTATGATCTGGCGACTGTCCGCAAAGCCATTGTGGATATTCGTAAGAGTAAGTTGCCCGATCCGGAAGTACTTGGCAACGCCGGCAGCTTTTTTGTAAATCCCATGATTTCGAAAACCCAGTTTGATGCACTGAGCAAACAATATCCTGAGATGCCTTGTTACGATATGGGCAATAATCTCATCAAAGTCCCTGCCGGTTGGCTTATTGAACAGTGTGGATGGAAAGGACAGACAATGGGAAAAGCAGGAGTTTATGAGAAACAGGCTTTGGTACTTGTGAATAGAGGAGGAGCTTCGGCTGACGAAATAGTCGCGCTTTCCAATGCTATAATCAAGTCCGTTCATGATAAATTTGGTATAGATATACATCCGGAGGTCAACTTCGTAGGTTAGCTATTATGAAAATAAGAATATTAGGAAGTGGAACATCTACAGGTATCCCGGAAGTGGGATGCGCTTGTCCGGTATGTACATCGGACGACTGGCACGATCGACGCTTGCGAGCTTCTTCCATGATTTACACCGACGATGCGGTGATCTTGATTGATTGCGGTCCCGACTTTAGGGAACAAATGCTGCGGATGTCTACCTTTGAAAAGATTGATGCCGTACTCATCACGCACGAACATTATGACCACGTGGGTGGGCTGGACGACTTGCGACCGTTCTGTCGTTTTGGCGAGATACCCATTTATGCGGATGCCTTTACTTCTGCCAACCTGCGTTCGAAAATGCCTTACTGTTTTGGTGACCGTAAATATCCCGGCGTTCCTCTGTTTTCGCAAGTCGAGATAGAGGCGAATACTCCATTTTCCATTAACCGCACCGAGATAATGCCTTTCTGTGTGATGCATGGGCATTTACCTATTCTGGGTTATCGCATAGGCAAACGTATGGCTTACATCACCGATATGCTTACTATGCCCGAAGAATCTTATGCATGTTTGGATGGCCTTGATTTGTTGATAATCAATGCTTTGAGGTTTACTTCCCATCCTTCGCATCAAACCATAACCGAAGCAATTGCGGCTGCACAGCGGATCAATGCCCGCGAAACTTATTTTATACACATGAATCACCATGCCGGTCTGCATCGTGAACTCGAACAACAATTACCTCACAATATCCATTTGGCATACGACGGAATGACGTTGGACTTCTAAGCTTTGATCAATAAAGCATATTACTAAACATTTTAAGAATAATTTTGTTTTCATAGTGATATTGTTTATTTTTGTCAAAACTCGAAGCGTTGTTACCATGAAAACCCGTCTTTTGATTAGAACAGCCATCATTGTATCCGTAGTATTGTTATGCACGGGTTTCGGTATGTATTCATTGTTTAAGCTCAGTGCCAAAGATTATAACAGAGAAGTAAACCTGTACAAATTAGTCCCCCATGATGCGATAGCGGTACTCGAAACCGACAGAATGGACAAGCTCATTGATGGTGTGAGCAAATTGCAGAGTAGCAAAGACAATCACTTCCTTTATGTATCCGATATATTTGTCTTCCTCAAAAGAAACTTGCATACGTTACTTGATGCCACCCCTCACGGTCTCAGTAGACAAATGAACAAGATGCTTTTGAGTTTTCACGAACCCGATAATCCATCCAATCAAGTGCTGTATTGCTCTTTAGGCGATGGTGATGAAGCAATGGTGGAAGCTTTTATAAAGAAATATTGTTCTGCTGTTTTTCCACTGAAGATATTCGATTATAAAGGGGAGGAGATTAAAATATACACCATGGCGGATGGGCGCTTCCTGGCTATCTATATGACCTCTGATTTTCTGGTTGCAAGCCTTCAAAAGCATTTGATAGAAGAGGTGATTGATGCGCACCGTTCTAAAATTTCATTGGCCGATTCACCTTCGTTCAGCAGGATACACTTTAAGCAGAGTTCGAATGTTGAAGCGAGGGTATATGTCAGGATGAAAGCGGTGGAGATGGGTAAACAGTCGCCCGATATACTTCATAGGGCTAGGCTTGGCAGTTGGGGGGAGTTCGACTTGAAATTCAATGATAATGCCATTTACTGTTCCGGGGTGACCCGTGATTCCGATTCTACAGAAACATTTGTGGGAGTATTGGCAAAGCAGCAGGCTGTCGAAGGATTTGGAGGGGAACAACTTCCTACATCAACCGTTTTCTTCGATTGCTGGTCGGCCTCTAATATGAAAGCGTTGCTCGGCTATACTTCTAAACAAGTTCGAACCCAATACGGAGCCAGTGGCATTATGGTTTGCAATAGCGGTATGATGGATTTTCTTAAAACCCATACAGGCGACCGGATTTCTTCGCTGCTGTTCTATTCTAAAGATACCCTTGATCGGAGTTTATGCTCCATAACGAATATTCCTCTGAAGTGTGAAGTGCAGGCAAGAAAAGATTTCCAGTCTTTAATCGATACATTGCCGGTGCAGAAAGTGCTGCAATCGGAGTCTGACATACCCGTACGGAAGTTTCGTTATACCGCTTCGGGCTACCCTTGCTACATATTGCCTTGTACCTCTTTGCTGGCCGATTTGGGAGGCTTTGCACAAACCAAGGCGTATGTCTATCTCTCCTTCTATAAGGGACATCTGCTACTTGCTCCCGACGAGAAAAGTCTGTTGAGTTATATTGATGCACTAGAGCATGGTGAAAACTTGAAAACCTTTTCGGATGTGTACAATGAGGTTATCGGGAGTCTTTCTTCGGAGTACAATTTCGTGATGATGGGTGATATGGAAACGCTGTTGGTGCAACCCGATGTTTATGCTAGTCTGATTCCCAACTTCTTCTTCCGGCAGTATGACTTTTTCCGGCATTTCATTTTTGCCGTCCAATTTGTGTATGCCGATGGGGTGGTATATCCTAATATTGTTCTACGCTATAAAAATAAAGCTTGATTTCTTTTTGTCTGATACTGCGAATCTTTTGCGGGTGATTACATGGTCAGTTTACTCCCATCACATCATCAATTTACCCCAATCACATGGTCAGTTTAGTCCAATTACATGGTTTGTTTTGCTTTATAGCATGCTTATTTTATCTCTGTAATATCCCATTTTTATCCCGCTATTAAATGAACGGGATAAAAATGAGTCCATTACACTATCTTTCATTTAGAACGGCAAGTCGTCTTTGTCGTCTCCTGATAAAAATTCGGGAACTTGGGTTGGAGGGGGAGGAGGTACGGGAGAGCCATTGTTAGAACCGCTTGTAGCATTAACGCGGTCTACCTTCCATGCACGAATACTGTTGAACCAGCGATCTTGCCATTGGCGGGCATCCACATCGAATGAAACATTCAGCTCTTCACCCATTTGTATATTAAATTGTTCTATTTTATCTGCTCCGAATACATCGAAACACATTTTGCGGGGGTACATACCATGATCTTCTATCACGTATTCCTGTGCTTTCCACTCGTTGCCTGATTTAGATACTCCACTTCTTGGTTGGAGTATAGCAATGATTTTTCCTGTAAATTCCATCTCGATTTTTTTTATAATGCGGCGAAGTTACAATTTTTTAGGGATATGGGTAGTTGTTAGTTGCGTTTTTTATAACTTTCTTTGCTTATGAAATGCCTTTTTTTGTAACTTTGTACATTATACCTCATTGTATGAAGTATTTAAGATTAATATAAAATTTAAAACTCAGAATATATGAAATTTGTCATTTCTAGCACTACGCTTTCCAATCATTTGCAGGCTATAAGCCGTGTTATTAATTCTAAAAACACGTTGCCAATTTTGGATTGTTTACTCTTTGAGTTAAAAGACGGAACATTGTCGGTTACCGCTTCGGATAGCGAGACAACCATGGTGACTAAAGTGGAAGTTAATGAAAGTGATTCTGACGGTCGTTTTGCCGTAGCTGCTAAAACTATTCTGGATGCATTGAAGGAAATTTCCGATCAACCGTTGACCTTCGAAGTGGATGTTAACTCTTTGGAAATCAAGGTTTCTTATCAAAACGGTAAGTACAGCTTGATGGGACAAAATGCGGATGAGTTTCCTTTGGCCGCCGCTTTGGGTGACAATGCCGTTAAAGTGGAAATGGACGCGCAGATATTATTGGGTGGTATCAACCGCACCGTATTTGCCACAGCCGACGATGAGCTTCGTCCCGTGATGAATGGTGTGTACTTCGATATCTCCACCGAAAACATAACGATGGTGGCTTCCGACGGTCATAAACTGGTACGTTTCAAAACATTCTCTACGGTTGGTTCCGAACGTGCTGCATTCATCTTGCCTAAGAAACCTGCGGTATTGGTGAAGAACTTATTACCAAAAGAAAGTGGAAAAGTCTTGATTGAGTTTGATGAGCGTAACGCCATATTCGTATTGGAAAAATATTCCATGGTGTGCCGTCTGATTGAAGGCCGCTATCCTAACTACAACTCGGTAATACCTCAGAATAATCCGTTTAAAGTTACAGTGGACAGATCATTGTTGATGGGTGCCCTTCGTCGTGTCTCTATCTTTTCTTCACAAGCCAGCAGCTTAATTAAACTGCGGATGCAGGAAAATCAGATTCAGGTTTCAGCCCAGGATATTGATTTCTCTACTTCAGCCGAAGAAACTTTGGTATGCCAATATGACGGCAATCCGATGAGCATTGGGTTTAAATCGACTTTCTTGATTGATATTCTCAATAACATGGCAGCGGATGAAGTGATTGTCGAGTTGGCCGATCCTTCAAGAGCCGGAGTCATTGTACCTGTGGAGCAGGAGGAAAATGAAGACATCTTGATGCTTTTGATGCCAATGATGCTAAATGATTAAATAATAAATGTGTTGATAAAAATATACCGAGTTGGTAAGGTGATATCATGCTGCGTAAAACCAGTCCGTCATCGTACCAACTTGTTTTCTTTTTCGACCTAAAGTATATGTAATGAAACTTAATTTAAAGAATCCTATCGTCTTTTTTGATCTGGAAACAACCGGAACAAACATAAACTCCGACAGAATTGTCGAAATCTGTTATCTTAAGGTTTATCCTAATGGGAACGAAGAAGCGAAAACTTTGCGTATAAATCCCGAAATGCCTATTCCGGCTGAGTCTTCTGCCGTTCATGGCATTTATGATGCCGATGTAGCCGACTGCCCCACATTTAAGAGTGTGGCTCAAAATATAGCTAATGATATAGAGGGAAGCGATTTGGCCGGATTTAATTCCAATCGTTTCGACATTCCGGTGTTGGCGGAAGAGTTTCTGCGTGCAGGAGTTGAGATTGATATGAGTCGCCGTAAGTTTGTGGATGTTCAGGTGATCTTCCATAAGATGGAGCAACGTACACTTTCGGCTGCCTATAAATTCTATTGCGGCAGGAACCTTGAAGATGCCCACTCCGCTGAAGCCGATACCCGTGCCACTTATGAGGTACTTATGGCTCAGCTCGACCGTTATTCCGATCTTCAAAACGACATTCAGTACTTGGCCGACTACTCGAGCTTCAACAAGAATGTGGACTTTGCCGGACGCATGGTGTATGATGATAAAGGTGTGGAGATCTTTAATTTCGGAAAATACAAAGGACAATCGGTTAGCGAGGTTCTGAAACGTGACCCGAGCTATTATAGCTGGATCTTAAATAATGACTTTACGTTGAACACGAAAGCGATGTTGACTAAGATACGCCTTCGTGAAATGATGAATAAATAATATTATGGCAAATTCTTTAAAAGGGAAAAAAATAATATTGGGTATTACGGGTAGTATAGCCGCTTATAAAGCATGTTATATTATCAGGGGATTGATAAAGCTGGGTGCTGAAGTCCAAGTGGTCATCACGCCTTCGGGAAAAGAATTTATCACTCCTATTACACTTTCGGCTTTGACCGGAAAGCCTGTGATTTCAGAGTTTTTTGCCCAACGCGACGGGACTTGGAACAGTCATGTCGACTTGGGACTATGGGCTGATGCCATGCTTATTGCTCCGGCTTCGGCTTCCACTATCGGTAAGATGGCCAACGGCATTGCCGACAATATGTTAATAACCACTTATTTATCGGCTAAAGCTCCTGTCTTTGTCGCACCGGCAATGGATTTGGACATGTTTGCCCATCCTTCTACTCAGAAGAATCTGGATGTTTTGCGTTCGTATGGAAACTTCATTATAGAACCCGGAACAGGAGAGCTGGCGAGTCATCTGGTAGGAAAGGGGCGGATGGAAGAACCAGAAGTCATCATTCAATATCTGGCGGATTATTTCGCTACTCAAGATGGGGATTTGCGCGGTAAAACCATCCTGATTACTGCCGGTCCGACTTATGAAAAGATTGATCCTGTAAGGTTTATAGGCAACTATTCCACTGGTAAGATGGGCTTCTCATTGGCGGACGAATGTGCAAGTCGTGGAGCAAATGTTTTGCTGGTAACCGGACCTGTGCAGCAACAGACAAAATATGGAAATATCCGTCGCTTTGATGTGGAATCGGCCGATCAGATGTATGGTGTTGCAGTGGGACTGTTTGAAAAAGCCGATGCAGCCATTCTTTCTGCCGCTGTCGCCGACTTTGCCATTGAACGTCCGGGTACGGAAAAGATAAAGAGGGAAGGAGACGAATTGAATCTTCGTCTTAAACCCACCAAAGATATTGCCGCTTTTATCGGGAGAACCAAGCAAGACGGACAGGTGGTAGCCGGTTTCGCTCTTGAGACCACCAACGAGCAACAGCATGCCGAAGATAAACTGGATCGTAAGCATCTGGACTTCATCGTGCTAAACTCCTTGAAGGATGAAGGTGCCGGATTTGGACACGATACCAATAAAGTGAGCATCATCGACAAGAACGGTAAGACAGACTATCCTTTGCGGACAAAATCGGAAGTGGCGAAGGATATTATCGATAGGCTGGCCGTTTTATTGAGAAACAAACGAACTGTGTGATAACGCTATGTTACTTTCGCTTTATATACAAAATTACGCCTTAATAGAGAAACTGGATATAAAGTTTGAATCCGGTTTTTCGGTAATCACCGGTGAAACGGGGGCGGGAAAATCTATTATTCTTGGAGCTATCGGTCTGTTGCTGGGGCAGCGGGCTGATATCAAATCCATTCGCCAGGGTGAGACAAAGTGTGTGATCGAAGCTCATTTTGATATCTCTTCCTATGGCATGCAATCGTTTTTTGAGAATAACGAGCTGGAATACGAAGACGAATGTATCTTAAGGCGCGAAGTGCAAAGCTCCGGTAAAAGTCGGGCGTTCATAAACGATACTCCCGCTTCTGTCACCCAGATGAAAGAGTTGGGTGAACAATTGATCGATGTACATTCGCAGCATCAGAATTTACTGCTGAACAAGGAAGGTTTCCAACTCAAAGTGCTGGATATATTGGCTCGCAATGAGAACAATCTTTCCTCTTATCAATCGGTTTATGGGGAGTGGAAGAATGTTCAATCGGAATTGAATGAGCTGGTCGAACATGCCGGTAAGAGCAGGGAAGACGAAGATTATATCCGGTTCCAACTAGAGCAGTTGGATGACGCGCAACTGGTTTCCGGTGAGCAGGATGAGCTTGAAAAAGAAGCCGATGTGCTGGCTCATGCCGAAGATATCAAGGCCGGGCTCTATCGGGCAGACAATTATTTCACGTCGGACGAAGGCGGTTTGATCTCTTCTTTAAAGGAAGTAAAGAATCTCATGGCCGATCTGCAACGCATCTATCCGCCTGCCGAGTCATTGCTGGAGCGATTGGACAGTACATACATTGAACTGAAAGATATATCCCAGGAAGTGGTGGCGAACGGGGAGAAGGTGGAATTTGATCCGGAACGTCTCGAGGAAGTGAACACCCGTTTGAATCTACTTTACTCTTTGCAGCAAAAGCACCACGTCTCTACCGTGGACGATTTATTGGCTATTGCTGCTGACTATACCACCAAATTATCGGAGATCACTTCCTTTGATGATAAGATACAAGAACTCAAAGACCGTTGCAATTTGCTGTTTGCCAAAGTGACCAAAGAAGCTGAGGTACTCACCAAGAGTCGTGCTGCCGCGGCTTTGGAAGTGGAGAAGCACATTGAAGCCAGACTGGTGACACTGGGTATGCCCAATGTACGTTTTAAGGTGGAGATGGGAACGCGTAAAGATCCCGGTTCTTATGGTTCCGATACGGTAAACTTCCTCTTCTCGGCAAATAAGAACAGCCCGCTGCAAAGTATCTCTTCGGTAGCTTCGGGAGGCGAAATAGCCCGTGTGATGCTCTCGATAAAAGCGATGATTGCAGGTGCGGTGAAATTGCCTACCATTGTCTTCGACGAGATAGATACCGGTGTTTCAGGAGAAATAGCAGACCGCATGGCGGGCATTATGCAGGAGATGGGGGATATGGAGAGACAAGTGATCAGCATTACCCATTTACCTCAGATTGCAGCAAAGGGACGCATACACTATAAGGTGTATAAGAAAGACGATGAATTTAGCACAAATAGTAATATTATCCGTCTGACTGATGAAGAAAGGGTGGAAGAAATAGCTCACATGCTGAGCGGGGCTACCTTGACAGAGGCCGCATTGAATAATGCCAAAGCATTGCTTAGCCGATAGAAAACAAATATAAATAATTAGTAAAACATACGCATGATTGATAAAAGTGAAATGATTTTCGGTGTACGTGCCGTAATTGAGGCTTTGCAAGCTGGAAAAGAAATAGATAAGATTTTAGTAAAGAAAGATATTCAGAGTGACTTGTCTAAAGAGCTTTTCGCTGCTTTGAAAGGTACCCTCATCCCCGTACAGCGTGTGCCGGTAGAGCGTATCAACCGTATTACCCGTAAGAACCACCAGGGTGTGATTGCCTTTATTTCTTCAGTGACCTATCAAAAAGCAGAAGATTTGGTACCTTACTTTTTTGAGCAAGGTGTCAACCCCGTATTTGTGATGCTCGATGGAATAACCGATGTACGCAATTTTGGTGCGATAGCCCGTACGTGTGAGTGTGCCGCCGTTAATGCCGTTATCATTCCGGCGAAAGGAAGCGTTTCAGTCAACGGAGATGCCATGAAGACATCTGCCGGTGCTTTGCATACCTTGCCGGTTTGTCGCGAACAGAATCTGAAAAGTACCTTGCAGTATCTTAAAGATAGCGGATTCCATTTGGTAGCCGCAACCGAGAAAGGCGATTACGACTACACTAAAGCCGATTATACCGGACCTGTATGTATTGTGATGGGTGCTGAAGATACGGGAGTTTCTTATGAAAATCTGGCGCTGTGCGACGAATGGGTTAAGATTCCTATGTTGGGTCAGATTGAGTCGCTTAATGTTTCGGTGGCTGCCGGTATTTTAATTTACGAGGCTGTAAAACAAAGAACTAAATAATATGAAAAAGAATTTATTAACGACATTACTATTATGCTTGCTGACCCAATGGAGCATTGCTCAAGCTCCAAAGTGGGTTGATAAAGCCAAACGGGCGGTATTCTCCGTGATTACCTATGATCAGGGTGATAAAATATTGAATACCGGAAATGGTTTTTTCGTGACCGAAGATGGGGTGGCTCTCTCCGATTATGGATTGTTTAAGGGCGCTCAACGGGCGGTCATCATTAACTCCGAAGGTGTGCAAATGCCCGTAGAGACTATCCTTGGAGCTAACGACATGTATGATGTAGTGAAATTCCGTGTTGGCATAACCGGTAAGAAAGTTCCTGCGCTGACTGTGGCCGGAGTTGCTTCTGCTGTGGGAGCGCCTATCTATTTGCTTCCGTATTCCACTCAGAAAGACCGCTCATTTACCGAAGGGCAAGTGAAAGAGGTGACCAAGATTGCCGAGAAATATTCATATTATACACTTAATATGAAGTTGAAAGATAAAATGGTGAGCTGTCCTCTGATGAATGCCGAAGGAGAAGTGATGGGTCTTGCCCAGAAATCATCCGGACAGGATACAGCCACTATCTGTTATGCAGTAGCTGCCAATTACGTGTTGGATCAAAAGATAAACGTTCTTTCATTCAATGACTTAACGCTTCAAAGCATCGGTATCAAGAAAGCTATTCCGGATACGGAAGACCAGGCCTTGGTATACCTCTATATGGCTTCTTCACAGTTGACTCCTGAGAAATATGCTGTATTGTTGGACGACTTCCTGAAACAGTATCCTACCAGTTCCGATGGCTATTTGCGTAGAGCTACTTATCTGATCTCCTATTCTAAGGGCAATGATTGGATGGACAAAGCTGCGGCCGATTTGGATAAAGCACTTGAAGTGTCAAAACAAAAAGACGATACCTATTTCAATCGCTCTAAATTGATTTATAACTATCAGTTGAGCAAGCCTCAGACGACATATAAGGACTGGACATACGACAAAGCGTTGGATGAAGTTCGTAAAGCCATTGCCATTCAGGCTTTACCGGTTTATACTCAGTTGGAAGGTAACATCCTCTTCGCAAAACAAGATTACGCCGGTGCGTCTGCCAGCTATGCCAAAGTAAATGCAAGCAATTTGGCTTCTCCTGCAACATTCTATAGCGCTGCCAAGACAAAAGAGTTGATGAAAGCGCCCGCCGAAGAGACATTGGCTTTGATGGATAGCTGTGTGAATCGCTGTCGTCGTCCTATCACCGGAGATGAAGCGCCCTATGTGTTGGAACGTGCCCAGATGAGGATGAATGCCGGACAAGCCCGCGCTGCAATGCTTGATTATGACGATTATTTCAATGCGGTAAACGGTAATGTGAATGACATGTTCTACTACTACCGTGAGCAGGCTGCTCTTCAGGCTAAGCAATATCAGCGTGCATTGGATGATGCTACGAAAGCTATTGAGCTGAATCCGAAAGAACTTCTTTACCGTTCGGAACTAGCAGTGGTAAATCTTCGCGTAGGCAGATATGACGAAGCAATTAAGGTATTGAAAGCCGCTATCGCTATCGATCCTAAATATGCCGAAGCTTACCGCTTAATGGGAATTGCCCAATTGCAGTTGAAGAAGAATGCTGACGCTTGTACTAATTTTGCTAAAGCGAAAGAATTGGGTGATACCAATGTGGATGCGTTGATTCAGAAGAATTGTAAATAGGAGATAAAAGAACAAGAGCCCTGATTTATCAGAGCTCTTGCCGGGAATCACATTCCCGATAGTTAAGTCTAGGTCTCTATATTTATAATGCAATTTATTATATATAAAATGTGCAGATTGTAAGAATACTGCATCTTACAAGTATGAAAAAAGAGACTTTTTTATTAAAGTGTTGAACTCTAAATAGTTGAAATAATGAAAAAAGTAATTTGTAGTCAGAATGCTCCCGGAGCTATCGGTCCTTATAGCCAGGCTATCGAAGCAAACGGTATGGTATTTGTCTCCGGACAACTTCCTATTAATGCTGAAACAGGATTAATGCCGGAGAGCGCTGAAGATCAAGCAGATCAATCATTGAAAAACATAAGCCATATCTTAAGTGAGGCAGGACTAACAATGGCTAGCATTGTTAAAACCACCGTTTTTCTGGCAGACATGTCAATGTTTGCTGCAGTAAACAAGGTCTATGCTTCTTATTTCGACGGCGATTTCCCTGCCCGTTCTGCGGTAGCGGTGAAAGCTTTACCCAAAGATGCCTTAGTGGAAATTGAGTGTATCGCGGTTCGCTAATAAATCGGCAACAATAAAACTACTGCCTCCTATGAAGATAAAGTCTTCGGGGAGGCTTTTTTGTTGCGCAGCCTTAACCGCGGTGGGAACATCTTCATAGCAACTCCCTTTTAATCCGGCTTCCTGTGCCAACTCAGCTAACTCCGTCTCCGGCAGTGCCCGCTTTACGCTTGCTTTGGTAAAGTAATATTCGGCTTCTTTGGGTAGCAAACCCAAGACCCCTCTAATATCCTTGTCATTTACCATCCCGATCACCATGTGAAGTTTCCGGTATTTCTGTGCGCTCAACTGTTGTACAATATAAGTAATGCCGCCTACATTATGCCCGGTGTCACAGATTACGGTAGGGCATTCCTGAAGTTTCTGCCACCTTCCCATCAATCCGGTGATTTCACAGACCTCTGCAAAGCCTTTGCGAACGGCTTCTTCCGGTAGTGTATATCCGGTTTTTATCAGGAGTGGGAGTGCGGTTAAAATTGTCCGAGTATTGGGTATCTGATACAGCCCCTGCAATTCACATACAAGATTCGGGTAACTCTCGGTGGTGTTGTCCTCCGCAAAAAACAGAGGTGCATCCATCTCTTTTGCCTTTTGCAGGAATACCGGTTTTGTTTCGGGAGTTGTTTCACCAATGACTACCGGAGTCTGCGATTTGATGATTCCGGCTTTCTCACCGGCTATCTTAGCAAGCGTATCTCCCAGGTATTGGGTATGGTCGAAACTGATATTGGTGATGAGGCATAGGTCGGGACGGATGATATTGGTGCAATCCAGTCGGCCCCCCAATCCCACTTCTATTACCGCTACATCAACATGTTGCTCGGCAAAATAGCGGAATGCCATTGCTGTGGTCAGTTCGAAGAAAGACGGTTGTAGCGGCTCAAAAAAAGAACGTTCCTCTTCTACAAACCGAATGACATATTCCTCACTAATCTGCTCTCCGTTTATGCGTATCCGCTCTCTGAAATCAATGAGATGGGGTGAAGTATAAAGTCCCACTTTATATCCGGCACTCTGCAAAATAGCCGCCAGCGTATGCGAGCATGAGCCTTTTCCGTTGGTTCCTGCTATGTGAATGGTTCGGAATGTACGATGCGGATGTCCAAAATGTTTGTCGAGCGCGTGGGTGTTCTCCAATCCTTCTTTGTAGGCCGAGCTGCCTACTTGTTGAAACATGGGGACACTATTGTATAAGTATGAAAGTGTTTCCTGATAGTTCATCTTTTGAATATTTAACGAGAAAAAAAAGTTATTCTGCGTGTGAATTTGTTATCTTAGAAAACACAAAGATATTAACTAATTAAATCGACTGATCATGGGAGCAAAGAAAAATTTTGTGATTGATACGAATGTTATCCTTCACGATTATAATTGTTTGAAAAATTTCCAAGAAAACGATATTTACCTGCCTATTGTGGTGCTTGAAGAGTTGGATAAGTTCAAGAAAGGTAATGACCAGATCAATTTTAATGCCCGGGAATTTGTCCGTGAGCTCGACCTGGTCACCGATGACAACCTCTTTTCCAAGGGGGCTTCGTTAGGAGAGGGGTTAGGCAAACTGTTTGTGATTGCCGGTTCGGTGGATTCGCAGAGAGTCCGCGAGTCTTTTCCCGAACGTATTCCCGATCATCAAATTCTCGCTGTGACCGATTGGTTGAATGCCAAAAGTCCGAAAACGAAGACTATCTTGGTTACAAAAGATGTGAATCTAAGGATGAAAGCTCGTTCCATCGGTCTGCTTTGCGAAGATTATATCACCGATAAGGTGATCAATATTGATGTATTCGAGCACTCCAATGAAGTTTTCGAAGGCGTATCACCCGACTTGATTGATAAGATCTATTCCACTAAAGATGGCGTGGATATTAGTGAGTTCGATTTTAGAGAAATACTCCATCCCAACGATTGCTTCGTTTTGAAGAGTGATCGCAGTAGTGTGTTGGCTCGATATAACCCCTTCAGCCATAGCGTATCCAAAGTGAATAAGACTAAGAATTATGGCATTGAGCCTCGTAATGCGGAGCAGAGTTTCGCCTTTGAAGTGTTGAATGATCCGGATATCCGACTTGTGGCTTTGACCGGTAAGGCGGGCACGGGAAAGACTTTACTGGCACTGGCTTCCGCCGTAAGCCAGCTCAGCGTTTACAAGCAGATCTTGTTGGCTCGCCCCATTATATCATTGTCCAATAAGGATATCGGATTCCTTCCGGGTGATGCCCAGGAAAAGGTGGCTCCGTATATGCAGCCTTTATTCGATAATTTGAATGTGATTAAGAATCAGTTTGCCAGCAATTCTCCCGAAATAAAGAAGTTGGAAGACATGCAAAAGAGTGATCAACTCGTCATTGAAGCGTTAGCCTTTATTCGCGGACGTAGCTTGAGCGACACTTATTGCATTATTGACGAGGCGCAAAACCTTACTCCCCACGAAATCAAAACAATCATCACCCGTGCGGGCGAGGGGACAAAAATGATTTTCACCGGAGATATTCAGCAGATCGATCAACCTTATCTGGATAGTCAGTCCAATGGCTTAGTCTACATGATTGACCGTATGCGCGATCAACATCTGTTTGCCCATATCAATCTGGTGAAAGGTGAACGTAGTCAGTTGAGCGAGCTGGCCAGCAATCTGATGTGATGAAGCAGGGGGATTTCAGAATATTAAAAATGATCTCTCCTCAAAAATAAAAGGGGGTGTGTCAAAAGCCCCTATTTCATAAAAACGCCCTTGTTACAGCATGTTGTAGCAAGGGCGTTCTGCTATTTTTTTGGCTTTTGACACACCTTCTTAATTATCCTAGTTTAGGGACATACCTGTTTAAACCTCAATTTCTTGTAATGTCGCTTTTATACAGCCTTATTCCGACTGCTTTTTCAACACCCTTAGAAGAATGCGGATTCTCAATTATTTATGAAGTGAGAAGTAACGCATGAATTGAGTACGTTCAAAGGTGTTGACTCCGTCCAAGTCCTTCACATTCAATCGTCCTTTGAATTCATCAACACTTCGCATTCCCTTCTGTTCCATCCAGACATTCAGGAAGTTTAGATACTGATTCAGCAAAGCATAACTGTTTTGATAGAAAGCGCTGCATATTTCTACTGCTGCTGCACCCGATAAGATTGCTTTTACTACACCTTCGGGACTGTGGATACCTCCTGATACGGCATAATCTAATTGACTTACGGCTGCTGAAGCTATTCCGACCCAGCGTAATGATCGCGCCAACTCTACCTCCGAACTGAATACAGCTCCGGATATCTGCTTCATGTGTTCAATGTCAATATCGGGTTGATAAAAACGATTGAAAAGCACTACAGCAGCAGCACCGTTAAGATAAAGCGCGTGAATCAAAGCAACCGGGTTGGTGAAGTTCTTTCCTAACTTCATGATTACCGGTATCCGGACATTACTTTTTACATGCTGCAGAATATTGACATGATGTTGCTCGAAAGCACCGAAAGTATAATCAATATCCGTTTGCAGCGCAAGGATATTAATTTCAATGGCATCTGCTCCGGCGGCTTCAATTTGCTTGGCCACATTCACCCATTCGGTGTCGTGATAGCAATTGATGCTTGCAATAACCGGTATCGGACATACTTTTTTGGTTTCTCTGATTAGTCCCAGATAGTCGCCCAATTGGTTTTCGCGCATGAATTCCACCAGATAATCACTTCCTTCGGGATAAGAACCCATGTCACCCTGCCAATCGGCATCTTTCATGACTTGTTCTTCGAAGAGCGATTTAAGTACTATGGCTCCCGCACCGGCCTCATAAAGTTTTTTATTCTTCTCGGGACTGTCGGTTAGTCCTGAACTGCTGACAATGATGGGGTTTCTTAATTTTAACCCTGCGTAAGTGGTTTCTAATGATGCCATGATTACTAGTTTTATTGGTTATACTTAATTTAAAGTGCCTTATTCGCGTTCAATACCAGTATCTTTCAATACCTCTCCCGTTCAATACACCCTTTCGCCGAAAATATTACTGCCAATGCGTACTAATGTGCTTCCTGATTCAATGGCCAAATGGTAGTCGTGCGACATTCCCATTGATAGCTCTTTGAAAGATTCTGCGTCAGTGAACCATTGTTGTTTTACTTCTTTGAAAAACTCGCTTAAAGAACAAAATTCTTTTTTTATTTGTTCCCAGTCGTCGGTGTTTGTAGCCATTCCCATTAATCCGCATAGCCGTATATTTTGCAATTCTTTCCAGTCCTCTTTGCTGAACACCTCGCGGCATTCATCGAAACTGAAACCGAATTTTGTTTCCTCTTCGGCTATGTGAATTTGCAGCAGACAGTTGACCACCTTACCCGCTTTTGCAGCTTGTTTGTTGATCTCGACCAATAACTTATAACTGTCCACACCGTGAATGAGACTGACGTACGGAATAATATATTTTATTTTATTCGATTGCAAATGCCCGATAAAGTGCCATTCAATGTCTTTAGGCAAGCTTTCGTACTTGCCTGTCATCTCTTGCACCTTACTTTCTCCAAAAACTCTTTGACCAGCCCTATAGGCTTCTTCGATAGCTTCATTCGGATGAAATTTGGACACAGCTACCAGTCGCACCCCTTCGGGTAGTTCGCTTAGTATTTGCTTAATATTCTCTTCAATCATAATTATTGCTTCTATTTAGCCTGTTCCAAAAATCAGTTCAATCTTTATACCTCAGGTTTATCGTTAGGTTCGCTGCTGTAAGGATATACATCCATAATAGCTGTTTCGGCTACCGATCCGATTTGATAATCTGCCATTGTGCCTTTCATTCCTTCATCGAGCTTCTTAACCGCATCTCTTAAGTCGGAAGCCTGAACAAGAATTTGGGTCGATGTTTTCTTTTCCGCTCCGCTCTTTTCATCCAGTGTAATAAATATCAATTTACATTTGAACCATCTGTCGGCAGCTTCTTCATCACTTGAAAACAATTCGCTGTAGTTGGCGCGTTTAATATCCGATACCGTGAATTCACCTGATATGAATGGAGTCATTTCTTCAATAATTCGTGCTTCGGCTTCGGTAAAGCTAAGTGCATCTACCAAGTACGGTTCTGTTACTTTTTTGTTCATCCCGTTTTCCATTGTCTTCTCGTACCGAATTTTGCACTCGAACCATGTATGCATTGCCATAGTCTGTCTTTAATTTATTCTAGTTGATAATCTGTTATTTTATACTCTACAAAGATAAACTAAAAATAATAATATTGATCGTTGCGATGGGCGTAAGATATGAACAAAATATGTAAAGTATTGTATCAGAGGAACTCTTTTTTGAAATAGATTATTTTTTTGTAGCGATGAACTTTTGGAGAATATCATTTGTTGTTTTTCTATATTAAATTGATAAACGATTAAAAATAAAATTATGTCAACTACAAATTTTAAAGGTGCACCGGTGAAGATAGCCGGTAAGTTTATAGAAAAAGGAGCCGTAGCTCCAGATTTTGCTTTGGTAAAAACAGATTTGTCTTCTCTTTCTCTGGAAGATCTGAAGGGAAAGAATGTGGTATTGAATATATTCCCAAGCCTTGATACAAGTGTATGTGCCGCTTCTGTAAGAAAGTTCAATAAATTGGCTGCCGGTCTTCCGGACACAGTGGTGTTAGCTGTATCAAAAGATCTACCTTTTGCTCATGCCCGTTTCTGTAGCACGGAAGGTATTGAGAATGTGATTCCGGTTTCCGACTTTCGCGTTTCCGATTTCGATGTAAAATATGGTGTTCTCATGGAAGATGGACCGTTGGCGGGATTACTTGCCCGTTCGGTCGTGGTAGTTGATAAAGAAGGTAAGGTAGCTTATACGGAGTTGGTACCTGAAATTACTCAGGAACCTGACTACGATAAAGCCATTGCCGCTCTTAAGTAAATGTAAAAATTACCTTTGTTTGGCCGGGGAATATGAAAATCTTCCTTAGGCGAAACAAAGGATAATGAAACAAAAAGAGGTTGCTCTAAAGGTTATATCACAAGCTGCACAGCGTTTTAATCTTTTTTGATTATCACTCTGGATAATCTGTGTAGTTGGTGACATTTTTAGAGTAACCTCTTTCTTTTTGCAAGACTTTTTCTTCTTGCGAGTGGTTTTATTTCTTCTTCATGCCTTTATAGATGAAGTATCCAATCACAAATATTGTCCCTCCTAAAAATACATAACCTATCTCGTGGCTGTATTCCATTACTCTGGCCAAAAGCTGTTCTTCTGTCTCTATGCCCGGAACAGTGGAAAGATAGTATCCGATGGTTGCCAAAATAATATTCCAAAGTCCTGCTCCAAGAGTAGTGTACAATAAGAATGTGCTCAACTTCATCCTTACCAGACCGGCTGGAATGGAAATAAGATGACGGACGGCGGGGATCAATCTTCCAATGAAGGTAGACAGTGCACCACGCTTGTTGAAGAAATCTTCCGAATGCTTTATTTTAGCTTCGTTTACCAGGCACATGTGCCCGAAACGGCTATTTGCAAATTTGTAGACAAGCGGACGTCCCAGCAATTTGGCAAGCGTATAGTTGATCAAAGCTCCCAGGTCGGCACCGATAGTGGCAAACAACACAACAAGATAGATATTCAGTTCATGGCTGACTGCCGCCTTGTACGCAGCAGGCGGAACAACGAGTTCCGAAGGTAGTGGGATGAACGAACTTTCAATGGTCATCAACAAAGTGATAGTCCAATAATTAAGGTGATCCAAACACCACTGAATGAAGCTGACAGATTCCATGTTGTTATAGTTGTTTTATTATTTCAATGCTTTAATTACCTTTTGCATATACAATGCAAGGTCTTTCTGATCGGTGTTGCTCAATTCGGCCAATACAGCTTCAAAGTCCTCCATCTCGAAAGGATTTTGAGATCTGCTGTTGTACTTCACAAAATTCTCTTTGTCGCGTAAAATCATGAAAAGCAGTGCGAGTCTTTCGTTTACTCCTTCATAGTTCGGCTCCATCTCAGAAACTTTTTCAAGAGCATATCTAGCATATTCCCAAGCACCCATTTCGAAACTATGTAGTCCTATTTCGTGCCAGGTATCGGCATGCTGTGATATTTTAAGAGCTTTATTCCAAGATTCAAAAGCTTTTTTTGAATTATCTTCTTCGAAATAAATCCTGCCTTCTATTACATACAGCTCTGCCATGTCTGGATCAAGATCCATCGCTTTTTTGCAATATTGGTGCGATTTGCGCTTCTTCTTTAATTTAGCAAGACACAATGCGGCATTGATATACAACTCAGGGAGTATGACATAATCTTCTATCTCCTCATTGTACTCTATTGCTTTTTCAAAGTTATCAAGAGCTTCCTGCCATTCGCCATGTCCTAACTTACTATATGCCCTAAAGGTATAGGTAAAATCGGGTGATACCCCGTGCAGCTCTTTGGCTTTCTCATAGTTTTCTAAAGCCTTCTCATCATTGCCCAGTTGTTGGAAGCAATGTCCTTTCAGGATGTAGGCATCTGTAAACTCATCGTCGCTTATTAATGCATAATCGCATGCTTCGATGGCTTTGTCTGTCTTTTTCAGTTCATAGTAACACTTTGCCAGTCCCACCCAATAAGGGGCGGAATATGGGTTGATATCTATCAGGCGGTTGTATAATTTTTCCGCTTCGGTAAATGAGTTTTCGGCAAATTTAGAATCGGCCATTACAGCCAGATAGGCTTCTGAATCGCCATGCTTTTCGGAGCCGGTATTTAGCCATTCTATGGCTTTATCAGGAAATCCTACTTCGAGATACATATAGGCTACGTCTATAAGACTCGACAGTTCTTCTTTGTCTTCTATTGATTCGAGCAGATCTTCCGCTTCCCCAATTTCACCGTCTTCGAGCATGAAATGGGCACGTATGATTTTAGACTCGGATGAATAGATATCATCAAGATTTTCTACAATTGTCCTCGCTTTATCACTTTGATCACAGTCAATGTAGATATAAGCTTTCTCTATTAATAGAGGTGTGTTGTTAGGATGAAGTTCCAAACCATAATCAGCAACTTCAATCGCTTTGTTATATTTCCTCTTTACACTGTACCAGTCTGCCAGATCAGCCAGATCATCAGCATCCAAGTACAAAGGTTTTTTAGCTTCCCTTGCAGCTTCATACTGTTCGGCAAGTTGTTGTAACTCTTTGTCTCTTCCGGACAGCAGGTTTTTTTTGTTCATTTAATGTTTTTACTCCTTTTCTTTACTTGTTTATTTTTCCCCAGGTATCTTTAAGCCCCACCGTACGATTGAAGACCATTTTGTCCGGTGTGGAATCAGGATCTACATTGAAATAGCCGATGCGCTGGAATTGTAAATAACTGTAGGGTTTCATTCCGGCAACGAATTTTTCAATATAGCATTTGGGTAATATCTTCAGTGAATCCGGGTTGATGACTTCTTTCATTGCTTCCAATGTGCTGCAATTCTTGGCCTCTGCCACGGCAGCTATTTCATCACGAGGATTCTCTACTTGCCATAATCTGTCATACAATCGAACTTCTCCTTCTACGCAGTGTCCGCAGCTCACCCAGTGAAGCGTACCTTTTACTTTCCGGTTTGCTTCGGGCATGCCACTACGTGTTTGGGCATCATATTCGCAATAAACTTCGGTTATTTCACCGTTCTCATCCTTTTTGCAACCCGTACATTTTACGATATACGCATTCTTCAGTCTGACTTCCTGTCCCGGAGTCATGCGGAAATATTTCTTGGGTGCATCTTCCATAAAGTCTTCACGTTCCATCCAAAGCTCACGGCTGAACTCAATGATATGGCTACCTTCTTCAGGATTTTCAGGGTTGTTGATTGCTTCCAATTCTTCCACCTGACCTTCGGGGTAGTTGGTGATAATCAGTTTCACCGGATTAATCACTGCCGATACGCGGGTGGCGCGAATATTAAGGTCTTCACGTACGGCGCTTTCCAGCAATGCAAACTCATTGAGTGCATCGTATGTGGTGTAACCTATTTTGTCGATGAAGTTATGTATTGATTGGGGTGAATATCCACGGCGACGGAATGCACAGATAGTTGGCATACGCGGATCATTCCATCCGTTGACCAATCCTTCTTTTACCAGAATCAGCAGATTGCGCTTACTCATAAGAGTATAGCTCAAGTTCAATTTGTTGAACTCGTACTGATGCGGGCGGTTGTCTTCCAAGTCTTTATTCTCTTTCAACCAGTCGATGAAGAGGTCGTATAGAGGGCGGTGGACTACAAATTCCAACGTACAGAGTGAATGAGTAACTCCTTCGAAGAAGTCGCTCTGTCCATGGGCAAAGTCATACATCGGGTATGCTTTCCATGTTGTTCCGGTACGGTGATGCGGATGTTTTACCACACGGTAGATGATAGGGTCACGGAAGTGCATGTTGGGGCTGGCCATATCTATTTTGGCGCGCAACACCATTGCACCTTCTTCAATCTCACCGCTGTTCATCTTACGGAAGAGCTCAAGGCTTTCAGCGATGGGGCGGTTACGATAAGGACTTTCCACACCCGGTTGGGTGGGGGTGCCCTTTTGTTGAGCTATCAGTTCGGAAGATTGCTCGTCAATATAAGCTTTTCCTTCCTCAATAAGGCGGATGGCGAAATCCCAGAGTTGCTGGAAATAATCGGACGCATAATATTCATTACCCCATTGGTAACCCAGCCATTGGATGTCTTCCTTGATTGCTTCCACGTATTCCACATCCTCTTTTGTAGGGTTGGTGTCGTCGAAGCGTAAGTTGCATATACCACCGTGAGAGGCTGCAATGCCGAAGTCCATACATATAGCTTTTGCATGACCGATATGGAGATACCCGTTAGGCTCAGGCGGGAAGCGAGTCTGAACTTTTCCCCCGTTTTTACCTTCTTTCAAGTCTTTCTCTACAATCTGTTCTATGAAGTTGAGGCTTTTTTTCTCAACTGTTTCTTCGCTTTTATTATCTGCCATAATGCTCTAATACTACTATTTGAGCTACAAAAGTATGATATTTTTTTCTTATTCCCTTATTTCACCGGAATATATCCTCCTTTTTTAATAATTTCTTGTCCTGTAGGAGATAGGATGTAATGCATGAGTGTGGAAACTTGTTTTTCTTTTTTGACGTCGTAGTAATAGAATAGCGGGCGGACGATAGGATAAGTTTTATTGATAGCTGTCTCCATACTTGGGGTAGCATAATGTGTGCCGTCGTAAGAGACGCTGATTGCCTTGACGCGTGGTGAAAGGTAAGCTAATCCGACATATCCTATAGCACCTTTTGTCTGGCTGACCGACTGAATAATGGCACCGGTGGCGGGCATGGATAAGCTGCCGCTCATATAGTTTTTGTTTTTCAATACACTTTCTTTGAAGAACTCGTAAGTTCCCGAAGATGTTTCACGGGAGTAGACAATGATTTTGCGATCATCTCCACCGACCTCTTTCCAGTTTGTTATTTTACCACGGAATATGGCCTCTAACTGTTCCCTGGTTAGTTTTCTTACCGGATTGGTTGGGTTGACCACAACAGCTAGAGCATCGTAGGCTATGATGACCTCTTTAATCTCTTTACCGGCGGCTTTCATCTTCATTTTCTCGCTGAATTTTATAGCTCTTGAAGCCATGGCAATATCGGTTGTCTGGTCGAGCAAGGCTGATATCCCTACTCCGGTTCCTCCACCTGTCACGGTGACGCGGGTGTTGGGAGTTTGATTCATGAACTTTTCGGCAGTCTGCTGGGCTATAGGCAATACGGTATCGCTACCCTTGATACGCTGGGCACTTACATTCGCCGCCAATGAAATAAAACAAATGGATAATAAAGTGATTGCTTTGGTTCTCATGTAACAAATTGTTTATATGTTTAAATCTATCTATATTCTATCTTTTGATGTAAATGATGCCATACTTCTAAAATTGGAGAGCCCGGGTAGAGGTGTGAACTCACTCTTATTGCGTTGCAAATAAATAAAACACATGTTACAATAACATTACAACGGAGTCGATTTTCCCTATTGTAACAGGTTCGTAACACCTTTGAAATCTTTCTTTCAAGTATTAGTCACAGCATCTTAATACAAGTCGTGTTCCTTTGCACTCAGAATCTCAGTAAACAGATATGAAGAGAATTTTTGAAAAGATTGTAGAAGGCCTGTTGACATGCAGCGGTTTTTTGACGAGCATTACTATTTTATTGATCGTCGTATTTCTTTTTTCCGAAGCTTTCGGCTTGTTCAAAAGCAAGGTTATTGAAGACGGTTATGTCTTGGCATTGCATAAAACGAATCAAGTCAGTGATTTATCGCCTGCCCAAATCAAGGGTATCTTTGACGAAGAAATTACCAACTGGAAAGAGGTGGGAGGGAAGGATCTTCCCATTAAGTTATTCCGACTGGAAGATGTGACCCACCATTTCTCCGAAGAACAACTTGGGGCTACTTACGAACATGCGGGAGAACTGATTACCCAACTGGTGGAAACCACTCCCGGCATTGTGGCTTTTGTCCCTAAAAAGTTTATTGTACGCTCCGACATACACTTGGTGCACGATAATACAATCTCTATCAAAGACGTATTTGCGGGAGCTGAATGGTTCCCGACTGCTACTCCCGCGGCACAGTTCGGATTTCTTCCTTTAATTACCGGTACGTTGTGGGTTAGTTTGATTGCCATTCTTATAGCCCTGCCTTTTGGATTGTCGGTTGCCATCTATATGGCGGAAGTAGCCGACCATCGTGTACGTAATTTGCTGAAACCCATTATTGAGCTCTTGAGTGGTATACCTTCGGTGGTATACGGTTTCTTCGGGCTCATTGTGATAGTTCCCATTCTACAGAATGTATTCAATCTTCCGGTTGGCGAAAGCGGTCTGGCCGGTAGCGTGGTATTGGCTATTATGGCACTTCCTACCATTATCACGGTGACCGAGGATGCCTTGCGCAACTGTCCCCGGGCAATGCGCGAAGCAAGTCTCGCCCTTGGAGCTTCAAAATGGCAGACCATCTATAAAGTGGTGATACCCTATTCTATATCCGGTATTACTTCGGGAGTTGTCTTGGGCATCGGGCGTGCCATCGGTGAGACTATGGCTGTACTTATGGTGACCGGAAATGCTGCGGTTATTCCACATTCCATACTCGAACCTTTACGTACCATACCTGCCACTATTGCCGCCGAACTGGGGGAGGCACCTGCGGGGGGAGCACATTATCAGGCTCTATTCTTGCTTGGCGTGGTACTGTTCTTCATGAGCCTGATCATCAACTTTACCGTGGAGGCTGTATCGGCCAGACAACGGAGGTAGGAACGGGAATATGACTGGAAATTAAAGAGAGGCTTTAGACTGATTGATATATAAAAGTTATGATAAATAATAGAAAACACTTTTCGCAACGTATTGCTTTTGGCACTTTTAGGCTACTGAGTCTGATGGTGGCCGGCATACTGTTTGCCATTCTCGGATTTATTATATATAAAGGTATTGGAGTGATTAATTGGCAGTTCCTGACCACTGCCCCTACCGATGGAATGACGGCCGGTGGTATTTGGCCTGCCATTGTAGGTACCTTCTATTTGATGGTGGGAAGCGCCTTGTTTGCTTTCCCGGTAGGAGTGATGAGCGGCATATACATGAATGAATATGCGCCGCGTGGTTGGGTGGTGCGCTTCATCCGTATGATGACAAACAACCTGAGCGGTATCCCGTCCATTGTATTCGGTTTATTTGGTATGGCATTGTTTGTCAACTACCTCGGCTTCGGCGATAGCATTCTTGCCGGTTCGCTAACTCTCGGGTTGCTTTGCGTCCCATTGGTGATACGCACTACCGAAGAGGCTTTGAAAGCGATACCCGACACTTTGCGTGAAGGAAGTCGCGCATTGGGAGCTACCAAGCTACAAACAATCTGGCATGTCATTCTGCCCATGGCGATGCCGAATGTGATTACCGGTCTGATTTTGGCCATGGGACGTGTCTCCGGCGAAACAGCGCCGATCTTGTTTACCTGTGCCGCTTACTTCTTGCCGAAGTTGCCCAACAGTGTACTCGACCAGTGTATGGCACTGCCTTATCACCTTTATGTTATCTCCACCAGCGGTACTAATATGGATGCCCAATTGCCTTTGGCTTATGGCACGGCATTAGTGTTGATTGTTATCATTCTTTTTGTAAATTTACTGGCGAACGCACTGCGTAGACATTTTGAGAAAAAAGTTAAGACTAACTGATAGAATTCATGAATAAAATTGAAACGAATAATGTAAACTTCTGGTATGGAGACTTCCATGCATTGAAAGATATCAGCCTGAATATTGAGGAAAAATCGGTTGTAGCGTTTATCGGTCCCTCAGGTTGCGGAAAATCTACTTTCCTTCGTCTGTTGAACCGGATGAATGATCTTATTCCCAATACCCGACTGACCGGAGATATTTTGATTGACGGACAGGATATCTATAGTAAAGATATTATGGTGGATGAGTTGAGAAAGAATGTCGGAATGGTATTCCAGCGTCCAAACCCTTTCCCCAAAAGCATTTTTGAAAACGTAGCTTACGGACTCCGGGTCAATGGAGTAAAAGATAGCGATTACATCCGTCATCGTGTGGAAGAATCATTGAAAGGAGCTGCTTTGTGGGATGAAGTGAAAGATAAGTTGAAAGTTTCGGCTTACGCGCTTTCGGGAGGACAACAACAACGTCTTTGTATCGCCCGGGCCATGGCAGTGTCTCCATCTGTTCTGCTGATGGACGAACCGGCATCGGCACTCGATCCTATTTCTACGGCTAAAGTAGAGGAGCTTATTCATGAATTGAAGAAAAATTATACGATTGTGATTGTAACCCATAATATGCAGCAGGCAGCCCGTATCAGCGATAAGACGGCCTTCTTCTATTTGGGTACGATGGTTGAATTCGGAGAGACAAAGAGAATCTTCACCAATCCGGATAAAATAGAGACGCAAAATTATATCACCGGACGTTTCGGCTGATTGTTTCTTGAAATAAATAATAAAGAAATTATATATAGAGTCTATGGTAAAGTTTATAGAATCGGAACTCGTCTTACTAAAGAAAGAAATAGACGAAATGTGGAATTTGGTCTACAATCAGCTTGACCGCGCAGGTGAGGCTGTATTGACGCTTGATTCGGAATTGGCCAGGCAGGTGCTTGTACGTGAGCGCCGTGTGAATGCTTTTGAGTTGAAGATAGACAGTGATGTGGAAGATATTATAGCTTTGTACAATCCTGTTGCCATCGACTTGCGCTTTGTGCTAGCCATGCTCAAAATTAATACCAACCTTGAACGATTGGGTGACTTTGCCGAGGGGATTGCGCGTTTTGTGCTCAACTGCAAGGAACCGGTTCTCGATGGTGAATTACTCAAGCAACTTCGTTTGGATGAGATGCTTGAAGAAGTACTTTCCATGCTCGAATTGGCTAAAAAAGCCTTACAGGAAGAAAGCCTTGAACTGGCTACTTCTGTCTTTGCCAAAGATAACCTGCTCGATGAGATTAACGCTGCCGCACCTGTGGTATTGGGTGATTATATCACCAAGTATCCCGAAAGTGTACAGATGTGTCTTAATCTCGTGGGGATCTTCCGCAAATTGGAGCGATCGGGTGACCACATTACAAATATTGTAGAAGAGATTGTATTTTATATTGACGCTAAGGTATTAAAACATAGAGGAAAAACTGAAGAAGAATATCCCGAGGAAAAGTAAAAAAATGATCGGAATAGTCTTTTTATTGTCTTTTTAGTGATTATTACAAAAAAGATTATATATTTGTCAGTGAAAACGGATGCGAACGCAGAAACGTCTTTAAATCATAATAAAACCAAATTATTTTCAAAAAGATGTTATAAGACATATCTTTTTATTTGGCTAGTTATTTTAAAAGCTTCTATATTTGCACCGTTATCCTGAAAACAATCTTTTTACCTTAAAAAAAACTAATACCTATTGAAAACTGAAAATGGGGCTTTGTGAAAAGCCCCATTTTTGTTGTTATAACCCCCACCTCCTTCCCTTATGCTGGCTCAGTCTGAAAACCAAGGGTGCGGCTAACATTTCTTACTTCTTTCATGCATGTATCTTGGCTAATCTAAACAGGAAGAACTCTCTTCACTGTTCCTCTGAAGCATGCTCTGAGAGTGTTTTTCTTAGCATTAAAGCTTCAACCGTGAAGTCTTTGAATTTTGAGAATGCATCTTTCAATGAATATCTTCTGAAAAAGATTCTTCGTATCGTAGCTTAATTATCAAGTTGTATTATAGCTTCCGTACTTCTCTTTATGTATAGGGGAATCGCAGCCCTTTGGTTTTCAAACCGTAGGGCTATGCTACGCGAACCGCAGGGCTTCGGTGCGGGAACCGTAGGGCTACGGTTCGGCAATCTTTTATCTGATAGCGAACATTCCTTTTTAATAAAATTCCCCATGAATTATAACTGAGCCAAAGAATCATATTGAGATTTACATCATTAATAAGGGGTTTCACAGAAATATTGATCTGTATTTGTGGTAACTACAAATGCGAATCAGGTACTCGTGTCGTGCTTTCCTTATGGGTCATCTTTTTGTTTAATCTTTAATAAGCGCTTGTGAATCTCGAAATATTCATGTAGGTTTGCATTAGCTATCTCCGCTGCTATTTGCATAGACCGGAGATAAAATAGAATCTTAACTTAATATTGTTTATTATGTTTTCCGGAATAATAGAAGAGTGTGCCACGCTTGTGGACTTGGTTAGAGAGCAGGAAAATGTTCATTTCACTTTTAGATGCTCCTTCGTTAACGAATTAAAGATTGATCAGAGTGTATCTCATAATGGTGTTTGCCTCACGGTGGTAAGTAAGACGGCTGATACCTATACTGTTACCGCTATGAAAGAAACGTTGGATCGTTCCAATCTCGGAGTTTTGAGCATAGGGGATGAGGTCAATGTGGAGCGTAGCATGATTATGAACGGTCGCCTCGACGGACACATCGTTCAGGGGCATGTAGACCAGACTGCGACTTGTGTGGATGTGCAGGATGCCGACGGAAGTTACTACTTCACCTTCCGTTATGTATTTGATAAAGAAATGGCTAAACGTGGGTATATTACCGTGGATAAAGGTTCGGTGACAGTCAATGGAGTGAGCCTTACGGTTTGCAATCCGACTGAAGATACTTTTCAGGTTGCCATTATACCTTATACTTTTGAGCATACCAACTTCCATCACATCAAGCCGGGAAGCATCATAAATCTTGAATTCGATATTATAGGCAAATATATCAGCCGTATGATTCAATATCACGACTGATATTTGTGCGATTGAAAAACTAAAGATGAATATGGATTTTTTGCAATTGGTGACTGCCCGCCAAAGCGACCGGGCTTTTGATAAGACGCGTGCCGTGGAACCGGAAAAGCTTGACCGTATTCTTGAAGCGGCGCGTCTGGCTCCTTCGGCATGTAATGCCCAGCCTTGGAAGTTCGTTGTGGTAAACGACGAAGAATTGGTGCAGAAGGTAGGCAAAGCGGCTAGCGGCATGGGCATGAACAAATTTGCCAAAGATGCTCCTGTACATATCTTGGTGGTTGAAGAATCCGCGAACATTACTTCTTCTTTGGGATCGAAGTTAAAGAACAAGCATTTTCCGTTGATAGATATCGGTATAGTTGCCGCTCATATTGTCCTTGCTGTGGAAAATGAGGGATTGGGTTCCTGCATTGTGGGATGGTTTGATGAGAAGGCAATGAAGAAAGTGGTGGGGATACCCGAATCGAAGCGTCTGCTCCTTGATATTATTGTCGGTTATCCTACCAAGGAAAAGAGGAGGAAGCTTAGAAAAGATAAGGAGAAGGTTGTCTCTTACAATAAGTACTGAAGCCTCACTTTATGTGTCACTGAAAATATAAAAATTAGGCCGTCTTAATATATTAAAGACGGCCTAATTTATGTTTTGAGATGACTACGAGATATTATTTCTTTTTAGGATATCCCACCGGATTATTCATCAGCAGTAATTCCGTATCTTTCAGTTTCAACACCTTTTTAAGAGTGGTTTTATCCATGGTAGCGCGCGGAACCGTAGCCAGCCCTAATCCGGAGCAAGCCAGATTGATGTTTTGGCATACAATACCTACATCAACAGAAGCCATCAGTTTGGCATTCTCATCAATGTCTTTTCCGAATGGAGTTAAGTCGGCTGCAAGAACAATGGAGAGCGGAGCGCTTTTTACAAAATCCTGTCCACCTGCTACCGCACCGCGATAATCACCTTCGGTAAGCAGCGATAAAGCGTGTGCTTTTGCATCATACAAATAAGCCCCTTCCGGCGTAATGACATAGACATTCACTTCGCGGAAGTTACGGCATGAGGGAGCAGTACGTTTTCCATCGGGACGGTTAAGTCCGTTGGCTGCCCATAATAGGTTCGAAATATCTTGGGGGAGAAGCTTGTTTGCAGCATATCCACGTTCCGAATGCCGATCGTTGAGTGCTTTCATAATGGCAGTCCCCGTTGTTTTGTTGGGTGCCGGTAACTTAATCTGCTTCATATCCTGAGCATTGATGGTGGATAACAAAAAGAATGCAGCGATAATAAATGATATTCTCTTCATACAATTACTTTTTTTGATTGTTAATATTCTCTGTTTACAGGTAATGCAGCCTATTGCTTATTACCCGCTTTATCTTTTTACTTCATTATATCTAATTCCTATACCTATCTCCGCCGTTTCAATATAATTATGTGACAGCCTTTTATGATGCAAAAGCATTTATCTGATAAGCTCGTCTCACTTTATAATGCATGCATATTCTTCTATAACTATATTCCCGGCTTCTCTTTCTGACAAATACATACTGTTCGGACATACACGTCTTTTTACGGCAAATACATACTGTTCAGGCATGTACGTCTTCTTACAGCGAATATATACTATTAAGGCATGTACGTCCTTTTTACAGCGAATATATAATGTTCAGCTATACACGTTCTGTTTTAAGATGCAAACATACTTATTTTTTTAAGTATATTTCTTTCCCCGTTTTATTACTTTTGATGGCAGCTTCCAATATCTCCACTACAACCATATTATTTTCAAGCGAAGACAGATCGGTCGGCTTTACTTTTAGCTCACCTCTTACGGCTGCCTTTAGGTAGCGGAACGAGTCGTTGTATGGCGTGGGAAGTGCTTCAGCGGCAAATTTGGTTTCTTTCTTATCCGTGTAAACGCGCATGTCCGTTGCGTTATCCTGATAAATATACCCTTTGTCTCCATAGATGTGCATATCTTTACGACCTACAGGCCAGTTCCATGAAGCCATGATGATGGTGGTTGTATTCGGATATTTCAGTACGATAGTTGCGTCATCATCCACTTTAGGATATACCTTTGGCTTTTGTTGTTTCAGTGTGGCATATACGCTGATAGGCTTTTCACCGTTCATCAACCATGTGCTTAGGTTTACACCATAGCATCCGAAGTCAACGACCGCTCCACCGCCGTTGAGCACCGGGTCAGTCAGCCATCTAAGGAACTCGGGGCTGCAGCCTATTTCTGCCGGTCCCTGATGTCCGTCGTATACATTTATTCTTGAGATTCTTCCTATTGCATTTTCACTCTTAACCAACTCATACGCTTTATGATTTGAAGGATACCATGTTGTTTCGTAGTTAGTCAGCACCATGATATGATACTTCCGAACCAGTTCTTCTATACGTTTAGCCTGTGCGGTGGTTGTAGCCAACGGTTTTTCTACCATTACGTGTATTCCACGTCGTGCGCAAGCCTCTATAACCCGAAGATGGTCGTAGATATCTTCGTAAACAATTACAGCTTCGGGCTTTTTCTTGTCCAACATTTCATCAAGATTTTGAAAGAAAGATTCCTTGTCGACCTTTGCCCTGAGCATCTTGTTATTCCATAAGGTGGTGTCTTTTTCAGCTACACCAACTACTTCAAAATCTCCACGGTCGAGACGTGAAAGTACTTCCCAAAGATGTCCATGCGAAAGTCCCGCTACTCCTAATCGAAGCGGTTTATCATTTTGGGCAGATGCGCTTACTGCCACTAACATGAAGATTGAAAGAAAGAAAATCTTAATAGGATTCATAAATTTAATATTGTTTTTCTAGCTATTTGTCTTTAGCATGTGAAAATAATCTTTTGTTTGTTTAGATGTTATATACAGCCAATCAAAGCGAAAAAAGAATATTTCAAAACGAAATAGACGATATTCTAAGATTTATTAAACTCCTGTATTGATATAATCATCAATCCGGTTCCCCTCTGATGGAGTGTTTCTTTAGATGGAAACTGGAGTATCTCACAAAGGAAATCTGAATTTCTTCCTTCGGGCAGAGCTATGAGAAGTAACTTGCCACAAGCTTCGAACCAATTATGGTCTTTTAAAGGGTACAAGAAGATGCTTTTACAAACAAAGAATCTCCTTGCAACTTCTTTCTACTAATGTTCGTTTATAAATCTTTGAGCAATATTTCACTTGAATTTTTATAATAATCTTCTTTTGCTTTCATTAAAACCTCCCATTCTCCATTGAAAGTATTTTCCCTATCTATCTTGAAATCTTCCGAACCGTGCGAATCCAATCTGCTTAGCAGGGTGGCTACATCCAGTTTATTGATGTCGATGGAAGGTTGGTAAGCAATGTCCTCACTCTTTTCGTCTACTACCGTTTCATGTATCAGGTTGATTTCTTGGAGTTCATAGAGTATCTGATAAGCCAATCGGATAGGAATCTGGCAATGTTCCGATATCATTTCGGCATTATATGGTTCTTCATTTTTCTCGAAACGTTTGGCGATGAGCGACAAGACCATTATTGAAACGAAATCACGGTATCGGCGACTAATGTTTTGTGTGTCTTTTTCGAAGCTATAATTATTGATGTTTTGTCCGGCATAGGTCAGTTCCACCCCGAAGAGACAGATTGTCCAAGAGGTCTGTAGCCAGAGTAAGAATAAAGGTAAGGCGGCAAAACTACCGTAGATGGCGTTATAGTTTGATACCCATAACTGTCCGCTGATATAGAGATACTGAAAAGCCTGATGTGCCGTACCCGCAATGATTCCCGAAATAAAAGCATGGCGGAACTTCACTTTAGTGTTGGGCATGAAAATATACAATCCGGTAAACATCAGCCAAGTCAGGGCAAAAGGAATCATGCGAATGAGAAACTTCAAGATAGGTGCCAACAGGATAAAATCCTCCAGGTTCTTAAGCATAGTGCTCATAAAGATGGAAAGACCGGCGGATATCACAATTAGAATAGGCATCAAAAGAAACATTGAGAAGTAGTCGGTGATTTTCCGGTACATACTGCGGGCTTTCTTTACTTGCCAAATTCTGTTGAAGGTAATTTCTATATTGCCGATCAGGTTGATCACCGTCCATAATAACATGATTAAACCCACTCCGATAAATACACCGTTCTTTGTCTGTGAAAGGTACGACTCCACCAGTTTGAGTATAACTTCGGTTGTTTCGCTGGGGCCACCGAATCCCATACGTATCTGAGTCTCCATCAGGTGATCGAAGCCGAATCCTCTTGCCACGGCGAATATAATAGCCAGAATAGGGACGATAGCCAGCAGTGTGCTGTAAGTCAGTGCTGCGGCTTTATTCATAAGTCGCTCGCTAATGAAACGGTTGACTGCTAAATAGAAGGTTTTGATAATGGTATAGATGGAGAAAGTCCTGCTGGTGACTTCACTTTCCGTGATACGCCAAATGTCGTATGTCAGGAATTTCCAAAGAGCGGCGATACGTTGACTCATAATTAAATAAGAATTATATATGAGTGATGAAGAGTAGGGGATGCTCTTCATCTCTTGGTTTTATATAAAAAAGCAGTCGGTCTGTAAGCCGGGTTCTGTTCCTTACCGATAAAGATAAGGTGTCTGTCATTTATCTGAACCGCATGTTACCATGAACGGCTTTAGCGGTCTACCCTCCGGCATCGGGCGGGCAGCCCTCAAACGCCGGTATACATGACCTTACAACTCCTAAGACGCACAGCCCTTATGTCACCATAAGACTGGTAGGCTCTTACCCCACCTTCTCACCCTTACCTTTTCCGAAGATCAGGCGGTTATTTTCTTCTACGTTACTCTACCCTCGCGGACAGCTTTCTGTTAGGAAGTAGGATGCCCTGTGTTGCCCGGACTTTCCTCATACGTCATTGACGCAAGCGACAGACCGACCAACTGCTAGTGGCTGCAAAGATATAATATTTTAGCTACATATTTTAAGCTAACGGCATTGTATGTAATTAAAATCTTTGCTATGCCATCTCATTTGGCATCTATTCTCTCGTAAAAGAAAGAGGTCGGAATGTTTTTCCCGCTTCCTGAGTTGCTATTTGCCTCTACAAATGGGCACATTATTTAAACGCTTCGCTATGGATGTTTGTTTTATTTATGAATAAAGGATCTTCTTATTATAAATCACTCTTGCCCGGACTTATTGCGGGTGTATTGATGAGGCTTACTGCCTTAATTATCAAAATGCTTAAAATTGCTGAAAAAGTGTATCGCAAATAGAATAAATTTATAACTTTGCTAACACTAATAATCCCTAAATTCTTAAAGGCGATGAAAAAAATGTTCCTTTTATTATCCCTGCTCATATTTTTAAGTTCAAGTGCGATGGCTTTGGAAAATGGTGACAAAATTCTTCCAGCAAATATAACACAGTTGTCCGATAGCATTAAGCAAATTTACGCTCCTGATAAGCGCGTGGCACTGTTTGATGTGGACTATACCGTAGGTGGACAGAATGTGATGGTGCGTGGAGTAACAACTGTGCCGGAAGCTAAAAAAGCTTTGATAGCCGGACTTACAAAAGTAAATTATAAAATAGTGGACTGCTTACAGGTTTTACCGGACAGCGAAGGGCTGAAAGGAAAAACTTATGGTATTGTCAATTTGTCAGTCTGCAATATTCGTGTGGATGCCGACTTTTCTGCGGAAATGACAACTCAGGCTTTGCTCGGTATGCCGGTGAGGATTCTACAACGTAAAGGTTGGTACCGCATTCAGACTCCGGATAATTATATTGCCTGGGTTTACTCAACTGCCGTGTATCCAGTTACCGAACAAGAATTGCATGCATGGAACGTTGCCGAAAAGATTGTGGTGACTTCACATTACGGCTTTGTTTATTCCCGTCCCGATCAGAACTCTCAGCCGGTGTCCGATGTCGTATCAGGAAACCGATTGAAAATGAACGGAGAACAAGGGAACTTTTATAAAGTATCTTATCCCGACGGGCGTACAGGATATATTGCCAAATCCATTTCAATGCCTGAAAAAGAATGGCGGGCTGGCTTGAAGCAAGATGCAGCAAGTATTATCGCTACTGCCCACACCCTGTTTGGTGTACCCTATCTTTGGGCGGGTACTTCTTCGAAAGGTGTCGATTGCAGCGGATTTATGCGTACGGTGTTATTTCTGCACGACATCATTATTCCGAGAGATGCTTCGCAGCAGGCTTATGTAGGATCGCATATTGATATCGCTCCCGATTTCTCCAATGTCAAACCAGGTGATTTGATTTTCTTTGGTCGTAAAGCTACCGCTACCCAGAAAGAACGGGTCGTTCACGTAGGAATGTATATCGGCAACAAGCGTTTTATTCATTCGCAGGGAAGTGTACATGTCAGCAGCTTTAATCCTTCCGACGAGCTTTATGATGAATATAATTTGGGGCGTTTACTTTTTGCCGTGCGCTTCCTTCCTTATATCAATAAGCAACCGTCGATAAACACGACGTTGACCAACCCTTATTATAAAAAATAAAAGTGACGAATAGACGAAGTATATGGCATTCCTGGTAGAACACGGTTTGAGATGTACTTCGACTTATTATAACAATACAATTCAAAAAACCTGAATATATGCAGAACAGAAGAGATTTTCTGAAGACAGCAGCTTTGGCCGCTATCGGATCTGGTGTGGCAATCAATAATATGTTTGCCGGGAATGGCGGTTCACCTGCGCCTTTTTCAATCAATAAACAAGGAGCGACTCCCAAGGTGAAACTTAATTTCTTTGCTTATGAATTGAAGCTGCGTCACGTATTTACCGTGGCGACTTTTTCGCGTAGCACTACCCCCGATGTTCAGGTTGAGATAGAATATGACGGTATTACAGGATATGGTGAAGCTTCCATGCCTCCATATCTGCAACATGAGCTGGGTACAGTGGATAGTGTATTGGCTTTCCTGAAGAAAGTACAGGATACTATCGGGCAATTCTCCGATCCTTTCCAATTGGAGGATATCCTGGCTTACGTAGATAAACTTTCACCCGGCAATGCCGCAGCCAAAGCTGCCGTAGATATTGCTTTGCACGATCTGGTTGGTAAAATGTTGGGCGCGCCTTGGTATAAAATCTGGGGCTTGGATAAAGATAAAGCTCCGTCGACCACTTTTACTATCGGTATAGATACTCCGGATGTGGTTCGCGCTAAAACAAAAGAATGTGCCGATCAATTCAATATACTGAAAGTGAAATTGGGCCGTGATAACGATAAGGAAATGATTGAAACAATTCGTTCCGTTACCAATTTACCGATTGCTGTAGACGCAAATCAAGGTTGGACAGATAAGCATTATGCACTCGATATGATACATTGGTTACACGATAAAGGCATTGTAATGGTAGAACAGCCTATGCCTAAAACGCAACTGGATGATATTGCTTGGGTGACACAGCAAAGTCCTTTGCCTATCTTTGCAGATGAGTCATTGCAGCGCCTCTCCGATGTGGTTGGCCTTAAGGGAGCTTTTACCGGAATAAACATCAAGTTAATGAAATGTACCGGTATGCGTGAAGCTTGGAAGATGCTCACGTTGGCCCGCTCGTTAGGGATGCGCGTAATGGTGGGATGTATGACGGAAACTTCATGCGCCGTTTCTGCTGCCGCACAACTTTCTCCTGCTGTCGACTTTGCCGATCTTGACGGTAATCTGCTGATTGCCAATGATCGTTTCCGTGGTATGGAAGTGGTGAAAGGCAAAATAACCCTGCCTAATCTGCCGGGTGTGGGCATCGTAAAACTGTAAGACTCTTCTTACAGCGACATTGTGGAATAAGTAATCGACTAAAGCTAACTCATTATGAAAAGACTGGTTTATTTATTTGTGTTCTTTCTGGCCCTTTCGGCTTGTTCCACCAAGTCGGTGACGAAACCTTATAAATGGGAAGATGATTTGCATCAACGTTTGCTGAATGATTTTTGCCTCACAGAGTCACAAGTGAAAGATTATATTCGTAAGTATATCCCTGATGTGACTGATGACCAAATGCAAAAGTGGGAAGCTTCGGGAGCATTGGAATGTATGACGCTGGATGGCGAGAAACGTTTTTTCCGCAATTCAGGTCCTAATCTGTTTCGCGTTGACACCACTTGCAATAATATAAAAGTCGCAAAAGAGGGTAATGTGCCTAGTGGAAGTGAGAAGGTGAATATGGATAATCTTCCCGAAATAATTACGGCGGTGAAGAGTAGTCAAAATCCTATTGTCGCTCCTAAGCGCATGCGGATAACCTATACGCTGACAGTTGATAGCAATGCCGTACCCGCCGGAAAGATTATTCGTTGCTGGTTACCTTATCCGCGCACCGATATTGCCCGTCAGAAAGATGTGAAGTTTATCTCTGCAAGCGAACCGCAGTACACTTTTTCTCCCAAGGACTGCATGCATAGCACCCTTTACATGGAGAAGAGGGCCAGATATAATGAAACTACTGTCTTTTCGGAAACATTTGAATACACTTCTTGTGGTGAATGGCATCCTATAAAGCCTGAAAATATACTACCTTATGACACTACTTCTGTATTATATAAGGAGTATACTTCACCACGCGAGAAACATATTGTCTTCTCCCCGCGGCTACGTCAGTTGGCTGCACGCCTTACGGCCGGTGAGACGAATCCTTATTTCAAAGCTCAGCGTATTTTCCGTTGGGTGAACGATCACTTTCCATGGGCATCGGCTCGTGAATATTCTACGATTGAAAATATTCCCGAGTATGTGTTGGATAATCATCATGGCGATTGTGGACAAGTAAGCCTGCTCTTTATCACACTTTGCCGTATTAGTGGCATTCCTGCCCATTTTCAAAGCGGTTTTATGATGCATCCCCGTGCATGGAACCTCCACGATTGGGCGGAAGTCTATTTCGAAGGTGTAGGTTGGATACCGGTCGATCAGTCATTCGGCGTACCAACGTTTGCCCGCAATGCTGATGAAGAGTATTTCTTCTTTGGTGGCATTGATTCGTGGCGTATGGTGGTGAATAACGATTACGGCATGCCGTTGGTTCCTGCAAAAAAGTATCCTCGTAGCGAAACGGTTGATTTCCAACGTGGAGAAGTGGAGTGGGATGGGGGTAATATTTACTTCCCCAAATGGAATTATCACATGGATATAGAGTACTTAAATTACTGACAGTTCGTACAAAAATGTAAAATTGTCACACTCTGCCGTTAACCGCTGTTAAGCCCCGGATATTCACTGTTAAAAGAGAACAAAAAAACATGACATGCAGAATAACAGAACAGTTTTTGTCGTTATTTTAACGTCACAATGTTAAATGAATCTTGAATATTAACAGTTTAAAAAAGACTAAAATAGTATGAAACAGACAACGAAAAACATTCTTGGAGTCGCTGCTATTGTGCTCCTTAGTTCGGGAGTAGGAGGGTTCACAGCTTATAGAGTATTGCAGAAAGCAAGACCGGCTGCATTTAGTGAATTGTTTCAGCAAAATCCCGACAACATGCGTTTGGCTGCCTATGGCACACCGGCACAACCGGTCGATTTAACTCAGGCTGCTGAGGCTTCCATTCATGCGGTAGTACACATTAAAGCAACTCAGTTGAGTAAGACACAAACCGTGCAAGATATGCCGGATATCTTCGACTTCTTTTTCGGTGATGGTCGTGGAGGTCAGCAACGTCAGATACAAAGCCAACCTCGCGTAGGATTCGGTTCGGGAGTTATTATATCTAAAGACGGTTACATCGTTACCAATAATCACGTCGTTGATGGTGCGGATGAATTGAGTGTGAAACTAAATGATGGTCGTGAGTTGCAAGCTCGCGTTATAGGAACCGATCAGAGCACGGACTTAGCATTAATAAAAGTGCAGGGAGATGATTTTCCTACTATTCCCGTGGCTAACTCTGATGATTTGAAAGTTGGAGAATGGGTTTTGGCTGTAGGTAATCCATTTAATTTAAGTTCTACTGTGACTGCCGGCATTGTCAGTGCAAAGGCACGTTCAATAGGTCCTGCCACCGCCGATGGTAAAGCGGCAGATATACAGTCGTTCATTCAGACTGATGCTGCAATCAATCAGGGAAATAGTGGTGGAGCTTTGGTGAATGCCCGTGGAGAATTAGTGGGTATAAATGCCATGTTATATTCACCTACAGGTGCATATAGTGGGTATGGATTTGCTATTCCATCCAATATCATGACCAAAGTTATTTCGGACTTGAGGCAATACGGTACAGTGCAACGTGCATTACTTGGCATAAAGGGAGGTACGTTGGGTACAGATCTTCAATTGGATGATAAGGTCAACCAGGAGATGAAAGACAAGATTGATAAGTTGGGAGTAAAAGAAGGTGTTCTTGTTGCCGAGGTTGTTGAAAGCGGTGCTTCTTCTGGGAAGCTGAAAGTAGATGATGTAATTGTAGGTATTAATGGCAAAAAGGTACATCAATTCTCTGATCTTCAGGAAGCTCTTTCGCAATATCGTCCCGGTGATACGGTAAAAGTTAAAGTCATCCGCAATAAAAAAGAAGAAGAAGTAAGCATCACACTGAAAAATGAACAGGGGAACACTAAAGTCGTGAAAGAAGCTGGTATGGATATACTTGGAGCAGCTTTCCGTCCTGTACCCGAAGACTTGAAAAAACAACTTAACTTGGGTTATGGTCTGCAAGTCAGCGGTGTGAATGGAGGTAAAATGTCGGAAGCCGGCATACGTAAAGGTTTTATTATTCTGAAAGCGAATAATACAGTGATGAATACGGTAGACGATTTGAATAATGTGATGAAGGCGGCAGTGAAGTCTCCTGATCAGGTTCTCTTCCTCACAGGGGTTTTCCCATCAGGCAAGCGCGCTAATTATGCAGTAGATTTATCACAGGAATAGAATATATTTTTTAAGGTAAATAGATTGTTTTTGCAAACAAAACAGAAAAAAGAATGCCGGTATCTAACATATCGGCATTCTCTTTGTTATTACTTTGTAAAGAGTGTGATGACGATAAAAAGTTGCTTTAATGTTGCTTATAAGCCAATATTTTATAGTAACTTTGCAACCCAAATTTGTTTTAAAGAAGAATGAGACAATTAAAAATTACCAAAAGTATCACAAACAGAGAGAGCGCTTCTCTTGACAAGTATTTGCAGGAAATCGGTCGCGAAGACCTCATTACTGTTGAAGAGGAAGTAGAACTCGCTCAGCGCATCCGTAAGGGTGACCGTGTTGCATTGGAGAAATTGACACGTGCCAATTTACGTTTCGTTGTATCTGTAGCTAAACAGTACCAGAACCAAGGTTTGAGTTTGCCTGACTTAATCAATGAAGGCAATTTAGGACTGATTAAAGCTGCCGAAAAGTTCGATGAGACACGTGGTTTCAAGTTCATCAGTTATGCAGTATGGTGGATACGCCAGTCCATTCTCCAAGCTTTGGCAGAACAGTCGCGTATTGTACGTCTTCCGTTGAATCAGGTAGGCTCACTGAATAAAATCAGTAAAGCTTTCTCTAAGTTTGAACAGGAAAATGAACGTCGCCCTTCTCCCGAAGAATTGGCAGATGAGTTGGAAATCCCTGTTGATAAGATCTCCGATACATTGAAAGTGTCAGGCCGTCATATTTCGGTGGATGCTCCTTTTGTTGAGGGTGAAGACAACAGCTTGCTAGATGTGTTGGTGAACGATGATTCTCCTATGGCGGATCGATCTCTTGTGAACGAGTCTCTTGCGAGGGAAATTGATAGAGCTCTTTCTACGTTAACCGATAGGGAAAAAGATATTATTCAGATGTTTTTCGGTATCGGACAACAAGAAATGACATTGGAAGAAATCGGCGACAAATTCGGACTTACGCGTGAACGTGTGCGCCAGATTAAAGAAAAAGCAATAAGAAGATTAAGACAAAGTAATCGTAGTAAATTGCTCAAGACTTATTTGGGATAAATAAGACGTATTTATTTCCGACAAATTGAAAGAAATTAAAAACCGGTGGTCAAAACTTTGACCGCCGGTTTTTTTTGTTACCTTTGCGTGAACTACAAATGAATAAGAAAAATGAAATACGTTCGGATTTTTTGGGCTGTAACTTTGGTATTTTCACTTTGTTCAGCCTTCTCATTGAAAGCAAAAGACAAGAATAAAGAAAAGGCGGTTTATGCTTTTGGCGTCGCTGCATCCTTTAATGATACCGTAGTGTATTATACTGCTATTCAGAAACTTGACAGTGTGGAGCTTAAAAAGGGTTTTTTACCTAAGCGTGAGCAGTATACTTATCAGTTGAAAAACTATCTGGAATATGAGCTGAAGAGTCCTGATTATACTTGTATGATTTATTTTTCTGAAAATAAGAGCCAGCTGGAGAAAGAAGAAGTTAAGATAAAGGGAAAATACAAACAGCGCAAGGCTTTTTCATTAGTTCCCATAGCCCCTGAAGCTTTTGCTTTTAAATATCCAAAGAGTGACGAGTAAAGTGGAAATTGCGTAATTAATCTATAATGAATGGCACAATAAACAATTTTATTGTGCCATCTGTTTAGAAACTAACTAGCTATACTTATATGTATTTCAGATTCAAACACTTTCTGTTTTCATCGATACTTTTACTGTTAATTGCAGCATGTAATGGTCATGATGATCCTGTACCTACTCCTTCGGGGAGTAGTCGCACTGTTTTGGTGTATGTAGTGGCAGACAACAGTTTGTCAAGTTTTGCATCTGATGACATCAATGAAATGATAGCGGGAATGAAGCAAATAGATGAATCTTTATGCAATTTGCTTGTATACGTTGACGATAAATCTACCCCTGTATTGTATCGCCTGACAAAAGATAAAAAAGGAGTAGTTACTAAGGAAGTTGTGAAGTCCTATAGCGAACAGGATTCCACAGATCCTGCAGTGATGAAAGGTATTGTCAATCAGGCTTTCAGAAAATATCCGGCGGATAGTTACGGGCTCGTTTATTGGTCACATGGTGAAGGTTGGCTACCTGTTTCCCAAACAAGAACTGATGTCTCAACAAGATGGGTCGGACAAGATACAGATGATGGGTATGGAACCACTCATTATATGAATATTTCTGAACTTGCCTCTGTTTTAAGTGCTACTCCTCATCTTGATTTTCTTCTTTTTGATGCATGTTTTATGTTTTCTGTTGAAGTAGCTTATGAATTACGCGATTACACCGACTATGTGATTGCTTCCCCCACTGAAATACCTGGTCCAGGAGCATCTTATGATTATCTTGTTCCTGCAATGTTGTCTACAGAAAAGAGTGGCGATGAGCGGGCAAAATATATTGCTTCTGCCTATTATGATCCTTATGCAGCTACTTATAACCCTTCTGCCAATAATAGTAATGATTATTGGACCGCAGGAGTATCTGTTGGTGTTTTGAGAACTTCTGAACTCGAAAATTTGGCAAATGCTACTAAAAGTATATTGCCATCCTCTATGGATAATATAGCTGTGGCTGCATCAATTCCTAATTACGATAGACGTTCATCGTCATCTTATTCGTTTGTCGGATACTATGATTTCTTAGCCCTGGCAAAGCAACTTAGTGATGGGAATTCGGCTTTTACTACATGGAAATCAGCTTTCGATAGAGCGGTTATCTATTGGAAAACTACGCCTATAAACTATTCTGCTTTTGCGGGGAATTTTTCGATGGAAGGAAGCTCCGGCTTGTCTCATTATATTCCTTTGAGATTGAATTCTACTGCCGCGGCATATCGAACTTGTGCATGGTATACTGCTGCAGGTTGGGATAAAATAGGTTGGTAGTTGATGATTGCGGGCTACTAATCGGAGTTACTTTGGACTTGTTGTATTTTTGAAAATAATATTAGTATAAAAATACAACTTTTGTTTTAAAAATACCGTCTTTATTGTATATTTGCCTAACTAATGCAATAATAATGGGATGAAACCATATAGAAGAACATTCTGGACTTTCCTATTCACTTTCATATCTCATATACTTGTTATTTTACCGGTGTATGCTATTGAAGGAGCTCATCCCATTGTCATTATAAGTTCTTATAATCCTGACTCTCGACAGACTTCCATTAACATCTCTGATTTCATGGAGGAGTTTCGCTCGCTAGGAGGTGATATCCCTATTTCTATGGAAAATATGAATTGCCAGAGTTTTTCAGAGTCTCCTCTTTGGAAAGGCAGAATGAGGCAACTTCTTTCTAAATACCAAGGCGAAAATTCTCCCTCACTACTGGTACTTATTGGTCAGGAAGCTTGGGCTTCATATCTTTCACAAGAAAAATTAATAACAGGAGATACTCCGGTACTGGTTGCTTTAGCAAGTCGTAATGCAATTATATTGCCTAAGGACTCGAATAACTTAAAGAAGCTAATGCCTAAATCTATAGATCTTTTTGAAGATTTTCCTCATTCCCATGTACATGCGGGCTTTGTATATGAGTATAACGTAAAGGCTAACATCAATTTAATAAAGAGACTATATCCTTTCACGCGTAATATTGCTTTTATTTCGGACAACACGTATGGTGGAGTTTCACTTCAAGCTCATGTTCTGAAAGAAATGAAGAAATTTCCGGAACTTCGTCTCATTTTGTTAGATGGAAGAACAAATACCATTTATTCCATTAGCGATAAACTTCATTCTTTACCCCCAAATACAGCAATTCTTTTGGGTACATGGAGAGTTGATATGCGCGAAGGGTATTTTATGCGGAACGCTACTTATACAATGATGGATGCAGCTCCGCATATACCCGCTTTTTCAATAAGTTCCATTGGTATAGGTTATTGGGCTATCGGAGGGTACGTGCCTGCTTACCGTCCGTTGGGTGCTGATATGGCTAGGCAAGCCATACATATTTTGGCGAATAAGAATAACATAAAGCATAATGTGGAAATCATTCCCAATAAGCTTGTGATGGATTCGGAAAAAATCAAAAAGCTTAATTTGAACCTCTCTTCCATACATGAATCCGTCGAATGGGTTAATGAATCTCCATCATTCTATAGTCAATACAAATATTGGATATGGGGATTTGGAGCTTTCTTATGCTTTTTGTCCGGAGGTTTCTTTATAAGTCTTTACTTCTATGTTCGTACAAAGAGATTAAAGGACGAACTAGTAGTTTCTGGCCGGGAATTACGTGAAGCAAAAGACAATGCAGAAGAGTCCAGTCGCCTTAAAAGTGCATTCCTTGCTAATATGAGTCACGAAATACGTACTCCTCTCAATGCAATTGTTGGATTTTCAGATGTTCTTGTATCGGGTGATTATAATGAGAAAGAAGGTTTGTCTTATGCCAATATAATTCGTACCAACTCTAATCTACTGCTGCGTTTGATAGATGATATATTGGATTTATCCCGTTTGGAAGCCAATCGTATAGCATTTACGCCTGAAAGGTGTAATATAGTTCCTATATGTGAAGGGATGATTTATTCATCCAATCAGATTTATGCTTCATCTGAGAATCACTTTGTTTTTGAATGCAAAGAAAAAAATGTAGAGATGATAGTTGATGTCCAACGTTTCCAGCAAGTCCTTAGTAATCTTTTATCGAATGCAGATAAATTTACTCAGGAAGGAGTGATTACGTTAAAACTAGAACTGGATGTAGTACATAAAATGGCTGTGTTTTCATTGACGGATACGGGTTGTGGTATACCAATGGATAAGCGTAAAAAAGTATTTGAGCGTTTCTCTAAACTAAATGAATATATTCAAGGTACGGGATTAGGTTTGGCTATTTGTAAAGTAATTGTTGAAAAATGGGGCGGAAAGATTTGGATTGATCCCGATTATTGCGAGGGTTCACGTTTTATCTTTACTCATCCGCTTGAGTTATAATAAAGCGTAGTTTTTATGAAAAGGAAGAGTGTTATTGGATTATCGCTATTTGTTTTAATGTGTGTTACTCACTTGTTTGCTCAGGAGAAGGAAGTTAGGTTCAAAATCGTGCAGACAAGTGATATACATGGACATTATTATCCCTGCGATTTCGTTACCGGACGTGATATGGGCGGAGGCCTATCTCGAATATCTTCTTTTACAAGCAAGTTACGTCAAGAATATGGTGACAAATTTTTATTTCTTGAAAACGGTGATATATTGCAAGGGCAGCCAACTTCTTATTATTATAATTACATTGATACTCTCTCTACCCATGTAGCAGCTTTAATGATGAATTATATGGGTTATGATGCCGGTAATGTTGGAAATCATGATATTGAAACCGGACATTCAGTTTTTGATCGCTGGGCTGGAGAATGTCATGCACCGATATTGGGAGCCAATGTAATCAATACTGTCACAGGAAAAACATATTTTAAGCCATATCAGGTTTTTATTCGAGATGGCGTTAAAATCGTTGTTCTTGGCATGATAACTCCGGCAATCCCTGCATGGCTGTCCGAGAATTTATGGAGTGGAATGCGCTTTGATGATATGGAGCAGACAGCTCGGAGATGGATTAAGGTGATTCGTGAAGAAGAAAAGCCTGATGTGATAATTGGCTTATTTCATGCGGGACAAGATGGTTCTGTTTTGGGAGGGAAATATCGAGAGAATCCATCGTTGGAAGTTGCGCGCAATGTTCCCGGTTTCGATGTAGTGCTTATAGGACACGACCATATTGCCGATTGTAAGAAGGTTCTTAATGTTGTGGGCGACTCTGTTTTAATAGTCGATCCGGCTAATGATGGCATGGTGGTGTCTGATGTGGATATAACGCTGCGCCTTGTAAAGGGAAAAGTGATAGGGAAACGAGTTGATGGCAAATTATCAGATATGCGCAAATATCCGGTTGATGAAAAATTTATGGCAACATTCGCTCCTCAGTATAGTGCTATCAAAGATTTCGTTTCTAAGAAAATGGGGACTTTTACTCAGGATATTTCTACAAGATCATCGTACTTTGGAACTTCTGGATTTATGGGATTAATACACACTGTTCAGCTCCAAGTAGCTAATGCTGAAATATCTTTAGCGGCTCCGTTGTCTTTTGATGCGAAAATATTGAAGGGGGATATTTCAGTTAGTGATATGTTCAATCTGTATAAATATGAAAACACCCTCTATGCGATGGAACTTACCGGTAAGGAGGTGAAAGGCATACTTGAACAGTCTTATTCAATATGGACTAATAGGATGAGATCACCGAAAGATCGTTTATTATTGATGCGCGATACACCTTGGGAAGGTGCCGAGACAAGAGCATTGTTTGTGTATAGCTATTTCAATTTTGATTCGGCTGCGGGGATCATATATACTGTTGATGTGACAAAGCCTCGAGGAGAAAAAATTCATATTATCAGTATGGCGGATGGGAGCCCTTTTCTCATGGATAAGAAATATCGGGTTGCAGTTTGCTCCTATCGTGGTAACGGTGGGGGAGGCTTAATTACCGAAGGTGCAGATATTCCACAGGATAGTTTAAAGTCACGTATTGTTTTCGCCACGGATAAAGATATGCGATATTACTTAATGCGTCATATTGAATCGAAGAAAGTTATAACTCCTGAGACAATAGAGCGTTGGAAGTTTATACCGGAAGATTGGGTTAAATCTGCTGCTAAACGTGACTATGATTACCTGTTTGGCGAAACAGAGAAATAAACGAAAGAGGGTAACACGCCCATTACCCTCTTAAACTTTGTAAATACGACCTCACGGTTGCAATTATACGTTCTCATCTATAACAATAATAATATATAATCAGCCTTTTCCAAGTAAGTTGTTCCAGAATCTACTTTTTTTTGGCTGCGGACGTGAAGATTTAAATGCATCAGAATACACATCTTCAAACGATATTTTTTCATGAATCATGCGGTAAATCATTCCCCAATCCGGGAGTCCTCCCAAGTTCCGGTCATCAATAAATATATCCGCTTTTATTTTGCGTGAGAATCCTTTATGATCATCTTTTTCCTCTGGATAGTCACGATTTGCTGCGTAAAACTCTATACCACGTTCTTTACACCACTTTAAGGCTTCATCCAATAACTTTCCTTCGCGCACTGTCCAAAGAATTAATCTGTGCTGCTCTTTGATTAACATTTTTAGTGTTTGTACGGCAAATGGAACTTCTTCACCTATTTTGGGATATCGGTGTTCTACAATTGTTCCATCAAAATCTATAGCTATAATCATATATCGTAAATTAGGTTATTCTTTTATATATCAGATGCTTCTAAGGAGGGACTCTTATTTCATAATGATATTATTTTAGCGTAGCAAAATCCTTGATGCGTTGTTCTTCTTGCAAGCGACATATCAGCAATGCTCCGTTCTTTTCGGCAACGATGTATCCGTCCAGTCCTTCCAATACCACATGATGTTCTCCTGGGGTATGGACAATGCAGTTTTTGCAATTGAATAGTTTTATCTGATCGCTTACAGAAGCATTTCCCGCCTCATCCTGCGGAAGCAGGGTATGCAGCGAGCCCCAACTGCCCAGATCACTCCATCCAAACTCTGCCGGAAGCGTATAAATATTTTCGGCCTTCTCCATCACCGCATAGTCTATTGAGATCCTCTCGCAAGTAGGAAAGAGCCTTTTCACCGTATTCCTTTCCTCTGGTAAGTAAAAATCTGTAGCCATCTCATCCATTATGCCCGCCAATGCAGGAGCAAACCGGCGTATAGCCTGTACTATTGTATCAATGTTCCAGATAAATATCCCTGCGTTCCAAAAGTAATTGCCTTGCGCCACATATTCCTGTGCCGTATACAAGTCCGGTTTCTCCTTGAAAGCTTCCACCTTTCTCACATCGTTATCTCCCGTTTCCGCACAGATGTATCCGTATCCCGTCTCTGGGCGGCTCGGCTTGATGCCTACCGTCACGATGGTATCGCTGCTTTGCGTGAAGTCCAACGCTTTGCTTATCACCCGTTGAAACTCCGTTGTATCAATCACCAATGCGTCCGATGGAGTCACTACGATGTTTGCCTTCGGGTGCTTTTTTATGATCTTCCAACAAGCGTATGCAATGCAAGGTGCCGTGTTACGTGCGGCGGGTTCAGCTAGAATATGATTATCCGGTAAGCCCGGCAACTGCTCCTTCACAATGCCCGTATACTGTTCGTTAGTGACTACCCAGAAGTTTTCTATGGAACAGATGGGTAGAAGCCGTTCCACGGTAAGTTGTATCAGGGACTTTCCGCATCCCATTACATCAATAAACTGTTTGGGGTATTCCGGTGTGCTCATAGGCCAAAAGCGACTTCCTACACCGCCAGCCATAATTACGATATGTGTGTCCATTACTTCAGTCCTATTTCATTTATGATTGATGCACATACTTTTCATATACCATTCATACAACCGATGAATACCTTCTCATTTTTTCTAAATCGCTCAAATTCGAGGGGATTAAAATTTAATTCATATAAGCTTTCTTCATTATGCATAAAGTATTATTCTACCGTATCGATTTGTCTTTTTTTGTGTGTAGCTTCTTTTATATTTTACTTGTGAAATTATAATTTTGTTATTTGAGATGCACTTTGAAGTAAATTCCAACAGATGGATACTTGCATCTATTCAATTCTGCAATAAGGTTGATATGATCTTTCCAAAAATAATATGCTGCACCTATATTGACTGATTTAGAGTCATATTCAGCCATTAAATTCAATGGTTTGTGGATTTCCGGATAATAATTAACGCCAATAGCCGAACCGTTAAAATGATAATCCGTTCTTCTATTATATAAGTAAGCAGTATGTATTCCCCATTCACCTTGCCAATTAAAATGTTTGGTTGCTGCTACATAAAATCTGCTATAATAGCCGTTAGTGTTTGAGTCTAAACTGGAACTTCCTCCTTTCCAACTCCCGGTTGTAGGGTCGTTGGCTCCTAGTACAATCTGGGGAGTCCATGGCTTCCACCAGCCCTCTTTCCATGCTCTCAAACGAATGGAAAAATTTCGGTCTTGATTAATAAATTTCCCGTAAGTACTTGGCACCCATGAAAAGTAAGGATCATTTTTAAGGGCCTTGTGTAATGTACAACTATAGGCTATTTCCAACCATGGGAAAAAAGTAATGTTAATATAATAATTATAGGTATTATAAAACCATCGCGTTGGAGTAGCATGTTTTTCTAGAAAACTACCACCAAGCATAGCTGTTTTCTCATGTTGCATGTCTGCTGTTGGCATATTAAGTAATCCTGTTGTACCATAAGTAAACTGGGCTCTTAATGTTCCTGTTAAATATAAGAAAAGAAACGATAAGAATAGGCTTCTTTTCATTCCAAACATTTATTGGCGTTATCCTTAAACCAGTCAGAAATAGCTTCTTCAAGAGTATAATGAAATTTATATCCAGACTCTTTTAATTTGATTCCACAAATATTTGTAGAAATCATCAGTTTCTTAACGCGGGCAGGACATATCCCCATGGGAGCACCTAAAGTACCTAAGACAGTAGCTATCGGCATTAATACATACGCCGGAATCATTATAATCTTACTTTTTATTCCGATCACCTTCTTCATTACTTCTGCAATTTGTTCAATAGTGAAAGCTGGTTCAAAAGTGCAATTATACAATTCTACACCTTCTTCGTGATGCTCTATTCTATATATCATAAACCGCACTAATTCTTTTACATAAATGCAAGCCTTTATCGTGTTTTTTCTGCCAGGATAAACAAATTTACCACTTTGTATTCCTCGGTATAATCGAGAAAAGTTACCGTTTTCTCCTTTGCCAAATACTACGCCGGGGCGTAATATTGTCAATTGCCGTTCCTCTTCATTTCGTGCTTGCCAAATTATATGTATTTTTTCAGCTACTAGTTTAGAAATGCCATAAGGTGTATTTGGAGTTGGTATTGTTGTTTCTCCCTTCAGCTCTTCTGCTGCACCATAGGGTGCAATCGAACTGGTAAACACGATTTTCTTTATACCATATTTTTCAGCAAAAGCTGTCACATTTTCAGCACCAAGGATATTTGTCTCAAAATAAGCATAATCCGGATGTCCGGGAGTACGATGTATTGCTGCGAAATTGAAGATAATGTCTTCACTGTCTGCTGGTACGGTTAGTATAATCGGCTTTCTTATATCACAATAGATATACGTCGCTTTGCCAGCATGATTGTTTTCTATAATATCCAAATTGTAAATTTGACAATCCGGTTCATTCTTTTTCAATAAATTTATTAGATGGGTCCCAATAAACCCGGAACCACCAGTGATGAAATATGCCATAATTTTATTTTTTATATCCTAGTTCTTTTAAAAGTTGTTTATTCCATTGGGTACGTTCTTTATCGAAAAGCCAACCCCATTTATTAAAATACTTAATCATATTAGTTATGTGAACTTTTAGCATTTTCTTGTTTTTATATGAAGCAGCCCGATGAGCATGCACAACTGTTACGTCAGGCCAAAACATTGTACGATAATACTTATGCATTCTCCTTGTTATGTCAATATCTTCGGGATACATGAAAAAGCGCTCGTCAAATAGCCCCACTTTTTTGAAGCATTCTGTGCGGAAAAGCATAAAGCTTCCTTGATGGTAAGGTACATTTATCGGTTTTTTGTGATCATCAAATTTTAGTAGGTAGCGATAATTCATTTTTTCAACAATTCTTTTGGGCAAAAAACGGCGGAATATTAAGTTCGCTGGAGTAGGCAATAGTCGACAAGTGTATTGCATTTCACCATTTGGGTAAATGATATTAGGCTGTACTTGAGCAATGTCTTTGTTTTCTTCAAGTTCCATATAATTCACCAATTTTTCTAATATATTGGGGTTGAAGTAAACATCAGAATTGAGGACTAAATGATATTTTGATTTTACTCCTAATGCTTTCTTTAATGCTTTATTATGTCCTGATCCATATCCTATATTTTTACTGCTAATATATTCCACACAGCTATGTGGCAAACAAAAATCTGCTATATATTTTTTATTAGAGTTATCAATGATATAAATACGTGATAAGAGAGGTGACTCTAATGATTGAAAGCATTTAGATAGCTCTTCTATATTTGTTTGATAGGTGACAATAGATACCGTGATCATTAATAAATTATTTTTCTGTTATAATTAATGTGTTATTTTAATAAACTAAGGACTAATTACTTTTTTTCTAAGTTGATAAGATGATTGATATAATCCTCTGCCACTTTACTATCTGTTAAATTGGAAGCTGTTTGTACTGCGTTGTTAGATATTCGAGATAGTTCTAGATTTGATAAAGAATTTACTTTATCTAGGATGGAGGCCAACTCATTTTCATCACCAGCTTTGCAGAGGAATCCATTTTCTCCATCAATAATTATTCCGTCCATACCTTCATGTCTTGAGGCGATAGTTATACACCCCATTGACATAGCTTCTATATATACTAACCCAAATGTTTCTTCTTTACTAATCATTATAAAACACTGAGATTTGGCTAAAATATTTGGAATATCTTCACGAGCCACATAGCCTAAAAAAGTGACATCTTTTCTTGAATGTTTTCGCTGTACAATTTTCTTTATCATATCTTTCCTGGTCCCATCTCCAACATAAGTGAGGTGAAATTTATTTATGTTAGATTTGTTAATTGCAAGAAGTATTTTTTCTGGGTATTTTCTTTTGATGAAAGAACCTACATAGATAAAATCGTTGATAGGCTTTTTCATTTTACGTATGTTGGAATGATCTATAAATTGAGGAGGAATTCCACTATAGCACATAAAATAATTCAATTTCATTTTACTGAAATTTTCAAAATTATCTTTTAGCCTAAAAGATCTATAGCCCCAAATATCTACTTTTATGATTTGCTCTTTGTACTCCCCCTTAATATATTTAAACATTCTTAAGTTTTGATTATGTACTATAATGCAAGTCTTGGCTTTATTAAAATAAAGTTCTTTAAGTGCATTAACCATTTCTATGTGAGGATAAAAATTATGTGCTGTAATAAAGTCTGGATAAAAATTTTCTTTTTTGCAAAAATCAGCTATTTTTTTTACTTGCTTGTTTAAAATGGATATAGGAACTTTATAGCGTGGAAAAGGTTTAAATAAGGGCATTCTAATTATCTTGACTCCATCAAGTTGGTATTCATAATCTCTGTTTATATAAACAGATGTGACAGAAGTGTTAAATTTACTAGCGATTAATTTATCTACACGAGAAGAAATCCAATGTAATATCTTTAAATAAATAGGGTAATTATGTACAACATACACTTGATATCCTAATTTTACCCATTCGCGAGTAAAATAGTGAACAACATTTGTATTATTTGTGATTTTTATATCCGGAGATGGATATATTGTTGATAAAACTAATATCTTTTTACTCATCTTACTTGCCTATGCAAAAATATTCGAACCCATTCAATTTCATTTCTACTGCATCATATATATTCCTGCCGTCTATTACCAGCTGTTTTTTCATTGTTTTTGCAACAACTTTCCATGCTGGTAGGCGAAATTGTTTCCATTCTGTATGTAATAATAATGCATCTGTATCCAACGCTGCATCATACATGTCCGTTGCATATACTACAGAGTTACCAATTCTACGCTTGCATTCATCTATGGCTACTGGATCATATACTTTTACTATACAATCTGCATCTAATAATTTTTTAATAGTCACAAGTGAAGTTGCTTCGCGCATGTCATCTGTCTCGGGCTTAAAGGCTAGCCCCCAAAGAGCAATGGTCTTTCCTTTTAAATCTCCTTTATAATACGCACACAGTTTATTGAAAAGAATAGATTTTTGATTTTCATTCACTTCCTCTACGGCTTTTAACACATTCATTATATAACCATTCTTATCAGCCGTTTTAATTAAAGCCTTCACGTCTTTAGGAAAGCAACTTCCACCATATCCACATCCGGGGTATAAAAATTTATTTCCAATGCGACTATCTGATCCTATACCTTTTCGAACCATGTTAACATCTGCACCTACCAATTCACAAAGGTTAGCGATGTCATTCATAAAGCTGATACGAGTAGCTAACATAGAGTTAGCTGCATATTTTATCATTTCAGCTGATGGTATATCAGTAAAAATTATGCGAAAGTTGTTCAGTAGGAAAGGACGGTAAAGTTTCGACATCAATTCTTTTGCTTTTTCTGATTCCACTCCAATTACCACGCGATCTGGAGACATAAAATCCTTAATTGCTGCTCCTTCTTTTAAAAATTCAGGATTACTCGCTACATCAAATGGTATATCTACACCACGTTTGGCTAGTTCTTCTTGAATAGTTGCTTTTACTTTTTTTGCTGTACCAACGGGAACTGTTGATTTCGTTACCAGGATAGTATATTTGTTTATATTCTGTCCAAAAGTTCGGGCAACAGCTAATACATATTGTAAATCAGCACTGCCATCTTCATCAGGTGGTGTACCAACGGCGCTGAATACAATTTCAACATTATTCAGGCACGACCTCAAGTCAGTGGTAAAGTTCAATCGTCCCTCACGATAATTACGGAGTACCATTTCATCTAATCCTGGTTCATAAATTGGAATTTCTCCATCGAGTAATGATTCTATTTTCTTTTTATTGATATCTACGCATGTGACATTTACTCCCATTTCTGCAAAACATGTGCCGGAAACAAGTCCAACATATCCAGTGCCTACTATTGCTATATTCATAAAATTACGATAATATATTTAAATTATTGCTTGTGATATAGATTTTCTTTTAGAATATTAGAAAATGATTCCCACGAATTATTTTCAAGGAACTTTTTTCTTTCTATTTCATCTGTTGTTGTGAATGGATTATATAGAATTGAAAATAATTCATCATTATTATTATAAACAAGACAAACGTTTTCATTAGATAAATCTTTGAATGCCCCGATATTAGGTCCAACTACATTTCCCCCCATCACAATGGTATCTATCAGTGCACCTGAACTTGAAACGCAATCTCCTATGTATGGAAAAAGGATGTAACGGCTATGAGCAATTAAACCTGCCAGTTCATCAAAAGGAGCACGTCTATTTTCAAAAACAACATTTTCTTTACAAAGACTTTTTATAGAATTGCTTAGATTCTCATTATTACATTTACCTACAATACGTACTTTTAAATTCATTTTGCTTTGATGAACCAATGTTAGAAACTCTTGAATTCCTTTATACGGATAGATAGCTCCCCAAATTAGAACATCTGAAAATGGTAAATCTTTCCAAGGTTTAACAGCTAGTATTTTTGCAGGATGACAGATATACATTACGCGCTGTGAAGTCTGAGTTTGTGCATACAAAGCTGCTTCTTTTGAATGTGAAATAATTAATACCGCATCGCGAAAAAGAATTTGCTGAATTTTATTTGAGTATTTGTTGTTACCTTGGTGAGGATGAATATTGTGAAACATCCAAACGATTCTCTTTTTACGCAATTTAATAAGGCTTAATCCTATTCGTGCCAATATATATTGTAGAATAGAAAAACGAAGAAAACAAACACTTTCTAACCAATTGACTATATAAATATCTGCTCGAAATGAATTTATAAAAAAAGAGAGCCCCAAAGCAAGAGATGGTTTATTTTTAGCATCAAGCACTATAAAATCTTTTTCCAGTGCTTTTTTATAGTTTACAGAATAAGGATTACTATATCCACTTTTGGTAGCAGGCGGGTAGTAATAAACTCGTGCTTTCATTGTTTTTGATGTTCTAATTGATATTGATAGAGAGAGAGGGGATAAACATTGTGTTCTGATCGCTCTATTCGGACAGTCTGTCCTGGATGAGATTTCACTATAGATTTAGTGATATAGCCTACCACTAATGAATGGGGAAACAATAAATGATGATATTCAGGCTTAATACCCGTTTCATTCATTTCTTTTATACGTTCTTTGTAATGGTATTTAATTGTTGATATATTCATTTGTTTGCTTTGCATCGCTTTTACTGCTGAGTGGCGAAGTGCTGATATTTTTTTCCATATTCCTTTTTTCGGCATATAAGGCAATGAGATGAATAAATTATCACCATATCTTTCCCCCTCACCTTGAATATTCCACCATATATTTTGTTGTGCACACGCAGGCTGGTTATACAACGCTCCAGCAGCTTTAATAGCTCTAAAGCCTTTAATATTCTCAAATAGATTGTAAGCGGGAGGGCTCATCGGTCCTTCAGAAAATCCGTGGAAGTCAAAATCGACCGGTTTAAAGCATGGATTCTGGTAGCTGATATCCGTGAAGACATTGCCGTATGCATTGCCTTCGCCACCCATCATATCAGCAAAATGATTATAAAATACAATATCTCTAAATAGATTATCACATGCATGTTCATATACCTTAATACCTTGGTGTCCATCATATCCCTGAAAAACGATGTGTTCCACAGTAATATTACGACTGTCCATTACATAAAGTGGATTAGTGAAGTTTTCAAAAATCACATTCTCAACTTTTCCATGTGCCACGCGTTTCATATTAATGCCATTCCACCCATAGTCCATTTCTTGTGACTGGCGTATGCTATAATAAATAGGGAATCCATGATGCCGAAACAATCCGTTCCATTTGCTGCTCAACTTTAAGTTGCGAATCGTTATATTTTCAAGCATCTCTACAGTATATATTTCTGGCTTATATTCTATGAGGCAGTCTCGACGTAAAGGTTGGGTTAAAAGTACGGTATGTTGATCTACAATCTTTTCTATTTCTAAAAGATCTTGGTATGATGGCGCCTCTTCTTCTCCGGCTCTCAAAGCCGTTCCCCATTCTTTACGTATTTTGTTTGTAGCTAAAATGTCTTTTATAAGATTACCATCGGCTGTTGTATTGTACATGGCTAACATGAGATATTTTGTTCCGTTCAGCGTAGATGTACTATCTACTCTCAATAATCGTTCTCTTTTACGAGATTCTGCTACAACTCTTGCTGCATATTTAGGTGTAAGAATAGTGCCATCACTTCCTGGATCAGCTAATGAACCGCTACGTGTTATAATATTTTTTTTCTTTTTAAATTGAATACCCCAAAAAATATTACTTTTCTGTAATGCTTCACCCGTAGTAATAAAGAACGGAGAAAGCCATGGATTTTTATCTCCGCATAAGGTGTGACTACAGTTTACTAATTCTGCCAATGGATTACCATCTTTGTCAGTTTCACCCTCAAAAATAATATTTGAATAATTGATTTGTAAAAATGAGTGCTTAGATCTGTTTGTATTGAAATAATATTTTCCCTTAGGAAAGTAAATAATTCCCCCTCCAGATTTCCCTACTTTATTAAGTAAGAATTGAAGTTTTTCCATTGATTTTTCTTTTGAATTAAAAATCTTATATAAAGAAACGTCAAATCGTAGTAGCCCTTTTTCGTTGATTTTTGAACAACCTGATTTTGAATAATTAGGAATTTTGTCTAAGTGAATTGGATAATATATTTCTTTTGTCTTTTTTTTCCATATGGTATTTTTTCTGTGAAATTGAATAAATAATGCCTTACCATGGACAACGCCAAAAGGACAATTGCGAAAATAAAAACCTGCGATAAGGAAAAAAATAAATGAATTAATTTCTAATTGTTGCAATGTAACAAATGATAACCCAATAGATATAAATTGAAGTAGTAAAGACAGTTTTAGATTTTGGCAATTAATTTTCGCTAATAACCATTCTTTTATTATGGAATAAAGAAAAGCTACAATTATTAGATCTAAAAAATGTGAGAATAGAGAATTAATGTAAAAATCTATATAAATAAATATGCATGAAATCAAGAATGCAACTAAAGAGATTAAGTTTGTATTAGACTTTCTATAATTGAATTTACCAATAATCAATTTAATTTCATTGATTGATATTTGAGCACCAATAATGAAACAAAGGATTGATAATATGAATTTAAGTAGCATTTTTTATACGATTTATTTTAATAAATTAGACATATTTAAAATTCTATTGCCATCATTGTTATATACTTCTGTTTTTGTTTTAAAACGTTGTAATCTCCAAATTTCATCTTTCAAAAGATTTTCATTTATTTCCCAATTGCTTATTTCGCGATATGGAAAAAGATTTCTATTATCTAAAAAGAATGATAAATATTTAATGGCTGCATCTATTTTCATTTGATTTTCTTGATAATAATAAATGCCATTTGACTTTAACATTAAACAAAAATCAATTATATGAGTTAGATTAAAAATGGAGTAAAAATATGCTCGTGTACGCTTAAGTTCATTAGGTTGGCTGCCGTCACTATTGATTTGCTTGTCAAGTCTACATGATCTGAATTTATCTACTATATTTTGACATATAGCATGATCCCCTACAAAGAAAGCCATATTATATAGTGTCACGTCATATGCTATCCCATGATTATTATTAGTACTACTTTCTATTAAACCATTTTTACTTGTCATCAACCATTCTGTAAAATCAGCAAACCATTGCTTCAATTGCTTATAGACTTTTTTATCTATCTTTCTACAACTATTTACAAGCCGAATACTCTCAATAATATCATTAAAGAGATAAGATTCAATAATGCCGTGTGCATTTCCATGATTATTATTGTATCCAGGAACTACTTGTGCGTATTCAAAGTTCGGATACATTTTGCTATTTGGATCGATAAACCATGTTCGAATAATTTTAATATATGCTTTATAATACTTTTCTTTATTGGAAAAGTAATATGCTAAACTAAGATATTTTAATTTTTCTGACAACTCCCATAATTTAGGATAATCATAAAGTTTGTATTCAGGGTTTATCATTCCATCACGTGCTTTGTACTTGCCCTTCTCATTATCTGTAGAGTCAGCCCAATAATAGATTGACAAACTTTCATAATTATGCTTATCACTGCAGAAAGATTTGTCTTTATCCGTTACAGATCTTATTTTTTCTCTTGTATATGAGTCTGCTCTATTAAGACAAGAATCAAGAATGTCATTATAGTTGCGAGTTTGTTTCACTTCTTGGAGTTTCTGTTTATTCCAAAAAAGCAAATCATTAGTTTGCGCTTGTACTATAAATGCATTTGAAAAAAAAACTATAAATAAATATATATAATTTATTTTATACATGTATTCTCAATAGCTTCATGTAGTGCTTTTATATATTCTTTCCCCCAGCGTAAGTCAGGTTCCATATAATTCCCTTCTGCCCATTCGTTCCAAGATTTAAGCATAATTATAGGATTTTTTTTATTTATTATCCCTCTTATCACTTTTTCGGTTTGCTTGCGAAATAATTCTGGAGTTGAGCCTATTATAACACTTCCTTTTCTTCCGCTTCTAGGTGTATGATCCCAATTTGGTATAATGAAAGGTATCGATGTTTCTTTAGAATCTATTTCAGAAATCCAAATATGTTTGTAAATACGTTTGTATGAATTTAGGACTGGTATATTTTTTATTGTTCTAAAAAATAGAATAATAGCTCTTATCCATCTTTTCTTGTTTACATAATTATAGTCCACTCGTCTAGCACGCCCAGGGGTAAGAGCATCAAAGCCGATATTAATGTATTTATCATAATTGGATTCTAAGTCTAAATTTCCTACAAAATATATTTTTTCCGCAATGCCTTCTTCTTTAACCCATTTATTCCACATTTGTATTAATGTTGCTATCTGGGGGAAATTTTGAGGTTTGTATATTAAAAAGAAAGGGTGTCCATTGACTCGATAATATCTTTTATCTTTAAATAGTTCTTTGACATATTCAAAATGCTTTCGATATTCTTTTTCGTCGCCATAAACTTGTTCCACTAGTACTTTGTCACCTGCTCCATTTTTATTCCAAACTTTTGCTTTCCATGATTCATTAGCCCAGCCTAAGCAAAAAGGGAAGTCAGGATCTCCTGTTTCGTGCACATCATCTATAATTTCATTAAGTAGTTGTTTTCCATTGCCAAACCAATAATGCCAATAACAAAAAGCTGTAATACCTGCTTCTCTTGCTAACTCTACTTGCTGTTTTCTCACTATGGGGAGCCTTAGATCATAAAATCCAAGATCTGCTGGGATTTTGGGCTGATAATGTTTTGGATATAAAGGCTTTGCTTTGGCTACATTTGTCCATTCTGTAAATCCCTTTCCCCACCAATTATCATTTTCTGGAAAAGGGTGGAATTGTGGAAGATAATAAGCTATGATTTCTGGTCTTTTTATCATAAATAATTGTCTTTTTGAGGTGTACTAATTGTTATTTTTCATTTATATATAGATACAATTTCCTTTGGTCTGCAAGTATTATAAAAGTGCTATAAAATAGAATGATAAATATATGAAAACATGCATATAACCCAGTTATAATTGTGTATGCATAAAAAAATGCTATGATTAAATATAAAAAGTTTTTTCCATTAATTACCACTTTATTTATAAGTTTAAACAACATAAGCGTAAATATAATATAATATATGAAACCCAAAAGTCCTTGATTAACTAGTACTTGAAAGATAAAGCTCTCAAAAGTAATAGCTTTGGGATGATTTCCGTATAATTTTCCATACTCGGATGTCCATCCAATTCCATTTCCAACAATAATATTTTGTGTCGCTTCAATAGAACCTTCCATCTGAATTTTTCTCATGTTAAAATCGCTTCCCTTGGTTGTGCTTTTCTTTGTGTCTATGAGCGAGATCACGTAATCATAGAAATTGGTATTATTCTTTATCGTTACTTTTCCTGTTGATGCTATAATAAATATAATTAGTGAAACTATTATTATATATTTTAGTTTTATATATTTGAATACTAGATATATAATTATTGGTATTATACATACCATAGCAGTTCTGGCGCCAGAAGTGAATATTGCAAAAAGTGTAATGACAGATATTCCTGTTAGAATTATTTTATTAGTTTTACTAGATTTACTAATCATTGATATTACACATAAGAAGAATGTTCCTATATACATATTGTATGGAACAGGATGAATCCAAGTGCTAAAAATTCGCCCCATTGCTCTTGTACTATCATCTGCATAATTTTCATTGTAATCTAATATTCCGTTAAATTGCATTATTATTAAATAGGGATTAAATCCCCTTGGCATGAATAAAAGGAATACTCCATACAACACTGTAATTGATGAGAATACAATCAAAAAGAATTTGTAATAGTCGGCAAATCTATTCTTCTTATAAGTCTCCACGCATAGCATAAACGCAAAAGGTATTGTCTGAAAAGCTCCTAGTCTCCAATAGTTGAATGATGTAGCGGATAATTGATTTGTTTGGAACGGAATTGTAGCTAGAAATAGCCCATATAGAATCAATAAGGGCTTTATGGGTTTAAAAAAATTCCACTGAATAAATTGATAATTCTTAATGCAATATATGATAAGACACATAAATGGGAGAGAAGAAATTGTAAATTTGAGGTCTCCGTATTCTATATTGCTACTATCTACCATTATTATGAAAAGTATGTATAGAGAGAGAGCTAACCTCTCTTTAAATATCATAGATAGTAAGATTATTATTGGTAGAAATCTTACTAGTAAAAGTATAAATTCCATAGCCTTGGTTAATTGTGCATTTGCTTTTTGTACTTCTCACAAATTATTCTCGCGATATTCTGTGCTTCCCTTTTACTGATATGATTAATTGTTGAAGTGCTATTGTTGATTCCATTTTCTTCAAATGCTCCTTGAAATTTATAGCTGTATGATAAGCCGTATACAGGTATGCCGGTATATATCGCTGCAAAGTTTGCGTGCATTCTTGTCCCTATGAAAAAAGTCATTTGAGATATAAGATATTTTATTTGTGGTGAGATTAAATCTTTATCAATTAATACAATATTAGATTTATTATGCAGGTTATCGTAAACCTCACGGGCTGCTAATAAATCATCATTGTCAATCTCTGGTTTATTGTAATTGTATGAATGCGGTATTAAATAAATAGTACAGCTTTCTTCTGATTGAAAATATTTAATTAACTCATCAATTAAAATTGGATAATTTTCAAACTGATGGGACAGTTCTCGAAAATGATTAAAGTATGTCAATCCGCTTATATTTATTCCTATTGCGTTTTGTTTTATTGCAATATCAAATGGTTGTGGATGCATGTAATAAGATAAATCTTTAGTTAATTCGTATTTTACACTCATTTTCTCAAGTTCGGAAATAAATTGCTTATCTCGTATATAGATTTTATGAGCATATTTTAGAATATGTTTTGCTATATTATAGTTCTTTTTTTCTTTAAAAGGCCCTAAAGTTTGAGGTAGAATGATAAGCGGTATGTTTAATTTTAAAGCTAATAATGTTTCAGGAAGGCGACTTTTAAAAGTTACGGTATTGTATATGTCTGAAAATCCATCGCCACCATTAATGGCAGCTACAAAATCTATTTTCTTTATATGCTTCCCGAATTTAGTGAATGGCATAATTATATTAAAGTACTTTAGTAAATAAACTTCTATAAATGACACATAAAGTGATAGATAGCTTCTGTTTTTTCCCGCTATTAATAATGTACTCTCCTTGCATTGATGGTATTCTTTTCTGAATGGATTTTTGTAGATCCGAATATTTATTAATTCTTGTTTCTCAGAAAGAATCTTTTTCTCCTCTAGAAAATTAATAGCGCCATAGCTTAGTGCCGCAGTTCCTCGATTATTATCATAAATATTGAAGCCAGATATTATTGCATATTTTTTATGGCTTTCTAGATTGTTTAGTTTCATTTTATATTAATTTACGTGCGACTATTTTTTAAATTATGATACCATCTTTTCATAATATCGGTCATAATCTTTTTTTCTTTATTATTTAAACCAAGTATATAAATCGTACAGGATACAATTATAAAAGATAATGTCACAATAAAAATAAGCTCAACGAACCCATTTGAATGTATGATATATTTTATGAAAAACAGTATAATACTTGATATTACGACGACTGAAAAAACTTTTAATATTACATCTATAAGATATTTCTTTATAGAAAAGCATGGTATCATATTGCGTAGTAAAACCAATCTAGCAATCAAAGATACAATAGAAAAAACTATAGAGGAGATATATCCCCATTCAGGAGAAAATCCTAAATAATATAAAATATATGCAACAGGGAATGCCAAACTACTTAAAGTCCCAACAACCAATTGATATTTTCTTATATTTCCTGTAGCTAGCATAGCTATATATAATGTTTGTGATAGACTTTGGCATAGTGTGAATACTAAAGCATACCTAACAAATGTCGTAGCATAGTTGGGAACATTTACTAACCATAATTTTAAAATAGGTTCAACTTCCAAAATAATTGGAAGGCTTATTATCCAAGATAAAAAAAAAGAGTATCTCGCTCCGTTTATTATTAGAGTATTCATATAACTATAGTTACCTGACGCAAAGTTTTTCGTTATTTGTGGATTTAAAGCCGTCATGAAGTTTATAACGAAGCTATTTAATGCAGTATTTACTTGCTCTGCTATTCCTCGCGCAGCATTAAATACTACGCCAAAAAATAAGTTGATTAGAATGTTTATACCTTGAGTGTTTAATATACTTGCACTTGATCCAATAAAATTCCAACTAGAAAAGGATAACATTTTATTATAAAGTGGTTTATCCCAGATAAAATGGAAAATACAATCCTTTATTTTTTTATTACAATAGAATCCATATATGACTCTTAATATTAATGCAATGATTAGCATTAATATTGAATATATAATTAGTTTATCATAATTAAATAGTACAAGTAAGTATACAATCATTAATTTAGACGAGGCTTCAAATATACTTATATAGGCAAAAATGTTCATTTTTTCATATGCTATGATTGCAGCATTATAAGGGATACTCAGTAAGTTTATACAAAATGTGAGTATTGAACATTGGAAGACCCAATTTGCAGCATATAATCTCTCGGGTTCAATATTCATTTTGTTATTTAAAAACCATAATCCAACGCTTTCTAAAACAATAAAAACGATTAATGCTAGAATAGTGTGGATTGATATTGAGGCAGAAAAGATTCTTTTTATATCAGGCTCTTTTTTGCCTAATTCAAACGAGATGAACCTTTGAGTAGCTGCTGTTAAGGTACCACTAAGTAGGGAGAATAATGATACAAATCCACCAACTATGTTATATATCCCGAAGTCATTAATTCCTAATGTATTTAATACTACTCTACTAGTATAAATACTGATCGCCATTGTGAGAAACGTGCGTAGATATAAATAGAACGTGTTTTTAGCAATTCTTTTATTATTTTCCCTTCTAATATCAGTCATTATATTCTTTTTAAAGTTCCATAAAAATTTTTCAGAAAGGCTATTGGACTTGCTTTTAATGAAGCTTTTAAGAAAAAAGAAGAACTAAATTTTAACCACTTTCTCTTTTTTAGTAAGATAGCTAAATTGCGGGATAGAAAATATACTTTTTTGGTATATTGTCCAGGTTGCATATTGTCAATTTGACGGTAATCTGTAACTTTTTTAATAATTTGTATGTATTGTTTATCTATCAATTCTTCTAATATAGATTCACCGGCTTCTGTCCTTGAAATAATGAGACTTTGCCCTAATGCGTCTTTAAAGGTAGGGAATCCTTTTTCATCATAATCTTCCCATGCATCAGCACAAACAATGTCTGCGAGATGCCCAATTCCATCAGCGCATACTTTACAGCGAAATTGAATTCTGGGACCTAATAATTTCATCCATGTCAATGAATATGATAGCTTATGCATTTGGTCTTCTGAATCCGTTACTTTAAAATATCCTGGCCATCCATCTTTTCTGTAATCAACTCTTTTTATTGTGTCTAGTGAAATATCCATAGCGTTTATGATGTCTTTAGTTGCATTTAGACTTGGAATGCCAGCACAAAAGAATGAAATATAGTATTTTATCTTTTCTTTTATTTGATCATTATATTGAGAATATTGCCTCAAGGCTGCAATATCACATGGCTTTCCAACAAATGCATAGCTCTTGTAGTGCTTAATGTTATTTAAAATATTAGTTAGTGGAGCCGAAGGAGAATATCTTGATCCTGCACATTCAATAATTTGTTCTCTATTGGTGCTAATTTTGATTTCATTTAGGTATGGATTTACCTTGGATATTCCTATATGTATAATAGCTTCAACCTTATTTGTTTCTAATAGAAAAGATAGAAGACTTGATATTGCTCCTCCTGATGATGCTTCTTTTATAATTTTATGGTCTGTTGATCTTCCTATTAAGCAAGAAAAAATATGTCCCCATAAAACATCTGTTTTTTTTGAAAGAGAAATCTCTTTATCTTTTTTTACAATCAATCCTGGGCAGAACTTAGAGAATATTTCATTTTCTTCTTTTAATAAGTATCTATTGATTGTAGGTCTGAAGAATCCAGCTTTATTTATGACTATTGATATTTTATTCTCTTTAAAAGCACTTTGGCAAAGACCACATCCTGTGCATAAATCATTCTCTACAACATATTCTATAATATCTTTTCTCATTATTTTAATTTATCTTTTGCTATACATTTCCTCATAGTATCCTAAATAGTCTCCTGAAGTTACATTATCCATCCACTTCTGGTTATCCAGATACCACTTCACCGTTTTTTCAATTCCTTCTTCAAATTGCAAGCTGGGTTCCCAACCTAATTCGTTCTTCAATTTATTGGAATCGATGGCATAGCGGAGATCATGTCCCTTGCGGTCTGTGACATAAGTGATTAGCTTCTCTGAGGTGCCTTCGGGATTTCCAAGCAGACGGTCTACCGTTTTAATAATGACTTTAATCAAATCAATATTCTTCCATTCGTTGAAACCGCCGATGTTGTAGGTGTCGGCCGCCTTTCCTTCGTGGAAGATTAGGTCGATGCCACGGGCATGGTCTACGACGTAGAGCCAATCGCGTACATTTTCACCTTTTCCATAAACGGGGAGTGGTTTGCCGTGGCGGATGTTATTGATGAATAGCGGGATCAGTTTCTCAGGAAACTGATAGGGACCGTAGTTGTTGGAACAGTTAGTCACAATGGTAGGCATTCCGTAGGTGTCATGAAAGGCGCGCACGAAGTGATCGCTACTTGCTTTGCTGGCGGAGTAGGGACTGTGGGGCTGGTATTTGGTCTCTTCGGTGAAGAAAGTGCCGTCAAACTCCAAAGCTCCGTATACTTCATCTGTTGAGATGTGATAGAAACGTTTGCCTTCGTAGCCTTCGGTCAGTTCTTCCCAAGTCAGTTTGGCTGCTTGCAACAACGATAGGGTACCCATCACATTGGTCTGGGCAAAGGTAAACGGATCTTTTATGCTGCGGTCTACATGACTTTCGGCGGCCAGATGGACTACTCCGTCTATCTGATAAAACTTGAAGAGCTGAAGCATCTTATCAAAATCGCAGATGTTAGCCTTCACAAAATTATAATTGGGCGCATCTTCTATGTCTTTGAGGTTCTCCAGATTGCCGGCATACGTCAGCTTATCCAGATTGATAATATGATAATCGGGATACTTATTAACGAACAACCGCACTACATGGCTACCGATAAATCCGGCTCCACCCGTTATCATGATGTTTCTTTTGAATTCCATCTTTTTAAGTTATATCGGAGTATAAATCTACATTATAATTGAATAGCCAATCTGCATCTTTCAGACGATCGTGTTTTCGATCTTTCTCCGAAAGGATGATGCGGTCGACGGGAACTTTCCAGTCAATATTTAAGTCGGGATCATCCCATGCCAGTGCTCCTTCGCTTTGCGGAGCATAGAAGTTGTCACACTTATATTGAAAAATCACTTCATCTGTCAGTACCACAAATCCATGAGCAAAGCCGCGGGGGATAAAGAATTGACGGTGATTCTCTCCGGTGAGTTCTACCGAAACATGCCGGCCGAAAGTAGGCGAGCTTTTGCGAATGTCTACCGCCACGTCGAGCACAGCACCTTTGATGACACGCACCAGTTTACTCTGGGCATGAGGTGGTTTCTGAAAATGCAGACCACGAAGCACTCCGTAAGTGGATTTGCTTTCATTATCCTGTATGAAATCCACTTTACATACTTTCTCTTGAAATTCACGTTGGGAAAACGATTCGAAGAAGTAACCGCGATCGTCGTTGAAGATATGGGGAGCGATGATCGCTACTCCGTCTATTGCCGTCTGAATAACTTCCATTATATTTTCTCCTCTCTCTTTAATTCGTCTATCACTTTAAGCAGATATTGTCCGTATTGGCTTTTAAGCATCGGTTGTGCCACCTTGCGTAATTCTTCTTCTGTGATCCATCCTTGACAGAAAGCAATGGCTTCCAGACAAGCTACTTTCAGGCCCTGACGTTTCTCTATCACTTCTATAAAAGTGGAGGCTTCCGACAGGGAGTCGTGTGTACCGGTATCCAGCCAGGCGAATCCGCGTCCCAACAACTGAACTTTCAACTCTCTGTCGTGCATGAACTGTTGATTCACCGTAGTGATTTCCAGTTCACCACGTGCCGAGGGCTTGATGTGTTTAGCTACATCCACTACTTTGTTCGGGTAGAAATAAAGTCCCACCACTGCGTAGTTGGATTTGGGTGTAGAAGGTTTTTCCTCTATGCTGAGCACATTGCCGGCTTTGTCGAACTCAGCTACGCCGTAGCGTTCGGGATCACTAACCCAATAACCGAACACCGTGGCTTTCTTTTCTTCTTCAGCAGTACGGACAGCTTCTTTCAATGTGCGAGTGAAACTTTGTCCGTAGAATATGTTGTCTCCTAAGACGAGGCATGCCGAATCTTCTCCAATAAATTTTTCTCCAATAATGAATGCCTGGGCCAGCCCGTCCGGTGAAGGCTGTTCGGCATACTCAAAGTGTACACCGTAATCGCTTCCGTCGCCTAGCAGGCGCTTGAAGCCCGGCAGGTCATATGGAGTTGAGATAATTAGTATCTCACGGATGCCGGCCAACATCAAAACGGAGATAGGGTAGTAAACCATTGGTTTGTCGAAGATAGGAATCAACTGTTTGCTGACTCCTTTGGTAATGGGATACAAACGGGTGCCGGAGCCTCCCGCCAGAACTATTCCTTTCATATTGTTTTAGAATATAGATTATTTTATTCCGTTTCCAATTCATTGATGCAATATACCAATGAGTCTCTCCAATAAGGTACTTTTACTCCGAATGTTTCTTTCACTTTTGTCTTGTCCAGTACCGAGAAATGGGGACGTTTCACTTTGCTCGGAAACTCATTGCTGTGACAAGGCTGAATATCACAATCTGTATTTCCGCTAAGGCAGGCTATTTCTTTGGCAAAATCATACCAGGAACATACACCTTCATTGCTAAAATGATAGATTCCTTCTTTGTTCAATTGCCGCGTTTCTATTATATGTATAAGAAGTTCGGCAAGATCATGCGCATAAGTTGGAGTTCCCACTTGATCGAATATTACCTTAAGCGTTTCCCGTTCTGAGATCAATTTGCGCATTGTCTTTACAAAGTTGTTGCCGAACTTGGAATAGAGCCATGCCGTACGGAATATGAGGTACTTACATCCGATTTGAAAGATGACTTGTTCTCCGGCGAGTTTTGTATGCCCATAAACTCCTAGCGGGGCGGTCTCCCAATCTTCTTTGCAAGGAATGTTACGGTCACCTTGGAATACGTAATCAGTGGAAATATGTATTAATGTGGCTCCCGCTTCTTTTGCAGCAGTCGCCAAATTTTCTACAGCCTGACGATTAAGTAAATCCGCCGTGGCAAAATTGTCTTCTGCCTTATCTACATTGGTATAGGCAGCACAGTTGATGATAATATCGGTTTGTTGTGCCTCTACTGTCTTCCGGATAGCTGCAAGATCAGTAATATTCAATTCCGCAACATCCGTAAATAAATAGGAATCTTTTCCTGACGTAGCAGATACCCGACGCATCTCATTGCCAAGCTGGCCGTTAGCTCCGGTAACTAATATATTCATTTTCCGTTATTATAAATTGCGTTAAATACTTTTACATAAACAGGGTCGGAGTCATTATAAACCTCATCTAATAATTGGCTTATAGGCGAGAAAAATTTGCATTTAAGATGGTCGCCTCCTGTTGTTATAAATTCATATTTCAATAAATTGTCGAATACTCCTTTTAGCACCATAAAATGGTTGCAACTTGCATCTTGCCGATTTTTTTGTAGATGGCATGATATCTGTTCTATAATCTCGATATTACGCAGACTGACAGTTTCTTGTAACTCTGCTTCCTGTGTACACATAAGTTGATAAAGCGACGGGCTTTTCGTTTTCTCTTGTTGTCGGTGCCAGTCCAATACTGACGGGTCGTAATTTTCGTAACGGGTATAAGTTCGTGTAAGATTTATCAAATTATAAAAAATAGAAAGAACATCGAAACAAACTTGCTTCCGATATTGAGAAATGGAGGATTGATAATATATGCTTCGCTTTTTTCTGTAATTGCTAGATGCACTCTCTTTTGGGTCGATGATAAAGGTAGTGGTCAGCATGAATAATTCTATAATTCTTTTGATTTTCGAGTCATTCATACGGATCTTTTCTATAATGAGTTGGGCATCTTCTCCCGAGAGGGTTTGAGGTATCGAGTAAAACTCATTATCAGACACTTCATCTTGTTAATCTTCTGTAAACTTATTTTTTCTCAACCAATCCGGCACCCATTTCCACTGTAGCACAGCCCAATATGTCTAACTTTACTGTAACTAAGCTTTTACCATCGAACTCTATCAATTCACCTTCCAATCCGGTTAGTGGTCCTTTAATGACACGTACTGCATCGCCCTGAAGAAGGGTGGTGGAATGAAATGCTACGGTTTGAGGAGAATAATCGAGCATAAAACGGAAACGCTCCATCTGTTCATCCGGGATGATGGCAGGGCTATGTTCGCCACGCAAAACAAGGTATCGACTGACAGCTCGAAGAGTTAAAGGCAATGAACGTTTTCGAGGACTGACATGGATGAAAATTATCATTGGAATGACTAAACGTTCTATTTTTTTCTTCCGATCACTCCATTGTCGGATTTCGGTCTGAATGGGAAGATAATATTCTATTCCCATATCCTTGAGTTGTTCGGCAACTTTCTTTTCCATACATGAGTGTACGTATGCTGCCAGCCATTGCGGAGTGTCATAATTATCTCTTGAAGCCGGATCGCTTGTTCCCATGTAAGTGAATTATCTATTTTGTTTGTAAGAAACTTGGCATGCTACGCCGCCGCCTGTCACATGATTTACCAGAAAATGAGGCAAAATGTAATGTGATTGGCGGTTTTTCAGTTAGTTTCGATTATTAGATGCAAATATAGATCTTTTTTTACTAAAACAAAATTAATGTAATTAAAATAATAATTTAGAGCTGAAAATGTTTTAGATGTTAAATTTTTGTTTAGTATTTGTTACGCCATCGGATTTATTGCATTCTATTATGAATATTGTTTACGAAAAATGAAAAGAAAGAATTTCTTTTGAGAAATAAGCACTGGTTCAATATTTACTATAGAAAGCATTATAAAATAGACTTTTGTTATTACTCAATATATTCATCCAGGATGTTAGGATAAAATGTTGTCTTAATGATATTAATGAAAAATAATAAAATATTTTACTACAAAACAATAATATCTCTTATGCCTGATAGAAAGTGATTTTTCTATCAGGCATTGCTAGTCTTTCATCTACGTAATGAATATAAAATTCTTTATTTATTACTAAATATTTCTTTTCATATTATTCATTTTCAAGATGTTCATATCCGTATCCGTACTTTTTGCCGTAGCCGTACTTTTTCCCATATCCGTATGCTTTGCCATATTTACCATATCCATAGTAATAACCATACTTTTTCTTAGCCATATCCAAACCGTTGATTACAGTGCATAGCTGTGGAAGCCGCTTCTGCTCATGAAGCTCGTTCAATAACTGAAAATCGGCTTTATTGGTATAGTCAGCCCGACAAACATAAATACTAAGATCGGCTACACGTCCAATAATACTAGTATCTGTTACCATGCCGATTGGTGCGGTATCAAGTACTATATAATCGAATTTTTCGCTTAATATTGCAATTGCTTCATCCAATGCCCGCCGGGAAACCAACTCGGTAGGGTTGGGAGGTACTATGCCGCTTGGTAATATATAGAGATTTGAACCTGTCTTTAAAGGGCGTATTAATGAAAGTAAATCTGTACTTTGCTGATTGGCCAAGTATTGGGTAAACCCTTGCTCTTTATGTGAAATGTGGAAGACTTTGTTTAACCCGGGTTTACGAATGTCTAATCCGATGAGCAATACTTTTTTACCTAATAATGAGAGGCTGACCGCCAAGTTGGAGGCAATAAATGTCTTACCTTCACCTGTGGTTGTTGAGGTGACTAGAATCACCTTTTTGGAGCTGTCGCCAAGCATAAAGAGTATATTGGTACGGATAGCTCGAAATGTCTCGGCCATTATATTATTGTCGTTTTCATGAACTACAATGGGGTGTGTCTCGCCAGGGACAACACTGGCTAATGCTACATCGCCAACAATTGGTACTGTAGTTAGTTTCTCCACATCTTGCCTGCCTTCAATGCGATAACTTAACAAATCTTTGATGTATAGTCCTCCTATGGGGATGCCTACTCCAAGAACAAGGGCAATAAGATAAATCACTTTATTTTTAGGTGAGACGGGGAATTCGTCGGGAATGGCATTATCTATAATACGGGCGTTATTCGTTGTGGCGGCAAGAGTAATGGCATTTTCTTCACGCTTTTGGAGTAACATGAGATATAGTCCGGACTTGATTTCCTGTTGACGCTGAATGCTTACAAGCTTGCGTTCTTGTCCGGGTGCATTACTGATGCGTCCTGCATATTTATTGGCTTGGCGATTAAGGTCGGCTTTAGTTATCAATAACCCTTTTAAAGCACTGCTGATAGTTGTGTTGAGATTAATGTGCATGTCACGAATACTACTGTTGAGCCTTATCACTACCGGATTGGTTTCGGAAGATGCTCGTAATAGTCGATTACGTTCCAAAATTATTTCGTTGTATTGATTAATGAGCTGGGAAAGATTGTTGTCTGTTAATCCTACATTGGTGGGGACTACATCATTGGCGTGTCTGGGATTATTCAGATAGCTTTCAAGAAATTGGACCAAATTGATCTGAATGCCATTGTCTGACACTAGTTTTTCATATCCTGATTTTTCAGTGGCTGCAAGTTCGGCATCCTTACCAACATCAGTTACACCTGCATCACGCTTAAAAGTTTCTAGTTCCTGTTCCGTACTACCCAACTCCGTATTGATAATTCCTATGCGTTCCCGAATAAATTCTTCGGTTTTTTCAGCCATTTCATTTTTATCATTGTTAGTGCTGCGATTGTAAATATCAACTAGCTTATTGATAAAGTCTTCGCCACGCTGACGATTAGTATTTTTTAGCGAAATGCGTGCTACAGACGTGGTTTTTGAAGTAGGTTCAATTGTTAATGCTTCGGAATAGGTGCGAGCTACACGAAAAGGAGATCTGATAATGACATCAATAGCAAGAGGCTCTGTGTAAGCTTTAGCCGTGCTGTCCAGTGAAAAGCTGAATGTACCTATTTCTGTGGGGAGTACAGCGGGAATTTTAGAGAAATCTTTTTTAATGTCGGTATCGTTGATGGTGGTGGTTACTTCCAATTTACCTCCGGGGTGATAATTAAGGTGTAGGGTGATCCCTTCTTTCGGCAATTTGTCTGTTTCTTGTACCGGAATGCTAACGTGTACCGGAGAAGTATGATAAAGCTCTTCGTTATTGATTGTACCTTTCGAAAAGTAGCTGATGTGAAGGTTCAATTCGGTAACCACATCTTTAATCAGTGATCTGCTTTGCATAATTTCAATTTCGTTGTCGATGTTTTGCGAAGAGGGTATGATGCCCATGTCTTCGAATGTGGATAATGCACCTGTAGCAGCATCTCCACCTTTCTTATCGTCACGGACAATAAATGCCGCTGAAATATTGTACACGGGAGTAGTGTAATGCAAATAAACCCAGGCGCACGCAAGGCAGACTGCCAATGATGCGATAAACCATTTCCAATGAATATAATATTTGAAAAATAATTCCCTGTAGTCGGTCTTTTCTTCTTTCTCTTCGTGGAGATTGTCGTATAGTTCTTCTTTCATACTATCTTATTTTGTCAAAACGATAATGAGGTTAGCAATTGATAATAGCGAGCTAAGTGCTGTAAACCAAATGGTAGTGCTGGCACTGATGTCGGCTGTTTTTGCTTTTGTCTTGTTTGGAGTGATATAAAGAATGTCGTTTTGCTGAAGATAATAATAAGGAGACATTAAAACATCGGGATTATTTAGGTTCAGTGTAACGATTTGCCGCTTGCCTGCACTGTCTTCACGAATCAATTTGACATTTTCGCGCATACCGTAAATAGTGAGGTCGCCCGCCATGGCAAGAGCTTCAAAAAGATTAACTTTTTCGTTGGATATGGTAAATGTTCCCGGACGGGCAACTTCGCCGATAACGGATATTTTATAATTAATCATGCGCACCGTGATAATAGGCTTCTCTTTAAACTGAGGCTGTAGCTTTTCACGGATAAGTTTTTCCGCTTCTCCTTTGGTTAGCTCACCGATATGGATAGTGCCGAGTACCGGGAAATCTACATTGCCATCATTATCTACCAAATATTGTTGTAATGAAGGTTGTTGTGTGATTGACCGGTTGTTGGGCGAAATGGGAGAGGAGACAGCTAGATTGAATGGTTCTGCCAATTCCGGCGCTTCGGGACAGCTCACCACAATGGTGAGTAAGTCTTTCGGCATAATACGGGCATCATATAAAGCTGCGGCTTGTGCAATTTTTATTGAGTCGGATCCTTGTAAGTAAGGAACCTTTTTGTAAGATTGGCAACTCGCGAAGATGAGCGGGAAAACCATTAGGATCAAAGATCTCTTTATTAAAGTTTTAAATTCCATATAATATGTATTCTTATTTTTATTTTAATTACTTAATATGCTTTTTCTTCACCACTTGCAATGTTTTTAATTGTACGGAAAATAATATATAAATCGAGTAGGAAGGTCCAATGTTCCAAATACCAAATATCGCGCTCCACTCGTCCTTCCATCTGCCATAATTCATTGGTTTCACCTCTATATCCGGTGACTTGGGCCCATCCTGTGATACCTGGTTTTACAAAATGACGAACCATAAATTTATCTATAAGCTTGGAATACTCTTCAGTATGTCTCAACATGTGGGGACGTGGCCCTATTACGGACATATCTCCTAGTAAAACATTAATAAATTGGGGAAGTTCATCAATATTTGTTTTTCGCAAGAAATTGCCAAGCCGTGTTTTGCGAGGATCATTTTTTGTGGCTTGAAGGCGATCGCTATCTTTATTTACATGCATAGATCGAAATTTGTAGCACCAAAACTCTCTTCCGTCTTGTCCGCTACGTCTCTGTCTGAAGAAGACTGGCCCCGGAGATGTTACTTTTATGGCTATCCCAACTATAATATATATTAGGGGAAACAACGTACAAAGGAATGTGAGAGAGAAAATAATATCAAAAACACGCTTCATGAAACGGTTTTCGAGTTTGGCTAATGGCTCATGCCGTATCGCGAGAATAGGTACATTACCTCCAAATAATTCAAAATACATGCGTCGTTTTAAATAGTTTCTCACATTTGGAACGCTGTAAAATCGAATCATATTATTTTCACAATAATTAATAATAGGAAGTATAAGCTGACTTTGTGAGGAAGGAAGACCACAATAAACCAAATCTATTTTATGCGACTGTAAATAATTTATGGCTTGATCTGGTTTTCCTAAATAAAAATTTGTTTCGGGAAAATGATCTGATAACGTGTCGTCAAAGTATCCTATTACATGAAAACCGGAAGTTGGGTCGTTTGTCATCACATGATAAATCTCTTGTATGTTTTCTGCACATCCGATTAAAACAACAGTGCTTGCATTGCCTCCTAAACGCCTGTATTTTTTGATAATATAGCGTAAAGAGAGCCTGTATCCAATTAAAAGAAGTAGAAAAATAGTGTAATAAGTTACGAAAAAACGTGCTGATAAAGAATTATAATTGGATAAACTTAGTATACTAATAAAAAGAAGGATATGACATGCGGTATATTTCATGCATTCAAGTACTATATGATCTGGGCGAATAAGGCGTTGGTGCAAAACTAAACCTGATCTGTAGTTGCATAGTAAATACGTAAGATTCAGCAGAACAAGCAGCTTGGGCAGCGAATGAGTAAAATCTCTTCCTAATGTCCGATCATCAAATGTGTAGTATAATGAGATGAAAATAGCATTTAGAAGAAATAAATCTCCTATTAAAATGATCGGTTTTATAGCTTCGTTAAATCGGATTTTTTGTTTCATATGTAATTCTCGAGGGACAAGCATGCGACTTTCGCTTCTAACATAGAGATGGCATGCTGATTTACCCTGACTCTTTGTTTGTCTATGTATTACCTTTTTCTTTTTTCTCATATCTTCCAAAGTAAGAAAGATGAGATTATGTGGACAAATATATGGAAAAATAAACAAAATGTCACAATAAATTTCTCTTCTTTTTTGCTTTTCAAATAGTTAAATAGATGAGTGGTTTATTTTTTAGATAAATGTGTTTTACATAAATAGTGAAAAATATAATAATCCCAATTTGAATATATTACATTATAATAGGTTTCTTATACAATTTACTAATAATGGGAATTTTGGGACGAAGGTGTAATGTATTGATAATTAATGTTAAGCGTGTTGTAATTTTATTATTCTTGCTTAAGAAGCAAAAGAAATGATGTTGTGGTAATAAAAATTGTCTTTATTTCTTTTGTGGAAAATCATGCATATTTCTTTTTTTTGATTATTTGTAGCAATATATCCCCGCTATGTCTGGTAATATAAAATGTTAATTAGATAGATTAAATAAAAAATAGATTCAACTTAATGATTTTTGAAAGGTTCTTTTTACAAAACACCGGCGCGTACCCGACTTAGCGTTTCGGGAGTCATTAGTAGATAAGAGGCTATATGGGCTAATGGTGCCCGTTTTATTACTTCAGGGTGAGTACTCATTAATTGATTATATCGTTCACGAGCTGTTTCAAAACGCCAAGAGTCGGCTTTGACTTGCGACACAATAAGAGAATATTCTAAAATCTTTCGGTAGAATAAATTGATTTCCCACGACATGGCAGTGAGTCGCATAAATCTTTCGTAAGGTAGCATGTAGACGACCGCCGGCTCAAGAGCTTGAGCCATGAGGTGTGTGGGTACATGTTTCAAAGTGCTTTCAATAGAAATCAAAATACAACCTTCGTAGGAGAAGTGTTCGGTGATATCTTTCTTGTTTTTATAATAGAATTGACGCAACATACCTTTACCTACAAAAACAATCTGCTCGCATATCTCACCTTCACCAAAAAGAAATTCGTCTTTCTTCAACTCTTTGCGGACAAGAATCTCTTCCAATAGTTTTCTGCCTTCGGGAGCCATATCCGGATACCGGCTGTTGACTACAGCATCAATAGTTGTTTTTAGTAGTGTATCTGTATTTGTAATCATATGGAAGGTCAATTGATGTTCTGCCTACAAAAATAGCAAAAGCTTGACATAAATCAAAAAAAAAGGAGATAAGTATTGCCTTTTGTAAAAAGTCACAGTCTCTATCTTTTATTAGAGATTCATTGAGTAATATTTTTCAGTGTCTATGATTTTGAATGTAAGCTCATTAAAAACTTTGAAGGGAAAAGGATGGAAAAAATATGCAGTAAAGATTTGCATACTCCAAAAGTTTACTCTACATTTGCACCGCATTTGAAAAGAATGCGGGTTAAAGGAAGTGTGGGTGAGTGGCTGAAACCACCAGTTTGCTAAACTGACGTACGGGCAACTGTACCGGGGGTTCGAATCCCCCCGCTTCCGCAAACCAGCCGGTGGATTCGTCTAACGGTTAGGACACATGCCTCTCACGCATGCAATACGAGTTCGATTCTCGTATCCACTACATTTTGAAATGATGCACTCTTAGCTCAGTTGGTAGAGCAACTGACTCTTAATCAGTGGGTCCAGGGTTCGAATCCCTGAGGGTGTACAAAATATTCATAAACGGAAGCTAGTATAACTGGCTTCCGTTTGTTTTTTATTATCTATCAATGTCTTAGTTCTCGGTCATACTGAAATTCTGAGGAATTAAATGGATCATACCGAAATTCTGAGGGATTACGATTTTAAGCATAAATTTTCGATAATCTGAATAAGAAGAAGGACACATCCCTGACTCCTCTGAGTAGTGCTCTGAATTGCTTAATTTTTGCATTAAAAGATTCGCTGGCCGCATTCGTTGCACGGTTCTTGAAGAAAGCTATGATCTATAAACCGCAGCCCTTTGGTTTTCAAACCGTAGGGCTTTGCTGCGTGAACCGTAGCGCTTCGGTATGTGAACCAAAGGGCTATGGTTCAGCAATGGATGCTCTTAAATAAAAGTTATCGATCCCTCAGCATTTCGGAGCGGTCCAATAAAAGTTAGCTATCCCTCGGCATTTAGCAGTGATTGAAGAGAATGGGGCAGATCGTAATCTTAAAAGAGTCTACTTCTTGATATAATATTATTGCCCCAAAGAGTATGAATTACGATTGTAGCTGCTTTATCGCTTCCTTAACCTTGTCTATATCGGTGATGTCATGACTGTATTCTTCCACTTTTACTACTCCTCCCATTGATACATTTGTGTTACGGTATCTCATGTTACTTGGGGTGGCTGACCGTCCCGATAGATGGAATTCACGGGCATTTGTTTCGGATGCTATCTTGCGAATGTTTTGCGCGTTGATGCCGCATCCGGGCATTATGATAATACGTTCTCCGGCCTGAGCAACCAGCTCTTTCAACATAGGGATGCCTTGCTCTGCTGTGTTTGCTTGTCCTGAGGTGAGAATGCGTTGACATCCGGCTTTTGCTATCTCTTCGAGTGCTTCCTGCGGATTGCGGCACATGTCGAATGCCCGGTGGAAGGTAATATTGAGCCCTTGAGCTGCTTCAACCATCTTCTTCAAAAAGCAACTGTCTATATCGCCTTCGGGTGTCAGGCATCCGATGACTATACCGTCACCTCCTAATGAGCGGACTGTCTCAATGTCGTGTAGCATAATCTCTTGTTCCAGCGGAGAATAAAGGAAGTCTCCTCCGCGAGGACGGATAATGACATGAAGCTTTGTCTCTGTGAGTAATTGGCGTGCCATGCGGATTTCACCCCATGATGGGGTAGTGCCACCTTCGGGCATACCGGCACAAAGTTCCACCCGATAGGCTCCGGCATGCTGGGCATACAAAGCGCTCTCTACCGAGTTGGCGCAGACTTCTATGTACGATTGTAACGATGGTGTATGCGTAGTCTTCATTGTCAAGTATATGTAGGTTCTGGATTTACGTCTGTATTTAAACGGTTATTTCACAAAGTGTTATCGCTTGCCACAGTAGCATTTTGTCGGACAAAGATAGCGGTTAGGCGGTGGATTACAAGCGATTTTAGTGCATTTCATTGTTGAGAATGATGATTATACTAATTTTATGCTTTACCTTTGCAGTTCGAAACCAAAAAAAAGAAAAGGCTTTGGATTGGCTATACAGTTTATTCGTTGAGCATTCTGCTTTGCAAGCGGTGATTGTGCTCTCTTTGATTTCCGCTATCGGACTAGGGTTGGGAAAGATACATTTCTGGGGAATCTCCCTGGGAGTGACGTTTGTATTTTTTGCAGGCATTCTTGCCGGGCATTTCGGCTTGTCTATTGACGAACAGATGCTGAATTATGCAGAAAGTTTCGGACTGGTGATTTTTGTGTATGCATTAGGGTTGCAAGTCGGCCCCGGTTTTTTCAGTTCTTTCCGTAAAGGTGGGGTGCAACTCAATATGCTGGCTTTAGGCGTTATTCTGCTGGGCACACTGATGACTGTTGCGGGAAGCCTTGCTCTGGGGATATCCCTTCCTGATATGGTGGGAATATTGTGTGGGGCTACAACGAATACACCGGCTCTGGGAGCGGCTCAGCAAACACTTAAACAGATTGGAATCAGCGCCAATACTCCTGCATTGGGTTGTGCGGTAGCTTATCCATTGGGTGTGATAGGGGTTATTCTCGGCATATTGTTTATTCGCCGGTTATTAGTCCGTAAAGAAGACTTGGAGTTGAACGATAAAGAAGATGTGAGTAAAACTTATATCACGGCTTTCCAGATACACAATCCTGCAATCTTCAATATGAGCGTGAAGGATATAGGAAAGCTTAGTTACCCTAAATTTGTGATTTCACGCTTGTGGAGGGATGGAAACGTCAGCATTCCGACATCCGAGAAAGTCATGAGGGAAGGAGACCGGTTACTGGTCATTACTGCTGAGAAAGATGTTCCTGCGCTGACCGTTCTTTTTGGTGAGCACGAAAATACCGATTGGAATAAAGAGGATATTGATTGGAATGCTATTGATAGCCAGCTGGTTTCACAGCGTATTGTGGTAACCCGCCCGGAACTTAATGGAAAGAAGTTGGGTGCTTTGCATCTGCGCAACCATTATGGAATAAATATCAGTAGGGTCTATCGTAGCGGGGTGCAACTTTTGCCGACTGCCGAACTGACTTTACAGTTGGGTGACCGCCTCACAGTTGTAGGAGAGGCTGCGGCCATACAAAATGTGGAGAAGGTGCTTGGAAATGCCGTGAAGAGCTTGAAAGAGCCAAATTTGGTTGCGGTATTTGTGGGTATCGTGCTTGGACTCTCTCTTGGTGCCATACCGCTTACCATACCCGGCATCAGTACGCCGGTTAAACTGGGACTTGCCGGTGGTCCTATCATTGTGGGTATCTTAATTGGAACATTCGGGCCAAGACTGCACATGGTGACCTACACCACGCGAAGTGCTAACTTGATGCTTCGTGCTTTGGGACTTTCCATGTATCTGGCCTGTTTGGGACTGGATGCCGGTGCAAACTTCTTCGATACGGTTTTTCGACCCGAAGGCTTACTGTGGATCGGAGTAGGGTTTGCTCTTACCGTGATTCCGGTATTGATAATGGGTATAATAGCTCTCCGCTGGTCTAAAGTTGACTTTGGTTCGGTAGCGGGAATGCTTTGTGGAAGCATGGCCAACCCAATGGCGCTGAATTATGTTAACGATACTATTCCGGGAGATAATCCTTCAGTAGCTTATGCCACCGTATATCCGTTGAGCATGTTCCTGCGTGTCATTATTGCACAAGTATTGCTCATGATATTCCTGGCTTAACTCTATTGTACATATAAGAGGTGCTCTATGCCGTCCTCCTATCTGTAATATTAGGACTATTTCGGAGTAAAATTAGTAGTTAAAGAGTATGATACCTGCTTCTGCAATCAAACCTTTATCGTAAGTGGCAGACTTGTTATAATAGCGACTGCCTCCATAACCACCGGTGACAAATACTCCCATCTGGTGAGTCAGTCTGTATTCAAGATTGAGTCGCGCCTGTAAAGCGTAAAGCCGCTCAGGGTAGCCGTAATCTTTGTTCTTAAATAGCTCAATATGCTGGAAGCCCAAGTCACCGCTAATGAAGAGTTGCTTGTAGAGGGGAAGCTCAAGTCCTGCACGATAAAATAATGAAGCGGAGAACTTATCACTAAAGTCGAGATAATGCGTACCGGCCCCTAATATGGTGTAAAATAGCTTGTTTTTGAAACGCGCACCTATATTTAGCTTGGTAGAGTTTCCACCGAAGAGCATTAACTGCACGCGGGTTGCCGGATTGGCATTGACCAAACCAAGCTGAAAGCCGTCAAAGTTATCTTTGTAATAGTTGTATAGTCCGATTTGAACTCCCTTACCTTTTGCTGCGAGATTGACAGGCGATAGCTGTAAACCATGAAACGTACCTCCGGTGATATTGGATAATCCGGATAATTGTGCTCCGGTAACGTCGCCACCTGCTATATTGGCGAGTCCCGACAATTGAACTCCCTCTACATTCTTTCCGGCAATTCCTAAGAAACCTGACAGAGCTACTCCCTTAAAGTTATCTCCCGAAATATCTGCCAAGCCGGCTAAGTGTACTCCGGACGATTGCTTTCCCGTCACGTTAAGCAAACCTCCCACAGCAATACCCGAACTGTTGTCTCCGTTAATGTTGGCTAGCCCGGACATCATCACGCCTCTGACATTATTTCCTGTGACGCCGACCAAGCCGGAGAGCGAGAAACCGGTCAGGTTATTACCGGTCACATTGGTTATTCCCGATAGCTGTATTCCCCGCATATTATTTCCTGCAATATTGAAGATACCTCCAACTTGAACACCATTCACGTCTTGACGAACCACGCCTCCAAGAATGTTGAGTCCGACACCATTGAGGCGGTTCATCGTCGAAAGAAACCCAAGGTTGAGAAATGTGCTGCCCACACTGTCGTTTGGCTGGGTGGAGACCTTCCTCCACAATGAAAGGTTAATGCCGGGGATGGGCTTGTGTGGTTTCAATGTCCTTACATCCTGCTTTGGAGCAATGTTATCAACTGTATTGTTATCCAACGTATTTGCATTGGAAATACTAGAGAAAGATGCTATGATTACACATGCTATGAAAGATAAAGGTCGTCTCATTTCTTTTAGGTTTATGCTTTTTCAAACAAGGTTGTAGCCTTTTTGTTTACTTTTCACTCATTTAATCCTGTTGATTCGCACAGGAATTACCCGAAAGAATTGTGCCCAAGCCGTCAATCCGGTCTTGGGCACAGTCCTTTTATCCTTTAGCTTCCTGATAGAGGAAGCGTTTGATAGAGCGTTTGGGAGTCTTTTCAAATTCTTCGGGATATATCTTCATCTTGGCAATCTGACTGTATGAAGGGAGAGCAGTGTTCAGCGCTTGCCGGTTTTCTTCCATTATCCGCTCGATGTCATTGTTGGTCAGTCCATGCGCAAATGCATCATCAAAGTCGGGGTAAACCAACCCTACAAGCTTTTCATTCTGCTGTACAATGATACTTTCTGCCACATAAGGCATATTGTTGAGCTTATCTTCTATTTCTTCAGGATAAATATTCTGTCCGCTAGGTCCGAGCAGAAGATTTTTGCTGCGTCCTTTTATTGTGATGTTTCCCTCGTCATCCATTAAGGCGAGATCACCGGTGTGAAGCCATCCGTCTTTGTCGATCACTTCGCCGGTAGCTTCTTCGTTCTTGTAATAACCCAGCATCACATTTGGTCCGCGACAAACAATTTCTCCCGGTACATTCTCCGGATCGGGAGAGAGAATCTTGACTTCCATACGAGGTACAGCTTTTCCGCACGATCCCGCTTTGAAACGACTCCAGTCTTCGTAGGCAATGATTGGGCCACATTCCGTCATGCCATAACCAACGGTATACGGAAACTCAATCATACGTAAGAACTGCTCTACTTCCTGATTGAATCCTGCTCCGCCAATAACCACTTCTGCGAAGTTTCCTCCGAAAGCATTGATCACCTGCTCTCGTACAGTGGCTTTGATCTTGTCGTTGATGATAGGTACTTTCAACAATAATTTCATTGTTGGAGTCTCTAGTTTCGGAAGTACGTTCTTCTTTATGATTTTCTCAATAATGAGAGGCACGGCGACAACTAAGTTTGGCTTTATCTCTGCAAATGCCTGGAAGATAATTTTCGGACTCGGTGTGCGTGTAAGGAAGAATATTTGGCACCCCACGGAAAACTCGTATAGGAATTCGAATGCCAATCCATACATGTGAGCCATAGGCAGCATGGAGATGATTTTACTGCCGGTTTTCAATGGTAGAACTTCGAAGGCAAATCGAGTGTTCGACCAAAGACTGCGATAAGGTAGCATCACTCCTTTGGAGTAGCTTGTGGTACCCGATGTATAGTTGATAACAGCCAGTTCTTCCGGTTGGTCTTTATGATAGGCAATGTGTTCCGTCCGGAAGTTCTTAGGAAATTTCTTTCCGAACAATTCATTTAAATGCTCACGGGCGTAGCTCAGCTTTTCAGAACGCGATACAGTCAGCGAGAAATCTGTCATTAGCACTATCCCTTCGAGTAACGGCATTGCCGATTCATTCAGGTTTTCCCATACCACATCACCAACAAACAATAGTTTGGCTTCGGAATGGTTAACAATGTTATGTACATTGTCCGCTTTAAATTCGTGTAAGATAGGAACAATTATCGCTCCATAGGTAAGAGTGGCGAGGAATGTAACCCCCCAATGTGAACTGTTGCGACCGCAAACGGCAATCTTGTCGCCTTTCTTGATTCCGCTATGTTCGAATAAGATATGAATTTTTTCTATTTTACGGGCTACATCTTTGTATTGTAAAGTAGCGCCGTTATAATCGGTTAAAGCGTCGAGATCCCAGTTTTGTTTGATGCTTTTCTCTATATAGGCGATAAAGCTCTGTTCCATAATATTATATTTGCACAGTTAATTATAAACTGTGCAAATATAAGGCTTTCCAAAAACAAAGCAAACTTTTGCAGGGAAAAGGTTCTCTTGTGCGATCAATGTTTGAGGTACCAATCGTACAATCGCTTTACTCCTTCTTCTATTTCTATCTGATGATGCCAACCCAGTGAGTGTAGCTTTGACGGGTCGGTCAGTTTACGCATTGTTCCGTCCGGTTTGCTGCTGTCGAAGGTCAAATTCCCTTCGTAACCCACGGCGCCAATAATCAGTTGCGCTAGCTCCCGAATGGTGATTTCTTTTCCCGTACCAATATTGATGTGGCAGTTGCGTATATCTTTATCTGAGGTATGAGTATCTCTGAAGTCTACTTTCTCCATCACAAATACGCTTGCATCAGCCATCTCTTCGCTCCACAGAAATTCGCGTAGTGGAGTTCCCGTACCCCAAAGCTTCACTTCTCTGTCGGTGATGCCATATTGACATAAGATTCCTTTAATGTCTTCCCATGAACTATTCCCGTCAATGCCTTCTACCGGACGTTTATTGAGATCTTCACGTACGGCCTTTTCATCGTTATTACGCAAACAATGAGCCAGATGTATTTTTCGTATCATGGCTGGCAGTACATGACTGCGTTTGAGATCAAAATTATCATTCGGGCCGTAAAGGTTGGTAGGCATTACCGCTATGTAGTTTGTGCCGTATTGCAGGTTGAAGCTTTCGCACATTTTCAATCCGGCTATTTTAGCTATGGCATACGGTTCATTGGTATATTCCAAAGGCGAAGTGAGCAATGCATCCTCTTTCATAGGCTGCTCGGCATCACGCGGATAGATACAGGTACTACCCAGGAAAAGCAGTTTCTTTACATTATGACGAAAGCTTTCCCCGATGACATTCTGTTGTATTTGCAAGTTCTTGTAGATGAAGTCGGCACGATATATACTGTTTGCCATGATTCCTCCAACAAAAGCAGCAGCTAGAAAAACGTATTCGGGACGTTCCTCATCAAAGAACTTTCTGACTGCCACCGCATCCAATAAGTCGAGTTCGCGGTGACTTTTTCCTATCAGATTAGTATATCCTTTTTGTTGTAGGTTTTGCCAAATAGCCGAACCGACCAATCCATGATGACCTGCAACATATATTTTTGCGTTTTTCTCCATTATTCATCCTCCATTTTTGCCCGTAGATGCAGCTTCTTGACAAACTTCATATCGTGAGCAGCCATAATCTTCACCAGTTCAGGGAAAGAAGTGCTTGACGGGTTCCAACCCAGTAATGTTCTGGCTTTGGTCGGATCACCCAGGAGTTGTTCCACCTCGGAAGGGCGGAAGTATTTCGGATCAATTTCCACGATTGTCTTTCCTGTTGCGCAATCGATACCTTTTTCTTCAACACCTTCGCCTTCCCAACGCAAATCTATCCCGACTTCTTTAAACGCTAAAGAAGCAAATTCGCGTACGGTATGCATTTCGCCTGTGGCAATGACAAAGTCTTCCGGTACGTCATGTTGCAGAATAAGCCACATGCACTCTACATAATCTTTAGCATAACCCCAGTCGCGACGGGCATCAAGATTACCTAAATAAAGCTTGTCCTGAAATCCTTGAGCAATGCGGGCTGCTGCCAAAGTTATTTTGCGGGTTACGAATGTCTCACCCCGGCGTTCGCTTTCATGATTGAAAAGGATGCCATTGACCGCAAACATACCGTAACTTTCGCGGTAGTTTTTGGTAATCCAAAATCCATATTGTTTGGCTACGCCATAAGGACTTCGGGGATAAAACGGAGTGGTTTCTTTTTGGGGTACTTCCTGTACTTTTCCATAAAGTTCGGAAGTCGACGCCTGATAGATTTTAGTCTTCTTCTCCAATCCAAGTATACGTACGGCTTCGAGCATACGTAACGTACCTACGGCATCGGTTTCGGCGGTATATTCGGGTACATCAAAAGATACTTTCACATGACTCTGAGCTGCCAGGTTATAAATCTCGTCGGGTTGCACTTGCTGAATAATGCGGATTAACGAGCTGCTATCCGTCATATCACCATAATGCAGGTTTACAAGACGGCTTTTTTTCATGTCGCGAACCCATTCTTCAAAATAGAGATGCTCAATACGTCCGGTATTGAATGAAGACGAACGGCGCAGTATGCCATGAACTTCATATCCTTTTTGCAATAAAAATTCAGCAAGGAATGAACCATCTTGTCCGGTAATTCCTGAAATCAGTGCTATCTTCATAGTTTAATATTTATTGTTTGATTTTGGAAGTGCAAAGTTTGTATTATTTTGTGAGAAAGCAAAATAAAAGGTCAATTCTTTGTAAGTAAAAGCTTAACACCTCTTGGTTGATTATCGGAATGTTTCGTCGTGACAAATGTTGCTGTAAATAAAACCTTAATCTTCATTTTGGAGTGAAACTCTATAGAATAAGGAGGTGGAGTTATTGTAGGTGGCACTAATTGGGGATTACCTCGAACAAATGGCGTATGGGGTTTGTTTCATAGCAAATAAATAATAGAAGGATATAAAATTTAAACAATATGATAAATCCACAACAAAAATCGGATATTGGTCTGATAGGACTGGCGGTCATGGGTGAGAATTTAGCTTTGAATATGGCTGGTAAAGGATGGAACGTATCAGTTTATAATAGAACTCTTCCGGGAGTGGAAGAGGGGGTAGTGGAGCGATTTATAAATGGCAGGGCGAAAGATAAGAGCATTACCGGCTTTACTGATATTGCCGCTTTCGTGGAGTCAATTCAATCTCCGCGTAAAATCATGATGATGGTGCGCGCCGGAAATCCTGTTGATCAATTGATGGAGCAGTTATTTCCTTATCTGTCTCCGGGAGATATTCTAATTGATGGAGGAAACTCTAATTATGAAGATACGAACAGGCGGGTGGTTTTGGCAGAATCCAAAGGTTTCCGTTTTGTCGGTGCGGGAGTATCCGGAGGGGAAGAGGGAGCGCTGAATGGCGCTTCTATTATGCCCGGAGGATCCGAGTCGGCTTGGGAAGAAGTAAAACCTGTGCTTCAGAGCATTGCTGCTAAAGCCGAAGATGGGAGCCCTTGTTGCCAATGGGTAGGTCCTGCGGGCTCGGGGCATTTTGTGAAGATGATACACAATGGCATTGAATATGGTGACATGCAGCTGATTTCAGAATCATATTGGGTAATGAAGAAGTTGCTGAATTTGAGTAATCAGGAGATGTCTGCCGTATTCTCGGAGTGGAATGAAGGAAAGCTTCGGAGCTATTTGATAGAGATTACAGCCCGGATATTACAGCATCGTGATAAAGATGGTGGTTATCTGATTGATAAAATACTGGATACGGCAGGACAGAAAGGTACCGGTAAATGGTCGGTAATCAATGCGATGGAACTCGGAATGCCTTTGGGGCTCATTGCCACTGCTGTTTTTGAAAGAAGTCTTTCCGCTCAGAAGGATTTGCGTGTCAAAGCTTCGGTTTCTTTTAAGGCCCAAGCCTTGGACGTAGCATATAACCGACCTGAGTTGATCACTGATATTTATGCTGCTTTGTATGCTTCAAAGCTGGTGTCTTATGCACAAGGCTTTGCCGTATTGCAACAAGCTTCCGATACTTTCGGGTGGAATCTTAATCTAGCCTCTGTTGCCCGATTATGGAGAGGCGGATGTATCATTCGTAGTGTCTTTTTGAATGATATTGCTGCTGCTTTCGAGGCATCCGAAAAGCCCGAACATCTATTGCTTGCACCTTATTTTAAACAAGAAATAGATCAGTTGCTCTCCGGATGGAAAAATCTAGTGGCTTATGCCATGAAAAGTGAATTGCCTGTACCGGCTTTCTCGTCGGCATTAAACTATTTCTATTCTCTAGTGTCACCGCAGTTGCCGGCTAATATGCTGCAAGCTCAGCGGGATTATTTCGGAGCCCATACGTTTGAAAGAGTAGACGAACCTCGTGGAGCGTTTTTCCATGAAAACTGGACTGGTCACGGGGGAACTACAAAATCAGGTACATATAATGTATAATGTACTGTGTGAAGAGGAGGTGTTATGGATAAATTTGTAATGGTAATATTCGGCGCTTCGGGCGACTTGACCAAGCGTAAACTTGTACCGGCGCTCTATGAACTTTATGCGGAGAACCGTTTACCGCAAGAGTTTTCCGTGATTGGAATAGGGCGTACGGCTTATGATGATGAGGCTTTTCGAAACTATATAAGTAAGCAGACGGAGAAATTTATTTCGTCTTCTGATCATGAAAAGACTACTATAGACGGTTTTATCAGTCATTTATATTATTTGGCTATGGATCCCGCTAAAGCAGATGGTTATCATTTGCTCGATAGCCGTTTAAAAGAATTGTCGGGAGGCAGTCAACCGGATAATCTTCTTTATTATTTGGCCACACCTCCTTCGCTCTACGGGGTAATTCCTGCTCATCTGAAAGAAGCCGGTTTAAATGGGCCTCATACGCGTATCATTGTGGAGAAACCGTTTGGGTATGATTTGGAATCTGCCCGGGCTCTTAATGCAGTCTATTCATCTGCGTTTGAAGAACGGCAGATCTACCGTATCGATCACTTCTTAGGGAAGGAGACTGCTCAGAATATACTTGCACTTCGCTTTGCCAATGGTATCTTTGAGCCTCTTTGGAATAGGAATTATATTGATTATGTCGAAGTAACCGCCGTTGAAAATCTAGGTATAGAACAACGGGGTGGCTTTTACGATGGGACCGGTGCTTTGCGGGATATGGTGCAGAACCACTTGATTCAGCTTGTGGCACTGACGGCTATGGAACCTCCTGCGGTGTTTAATGCCGACAACTTTCGTAATGAAGTCGTTAAAGTCTACGAGTCGCTTGCCCCACTGACAGAAGAAGATTTGAATGAACACATCGTTCGCGGGCAATATACTGCTGCGGGTAATAAGAGGGGTTATCGTGAAGAAAGTAACATTCCTGTTACTTCACGTACGGAAACGTACATTGCTATGAAACTGGGTATTGATAACTGGAGATGGAGTGGGGTGCCATTCTATATCCGCACTGGTAAACAGATGCCAACTAAGGTTACCGAGATTGTGGTTCACTTCAAGAAAACACCTCATCAGATGTTTCGTGGAAAAGAAGAAACTCAATACTCTTCGATGAATAAACTGATTTTACGTCTTCAGCCCAACGAAGGTATTGTACTGAAGTTTGGTATGAAAGTGCCCGGGCCTGGGTTTGATGTGAAACAAGTGATGATGGATTTTAGCTATAAAGAATTAGGTGGAGCTCCTGTGGGAGACCCTTACGCCCGATTGATAGAAGATTGTATCCAGGGGGATCCGACATTGTTCACCCGTAGTGATGCCGTGGAAGCTTCGTGGAAGTTCTTCGATCCGATATTACAATATTGGAAGGAACGCGATGATGCTCCTTTATATGGTTATCCTGTCGGAACATGGGGACCTCTGGAAAGTGAAGCTATGATGAATGAACATGGGGCCGAATGGACAAATCCATGTAAGAATTTGACGAATACCGATGAATATTGTGAATTATGAAAACATACGTCTATAGTACTGCCATAGAAACTGCGCGCGCACTGATCGAACGTCTGCTTCGTCTGATGGACGAAGACCGGACTAAAGTGTATTACTTTGCATTTAGTGGAGGCGGGACTCCTTCTTTAATGTTCGATCTCTGGGCTAATGAATATAAGGATATCACACCTTGGGAACGAATGCGTGTTTATTGGGTGGATGAGCGCTGCGTGCCCTGCGATGATTCAGAGAGTAATTACGGTACCATGCGGCGCTTATTGCTCGATCAAGTACCGATTCATAATGATTATATCTTTCCGATATACGGTGCAAATCCTCCCGAAGCAGAAGCTAAACGCTATTCGGAGACTGTTTGCGCTACTGTACCTTTGTGGCGTAACCGCCCTTTCTTTGATGCTGTAATGCTTGGAGCCGGTGATGATGGGCATACCTCTTCCATATTTCCCGGTCAAGAGCATTTGCTTTCTTCTACCGAGCCGTATGAAGTAAGTCGAAACCCCTATAACGGGCAGCTTCGTATTGCAATGACGGGTAATGTATTGTTCAATGCCAAGAAGTTGATTTTCTTAGTTACCGGTAAAAGTAAGGTGAATGTAGTCCATGACATTACCGCTTCGGGTGATACCGGACCGGCTGCTTATGTAGCTCACCATGCCTGGAATGTGGAAATCTTTCTGGATGATTTGGCAGACGGTAGAAAAATACTCCCTTAGCAGATCAGTTATGCTAAGGGAATAATTCTTTTTATATGCAGCGATTTGACGAGTGTATCATTGGCACGTTTATCACATCTTTAGGAATTCTTTATAGACCTTCAAACATTCTGCTGCGGGCCAGCATACACGCTCCGATAATTCCGGCTTTGTCTTTCAGCTTTGAGGTGCTTACCACCGAATCTTTATTCACCAAGTTGAGTGAATATTTTCTGATTGCCGTTCGGATAGGCTGGGTGATATAATCCCCGGTTAATGACAATGTACCTCCGATGATGACCAGTTCGGGATTGAATATATTGATCAGTCCTGCAATCTGCTTGCCCAGTTTTTGCCCGATCTCTTCCACGATCTCGATGCATAAGACATCTTCTTTGTTGACGGCGGCAATGATCTCATCCAAGGTGAGAGGATCTTCCATGTTGATCCTTTTGGACAGAATAGAATTTTCCCCTTTCTGTATACGCTCCAACAAGATGCGATGAAAAGCCGAACCTGAAGCTTCCGTCTCCAGGCACCCTTTCTTTCCGCAATGGCATATTATTTCGTTATCGAACGTACTTACATGACCGAATTCACCCGAAAAGCCCGATTTACCTTTATATATTTTCCCGTCGATAATAATCCCTATGCCCAATCCCCAACTTACATTCACGAATATGATGTCTTTTTCACCTTTCACACATCCCTGCATATATTCGCCGTAGGTCATAGCCCTGGTGTCGTTGTCAATAGTGACGGGATAGCCAATCTTCTCGGTCAGTACATCCGCCAAGGGGCGCTCTTCAAAATTGAACTGGCTGAAGCTGAATCCCGATTCCGGATTGACGCGACCCGAAACATTCACATTAATATTGAGTATCTTCTCGACATCCACTTCGGAACTTTTAATGAAATCCTGAATAAGTACACACAGCTTTTCCATGCCTTCCCTACTGTTTTCAAACTGATAAGGGATGTCCATTTTGAGTTCCACCATCTCTCCTTTAAAATTAATCAGTCCTATATTGATAGAGAAATGCTTGAGATCCACTCCAATGAAATAACCCGATTCGGGATTTAACCCGTATAGGCTGGGATGACGCCCACCACTTGTTTCCAGTTTGCCATAATCATTAATATATCCATCATCACACATTTCGCCGATAAGCTTTGTGATGGTAGGTACACTCAAATCCATTTCTTTGGATAGATCTGTGAGGGTGGAACTACCATTATATATATAATGAGTAATAATCTTCTTCTTTAATAAAGCGTTCTTGCTTCCTTTTTCTATCTCTTTTAATAATTGTTGGTTCATATCGTAGTTATTTTACTTGTAGATACAAATATAATAAAAGAATTTATTAAGTAGATGATAGTTTCCCTTTTTCTATAGTTCTCTCTCCTCAAAACTTCTTTTTCTTACTTTTATTTTTTAATATTATTCTATTATTACTTTTGTTTTACCTATTTGTAATACTTATATATCGCTTATTTAGATTAATTGTTAAATATATAGGCTATATATAATAAAATATTTCATTAAATGTTGTTTATATAATAAATATATCTATTTTTGTGCAATACCTAGTACTCAAGATACGTTAAATCAAATCGACAACTATATGAAAATGAATAACCGAAGAGATTTTCTCAAGAAGACGGCATTAGCGGGTGCCTCACTCTTGGCTGCTCCGTCTTTATTCGGAAAGACACTGACCGAAGAGGGGATGTATGAAACTACTGTTGAGAACCAAATTGAAAGTAAGCTTATCGTTCCGAAGAATAACGGCTTAAAAATCACAGGCACATTTTTAGATGAGATTTCCCATGATATCCCTCATCAGAACTGGGGAGAAAAGGAGTGGGACATTGATTTCAGACACATGAAGAATATTGGTATTGATACCGTTATTTTAATTAGATCGGGCTACCGGAAGTTCATCACTTATCCCTCAAAATACTTATTGAATAAAGGATGCTATATGCCTTCGGTTGATTTGGTGGATATGTTTCTCCGTTTGGCGGAGAAGTATGGCATGAAGTTCTATTTTGGTTTGTATGATACCGGACACTACTGGGATACACGCGATATGTCGTGGGAAGTAGAATACAATAAATATGTCATAGACGAAGTGTGGAAAATGTATGGAGAAAAGTACAAAAGCTTCGGAGGTTGGTATATCAGTACGGAAATCAGTCGCAGCACAAAGGGCGCTATTGATTCTTTCCACACCATGGGCAAACAGTGCAAAGATGTTTCCGGTGGATTACCTACTTTTATCTCTCCATGGATTGACGGAAAGAAAGCGATTATGGGCACGGGAAAGCTAACCCGTGAGGATGCCGTATCGGTGGAGCAACATGAAAAGGAATGGAATGAAATATTTGATGGCATTCATGATGTAGTAAATGCTTGTGCATTTCAAGATGGACATATTGATTATGATGAGTTGGATGCTTTCTTTGCCGTGAACAAAAAATTGGCGGACAGATACGGCATGCAATGTTGGACAAATGCAGAGAGTTTTGATCGGGATATGCCAATAAGCTTTCTACCTATAAAATTTGATAAACTACGCATGAAACTGGAAGCAGCTAAACGGGCCGGATACGACAAAGCGATAACTTTTGAGTTTTCCCACTTTATGAGTCCTCAGTCAGCATACTTACAGGCCGGGCACTTATATGACAGATATAAAGAGTATTTCAATATAAAATAGTAAAACGATGAAGTCTAATATAAGTATGGGCTATCTCCTGTTTTTATCCGTAGTGGCGGCAATAGGAGGTTATCTTTTCGGGTATGACACGGCTGTTATCTCCGGTACTATTTCGCAGATCACAACTCAGTTTCATCTGGATGAAATACAAGAAGGCTGGTATGTAGGATGCGCATTAATAGGTTCAATTGTAGGAGTATCTTTTGCCGGTCAATTAAGTGATAAGTTTGGCCGAAAGATCACAATGCTCATTTCGGCAATTTTATTTTCCATGTCAGCAATGGGATGCGCTTTTGCCGGTTCTTTTACTGAGTTGGTTCTTTGGCGAATGGTCGGCGGTCTTGGCATCGGAGTTATTTCCATTGTCTCCCCTCTCTATATATCAGAAGTTTCGGTAGCCGAGTGCCGGGGACGTCTGGTCGCGCTCTATCAACTAGCCGTAACGGTGGGATTTTTAGGCGCTTATCTGGTGAACTATCAATTGCTGCACTTTTCACATACGGCGAGCCTATTTAATATTGCTTGGCTGGATCAGATTTTGATCTCCGAAGTGTGGCGTGCAATGTTGGGTATGGCAGCCATACCGGCAGCTTTGTTCTTCATTATAATCTTCTTTATTCCGGAGAGTCCGAGATGGCTGATTGTCCGTGACAAAGACGAGCGTGCCCGCAAGGTTTTGCAAAAGATTAATCGTTCAGAATCGGAAGTCGCATATCAAATAGCCGATATCAAGCAAGTCATCTCCTCCGAAAACGGATCAAGCTGGAAATTATTATTCCAATCGGGAATATTAAGGGCCGTCATTATCGGTGCAAGCATAGCCATACTCGGACAATTTATGGGAGTAAATGCCGTGCTGTATTATGGGCCTTCAATATTCGAAAGAGCGGGCCTTTCCGGTGGAGATGCCTTGTACAGTCAAGTTCTGGTTGGTATGGTAAATATGCTGACTACCGTTTTAGCAGTGTTTATCATCGACAAAATAGGACGGAAGAAATTAGTTTACTATGGTGTTTCCGGAATGATAGCAGCGCTATTGCTCATTGCATTTTACTTCAAGTTTGGTGCTGCATTTTCATTACCCAATACCTTTCTACTTTTCTTCTTTCTATTTTATGTGTTTTGTTGTGCCATCTCAATTTGTGCAGTCATCTTCGTACTGCTATCGGAAATGTTCCCCACGAGAATACGTGGTTTAGCGATGTCGATCGCCGGATTTGCCCTTTGGGTGGGAACCTATCTTATCGGACAGCTTACTCCCTGGATGCTCCAACATTTAACCCCCGCAGGAACATTCACTTTGTTTGCCGTCGTATGTATACCATACATCCTGATTGTTTGGAAATTAATCCCTGAAACGACAGGAAAATCATTAGAAGATATCGAACGTTATTGGACCGGTTCGAAGCAAAAATAAATCGACCTTAAAATTATAATTTAAATAAAAGTATGGACTTTAAACAATTAGCAGAGCAGTACAAAAATGAACTGTTCAAGTATGTTATTCCCTTTTGGCTCAATAATTCTCAAGATTTGGAGTACGGTGGCTACTTCACATGTCTGGAGCGAGATGGAAAAGTTTTTGATACCGACAAATTCATCTGGTTGCAAGGACGAGAAGTATGGCTGTTTGCCATGCTCTATAATAAAGTAGAAAAAAAGCAAGAGTGGCTGGACTGTGCCATACAAGGAGGAGAGTTTCTTAAGAAGTACGGTCATGATGGCAACTATAACTGGTACTTTTCCTTAGACAGGCAGGGTAACCCGTTAATAGAGCCTTATAACATATTCTCCTATACTTTTGCTACGATGGCTTTCGGGCAACTGAATCTGGCAACAGGTAATCAAGAATACGCCGATATTGCCAAGAAGACCTTCGATATTATTCTTTCAAAAGTAGATAACCCCAAAGGAAAATGGAATAAAGCACATGCCGGTACACGGGAGTTGAAAAACTTTGCCCTCCCAATGATACTCTGTAACCTAGCTTTGGAAATAGAACATCTGTTAGATCCGTCCTATTTGGAAAAGACCATGGAGACTTGTATTCACGAAGTGATGGAAGTTTTCTACCGTCCCGACTTGGGTGGAATAATCGTGGAGAATATTCTTTCCAACGGAGAGCTGTCCGACTCCTTTGAAGGTCGCCAGATAACCCCGGGGCATTCCATTGAAGCCATGTGGTTTATCATGGATCTGGGTAAACGCTTAAACCGTCCCGACTTGATTGAAAAGGCCAAAAACATTACACTTACCATGATTAATTACGGTTGGGATAAGCAATACGGCGGTATATTCTACTTTATGGACCGTTTGGGGCATCCAACCCAACAATTGGAATGGGACCAAAAACTATGGTGGGTTCATATCGAGACATTGATATCTCTACTGAAAGGATATCAGTTGACCGGAGATCCCAAGTGCTTGGAGTGGTTCGAGAAGATTCACGAATATGTATGGACACACTTTAAAGATCCTGAATACCCCGAATGGTTCGGTTACCTCAACCGTAGGGGAGAAGTGTTGCTACCGCTGAAAGGTGGAAAATGGAAAGGATGCTTCCATGTACCCCGAGGACTTTTCCAGTGCTGGAGTATATTGGAAAAGCTATGAAAAAATCTACAAATCTAATCAATCTATACGTTTAAACTAAAAATCAGATTTTATGAGAGAAACTGACCTAAGATTAATTAAAGATTGTCACAGGATGAAATCGTTTTGGTTTTCATTGGTGATACTTTTGTTGTGCTCCATCTCTGGTAATGCACAGACAATTTCTGTAACGGGCATCGTCTCTGATGCATCAGGAGATGCTTTACCTGGAGTTAGTGTCGTTATAAAAGGTACTACTGAAGGAGCTGTTACCGATATTAACGGGAAATATACTCTTAATGCGGGAAAGAACGCCATGTTGGTTTTTTCTTTTGTAGGAATGAAAACTCAAGAAGTAAATGTGAGTGGTAGAAGAACGGTCAATGTGAAAATGGTGGAAGATAGTGAAATTCTGGATGAAGTAGTTGTGGTAGGATATGGTGTGCAGAAAAAAAGTTCTCTGACGAGTGCTGTTTCTGCAATAAAAGGGGATGATCTTCTGAAAGCTCCTTCTACAAATATTTCTCAGATCTTAGGAGGACGCTTGCCCGGTATCTCCTCTGTGCAGGAATCGGGAGAACCCGGTTTGGATCAGGCATCATTAAAAATACGTGGATCTATATATAGCGTAATGTACGTTGTTGATGGATTTCCGGTAAAGAATATTAATGATATTGATCCGAATGACATTGAAAGTGTCTCGGTACTCAAAGACGGTGCTTCTGCAGCCGTTTATGGTCTTCAGGCAGCTGGAGGTATTATCATTATCACTACCAAAAAAGGAGAAGCAGGCAAAACCAAAGTCACTTATGATGCTTCCTTTGGTGCGTCTATGAATGCTAACTTTCCTAAGTTTATGAATGGTCCACAGTTTGCATATTATTATAATATGGGAGATATGATGGATCAATTGGCAAATGGAACCATAAAAGATAAAAGCCAATACGTACCGGTTTACTCCAAGGAAAATGTAGCAGCAATGACTAACAATGATCCGACGGATGGCTGGGACAATGTGAATTACATTGATAAGGTCTTTGGAACGGGTTTTAACCAGAAACATAGTGTGACCATTCAGGGTGGCAATGAGAAAATGCGTTATTTTGCTTCTGTGGGATACTTGGGGCAAGAAGGTAATATTGAGAATTTCAATTATCGCCGGTATAATCTACGAACCAATATTGAGTCTGACTTTGCGAAGAACCTTCATTTTTCATTGGGTGTGTCGGGAAATGTTGCCCGACGTAATACTCCGGGCTATGCTTCAGGCGGAACAGATAGTGATTCATCACTAGGAGAACAGGGCTGGTTGTCTGTTGCACATCAAGCAATTATAATGCATCCTTATTTACCCGAAAAATATAATGGTCTGTATACAGCTACTCTGCAAAACAATACCTCTTTGCCTAATAGCCCTTTAGCTGCAATATATGAATCGGGTTACAAGAAAACACGTAGTAATGATCTTCAAACAAACATCTCGCTTTCTTATAATGTACCATGGATAAAAGGGCTTTCTGTAAAAGCTAATGGATCATATAGTTATGGAACTTCCCATAATAAAAATTTGAACACACCATATTCTACTATGGTTCGTAACAGTTCAATGGATTGGGTTCAGGCAGCCGATCCACGTGGCGTTGATTTAGGGATAAACCTTGGAGAAGGACAATATACCTACGAGCAATTGGTTGGACAGACTAGTATTAATTATGTGAATACATTTGGTAAGAATAATATTGATGTAATGGCTCTTGTTGAAGCTCGCGATTATAAGGAAAATAGCATGTCTGCGTATGCAAAAAATCTACCTTTCGCAGAATTGCCCGAATTGGGTCGGGGTGTTGCAACAGATTCTCCTATTGGTGGATGGAGTGATGCATCCCGTTCGGCCGGCTACGTTTTCCGTCTAAAATATGATTACGATAATAAATATCTGGCAGAAGTTTCCGGACGTTATGATGGTTCCTATAAGTTCTATGGAATGTCCGGTAAGCGTTGGGGATTTTTCCCTTCCGCTTCTCTCGGCTGGAGAATGTCAAAAGAAGATTTTATGAGTGGTCTTTCTTCTTTCTTGAATGATTTAAAAGTACGCACTTCTGTCGGATTATTAGGTAATAGTACAGTTCCCGCTTATTCTTTCTTGAGTCAGTATACTAATAATTACTCATCTAATATTGTAATTAACGGAACTTTGTCTCCTGCATATTATACAAACGTTATTGCCAATCCATATTTGACATGGGAAAAGACATTATCGTGGAATACCGGATTCGATTTTACAATGTGGAATGGATTGCTGGGTATGGAATTTGATGCATTTTATAATTATACCTATGATATTTTGACTGCAATGGGTTCAAATTATCCTCCTTCTATGGGAGGCTATTATCCATCGTGGAAGAATAATAATAAAATAGATGCCAAAGGGCTTGATGTCTTGGTTACCCATCGTAATAAGCTGCAATTGGCTGGAAAGGTCTTTAATTATGGCGTTAGTGCGAGTCTTACCTATTCCAAAACTCGCTGGCTGGTTTATCCCGATAGTCCCAATACCATGGAGTGGAGAAAAGTGACCGGTACTGCGTATGGTGCTCTTATGGGATGGGAAGCTGAAGGTTTGTTTAAGTCGGAAGACGAAATCACCAACTCAGCATGGTATGGCACCCGTCCTAATATAGGTGATATAAAATATAAAGACTTAAATGGAGATGGTAAGATTACTGAAGATGATAAAGCGATAATAGGCCGTAGCAACCGTCCTCAACTAACTTATGGCTTAAATTTGAACTGCTCTTGGAATGGATTTGACTTTAACGCCCAGTTTACGGGTGGCGCATTATTTGATGTTTCCCTAACCGGTACTTATTATAATGGATATGATGATAATACTGTTTGGACGCAACCTTTTAAAGAAGGTGCCAATTCCCCTTTATATTTGGTTCAAAATGCATATAGTACAGAAAATCCCAATGGTACGTTCCCACGTATAACAGCAGGACATTTAACTCATGGAGGAGATAACGGTTTATCTTCTACTTTTTGGATGCGCGACGGAAAATACATACGTCTAAAATCGGCTCAACTAGGTTACACCTTCCCACAAAAATGGATGAGAGTAATGAATCTACAGAATCTCAGACTATATGTTGAAGGATCCAACTTATTTACAATAAGTGGTCTTCCTGCAGGCATTGATCCTGAATCGCCGGGAGTCAACAATGGATATTATCCACAGCAACGGATAATAATGGGTGGTATCTCAGTAACGTTCTAGTCTAATCTTAAAATCAAATTTTATGAAATTGAAAACTTTAAGCTTATATTTATTGGGATTATCTTTTAGTCTTTCTTCATGTAACGACTATTTGGATATGACTCCCACAGATAGTGTATCTGATAAAATGCTATGGAGCTCTACTCAAAATGCAGAGTATGCGGTCAATTATTTATATAAGTCTTTTTATGATCTCAGTAATTTTACCTTAGGACAGTGTGCTGCGGGTATGACCGAAGGGCTCACCGATATGTTGAAATACGGTTCTTCCAATTATAACGCATTGCAATATATACCCAGTGAGATAGCGTACGGCGGTACCACGCTGACGGTAAATTATGTAACTGTTTATATGGGAACATGGGAGACGATGTACACTTACATTCGTCGTACCAATGAAAATTTATATAACTTACATCACTATGGAACTCTGAGCAAAAGTGATGCAACTCGTCTTGAGGCGGAAATGAGATTCGTCAGAGCCTTTCTTTATTTTGACTTGATAAAACGATATAAGGAAGTGATTATTTATGATGAAGACCTCCCTAAAATAACTAAAGATAAAGCCGTAAGCACAGAGAAAGATGCTTGGGATTTTGTTGCGGCCGATTTGAAATATGCCGCTGAAAATCTTCCAGTAAAAGCCAGTGCTCATGGTCGTTTAGATAAAGGAGCAGCTTATGCATTCTTAACTCGTGCAATGCTTTATGCAGAACGTTGGGCTGATGTGAAGAGTGCCGCCGAAGAAGTGGCGAAATTGGGTTATACATTGGAAAGCAATTATGCAGACTCTTATTCTAAGACAATTACCGATGGCAATAAAGAAGCGATTCTTCAGTATTGTTTTGATCAGAGTAAGTTCTCGGTGGGACACGATTTTGATTCATACTATGCTCCTGGCGGTGATAAAGCATTGGATGGGAATACGGTTGTCGGAGGTTTTGGTACTCCGACTCAGGAAATGGTAGAATCTTATGAGTTGTCTTCGGGAGGTTTCCCCGACTGGACGACCTGGCATACCACCGATGGGACTACAGAAGAGCCTCCTTATTCCAGCTTGGAGCCTCGTTTCCAAGCAACCATACTTTATAATGGCTCTTCATGGAAGGGACGTTCAATTGAACCTTTTGTAAAAGGTACCGACGGTTGGGCTACATGGCTGGTTGAACCTAAACCGGAAGGCAGAACCACCACCGGCTACTATTTACGTAAACTGGTGGATGAGGGACATAGCTTCAAAACCACTCAGGTAAGTACTCAGCCTTGGACTGTAATCCGCTATGCAGAAGTATTATTGAATTATGCGGAGGCTTGTTATCATCTGAGTGATGCTACGAATGCTAACGCGGCAATTAAGCAGATCCGTTCAAGAGTAGGATTGCCATATAAAGACAAAGATGGAACTGATTTATGGGCTGCTATCAAGCAAGAGCGTAAAGTGGAATTAGCTTATGAAGGACAATGGTATTGGGATTTGCGTCGTTGGAAACTGTCTGCAAAAACTTATGCCAATGGAGGCTTGAACAATTATCGTGTTCATGGTTTGAAAATAGAGAAGTCGGGTAATAATTTTGTATATACCTATGTGGAATGTGATACTCAAAATCGTAATTTCCCCGAGAAAATGTATATTTTCCCTATACCTCAATCGGAATTGAGTAATAATGCACTGGTCGATCAAAATGCAGAATGGAAATAACATTAACTAAATTGAATTATGAAAAAAATAATATACTCCTTTCTTGGTATGCTGGCAATTCTTTCTTCGTGCCAAGAACCTGAATATGTACTACCTACCGCCAACAGACAAGGCATCACCAGTCTGACAGCTATATTTGTTGAAGGTGAATATGCAGAGAAAGTGGCTGTGGAATATAAAATATCCGATTCTTCTGTAGACAAATTTGTAATCCCTATACCGTACTATTATCCCGAATCGAGCGATAATGAAACGGGAGAGTACATGTCTAAATTTAAAGTGCAGGCGGAGTTGGCTCCAAACTATCAACTTTCTCCTTCTCTTGGCATTCTCGATTTGACTAAGGAGAACTACTTTACGTTGACAGAGCCTGATGGAACCCAACGAAAAATAAGCATTTCGGGCATACGTAAGAAATCAAGCGCATGTCAATTGTTGAGTTTCGCATTACCTGATCTTGGAGTGACAGGGTCTATTGATGAAGATACGAAGTCTGTTGCTTTGCCGACTTTAGATGAATTAAAGGCAACCATGGCCTCCTATACCCTGTCTCCTCATGCTACGATCTCACCCGATCCGGCTGTTGAAAGTATAGACTATAATCAACCGGTGAAATTTACGGTGACTGCCCACGATGGAACTCAAGCGGTGTATACTGTTGAAAAGAAGATTCCGGAAAAGATAAACTATGGTTATCGTGCCGGAAGTGAATCACTAGCATATACCATTGATTTGACCACAAACGGAATGCCGGCTGTATCTCATCCTTCGATAGCCGTATGTGGAGGAAATCTGGTTGTTAATTATGGCGATGGATCAACTCCTATATACTTCAATGCCTCTACCGGTGGAACAAAACTCGGAACAGTGAATCTGGGTAATGCTACAGCTACCGGTTCTGTTACTAGTGATACGGGTGGAAACATGTTAATCTGTAATTATGCCCAGGCAGGTGAGTCATGGTCTCTTTATGCTACGAACGATGTGAAGCAGGAACCGAAGAAAATCCTTTCTATGCAAAATACCACTTCATTCCCTGTCGGGTCACGTTTGTCCGTAACTGGAGATATCTCTAGCAATGCTATTATAACCAGTGCTTTTGATGGCGTTGGCGCAGGTTCAAATCAGTTTATCCGCTGTGTCGTGCGAAATGGCGTAGTTGGTCAACCCGAGATTGTGACTGTTTCCGGAGTAGGTTATTGGTTCGCCATGGATGCTAATGCCAAAGTGGCTTACCGTAACACTGAAGTAGAAGATGGTTATTTTGTAGGGCACTATAACTACAACGACCAACTTAACTATGTAGATGGAACTTCCAATACCGCTACATCGGCATTAGGAGCCCAGAGCGATGATAGCGGATGGGGATATAATAATAGTATTGTTTCCACAACGACATTTAATAAAGCTACCTATTTGGCTTTATATGCCGTTGGTTACTTCCCGCAGTGGGGCATGAACTCTATTTTCTATCTGTACGATGTGAGCAGTGCGTCTGGTTTTAGCGGAACGGTTGATGCTACAGATATATTGAAGATGAGTTCCTCTGTGAAGTCTTATAACGCTGCTGAACCATCTCAGCCCCGTACCGGAGACATTCTACTAGTGCCATCTACGAATGGTTTCAAAATGAGTCTGTATTATGTAGATAACACTTGTAAAACTGTAGGGTGCTACAATTTTGATTGTATTAAAAAATAATATTTAGCTATTTAGGGAATATTTCTTTATAGGAATATTCCCTAATTACAAAGAACCCAATATGAATAAATATTTGAAAATGCTGCTTTTAGCGGCGATAGGAGCTATATACTCCAGCTGTGGAAGTAGCGACAAAGATCCTGATTGGATATGGGGCAATGACCCCCAGGAATCGGATGCAAAACCTCGATTTGTCTGGATTGATGCTGCCGCCAACTTTCCCGATTACGCCAATAGTAAGGAGAATATTGAAAGGGACTTGACTAAAGCGAAGAATGCAGGGTTTACCGATATTGTTGTTGATGTTCGCCCAACGATGGGGGATGTTTTGTTTAAGACAACGGCTGTCGATCAAGTTCAGAAGCTCGACGTGTGGGCAAGTACCGGATATACTTATTACCAGCGAACAGCTACCTGGGATTATTTACAAGCATTTATTGATATTGGTCATAAACTGGGACTAAAAGTAAATGCAGCGATAAATACTTTTGTGGGAGGTAACCTTTATCCTTATGGCTTGGGTAAACAGGGATTGCTATTCCGTGATTCATCAAAGAAGAGTTGGTGTACAACGCTGAATTTGGAAGCGGGGCTTACCAATGCAATGGATTTGGATTCCGGAAATGATCCGGACAATGAATATGGCACTAAGTTTTTGAATCCCGCCAATGAAGAAGTGCAACAATTTATTCTGAATATATTGGGTGATTTGGCAAAATATGATGTCGATGGAATCTTTCTTGACAGGTGTCGGTATAATGATTTTGCTTCAGACTTTTCGGACACATCAAGACAGCAGTTCGAGAGCTATATCGGCGAGAAGGTAGCTAATTTCCCCAATGATATTATTGTACCGGGAACATCAAGTTACCCTTTGCCCGCAACAAAGCCAAAGTATTTTAAGAAGTGGTTGGAATTTCGTGCAAAGGTGATTCATGATTTTATGGTGAAAGCCAGGTCAAAAGTTAAATCGGTCAATTCGAAAACTAGATTTGGCGTATATGTAGGTGGATGGTATTCCACTTATTACGAGGTCGGAGTAAATTGGGCTAGTCCCAAATATGATACCGGGGCTAACTTCCCCGATTGGGCTACAGCCGATTATAAAAACTATGGATACGCCGATTTGCTTGATTTTATGTTGGTCGGTGCCTATGCTTCAACCACCAGTATTTACGGTAATGGTGAATGGACGATGCAAGGATTTTGCAAAAATGCCCGTACTCTGCTTATGGGGGATGTGAAATTTGCCGGAGGCCCCGATGTGGGCAATGCTTCGGGATGGGAGAATGGCGGACAAGCTTCGAAGATACCTCAAACAGTTGATGCCTGTATTAATGCCGGGGACGGTTACTTTATTTTTGATATGATCCATATTAAGAAATATGATTATTGGGATAGTCTGAAAGAAGGTATTGATACTTATTTGAAGACCGTAAAATGATGTAAGGTATGAAGCGATACTCATTGAGAATACTCTTTATAACGCTGTTAGTGTTCAATCCATTTTTGAGCATTTTTTCATCCACAGACGGTAACACGATACATGGTAAAGTCTTCTGTGAAGGAAAACCTTTTATGGGGATCATTGTGACGGATGGTTATGATTGTGTCCTGACCAATGCTAAGGGTGAGTATCAGTTGCAGGCAGATAAGAATGCTCGTTTTATCTATCTTACCGTTCCTTCGGGCTATATATCTCAGAGAAAGGGTACAATTCCGGTCTTTTATCATAGAATAGATAGAGCCTCTGTTAAGCCATACGATTTTTATTTAGAGAAAAACCCGGTGGGCGATCTCGACCATACTTTCATTGTGCAGGCGGATGTTCAGGTTACTTCTCTCGATGATATTGATGGATACAAATCTTATTTAAAAGATATTGTAACTTACAATAAAATGATCCCTTCTGGACAAGATGTTTTTGGCCTAGATTGCGGAGATATTGTGGGCGATACTCCCTCTTTATACCCCGATTATATTCGTGCTGTTTCCACCTTGAATTTTCCTGTCTACAGGGCCATCGGTAATCATGATATGACTTATGGAGGACGCACTTTTGAACAATCATATTCTACTTTTGAAGATTATTTCGGACCTGTTTACTACTCCTTTAACAAAGGAAAGGCACATTACATCGTTCTCGACAACTGCTTTTATGTAAATAGGAATTATCAATACATTGGGTATATAGACGAGAGGACCTTTTCATGGATGGAAAAAGACTTGTCTTTTGTACCGCGTGGATCTTTGGTCTTTGTGCTAATGCATATTCCTTCGAGTTCTACCAAAGAGTTAGTATACAATGCGCTCCTACAAGACGAAACGAGTAATGCAGCCGGGTTATATGAAATGTTGAAAGGTTATAATACACATATCATCACGGGGCATTCCCATTTTAATTTGAATGTATGTTTCAATGATAGTCTGATGGAACACAATACTGCCGCTGTCTGTGGCACTTGGTGGAAAGCTGATCTTTGTGTTGACGGCACTCCAAATGGTTATGGCGTATATCAGGTTAGTGGAGATGAGGTAAAGTGGAAATATAAAAGCGTAGGTTATCCTGTTGATTATCAATTTAGGCTATATCCTGTGGGAACATCAGATGAATACCCTGGGGATGTGATAGCCAATGTGTGGAATTGGGATGAGAACTGGAAAGTTGAATGGTATGAAAATGGAAGTAGAATGGGGGCGATGGAGCGTTACACAGGATATGATCCGGAAGCCAAAGCTATTTGCTCGGATAAGAAAAAAGTCGTCTATGATTGGATTTCTCCTGTAAAAACCGGACATTTATTTCATGCCATGCCGAAAGATCCGATGGCTAATATAGAGGTTAGAGTGACCGACCGTTTTGGAAACATTTACAGATCATATTTGAAAAATAAATAAGTAGTAATGAGAAAAGCATTATTTTTTTCGGGAGCATTACTTTATGCTGCTATTTTATCGGCAAAGGTTTCTTTGACTTCCATTTGGGGCGATAATATGGTATTGCAGCAAAAGTCGGCGGTTGTGTTTACCGGAAATTCTACAATAGGTAAAAAAGTTTCCGCCAATGCTTCATGGGATGGAAAAACCGTCTATGCAGACTGTGATAAGAATGGGAGCTTCACTTTAAAGCTGAATACCCCATCTTATGGTGGTCCGTACACCATCACTTTTTCCGATGGGGACCGACTGATACTGGAAAATATTTTAATAGGCGAAGTCTGGTTTTGTTCGGGACAGTCTAATATGGAGATGCCGGTGAAAGGCTTTAGAGGGCAGCCTGTATATGGTTCACAAGAATATATAGTTTCTGCCGATGTCAAAAGACCTATGAGACTTTATACCGTGAAGAATGCGTGGAGTACCACCCCTAAATCCGATGGAATTGATGGGTGTTGGAGTGAGACATCACCTGAGAATGTGGCGAATTTTAGTGCGGCGGCCTATTTCTTTGGAAATCAGTTGCAAAAGACCTTGAAAATACCCGTCGGATTAATCAATTGCTCCTGGAGTGCTTCGAAAATAGAAGCGTGGATGAGCCGGGAAACACTTTCTTCTTTTGCCGGTGTGGAGCTACCGGATGTAAGTGCCACGGAATTTGGTTGGCCTGCCGGAACTCCTACTTTATTGTGGAATGCAATGGTAAATCCCTGGAAGGGTTTTCCTGTAAAAGGAGTAATATGGTATCAAGGTGAAGCCAACTCGGCAAATCCGGATTTATACCGGAAGCTTTTTCCCGCAATGATCTCCCAATGGCGGACATTCTGGCATCAGGCGGAATTGCCGTTTTACTACGTTCAGATTGCTCCTTGGCAGTCCGAAGGCAGTGATAAGTTCGATTGGGCCTTATTCCGGCAATGTCAGCTTGACTTAATGAAGGAAATTCCTAATGTGGGAATGGCTGTAACAGCCGATGCGGGTAGCGAGAAGTTCATTCATCCCCCTTATAAAATTAAAGTGGGTGAGAGGCTGGCATATTGGGCTTTGGCCAAAACTTATAATTTAAAAGGGTTCATGTATTCGGGCCCTGTTTATAAGCAATGTAAACTGACCGAAGGAAAGGTGGAAGTTGATTTTGATTTTGGAGCTGACGGACTGGTGCCAGAAAATGAATCGGTCACAGGATTTGAATTGGTTGATCGCGAAGGACAGGTTGTTCCGGCTTCAGCCGAAATAATCAATGGCTCTTCTGTTGTAAAGGTCTGGAATGAGAATGTTCCTAATCCGGTTGAAGTACGTTATTGTTTCCGTAATTTTAAAATAGGAAACTTGTGTAATAATGCAGGTCTGCCTGCTGCACCATTTAAAGCAATCATTAAGTAAATATTAAAATTTATCCTATGAAATCATCTAAAATATTGATCGTTCTATTCTTTATCGGGCTTGTTCTTTTTAGTGGTAAAGCCGATTGTAAGATAGTGAAGCCGTCATCTGTTTCGCACAAACAGGCTTTGATGTGGATTGATGCAGAAGCTAATTTTGCACGTTTCAGTCATAAAGACTCCATAACGTATTATCTGAAAAAGATAAAATCACTTGGATTCACCCATGCCATTGTAGATGTTCGTCCCATCACCGGGGAGGTATTGTTTGACAGTAAGTATGCTCCTCGGATGAATGAATGGAAAGGTGCCAAAAGGGGTAACTTCGATTATCTGGGAGAGTTTATCCGGCAAGGCCACCAAATGGGACTGAAAATATATGCTGCGCTGAATGTATTTTGTGCCGGGCACAATTACTTTGATCGGGGATTGGTTTATGATGGTCATCCGGAATGGGCTTCCATGGTTTATACTCCCGATAAAGGGATTATTTCCATAATGGATGAAAAGCAGAAATATGGAGCTATGACCAATCCGATAAATGAGGAATATCGTACGTATATTTTGAATGTATTGAAAGAATTGGTTGCCAAATATCCGGCTCTTGACGGGCTAATGCTTGATCGTGTCCGTTACGACGGCATCAGTGCCGACTTTTCTCCACTATCCCGAAGTAAATTTGAAGAATATATTGGAAGTAAAGTAGAAAACTATCCCGAAGACATTTTTAAATGGGTTAAGGGTGAGAATAATAAATATGTTCCGCAATGGGGAAAATATGCATTGAAATGGTTTGAATGGCGTACCAAAAACATTACCGAATTTATGGCTTTGGCGCGCAAGGAGGTAAAACAAGTCAATCCCCGAATATCTTTCGGAACGTATACCGGTGCCTGGTATCCTTCATATTACGAAGTCGGAGTTAATTTTGCTAGCAATAAATACGACCCGAGTAAAGACTTTAATTGGGCTACCCCAAAATATGGAAGTTATGGGTATGCCGAATTGATAGATCTCTACTCAACCGGGAACTATTATACGGATATCACGATAGATGAGTATAAGAAACATAATCGCACGATTTGGAATGAAACCGACAGTCAGGCTCAGGAAGGCACTTGGTATTGTGTGGAAGGCTCCTGTCAACACCTCAGGAAAATACTGAAGAATAATAAGTTTATGGGAGGCGTGTTGGTCGATCAGTTCTATGATGACCCTCAGAAACTATCAAAATCCATTGCAATGAATCTCTTGCAGTCCGACGGTCTGATGGTATTCGATATTGTGCATATCATTACTAAAAATCTTTGGAAAGAAGTGGAAGAGGGTATGAAAGAAGGAGGAGCTCTATGAAGCAACGGGCTTTTGCTTTGGATGCATTGCGGGGATATGCCATTCTGACGATGGTACTTTCCGCCACAATTGCAGGAGGCATTCTGCCGGCATGGATGTACCATGCCCAGACTCCTCCTCCCACACATGTTTTTAACCCCGATATACCCGGGTTGACTTGGGTTGATCTGGTGTTTCCTTTCTTTCTGTTTTCCATGGGAGCTGCTTTTCCCTTTTCTATCGGTAAAAGACTTGAGGCAGGAGAGAGTCGCTTAAGATTGACTTATGATGCATTAAAACGTGGATTACAACTGACTTTTTTTGCAATATTCATACAGCACTTCTACCCGTACGTGTTGAGTAATCCGCAAGATCTACGCTCGTGGCTATTAGCTATATGCTGCTTTATCGTACTTTTTCCGATGTTCATGCGTATTCCGCTGAATATGCCTTCATGGGGACATCAAACGATAAAATGGGGTTCGTATGCCATTGCTACTGCAATGTTACTAACGGTCGACTATGCGGATGGCCAAGCTTTCAGTTTGTATCATAGCAACATTATTATCCTTCTGTTGGCTAATATGGCTTTTTGGGGAACCCTTGTCTATGTGTTTACCATGAACAACCGTTGGCTGAGGGTTGGAATATTGGCATTGCTTGCCGGCATTATTTGCAGCTCGAAAGTGGGAGGATGGCAGCGTTCACTATTCGATTTCACTCCTCTTCCATGGATGTATAAATTTGATTATTTGAAGTACCTCTTCATTGTATTGCCGGGTAGTATTGCCGGTGAATACTTGGTTCAGTGGATGAAAACCCGCAATGTAAACGCACCGGAGGAGCGCCCTATAAAAGCTATAGGGATGTTGTTGGTCTCAGTCGGAATTATCATCTGTAATCTTGTAGGGTTGTACAATCGTTGGTTGATGCTCAACCTGTTGTTGGTAGCTGTGTTGCTCTCTATCGGATTTCTCTTATTACGCAAGGCTCGGGAATCTTCTCTGCTGTGGCGAAACTTATTTGCATTGGGAGGCTTCCTGTTGTTGTTAGGGCTTTGTTTCGAATCGTTTGAGGGAGGCATAAAAAAAGATCATGCCACTTTCAGCTACTTTTTCGTGACATCCGGATTGGCTTGCATGGGGTTGATCGCTTTACATATTCTCTGCGATTACTTTCACTGCCTGAAATCGACTCGATTCCTTGTGATGTCGGGACAAAATCCGATGATAGCTTATGTTGCAGGTGATCTTCTCATCATGCCTGTTATGGGTATATTGGGCGTTACTCCGCTATTAAGCTATTTCCATACAAATGTCTGGCTGGGATTCTTGCAAGGAATTATTCTGACGTCTTTGTCACTTCTGGTTACGATGTTCTTTACCCGTATAAAATGGTTCTGGAGGACATAAAAACTCTTATTGGTGTTAGGCCGGAAAATAATTAGAATATCTTTTTTAATAAAGATATTGCCGTCTGGTAATTTCTAGTTGTGTTTTTTGTTATATCCAGATTCTCATATCCAGATAGTTCTAACTAAGTAAAGTATGGGAGATATATTGTTATTCAGCAAGTCTTTCGTAATGAGGAGTACTTAAATAAACACTCGATTAATGTAGATACTTATTAATGGTGATTAGAAATTTATTTATCTTTGACGAACTGTTATAAATATTGATTCTCAGATATTTTCTGATATCCTCAGATGTTATTATATGTTTGTTTTTCAATGTTATATATCTGTTTTAAGGAATATTTCAATAATAATAAGAGCTGAAAGGGTATGAGTTGTATATTGAAGAAGAAGAGTGCTATTTTATGTTTTATTTATTTTTGCTGCATGTTCAAAGGAAATATATTGTTTGCTCAGGATATAGACGAAAACTGGGTAAAGGAGAACTACACTAAAAGAGAAGCAATGATACCAATGCGAGATGGTATGCATTTGTACACTGCCATTTATGAGCCGGTTCATTGTACTGAAGATTCTCCTGTTTTAATGACTCGTACTCCTTACGGGGCTTTTCCTTATGGCGGAGAAATGAGTGATCTTCTTTGGAATGCCTGGCAAAATTATGCAAGAGAAAAATATGTTTTTGTCATCCAAGATGTGCGTGGGCGTTGGAAAAGTGAAGGGGATTTTGTAAATGTACGTCCGTTCGTGAAAGAGAAAGAAAAAAACTGTAAGATTGACGAAGCAAGTGATGTATATGATACTGCAGAATGGCTCCTTCACAATACCCATAATAATGGCAATATAGGTCTTATAGGCTCTTCTTACTCTGGATTCTACGCTCTAATGGGGGCATTAAGCGGACATCCGGCTGTTAAAGTTTCTATACCGCAGGCTCCTGTTACCGATTGGTTTATGGGGGATGATTATCACCATAATGGAGCGTTTATGCTTTGTGATGGTTTTCGTTTTGCTTCATGGATGAATCGTCCTCGTCCTGTTCCTACAGAAGAATTAACGCCATATACTCCTTACTATGAAACAGACGAGTATTCTTTCTTTCAAAAAATGGGGGCATTAAAAAATATAACCCGATTGCTCGGTGATAGTATTCACTTTTGGAACGAGATGATGATGCACCCAAACTATGATGGTTGGTGGCATGAAAGAGATACCCGCAGGGCTTGTTATAACATAACACCGGCGATCCTGGTTGTCGGCGGATTATTTGATGCCGAAGATTGCTTTGGAGCTTGGCAATTGTACAAGGCTATACATTGTCAAAGTCCAGAGACCGATCTTCATTTGATAATTGGGCCTTGGTATCACGGAGCTTGGGCAGAAGACGATGGTAGTTTCCTTGGAAATGTTCGGTTTGGATCGAAAACAACCCTCTATTACCGCAATCAGGTGGAATTTCCTTTCTTACAGTATTATTTAAAAGGAAAAGGTGCTCCGACTTCAAACAATCGTAAAATAAACGTATTTTTCTCAGGAAAGAACCAATGGGAGGCTTTCTCTGCATGGCCGCCGATAGAGTGTACTAAAGAAGTTTCCTTCTATTTGCACGGAGGAGGGAAATTGTCTACTACAATTCCTTCAGAAAGAAGCTCTTCTTCTGAATATGTTTCCGATCCGGCACATCCAGTCCCTTATACGCAGGGTACTGTATATTCCCGTCCAAAAGAATACATGACGGAAGATCAGCGATTTGCACAGCAACGTCCGGATGTCCTTTCTTTTAAGACGGAACCACTAAAAGAAAATATGACAATTGGCGGGCAAATAGATGTTGAACTAGAGGTTGGGTTATCGACTACAGATGCCGATTTCGTAGTGAAAGTTATCGATGAATTTCCAGACAATTTTGCTTATGATGAAGCTAAGGATGGTGTGGGGGATGGAACCCAATATTTGATGAATGGATATCAGATGCTAGTCCGCGGAGATGTGATGCGTGGGCGGTATAGAGAAAGCTTTGAGCATCCCAAAGCCTTTATTCCAGGGCATAAAACCAAAGTCAGTTTCTCAATGCAGGATGTTGCTCACACTTTTAAGGCCGGACACCGACTTGTAGTACAGATACAAAGCTCCTGGTTTCCGCTGGTAGATCGCAATCCACAACAATTTGTAAATATTTACACTTGTGAAGATGCCGATTTTGTAAAGTCAACAATCAAACTGTATCATCAAAAAGATGCACTATCTAAAATTACTTTCAGAAAATTTTGAATCTTTTGATGTTAATCTTCTTTATTGCTTAAATAACTTAAATGTAGCTATCCTTTTGGGATAGCTACATTGCATATTGTATATGCTTATTTTATCTCTATCACGAACTCATCTTTGGGCACGCGAACTTTCTTCATTGTGGCAAGCCAGTCGCGACTGCTATCTGCAACGCCTACATACATCAGCGACACACTTCTCAGCCCCTTTTCTCTAAGCTGTAGCACTTCATCCACCACGCTGTTGTCGAAACCTTCTACGGGAGTGGTATCCACTTTCAGCTCGGCAGCTTGTGCCAGTGCCAGACCCAAAGCAATGTAAGTCTGTCTTGCCGTGTGGGCAAAGTTCTCTTCGGCCTGCTGCTCGAGATAGATTGATTTGATCTTGTCGGTGTAAGAGCTGAACCGACCGCGTGGCAAGCCTCTCTCATCTGTAGTATGGTCGTAGACGTGATCTATCCTTTCGCTTGTGTACCTATCCCATGCAGCAAAGATGATGACGTGTGAACATTCACGCATACATTCGGGGTTGAAGGCTACTGCGCTCAACTTCTCTTTGACTTCTTGATTTTCTACTACAATGACTTTGAAAGGTTGTAAACCCGATGAGGTAGGAGCCAGACGTGCGGCTTCCACAATCTTATCTATATTCTCCCGGCTTACTTTTTGAGTTGGATCGTATGCTTTAACGGCATGTCTCCATTGTAAATCTGCTAATAATGACATAATTTTATTGTCCTGAAAAATTGTTAGTAATATAGTTAACCGTGCAGGCAATGCTTGCACTAAAAAATCTCTCTTCTTCTTTATTCCTTTTGCCCCGGACAAGTATGTTTACACTCTCCGTTGCAATCTTTTTTGTGGAGGATATTCAATATCTTCTCAACCGTTTGTTTGAGGGCTTTCAGCTCTTCCATCGGTATCTGCATGGATGCCATCAGACTTTCGGGTAGGTTTTTCGCTCTTGCTTTCAGCTCTTCACCGGCTTCTGTCAGGGTGATGTTCACTACGCGCTCATCGCGTGTGCTACGGCTTCTTGACACAATTCCTTTCTGCTCCAACCTTTTCAACAACGGAGTCAGCGTGCCACTATCCAATCTCAACTTCTCACCAATCTGATTTACCGTCTGCTCTTTATGTTCCCATAGCACCAGCATAACCAAATATTGGGGGTAGGTTAAATCGAGCTCATCTAAGAATGTCCGATACTGGTTTATGATTTCTTTGGCCAGCGCATAAACCGGAAAGCATACCTGATTCTCTAACTTTAATAAATCTCCCATTTCTTTCTTTTATTTCCGCAGCAAAGATAAATAATAATACATTGTGCGCAATATAATTTTATGAAATATTATAGATTAAAATCTAATCAGCTTGTTTTCGTATTGTAGATTCATTCAAGCCATCTGCAAAATTAAAGAATGCTATAACCGTAGCTTTTGCGAATGATGCACCGGATAAAAAAAACATCAAACGAAGTGAGAAATAGTGGTGTAATTTAATTTGCTAAGGAGCTTTTCTTAAAGAATACTGAAGAGGAATTTTGAGGCGTTTACCCTTTAATTCTATTTTTTATAATTTTCAAAGTAAAGATTTGAGAAAATGCTACTCGCTCATTTATAGGTGTTTATAAGTTTTTTTAGCGTTAAACTGAAAAAGTCTTTGTCTGCTTGCTCAAAACCCTTTTATTTTATGCTTGCAAAAGCAATGAAATGGTATCTCGTAGAAAAATTATGAATAACCAAAATATAAAAAACCAACACTATAGTCACGCCAAACCTCCCACTGAAGAGGCTCCCTGATTTCCTGTATATAATTAAAATTTTGTTAGTGCCGCATACTTATGATACCTGTTTTCCAGGTATGCGGTTTTTCTAGCGTAGGGCTGCGGTTCGCGTATGCAAGGGCTTTGCTTCTTGTACCGAAGGGCTGCGGTTTTCCTACCGGAGGGCTCTTGTTATGTGCCCCGAATACTATTAATCATAAATTTTTTAATAATAATTATTATGAAAAAGACAAAAATGACTACTCACATCTGTGGGCGTTGCAAATGCGAACTTCCGTTGGAAGAGTTTTATATCAACAAAAAGTCTCAACGCCCGGACAACTATTGTAAGGAGTGTCGAAAAGAAACTAGCCGTACCCAGCGTAAGAATAGTAAGCACTCGCACTCAGTGGAAAACACCCGGAACTATCCCGTGATCACCGAAATTCAGGATCGCGAATCGAGGATGAAACTCATTATGCATGCCTTGGAGGTGGTGCGCCAAAGCATTGAGCGGAAACGGAGGAAGCGTTCCAGGGGTGAATTTTTTAATACGGAAAACTAAATAACCACAGAATAGTATGTCAAAGATAAAGAAGCGGGGATTGGAGTATTTCCCCATGAGTACCGAATTTGTACACGACCGCCTTGTACACCGCATCATGAAGCGCGAGGGCGATGCGGCATTTACCGCGCTGGTGGATGTATTTTCATACATCTATTCAGGTGAGGGCTATTACGTTTGTGTCGACGATCTTTTTTATGAAGATCTTGCGGCCAATCTTTATGAGAAGAAAGCGGAGGATGTGAAACGCATTGTGCTGCTAGCTGTAGAGTATGGCATTTTTGATGCCGGACTTTTCGAGAAGAAGAATATTCTATCTTCCGCCGAGATACAGCGGCAGTATTTGTTTAGCACTAAGCGTAGGGTTTATTCGCGGATAGAGCCTTGCTACTGTCTCTTGTCCGATGGAGAGATTTTAAGGTCATCTGAGAAAACTGATGAAGAAAAAGTGGCTTCTGATAGTGCTGTGAAAGGCATTGGACGTGCCGAACCTCAAACTGATGATTCATCGGATAATGATGATGATGTAACATTTACCCCCATAAATGTTACATCAAGTACCCATAGCATAGCACAGTATAGCATAGCACAGAATAGAAAAAACTCCACCCTCAATCCCTCCTCGGGAGGGACGGGATTTGAAGAGAAGAGAGAGGAGGTTCCCTTAAACAAAATAGAGGGTGATTCTGAAACGGGTGATTTTGGAAGAGGTGCTTCTGAAGCAGATCATTCTGAAGCTGGTGACTCTATGACAGGTCATTCTAGGACGGGTAATTCTGAAGCTGGTAATTCTATGGCAGGTCATTTTGAAACGTGTCATTTTGAAGCAGGTCATTCTGAAACGTGCCATTTTGAAGGGAGGCATTCTGAAGGAGAGCATTCTAAGACAGGTAATACCGAAACGGGTAACTTTAAAACCGGTGCCTCTGAAACAGGCAATTCCTTATTCGGTAGCAGCGGCGGGAGTAATGTAGCGGGAGAAGTCAAGTCGGCTGCCTCAAAGCAAGTCTGGACGGATGAGGCTATAAACAGCCTACAACCTCCTGTCGACGGTATGCAACGTAATCTTAGCGGGTTGGTCTTTAGTATGCGGCAGTATCATGTGCCCCCTGGCGAGCAATATGCGGTCATCCGAAGGAGTAATTACGGGGTTATCGGGCATCCCGTTTGGAAAGGTTTCTGTGTCTTACGTGAGAGTCATGGCAAAATCCACATGCCGGGGCGTTATCTGTTGAGCCTATGTTGCAGTCGGAGTTATAAAACGGCAGAGACGGAAAATAGCAGACAGCGGTCGCAAACGTAGCATTGTATAACTTGATTACTGAAAATAATTTGAGTAAAGGAGCTGATCAGGTTATTTGTAGATTGATTAACGCAACTTGTTAACGCGGCTTTTTATATTTGGGAGTATGTGTGGGCGCGAAGTGTTATCTTTGTATTGTCGTTAAGCTTAAGACATGAATCGATTAGTTTACTTAAAATTATTTTATTATGGCAGTGATTTATAAACCATTCCAATCCTCTTTCAAAAACAAGGCTGGATTGAAACTGTTTTATCCGCGTGTGGTGCAAACACGCAATGTAAGTACCGAAGCGATTGCCCGTGAAATAGCAGGGTACTCTTCACTCTCATCCGGTGATGTGAAAAACACCATCGACAATCTGGTGACCGTGATGAGTCAGCACCTGCAATCATCGGAGAGTGTTACGCTGGACGGTTTCGGCTCGTTCAGGATCACAATGAAATCGGGAGGCAAAGGTGTGGAAAAAGAAAAAGACGTATCTGCCGCACAGGCTAAGATGCAGATCCGCTTCCTTCCCGCCTATACCCGCAATCCGAATCGCAGCATTGCAACCCGTTCGTTGGTGACCGGTGTGAAATGTGTCCGTTTCGATCTTGTCGATCAGACCGGTGGTGGGGAAGTCCCCGGAAGCGGCGATAGTGGGAATAATGGTAACGGAGGCGGTAAAGACGATGATCCGCTGGGTTAATAATTTAGAAAAAACAGAAAGGAGGTATTTAAGTTATGGCTATGAAAAAAACGACTTGGGATCTTGTGTTCAAGGTGATTATCGCTGTGGTTTCGGCACTTGCCGGAGCCTTGGGAGCGGGAGCTACCAACCTATAATAAGGGCTGTGATCTAGTGTAAGGTTTCTCTTTTTGCGCGCGAAAAAAGAGGAACCTTTTTTGGATTGTTGCTGTTTTAATTTTGAAAAATATTGATATAAAATAATGCTTAATTAAGATAAATTAGATAACTTTGTTGGCTAAATGAAATTATAAAAAATGACAAATAAATAATAATAAAAATGGAAGCATCAACAACAATAAACCAAATGTTAGCAGGAAATAAAATCTTTGTTCCAACATACCAACGTGCATATTCATGGGATACTGAATTGAACAAAGGGCAATCTCCAAAGCAAGTGAATGTTTTTTTGAATGATCTTGAAGATTATAACAAAAGCTGTGCTTTGACACCTTATTATTTTGGTCATTTTTTGTTTGAAGAGAAAGCTGATTGTCGTTATGGAGTAATTGACGGACAACAACGCTTGACAACTATAATTATATTTCTCTCTGTTTTATATTCAAAGTTGAAAAATAAAAGGCAGTTGACAGATAGTGAAGAAGTTCTTTTTGAAAATATGATTAAACGTAAATCTAATTATATTTTCTCAACAGTTGAGTATGATGATCAATTATTTAAAGATTATGTGGTAGATCAAACTAAAATTGATAAAAATGGTTTAGAAACAGAATCGGCAAAGCGAATTGTTAATGCCTTTGATTTCTTTTCAAAAGCATTGGAAAAAAAAGATGAGGGATACCTATTGAAGATGTTAAAAACAATTAGTGAAGCTTCTTGCTCTACTCATCCTGTGAAAAATGAATCAGAAGCTATTCAAATGTTCATTTTTCAAAATAACAGAGGGAAGAAACCTTCTAACTTGGAAATAATCAAGGCTCAATTTATGTTTAATGTTCATTTATATGGAGGTGATGAAAGAGACGACCTTATAATCGAGTTGAAAAATAGATTTGAGAAAATATACAAATCAATATCTTCAATAGAGTATAAAATTGATGAAGATGATATTTTAATCTATACTTTAAGAGTATATTTCAACTCTTTATGGGAATCAGACCCAATAGATAGAATTAATAATTTTCTATCAAAAGAAGATTCTATTCAATTTATTAAATCATTCACAAAATCACTAGCTTCTAGCTTTGAAATTTTGAAGATATTCTTAACAAAAGATGAAAGAGAAAATATTGAAATACATTCCATTGCTACTCTTGGAGGATTTTCAATAGCTATCCCTTTTATTATAAAAGCTTATACCTTCAGATTATCAATTGAAAAGATATGTGAAATATGTTCGGCGTTAGAGTCTCTTATTTTTCGGCATCGCCTCATTGGTACAAGGGCTGAAATAACATCAAGGATAAATGATGTATACCAGAAATTCACGAAAGATAATACTGATATAAAACCGATTGTTGATGATATAGAGTTCATGAAAAAAGTGTCAAATGATAATTGGTGGTGGGCGCATTGGAATAATTCATCATTAGAAAATTCTTTGCAGGGGAGTGTTGAGAGTTCAATGGCAAAGTTCTTATTGTGGAAATATGAGCTATATCTTGAAAGTCAAGGAAAAAAGGGATACGGTGTATCTCGTTATGATAAAATAAATAAACCTCATTTAGAACACATTGCTCCCCAAACAGAGAATGAAAAACCAGCTTCAGGATATGGAAGATACACTCAAAAATTTAAAGAACAATGCATTGACTGCTTGGGAAATTATTTATTACTGTCGGCTCCTCATAACGAATCTATCGGGAATAAACCATTTCATATAAAGAGAGATTCATATACTAAGCTTGCTCAGCAAAGAGAAATTCGAGAAATGACCGAAGATGAAGCTATTTGGGATAGAGAGAAGATAGAGGCAAGAAAAGCGACACTTATAAAATTCGTACTTGATAACTTCTAAATGAGGTAGATTATGTTAGTAACATATTGCTAATCTACGAAATGGCTACTCTTTATTTCCTAGCAAAATCCCGCTCAAAACAAAAGTAATGAGCGGGATTAATGTTCAAGTTTAGTAAGGCAATGAATGCCTACTCTATGCTTTTAGTCGAATGTTCCGTAGCGGGTAGGTAATAGTTTCCGGTCGCCAAGCGTGTTGTCAACGCGAGCTACGTTTACCCAAAACTTATTATCCCGCACACTTTGGATGGGGTATGCCGCTTTCTCACGCGAATAAGCATGCTCCCAATTATCCGAAACCACTTCATATTCAGGATGGGGAGCGTTGACCAATACGTTATCGGCGCTACTGGCTTCCCCTTCTTTCACATCCTTTATTTCGTTCCAGATGGATAGCATGGAGTCGACAAAGTTATCCAACTCGGCGAGACTTTCGCTTTCCGTTGGCTCTATCATTAATGTTCCGTGCACAGGGAAAGACAGGGTAGGAGCATGATAACCATAGTCCATCAGTCTCTTGGCGATATCGTTCTCCGTTATGCCGGTCTCTTCAAATATCTTTCTACATTCCAAAATGAGTTCGTGCCCTACAAAGCCGTTCTCTCCACGATAGACTACGCCGTATGTGTCTTGCAGACATGCAGCAAGGTAGTTGGCATTCAGAATGGCTATTTTGGTAGCACGGGTCAAACCTTCTATTCCCATCATGGCTACGTAACCATAAGGGACGAGCAAAAGGCCGGCACTTCCAAATGGCGCGGAGGCTACTTCATTGGTAGAGTTACCAAAGAACGGATGTCCCGGTAAGAATGGTATCAGATGATCGGCTACGCAAATAGGACCTATTCCGGGGCCGCCACCGCCATGAGGCGAAGCGAAGGTCTTGTGCAGATTCAGATGGCAGACGTCTGCTCCGATAAATCCCGGATTGGTGAGTCCCACCTGCGCATTCATGTTGGCTCCATCCATATAGACTTGTGCTCCGAAGGAGTGTATAATCTGGCATATCTTGACGATCTCCGTTTCGAATATTCCATGTGTGGAAGGATAGGTGATCATCAATGCCGCCAAGGCATCTTTATTCTCTTCTGCTTTGGCGCAAAGATCTGCCATGTCTACATTGCCTTGTTCGTCGCAGGCACAGATGATAGGCGTGAAGCCGGCTTGTACCGCCGAGGCAGGATTGGTGCCGTGGGCTGATGCCGGAATGAGCACTTTGTTGCGGTGACCTTGACCAATGCTTTCCAGGTATGAATGAATGACACGCAATCCGGTGTATTCTCCTGCTGCACCCGAATTGGGTTGGAAGCTGATGCCCGAAAATCCGGTGATGGCTTTCAGCATCTCGCCGAGATTGTGGATCATTTCGCTATAACCCTCAACTTGATCTTCAGGAGCAAGAGGATGCACGCCCATAAACTCCGGTCGACTGAGCGGTAATAGTTCTGAAGCGGCATTCAGCTTCATTGTGCATGATCCTAAAGAGATCATTGATTGAGCTAAAGAGATGTCTTTACGGTCGAGGCGTTTGATATAGCGCATCATTTCCGTCTCGGTATGGTATTTGTGGAATACTTCGTGAGTGAGATAGGAACTGCTGCGTTTGAATTCTTTGTCAATGTGGCTGCTCAACGCGATACTTTCCACTTTTGCCCAGTCTTTTCCTGCTGCAATGGCAAAGATGGAGATCAACACGTTAACGGCCGATATATTGGTGGTCTCGTCAATGCTTATACCTACGTCGCCATTGATAAAGTAGCGTAGATTGACTTTCTTGCTCAATGCAATGGTGCGTATTTGTTGCGTGGAAATGCTGTCGGGAAGACTGAAGCGGAGGGTGTCAAAATAGCAGGCGTTGGCCTGGGTGTATCCAAGCTTTGTGATTTGCTTGTCCAGACAGGCGGTGATGCTATGAACCCGTTCGGCAATGCTATGCAGCCCTTCCGGCCCGTGGTATACCGCATAGAAACCTGCCATTGTTGCCAGCAGCGCTTGCGCCGTGCAAATATTGGAGGTTGCTTTTTCTCTTTTGATATGTTGTTCACGCGTTTGCAATGCCATGCGATAGCATAGCTTACCGTATTTGTCTTTCGACTGACCGATAATTCGTCCCGGCATGCTGCGCTTGTATTCATCTTTCGTTGCAAAATATGCAGCGGAGGGTCCTCCATAATACATCGGTACGCCAAGGCGTTGTGTACTGCCGAAGACGATATCCGCTCCCCATTCTCCCGGAGGAGTAAGCAGCACGAGGCTTAAGATATCTGCTGCTACGGCTACCTTGCTTCCGTTTGCATGTGCTTTCTCTACAAAAGCGCGATAATCTTCCACATTGCCGTCGGCATTGGGATATTGCAACATACAGCCGAAGATGTCGGGAGTGAAATCGAAATCAGCGTACTTACCTGTGCGGATCTCTATATTCTGCGGGATGGCACGTGTCTGCATTACGGCCAATGTCTGGGGGAAGATATTCTCATCGACAAAAACGACGTTGGCACCACTCTTCTGCATTTCACGCGACCGCAGATTGTACATCATTGTCACAGCTTCCGCGGCGGCGGTGGCTTCATCCAATAAAGAAGAATTGGCGAGAGGCATTCCCGTAAGATCGGATACAGCCGTCTGAAAATTGATGAGGGCTTCTAAGCGTCCTTGCGATACTTCGGTCTGATACGGAGTATATGAGGTATACCATACCGGATTCTCGAGCACGTTGCGTTGGATAACGGCAGGAGTAATCGTGTTGTACCAACCCATTCCAATGTAAGTGGCATAAAGCTTATTCTTTGCAGCAAGTTCACTAATGTGCTTCCCGAACTCATATTCTGTCAGAGTGGGGGGAAGTGAAATTGTCTCTTTTAAGCGAATATTTGCCGGAATAACTTTATCTATGAGTTCGTCCAAACTGTTCACTCCAATTTTATGAAGCATGTGTTCTTCGTCTTCATGGCTAATGCCAATGTGACGACAAGCTAAAAGATCGGTTTTCATATTTTTAAGATTATTACCTGATTATACATTGGATGGTTTTATGAGCTTTACAAGCTCCGGAAAAAAGGATTTTCGACTTTCTCAATGCCTATGGTGGTCGGCGCACCATGACCCGGATAAACAATTGTTTCATCGGGTAAGACAAACAGTCGGCTACAGATATGCTCTATTAATTCATCGAAATTTCCTCCGGTAAGGTCGGCCCTTCCGATGCTGCCCTGAAACAGTACGTCTCCGGCGAACATGCAGTGATCTGCGGCGGAGTAATACACCAAGCTTCCGGGTGAATGTCCCGGGACGTGTATTGCTTCCAGTTTTGTGTTTCCAAAGGTTATGATATCGCCGTCATGCAGATATTTCCCGATCGGTGCGGGCGTTTCCTTCCATTCAAACCCGAACATACGTGTCTGTTTCGGAGCTTCCTCCATCCAGAATTCGTCAGCTTGATTGGCTTCTATCGGCAGGTGATATTCCTCTGATGCAAAGCGGTTGCCGAATATGTGATCGAGATGCAGGTGGGTGTTGAGAATGTGCTTCACCTTTAGGTTTTTACCCTGAATAAAGGTTTTTAGCGCTTGCTTCTCTTCTTCATAATAACATCCCGGATCAATTATTATAGCTTCTTCTGTGTCGTCCCATATAATGTAACAGTTTACGGGAAACATGTTGAATTCAAATCTCTTTATTTTCATAAGATGTGTTCATTATTGAATGCAGACATTAGGGAGCTGCATAAACTACTTTTTTTGTCTCGAAAAAGTCCTCTTCGAAGTAATCTTTCAGATCGTAGATAGCGACTTTATGTTTAAACTGCGTAACCTCATTTTCCAATTCTCCTCCTTTGAGGCAGATCAGTCCATTGGGCAACGCATTCTGTTGATGCTTATCAATATTCTTACGTATGATTTTCAAAAGATCGGATAACGGCATTACAGCACGACTCACCACAAAGTCGAAAAGCTGGTTTTCTTCTTCGGCTCTTGCATGCCTGAAGGTGACGTTCTCCAGTCCTATGCTATTGGCAACTTCCGTAGCGACACGTACTTTCTTCCCGATGCTGTCCACTAAATGGAATTTTACTTCCGGGAATAATATGGCGAGCGGAATACCGGGAAATCCTCCTCCTGTGCCCAAGTCCATTATGCGGGTATTGGGAGTGAAGCGTATGACCTGGGCTATTCCCAACGAATGGAGCACGTGGTGCTCGTATATATTGTCTATGTCTTTACGCGAAATTACATTAATCTTAGCATTCCAATCTTTGTATAAATCGTATAGTGCGGCAAATTGCTGCTTTTGTTTTTCCGTTATATTGGGAAAGTATTTTAGAATAATCTCCATAAATGCGCTATAGTCTTACTATTTTATTTCTTTTATAATGGGTTGATCTTGTTTCAAAAGGCGATCTATCATATCGTAAGGCAAGGTGATTTTAACCGCTCCCATGGCGTATGGGGTGATTTCGTAAACGTTGTAATAGAAGGTGATGCCATCTTTGGAGAGATAGAAGTTTTCTGTCGGTTCCAAATCTCCGGTGCTGGTATATCCCATGTCTTCCAATGCCTGGTGGGTTGCCACCTTGTTATCTGCCATAAGCTGATTCCATAGCAGGTCGGTGAGAGCCTCTTTGTAGTCTTCGCCTTCAAAAAGGTCATCGAGATGCAATGGTCGCAAGGTCTTTAAATCGATATTATAGAAAGTCGAAGAATACATGCCATGTGCACCTCCGGTATATTCGCTATAATCCACCCGATAAACAAGTAAGCTCTTATCATACAGCTGTACGCGTCCGTCTACATTCCTGTAATACGAGTACCATGACAAGATGGATTTCTTATCTTCATTATCCGCTTCATCTTTCTTGTACATTGGTTCCAGATCTCTACGGTAATCATTGATGTACTTTTCGGAGTATTTCTGGATAGCTGTCTTGGGAGGTGTAATTGCAAATGTATCGCCTAAACATGCCGACAAGAAGATTGTGTTCAAGCTGTCTTGAGTCTTTTTATCTATGGCTTTTGCAACGTATTGGAAGTTGATTATAAGATTGCAGGCTGGTTTTGCAGTGTCACCGAAGAGGTGTACCGTCTTGTTTACTTGAATACTATCGAAGCTGAGGTTTCCGGCATTTTTGTCTCCCTTGTTTGTACATGATACAAAAAAAACGCATACTGTAAAGAATAGCGTTAGAAGACTTACATATTGCTTTTTCATGTCAGTTATTTATTAATTTTAAGTTTCCATTAATAGATTCCTTATCCACAAATATAAATCTTAATTCGCTAATATAAACTATAAAATAGAAAAAAGATATTTGGATACTCTACGGTAAACAAATCCTTTGTTATCTTTGTTTAAAGGTTGCATCTTCTTATATTTTGAGCCTTTTATGCTTTATTCCGAAACACAATAATAAGCTTTCCTTACGTAAAAGATGCTTGGTTCTTTTTTCATAAACAAGGTTATAGATAAATAAAATGGGCGATATTGTAAAGAAGTCATTCCCAGTATTAAATATGCATTGTGCCGGTTGTGCCAATAATGTAGAAAAGTCCGTAAAGAACTTGACAGGAGTGGAAGACTCTTCTGTCAATTTTGCAAGTAGTTTATTACTCGTATCTTATAATTCGACACAGCAAACGCCCGAAAGTATCCGTTTGGCAGTTGTGGCTGCGGGATATGATCTTATTGTGAATGAAGATCACATGGAAGAGCGTCTGGAGGAAAAACGACAAAAGAGCTACCGTGCTTTGAAGTATCGTGTCATCGGTGCTTGGATTTTCTCTGTTCCCTTATTAATCCTTTCCATGGTGTTCATGCATTCGCAGTTTTCGAGCATCATCCAGATGATATTGACCATCCCTGTTTTGGCAATCTTTGGCACTCCTTTCTTCGTGGGTGCATGGAAGCAGTTGCGTTTGCACAGGAGTAACATGGACACATTGGTGGCGCTAAGTACTTCAATTGCCTTTCTGTTTAGTGTATTCAATACGTTTTTTCCTGAGTTCTGGATTGCCAGAGGACTGGAACCGCATGTTTATTATGAGGCATCGGCTGTTATTATCGCTTTTGTCCTGACGGGTAAATTAATGGAAGAAAGCGCCAAAGGCAATACTTCCATTGCCATACGTAAGCTGATGAAGCTTCAGCCTAAGACTGCCCGTGTCATAAATAGTGACGGGCTTGAAGAAGAAGTGCTGCTGGACTCGCTACGCGTGAATGATCTGATTAGTGTGCGTCCCGGTGAGCAAATCCCTGTTGATGGTTGCTTGGTGGAAGGTACGTCTTATGTGGATGAAAGTATGATTACCGGAGAACCTTTACCTGTTGAAAAGAAGATTGCTTCTGAGGTTCTTGCGGGCACAATAAATCAAAAAGGTTCTTTCGTTATCCGTGCTGCTAAGGTCGGTCGTGAAACGGTTTTAGCAAATATAATCCACATGGTGCAGGAAGCTCAGGGCAGTAAGGCTCCTGTGCAAAGAATAGTAGATCATGTGACGGGAATATTTGTGCCGGTGGTACTGGGCTTGTCGGTACTGACTTTCGTATTATGGATGGGCTTTGGCGGTATGGATGTGCTGTCCCGGGCCATATTGTCGGCTGTGTCGGTATTGGTGATTGCTTGTCCCTGTGCTTTAGGCTTGGCTACTCCTACGGCTTTAATGGTGGGTATCGGTAAGGCTGCCAGTGAGCATATCTTGATAAAAGATGCAGTAGCTTTAGAGCTGATGCGAAAGGTGAATGTGGTGGTGCTCGATAAGACCGGAACATTGACTGAAGGTCGTCCGACTGTTGTTGGGTGGCTTTGGGCGGAAGCGCAAAAAGCAAATCTGAAGAACATCCTTTTGGCAGCGGAACTAAAATCGGAGCACCCGCTTGCCGGAGCAATCATTGCTGCGCTTCAAAGCGAAGATGTGACTCCCGCGACTGTTGATTCTTTTCAGAGTATCACAGGGAAAGGTATAAAAGTAAGGTACGATGGGGCTGATTATTGGGCAGGGAGCCATAAGCTGCTCAAGGATTATGCAGCCGGACATTCGGAACTTCTAGGTCAGGAACTGGTGGAGTTTGAGTCGGATGGTTGCAGTATGGTTTATTTTGGTTGTGATAATGAGTTGTTGGCTGTTGTGGCCATAAAAGATAAGATAAAGGATACCTCTGCAAGTGCCGTTCAGCATCTGCAAGATCAAGGTATTGATGTATATATGTTGACCGGTGATGGTGAGCGTACTGCTATGACGGTTGCTCGGAAACTTGGTATAAAGCATTACATAGCTGATGCTCTGCCGGATGATAAGGATCTCTTTATACGTGAACTTCAGTTGCAAAGAAAGACGGTGGCAATGGTGGGTGATGGCATCAATGACTCGCAAGCTTTGGCTCGTGCCGATGTGAGTATTGCGATGGGGAAAGGAACCGATATTGCAATGGATGTGGCGATGGTCACTTTGATGACTTCTGATTTGTCTCTGTTGCCGACGGCAATCAGTCTTTCACGTCGTACCGTGCATCTCATTCATCAGAATCTTTTCTGGGCGTTTATTTACAACCTCATAGGAATTCCTATTGCGGCAGGAATACTGTATCCGATCAATGGAGTTCTTCTCAACCCTATGCTGGCGAGTGCCGCCATGGCGTTTTCGAGTGTATCGGTTGTATTGAATAGCTTGCGTATCAGACGATAATACTTTAATAAGCTCAGACGACTTTGTTATAATAAGCGAAATGTTTTGTGTACATTATAGGCGGTAACATTAGACACAGATGACTTTAGTATAATAAACAGAGTGTTTTGCGTATCAGACGATAATACTTTAATAAGCTCAGAGGACTTTGTTATAATAAGCGAAATGTTTTTTGTACATTAGGCGGTAACATTAGACACAGACTGCTTTAGTATAATAAGCAAAGTGTTTTGTGTATTAGATGATAATATTTAAAGGAAATGGAATTACAGATTAATGATTGGGGACTTATTCCTTATGCAGATGCTTGGAAAGAGCAGGAAGTCTTGTTTAATGGACTTGTACAGGCTAAGCAAAACGGTGAAAGCTATATAAATCATATTATTCTTTGCGAGCATCCTCATGTGTACACTCTTGGGCGTAGCGGCAAAGAGCAGAATATGCTGCTGAATGAGAAACAGCTCGAAGCCATCAATGCTTCATTGTATCATATTGATCGGGGAGGGGACATCACGTACCATGGTCCGGGACAATTGGTTTGTTATCCCATTATCAATCTCGAAGAATATAATCTGGGCTTGAAAGCATATATTCACTTACTCGAAGAGGCGGTTATTGGCGTGTGTGCCGATTACGGTATTGTTGCGGGTAGATTGGATAATGCAACCGGAGTATGGTTGGATACCGGCACTCCGCGTGCCCGCAAGATATGTGCGATAGGAGTACGGAGTAGTCATTTCGTGACGATGCACGGATTGGCTTTCAATATAAATACGGATTTACGGTATTTCAGTTACATCCATCCTTGCGGTTTTGTCGATAAAGGCGTGACTTCCTTACAACAAGAACTAAAACGTGAAATTCCAATGGATGAGATAAAAGACAAGCTGGCTTCTAAGCTTAAAGCGCTGCTGCTATCGGCAAATGCTCAGTAAGTTCCCTTACGTTTATAGGCTTTATCCGGATTAGCATAACAATTATCAGAAGCAGAAGGGGGTGTGTCAAAAGCCCCTATTTCATAAAAACGCCCTTGTTACAGCATGTTGTAGCAAGGGCGTTCTGCTATTTTTTTGCCTTTTGACACACCTTCTTCTGCTTTATTCCGACCTGAGGATATGCCAAAGCCTATTCTCAGAGTCTCTTCCCTATTTTAAGATGCTTTTGGACTGGCATTTGAGGGCATCTTTATTTTTTCAGCCATTTGTCAAGCCATTCAAAGAATGTGCGTTGCCATAATATACCGTTTTGTGGTTTCAATACCCAGTGGTTTTCATCAGGATATATCAGCAATTCCGCAGGTATTCCACGCATCTTGGCAGCGTCAAATGCAGCCATTGCCTGATTTGCTAAAATGCGGTAGTCCTTTTCACCATGGATGCAAAGGATAGGAGCGTCCCATTTGTCAACAAATTGATGTGGTGAGTTTGCAAAGGTACGTTGTGCTACGACATTTTGCTTATCCCAGTATGCTCCACCCATATCCCAATTGGCAAACCATTTTTCTTCAGTCTCCAAGTACTGCATTTCCATGTTGAAGATTCCGTCATGAGCAATAAATGCTTTGAAACGTTTATTGTGATGTCCGGCAAGCCAATATACAGAAAAACCTCCGAAGCTGGCCCCAACGCATCCCAAGTGATCTTTGTCCACATAAGGCTCTTTTGCCATTTCATCAATAGCTGTGAAATAGTCTGCCATACACTGACCTCCGTAATCTCCGCTGATGGCTTCATTCCATTCCAAACCAAAGCCGGGAAGACCACGACGGTTGGGGGCTACAATAATGTAGTCGTGAGCCGCCATAATTTGGAAGTTCCAGCGGTAACTCCAAAACTGGCTTACCGGGCTTTGAGGGCCTCCTTCACAGTAAAGAAGTGTCGGGTACTTTTTATTCGGATCGAACTTTGGAGGATAAATAACCCAGGTCAGCATTTCTTTGCCATCGGTTGTCTTCATCCAGCGTGATTCCACTTTACCCATCTCTAATTGATCGTAGATGGCTTTATTCTCATAAGTCAGCTGCTTGACGTTGGCGAAGGACTTACCTTTTCTGGTGTTGTCGATGGCATAGATTTCATCGCCGGCACTCATTGAATGACGCTTTGCAATGATCTTGTTGCCTGCCAAAGCTAAAGAACCATAATCGAATACCCCTTCTGTGAGCTGACTCACATTGTCTTTCTTTAAATCTACGTTATAGATTTGAGTCTCACCATGCCATACCCCATAGAAGAATATGCTTTTAGAATCCTTGTTCCATAGGAATCCATCCACATTCGATTCGAAAGCTTTGCTTATAAAACGTTTCTCTCCGGTAGCCAGATTCATGATGAACAGACGGTTTTGATCAGCTTCGTATCCATCTCTCTCCATACTTTGCCAAGCGATGTATTTACCGTCGGGTGAGTATTGTGGGTTGGTGTCATATCCCTTATTCTCTTCAGTGATATTGATGGTCTTCTGATCGTTTAAATCGTAGATGTAAATGTCAGAATTAGTCGATAGGGCATAAGCCAATCCGGTTTTCTTACGGCAGGTATAAGCCACCTTATCTGAAGCAGGACTCCACGCCAATTGCTCAATGCCGCCAAATGGTTTCATCGGACTTTCGTATGGTTCTCCCTGTAATACGTCTTTGATATTGTTAATCGCACTTCCGTCGAAGTCTGCAACAAACGGATGGGGAGCTGTTGTCACCCATTCATCCCAATGTTTATACATTAGGTCGGTTATGATAATACCTGTAGCCTTAGGCAGATCAGGATGCTTATCGGCTGTGCTGCTTATTGTTTTAGTCTGCGCAACGAAGAGTAGCTTTTTCCCGTCGGGAGAAAAAGAGAAAGCTTCAATGTCACTTTCGTAATGAGTCAACTGTTTGCGGTCGGTGCCATCGGGGTTCATTTCCCATATCTGGTTACTGCCACCTTCATTCGACAAGAAGGCCAGTTTACTACCTCCTTTTATCCAGCTTACTTCATTTTCTTGCCACGGCGTCTGCGTGATCTGTTTGTTACCGGTTCCATCGGCATTCATCACAAATACTTCCCGATTGCTTTTATTCTCGGGTACACTGTAATAGGCAACGGTATATGCTACCTGCTTTTCATTAGGAGACACAGCCACTCCTCCGATCCGTCCCATAGCCCATAGAGCCTCGGGTGACAACCGTTGGTTAGCAATTTTTATATCCGATTTCCCGATCGGGCTCTTGTCTTGTCCTGTATTAGCTTGCACTTCCATGCAGGATGCTGACATGACTGCTGCTGACATAAGTAATAGTTTTATTGGTATCATATTATGATATAATTAATATTAGTGGCGAAGATAGATATTTTCCTATATTTTTTTCTCTTTCCAATTTCCTTTCTTTATGTAGATGTATGAGAAGAGTCCTATAAATAAGGCATAGATATGCTCAGTAGTCCAGCACAAGGCCACATTTCGGACTACGAGTACCATATACGTCATGTAGAACATGTAAATGGTAAGCGCCGAAAATTCCAGTAAAAGAGCTGTGCGGGTATTCCCGGTGCCTGATACCGCCTGGAAGTAAATGTTGGCCGGTATCATGATGATGTAAGCTGAGCAAAGCACCCAAAGCGAAGGTATGGCGGCATCAATCAAGTCGGGTATATCGGTATAAATACCTATTACCAGATGGGGGAGTAGTGAGCACGCCAGTGCTATAGGTAGAATGAAGGTGTAGGCAATGCGTATATGTTGTTTGATAGTTGCCGCAACATATTCCGATTTCCCTGCACCGATGAGATTACCGGTCAGCGAGCTGCACGTTGAAGCATAAGCAATAATGATCATAAACATAATGCCCGACACGTTGCGGACAATGTTGGTTATGGCTAGCGGACGTTCGCCAAGATGCTCCATGAACAGGAAAAACAAGAACCAGGTGGACAACGAGATGAAATTCTGTATCATTGTCCATACCGAAATATTTAGAATATGCTTCAGCACCGAAAACTTTATGCCATCCAGTACGTTCAGCCCGTATTTTTTGAAGTCTACACGATAGCGCGTATATAGGATGAAGAATATGACGGAAATCATTTCGGCTAGTGAAGAACCTATTGCCGCTCCCGCTATTCCGAGTGCAGGAAAACCAAACTTTCCGAAAATCAGTATATAGTTGAATAGTACGTTTGAAAGTACCATTATAACCGAGTTAAGCGTTAATGTGCGGGTCTGGGTGGTACCCACAAAAAAAGCACGGAACATGATGCCAGCAAAAGAGAAGAAGAAGCCGAAAACCCTCCAGTTCAAGAAGCTGATGGCTGCCTTGTATACATGCTCCGAAGAGACGATACGTTTAAGAATGATTGGCGAGAAATATTGGGATAGAAAGAACATGACCACGGCTAAAGCTAATAAGAAATAAATACCTTGGTAGAATATCCTTCCTATTTCTTTATATTGCTGCTCTCCGTTTCGTCTGGCTATAAGAATCTGCGAACCGATACTGAAGCCGTATGCGATCATAAAAATTGCGATATAGTAGACTCCTGCTATAGCCGATGCTCCCAATTCAACTTCTCCCACACGCCCGAGAAAAGCTGTATCGGTCATTCCTATCATTTGTTCCATGACTAAACTGATCAGGACAGGAGTCGCGATATGTCTTATTTCTTTGTTTGAATATGCTGTTTTCATTAAGTTAGTATAATAAGCCTATGAAGGCTGTTTGGTGATGGCTAAGGACAAATAAAGCCGGATAATCATATTAACCGGCTTTATCTTGTAAATATACGAAAAAAATTATTTCTTTCCTTGTCTTGCCTTCTTCATTTCTTCCTGTTGTTTTTGCATTGCTTCGAGTCTCGCCGCAAAACCACTTTGTTTAGCTTTCTTCGGATCTTTTTTATTCGTCTCGAGTTGAGCCAACAATTGTGCTTCATCGGTTGTCTTGCGAAGAACTATTGTAGTCAATACACTGATAAGGGTAGAGATAAAGTAGTAATAGTTCAATCCTGCCGGATAGTCATTCAATATGAATAAGAACATGATAGGCATAAGATAAGACATCCACTTCATTGCTGCCATTTGAGGTTGAGCACCTGTGTCTTGTTGCTGCATCATAAATTTAGCATTAAGCACGTTGATAGCTGTCATCAACAAGCAGAACAAGCTAAGGTGACTTCCTAAGAATGGAACATGGAATGGGAAATTCACGATAGCGTCGTACGTAGAAAGGTCGTCAGCCCACAAGAAGCTTTGTTGACGCAATTCAATAGCGCTTGGCACAAACATGAACAATGCCATAAGAATAGGGAACTGTATTAACATTGGCAAGCATCCACCCATTGGACTTACGCCGTATTGGCTATACAATGACATAGTCTCTTGTTGCTTTTTCAAAGCGTCTTCCTGCTTAGGATACTTCTGGCTGATTTCGTCTATTTTGGGTTTCAGCACGCGCATTTTGGCAGATGAAATATAAGTCTTCCATGTTGCCGGGAATACGACTGCTTTCACGATTAAAGTCATAAGCAATAAGACGATACCCATTCCAAGTCCCCAGTTGGACAACCAGTCGAATACGTTGATTGTAAACCATTGATTGATCTGACGAACTACAGGCCATCCCAGATATACCAGTCTGTTCAATTCCCATTTGTCGGTGCGACCTTTATCTAATGCCGTTAAAGTCTTGTAGTGGTTAGGACCGAAGTAGAAGAACATTTTAGTAGGCACTTTACCTGTCGGGTCAAAGCTAGTACTTGTTTCGGCTGCATAGTCTTTGATATATCCACTGCCTTGAGCATCCATTTTAGAAGTAAGCTTCGTCTTCTCGAAGCTATTGTCGGCAATAAGTACGGATGAGAAGAACTGATTCTTAAAAGCAATCCAGTTTAAGTGTTCGGGAATGCTTTTTTCCTGATCCTTGCTGGCGGACAAATAGTCGGTCTTATCTCCCTTTATCTTATAAGTAAGCTCGGAAAGACGATTTTCGTAGGTATATCCTTTCTCTATTTGGCGGGCACGTTGCGACCATTCTATATCTACCGTTTTATTGCCGGCGGCAAGCTTTCCATCCATTCCTACAGCCTCAATGATAAAGTCAACCAAGTAGCTGTTGCGATGCATGATGTATTTAAGATCGATATAGCTTAAGCTGTCGACAGCAAGACGCATGGTAACCGCGCTATCCGTCGGGTTTACTATTGAAAAATAGTAATCTTTTGTTTGAATGGTTTGCTTTTGATTGTAGAAAAGCAGATTCAGAGATGAATCAGTCATGTCAAACAAAGTCACAGGCGTCTTTTTATCCTGACCTTTGTATTCTTTTAATGATGCCGAAGTAACTCGTCCTCCTTTGCTGGATAATGTAATCTGAGCTAATTCATTTTGGATAGTGATCGTGGAATCTTTGCCCTGAGTTGCATTATAAAAGAGTGAAGAAGAATCGGCTCTGGTGGCTTCTTTCTCGTTGGCCAATGCAGCTTCTGCTTTGGCTTTGAGTTCCTTCTCATGTTGCTGTACTAAAGTAATGGAATCATAATAGCGCTTCTGTGCTTCCGTTTGCTCTTTGCTGGGGCGACTGAAAAAGCTGAATCCTATTAATAAGATTGCTATTAGTACAAGACCTGTAATGGTATTTTTATCCATAAGGAGTGAATTCTTTTATTATAAAATTATTTTTTATTGATAGCCTGTTGATGTGCTACCGTAGCTTTAATAAATGATACAAATAATGGATGTGGATTCAGCACCGTACTGCTATATTCCGGATGGAACTGAGTACCGATAAACCACTTTAATTCGGGTATTTCAACGATTTCCACCAAATCGGATTCAGGATTAACGCCCACACACTTCATTCCCGCAGCTTCATATTCGTTTTTGTAGCTGTTGTTGAATTCATAACGATGGCGGTGACGTTCCTGGATATGTTCCGCACCGTATGCTTCGTAAGCTTTGCTTCCTTTCTGCAATACACACTCGTATGCTCCCAACCGCATTGTTCCACCCATGTTGGTGATAGATTTCTGCTCTTCCATGATATCGATCACGTTGTTCGGCGTTTTTTCATCCATCTCACGTGAATTAGCATCGGCATATCCCAATACATTCCGCGCAAACTCAATAGCAAGGCATTGCATTCCGAGGCAGATACCAAAAGTAGGAATGTTGTGAGTACGGGTATATTTTGCAGCGACGAATTTACCGTTTATGCCACGTTCGCCGAATCCCGGGCCTATCACAATTCCGGCCATACCTTCTAGAGCCTTTGCAATGTTCTCATCGGTAAGTTTTTCACTGTTTACAAAATCCACTTCCACTTTGCAGTCGTTGTAAGTGCCCGCTTGCGATAAAGCTTCGCGGATGGATTTGTATGCATCTTGTAAATCGTATTTTCCAACCAATGCAATGTGAATAGGCTTGGTCTTTTCCGCTTTATGGCGACGTTCCAAGAAAGCACGCCATGAGTCGAGTTCGGGAGCCGTACCTACCGGCAAACCCATTTTCTTCAGGATGGTTTCATCCAATCCCTGAGCTTGCATCAATAGGGGTACTTCATATATTGTCGGAGCATCAATGCTTTGTACAACGGCGCTTTCGTCTACATTGCAGAATAGAGCCACTTTCTTTCTTAAACCGATGTTCAGTTCATGTTCAGCTCTCAGTACAAGGATATCCGGTTGTATACCAGCGCTTTGTAACTCTTTTACCGAGTGTTGGGTAGGCTTCGTCTTCAATTCACCGGCAGCCGCAAGATAAGGTACATAAGTAAGATGTACACATAGCGCATCTTTACCCAATTCCCATTTAAGCTGACGGATACTCTCCAAGTAAGGCAGTGACTCAATATCACCTACGGTTCCACCGATCTCGGTGATTACGAAATCAAATTTATATTTGTTACCCAGTAACTTTACATTTCTTTTAATCTCATCGGTAATGTGAGGGATAATCTGAATGGTCTTGCCAAGGTAGTCTCCACGTCTCTCTTTATCTATCACACTTTTGTATATGCGTCCGGTAGTAATGTTGTTGGCTTTGGTTGTCTGAATGCCCAAAAAGCGTTCGTAATGACCCAAGTCAAGATCAGCTTCATGACCGTCAACTGTTACGTAACATTCTCCATGTTCATAAGGATTAAGAGTTCCCGGATCTATATTGATATACGGATCGAACTTCTGAATAGTGACTTTATATCCTCTCGCTTGTAGCAGCTTGCCGATAGATGACGAAATGATGCCTTTTCCAAGTGAAGAAGCAACACCACCGGTAACGAAAATATACTTTGTTTCTCCCACGGTTCTATATTATTAATTTATTGTTTACGCATGCATAATAAGTGCACAATGTTATCTTGCACACTCCGTTTAAAAAGCGCAAAATTACAAAAAAAAGAGGAAGAACAGAAAGTTTAGGTGAAACAATTATTAAAAGAATGTCTTTCCGTATTATAATGTTAGCAATCTTTTATTTTTGTTTCCTATGTTTTCTGAACATTTTGGTTTACTTTTGCCGCTAAATAGCTTAATAAGATATGATGAAAGGTAAATATTTGACACTATTGGTTGTTATTGCGCTGTTTCCCTTGTCCCTATCGGCTCAAAGCGCAATGAAGAATGCTTCATTTATCCATCAGGAACAGCATTCAGTTAAAGCAGACACATTATCGGGAGTATTGAAACAATACTTTGTTCTTAAGTTGAAATCGGCAGGTGATGTAGTAAAGATAGATACGGTATCGATGTTGTATGAGAGACTTTTCGGAGTCCTGGATTATTTGAATGACCCTATTACCCCCGAACGCTATATTGCTACCAACCCTGATTTTTACCGCTTATTCTTACCGCTGACTTATTACAGATCTCCAATGGCGCGCTTGTCCACGCTCGAATGGCCCCCAAAGAAACAAAATGCTGATTCTTTGACAACTGCATTGTTGCCATTCGATGAAAGTCTTTTTACCGCGAAAGAGAAGGCGAATAAAATCGTAGACAATACATTATTGAGCTTATACGTCAGTGATCCGGGTAAGATTGTTGCTACGGAAGATGAAATCATGCATCTGAAAGCTTTTAGAGATAACATCCAAAAAGAAATATCGTCAAAACCTCCTGTTACGAAACTATTTGCACGTGAGGCTGTGGTTGGTGTGAAGGAAGATGCCGAGCTGGTTATCAGAAAACCGAACTGGTGGGTTACCGGTGGTTCCGGTTCGCTGCAACTGACTCAAAACTATGTTTCGGACAACTGGTATAAAGGAGGGGAGAGTACCAACTCTTTTTTAGCAAACCTTCAATTGTATGCCAACTATAACGATCAGGAAAAGATTCAATGGGAAAATTTAGTGGACGCCCAATTAGGTTTCGGTTCTACTCCATCCGATAAATATCACAAATACCTTGTGAATACCGATCAACTTCGTATGGCCACTAAGCTGGGTGTACAAGCCGCTTCCAACTGGTACTATACGGTTTCTTCTGAATTTAAGACTCAGTTCTCGCATGGCTATAAAGCTAATTCCCAGGAATTATATTCTGCATTTTTAGCACCTGCCGATCTCTCAGTCAGCATTGGTATGGATTATAAGTTGAGAAAGAAGAAAATGAATCTTTCCGTCTTTATGGCTCCTTTCACGTATGCGCTTCGATATGTAGGCAATGACGCCGTGAATGAAGTGAATTTTGGTTTGGAAGAAGGAAAGAGTGTTCGTCATAATTTTGGTTCGCAAGTGCAACCAACGCTCGACTGGACCATTATTCCTACTATAACGTTAAATTCCCGCTTAAACTACCTGACCAGTTATGACTGGGTACGTATAGAATGGGAAAATACAGTGAACTTTGTGTTGAACCGTTATTTGTCGACCAAGTTATATGTCTTTGGACGTTTCGACGATAGTAATGCCCCTACAAAAGGCGACAGTTACTTCCAGTTGAAAGAATTATTGAGCTTTGGTATTAATTACAAATGGTAGATTGACTCCAATCTGTAGTTTTGCCGCATCATGTGATAACCAAAATATTTACCATATTATGAAAGAAAGAATTTTAGTTACAGGTGGAACCGGATATATTGGGTCCCATACCGTTGTTGAACTCCAAAACGCCGGATACGATGTAGTTATCGTGGATAACCTTTCCAACTCGAGCGCAGATGTTGTGGATAATATCGAAAAGATTTCAGGTACTCGTCCTGCGTTCGAAGAGGTGGATTGCCTGAATTTTGCAGGTATGGAATCTGTGTTTGCTAAATATCCGGGTATTAAGTCTATCATACATTTTGCTGCAAGTAAAGCTGTCGGTGAATCGGTTCAGAAACCATTGCTGTATTACAGAAACAATTTGGTATCTCTTATTAACCTTCTCGAACTGATGCCTAAATATGGTGTGAAAGGCATTGTATTCTCTTCTTCATGCACAGTGTACGGTCAACCGGATATTCTTCCTGTAACCGAGCAAGCTCCCATAAAGAAAGCTGAGTCTCCTTACGGAAACACAAAGCAGATTAATGAAGAGATTATTCGTGACACCATCACTTCCGGTGCTCCTATCAATGCCATTTTATTGCGTTACTTCAATCCTATCGGTGCGCATCCTACGGCTATTCTTGGAGAGTTGCCCAATGGTGTTCCCCAAAATCTTATACCGTACCTGACTCAAACCGCCATGGGTATTCGCGAAAAACTGAGTGTTTTCGGTGATGATTATAATACCCCCGACGGTTCATGTATCCGCGACTTTATCAACGTTGTCGATCTGGCTAAAGCCCACGTAATTGCTATCCACCGTATTCTTGATGATCTACAGAAGGATAAGGTTGAAGTTTTCAACATTGGTACAGGTAAAGGTCTTTCTGTGCTTGAGTTGATTCATGCTTTTGAGAAAGCCACAGGTGTGAAGCTGAACTATCAGATTGTAGGTCGTCGTGCCGGTGATATTGAGAAAGTCTGGGCAGATCCTGCTTTGGCTAACAACGAACTCGGTTGGACAGCTGTTGAAACCATTGAAGATACTTTGCTATCTGCATGGAACTGGCAGTTAAAGCTTCGCGAAAAAGGTATTCAATAATATTTTTAGATTATTTAACACGGTAAATAAAACAAACGTATCTTACGGTTGTTAATTAAGTGCAAATCGACCTGAAACAGTTTATGTGTATGTGAATATTCGTAACTGATAGATATGCCTCCCCGGCATATTAAGGTAAGATTGCATAGTAGTTTTGTCGTGTTTTATTTTGTGTTTGTGTTGTGAATAAGCCTTGTCGAGAGATAAGGCTTATTTTTTTGTTCGGTTGAAAAGGCTAAATGCTTTTGCTATCATGCTTATACATCGGTAACCGTTTATTCTTTCTATCCGCACGGCAGTTGAAATGCTTTTGTTGTTGCGTTTATCCGGCAATAACATTATCTCTTGATCCGTACTTTGAGGTGTTTTAAATGCTTTTACTATCATGCTTATACATCGGTAACCTTCTTCTTCTTCCTATCTGCACAGCAGTTGAAATGTTTTTGTTGTTGAGTTTATGCTTTTTCGTTAAGTTGAAAATGACCCTAAGAGAGCTTGAAAATAAGATCATTCTTTTGCATAAAATCAGAAAGGTTTTCGTTGCAGAACCGTAGCCCTTTGGTTCCAGTACCGATGCGCTACGGTTTGCATACCACAGCCCTACGGTTTGAAAACCGAAGCCCTGTGGTTCTCAATGGATTCTCTTCACTTACAGTTTGCTTAAACCGATGCTTTTTATTCGTTACACCAAAGCGTGAATTGCTGTTTATTGTAGCACTCCTTGATGAATAAAAAAGTTCTCTTCCCTTTTGATATCAGGTATGGTGGTAGTCGCCTCAAAAAGTCCGAATACTGAAGAGCCCGAACCACTCATTGCCGCATAAACAGCTCCTTGTTGATAGAGCTCGTTTTTAATCGCTTCAATTTGCGGGTGCTGTGGAAAAACGCTTTTCTCAAAATCGTTTACCATGAGTTCTTTCCATTCGCTTACCGGTCTATTCACAACTTCTTTCAGTGCTATTGCCGGGCGTTGCGGAGTGATGTGTGAAAATGCTTCCCGGGTAGAAACGAAGATATCCGGCTTTATCAGTAAAATGCGATACCCTTTAAGTGAAAGTGGGATGGGAGAGAAGAGGTTTCCCGTTCCTTCGGCATATACAGGCTTGTCGGCTATAAAGAAGGGGCAGTCGGCTCCCAATCGTACGGCATAATCTTCCAATTTTTCACCCGATAAATTCAACCGGAAATTCTCATTGAGTAATTTAAGCATGAAAGCGGCATCCGATGAACCACCACCCAATCCGGCTCCTGATGGAATGTGCTTATAGAGATGAATTTCAACAGGTGGTAACCCGAAGTCGCTGTCGAGCAAGTGGTAAGCTTTCACCACAAGATTATCTTGCGGATTTCCGGCTATTGGCGTGCCGTATTGATAGAGTTGGCACTTTTCTCCCGATTCTGTCTTCGGCACCTCATTTATCTCCAAGGCATCTTCCAGTGCAACGGGGTAAAACACCGTTTCCAGATTATGGTAACCATCCGGGCGCTTCTCAACAATATTGAGCCCCAGATTTATTTTAGCATTTGGAAATGTAATCATTGCGTTGTTCCGTATTTTTTTGATCTCATTGCCCGTGTCATCCGCATTTTTGCCTAAGCTATTCACAGGCAGACTGATAACTCGTGGTGTTATTAACCGTTATGACCAGGCAAAGTTAATAAATAATGGTTGCTTCCCATCACAAGCCTAAATAAAACCGTATATATTTGTCCGGTGAGCTATATTTTAGAAGATTTGAAGTATCTTTGTTTCCCTTTTTGAAAAAACTATAACGTAAAATGGCAGAACAGAAAAGAATTACTCGCAATAACAAAACGAAAATACAACCGGTCAACGATTATGGACGCCTACAACCACAGGCACCTGAACTTGAAGAGGCGGTATTAGGTGCCCTAATGATTGAAAAAGATGCATATTCATTAGTGAGTGAAATTTTGCGACCCGAATCTTTTTATGAACATAAGCATCAACTACTTTATTCCGCCATTACCGATTTAGCGGTAAATCAGAAGCCGGTCGATATTCTCACGGTGAAAGAGCAACTTGCTAAACGGGGTGAGTTGGACGAAATTGGCGGTCCGTTTTATATCACCCAACTGAGTAGCAAGGTTGCTTCTTCGGCGCATATCGAATATCATGCGCGAATTATAGCTCAAAAAGCCCTTGCACGCGAGTTGATCACTTTCTCCAGTAATATTCAAAGTAAAGCTTTTGACGAAACATTAGATGTCGATGATCTGATGCAGGAAGCTGAAGGGCGATTGTTTGAGATCTCCCAGCAGAATATGAAGAAGGATTATACGCAGATTAATCCGATTATTGAAGAAGCCTATCAGTTGATTCAAAAAGCAGCTGCCCGTACCGATGGTTTGAGTGGACTTGAAAGTGGATTTCTACGTTTGGATAAAATGACTTCCGGTTGGCAGAACTCCGATCTTATTATTATAGCTGCACGTCCTGCGATGGGTAAAACGGCGTTCGTGCTTTCAATGGCCAAAAATATTGCAGTAAACTATCGCAATCCGGTAGCCTTGTTCTCGTTGGAAATGAGTAACGTACAGTTGGTTAACCGTTTGATATCCAATGCGTGCGAAATTCCGAGTGAGAAAATTAAAAGTGGTCAGTTGGCCGATTACGAGTGGCAACAGCTCGATTATAAGCTGAGAGATTTGCTCGATGCTCCTTTATATGTTGATGATACCCCTTCATTGTCCGTCTTCGAACTTCGTACCAAAGCCAGGAGGCTTGTACGCGAGCATGGGGTGAAGATCATCATCATTGACTACCTTCAGTTGATGAATGCCAGCGGTATGTCTTTTGGCAGTCGTCAGGAAGAAGTCAGCACAATCTCCCGTTCGCTTAAAGGGTTGGCAAAAGAGTTGAATATTCCGATTATCGCCCTTTCACAGTTGAATCGTGGTGTTGAAAATCGTGAAGGAGAAGACGGTAAGCGTCCCCAGTTGAGTGACTTGCGTGAATCGGGAGCCATTGAGCAGGATGCCGATATGGTATGCTTTATCCACCGTCCCGAATACTATAAGATTTTTCAATCGGCTGATGGAGAGGATTTGCGCGGTATGGCCGAAATCATTATTGCAAAACATCGTAATGGTGCGGTAGGAGATGTACGTCTCCGCTTTATCGGGCAGTACACCCGTTTCCAGAATCCGGAAGACGATATGATTGCTCCCCATCCTGCTGATGGTGCAGCTACGTTCGGTTCAAAGATGAATGCACCTCAAAAAGGAGCCATACCCCCTCCCCAGGAATATGCAGTTTCTGCAAACAATCCGTTTGGCGGTATGGATGATAACGGGCCATTGCCTTTCTAAGCAACGGTCTTATTCTGTTTACACATATTATTAATAGTCCGGTTATTTGTTATCCGGGCTATTTTGCTTTTTGAAAGACATAAATATTGTAACTGTCAGGAGAGCTGTATACATTATATTTCATGTATTCCGAGCTTTTCTCTACGAATACGTACTCTATTTTATCCCCTTTTTCGCGGTTTACAATGAGTTTGTTGCCGGTGTTTTTCCAGGTTATATTTTCTTGGTATACAACTTTTTCCGGTTCAGACTGCTGTGCATTGATTAAAGTCTGATAAGTACCCGTCCCGTCCTTATTGAATATGTATCTCTGGGGTAACGCATCTATGGGAATGTTGGTGCCTTGATAATACCCTTCTGTGGTATTGACCATCCAAACTCCCACGATGTCATTTTGATTGAGAGCATCGTCTTTACTGCATGCATAGAGTAAGAAAAGCGTGAAGAAAATGCCGAGTAATAATTTAAAAGTTTTCATCATCAATGTTTTTTTATGATTTATAGGTTCTGTATATAGAAATGCTTTTGTTGGATAAATACTGCATTTTTGTTTCTTTTTTTTTAATCAAAATATGTTTATCGCTTTATTTGTGAGCATTGTACTTGCATATTTTCTTAATGAATAATTTCTACTCAACCAAAAAATCTTATTAACTTTGCGAGTCACTTTTGAAAATAGTAAAAAATATACGATATGAATATCTCTTATAACTGGCTTAAAGAGTATGTGGATTTTGATTTAACCCCGGATGAAGTAGCTGACGCTTTAACTTCCATTGGTTTGGAGACGGGAAGTGTGGAAGAAGTACAAACCGTTAAAGGCGGACTCGAAGGGCTCGTGATTGGCGAAGTACTGACATGCGAACCTCATCCTGATTCCGACCACATGCACATCACTACCGTAAACCTGGGTAATGGAGAGCCGGTGCAAATAGTCTGTGGTGCTTCAAATGTGGCTGCCGGTCAGAAAGTTATTGTGGCTACCATCGGGACCAAGCTTTACGACGGTGAGGAATGCTTCACTATAAAGAAATCAAAACTTCGCGGAGTGGAGTCAAACGGAATGATTTGTGCAGAAGATGAAATAGGTCTTGGCACCGACCATGCCGGCATTATAGTTTTGCCTGATACAGCTGTTCCCGGTACGCTGGCTAAAGATTATTATAACATTAAGAGCGACTTTGTTCTGGAAGTGGATATCACTCCCAATCGTGCCGATGCATGTTCACATTATGGAGTAGCTCGCGATTTATACGCCTATTTAAAACAAAACGGAAAAAAGACCGCATTACAAAAACCGTCTGTTGACGCTTTTGCTATCGAAAATGAGAGTCTTGATATTAAAGTAACTGTAGAGAATACCGAAGCATGTCCCCGTTATGCCGGTGTGACCATTAAGGGAGTGACAGTGAAAGAAAGCCCCGAATGGTTGCAAAACAAGCTTCGTATCATCGGTCTCCGTCCTATTAATAATGTAGTTGATATCACAAATTATATTGTGCATGCTTTCGGGCAACCTCTCCATTGCTTCGATGCCGATAAGATAAAAGGCAATGAAGTTGTAGTAAAAACAATGCCTGAGGGTACTCCGTTTGTGACATTAGACGGAGTGGAACGTAAATTGTCCGATCGTGATCTGATGATTTGCAATAAAGAAGAAGCGATGTGCATTGCCGGTGTTTTTGGCGGTCTCGATTCGGGATCGACCGAGACAACAACCGATGTATTTTTAGAAAGTGCTTATTTCCATCCGACATGGATCCGTAAAACGGCTCGTCGTCATGGTTTAAATACCGATGCTTCTTTCCGTTTCGAGAGAGGTGTTGACCCTAACGCAACTATATATTGCCTGAAGCTGGCAGCATTGATGATTAAGGAACTTGCCGGTGGCGTAGTTGCTTCTTCAATAAAAGATGTTTGCCCTGAACCGGCAAAAGATTTCGTAGTTGAATTAAGTTATGCCAAAGTTCACTCTTTGGTAGGTAAAGATATTCCGGTTGAAACAATCAAAAGCATTATTACCAGCTTGGAGATGACTATCGTTAGCGAAACGGCAGATCAACTAACCCTTGCTGTTCCTCCTTATCGTGTGGATGTGCAGCGTGATTGTGATGTAATTGAAGATATACTCCGTATTTACGGTTATAATAATGTTGAAATCCCGACTACCTTAAAATCAAGTTTGACTACAAAAGGCGAACATGATAAATCGAATAAGCTGCAAAACCTGATAGCTGAACAGTTGGTTGGATTTGGTTTCAATGAAATACTGAATAACTCACTGACCCGTGCCGCATATTATGAAGGTCTCGAATCGTATCCGTCCCAACGTCTGGTGATGTTGATGAATCCGTTGAGTGCCGATTTGAATGCTATGCGTCAGACTTTGTTGTTTGGTGGTCTTGAGAGCATTTCCCATAATGCAAATCGTAAGAATGCCGATCTTAAATTCTTTGAATATGGTAATTGTTACTATTTCAACGAAGAAAAGAAGAACCCCGAGAAAGTATTGGGTGCATATTCCGAAGATTACCATTTGGGCTTGTGGGTAACCGGCAAGCGAGTGGCAAATTCGTGGGCTCATCCCGATGAAAGCAGCTCGGTATATGAGTTGAAAGCCTATGTTGAGAATGTATTCCTTCGCTTGGGATTGAACTTGAAGAATCTGGTTATCGGCAATTTGAGTGATGATATTTTCGCTTCTGCTTTGACGGTACATACAAAAGGAGGAAAGCTTCTGGCTACCTTTGGAGTGGTGACTAAAAAGATGCTGAAAGCATTCGATATAGATAATGAAGTTTACTTTGCTGATTTAAACTGGAAAGAGTTGATGAAAGCAACGCGTTCCGTGAAAGTCAGCTATGCTGAGATTCCTAAATTCCCTGCCGTACGTCGTGACTTGGCTTTACTGCTGGATAAGAGAGTTCAATTCGCAGAGATTGAAAAGATAGCTTTTGACACGGAAAAGAAGCTTCTGAAGTCTGTTGAACTGTTCGATGTGTACGAAGGTAAAAACCTGGAAGCAGGGAAGAAGTCGTATGCGGTTTGCTTTATTTTGCAGGATGAGACCCAAACTCTGAACGATAAAGTGATTGATAAGATCATGAGCAAGTTGGTGAAGAATCTGGAAGATAAGCTAAATGCTAAATTGAGATAGTAATTTTAATATAATAAAATATAGACCAATGGGAAGAGCGTTTGAATATAGAAAAGCTGCCAAATTGAAGAGATGGGGCCACATGGCCAAGACCTTTACTCGTCTGGGTAAACAAATTGCAATTGCTGTTAAGGCTGGAGGACCGGAACCGGAAAATAATCCTACCTTACGTTCGGTAATTGCAACTTGCAAGCGTGAAAATATGCCGAAAGACAATATTGACCGCGCCATAAAGAATGCAATGGGTAAAGATCAGAGTGAGTATAAGAGTATGACTTATGAGGGATACGGACCTCATGGAGTAGCAGTCTTTGTAGATACCCTTACCGATAACCCGACCCGTACTGTAGCCGATGTACGTTCGGTATTCAACAAGTTCGGTGGAAACATGGGTACAATGGGTTCTTTGGCTTTCCTTTTCGATCATAAGTGCATGTTTACTTTCAAGAAGAAAGCTGAGTTGGATATGGAAGAGATGATTCTCGACCTGATTGATTTTGATGTGGATGATGAATATGACGAGGATCCGGAAGAAGGTACAATAACTATTTACGGTGATCCTAAAAGTTATGCCCAGGTTCAGAAGCACCTTGAAGAATGTGGCTTCGAAGATGTCGGTGGTGAGTTTACTTATATTCCTAACGATTTGAAGGATGTGACTGCCGAACAACGCGAGACTCTTGATAAGATGGTGGAACGTTTGGAAGAATTTGATGATGTTCAGACGGTTTATACTAATATGAAGCCCGAAGAAGAATAACAATAATGAAATATACTTATAATACAAAAGGCACTTGTAGCCGTGTCATAGAGCTGGATGTTGAAAATGGGATTGTGGAAAAGATCACTTTTATTGGTGGCTGTGACGGCAATCTTCATGCTTTATCCAACTTGGTGAGGGGGATGCGCGTGGAAGATGTGATGGCAAAACTCGAAGGAGTTTGTTGCGGTAACCGCCCCACATCGTGTGCTGACCAGCTTTGCCAAGCTTTACATGAGATGGGATTCTGATCTATTGCTTTTGTTTATTCTTCATATAGCCCCGGTGTCATTGTGATGCCGGGGCTCTTTTTTTGAAAAGCTTCATTTGTTCTCTAGCCGGAATTTTGTATTTTTACGTTTTTAATAATAAACTATATGAAGAATATAATACAAGACTTAAAACGTAGAGACCATAAACGTTATTTGGGTGGTTTGGACGTTTTTAAATATATCGGTCCGGGACTGTTGGTGACGGTTGGATTTATTGATCCGGGCAATTGGGCATCCAATTTTGCTGCGGGTTCCGAGTTTGGTTACACTTTATTGTGGGTGGTGACACTGTCCACCATTATGCTCATTGTTTTGCAACATAATGTAGCCCATTTGGGCATTGTCACCGGTCTGTGCCTGTCGGAGGCTGCTACGCAATATGCGCCAAAGTGGGTTTCACGTCCTATCCTATGGTCGGCTGTGATGGCTTCCATTTCAACCTCATTGGCTGAGATATTGGGAGGAGCCATCGCGTTGCAAATGCTGTTTGACATACCAATTGTGTGGGGAGCTATTCTCACCACCGTATTTGTCATCATCATGCTTTTCACTAACTCGTATAAGAAGATTGAACGGACTATTATTGCTTTCGTTTCGTTCATTGGTCTTTCTTTTATTTATGAGCTGTTCTTGGTAAAGATTGACTGGCCAATGGCTGTTGAGGGTTGGGTGAAACCTTCTATTCCCGAAGGAAGTATGCTCATTGTGATGAGTGTTTTGGGGGCCGTGGTTATGCCTCACAACCTGTTTTTGCATTCCGAAGTGATTCAGAGCCATGAGTATAATAAGCAAGATGATTCCTCTATCCGTAAGGTACTGAAATATGAACTCTTTGATACGCTCTTTTCGATGATTGTCGGTTGGGCTATCAACAGTGCTATGATTTTATTGGCAGCTACCACTTTCTTCAAACAAGGAATACAGGTGGACGAGTTGCAACAGGCTAAATCTCTGCTCGAACCTCTTTTAGGAGACAGCGCAGCAGTGGTTTTTGCAATGGCACTGCTCATGGCGGGAATTTCGTCTACCATCACTAGCGGTATGGCTGCCGGTTCCATTTTTGCAGGCATGTTTGGTGAACCATATCACATCAAAGACAGCCACTCCCAAGTTGGTGTAATCCTTTCATTGGGCGTTGCCCTTTTATTGATATTCTTTATCGGCGATCCTTTTAAGGGTTTGCTGATCTCGCAGATGATATTAAGTATACAACTACCTTTTACCGTGTTTTTACAGGTAGGGCTGACTTCCTCTCGAAAAGTAATGGGGCAATATGCCAATAGTAAATGGAGTACATTTGTGCTCTATTCCATTGCTGCTATTGTTACAATCCTGAATATAATGCTATTAATCTCTGCTCTATCATGAACAATAAAATGCTGAACAGTCGCTTTCTGAAAATCATTCCGATTAAACAGGACTCGGAAGTTGAAGGAAAAACCAGTGTCGCATATTCGTATGCCACAACTCCATGGGGGGATATACTGGTTGCATCCACTACCCGGGGTATTTGCTTTCTTGCTTTCCGCACATCATTTAGAAATGAGTTGGACGAGTTGAAACAACTGTTTCCGAATGCTCTTATCGAAGAGCGTAAAGAGGTAATCCATGAACAGGCTATACGGGCTTTGTCGGGTCTCAATACAGAAGATCTTCCACAGCTTGTTCTTCATATAAAAGGCACCGATTTCCAACTTAAAGTGTGGAATGAATTGTTGAATATTCCTTCGGGTAGTGTGGTGTCTTATCTTGATATTGCCCGCTCTTTAGGAGATTCTAATGCTTCCCGGGCAGTAGGTACGGCTGTCGGGAAAAACCCCGTGTCGATATTGATTCCCTGTCATAGAGTACTGAGGAAAGATGGTGGTTTGGGAGGATATCATTGGGGACTTGACCGCAAAGAGAGCCTGTTGCGTCACGAGGGATATCTGAAATAGTATCCGGCAAACAGAACTCTTTTAAAAAAATAATAACGTATAAACTGAAATAGGAAATGAAAATTATAACATACAATGTGAACGGTCTGCGTGCTGCTGCAAGTAAAGGCTTGTCGGAGTGGCTTGCACAGGAAAATGTGGATGTGGTTTGCTTTCAAGAGACCAAGCTTCAGCCCGACCAATATCCCACAGAGATGATGCAGGCAGCAGGGTTTGATAATTACTATCTGTTTTCGGCGGAGAAGAAAGGGTATAGCGGAGTAGCTATCCTGACAAAGCGCCAACCGGATCATGTTGAATATGGCATGGGACTGGAGGAATATGACAGGGAAGGACGTTTTATCCGCGCCGACTATGGCGATCTCTCCATTGTGAGTGTATATCATCCTTCCGGTACGAGTGGTGATGAACGTCAATCGTTCAAGATGGGCTGGTTGGAGAAATTCCAGGATTATGTGGTGGAATTGCAAAAGTCGCGCCCTAACTTAATCCTTTGCGGTGATTATAATATCTGCCATGAAGCAATAGATATTCATGATCCGGTGCGCAACGCCACTAACAGCGGTTTCTTGCCCGAAGAACGGGAGTGGATGACGCGTTTTCTTGATGCAGGTTTTGTAGACAGTTTCCGCTTTTTGTATCCCGATAAGCAAGAATACACATGGTGGAGTTACCGTTTTAACTCCCGTGCAAAGAATAAAGGATGGAGAATAGATTACTGTATGGTTACCGAGTCTGTACGCCCATTGCTAAAAGACGCCCGGATTTTGAATGATGCCGTTCATTCCGATCATTGTCCCATGTTGCTTGAAATTGCAGATTGATCATGATAGATTTAGAGGAAAGGGTAGATAAGGCTGTAACCTATTTCAAGAGCGGCTATAATTGTTCCCAATCGGTAGTAGCCGCATTTGCCGATATGTATGGATATACCGAAGAGCAAGCTTTTCGGATGGCGGCCTCATTTGGAGGAGGTATCGGCAGGATGCGCCAGACATGCGGAGCAGCTTGCGGCATGTTTTTACTTGCAGGATTGGAAAATGGTGCGACTGATGCGAAAGACAGGGATGGAAAAGCTGCAAACTACGCCTTGGTGCAACAATTGGCAGGAGAGTTCGCAAAGCGTAACGGCTCTTTGATCTGTGCGGAGCTGCTGGGACTTAAACAACCTGAAGGTTCCTTTATTCCCGAAAACAGGACGGATCAGTATTACCAGAAACGCCCTTGTGTAAAGATGGTTGAAGAAGCTGCACGCATTTGGGTAGAGTTCTTTGAAACAAAAAAGGAATAGTCAGAGATGTTTTTTTTTATGACATTTCTGTGAATTTATTTACTATAATGTGTTATATAACATAAAAATAGTTATATTTGTGGATAAAATAAAACCTGATTTTATTTTAAAATAGGTATTAAAGTATGTCTAATTAAAACTAAACAAAAATGTTAAAAGAAAAAGCTGGTGAAACTGCAGGAAAAATTTGGAATGCACTGAATGAAACCGAGGGTTTAACTGCTAAACAAATCAAGAAAGTCACAAAATTGGTGGACAAAGATTTGTTCTTAGGCCTCGGATGGTTGTTGAGAGAAAACAAAATCTCAACGAAGGAGATAGAAGGCGAATTGTTTGTTAAGTTGACTTAAGATGATGATTGCTCATTTATAAGGGAAGCGCTGATAGGAAAATTTCTATTACCAGCGCTTTTTTTATGGGGCTAATCTTTCCTTCTCCCATTGTCCGCCTTCGCCTTTTGTATACAGAATGCGGTCATGTAACCTGCTTTCTCTTCCTTGCCAAAATTCAAAGCGGGTAGGGGTTACTGCAAAGCCTCCCCAATGATCGGGACGCTTTATGTCTCTGCCTGCCCATTTGAGGGCTTCCTTGGCAAATGCGCGCATTATTTGCAGTCGGCTTTTAATGGTTCTACTTTGCGGAGATATTATCGCTCCGATTCTGCTGCGGTAGGGACGCGTCATAAAGTATCGGTCGGACACTTCGGGAGGACATTTTTCAGCTCTTCCTTCTATGTGTATCTGTCTTTCGAGTTTATGCCAGACAAAAGACAAGGAGATATATGGGTTTTCCGCCAACTGTTGCCCTTTGCGACTTTCATAGTTTGTATAAAACAAGAATTCCCCGTTTTCCAGTCCTTTTAATAAAACTGTCCGGGTAGACGGGCGACCATCCGGCGATACGGTGGCGACTATCATTGCCGTAGGTTCCAACTCCTTAATGCGGATGGCCTCATTCAGCCAAAGCTCAAATTGAACAAATGGATCGCTTTCGGTATTACTGATGTCAAGTTTGCTGCCGAAAGTATATTCGCGTCTTATTTTTGCCAGTTCCAATCCCATATTCACATGCTGTATTTCCGATTATTATGATCTGATATTCTTTACCGATTTGTATATAACAGATCGAAAGAACTTATTGTTCTTGTTTTTCCCACAACCATAGGCAGATAAAGACCTTTCGAGGGGTTCGGCTCGTAATTGTGTGATAGCCTTTAAAACCAGACTTTTTTTCATTATATTTGCACACGGAAAAATTGATGTTATCCCTTCGGTACATCTATGCTGACAGGCTGGAGCATTTACATCTCTTTTCCATCTATTTATTATTGACAGATAATTATTAACGATGAAGAATATACGCAATTTTTGTATTATAGCCCATATTGACCATGGTAAATCTACACTCGCAGACCGTCTGCTGGAATTTACCAAAACAATTCAGGTTACCGGTGGACAGATGCTTGACGATATGGATTTGGAGCGGGAACGTGGTATAACCATTAAGAGCCATGCCATCCAGATGGAATACTTGTATGAGGGCGAGAAGTATATTCTTAATCTGATAGATACTCCGGGACATGTCGACTTTTCTTATGAAGTTTCCCGTTCCATTGCAGCTTGCGAAGGTGCATTGTTGATTGTGGATGCTTCACAGGGAGTGCAGGCACAGACTATATCCAACCTTTACATGGCTATTGAACATGATTTGGAGATTATTCCGGTAATCAACAAATGTGATATGGCGAGTGCCATGCCCGAGGAAGTGGAAGACGAAATCATAGAGCTGTTGGGTTGCAAGCGGGAGGAAATTATTCGTGCTTCGGGTAAGACCGGTATGGGCGTTGAAGAAATTCTGGCTGCTGTCGTAAACCGGATACCTTGTCCGAAAGGCGATGAAGAAGCTCCTCTGCAAGCGTTGATTTTTGACTCTGTATTCAACTCGTTTCGTGGAATCATAGCCTATTTCAAGATAGAGAATGGAGTAATCCGTTCGGGGGATAAAGTGAAATTCTTCAATACCGGCAAGGAATATGATGCCGACGAAATTGGAGTACTGAAAATGGACATGGTGCCTCGTAAAGAGCTTCGCACCGGTGATGTGGGGTATATTATATCCGGAATAAAAACGTCTAAGGAAGTAAAAGTCGGGGATACCATTACGCACATTGCCCGTCCATGCAATAAAGCGATTGCCGGTTTCGAGGAGGTCAAACCGATGGTATTTGCCGGAGTGTATCCTATTGAGGCGGAAGATTTTGAAGATTTGCGTTCTTCGCTCGAGAAGCTTCAGTTGAATGATGCTTCGCTGACTTTCCAACCGGAGTCTTCGTTGGCTTTAGGTTTCGGTTTCCGTTGCGGTTTTCTGGGATTACTGCACATGGAGATCGTACAGGAACGTCTCGATCGCGAGTTTGATATGAATGTGATCACTACTGTGCCGAACGTATCTTATAATATTTATGATAAGCAGGGCCACATGCTTGAAGTGCACAATCCGGGTGGTATGCCCGATGTGACTTTGATTGATCGCATTGAAGAACCTTATATCCGTGCATCGGTTATCACGACCACCGATTATATCGGCTCTATCATGACGCTTTGCCTTGGAAAAAGAGGTGAACTGGTAAAACAAGAATATATATCCGGCAACAGAATTGAAATCTATTATGACATGCCTTTGGGCGAAATAGTTATAGACTTTTATGACAAGCTGAAAAGTATTTCGAAAGGTTATGCTTCATTCGATTATCATCCTAATGGTTTCCGTCCTTCCAAACTTGTTAAGCTTGACATCTTGCTCAACGGAGAGCCGGTTGATGCTTTGTCTACTCTGATTCACGTTGATAATGCTTACGATATGGGACACCGGATGTGTGAGAAGTTGAAAGAACTCATTCCCCGTCAGCAATTTGATATTGCCATACAAGCAGCCATTGGAGCGAAGATTATTTCTCGTGAAACGATTAAGGCTGTGCGTAAAGACGTTACAGCCAAATGTTATGGTGGTGATATTAGCCGTAAGCGTAAATTGTTGGAGAAACAAAAGAAAGGTAAAAAGCGTATGAAGCAAATCGGTAGTGTGGAAGTACCGCAAAAGGCTTTCCTTGCCGTACTTAAACTTGATTGATGGTATAGCTTTCCAAACATTGCTTATCTGAGTTTGGGTGATTGGCGTATGAGAGAGCAAGCTAAGTTCTCAATTTATTGTTTGATTCTGTTTAAATTGAAATAACGATGGTACATCTGACTAAAAAAAAGAATTTATTGCCGCTTAATGTAGTAGCAAGTATTTTGCTTTTTATAGCAGCTGTTTTTGCTGCCATTATAGCAAACTCTCCTTTTGCGCCTGTTTATCATAATTTTCTTTCCCAAGAGTTGCAGTTGCAGATTGGCAGTTTCAATTTATTCTCCCATGGCGGCCATAGTCTGACTGTGATAGAATTTGTGAATGACTGCTTGATGACTATCTTCTTTCTCAGTGTCGGTCTTGAGATTAAGCGGGAGCTACTTGTGGGAGAATTATCTTCATTCAGGCGGGCTATTCTCCCTTTTATCTCCGCATGTGGCGGGATGCTGATTCCTGTCGCGGTATATTTTCTATTGATTAATCATGGTACTCCCGATGAAAAAGGTATGGCTATCCCTATGGCGACGGATATCGCTTTTTCACTGGGTGTATTGAGCTTATTGGGTAAGCATGTACCGTTGAGTTTGAAAATCTTCCTGACTGCTTTTGCCGTGGTGGACGATATCGGAGGTATATTAGTCATCGCACTGTTTTATAGTTCGGAGGTTTATTACGGCTATTTGCTTGTAGCCGGTCTACTTTATATCCTTTTATATTACTTAGGGCGAATAGGGGTGACCCAAAAGATTTATTATCTCTGCATCGGTGTGGTCATCTGGTACTTGTTCATGCAGTCGGGGATCCACAGCACTATTTCCGGGGTTATACTTGCTTTTGTAATGCCGGCCCGGCCTCGTATGGATGTAGGAAAATATATCGGACAAATCAGAAGAATCATAAATAAGTTCCCCGTCACTGTTTCCGACGATATCATATTGACCAATAGACAAATTGCACTTCTAAAACAAGCTGGTCGCGCTTCCGACTATGTGATAAGTCCATTACAATCGTTGGAGGATAACCTGCATGGTATTGTAAACTTCGTCATTCTCCCTCTTTTTGCTTTCGTCAATGCGGGAGTTGTACTTGGAGGTGGAAGTGAATTGATCGGTGGAGTGAGCATTGCTGTGGCTCTGGGCCTACTTATCGGAAAGTTCATCGGCATATTCTCATTCACATGGTTGGCTATTAAAACTAAATTGGCCATCATGCCCCTAGGAATGAATTGGAAGAATATAGCGGGAGTTTCCCTGCTTGGAGGTATCGGATTTACGGTCTCTTTGTTTATAGCTAACTTGTCTTTCGGAGCCGCTCATCCGGAACTGCTCAATGAAGCTAAGCTTGGAATTATTGTTGGTTCTTTACTCTCGGGGTTACTAGGCTATATCGTATTACATGCCGTATTATCACGAAAGCATACAACAGGATAATTTTACTGTTGTTCCAGCCACCAATCTATCAATCTTCGAGCAATGCTAAGTTTTCGGGGTATTTCCGGCAGGTTTTCTTTGGTGTAAAAATCAGCTGAACTCAATTCATCTTCTTGCAGATTGATTTCACCTCCTTCATAATCGGCAATGAAGCCGACCATTAATCCGCTTGGATAAGGCCAGGGTTGGTTTCCAAAGTAAGTGATGTTTTTAATCCGCAGTCCGGTTTCTTCCATAACCTCCCGTTGTACACACTGTTCAAGTGTTTCTCCCGGTTCGAGGAATCCCGCAACAAGACCATGGAATGTTCCGCGGAAGTTACGTGCATGAACCAATAAAATCTCTTTTCCGCGACGTATCAATACAATAACCGCAGTCGAAATAGGAGGATAGATTTCAAAGCCGCATGAAGGACATTTCTTCATGATCGAAGTCTTTTGTTCTGCCTGTGTGCCGCAGACCGGGCAAAAGCGACTGTGAGCATCCCAATAAAGAATCTGATAAGCTTTCCCCGCAGCTTTATAGTCATCATGAGAGATCAGGTCATAACTGGCTCTCAGATTGACCATTGCCCACTCGGATGTTTCTTCTATTGCTTCGTCAATGGCCAAGGCTTTTACTGTCCTGCCATCGGGAAGAGCCACATCCATGGGCTTACTCTTCGTTTTAATAAATGAGGGAAGTTCTGTATCATATAAGGTCTGCCAGTGAGAGGTGCTTTCACCTTTTTGCAGTAACAATTCGTCTTTATGGAATATGAACCATTGAGTCGGGTCTAACTTTTTCATCTCTATTTAAAGTTATATCAATAAATACATAAATGATTGTCGGGGTATTGCACGAAGATAAACGATTCTCGTTTTCCCGCAAACAATATACAACGTCGACACGTTGCAAAAGTACTGAATTTACTGACAGATAATCTTAATAGCCCTCCATATTTTGCAAGAAACAGCTTTTAATAGTACTTCTATACAAAAAAACAATCTTTAGGATTTCCAGAAAAACGTTCGTATTGCACTTTTTGTATATTTGTTCCCGATTCAAATTAAAAACGTAAATAAAAGATTATCCTTTATGAAAATTCCATTGTTTGTCTTTATATTTTTAGGGGTATACTTGTTGCTCAACGGGTATCTGTACCTCAGAGGACTACAGATGCTCCCGCAAGGATCCATCCGCTTGATATACTCCATTCTTTTTGTGCTTTTGCCTTTGTCTTTTATTGCAGGCATGGTTTGGGAAGATAAGTTTCCCGTAAATGTGACAGCCGTATTACAGACTGTGGGCGGTACGTGGCTTATCGCTTCGATGTACCTTTTTGCATTCGTGCTCATTCTTGATGTCATTCGTCTGGGTGATCATTTTTTTGGTATTCTTCCCGATTTTATCAAGCAGAACTATCAAGCAACAAAGCTCATTTTGGGTGGATCGGCTTTGCTTATTTTGGCTATTGTATTTATAATCGGAAATATCCGTTTTCACAGAATTGAAACGATCAATATGACGCTGCATACGAACAAACATATAGCATACGAACCAAAGATCGTAGTGGTTTCCGATCTTCATTTCGGATACACCATTACAGCGGAAGGTGCTAAAAAGTTTGTTGATGCCATTAACCGCAAGCAGCCCGATATCGTACTCATTTGCGGGGATTTGTTCGACCGGAGTCTGCGACCGGTAATACAAGCCCGTATATCGGATGAACTGAAAAGGATAAAGGCTGGAAAGATATATGCGGTTCCCGGTAATCATGAATATTACGGTGGGGTGGATAATGCGTTGAAGTATATGGCTGAGTCGGGCATAACCCCTTTACGCGATAGCATAGCCGAACCTTATCCGGGTATTGTCATCGTAGGGCGTGATGACCGTACCAATACAAGGCGGAAAAGCGTAAAAGAGTTGATGCGCGGACATGAAGCGGATTTTACCATCTTGATGGATCACCAACCTTACGAACTCAATAAAGCGGAAGAAGCTGGAGTCGATGTGCAATTCTCAGGTCATACACATGACGGGCAAGTCTGGCCAATAAACCTGATTGCCCGTTCCATTTATGAAAAGTCGCACGGCTATCTCAAGAAGGGTCATACGACATTCTATGTTTCCTCCGGTTTGGGTATCTGGGGTCCTAAGGTTCGCATCGGGACACAATCGGAGATAGTCGTTGCTGATATTCAGAAAGAAAATCCTTAAGAGACTGTTATTCCCCGTTCTTTTTCAGCCATTCCAACCTGCGTGCATCGGGGAGGTGCTTTACTTTGAATTGCTCAAACTTCACATTAAAGCCCTTCCCGTCGGGACAGGCGGCCATTACTCCGACCATCACAGGAGTATTATCCTGCATCCAGGCATTGCGCATTAGGGTATAGTTCTTATCATCGAATGAATAGAATATTTCTACGGCATCTATTCGCCTGACTGCTTTAATCCATATATAGGGGACGGGTTTGTCGGTCTTGATCACACTCCAGTCACTTGTCTTGTGCGTCACCACGCAACTCAGGTTATAAACTCCGTCGACAAATTCTATTCCCGCTTTAATGTAATTCTCATGATCAATGCGGAGCATCAATCCCGCTTGGTCGAAACGAGCTTTATAGTCGCCGGTAATTTTTACTTTGACTTCAAACTCCCCACCGTAGGTTGTGTGATAAAAAGGGGCATCGTCCACTGTGAAACCGTAATGGGAGATCCGCCAATAATCACTTTGCGGAGTGACAAACATGGATAGCGATTTGTCTTTGATGCTCCATTCTTCCGGTTCATTGAACCATTGCATCTTTTCCAACGTTTGGGCAGTCATCACTTGTATTAAGGATAACAAAAATAACACAGCAAAAATTCTCTTTTTTGTTTTCATGTTTCGCGATATTAATTCCTATCTATTTGTATGTTTAAGTATTTATCTGAATGAAATAACCATCAAATTTGATACTTTTGCAAAAGTAAATACTTGTAAATAAACGGGCAATACTGATTAATAACCATTCTTATCGTACTTCTATGGATGTCATAGCAAAATTGAACGAAGCACTACTGAAGCAGGAATTTTCAACAGGAGGGGAGTTATCCGCTTTGCTGGGTAAATATAAGCAGATTGCATCAAATTACGCACAGATAGAGAACTCCATAGCCGTGTTGAGTGATATGAAATCCAATGTCAGCTATCTGTTCTATGGCGGGACAGCTGAAAGATTGGGACTTGAAAAGCGAAACCAAAGCAAAACCATCTCTTCCATTTGGGAGGAGGATATCTTCAGCCGTATCCATCCTGATGATTTGCTGCAAAAGCATTTGCTCGAGCTACGCTTTTTCTATTTCATGAAAAGTCTTCCCGTAGATGAACGGATGGACTATTATATTGCCAGCCGGCTACGTATGCGGGATGGCTCCGGTGTATATATTCCCATACTCCACAGGATGTTCTATATCGCCGGTCAGTCCGATGGAAGCGCATGGCTGGCATTATGTCTTTACAATCTTTCACCGGATACTCCGATTCATGGCATATTCAATTCGGTAAATGGAAATAGGGTTAAATCGGAAGATCAACCGACCGACGATATCTTATCCACTCGTGAAAAAGAGGTGCTTCGATTGATAGATCGGGGCAGAATGAGCAAAGAGATTGCTTCAGACTTATCCATAAGTATAAATACGGTAAACAGACACCGGCAGAATATTCTTGAAAAGCTTCATGTGAGTAATTCTATTGAAGCCTGTCGTATCGCAAAACACCTCAATCTCATCTAATCAATCTATTATTCGGTCACCAGCTCTTTCTCACAGTTTATTTCGCTCAAAAATAATCTGTCGTGCGAAACAGCCAGTATCGTTCCCGTAAAGTCTCTTATGGTCGCCGTTATAATTTCAATGCTGTCCAGATCAAGGTTATTAGTCGGTTCATCCAAGATGAAGATATCCGGCGTGTTATTGGCTATCATGAGGCAACAGAATGCCAAACGCATCTTTTCGCCTCCACTCAACTCCCGGCATTGCTTATCCCATGTATGAACGGGAAAAAGATAACGGTTGAGTATCGTTTTCACTTCGTGATCGGGCAAACGGCGTTTGTTGTATGCTTCCGTCTGCTCCAACACGTTCAGTCCGTTGTCTATGAGCGAATACTCCTGATCAAGATAGACATAAGAGAACGCTGCCCGTTCCAAGGTTCCTTCCACGGGTTCCAATTCACCCGTTATAAGTTTGAGCAATGTGGTTTTTCCCGAACCGTTATTCCCTTTAATAGTAAACCGATCTCCACTTCTCAACTGAATGCTGAGGGGATTGCTCCATAAGTTCGCTTCATTGCCGGGATAGCGGAAGTTAATCTCTTTTGCTGTGACCAGGATCTTCCCATTATGTAAGTCCGATCCGGCAAAATCCGTCTTGAGCTTGTCATTTGCCGGCATATTACCTCTCAACTTGCGGAGATCTTCCATCAGCTTTTCCGATTTCTCAGCATGTACGTCATTCAATTTGGTCGTACTTTTTTCGGCTTTATCCCTTAGATAATGCATGGCAATTCGTGGTACAGACTTTTTCAGGTTTGTCTTTTCTCCTCTGACATTCTGCTTCGCTTTCTGTTCCGCCATTTCACGGGCGGTCTTCTTAGCCAGGCGGAGAGCAGTCTGCTTTTCTTCTATTTTTTGCTGTAAAGCGTTGATCTGGATACCTTTCTGCTCCTTAAAGAAGTCGTAGTTACCGCCATAATATTTTATCTCCGACTGCGAAAGTTCGCAAATGGCAGGAAGCAAATTCAATAAATCGCGGTCGTGGCTGATGACCAATAATGTAGCTTGGGTACGTTTAATGTACTCATACAAATTCTTTCTACCCATTGTGTCGAGGTGATTTGTAGGCTCATCCATCAGGATCACAGACGGATTGTGCAGTTCCAAACCGGCAAGAAAGATTCGTGTCTTCTCACCGCCACTGAGTCCATCCATTGGTCGGGTTAAAGATACGTTTTCCATGTCCCACACCCTCAAAGCCGCCTTTGCCCGTTCTTCTATTGTCCAATCGTCATTCAGGCATGTAAAATTCTTTTCGGAAGTGTCGCCGCTTAGTATGGCGTTTAGCGCCTCGATGCGTTCGTCTATCTTCATGACTTGTGCTACTGAGAAAGAGTCGTACTGACCAAAATGCTGTGGAATATAGTAAAAGGGATGTGCCAAAGTTGCCGTACCCGATGAGGGTGACAATTCACCGGCAAGAATACGCATTAAAGTGGATTTTCCGCAACCGTTCTTACCGGTCAATGCTATTTTCTCACCCGGATTAATACTGAGTGAGAGATTGCTGAATAGCAATTCCTTATCAGGATGGGCATAAGTCAGGTTTCTGATTATAATACTCATAAAAATACTGTGTTCTTTATTGATAAATACTGCTGCACTTGTAGAATGAAAAATAGTGCAAAATTGTTCTGGGAATGGGGAGGGACGACACAGTAAGGGCTAAACATCTACAATTAGTGACGCTTAGCATAATGAAAGAAGCATGTAAAAGGTTGATGTTTACCGAAACGTGTTGTCTTTACTTAGATACTTTCATTGGATCATTTATTCGTTAGAGGCTGCAAATATAGTCGTTTTTATATCATAAGGCATATAGAGTGATGAAAATATACAATGTCAACAAGCCCTAATTTATAAGAATGAGTGGACACACTTGGCATACGTGCAGATTAAGAACTGCTTTTCAGATTACTTATTCATAAACTCTCTTCTCAACCATATCTCAAGTAATGGGTCTGGAATAATTGTTTCCCGCTTTTCGGTCTCTATCAGTTCTTTTTTAATCAAAGCGCGCTTCACAATGCTAACATTGGCCGATGAGCCTAGTTGATACTTCTGCAACACTTCCTGTGTTGTAAACTCCTTATGTATGCCATCTACTAAAGCATGCATAAAATTCATCTGATACGTGGTAAGGCTCTCCGTTTGCTTCTCAAACAAAGGAGTATTCTGATCAAGGATATCCTGACAAGCATCTTTAAAATCCTGCTCTGTAGCTATTTCCTGTGCATGAATCCACACGAGCCAAGCCAACTGTTGTACATACGAGGAGTGATTATCTACCGTCAAGCAGATTTTCTCTGCCAGTTCCTGCGATATTTGTTTACCTGTCGACCGGAAACGCCCGCATATATATTCCACCCAATCGGAAGTGCTGATTTTAGATAAATAAATGGAATCACCAAATTTATAGAACGGCAAGCTTCTTCTCTCAAAGAGTTCATTCATCAGATGCTTCTTGCTCCCAAACAGACAATAAGAAACAGATTTTTGTAATTGCCACACCGTGCGTAAACGCTTCTGAAAAGTTTTTGAATCTTTAAATTCGGCTATCTGCTGAAACTCATCAATACAGACCACAATATTACATCCCTTCTTTCGCGCAATTTTTTCAGGCAGTTGGAGAATCTCATTAATATCCTCGCTTTTCGGATTAAGTTCAAGAGATATCGAAAAATCAGAGGTAGGATCGGGACCTAATGAAATTTTGGGACTGATACGGGAAAGGAACAGTTTGGCGTTCTCCACCCACTCATCCCACTTTGAAGATGTTTTCTTGAGTACGGCAGTCGCGAAAGCATTGTAAAAATCGCCATCGCTACGGCATGAAAATATATCTAAATATACAATCTTCAAATCTTCAGCCTCAGCCAGGCCACATACCTTTTGCACCAATGAAGTTTTTCCCCAACGTCGTGGTGAGATTAAAATGGTATTTACTCCATTCTGAAAGTTAGATAGCAGCCTCGAGGTCTCCGCCTTTCTATCCGTAAAATTGTCACCGGATGTAGCTACTCCAAAAGTAAAAGGTCTATTCTCCATAATTCCATTGATATTTAAACAAAGATATATAATAAGTTCATTAGTAACAACTTTATTACTAATAAACTTATTACACCTTATATATCGAATAGACGTGTGTATAGTTATCTCCCAGAATCATCTGACCAAACTATTTGCAGCGGTTCATGGTATCACAGTGCTTTTACTCTCCACTGTATGAGCGGAGAATATACCCAACGCTCCATTAGATATATTATTGGGTGGGTTATTCGGAGTAGTACCGCCTCCAGGGCCACTATCATTCATTAAAGCCAATGCTGTATAAAACATGGAAACTTTTTTATCTATGCATTGCATCTCGATACTAATTAAATCTCCCGGCTTAAAATCCAGATCATCATCATTTATCTCCAGTTTGAGGGTGTTTACCAACCCGTTTCTTATTTCATCATTCAAAACCAAATGTTGATTGATAATTTATTGTTAACTGATAATACAAACCTGTAATTAGTGATATAATTTATTTCTCTTCTCTCAAAAAAAATGTGAGAAAGGTAGATATGTCGTAGAAGTATGATTTAAATGCACCGACTTTAAAAAAGATGTTTAGGGTATATGAAGGGGAATATTCAGTAATGATAATATACAATGGGTTTGATGTGTTATGAAAAAGTGTATCTTTGCACCTCTATCCCATTAAATCTTTTATAATGGACAAGAAATCCCTATCTCTACACGACGAAGAGTTTCTTTTAAAGCGTTTTTTTAAAGGAGATGATAAAGCTTTTGCATTTATCTATGATCGTTATTCCAACGAGCTGATGGCGTATGGAATGGGATGGGGTATTGAGCGGGAAACGTTGAAAGATGCAATTCAGGATGTGTTCTGTAAATTGTACTTTAATAAAAAGTCGTTTGAAGAAGCCGGTAATTTGAAGTTCTACTTAATCCGTTCGTTGAAAAACAGGATATTGGATCTACAGAAGAGTAGGGTGGATACAGTGGATATCGCAAACTTTGATTTCTGTATCACTCCCACAGTACTCGATCATCTTATTGCCAATGAAGAACGCGTAGCTATTGAGCGGCAAATACAGTCTTATCTGAATATTCTTACCGATCGCCAACGTGAAGCTGTATATTTACGATTTATCGAAGAAATGGAATATGAACATATTGCTGAAATACTTGATATGACAGCTCCTGCAGTCCGTAAACTGGTACATCGTGCTATTGCGCGAATCAGAAATGAAGATCTACCTGCACTCTTACTCCTCTATATCTCCTTGAGTCAGGTAAGCTGAGGCTTGTTTTAAGTCCGTTTTTTATCACCTCTTCATCTATTCTTATCTTTTTACTCATTTTTTCTGTGGAAAATGGGAACAGATTTTAATTCTTGTCGTCTATATATTCAAAAGGGAGAATCAGAGGAATGAGAAATAAAGATTATACTGGCTATAAGGCTACGGATTTTGCTAAAGATAACTATTTTATCGATTGGCAATTAAATCCGGATGCACCCGACAATGAGTTCTGGAAGGAATTGATGGAAACTTATCCCGAATTGGTTCCCGAAATGGAAAGAGCTATTGAAATACTTCGTTCAGTCCGTCTGAATGCGAATGATCTTTCTCATGCTGAAAGGGAGGAGGAGATTGGTAAGCTTCACATTCGTATACTTCGTAGGAAAAGGCAAAGGGCATTGACACGTACCTTATATGCTGCAGCTGCGGCTTGTGTCATTCTTGCTGTATTTATGTGGCATAAAACATCCGATATTAAAACTCCGGATAAAGAAATTCTAGTCAATAATCAGGTTTGTCTGGTTACGGATAAAGAGGTGACCCAATTACCCCAAAATGCCATTGTTCATTGTCACACCAATGGACTCCTGTCGATAACTCTACGCGATGGAAAGCAGATTACATCGCTGAAAGGAGGTAAGGAGATAAACCGGCTGGTTGTACCTAAAGGAAAACGTTCCATTTTAATTTTAGAAGATGGTACAAGAGTTTGGGTATATCCGGATACCGAAATGAAGTTTCCGACTCTGTTTGCAAAAAGCAGACGTGAAATGCATCTGAGTGGAGAAGCCTACCTGGAAGTAGCGAAGGATAAAAAACGGCCTTTTACGGTTATGGCTCCCGATTTTAATATCGAAGTATTGGGCACGAAATTTAATGTATCGGCATATAAGGATGACTCCAAGCATGAGGTGGCTCTTCTTGAAGGAAGTGTTAAAGTGATTGTGAACGGCAAGCAAGCCGTGAAGCTGGTACCCAAACAAATGGCTATTATTGGAAAGGAAGGAGTTTCTACCCAGATGACAGATGATGATCTGTATGATTGTTGGCAGAAGGGTATTTTGAGAATGTCGAGCGAACCGTTACAAGATATTTTGAGAGTTCTGCAACGCTATTACGACGTGGAAATAAAGACTTCTGCCGGAGTTGACAATTTGAAATGTAACGGGAAGCTATTACTATCGGATAGCATTGATAATGTATTGCAATCTATTGAAGCAACCGTACCGGTAAAGACAGAACGAAAAGGAGACAAGATAAACATATATTTAACTAAAAAGTAAGAGAATAAACTATCTATTTTATGAAGGTAAAAGATTTACTCACACAACGACAGACTTATTTCTTAGAGACGACAAATTTTTATAAAATAATATCTCTTGTATTCGGTCTGATTCTATTGACAACTGCGACTTTCGCACAACAAACCAGGCTATCTGTTGATAGAAAAAACGCTCCTATCATCTCTATTCTTAGCGAGATAGAGAAGAGTAGCGGATATGTAATTCTGTATCCCGAGGAGATTAAAGCTGATCTAAACCAGAAAGTGACTTTATCGGTCGTAAATAAGCCAATAGAGCAAGTATTGCACGATTTGTTTACCGGAACCGATTTCTCATACAAAATCATCGGTCGGCAGATTGCAATATCAGGAAAGAAGAAATTGAAGAAGGCTCCTGTGCGGAAAACATCCTCTACTCAAGTGCGGATACAGGGTAAAGTTACCGATGCACAGACAGGTGAGCCCCTCTCCAATGTCAATGTCTTTGTAAAAGAGCTTGGGCGCGGGGCTTCTACGAATGACAACGGAGCTTTCAGCATATCGCTGGGTGAAGGTACATACACCTTGAGGGTGTCTTATATTGGTTATTTGACGAGTGTACAGACGTTTAATACCGACGATGGACAGACTTGCAACTTTCTGTTGCACTCGGATACCGAACTGAGTGAAGTGCTGGTTACCGCCAAAAAGAAAGATGAAAACGTAACCCGTACCAATATGGGTGTTGATAAACTGACCATCAGTGAGATCAAGCGTATGCCTGCATTGATGGGCGAAGTCGATATTATTAAAGCTATTCAGTTGCTTCCCGGGGTGCAACCTACTGCCGAAGGGGGATCGGGCTATAGTGTGCGCGGTGGATCAGCCGATCAAAACCTTGTAATGTTGGATAATGCAACGGTCTACAATGCTTCCCACATGTTTGGTTTCTTCTCGGTTTTCAATAATGACGTGGTAGATAATGTGGAGCTCTATAAAGGCGATTTACCTATAAAGTATGGTGGGCGCTTGTCTTCACTTCTGGATGTGGGCTTAAAAGATAGCTATACCGATAAAATAAAAGGAAGCGGAGGATTGGGCCTGATTTCAAGTCGACTGATGCTTGAAGGTTCTTTGGGTGAAAAGACTAATTGGATGATTGGAGCAAGACGTAGTTATGCCGATTTATTCTTGAAGCTTTCCTCAGATAAATCTATCAATAAGAGCATTATTTACTTTTACGATTTGAATGCTAAAATGACTCATCGCATATCCGATAGAGATAAGCTCTCACTCAATCTGTATAGTGGAAACGATAAATTCGGTGCATCATCTGTTGCCGAGTTTTCTTATGGCAATCGCGTGGGATCGCTTACATGGTCGCATATCTATAATGAAGGATTGATCTCGAAGCTAAGCTTTAATGCTACAAACTATCACTATATGTTGCAATCCGAATTGGATAACGCCAGCATCAAATGGCAAGCAGGCATTACCGATTTGGCATTAAGATGGGATTGGAATCACACCCTTAATCAAAATCTCACGCTCTCTTACGGGGCGACCACTACCTATCATCACTTTAATCCAGGCCTCATTAAACAACCCGATTATCCCGATTTTAAAATACCTAACAACAACACGTTGGAGCACAGCTTGTATTGGTCTGCAGAGCATAAGCTTAACGAGCGTCTGACGGTGCGTTATGGCTTAAGGTTGGCTATATTCCAAAATATGGGCAGTGCGACGGTCTATAAATATGATAATAACTATGAAGTAAGTGACTCTACGCGCTACGGATCGGGAAAGATCTATCATACTTATTACCGGTTGGAACCCAGGGTGGGAATGGTCTATAAATTGTCCGAAAGTTCATCCATTAAAGCCAATTATGCCCGTAACACTCAGTTTATACAAATAGCCAACAATTCTTCATCCGGCTCACCGCTCGATCTGTGGTTTCCGGCAAGTCCCAATATCAAACCTCAGACGGCGGATATGGTTTCAGCAGGCTATTTTAAGAACTTCAACAATAACGCTTTTGAGTTCTCTACCGAAATCTATTATAAGAAGATGGATCATGTGATTGATTTTGCCGATCATGCCACTCTACTGCTTAACGATAAGTTGGAAGGAGAGGTGAGAACCGGGACTGGTAAGGCTTACGGCATAGAGTTTATGCTGAAAAAGAATACAGGTAAACTGACCGGTTTTATTAACTATACGTTATCCCGTTCCGAACGCACCATACCCGAGATTAATGAGGGCAAGACTTACTTGTCACCGTTTGATAAAACCCATAGCATAAATATCTCCACCTCTTATGAATTGTCGAAGAAGTGGAGTATATCCGCAGCTTGGGTTTATGCTACCGGAAATCCCACATCATATCCTACCGGACGTTTTGAAATAGGAGGCGAATATTTCCCTATCTATTCGGGACGCAATGAGTACCGCAAAAAAGACTATCACCGTCTCGACTTATCCGTCAACTATGTGCCGACACATAAACCCGGAAAGAAATGGAGTGGAGAATGGAACTTCTCTTTGTACAATGCTTACGGACAGAAAAATCCGTGGATCATCACTTATGATCAAAACACACCTAGCGGAATACCGAATGCAAAAATGACTTATTTATTTGGTGTAGTGCCTTCTATCACGTATAATTTTAAATTTTAAAAACAATGACTTACCGAATACTTTACTATACAAAAGGATTGATACTTGCTTTATTGGTAGGCTTAAATCTTTCAAGCTGTACCGAGGATATTACATTGGATACGGACAATACGACTCCGGTAATTGTAATTTATGGTACGATAACCGATGAACCGGTCTATCAGGAAGTGCACGTCAGTGCTTCCACCGGATATTTTGAAATGAACAAAAATCCTAAGATATCGGGAGCTACTGTGACGATTTCCACAGGAAGCGGCAATGTTTATACATTGAAAGAAGTTTCTTCTGCTCCCGGAACTTATCGCACGGAGACTCCGATGGCGGGTAAGCTTGGAGAAACCTACCACCTGAAAGTAGTGGTCGATTTCAATAATGATGGAGTGCCTGATACTTATGAAGCCATCGCTGCAATGAAAAAAGATAAAATAGAGATGGACTCTATCAATGTCACTCGTGAGCAGATAACAAACCGTAATTTCTATTCTTTCAATATCTATGCTCAGGAGCTTGAAGGTAAAAATTACTATATGTGTCGCTATGAGGTGAACGATTCGCTATACAGTCAGATCAGTAAATATATCGTTTTTGACGATTTGAGTTTTGATAATCAATATATCAAAGGAACCTCCATCGGCTATTTCCCCGATAATGTTGACCGGAGCAAATACAAAGATGAAGATGATTATGAATCAATGGTCTTTATCGCCGAGGGTGATCGTGTAAAAGTAAAAATCTCCAATATAGACAAAAAGTACTATGACTTCTTACTCCAATGCCAGGATGAGAGAGATGGTGAAAATCCGTTTTTCGGCGGACCGCTAAGTAATATCTCAACCAATATAACGGGGGGAGGAATTGGCTTTTTTGCAGCTTACTCGGTATCTGAGGCCGGAAGCGTTGCAGTAAATGCAAAGAATAAATAACTAGTCAACTAATCTGTTCAAAATGAAATAGCCCGTATTCAACTTAATAAAGCTGAATAGCGGGCTATTTAAATTGTATAATATATTATATATTTCAATAGAGTGCTTTTTCCAATACTTCACGAATCTTATCCGTACCGGGAAAACCTATAATCTTTTCGGCCAAGCTGCCGTCCTTTTTATATATTAAATAAGATGGAATAGCATTGAAATCCAGACTCTTCGTTACAAAGCTCCATTTCTCTTTTGATAAGTAATATTGCTCGCCTCCTATGACTTTTATCTGATACCTCCATGTTTCTTCAGGTGATGTATCTCCGGTGATGTACACAAAGACCAAATCTTTTCCTGTAAACTCTTTTTTGAGTACCTCCATGCTTCTTATTGCATCCTGACAGGGAGAACACCAAGTAGCCCAAAAGTCAACCAATATAGCCTTTCCTTTGTACTTACTCACTATTGCATCCATCAAATTACTGTTTGCTACCATAGGAGTTTCGTTGATCTTCAGATTTTTACCACGTGCCAGCTTTTCAATCAGCTCATAGTTTCTTTTCAATAATATATCTCTTATGCTCTTATTGTTTGTAGAGAAGAAACTTTTGATGTTTTTGATCTGGGCATTGCTCAATTCTTCATATTTGTAATCCAACTGCAATATATACGAGTTTGCAGCAAGCATCTCATAGAAAAGCGTTGAATTGACTCCTATGATATTCTGCAAATTGCTTCTTACGTTATTGATCCATTCTTTTACCGGAGTATCTCTAATCTCCGATATGTGAAATGCTTTGATATTGAGAAAAGCTTTCATGAAATCGGAATAAGTGTAGCAATACATATACCGGGGATCATTTAGATTGAAGCTTTTCAGAAACGTGTAAAATGACTTATCCGGTTCTTTAGCCACATATTTCGTTATGGTATCCTTCGGGTTGGCGCTCTTAAAACTTCTTTCAGCCATTTCTTTGTATCTGAAAAGTCGCGATTGAAGATATAGTAAATTATGCGAATCGTTCAGATATCTGAATATGCGGTTGGATAGACCAAGAGAGTCTGTTGAGTTTTTAAACCTGTTTTTAAGGCTGACTTCCAATTCGTAATGCGCATATTCACCGGGAGTCATTTTGTGATATTCATTCCATGTATAATCAGTATTGAATCTTGTTATTGATTTAACGAAGCCCGTTGCCTCATCTTCGGTAATGTTTAATCCTCCATGAGTTTCAAATTTCGCTTTATTGTCACTGCTGATGGTCATGTTAATATCCAGATCTTTGTTTTGTTCCAGTCCGATGACCTGTATTCCCGAATTCTCGTCGTTGATATGTAAGCTGAGCGCCCCGATGGCTTCATTGCATTCGAGGGGTACATCAAAACTGAATGTATCATTGGGCTTTAGCGTCATTTCGTGAACAGCCATTCCTGTGAGTGGGTTGTATACCGTAATTGTAAGCTTGAGGCTTTTTATGTTCTCGACAGGAATCGTGGCATTCACTTTTCCCGATATTTTAGCCGCACCCATCTTGATTACAGCTTTAGGAAAATCATTGGTAACCTGACCATTTGCCGGTTGCATATAGGCAAAAATCCCGATTATACACACCAAAATATAACGATGGGCGTTTTTCATATCTGTTTTTAGTATTTATAGTTTTTCGTGACGGATTTAATCTTTTTCGGAGGCTAGTTTGGCTTATTTCCATTTCGGTTTGAATTCCACGCGTTTACCATCTTCAGTGGTGTATTCTTCCAACGAGTTCTCTTTGGCTTGTATGCAGATGTATACCATTGGTTCATCCGATGTATTGCAAAGTCCTCTTACCCCTTGTGGGGCAACCCGTATCACGCTACCTTCGGATATAGGGAAAAGATCTTCATCCACCTGATAATATCCACTACCTTTGAGAATAATATACGTCTCTTCATCTTTTGTATGAATATGGAAGTAGGGAATCTCACTGTGCGGCGGGATGGTCGTGAAAGAAATCTCTGTTGCTGTAGCCTTGGTAGGATCTTTAAGAAAAACTTTCCCTTGAATTTCCTGCTTTGTTTTAGGATGAATAAGTGAATAATCATTCAGCTCACTTAACTTGCCAACATTCACTGCGGTATAATTGGCATTTTCTGATATTAATTTTGTCTTTTTCATTGTCTTTTACCTTAAAAATTTTCGTAATCATAATTTTACAAAGGAAGCAATTGTTTTGAATTTGTGTACTCTCCCCCTAGAGTTTTTTTTCCTGTTTTAATTGCACTGCTTGCACCAATGGTCCTAACGCATTAATATATAGCATGATACACGGGTGCAATTAAGGGAAACAGCAGGGTGCAACTAAATTTAATTGCACCCTGTAATAAATGCCTTTTTGAGCAATGTAATGTGTTGATATTTAGCATTATAATTGTAAATACTCTGCGTGTAAGTCCGAAATATCTCCCATTTTTTATCTATGAAAATGCCGCTATTATAGCTTACATCTATTGATATTTCATTAATAACTATTGTAATGAGGCATTACATCTATTGTTATTCGGCATTACAATACTTGTTATTTCCACTTTATTCTCGTCTTTTACATTTCAGACTATTGTTTTTTTGAGTAGTAATACATAGTCTGTTTTATTGTAACAGATAGTTGGTTGATACCCAACAGACCATCTGTTTGGGCTCAACACATGGTCTGTTTTTGCACAATAGAGGATCTGTCGGATTACTTTCTGATAAATGTACATAATTACTTCTGTGTATTCACTTTATATATCAACACATGGCTTTAAAAAAGTTTTTATCTTTATTCCTAATCTTGTTGATAAATATAAAAAAAAGTAAGTAGTTTTGTATCCGATATTGATTGAAATAATATGAATAATCTAATACAAAATAGCACGTAAATTCAGTTTAATAAGATTTTTAAAGAGTATAGTAAATGCTTGCATCGTTTCTATAATGAGTATTTACTTCATAAATGCTTATGCTTTTATATAAGCTTTTATGCTAATAACTTAATATCACTAATGAAATTTATAAACTGGTAATGAAAACATATCGAATAATAATTGTCTGCACTATATTGTTGTGCAATCTTTTCCATAGCCAATTAATAATGGCACAAAATAAGCAAGGCGGAATGGTGGAAGTGAATCTGCCTGATTCAATAAAAGGCTATATTGAGTTCAGAGAATATGGTGGTATTGGTGTTCAAAAGACTGATTCAATACCAATCAGCAATGGGAAATGTATATTTAAGTACACATATCGAGAGAATCCCACTTGTCTTAGCATGAATATCTTTCAAAGTGGAAAAAGCGCAAAAGCGCAAGCTATTATTGTAAAAAATCCATATGATATAGCAGATATGGGTAATATTATTTTAGATAATAACCATGCTGTTATACATTTTGTACCTAACATTGTGACCCATTATATCTGTACTTACGATAATATAAAAGGGTCTGGTGATGGGCGTTTAGAAATTACTCTTCCCGACTCCATACATGGTTTGGTATATCAATGGAAACTCAATTTATATAGTTATCAGATGAATATTGTTGATTCAGCACGTATTGTAAATGGTAAATGTGTATTTCAATATAATACATCTAATATTTTGGAGGATCCCTTATCATTTTATGTAGATAAAACCCACTTCTTAATCATTCCAGATAAAATAAAAGCAGCCTCTTCCTGGAATAGTCTGTTAAAAAATAACACTTTAATTAAAGCCAATGCAACTCCTAAGAGTTATTGTGATGGTATTAGAGGAGTTCTTACCGGTTCTCCGGAGACTGATGTAAACATGCAGTTAACCAGTAAAATTTCTGGATGTAGAGATCAACAAGGATATATTACAAAAAATTTCATCCAAAAACATCGGGATAGTAAATTGTTATTTAAGGCTGTCTCTGCTGATAAAAACAGCTATCTTTCTGTAGATGATTTTAAGACATCCTTAAATCTATTCAGTGAGAACCTTCGGCAATCTCCAAAAGGTAAAGAACTTATGAATTATATTAAAGAAAGAGAGGAATATGATAAATATGGCGTCTCCCGTAAGTTCAGTTATTTTGATGTAAATGGAAAGCGGTACAACCTTAATGACTGCCTGAATGGCAAGCAACTTTGTGTGGTTGTGTTTTGGGCGAGCTGGTGTGGTCCATGCCTTCAAGAGATACCACTGCTTAAGGAATTTTATAAAGAGTATAAGGATAGAATATCTATGGTTAGTTTGAGCATTGACACTGATTATAAAAGCTGGGCAAATAAGCTGAAGCAGGATCCGGTTGAATGGCTGAGCTTATCGGGGTTACCCAAAGATCAAAATAAAGTGAAAAACGACTTTGGCATTAATTCAATCCCATGTTTTATGGTTCTCGATGATAAGGGCAAAATTATAGCTTCACAATACATCCTTAAAGGTAATCAAAGCAGATCTTTATCCTTAGAGGATATAAAAGAAATCATCAACCAAAAGATACCTCGATGATTCTTTAGAGTATTTGTCACAATAATACGATTTTAATGGATATTTAAAAGAAGTATGAAGTGATATAATATGACTTAAGATACTTAAAAAAGAGAATGGGGGTGTGTCAAAAGCCCCTATTTCATAAAAACGCCCTTGTTATAGCATGTTGTAGCAAGGGCGTTCTGCTATTTTTTTGCCTTTTGACACACCTTCATTTTACTATCTATAATAATACCTATTTAAAACGGACATTTGTTTTATTGTTATAAAGGAAAACGTAATCGGATGTTTCCTCTATCTTGTTCAATACTTGCTCAATAGTTGCATTGGGCATCGAGATGGCTACCCGGGTTTTCTGGGCATACCCATTCTCGGCAGAAAGCTGTAATGCTACAGCAAAAAGTAATGCCAGGCTAATCTTCATAACTAAGGGAGATTTTAGATTTAAAGCATATCTATGAACGAATGCAATAAATGAATGATTTTTTTTTCACACCTTTACGGTTAACTGAGTTTATTATTAATGAACTAAGGCCAGACTCGAGTCTTGGCGTTTGCAAGACTTTTAACCACGAATTGAAAGGATGGGGAAGGGAGCTGCTGGAGCAGCTTTCTTCCTTTTTTTGTTTTTCATTTGAACTGTGTTATTTCATAGGTTTTTTTTAATAGGGTTACTTAATATAGATCTACTATTATTGCGGAAAGTGGTTTATACCGAAATGTTGAGGGATTACGATCTTCTCTTTATCTATAGGGAAACCGCAGCCCTTCGGTATTCAAACCATAGAGCTTTGCTACGCGAACCGTAGCGCTTCGGTACGGGAACCAAAGGGCTACGGTTCAGCAATGGATCTCTTTAATATGAGTTATCGCAATCCCCCTCAGATAGTGCATTGGGATATATCAAAGTCTGTGTAAAAAACACTTGCTTGAATTTACTAAAGCATCAGGAATATGAATGGAACTATACTGAAGTCGTTCAGCAAAAAGCTCCTTTGTACGAAACCGAGCCAGACAGCGTATATACATTGGACGAACTTTATGGTATGTTGTACGAAACTTTAGATAAGCTTCCCGAGAATTATCGCAAAGTATTTATAGAAAGTTTTTTCAAAGGAAAAACTCATGCGGAAATAGCTGAAGAATTGAATATCAGTGTAAAATCAGTTAACCGCTATAAACAGAAGACAATTGATTATCTACGTAGTGAATTGAAAGAATATATGTTCATTTTATTGATGCTTTTAATTACTAAGTGTTGGAACTGAATGTATATAAAATTCATATTTACGTGCCTTTTTCCCCTTCCTTTCTTATTGTTGTTTTATTGAATCTTCGAATGTTCTTTTCTAATTTTATTTAATAATCTCTCTTTTGACTTGGCTTCATTCTTATATAGCTTATCTTTGCATCTCTTTTTTTAATAATGTAAATATAATTATAAGTATGGTGGATTCAATGGTTATAGAGAAATCATGCTGAATATCATACGATGTATGGTTCTTGTGATACTATGAGATCTGCAATTAAAAATGAAAACAAACAGAACATGAATCGAAATGCCGCTTTGTAGTGCTTTTACTACTATTGATTGATTCTATTAATTTTTTTTAGGCAGACTAGTGAGTATAATTTAAAAGCTTATTTGCCATTAATAAATGAAGGTTTGTTAATACTATGAGAAAATGTAAAATTTATCTTGGTGTAAGTATATATAAACTTTATGGAAATCTATATACTGTGAATACTATAGTTTAATGAGACATTGCATTTATTTATAATACTGTTAAGTGAACATGTATTTTACACGGCATTATTTTTAAGTGAAATATAACAGAATGACTAAGAGCCTGTTTAAATTTTGTCGTTTGAAATAAAAAGAGTGCTTCCTCTTTCCGTCCAAATAATTATTTTTAGTTACCAAGCTTGAAATAATTATGTATTGTACGGATTTAGAAGAAACAC